>DATLIZ010000029.1:0-108705 GCA_035539155.1 Aliidongia sp. | reverse complement strand
GCCGCAATCGCCGCTTGGCCAAGGACTTCGAGCAGACCATCGAAAGCTCGACCGCCTGGCTCCTCCTGGCCTCCGTTCAGCTCATGACCCGGCGGATCGCAAACCCATGATATCCACCATAAACATTATGAGTCAGACTCTCAGGATGAAAAGGAAGGTAAAACAGGATATTAGAATTATTATAATAGCCAGAGATCGTCGATTTCCTTGATCCGGTAGGACCATCAAACGGTAGGGAACTATAACATTCTTTATTATCTCAAGAGCTATTATATATCCACCAGAGGCAGCCGCCGCTCCGCGCGCCAGTACATAGCGAAGACGTCGAAGGGCCTCTAATTGGGTCGGCTTTCGCGTTAACAATATCGTTGAGATGTCGTCATCACTCTTCAGTATGAATAACATACATAATGGAAAAGATATAAGGAATATCAATATTATTTTACCGTAAATGGACATTTACGCATATCCCGACATACAATTACTAGAAGATCTTGTGCTTTTCGTCTTGTTCGCATGGTTACGAACCAGGAGGCGACCTTAGTTGGGGCGTCGGGCGGCGCGCGCTCTTGTGCACGTTCATCCAGGCACCTCCGGCTCATGAGTTGGCGCTTCGCAACCCCAACCTCTCAAGCCCAGCTCGGATGAACAACCTCTATAGCTTCGACAGCTGTCCAGCGAGAAATTCGCCGATGGCCGGGGCGGCGGCCGGGTCCTGCAGCAGGAATTGATGCCCGCCTTCGAAGAAGCGGAGCGTCGAGCCCGGGATCTGCCGCTGCATCCTCTTCTGCGTCGCCGGCAGGGCGATCCCGTCATATTTCCCTCCGAAGATCCCGACCGGCATCCGCAATTGCGGCAGCCGGTCGAACGTATCGTGCCCGATGCGCGCTTCGAGCTGCCGGCGGGCGCCGATCTCCACCGCCGCGTCGTCCGGATCGATCGGCCGCATCGCCGCGATCGCGCCGTCGAGCATCGCCGCGGCGCGGGCGGGATCGGCCGCGACCCAGGCGGCATCGAGCCTGGTATCCGCGATCCCCATCAGGTGCCGCGACCGCGTCTCGATATCGAGGCCGATCAGCTCGTGCAGCGGATAGCTCGCCCCGCCGGCGCCGCCGGGCGAGGTGCAGGCGAGCGCCAGCCGCTCGACCTTCGCCGGATGCCGCAAGGCCAATTCCTGCGCCACCATGCCGCCGAAGGAGATGCCGAGCACGGCGGCGCTGTCCCAGCCGATTTCGCCCAGCAGGAAGGCCGCGTCCTCGGCGTATTCCTCCATGCTGTAGGCGCGGTCGGGCTTGCTCGACTGGCCGAGCCCGCGCTGATCGTAGGCGAGCAGGCTGAAGCGCTGGGCGAGCGGGCTGTCGAGGATGCCGGGGCGGCGGCGGAGATCGCCGCCCGTGCCGGTGATGACGAGCAGGCGCGGCCCCGCACCCACCATCTGGTAATGGAGGGCGATATCGCCCCGCTGAACGAACGGCATTGAGCGGTTCCCGGATTTCAGAAACGTGTGGCGAGCCAGATGGCGAGGCGCGAGCCGGTCTTGATCGCGGCACTGAGCGCCTCGTAGCCGGGCGTCTCTTCGGCGCCATGCTCGAGCCCGGTGTCGCGATGCTCCAGCTCCTCGGCGCGGAACTGCTCGAGCTGCCCGCGCAACTCCGGCTCGTGCTCGCCCAGCGCCTCGATCTGGTCGCGGTAATGCTCGTCGATCACTTCCTCGACGGCGACGGTGCAGGCCATGGCGGCGCGCTCGCCCATGAGCGCCGTGGCGGCGCCGAGCGCGAACCCCGCCATGTCCCAGAACGGGCCGAGCACGGTCGGGCGCACGCGCCGCTCGACCAGCAGCTTGTCGAAGGCGGCGCGGTGCACGCGCTCCTGCTCCGCCATCTTACGGATGGTGGCGCCGAGATGGCCGCGCCCCATGATCGCGAGCTGCCCCTCATAGATGCGGGCGGCACCATGCTCGCCGGCATGATCGACGCGGATCATCCGCTTCACCTGCTCGGCCGGCGGCGGATCGCCGGGCAGCGAACGGTCGAGGCTGGGTTTGGTCATTTCGCGATCCTTATCGCCATCTCTCCTAACGCCACGTCCGTTGCCAGGCCCGGAAGCACAGCAGCACCGCCATCAGCGAGGCCACCACGTTCCAGCCGGCGAGGGAGACGCCGAACAGGCTCCATTGCGGCTCGTCGCAGCGTACCGCCGGCGTCGACAGCAATTGCCGGGTCAGCTCCTCGATGGTCTGGCCGTGAAGCGCCGGACCGGTGCAGGCATCGGGGCCCGGGAAGATATGCTGCTCGACCCCGACATGATAGATGCCGAGCGCCGAGGAGGCCACGAACAGGAGCCCGAGCAGCAGCGGCGTCCAGGGCACCAGCGCCGACGGCCGGGCGACGAGCAGCGCCACCAGGACGACGATCGCGGCGTACCAGGGCCAGCGTTCGTAGAGGCAGAGCTCGCACGGCACCAACCCGACCGCATATTGGAAGATGAGAGCGCCGCCGATCACCGCAAGGGAGAGGATGAGCAGCACCGGAATGTACAAGCCGACGCGCATGGTCACAGCACCTTCAGAAGCACGAAACCGCCGACCAGCAGCCCGGCCACCGCCGTCGTGACCAGCAGCAGCCGCTTTTCGATGAAATCCTTGGCCGCAGCACCGAAATAATAGAGCAGCACCGCCTCGGCATAGAAGCGCATGCCGCGCGCGATGATCGAGGCGATGGTGAATTGCGCCAAGTCGAAGTGGAGGAAGCCCGACAGGATCGTCACGATCTTGTAGGGGATCGGCGTCGCCCCTTTGACGATGATCGCCCAGAAGCCGTATTCGTCGAACTGCGCCTTCAGGCTGTCGAAGACCTGCGCGCCGACCACATGGTCGACGATGAAGCTGCCGATCGTATCGAAGGCGTAATAGCCGATCGCATAGCCGAGAAACCCGCCGATCACGGAGCTCACCGTCGCCACGGTAGCGAGCCAGAAGGCCCGCCGGCGGTCGGCGAGCACCATCGGAATTAGCAAGATGTCGGGTGGCGCCGGGAAGAACGAGCTTTCGGTGAAGGAGATCGCCGCCATGAGCCAGACCGCATAGGGCTTCTGGGCGTGAGCGAGGATCCAGTCATAGACGCGTTGCAGCAAGGCCGGCCTCGAGGATATGGCGCCGCCCGGTGTATCAGCAGACCGGACGGCCGGCAATCGGCAAGGCTGGATCTTATCGACGCTGCCGGCGGTTAGGCGGGCGGCGGCCGGTACCGCGTGACAAGGAGCGCCACAGCCTCCTCGACGGCGCTTTCGACCTCGGCATCGCTCGCCGCGAAATCGGGACGCAGCAGGCCGGGATTGAGCACCTCGGCCGCGATCAGCCCCATGAATTGATGGGCGGCCCGTGTCGCATCCGGGATGGCCAAGGTGCCGACCCGCGCTTCGGCCGCAAGATACTCGGCCATGCGGCTCTGATAGGGGACTTTGTTCCGGTCCATCTGCAACTGGCCGAGATCGGGGAAATGCCGGATCTCGGCGATGATGAGGCGATAGAGCGCCGCCATCTCGGGCCGCCGCATCCGTTGGGCGTAGTCTGCGCCCAATGCCCTGAGGCCGGATTCGGGATCGCCTGGCGGCGGCAGCACGGCCTCCGGCCCCTCGAGGCGCCAGAATGCCTCGACGATCGCCTCGAACAGGGCGCCCTTGGTCGGGAAGCGCTTGAACAAGGTTGCGGTCGACAGGCCGGCGCGCTGGGCGATCTGCTGCAGCGAGGTCCGGCCGTAGCCTTGCTCGGCGAAGAGCTCCATCGCCGCCTTGAGCGCCGCCTCGCGTTTCTCCGCCTTGATCCGCCGGTGATAATCCTCCTCGCTCATGCCTGCTCCCGAGATAAGAGGTAAGCTACTCAGCTTGACTCTATGTCGCTGCCGTCCTAGATGATGAGTTGTCTAACTCACCTCTCGGCCTGGCGCCAGCCTTGCCTGCACGATCGGGATCGGCTCATGGATATGCAACTCACCGGCAAGCGCGCGCTCGTCAGCGGCAGCAGCTCCGGCATCGATGCTGAACGCGGCCGGGAGCTGTGCTGAAGCATGTGATCAAGCAGACGGTCGAACGCCTGGGCCAGCCCGAGGATATCGCCGCCATCGTCTGCCATCTCGCGAGCCCGCTCAGCGATTTCATGACCGGCACCACCTTCCGGATGGATGGCGGCTCGACCCCCACAATCTGATCAATCCAAGGAGGGATCATCATGCCCCAGACCTGGCTCATCACCGGCAGCTCCCGCGGGCTCGGCCGTGCGCTCGCCGAAACCGTGCTGGCCGCGGGCCACAAGCTCGTCGCCACCGCGCGCGACCCGGCCGGGCTCGAGGCGCTCGTGCGGCGTCACGGCGACAATGTCCGCGCCGTCGCGCTCGATGTGACCGACGAGCGGGCGGCCGCCGGCGCCGTCCAAGCCGCGACCGAGGCGTTCGGCGGGCTCGACATCCTGGTCAACAATGCCGGCTATGGCAATGTGGCACCGATCGAGGATACCGACCTCGCCGATTTCCGCGCCCAGATCGAGACCAACCTGTTCGGCACCATCATCCTGACCAAGGCGGTTCTGCCGATGATGCGCGAGCGGCGGGCCGGCCATATCATCCAGCTTTCCTCCGTCGGCGGCCGGATCGGCCCGATCGGCCGAGCGCCCTATGCGGCCGCGAAATGGGGTGTGGAGGGCTTTTCCGAGGCGCTGGCCAAGGAGGTGGGACCGCTCGGCATCAAGGTGACGATCGTCGAGCCCGGCGGCTTCCGCACCGATTTCGCCGGCAGCTCGACCAGCCTCAGCGAAGGCCGTCCGGAATATGCCGAGACGGTCGGCAGGACCGCGCGCTTCCAGCGCGCCTTCGACGGCAGGCAGCCGGGCGATCCGGCGAAGGCGGCCGCCGCGATCCTGCATCTCGCCGGCCTCCCAGAACCGCCGCTGCGGCTGATCCTCGGCAGCGATGCCTACAAGGCGATCGAGCAGAACGACATGGCGAAGCTCGACGCCCAGCGGCAATGGCGGGATCTCAGCCTTTCCACCGATTTCGACGGCACCGAAGACCTCGTTTTATAACGGCGCAAGGGGCTGGACGGGCTCGGCGAGCTGTGGCATTCAACATCGATCTGCCGCATGATGGCCTGTTGCGGGCGTGGTGGAACTGGTAGACGCGCCGGACTCAAAATCCGGTTCCGAAAGGAGTGTCGGTTCGATTCCGACCGCCCGCACCACTCATAGCCGCCCTTCACAGGGCCGGGCTCAAGCCCCGACCGGCAAGGCGGGCGCGTAAGCGCGGTGCGGCGAAATCGAGAAAACTGCGCATTTTCAGCGGAAGCTGCCCCTTCGCGCCATGGATCAGGCTGACCGGGGTCGGCGCCGGCTCGAAATGGTCGAGAACCACCCGCAGCTTGCCCTCCTCGACGCCTTTTGCCGCCTGATAGGACAATACCCGCGTCACGCCGACGCCGGCCATGGCGACATCCAGCGCCGCCTCCGCCGTATTGACCGAGAAGCGCGACCGGATCGGCACGGCGCGCTCCCGCCCCTCCGCCTTCGCCGGGAAGACCCATGACGCGGCCGAACCGAGCACGTCGAACGTGACGCATGAAAGCTGGGTCAAGTCGCCGGGCGTCTTGGGGACCCCGTGATGGGCGAAATAGTCGGGGCTGCCGCAGACGACGAGGCGGACGAGCCCGACCTGAGTCGCGACCATGCTGCTGTCGGGCAGAGAGCCGATGCGCACCGCCACGTCGATATGCTCATCCAGCAGATGCGCATTCCCGTCGGAGAGCACCATCCGGACATTGATCTCCGGATAGGTCGCAAGGAACGCGATGACGACCGGCACGACATGGAGGCGACCGAAGACGACCGGTGCCGTGATGACCAGTTCCCCCTTGGGTGCGGCGTATTCCCCGGAGGCCGCCCGCTCGGCGTCTCCGACCTCCTCCAAGATGCGTCTGCAAGCTTCGACATAGGAAGCGCCCGCGTCGGTGAGCGTCAGCCGTCGGGTCGAGCGTGTCAGCAGGCGGGCATTCAAATGGGCTTCAAGCTCGGCGAGCTTCCGGCTCACGCTCGGCAATGGCATGTCGAGACGGCGGCTCGCTGCCGTGAAGCTGCCGCCCTCCACGACCGCCACAAGAATCGACATCGCCTCGAGTCGGTCCATTCTCTCTTTCTTATATTGAGATAATGTCTTTCATTTTTAGCCGATTATTTTCCGTTCTGGAAGCGCCCAGCTTACGAATCAGGGCCGTAGCGGCCCTCCTACAGGAGAATTACTCATGTCCCGTATCGCCATTCCCGCTCGTGACGACGCTCCCGCCGCCTCGAAGCCGATCCTCGACGCCGTCCACAGCCAATTGGGCGTCGTGCCGAACCTGTTCCGGCTGGTCTCGATCAGCCCGGCGACGCTTGCCGCGATGACCGCCGTCAGCGGCGCGCTGAGCAAGACGCTGGACGTCAAGACGCGCGAACGGATCGCGCTCGCCGTCGCCCAGGTGAACGAGTGCGACTATTGCCTCTCCGCGCACACCTATCTCGGCCTGAACCTCGCCAAGATCAGCCCGGAAGAGATCGCGCTCAACCGCAAGGGCGATTCGAGCGATGCGAAGGCGTCAGCGGCCGTCCGCTTCGCCGCCAAGGTGGCCGAAGCCCGCGGCAAGGTCAGCGACGCCGAGGTGAAGGCGGTGCGCGACGCCGGCTACGCCGATGCGCAGATCGTCGAGATCGTCGGCGTCGTCGTTGAAAACACCTTCACCAACCTCATCAACATCGTGGCCCAGACGGACATCGACTTCCCCGTGGTGCGTGCCGCGGACCTCGGCAAGGCCGCCTGAGCGGACATCGGTGATCCGGGCCGCCAATTACGGACACCGGTATCCGAAGTATTACGACTTCCGGGCGGCTTAATCTCAAGGCGTCCACAGGCTATCTCCAGCAGCGGAAGATCTCGGGAAACCTCCGACATCCGAGACCGGAGATAGCCATGTCGAAGCTCTATACGCCCATCAGCATCGGTTCGATCGCGCTCTCGCACAGGATCGTGCAGGCGCCGTTGACCCGCCTGCGCTCCGAGCAGCCGGGCGATATTCCCGGCGACCTCATGGCCACCCATTACGGCCAGCGCGCCTCCAAGGGCGGGCTGCAGATCGCCGAGGCGACGACCGTGTCGGTGACCGGCCGCGGCTACCTGGGGGCGCCCGGCATCTATTCCGACGCGCAGGTCGAGGGCTGGCACAAGGTCACCGACGCCGTCCATGCCAAGGGCGGCCGCATCTTCCTTCAGCTCTGGCATGTCGGAAGGCAGAGCCATGTCGACATGACCGGCGGCGTGCCGCCGGTCGCCCCGTCGGTCGTGCCCTTCGAGCAGATCGTGTTCACCAAGGATGGCTGGGTCTCGGTCTCGCCGCATCGGGCGCTCGGGATCGAGGAGATCCCCGGCATCGTCGAGGAATTCCGCCAGGGTGCCGTCCGCGCGAAACGGGCGGGCTTCGACGGCGTCGAGATCCATGGCGCCAACGGCTATCTGCTCGATCAATTCCTCCAGGACGGCAGCAATAAGCGCACCGACCTTTATGGCGGCCCGGTCGAGAACCGGGCGCGACTGCTGCTCGAGGTGGTCGAGGCAGCCGTCTCGGTCTGGGGCGAGGGCCGTGTGGGCGTCAGGCTGGGGCCGAGCGGAAGCTGGGCGTCGATGTCGGACAGCGACCCGGAAGCGACCTTCGGCTACGTCGCCCGTGAGCTCAACCGCTTCGGCCTGGCCTATCTCCACATCATCGAGCCGCGCATCGTCGGCGACGGGGCCCCGGTGGAAGGCCGTCCGCCGGTCGCGGCGGCGCAGCTTCGCCGGATCTTCACCGGCCCGATCATCGCCGCCGGCGGCTTCGAGCGCGAGGGCGCGCAGGAAATCGTCGATCGGGGCGATGCGGATCTGGTCGCGTTCGGCCGGCATTTCTCGGCCAATCCCGACCTGCCTGAGAGGCTGCGGCGCAATCTGCCGCTGACCTCGTATGACCGCGACACTTTCTGGGGCGGCGATCATCGGGGCTATACGGATTTCGTTCCCTACCGGGAAGCGGTCGAAGCGGCCTGAGCCGCCGCGTGCGACCGTCTCCGGACCTCGTCGGCCGGCCGGTTTCAAACCGGCCGGCCTTGTCGTATGCTGCCGACCTCAGCGGACAAAAATGTCTGAAGTCGGAGGGGCGAGGCTTGGACAGTTTGGGGGCGCTCACGGCCTTCGCCCGCGCGGCGGAGATGCGCAGCTTCACCGATGCCGGGCGACAGCTCGGCGTGTCCTCCTCGGCGATCGGCAAATCCGTGGCGCGGCTCGAAGAGCGGCTGGGCGTCAGGCTGTTCCATCGCAGCACCCGCAGCATCACGCTGACGCAGGAAGGCAAGCTGTTCCTCGACAGCTGCCGGCGCATCTTCTCCGAGATCGAGGCGATCGAGCTGGAGTTCGCCGAGACCAAGGGCGCGCCCAAGGGCAAGCTGCGGGTCAGCCTGCCGCTCGTCGGCATGCTGATGCTGCCGACCTTGAGCCGATTCATGAGCGCCTATCCCGAGATCGAGCTCGACATGGATTTCACCGACCTTCTGGTCGATGTCATCGATGGCGGCTACGATGTGGTGGTGCGGACGGGCGAGGCCGGCGATTCCCGTCTCATGGCCCGGACGATCGGAAACTACCATCTGCAAGTGGTCGGCTCGCCCGACTATTTCGCCCGCGCCGGCCGGCCCGAGACGCCGGACGATCTCACCCGCCACGCCTGCCTGCATCACCGCTACCCGACGACGGGCAAGCTCCAGCGCTGGCCGCTGGTGAGCGAGGTGAATTTGCCGGTGACCGCCGCGGTCAGCACGATCGAGCCGCTGGTCGCCTTGGCCGAGCTGGGCCAGGGCCTCGCCTGCGTGCCGGATTTCGCCATCCGGCGGCAGATCGAGGCCGGATCACTCGAAATCGTGCTCGCCGATCAGACCGACCATAATGGCGTGTTCCGGGCGGTCTGGCCGTCGAGCCGGCATATCTCGCCCAAGCTCCGCGTCTTCATCAGCTTTCTCGCCGAGAACCTGTTTCCGTAAGCTTTCGTGGCATCGGACTTTTCCGTCCGTTATGTTCGGAAGCCGGGAAGAATACTCTCGCATTGCAGAAGCCTTACTTACGAACGGACGTTCCCCGATCAAGGAGTGGCTATGAGCACCCTATTCTCTCCGTTTTCTCTGAGAAGCGTGACTTTACCCAACCGCATCGTCGTCTCGCCCATGTGCCAATATTCGGCCGTGGACGGCGTCGCCAATGATTGGCATCTGATTCATCTGGGCGGCCTCGCTCTGTCGGGCGCCGGCATGCTGTTCATCGAGGCGACCGCCGTGACAGCGGAAGGCCGCATCACGCCAGGTTGCCTCGGGCTCTGGAACGACGAGACCGAAGCGGCGCTGAAGCGCGTGCTCGAACCCGTACGGCGCTATTCGAACATCCCCGTCACCATCCAGCTCGCACATGCCGGGCGCAAGGCGTCGAGCCAGGTGCCCTGGGAGGGCGGCCAGCTCATTCCCGTCGCCGCGGGCGGCTGGGTGACGCTGGCACCGTCGGCCGTACCCCAGAAGGAGGGCGAAGCACCGCCGCTCGCCCTTGACCGCGCCGGCATGGACCGCGTGCGCGACGCCTTCGTCCGCTCGGCCGAACGGGCTGTGCGGCTGGGGATCGACGGCATCGAGCTTCACGGCGCGCACGGCTATCTCCTCCACGAGTTCCTGTCGCCGATCTCCAATAAGCGCACTGATGAGTATGGTGGTTCGCTGGAAAATCGGCTGCGTTTCCCGCTCGAGATCTTCGATGCCGTGCGCGCGGTGCTGCCGGCGGATATGCCGCTCGGCGTCAAGGTGTCGGCGACCGACTGGGTCGAAGGCGGCTGGGATGTCGAACAGACGATCGCCTTCGCCAAGGAGCTCAAGAAGCGGAACGTCGACTGGATCTCGGCCTCCTCGGGCGGCATCTCGCCGCTGCAGAAGATCACCATCGGCCCCGGCTATCAGGTGCCCTTCGCCGATGCGATCCGCGAGGCGACCGGCCTCAACATCATCTCGGTCGGGCTCATTACCGAGCCGCGCCAGGCCGAGGAGATCGTGGCCGGCGGCAAGGCCGATCTGGTCGCGCTTGCCCGCGGCATGCTGTACGACCCGCGCTGGGGCTGGCACGCCGCAGCCGAGCTCGGCGGCACGGTCGAGGCGCCGCCACCCTATTGGCGCGCGCCGCCGCACGAACACAAGGATCTGTTCGGCGAGATCGTCAACGGCGGGCGCTGACGTCTGGAGCCCCCGCACCGTCCGGATGCGGGGGTTGTCCGTCACGGACTGATGGTATCGGCCTTCTTGTCCGCGACGAAGACCGCCCAGCTTTCCGCTGTCCGGAAGCCCAACCCCGGATAGACGTGCCGGCCGTCAGACGAGCTGTGGAGAAGGGCGTGGCGCGCGCCCGCCGCATAAGCGTCGCTCAGGATCTTGCCCATGATCGCGCGTCCATAGCCGCGCCGGCGATGATCGGGAAGCGTGGAGATGTTGAAGATGTTGACCCACTCGCCGTCGAGGACGGTAAGGCCCGTGGCGACCGGCACACCCTCCACTTCGGCAAGATAACCGGAGAAGCCGGGCGCGCCCAGGACGGCCGGAGAGCCGAAGGGCGTGAAAATCTCCGGGGGACCACCGAAACCGCCGGCGAGTGCTGCGACGTAGGCAGCGCTATCCTCCGGCGACGTCACGCGAACAGTCGCCAGCTTCTCGCCCCCCATGTCCGCGACCGACGCATCGAGCGGCTTGAGCATGAAGGGGAGCTCGATCCGGTTGGTCAGCCCATAGCTCGCGGCGATATCGACGATATCGGCCGGCGGCGTTTCGCTTCGGATCTGGATGCTCCAGGGCAGACCGGCCGCTGCCGCTGCGGGTGCGATCGCGGCGACGGTGGCGGGGTCCGGCTGGCGATCGGCACAGAAGACGCCGTTCAAGATGACCAGCTGCGTGTCCGAGACGATGTGATGAACGCCGCGCGCGCCCCATTCGATCGCCCCGCGGGGCTGCGCTTTCACAAATTTGTCGATCGC
Organism: Aliidongia sp.; assembly: GCA_035539155.1. Classification (GTDB taxonomy): domain Bacteria; phylum Pseudomonadota; class Alphaproteobacteria; order ATCC43930; family CGMCC-115725; genus JAXDMU01. The sequence continues at coordinate 97,611 of DATLIZ010000029.1, read as the reverse complement.
GCGATACCAGGCATCGACGGCTTGATCAACATGTTCCGGCGTCATGATTCCAGCCTCGTAAGTTTCCGCTGCCACAGAGGCGTAGGAATGGATGATTACACCGCGATGTCCGGCGCCGATGCTTCCCGTTACCGTCGTAACATCCCGTTGCGGCGACCCTCTTCCAATCCAGGTTGATCCTCCTGCCCGTCTCCGAGGCGGCGACGGTTATTTGCGCCGCGTGGCGAGAAAGAGCAGGAAAGAGGCGAGGATGCAGGAACCGCCGACAAGGCCGAGATCCTGAACTTCACCTTTCATCAGGGTGAAGGAGCCGAGCATCGCGCCAAGCGAGAAGCCCAGATACATGAAGGAGGCGTTGAGCGAGAGGGCCACGGGGGCGACCGAGAGACCGGCGGTGGCGATCAGGCGCGATTGCTGGCCCGGCCAGAACGCCCAATGGCTGGCGCCCCACAGGCCGATGGCGGCCATGACCGGGACGAGCGCCGCCGTCTGGGAGAGGAAGAGGCCCGAGGCGGACAGGCTCACGAGCGCCAGCGTCGTCAGCGGCAGGCAGAGCGCGACCACGAAGTCGGCGCCCCTTCGGTCGACCAGACTGCCGCCGATCGCCAGCCCGATGCCGGCGGCCAGCCCCCACAGGAACACGGCATAGCCGACGCCCTCGCCCGCAAGGCCGACGGTGGCGGCGAGCAAGGGAGCGATATAGGTGTAGACCGTGTAGCCGCCGATCGCCCACAGCATGGTGACGATGAGCGCGCCGAGCACGCCCGGCTGGCGCAGCACCTTGACGCGTCGGCTGAGGCTGGTCGCCGTCATTCCGGCGCCGATATCGCGCGGCAGCCCGGTCATCAGCCCGACGAGCGCCACGCTCGCGAGCACGGCCACGCCAACGAAGGTCATGCGCCAGCCGACATTGTTGCCGATGACGGCGCCGAGCGGGACGCCGAGCGCGATCGCACTGGTCAGGCCGCCATTGATGATGGCGATGGCCCGGCCGCGCCGCTCGGGCGGAACGAGCAGGCCCGCGAGCGCATTGGCGTTGGGCACGTAGAGTCCGGCCGAGAAGGCGAGCAGCACGCGCGCCGCGATCAGCGTCCAATAGTTCGGCACGGAGGCCGCGACCAGGTTCGAGACGGCGAAGAGCGCCATCGAGAAGATCAGCAGGTTGCGGCGGTCGATATTGCCGGTGAGCGTGGTCAGGATCGGCGAGCTGAAGGCGTAGGAGAGGGCGAAGACCGTGACGATCTGACCCGCCGCGGCGATGCTGATCGACAGATCCGAGGCGATCCTGGGCAGGATGGCCGCGATCATGAAGCCTTCGGTGCCGACGGCGAAGGCCCCGAGCGCCAGCCAATGGAGCGGCGCGTTTCGAGAAACCGGGATGGCGGCGGTCGTCATAATCAATCTCCAGGCCCACGAAACGGAGCGTTGAGCCTGAAGATGGATGACGGGCTACATTGGAAAAACGGGCCGCAAATCCGAACACAGCGGACGTGAGCGTCCGCAATGGAAGAGGCCGGTCAGGCGGGAAGCTCCGCCTGGAACCGCGAGCGGCCCTCCGGGGTGAAGTGCAGCACCCTGCCGTCTTCGCGCCGGATCCAGCCGCGCGCGATCATCTGGTCGAGGATCGCGGCACCGAGCGCGCCGCCCAGATGGTTGCGCCGCTCGCTCCAATCGAGGCAATGGCGGCAGACCGGGCGCCGCCCGCTTTCGAGACCGGCGACATCGATCTGGAACGACGCGAAGAAGCGCCGCCCCGCCTCGGTCAGGCGCGGTTCCGTCTCGCCGGCGATGAGACCCTGCCCCTTCAGCCGGTCGAGCAACTCGACCCCGCGCTCGCCGGCGAGATGGTCGTAGCAGATACGGGCTTCGCGCAAGGCCGCATCTTTGGGACCGGTCCGCACGCGCACCGCTCCGGTTCGCTGCGCCAAGCCCATTAGCGCTTCGAGCACCTGCGCCACATCCGGGCCGGACAGGCGGAAATAGCGATGCCGCCCCTGCTTTTCCGGTACCAGCAGATGCGCCGCGGTCAGCTTGGCGAGATGACCGCTGGTGGTCTGGATGGTGACGCCGGCCGCCTCCGCGAGCTCGCTCACGGTCAGCGCCCGCCCGTCCATGAGCGCGGTCAGGATGTTGGCGCGAGCGGGATCGCCGAGGAGGGCGGCGACGGATGCGATGACGGGGCCGTCTTTCATACTTCGATCATAGCCGAACTATTGTCGTACGCCAATCGGCTATTCTGATCTCGTCGAAAGGGAGGACATCGCCATGATCACCTGCTTCATTCGCTACGAGCTCGACCCGTACAAGATCGGCGCCTTCGAGGAATATGCGCAACGTTGGAACGAGGCCATTCCGCGCTGCGGCGCCGATCTCATCGGCTATTTCGCCCCGCATGAGGGCTCGGCGACGACGGCCTATGCCGCCTACAACATCGAAAACCTCGCCGCCTACGAGCAATATCGGGCACGGCTCCTCGCCGACCCGCTCGGCCGGGAGAATTACGCCTTCTCCAAGCGCGAGCAGTTCATCCGCCGCGAGGAGCGGATCTTCCTCCGCCGCGTGGTGCGGCCGTGATCGCGGTGATTTTCGAGGTTTGGCCGGCGGCGGGCGAGAAGGCGACCTATCTCGCCCTCGCCGCCGTCTTGCGCGCCGATCTGGCGAAGATCGACGGCTTCATCTCGGTCGAGCGGTTCCAGAGCCTGACCGAGCCGGGCAAGCTGCTCTCGCTCTCCTTCTTCCGCGACGAGGAGGCCGTGCAACGCTGGCGCAACCTGCCCGGCCATCGGGCGACCCAGGCGAAGGGGCGGCGCGGTGTCTTCGCCGATTACCGCCTGCGCGTTGCCGCGGTGCTGCGGGATTACGGGCTGGACCGGCGCGACGAGGCGCCGGCCGACAGCCGCCAGAGTCACGGCTGATCGCCGCTTTTCAATAGCGTCCTCACGCTGCTCAGGATCTCGGCCGACAGTTCCTCGTCCGAAACGGCGCGCGCCAGACCGATCGCGCCCAGGAGCGCGCTGAACACCAGAATCGCCTGCGCCCGACTTTGCGCGTCCGGGCCGATGAGGGCCGCAGCCTGGTCGATATCGTGCCGGACCTGGTCGGTCGCGAGTGCGCGCGTGCGCTCGCCGCTACGCGCAATGTCGCCCATGAGGGCGGCGAGCGTGCAGCCGCCGCCGACATTGTCGCGATGGGCGAGGCTCAGATAGATATCGACCAACCCGCTCAGACTCATCGGCTCGCCGCCGGCGGGTCGGCGTTCCGTCCGCTCCCGCCATTTGGCGAAGGCGGCGGCGATCGCCTCCTGAACCAGATCGTCGCGCGAGCCGAAATGCCTGTAAAAGCCGCCGACCGTCAGGCCCGCCTCCTGCATCAGCTCGGCCACGCCGATCCCGTCGAGCCCCTTCTCACGCAGGCGCCGCGCTGCGATATTGACGATCCGCTCGTGAGTTTGCGCCTTCTCCGCTTGTGAGTGGCCCATGCCCACCCGCTCCTCTACAGCACCTTGACATTCTGGATAATGATCACAATCCTGATTAGATGATGATCATAATCCTATTTTCATCGCCGACAAGGAGAGTGTCATGAGATTGGCAGGCAAGACCGCCCTGATTACCGGCGGCAATAGCGGCATCGGTCTGGCCACCGCTCGCCTTTTCATCGCGGAGGGCGCGCGCGTCGCCATCACCGGTCGGAAGCGGGAGAGCCTCGACGCCGCGGTCGCCGAGTTCGGCGACAAGGTGGTGGCGCTCCAGGCCGACGCCACCGATGTCGAGGCGACGGAGCGCGCCGTCGCCGAGGCGGCGGCGAAACTGGGCAAGCTCGACATCGTCTTCGCTAATGCCGGCGTCAGCGGCCTGACGCCGGTCGGCAAGACCACGCTCGAGGCCTTCGAGCAGATCGTCCGTACCAATCTGACTGCCGTCTTCTTCACCGTCCAGGCGGCGGCCCCCCATCTCAAGGACGGCGGCTCGATCATCCTCAACGGGTCGGTCCATGCCGTGCTGGGAGCACCTTTCTATTCCGCCTATGCGGCGACCAAGGCGGGCGTGCGCGGCATGACGCGCAACCTCGCCGCCGAATTGGCACCGCGCGGCATCCGGGTCAACCAGGTGACGCCGGGCGCCACCAGGACGCCGATCTGGGCAAACCGCACGAAGACCGCCGCCGATACGGAAGCGCTGGAGCAGCGGGTTGGCCGGACGACACCGCTCGGCCGGTTCAGCGAGGCCGATGAGATCGCCAAGGCAGCCCTTTACCTGGCCTCGGACGATTCCGCCAACGTGACCGGCACCGAGATCGTCGTCGATGGCGGGGCGACGAGTGCGCCGTGGGGCGCTCCGGCCTATCGAGACTGACGCTTCTGGACTGAGTGGCTATCGGGCCGGTCCCGCGACCGGCCCGATAAGCACGGCTCAGATCTGCGCCGTGCCGCCATCGACAAACAGTTCGACACCATTGACGAAGCTCGACTCCTCGGACGCGAGGAAGAGCGCCGCGCTGGCGGTTTCCTCAGGCTGGCCGATGGTGCCGCGGGGAATGAGCGCCACGAACTGCTCCTTGGCACCCTTGGGCAGCAGATCGAAGATCCCGGTCTCGATCGGACCCGGGCTCAGCACGTTCACGCGGATCTTGCGGTCCTTGAGATCGACCAGCCAGGTGCGGGCGAAGGAACGCAGCGCCGCCTTGGTCGCGTTATAGACGCCGAAGGCCGGGTAGCCCTTGATGCTGGCGATCGAGCCGGTGAGGATGATCGAGCCGCCGTCGCTGAAGATCGGCAGCGCCTTCTGCACGGTGAACAGCGTGCCACGGACGTTGAGGTCGAAGGTCGTGTCGAAATGCTCCTCGGTCACCTGGCCGATCGCGGCGAACTCGCCCGTCCCGGCATTGGCATAGAGCACGTCGACCCGCCCCTTCTCCGCCTTCACCTGGGCGAACAGCCGGTCGAGATCTTCGAGCTTGGCGGAATCGGCCACCACGCCGGCGATGTTCTTGCCGACTTCGCGCACGGCCGCGTCCAGCCGGTCCTGTCGGCGGCCGGTGATATAGACATAGGCGCCTTCCGCCACGAACCGCTTGGCCGCCGCGAGGCCCATTCCGGAGGTGGCCCCGGTGATGACGGCGACCTTGCCTTCCAATTTTCCGCTCATGATCTTCTCCATTTAGGCCCCGGCATTCGCTCGGTGCCGCTGGTGGAGAAAGTGGGCCGGCCGGTTGAGTCGAGGTAGCCGGATCGGCGGAATACGATTTATTCCGACGGCCGGGGAGGCATCCCCGGCGAGGCTGGACAGCGCAGAGATTTGTCGAGCAATATCGGCCGCCGCGCAGAACGGCGGCGGAGCGGCACGCTCGCCCGCCTTCAACGTAAAACAGGCATCTGGCCGGTGGGGAGAGCGACAATGAAGGCAGCGGTGTTGCACGCGGTGAACGAGCCGATGACGATCGAGGATGTCGAGATCGCCAAGCCCGGACCGCGCGAAGTACTGATCCGGACCGCCGTCGCCGGCATCTGCCACAGCGACCTGCATTTCGCCGAAGGCTCCTATCCCCACCCCATGCCCTGCGTGCTCGGCCACGAATCGGCGGGCGTGGTCGAAGCGGTCGGCAGCGACGTCACCTACGTCAAGCCGGGCGACCATGTCGTGACCTGCCTGTCGGTGTTCTGCGGCCATTGCGAGCAATGCGTCACCGGCCATCCCTCGCTCTGCAATACGCCCGACGTGAAGCTGCCGCCGGGCGTCGCCCGCCGGCTCAGCTGGAAGGGCGATGTCATGCACCAGTTCCTCAACCTCTCCTCCTTCGCCGAGCAGATGGTCGTGCATGAGCATGCGCTGGTGAAGATCCGCCCGGACATGCCGCTCGACCGCGCGGCCCTCATGGGCTGCGGCGTGCTGACCGGCGTCGGCGCCGTGTTCCATACCGCCCAGGTCGAGCCGGGCACCGATGTCGCCGTCATCGGCTGCGGCGGCGTCGGCCTCGCCGCGATCAACGGGGCCGCGATCGCGGGCGCCAACCGCATCATCGCCATCGACACGCTGCCGGCGAAGCTGGAGCTGGCCAAGAAGCTCGGCGCCACCGACGTGATCAACGCCAAGGAAGTCGATCCCGTGAAGCAGGTGCGCGAGCTCACCGGCGGCGGCGTGCGCTATTCCTTCGAATGCCTGGGCGCCAAACTCACGGCCGAGCAATCCTTCGCCATGCTCGGGCGCGGCGGGGCGGCCACCGTCGTCGGTATGATCCCGGTCGGGGTCAAGATCGAGCTGCGCGGCAGCGATTTCCTGGCCGAGCGCAAGATCCAGGGCTCGCTCATGGGCTCGAACCGCTTCCGGGTCGACATGCCCCGCCTCATCGATTTCTATCTGCGGGGCCAGCTCCAGCTCGACCATCTGATCAGCGGCCATATCGCGCTCAAGGACATCAATGACGGCTTCAAGCAGCTCCATGACGGCGGCGCCGTCCGAAATGTCATCACCTTCCCGCACTGAAAAAGGACGCCGTGGCCCCGCAGAGATCACAGCGCCGGGCGCGCTGAAACTCTTGCCTTTCCGGTCGGTCGGATATGATGGCGCCGGAATGGCGTTGCTAGGAGCACGTTGATGGGGCTGTCGGCGAAATTCAATCTGGCGATCCTGGTCGCCTTCATCATCGGCTTTGTCGGAACCGGCCTCTTCCTGCACTCGCTGTTCGTCGACAATGCGCGCGAGCAGGTGCTGCAGAACGCCCGCATCATGATGACGGCGGCCAACGCCATCCGGAACTACACCACCCACGAGATCGATCCGATCATCGGCATCGAATCCAAGGGCAAGTTCCTGGCCGCATCCGTCCCGTCCTTCGCGGCCCAGACCAATTTCCATGAGGTGCAGACGCATTTCCCCGCCTTCACCTACAAGGAAGCGACGCTCAATCCGACCAATCCGGTCGACCGGTCGACCGATTGGGAAGCGGATTTCATCAATAATTTCCGCCAGCATCCGGGCCAGACGGAGCTCATCGGCGAACGCGATACGCCCACGGGCCGCTCGCTCAACCTCACCCGCCCGATCACGATCGAGGACGCCGACTGCCTGACCTGCCACAGCACGCCCGACAAGGCGCCGGCGGTGATGACCCAGGTCTACGGCACCGCCAACGGCTTCGGCTGGCAGCTCCACGAGACGGTCGGCGCGCAGGTGGTGTCGGTGCCGATGGCGCTGCCGCTGGCCAAAGCCCAGAGCCTATTCATCACCTTCATGGCCATCCTTTTGGGCGTGTTCGTCGCCATCATGATCATCCTCAACGTGCTGCTGCGCTATGTCATCATCAAGCCGGTGGTCAAGGTTTCGGCCGTGGCGAACGAGGTGAGCCTGGGCAATCTCGAAGCCGAGGAGTATGAACGGCCGGGCAAGGACGAGATCGCCTCGCTGTCTCAATCCTTCAATCGCATGCGCCGCAGCCTGGAAAGCGCCTTCAAGCTCCTGGAGGGACCGCCCGGCTGATGCACGACCTCGAACGACGCGGATAGCAAGATTCGATGACCCTGCCGCCGTTGCCGCCAAGCCTTGGACGCTATCGTCCGATCGCGGAGCTCGGCGCAGGCGCCATGGGCATCGTCTACAAGGCTGAGGACCCGGTGATCGGCCGCACCGTCGCGATCAAGGTCGTGCGGGCCGAAACGCTCGATGCCGAGACCAAGGCCGATTATCTTGAACGGTTCCGGCTGGAGGTGCAGGCGGCCGGGCGCTGCGCCCATGTCGGCATCGTCGGCGTCTACGACTATGCCGAGAATGACGGCAACCCCTTCATCGTCATGGAGCTGGTCGAGGGCAAGACGCTCCAGCGGCTGCTGCGCGAGCCGGAAAGCCGGGCGACGCTCGACCCGATCGCGCTGGCGCTCCAGATCCTGGACGCGCTCGCCTGCGCGCACGGGCTCGGCATCATCCATCGCGACATCAAGCCGGCCAACATCATGGTGACCCCGGCCGGCCAGGCCAAGATCGCCGATTTCGGCATTGCGCGCGCGCGGCACGGGTCGGACGCGCTCGAAGGCGGCATGATCGGCACGCCCAGCTACATGGCGCCGGAGCAGGTGACGGGGCACGCCGTCGATCATCGCGCCGATCTCTTCGCCGCCGGCGCCATCCTCTACGAGATGCTGGCCGGCAAGCCGCCCTTCAGCGGCGGCAGCCTCAACGACACGATCTATCGGCTGGGCGGCCCCGACCCCGCCCCGATCGAGCCGATCGAGCAGTCGCGCCTGCCGCAGCTCGCCCCTATCCTGGCCAAGGCGCTGGCCAAGGACCCGGCGCAGCGCTATCAGGCGGCGCCGGAATTCGCAGCTGCCCTGCGCGCCACCCTGGCGCTGCCCGAGGACAGCGACCGGACGGTGATCATCCGCCCCGGCTCGCCGACGCCGGCGGCAGCGCCCTATCCGTTCGCGCCCGACTTCCTGAAGCTGGCCGAGCAGCATCTGGGCCAGTTCCTGGGACCGGTCGCGCGCGTGCTGGTCGGCAACGCCGCCAAGCGGGCGAGCGGCAATGACGAGCTGATCGACCTGCTGGCCCGGGCGATCACGAAGGATGCCGACCGCGACGCCTTCCGCCGCCGGGTCGGCCGCGGCGATCCGGGAAACAGCGGCACGCGCTCGGCCACGGGAACGGGCCCCAGCGGCCGGACCTCGCCGACCGCCCCCGGCCTGGCGCTCGCCCCCGCCACGCTCGATGCCATCCAGTCGGCGCTCGCCTTCCATGTCGGTCCGATCGCCCGCATCCTGGTCAGGCAGACGGTCGCCCAGGCCCGCTCGCTTCCCGATCTCGCAGACCGGCTCGTCGCGAATATCCGGAAGCCCGAGGACGCGGAGAAATTCCGCAAGGAATTAAACGCGATCCTGGCGCGGTAGAAGTCAGCCGGCGCGACTATCGATCCAGGCTCGCAATTCCGCCAGCACCACTTCCGGCAGCCGGCCGGCGGTGTCGAGCACGAGATGCGGCCGGTCCCAGGGCTCGTAGTCGCGCTCGATCACCTGCCGCCAGGTCGGCGGCGGCAAGCCGGGAATGTCGTTGCCGCGCATCTCGATCCGGCGCCGGTGTTCTTCGGGATCGGAGCAGATGATCTCCACCTCGACGTGAGGGACGCCCGCCCGGAACGCGACATCGCGCCAGGCGTCGCGCGTTATGCGCAGCGGGTTGACCGTATCGGCGACGACCGGCCGGCCCAGCCGCAGATTTTCCTCGGCGAGCGCGTAGATCACCAGATAGCCGGCCGGCCCGACCTCGCCCGCGAGCATGCCGGAATCGCGCAGCGCCTGCTCGACCGTGTCCACCCTGAGATAGGCGGCGCCGCGTGTCTTTGCATACAGACGCGCGAGCGTGGTTTTGCCTGTCCCAGGCAATCCTCCGAAGCTGACCAACATGCCCATGTCCCACCTCTGCCCCCGAAACACCTCAGACAGACATAATTAACACCATTTCCCGCTCGCTCCGCTGCGGCGCACAATATATAAGACGCTGAGGCATTTGCCGTACTTTGAAAGGTTCTTCTGATTTCCGACTTCCTTACGCTTAATCTTCTTGCGCCGATTCAACGGGCGATTCAGGAAGAAGGCTATACGATCCCTACCCCCATTCAGCTGAAAGCCATTCCGCCAATTCTTGCCGGACGTGACTTGCTCGGCTGTGCCCAGACGGGCACCGGCAAGACCGCCGCCTTCTCGCTGCCGCTGCTGCATCGCCTGGCCTCGGCCCCGCTGGCGCAGCAGGGCAAGAAGCCGATCCGCGCCCTTATCCTGTCGCCCACGCGCGAGCTCGCGAGCCAGATCGGCGAGAGTCTGCGCGCCTATGGAAGGCATCTCAACTTCTCGGTCGATGTCCTTTTCGGCGGCGTCGGTCCGGTGCCGCAGATCGAGCGGCTGCGCCGCGGCATCGACATCCTGGTGGCGACGCCGGGCCGCCTGCTCGACCTCGCCGGCCAAGGCCATGTCGATCTGAAGCACATCGAGATCTTCGTGCTCGACGAAGCCGACCGCATGCTCGACATGGGCTTCATCCACGATGTCCGCCGCGTACTGAAGATGCTGCCGGCCAAGCGGCAATCGCTGTTCTTCTCCGCGACCGTGCCGGCCGACATCCAAAAGCTCGCCGGCAGCATCCTGACCGATCCCGTGCGCGTCGAGGCGACGCCGCCCGCGACCACGGCCGAGCGGATCGCGCAGTCGGTCTATTTCGTCGATCGCGGCTTCAAGCGCCAGCTGCTCGCCCATGTGCTCAAGGACAAGTCGATCGAGCGCGCGCTCGTCTTCACCCGCACCAAGCATCTGGCCAATCGCCTGACCGAGCAACTCGCCACCGACGGCGTGCGCGCCGAGGCGATCCATGGCAACAAGTCGCAATCGGCCCGCGAGCGGGCGCTCGCCAACTTCCGCGCCGGCACCACCCCGGTGCTGATCGCGACCGATATCGCGGCGCGCGGCATCGATGTCGAGGGCGTCAGCCACGTCATCAATTACGAGCTGCCCAACATCCCCGAAAGCTACGTCCATCGCATCGGCCGCACCGCGCGCGCCGGGGCCGAGGGCATCGCGATCAGCTTCTGCGACCGCGAGGAAGTGGCCTTCCTGCGCGACATCGAGAAGACGATCCGCCTCAAGGTGCCGGTGGTGACCGATCACCCCTTCGCCGGCCAGACGGCACCGCCGCCGCCGGCACAGGCGGCTAGACGCCCTGCTCCGGCAACGGTATCCGCTCAGGATCGTCCGGCACAGGCGCGAAACGGCCGGCCTGCCAGTCGGCCTTTGCCTGCTCGATCCGCTCAGGCGAGCTCGAGACGAAGTTCCACCAGATAGTGCGCGGGCCGTCCATCGGCTCGCCGCCCAACAGCATCACACGGCCTTCCGTCAAGGCCCGGACCAGGATCTCGGCGCCGGGGCGCAGCACCAGCAATTGCCCCTCGCCGAAACTCTCCTCGCCGATCGCGACCTCGCCTTCGACGACATAGAGCGCGCGCTCGACATGCTCCATCGGCATGTTGAGAACGGCGCCGGCCTCGAGCACGGCATCGCCATAGAAGAGATCGGAAAAGCTCGCCGCCGGCGAGCGCGCGCCATAGAGCGAGCCGGCGACGACGCGCACGCGCTTGCCCTCGCCCTCGACCACGGGCAGCTCGGACTTGGGGATATGGACGAAGCTCGGCGCCGTTTCCTCGTGCCGCTTCGGCAGGGCCACCCAGGATTGCAGCCCGAACATCCGGACTCCGTCGTTGCGCGCCGTGAGGCTGCTGCGCTCGGAATGGGTGATGCCCGCGCCGGACGTCATCCAATTCACGTCGCCGGGCAGGATCTCCTGCACCGTGCCGAGGCTGTCGCGATGCATGAGCTCGCCATCGAACAGATAGGTCACGGTCGCGAGGCCGATATGCGGATGCGGCCGGACATCGATGCCGCGCCCGTCGGTGAACAGCGCCGGCCCCATCTGATCGAGAAAAATGAAAGGCCCGACCATCCGGCGCTTGACGAAAGGCAGGACGCGCCGAACCTCGAAACCGCCCAGATCGCGCGCGCGGCCGACGATGACCATCTCGACCGGGCCTGATTGGATCTCGCTCATCGCTTGGCTCCGCCGATATCGGTTCGCGCGGTTCCGGCCCGCGCCGCCCGATATTAACTTGCCTCGGCCGCTTTGCCAGCCTGCTTCGATCGATACATCGCCCGGTCCGCCGCTTCGATCGCCTGTTCCACGCTTTCCTGGCCGTTGAAGCTGTGCGCGCCGAAGGAGGCGGAGAGCCAGATCGGGTGGCCGTCCCAGACGAGCGGCCTCGACCGGATCAGGTCGGCGAGGGCCGCCGCCTTCTCCTCGGCGTGGAACCGTCCGGTCTTGACCAGCAGGATGCCGAATTCGTCACCGCCGAGCCGGGCGACGATATCGGCGTGCCGCACATTCTCGACCAGGATGCGCGCGATATGCTGCAGCGCCGCGTCGCCGGCATTGTGGCCGTGACGGTCGTTGATCGCCTTCATATCGTCGAGGTCGATATAGACGATGCTCGATTCGCTGCCATAACGCTTCGACAGCGCCACCAGCCGCGACAGCTCACGCATGAAGGCGCGGCGGTTGGCGACCGGCATCAGCGCATCTTCATGCGCCAGCCGCTCCAGCGTGGTGCTGCGCGTCCTCGCCTTGTCGAGCTCGCCCCGAAGCCTGACGAGCTCGCTCAGCAGATCGAGAACGGCCTCGCGCGCCTTCGGCGTCAACGACGCCTCATCCAGGCCCGCCTTGGCAGTGAAGGTTCGCAAGGCCGCCGCGAGGGCCGCATCGCTTCGCCGTCGCCCGAACATCTTGCCCGGTGGAATCGACGGCATATCCTCGTCGCTCGTCAAATGATCTTCCCTACCCATAACCTTCGATCGAGGGAGCCCGGCTTGCTTGCCCAATGCCGACCGGTCCCTATAATGCCTGCTCACCCTTAACGCTCAAACAACATCCTCACTCAGACAAAAGGAAGACGGCGCCGGTGACAAAAGAATTGGCGCAGGTCGGGATCGTCATGGGCAGCCAGTCGGACTGGGAGACCATGAAGCACGCGACCGCGACGCTGGAAAAGCTCGGTATCGGGTTCGAGACGCGGATCGTGTCGGCGCATCGGACGCCCGACCGCCTTGTCTCGTATGCCAAGACGGCGCGCGAGCGCGGCCTGAAGGCGATCATCGCCGGCGCCGGCGGTGCGGCCCACCTCCCCGGCATGCTGGCGGCGATGACGCCGGTGCCCGTGCTGGGCGTGCCGGTCGAAAGCCATGCCTTGAAGGGGCTCGACAGCCTGCTGTCGATCGTCCAGATGCCGGGCGGCGTGCCGGTCGCGACATTCGCTATCGGCAAGGCCGGCGCCATCAATGCCGCGCTCTTCGCCACCGCGCTGCTGGCGCTCGGCGATCCGGCCGCGGCCGCTTCGCTCGACCGCTGGCGCGCCGAGCAAACCGATGCAGTCGCCGAAGCTCCTTCCGAGGTTCCTGCCTGATGCTCCCGCCCGGCTCCACCATCGGCATCCTGGGGGGCGGCCAGCTCGGCCGGATGACGGCGCTCGCCGCCGCCCGGCTCGGCTATCGCAGCCACATCTTCACGACCGAGGCGGACAGCCCCGGCGCCCAGGTGACGCCGCTCATCACCGTCGCCGAGCTCGACGATGCCGATGCCCTCGGGCGTTTCGCCGCCACGGTCGATGTCGTGACCTACGAGACCGAGAACATCCCGCTCGAAGCGCTCGACCATATCCAGCCGCAAGCCCCCGTCCATCCGGGGCCGGAGGTGCTGCGCGTGGCGCAGGACCGGTTGCGCGAGAAGGATTATCTGCGCGAGATCGAGGTCGCGACCGCGCAATATCGGGAGATCACCAGCGCCTCGGCCTTAGGCCGGGCGCTGCGCGACATCGGCGGCCGCGCGGTGCTGAAGACCGTGCGCATGGGCTATGACGGCAAGGGCCAGGTGATGATCACGCCCGAGACCGATGTGAAGAAGGCCTGGGCCGCGATGGGCGGCGAGCTCGGCATCCTCGAGGCCTTCGTCGATTACCGCTGCGAGATCTCGGTCATCGTCGTGCGCTCGGAATCGGGAGCGCTCGCGACATATCCGGCGGTCGAGAACCAGCATGTGAACCATGTGCTCGACACCACCATAGCACCGGCGCGGGTGCTGCCGGAGGTCGCCATGCGCGCCGAGGCGATCGCCCGTCACATCGCGGAGCGGCTGGGCGTCATCGGCGTGCTCGCGGTCGAGATGTTCGTGACCCAGGACAACGACATCCTGGTCAACGAGCTGGCGCCGCGGCCGCACAATTCCGGCCATTGGACCATCGACGCCTGCTACACGAGCCAGTTCGAGCAGCTGGTGCGGGCAATCTGCGGGCTGCCGCTGGGCTCGACCGACAGCCATTCGGACGCGATCATGAAGAATCTGATCGGCCCGGATATCGAGCGCTGGCGTGATCCTTTGAGCGAACCCCTGATGAAGCTCCATCTCTACGGCAAGCGCGAGGCCCCGCCGGGCCGCAAGATGGGTCATGTCACGAGATTGCTGCCGCGCCGCTGATAGGAGAAAACCACCCCGACTTGGACAAATTTGAGGCGGATTGCCATCGCCGTGCGCAAGGCAGCATTACATCGATGTAACTTGCTCCTGGACGGGCCGAGGCAGATGCTCAGGGTCCGGCCATGTAAGAGGGGGGTTGGGCATGCAACGGTGTTTTGCCTTTATATTGGGGGTTCTGCTCGCAGCGACGGCTTCGGCCGATGTCGCGCCGGATTGCGCCAAGGTGCTGCATCTGGGCCATTACGCCAGCCTGATCCGCAGCGCGGTTCTCTAAGCGCGCGGACGCAGGAAGGCGAAAGGAGCGGCGACCCGTTCTGCCGTCTTCCTGAGCTTGCCCGTCAGACCGGGCAGCTTCATCACCTGGGCGAGCCGGCGTTGTAGGAATGCCTCCGTCTCTGTCGCCCCTTCTGATCCGTCATTCAGCCAATAGAGCATGGTCGGCGCATAGACGGCGGCCAGCAGCGACCGCTTCGTATAGAAATTGAAGTCGGTCGCCTGATCGCCAGCCGCATACCAGATTGCATCGACAGTCCGATAGACGATCTGGGCTGCCCGTGCCGCACCGAACGGCGACAGCTTGAGTGCGATCGCGCGCCGCACCGCCTCGCGATAGGGTGCCAGCACCGCGAGCCTGGCCATGACCGCGGCCCCCACCCGCTCCCGCACCTTCATGGCCGCGAGATCACGGCTTTCGAGCGCGTCGAGCATCCGGCGGTCGGCCCAATCATCGAGCCACAGCGCTGCTTCCCCGGCGCCGCCGGGGAAGAGCTGGAAGCTTTCCGTCTCGTCGAGCTTGAGCGCCTTGGCGCCGGCCCGCATCGCCGTCAGCGACCAGCCGTCGAAGGTGACATTGGGCAGCACGGACTCGAGCAGCGCATCCTTGCGGGCGACGAGATCATCCTCGTTCATTCCGCGCGCCCGGCGACATAATCTGCGAGCACGATCGGATAGCGCGCGCCCTCTTCGACGAAGGTCAGGAGGCCGAGATCGTCCATGCGCTGCGGATAGAGAATACCGTCGAGATGATCGCACTCATGCTGCAGCACGCGGGCGTGGAAGCCGGCGACGGTGCGGTCGATCGCCCTTCCGTCGAGATCGACACCCGTGTAGCGCAGTCGTCGGTAGCGAGGGACCGCGCCTCGCAGGCCGGGCACGCTGAGGCAGCCTTCCCAGCCGAGTTCCAACTCGTCGTCGATCGGCTCCAGCACCGGATTGACGATCGTGTTGAGCCCGATCGGATCATCGCCAGGGACGCCGGTCGTCCGCTCCGCCGCCACCTTGAAGATGACGACCCTGAGCGAGACATGCACCTGAGGCGCCGCCAGCCCGGCGCCCTGGATGTCGAGCAGCGTTTCGGTCATATCGTCGACCAGCCGGCGGATTTCGGGCGCAGTCGGATCGGCGACCGGCTCGGCGATTCGGCGCAGCACGGGATGCCCCATCCGGGCGATCTTGAGAATGCTCATGGCCTGAAGAGTAGGAGAGCAACCGGGCCGACGCAAGGCCGGTCGGGGGCGTTTCGCCAGCCACATGGCCAGGTTGAGCCGCATCGGCCGGACGTGGCCTTATCCATCCGTCCCGGCCGGATCGCCGGTGCTATCCCTTTGAAATCCGCGAACGAGATCAGCGCTGGCATCGAAGTAAGGGCTGACATAATCTTAAAATAAGATCGCCGGCGGATTTCCATGATCGGAAGCGCCCAACCGTAATTTCGAGGCGGACAATGGCTAACACCGCGCAGGTTCCGGCATCGTCTCGGCGCCGCCATTACCTTATCCTGGCGATTCTGGTCGTCCTGGTTGTAGCGGCCGGTGCCTGGTGGCGCTGGGGCGGCACGACCAAGCCGGTCGCCCAGGCCTCGGCAGCGCCGCCGCCGGTGAGCGTGAGCCATCCGCTGCAAAAGGAGATCACCGAGTTCGACGAATATACCGGCCAGTTCGCCGCGGTCGAATCGGTGGAGATCCGGGCGCGCGTCAGCGGTTACCTCACCGAGATCCACTTCCAGGACGGCCAGACCGTCAAGAAGGGCGACCTGCTCTTCGTCATCGATCCTCGCCCGTTCCAGGCCGCGGTCGACCTGGCCGAGGCCAATCTGGAGCGCGACAAGGCCCAGACGGTGCGCGCCGATCTCGACCTCAAGCGCTATGCCGACCTGTCGCAGAAGCAATTCGCCTCGCAGCAGCAATTCGAGACCACGCGCGCGACCGCGGCCGGTGCCGCCGCCACGGTCAAGGCCGACGAGGCGCAGCTCGCCACGGCCAAGCTCAATCTTGAATTCACCCATATCACCGCCCCCGTGGCCGGGCGGGCCAGCAGCCACGAGGTCAGCCTGGGCAATCTGGTCATCGGTGGCGATTCGGGCCAGACGACGCTGCTCGTCACCATCGTGTCGCTCGACCCGATCTATCTCAATTTCGACACGAGCGAGACCGAGTATCTGCGCTACCGGCGCGCCATCCTCGCCGGCCAGCTCAAATCCCCGCGCCAAGGCCCTGTGCCGGTCCAGGCCCAGCTCGCCGACGAGCATAGCTGGCCGCATGACGGCAACCTCGATTTCGTCGACAATCAGTTCAATCGCGGCGCCGGCACGCTGCGCGTGCGGGGCATCTTCCCCAACCCGGATCTGGTGATGAGTCCGGGGCAGTTCGGCCGCGTGCGCGTGCCCGCCTCCGATCCGCATCCGGCGATCCTGGTGCCGGACACCGCCATCGTCGCCGACCAATCGCGCAAGATCGTGCTGACCGTGAAGGAGGACGGCACGGTCGAGCCCCGCCCGATCCAGATCGGCCCGACCTATCAAGGCCTGCGCGTCGTGCGCGGCGGCCTGTCGGCGACCGACACCATCATCATCGACGGCGTGATGCGCGCTCGGCCGGGCAGCAAGGTGACGCCGCAGACCGGCACCGTAGCGCTCGATCCCGAGGCTCGGTAGGGCGGCATGAACTTCTCCCACTTCTTCATCGACCGGCCGATCTTCGCGGCCGTGCTGTCGATCTTCATCACCCTCATCGGCGGCATCGCCTACTTCTCGCTGCCGGTCGCGCAATATCCCGATATCGCGCCGCCGACCATCGTCGTCAGCACCTCCTATCCCGGCGCCTCGGCGCAGGTGGTCAGCGAGACGGTCTCGACCCCGATCGAGCAGGAGATCAACGGCGTCGAGAACATGATCTATTTGTCGTCGCAGGCGACCGGCGACGGCAATCTGTCGATCACCGTCACCTTCGCGCTCGGCACCAATCTCGACACCGCACAGGTGCTGGTGCAGAACCGCGTCGCGATCGCCCAGCCGCGCCTGCCGGCCGAGGTCCAGCAGATCGGCGTCACGGTCAAGAAGAACTCGCCCGACATCCTGATGGTCGTGCATCTGAGCTCGCCCGACCATTCGCGCGATCAGCTCTACATGTCGAATTACGCGACGCTGCAGGTGAAGGACCCGCTGGCGCGCCTCACCGGCGTCGGCGATGTCCGTATCGTCGGCGCACGCGATTATTCGATGCGCATCTGGCTCGATCCGACCAAGGTCGCGGCGCGCAATCTCACGGCGAGCGAGGTCGTGGCGGCACTCCAGTCGCAGAATCTCCAGGTCGCGTCCGGCGTGCTCAACCAGCCGCCGATGCCGAAACAAGGGGCGTTCGAATTCAACGTCCAGACGCTCGGGCGCCTGACCGACGTGAGCCAGTTCGAGAACGTCCTGGTCAAGACCGACCCCGACGGGCATGTGACCCGCATCCGCGATGTCGGGCGCGCCGAGCTGGCGGCGCTCGACTACAGCGCCAACTCCTATCTCGACACCGAGACCGCGGTGCCGCTGCTGATCTTCCAATTGCCCGGCACCAATGCGCTGGCGACCGCCCAGAATGTCCGCGCCGCCATGATCAAGATGGCGGCTGCCTTTCCGCCCGGCCTGAAATACGACATCGTCTACGACCCGACCGAGTTCATTTCCGAGTCGGTGCATGAGGTGGTGAAGACGATTTTCGAGGCGGTCGTTCTCGTCGTCATCGTCGTGATCCTGTTCCTGCAGAGCTGGCGCGCCTCGATCGTGCCGATCCTGGCGATCCCCATCTCGCTTGTCGGCACCTTCGCCGTGCTGGGCGCGCTCGGCTTCTCGCTCAACAACCTGTCGCTGTTCGGGCTGGTGCTGGCGATCGGCATCGTCGTCGACGACGCCATCGTCGTGGTCGAGAATGTCGAGCGCAATATCCGTGAAGGCCGAACGCCGCGCCAGGCGGCGCACGAGACCATGGACGAGGTCGGCGGCGCGCTGATCGCCATCGCGCTGGTGCTGTCCGCCGTGTTCATCCCGGCCGTCTTCATCCCCGGCATTTCCGGCCAGTTCTTCCGCCAGTTCGCGGTCACCATCGCCACCGCCACAGTGATCTCCTGCTTCGTGTCGCTGACGCTCAGCCCGGCGCTCTGCGCGGTGCTGTTCCAGCCGCACGAGGAGCATGTCCAGAGCCGGGGCATCGGCCGGCCGATCGCCGCTTTCTTCCGTGGCTTCAACCGGCTCTTCGACCGGCTCTCGGACGGCTATGGCGGCCTCACCCGCAGGCTGCTGCGGGGAACGGCGATCGTGCTGATCATCTATGTCGGGCTCATCGGCCTGACCGGTTGGCAATTCTCGCGCGCGCCGTCGGGCTTCATCCCGCCGACCGATCAGGGTTATCTCATCACCGTCGTCCAGCTGCCGCCCGGCTCCTCGCTCGCCCGCACCGACGAGGTCGTTCGGCGCGCGACCAAGATCATCCTGGACACGCCCGGCGTCGAGCACACCGTCTCCTTCGCCGGCCTCGACGGCGCCACCCTCACCAACGCGCCGAACGCGGCGGCGATCTTCGTGCCGCTGAAGCCCTTCGTCGAGCGCGCCAATGCCGGCCTCAACGCCGACGTCATGACGGCCGAGCTCAGGAAAAGGCTGGGCGCCATCCAGTCCGCTTTCATCATCGTGATCCCGCCGCCGTCGGTGCGCGGCATCGGCAGCTCCGGCGGCTTCAAGATGATGGTCCAGGACCGCGAGGGGCGCGGGCTCGAGGCGCTCGATGCGGCAACCCAGGACCTCGCCGCCGCAGCCAACCGCATCCCCGGCCTCACCGGCATCTTCTCGCTCTATAATACGCGAACGCCCACGGTTTATGCCGATATCGACCGGGCCAAGGCCGAGATGCTGGGCGTCACGGTCGATCAGGTCTCGCAGACGCTGGAAGTCTATCTCGGCTCCGCCTTCATCAATGAGTTCAACTATCTGGGCCGCACCTACCGCGTGGTGGCGCAGGCCGATGCGCCCTACCGCATCACCGCCAACGACATCGCCGACCTCAAGACCCGCAACCTCGCCGGCGACATGATGCCGTTGGGCTCGGTCACGACGTTCCGCGACATCACCGCCGCCTATCGCGTGCCGCGCTACAATCTGTTCCCGGCCGCCGAGCTGCAGGGCAATTCGCTCCCCGGCTATTCGACCGGCTTCGCGCTGGCGGCGATGGAGAAGCTGGCGTCGGAGCGGCTGCCGAGCGGGTTCGACTATGAATGGACCGAGCTCGCCTTCCAGCAGAAGCTGGCCGGCAACAACGGCCTCCTGGTGTTCGGCGCCTCGATCGTCTTCGTCTTCCTCGTGCTGGCGGCGCAATATGAGAGCTGGTCGCTGCCGCTCTCGGTCATCCTGATCGTGCCGATGTGCCTCCTCGCCGCCGTGAGCGGCCTCTTGCTGCGCGGCATGGATGTGAACATCCTGGCCCAGGTGGGCTTCGTCGTGCTGGTCGGCCTCGCCGCCAAGAACGCGATCCTCATCGTCGAATTCGCCCGGCAGGCGGAAGATCAGGGCGCCAACCGGGTCGAGGCCGCGGTCCAGGCCGCGCGCACCCGGCTCAGGCCGATCCTGATGACCTCCTTCGCCTTCATCTTCGGCGTGCTGCCGCTGGCGATCGCCGTCGGCGCCGGCGCCGAGATGCGGCAGGCGCTGGGCACGGCCGTCTTCTTCGGCATGCTCGGCGTGACCGGTTTCGGACTCTTGTTCACGCCGGTCTTCTACGTCACGATCCGCGCGCTCGTCGCCCGGCGCACGCCGCCAACCGCTGAAAGTCACGTCTCGTCATGAATACGCCTACCCTCGACGGCCGCGTCGCCATCGTCACCGGCGCCGGCCGCGGCATCGGCGCCGCCGCGGCGCTGGCGCTCGCCGCCCAGCGCGCCAAGGTCGTGGTCTCGTCGCGCGATGCCGCCGCGTCGGAGCGCGTCGCGGCGGAAATCCGCGCCGCCGGGCACGAGGCCGCCGGCATCGGCTGCGATGTCGCCGATCTGGACGCCGTCTCCCGGCTCGTGGCGGAGACGCTGGAGCGGTATGGCCGCATCGACGCCCTCGTCAACAACGCCGCCGTGATCGGCCCCGTCGGCGCGATCGAAAGCCTCGATCCCACGGCGTGGGCGGAGTCGATTGAGGTCAATCTCACCGGCGCCTTCTATGCGGCGCGCGCCGCCCTGCCCCATCTGGTGGCGGCCGGCGGCGGCACGATCGTGAATGTCAGCTCGGGAGCGGCTCACCGGGCGCTCGAAGGCTGGAGCGCCTATTGCGTCGGCAAGGCCGGGCTCGCCATGCTGACCAAATCGATCGCGCATGAATATGGCGGGCGCGGCATCCGGGTGTTCGGCTTCGGCCCCGGCATGGTCGATACCGGTATGCAGGCCCAGGTCCGCGCCTCCGGCATCGGCCCGGTCGCCAAGGTGCCGCAGAGCGAGCTGGCGCCGGTCGATTATCCCGCCCGCGCCATCGCCTATCTGTGCGGCCCCGGCACGGACGATCTCAGCGGCCAGGAGATCTCGATCGGCGATCCGAAGTTTCGGGAACGGGCGGGGCTGCCGGCGTAAGCGCCGATAGAAAGAGCCCCGTCGATGACGAGGCTCGTTCCATTCGCAGATGATTTCATTCCTGCCGGTAACGGAAGGTCACAAGGTAATCCTGCCCCGCGCAATCCGGGCAGGTGACCTTCTCGATCGATTTCCTGGTTTGATCGTCGAGCGCCGCGTGATGCGCGCTCTGAAGTATATCGATGTTCTGCGGATGACCATCGTCGCCGACATGGAAGCGCGCGAGCACGTTTCCTTCCATCGGCTCCGTGGCACGGGGCCCCGGATAGGGGTCCGGAAACGCCTTGGTCTCCTGCAGCGCCGTCCAGATCGGCGAGCCGCTGTCGACGGATGCCGACGGCGCGTTCGCCAGGGCGATCGGCATCATGAAGGATGCATACGCCATCATGGCTGCGGGAACGGCGGAAAGAATAAGCCGATTATACATCTTAACATCCTCTCGACTGGGTTGATCTTCATGTCATCACCGCTAGAACCGCCGATGAAGAACGGTGGATCTGATTGGCCTTGACCCCGAAAGACTGTCGCTGGAGGAGCATTTAGGTCTTTAAATACGCGTCTTAAGATTCTGAATTCTTCTATAGACCGGGCAATCTCGGTCGAATTGTCGTGATGCACCGGACACGAATCGATAGATTAACCAACAAGCAACGAACTATATTCACGTCAGGGTCCCCGGCGATGGATTCGGTTTCATCCTATCGATTCAGCCGTTTTGAACTCGACCCGGTCGGCGGCATCCTGCTGCGCGATGCCCGCCAGACGCCGCTCAATCCACGTGCCTTCAGGCTGCTCGAGCTGCTGGTCAAAAACCACGATCGACTCGTCACCAAGGACGAGATCATGGACCATGTCTGGGGCGGCGTGTTCGTCGAGGAAAACAACCTCGCCGTCCAGATCTCCACGCTGCGCAAGGCCTTGGGCAATGGCCCTCATGGCCAACCCTTCATCGTGAATGTGCCCGGTCAAGGCTATCGCTTCGTCGGTCCTGTGGGCGATTCCGAAGATGAGAAGCCGGAGATCGCCGATCCCGTCGTCTCCGGAACGCCGAAGGGAACCGGGAAGCGCCACTGGCTTCCCGCTACCGCCCTCGCCGCCGCGATCGGGGGCGCCGCAGCGCTGATCCTCGGGCAATATTGGATGGGGGCCGATCAGCCGCAGCGGCTCTCGATCGTGGTCATGCCCTTTCGCAACCTCAGCATCGATCCGGATCAAGCCTATCTGGCGGATGCGGTCAGCGACGACCTCACGACCGACCTCGCCCGACTGCCGGGCAGCTTCGTCATCTCCCGCGAATCGGCCAATACCTACCGCGACAAAACCACGACGGCGCAGGATGTGGGGCGGAAATTCAATGTCCGCTACATGCTGGAGGGCAGCGTCCGGGGCGCCGACGACCGGCTGCTGGTCAATGCGCAGCTCATCGATGCCGGGACCGGCGCCCATCTTTGGGCAGAGCGGTTCGATACGACGCGGACGGCGATGGGGCGTGCACAGGAGGAGATCGTCCGCCGGATCGCCGGCGCACTCAATTTCCGCCTGGTGCGGATCGAAAGCGACCGCTCCCTCGCCCAGCGCCCACAAGATCCGGATGCGATGGATTTGTTTTTTCGAGCACGCTCCATGCTGGATCGCGATCGGTCGCCGCAAAGCATGGATGTGGCCCAGAAGCTGCTCGAGCAGGCGATCACCCTACAGCCCAGCTTTGTCGATGCGCTGAACCAGCTTTCATGGCTGTTGCTGCGGCGGGAGTTCGAGCTTGATTCGATGAATGCCGAGGATCTCGCGAGGGCGGAGGCGCTCACCGATCAAGCGCGCGCGCTCGATCCGCAGAACGGCATGTCGGCCGCCAACGAGGGGATGCTCCTGCTGATCAACGGGCATTGCCAGGAGGCGATCTCCGGTTTTCAGCTGGCCATGTCGCTCGATCCGAGCAATCTCGCCGCGCGCGACGGAATTTCGCTTTGCAACGGCATGCTGGGCCGGCCGGACGGCATGATCGACGCGCTGCACGAAGCCATCGCCCTGAGCCCAGAGGATCCGCAGACCAAGGACCGATATGGGCATCTCGGCATGGCCTTACTGCTGGCGGACCGCCCCGGAGAGGCGCTCGAATGGCTGCTCAAGGCCGAAGCGGCCCAGGCCCAGCCCGCGGAGAAATATCAGCGCGGCCTGATCGAGGCCTACGCGCAAATCGGCCAATTGCCCAAGGCGCGCGAGAAGTTCGCCGCCTATCAGCTTCGCTGGCCGCGCCGCTCGGTCTGGCGGGAATCCTGCTATGCGGGCTCCAAGGCGACATCGGCGCTGCCCGGTCTGCGGCACGCGCTGACCGGCCTGCTGGCGGCCGGCATGCCTGAATTCGCGGACGAATCGGCCGATGACGGGATCGCGCCGCCCTCGACGCTGCAGCCGGCCGATCTCTACGCCGCGACGCCCCTGGCCGTGCCCGGCGCCGAAACCGTGCGCACGACGGATATGCCGGGGCTGATCACGGCAACGCTGATCCTCGATGTCGGCTGCGGCGGCGCGGTGCCGCCGGGCGCCCTTTTCCTGCCTTGGGCCGAGGATGGCGACCGGCTGGATGACGAAATCCAGCCGCGGCTGGCCAAGGAGATCGACATGGCCGCAGGCGGCGACCGGCAGAAGCCGATCGTCGTCATGGGCGCCGGCATCCATGGCTGGGGACCTTACAACACCGTGCTGCGTCTCGAAGCACTGGGGTATCGGAAGCTCTACTGGTATCGCGGCGGCGAGGAGGCGCTCGCAGCCGCGCAAATGGCGACCGAAGACCGGCGCAGCAACTATTGAGAACAGGGATCAAGCGCCGAGATCGTCACCCTGTCGAAGATTGAAGACGTTCATCCGCTTGTTTCGTGAGCTCACGCCTCGAGGAGAAGAATGATGTCGATCTTTCACAAGCCCACCACTCCGATTGTTCCCCTGAACGGCCCCGTCGGCGGCGGCGGCCACGCCCTTGCCGTCCGGCCGCATCCATTGCCGCCACCTCCGCTGCCGGAATGGGCTTTGCAGCTCATCTCCGAAGCAGCCCTGTTCGCCGAACCCGCCGTGGTGAAGCGGGCCGTGGACGAGTACCTCGACCGGCTCGACAAAATCGGCCTGCAATATCAGGAAACGTTCAGCACGGCGGAGCTCGCCTATCGAAAGGCGAAAGACGAAGCTGATCAGGCATTTCGCCGGCTGTTGCTGCGCGAGTAAGCGCGAGCCATGCCGAGCCGCTTGCATCGAAACGATGCAAGCGGCGACCGGTCTCCGGAGGGGCAAACGCGGCGTGCTTTCGTCAGGCGTCCATCGCCTTGACGATCTCTTCACACATCTTCTTGGCGTCGCCGAACAGCATCATCGTGTTCGGGCGGAAGAACAGCTCGTTATCGACGCCGGCATAGCCCGACGCCATCGAGCGCTTGATGAACAGCACGGTCTTCGCCTTCTCGACATCGAGGATCGGCATGCCGTAGATCGGCGAGCTCGGGTCGGTCTTGGCGGCCGGGTTGGTCACGTCGTTGGCGCCGATGACGAAGGCCACGTCGGTCGAGGCGAAATCGCGGTTGATCTCGTCGAGCTCGACCACATCCTCATAGGGCACGTTCGCCTCGGCCAGCAGCACGTTCATATGGCCGGGCATGCGGCCCGCCACCGGATGGATGGCGTAGCGGACGGTGACGCCCTCCTTCTTCAGCATGTCGCCCATTTCCTTGAGCGCATGCTGCGCCTGGGCGACGGCCATGCCGTAGCCGGGCACGACGATGACGCTGGACGCGTTCTTCATGATGAAGGCGGCGTCGTCGGCGGAACCCGCCTTGACCGTCTGGTCGCCCGAGCCGTGAGCGGCCGAGATCGTGCCGCCATCGGTGCCGAACCCGCCCAGGATCACGTTGAAGATCGAGCGGTTCATGCCCTTGCACATGATGTAGCTGAGGATGGCGCCCGAGGAGCCGACGAGCGCGCCGGTGATGATCAGCAGGCTGTTGGCGAGCGTGAAGCCGATGCCGCAGGCGGCCCAGCCCGAATAGCTGTTCAGCATCGAGATCACGACCGGCATGTCGGCGCCGCCGATCGGCAGGATCAGCAGGAAGCCCAGCGCCAGCGAGGCCAGCACGATCGCCCAGAACTCCCAGGCGGCACCGGCGCTGGCCATGAGGGCCGCGATCAGCACCAGGATCAGGATGCCGAGGCCGAGATTGATGAAATGCTGGAACGGGAAGGTCAGCGGCTTGCCGGAGATCAGTGCCTGCAGCTTGGCGAAGGCGATGATCGAGCCGGTGAAGGTGATGGCGCCGATCGCGGTGCCGAGCCCCATCTCCAGGAGCGAGCCCGCATAGATATTGCCGGGCGTGCCGATGCCATAGGCCTCGGGCGCGTAGAAGGCGGCGGCCGCGACGCAGACCGCGGCGAGGCCGACCAGCGAATGGAAGGCGGCGACGAGCTGCGGGAGTGCCGTCATCTGGATCTTGCGCGCGATATAGGCGCCGATCGAGCCGCCGATCACGAGGCCGACGACGATCAGCCACCAGCTCTGCACATGCGGCGAAGCCAGCGTCGTGCCGATGGCGATGACCATACCGGCAATGCCGAACGCGTTGCCGGACCGCGAGGTCTCGGGGCTCGACAGGCCCCGGAGCGCCATGATGAAGCAGATGCCGGCGACGAGATAGAGAAGTGAAGAAAGGTTCTCGGTCACTTTAGCCCCCTCACTTCTGCTTCTTCTTGAACATGCTGAGCATGCGCTGGGTGACGATGAAGCCGCCGAAGATGTTCACCGCCGCCAGCGTCACCGCGAAGAAGCCCATGACCTTCGAGAAGCTGAAATCCTTGGGTCCGGCCGCGATGAGCGCGCCGACGATGATGACCGACGAGACGGCGTTGGTGACGCTCATCAGCGGCGAATGCAGCGCCGGGGTCACCCGCCAGACGACGTAGTATCCCACGAAGCAGGCGAGCACGAAGACGGTCAGGAAGAAGGTGAAATTCTCGCCGCCGCCTTGCGTCGCCACGGCCTGCGCTTGGTGTGTCAGCTGGTCGGCGAGGTCGCGGAGCTTGAAGGCGAGCGTCTGGGCGTCCTGCCCGAGCTGCGCCGCGCGATCGGGGAGCGTGGTCGAATCCATGGTCAGTATCTCCTCAAGACGCGCGGGTCAGGCCGAAGGCGCCGCGGCGGCCGGGCCGGTCGTGGCAGACGGGCTCAAGGCGGGATGGACGATGGCACCGTCGCGGGTGACGAGCGTGCCCTTGATGATCTCGTCCGCGAGGTCGATCTTGAGAGACTTGGTCTCCTTGTCGACGATCAGGCCGAGGAAGGCCAGGAGGTTCTTGGCGTAGAGCGCCGAGGCGTCGGCGGCGATGCGCGAGGGCATGTTGGCGTAGCCGACGAGCTTCACGCCGTTCTTGGTCGTCACCACCTTGCCGACCGTGCCGCCTTCGGCGTTGCCGCCGCTCTCGATGGCGAGATCGACGATGACCGAGCCCGGCTTCATGTCGGCGATCATCTCCTTGGTGACGAGCACCGGCGCCTTCTTGCCCGGAATCTGCGCGGTGCAGATCACGATGTCCTGCTTCTTCAGAACCTCGTGGATCTTCTCGCGCTGGCGGCGCTGATAATCCTCGCTCATTTCCTTGGCATAGCCGCCGGCGGTCTCGGCACTCTTCGACGCTTCCTCGTCGACCTCGATGAAGCTGGCGCCGAGCGAGGCGACCTGCTCCTTGGCAGCGGCACGGACATCGAAGGCCGAGACGATGCCGCCCAGGCGCCGGGCCGTGGCGATCGCCTGGAGCCCGGCCACGCCGGCGCCCATCACGGTCACGCGGGCGGGCGCAATGGTCCCGGCCGCCGTCATCATCATCGGGAAGGCATGGCCGTACTCGACCGCCGCCTCGACCACCGCCTTGTAGCCGGCGAGGTTCGCCTGCGAGGACAGCACGTCCATGCTCTGCGCGCGGGTGATGCGCGGCAAGAGATCCATGCTGAAGCTGGTGATCCCGGCCTGGGCATAGGCCGCAACATCCTCCGCATTCTGCAACGACGAGAGGATGCCGACCAGCACCGTGCCGGGCTTGAGATAGGCGAGCTCGTCGAGCTTGGCGTCGCGCTGCGGCCGCTGGACCTTGAGGACCAGCTCGGCGCCGTCGCAGGCGGACGCCGCATCCTTGGCGATCTTGGCGCCGGCCGCCTCGTAGGCAGCGTCGGTGAAGGACGCGGCAAGGCCGGCATCGCTCTCGACGATGACATCGAGGCCCATGCCGATCAGGCGTTTCACGGTCTCCGGCGAGGCCGCCACGCGCTTTTCATGGGCACGCGTTTCTTTCGTGATGGCCACTTTCATGGGTCGTCGCTTGCCTCCGAATTCCTTGGCTGCCCGCATCGCCGGTAGGATGATGCATGGCGGGCATGCGCGATGCGGCTCCACGCGCAACGCGCCGAAGACGCATCGGCACGCGGGTGGTTCGCGTTAATATCAGATCTTGGCCGTGGAAACAGGCCGGAATCCGTCGCACCCTTGTAATTCCATCGCATTGTTTCCGATTGTTTCGCCGCCATGGCAGGGCATGCTAGACCGCTTGCGGGGGCCAGGGATTCCGGGAGGCGGTGGGGTGCGGCAGGAATATGGCGAAACGGGAATAAAGTTGCGCGACGCTCGTTATCATCGCGCATGGGAGACACCGCGGGTGCCCAAGGCGTGAGCGATACCTTCAGCGAGCAGCTAGTTGCCTCGTTGCCGAGATTGCGGCGCTTCGCCCGTGGATTGACGGGAACCGTCTCCCAGGCCGACGACCTTGTGCAATCCGCCTGCGAACGGGCGCTGTCGAGACGGCATCAGTTCCAGGAGGGCACGCGGTTCGACAGTTGGATGTTCCGGATCGTGCAGACGCTCTGGATCGACCATCTGCGCAGCCGCGATGTCCGCAAGGAGGAAGCGGAGATCGAGGACGACAGAATTGGCAGCGACGAGCCGGTGCGGCGCGCTGAAGCCCGGATGGCGTTGGAGGAGGTGCGGCGAGCGGCCGCCCGCCTGCCGCCGGAGCAACGGGCGGCACTGATGCTCGTCACGGTCGACGGTTTTAGCTATAAGGAGGCGGCGGAGATCGCTCAGGTTCCTGTGGGTACCATCATGAGCCGCCTCGCCCGGGCCCGATCGGCACTGACCGTGCTGCTCGAGCAAGGGAGCGGTCTCCGAGGGAGTACGCATGATGCAACAGCCAAGCGATGAGCTGCTGGTGGCTTTTCTGGACGGCGAGCTCGGCGAAGCCGAATTCGCCGAGGTCGAGGCCTGGCTCGATCGCGATCCGACGGTGCGTGTGCGCCTGAGCAAGCTCGGCGAGACCACGGCCCTGGTGCGCGAGGCGTTCGAGGAGGTACTGCGCGAGCCGGTGCCGACGCGCCTGTTCGAGGTCGCCCACCCGCAGGCCAAGATTCTGAGTTTCCGCCCCAAGCGCGGCATGGCCGCCCTGACCCGGCGCTGGGTCGGCATGGCCGCGGCCGCCTCGGTCGCCTGCCTGATGTTCGGCGCGTCGCTGGGCTATCTCGCCGCCGGCTCGGACGGTACGGCGACCAAGGCGGCGGCGACGCAGACGAGCTGGCTCGACAACATCGCCACCTACCACAATCTGCTGATCTCGAGCGCCAACGGGGCGGAGAACACGATCTTCGACGTGCCGCCGACCGAGACCAAGGCCGCGCCGGCCGACATCACCATCCCGGACCTGAAGCCCTGGAGCCTGCATTTCGAAGGTGGCCGCAAGATCGCCGTCGAGGGCAAGCCGGCCTATCAGTTCATCTATTTCACCGACAATAAGCAGCTCGGGCCGATCTCGATCACCGTCACCAACACGGTGAAGCCTGACTCCACGCCGGTGCTGGAGCAGCGCGAAGGCGTCAACATCCTGCACTGGTATCATGGCGGCCATGGCTATGTGATCATCGGCCAGGCCGACAAGGGCTATCTCTGGGGCCTCGCCAACGATATCGAGTGGCAGCTGAAGGCGATCTGATCTAGTCCCGCCCCGGATCCGGGGCGGGAAACCAGCCTGTCAGATCGACCAACCCACCCGCATCTCATCCACCCGCCGAATGCCCGCGTGCCCCTGGAATCTCGGCGGATCGCCGAGCTGCCGGAGCTGCGGCAGGCGAGTGGTGAGCGCCGCCAGCCCCTCCTCCAGCTCGATCCGCGCCAGCGCCTCGCCGATGCAGCGATGCGGGCCGCCGCCGAAAATCGGATGCAAGCGCACCTGATCCGTCCGGCAGATGTCGAAGACATCCGGTCGATCGTAAATCCGTTCGTCGCGCATCGCCGACATGGTCGAGAGCGTGACGAATTGCCCGGCCGGAAGGATTCGGCCGTCGACCTCGACATCCTCCGTCATCTTTCTCGCCATCGAGGCGACGCTCGGCTCGTAGCGCATCGCTTCGATGACGGCGCCCGGAATCAATGCCGGGTCGCGGCAGACCGCATCCCATTGCTCCCGGTGCTCGAGCAGCAGGAAGACCTGCGCCACCATGGCGACGCGCGTCGTGTCCGTGCCGCCAATGATCAGCGACACGATCTGGATGATGCCCTCGATAGCCGAAAGCTCGCCCTTCTGGTCGGATTCGATCACAAAGGCAGAGAGAAAATCGTCGGAAGGCATGCGGCGCCGCGCGTGCAGGAGTTGCTCCACGTAATCCCGCAGCTCGGCGGCAGCGGACTGCATGCCTGGAATGTCTTCGGGCTGGAAGCTGAAGCTCAGCGCACGGGTCACCTCATAGACCAGTGCCGTGAACCGAGGGATGTCCTCCTGCGGCAGGCCGAGCAGCTCGCAGATCGTCCGCGCCGGAATCAGGGCTGCATATTGCTCGACCAGATCGGCTTCGCCGGCCGCATACCAGTCATCGATCAGATCTTCGGCGATCTTCCTGATGCGCGGACGCAGCTCACTCATCAATTTCGCCGCGAAGGACCTGGTGAAGGGTGATCGCCGCCGCCGATGAACCGCATCGTTGGCCATCAGCATTCCCTCGTCGAAGAACTCGAAGAGGGCCCCGTCGTTGATGCCGAACAGCTTCGGAAATTCCGTTTCCGTCGCCTGCGCGCGGGAGTCCCGCGACAGCATCTCCACGTCGGGCGCGCGGAGTATCATATAGCCACCGGCCTCGTGCGCCACGAACGGGGTCTGCGGACGATAGCGCCGGAAAACGCCGTGCGGATCGGCGTCCAGCTCCTTGACCGTCAAGCTAGGGATCTCGGCGCGCGCGGCGTTCAGCGTCGGTGATTGGGACATCGCAACTCACTCCAGATGTGCCGGAGCGAGGATCGGACGCCCATGTTGCAAGAAAATTTCGTCCAGGCGAAAGCTGGCTACCGCCGTAACCCGCGCGCCAGGTCCACGATTCTAAAGATCGCACTCCTTGACCATCTTGCGCAGCACCGCATCGGCATCGAAGAATTCATAGGCGACCTCGATGGCACCCACCGATTGCTGGGCATAGTCGGTATTGATGCGGGACACCGCCTCGCGAATCTCTTCGAGCGAGCTGAACGGGAACAGGCCGCGCCCGGTCTCGACGAATTTCGAGAAGCCGGTCTCCTGCGTGATCACTGGCCGGCCGGCGGCGAGATAGCAGACCGAGCGATCGGAGAACCAGCCGCTTTTCGGTCGGACATAGATATCCTTGGCGACGGTGAACTCGCCGCGCGAGGTCACGATGAAATCGCGGTAGCTCTGCATGTCGGCCGAGATCGGCACCGGATCGACGATGTCCCAGCCACCTTCGCGCACCCGGGCCTCGACATCGGGCGTGGGCGGCGTCATGGCCAGGCGGAAGGGCTGCATCGCCTGGCGCGGCAGGTCGAGGAAGCGCAGGAAATTGACGTGCTTGGACCAGCGGTAGGTCTCGTCGCCGACGCGGATATCCTTGCCCTTGTTCTCCCAGGTCGCGACCGAGGTGAAGAACGGGCCGGCCGCGACGGAACCGGCGTCCCAGAGATCGACCAGCACGGGCGGCCGCGTCTTCTTCCAGTCGAACTTGACCATCGGCACCGGGCAATCCTCGGCGCCCAGATTTTCGCCGTAGGTGAAGAGATGCGTGTGCATGCCGAGATAATCGAGCGAATCCGGGTCGCCGGCGGCGACCTTGGCCTGCTCGAACACCGGATCGGTATCGACGAAGACGCGGATCGGACAGGCGAGATGCTCTTCCCTGAGCCGGGTGGCGCCGCACAGATTGAACAGAGCCGAAGCCTCGCCATAGAGCGCCAGCAGCCGCTCCTTGGAGATGCCGTGCACGACATCCTTGGCGGCATCCCAATAAGCCCAGCGGTCGCCCAGATCGAAGCGCTCCATCATCGCCTTGACGAACTCGACATTGTAGCTGCAATCCTCGACGATGCTCTGCTTTCGCGGATCGTACGGGTTGGCGCCCGAATCCTCGATGTACCAGACATCGTAGCCAAGCCGGCGCAGCCCCAGCACGTAATGCAGCGCCTGCCAGGCGATGCCGGCGAGCGGAATTTGTCCGGCCAGATGCAGGACGAGGACTGTCTTCTTCTCAGACGCCAATGCGCGTCTCCTCCACTGGGGCGAATTGAGTATCGTAAAGCGTCGCGAACAGGCCTTTCAGCCGCATTAATTCATCAAATCCGCCGGCCTCCGCAATGACCCCGTCCTTCAGGACCAGGATCTTGTCGGCTCTGCGCACCGTCGACAAGCGGTGCGCGATGATGAAGGTGGTGCGCCCCCGGGTCAGCCGCTCGAGGCCCTGCATGACCAGCGACTCGGTCTCGGCGTCGAGCGCCGAGGTCGGCTCGTCCAGGATCAGGATCGGCGCATCGCGCAGGATCGCCCGCGCGATGGTCAGGCGCTGCTTCTCGCCCTCGGAAAAATTAGATCCCGCCTCGCCCACCACCGTGTCCCAGCCTTGCGGCAGCGCCTCGATCCGCCGGTCGATCCGGGCCAGACGCGCCGCCTCCTTGATCTCGTCCATGGTCGCCTCGGGACGACCATAGGCGATATTCTCGCTGACGCTCAGTGGAAAGACGAGCGGCGGCTGCAACACCATGGCGCTCTGCCGCCGCAGCGAGGCCAGCCGATAGTCGCGGACATCGGTGCCGTCGATCAGCACCTGCCCTTCGCTTGCGTCGAAGAAGCGGGCGAGCAGCCCGAGCAGGGTCGATTTGCCGGCGCCGGTGGCGCCGACCAAGGCGACGGTCTGGCCGGGCTCGACCACGAGATCGATGCCGCGCAGGACCGGCTGGTCGGCCTGGTAGCGGAAGGCGACATGGCGCCACTCGATCCGCCCCTTGGCGCCAGTGGCCGGGAATTCGAGCGTGCCGTCCGGCAGATCCGGCTCGGTATCGAGAATCTCGAAGCAGCGCTTGGCGCCGATCCGGGCACCGGCGATCAGCCCCCAGCTCTGGGTAATCTGGTTGACCGGCGCATAGAGCCTGTCGAGATAGGCGATGAAGACGAGCAGCTCGCCGATCGTGAGGCTCTTGTTCAGCACCTCGCGCGCGCCGACGAACAGCACGAGGCCGGTGCCGATCGCGACCAGCGTGTTGATCACGGCGGAATAGACCGACTGCCAGGAATAGAGCAGCCGATGGGCGCGGAGCGCCGCCCCGCTCGCCGCCATGAAGCGGCGATGCTCTTCCTCCTCCTTGGTGAAGGCCTGGACATGCTTGATCGACGCCATGCCCCAATGGACCACCGAATAGACCAGGCTGTCCGTATCGCGCGCGACGGTCGCGACGTCGCCGATCTTGCGGTTGAAGAGCATGATCAGCAACGCCAGCACGGGCACGATGGCGAGCGCCGTCAGCGTCAGCAGCCGGTCGATCGGCCACAGCACCAGGATCATGCCGCACAGCAGGATGAGCGCCTGCATGATCGGCAGCAGCCCGTTCATGATCATGGTCTGGACGGCGTAGCTGTCGGCCGTGATCCGCATCATCAGGTCGCCGACCTTCTGCCGGCCGTGAAAGGCGAGCGACAGCCTCTGCAGATGGGCATAGAGCCGGGCGCGCAGATCGTTGACCATGCGCTGGCCGAGCCCGATCGCCATCCAATTGTAGAAGGTCGAAAAGGCGCCCGACAGCAGATGGATGACGGCCAGCGCCGCACAGGCGGCACCGACGATCGCGAGCGGCGGCCAGGACGAGATATCCGGCAGGATTTCCATCCAGCCGCCGCGGTCGAGCGGCTTGCCGCCGAGCGCATTGTCGACCACCAGCTTCAGCGGCCAGGGTTTCAGCAACTCGAACGCGCCCATGAGGAAGAGCTGGGCAAGGGCGGCGCCGAAACGCCAGCCATAGGGCCGCACCGAGCCCAATATCCTGCCCGCGAGCCCTTTCATGCGGGGCCTCGCCTCATCCCTTGCCGCGCCGCGCCATCGGCAGCAGCCCGACATCGCGCGCCACGGCCTCGATGACGTGATGCATGATGCGGCCGAACCGGATCGTCTCCGCCGCGATCACACCGAAATGGCCGGCCGCGACCAGCGCCACGAGTGCCGCGGCCAGAGGCTGGCCGGCGATGAGCCCGGCCGCGATGGCGACGGCGTAACAGCGCAGGACGAAGCCCGACAGGCGCGACAGGCGCATGGCGCAGCGGACGCGCTGCACCCGCTTCTCGCCGCCGTGATTCTCCGTGCAGACGAGTACATAGGCGCGGCTCCACAGGCCGCGGGAGACCTTGAGGTCCCAGTCGCTCCAGCCCTCGTCCATCATCAGAAAATATTTGCGCGGCG
This sequence comes from Aliidongia sp., assembly GCA_035539155.1. Classification (GTDB taxonomy): domain Bacteria; phylum Pseudomonadota; class Alphaproteobacteria; order ATCC43930; family CGMCC-115725; genus JAXDMU01. The sequence continues at coordinate 63,969 of DATLIZ010000029.1, read as the reverse complement.
CCAGGAACTGCATGAGCCCGGCGAGCAGCGCCTCCTTCTCCTCGCTGCGCTCGCCCCAATAGGACAAATAGAGCGTGCGGGCGCGCCAATCGATCCGAGCCGGCTGGTCGATCAAGACCGGCGGCGTCTTCTCGGCCGCGTTCGATTCCTTGATGCGCCATTTGAGCCGGGTCCAGCCGCGCAGGATCGGACCCAGATAGATCAGAAGGGCGATGAGCGCCCGCGCCTTCGGTCCACGGAACCGTTCCTCGATCGGCGCCTTGAGCGCGCCCGAGACGCACATGGTCCAGGTCGTCAGCAGCGGCACCAGCAGCAACAGCCCCCAGCCGCCGATGCCGACGCCGACGAGCGCCAGCAGGATCGCGACCACGTTCCATTCGAAGGTCAGCGGCAGGAAGGCGGCGAGCGACGAGGGCGGCTCGTACATGGTCTGGAACAGGCCGCGCCCGAACACGCCGGAATAGATCACCGGCCGGCGCGACAGCAGCAGCGAGGCCGAGAGGTCGCCATAGATCCGGCCCAGCCACTTCGCCTGGCCGAACAGGTTGAAGCGCAGCGGGTGCTTGGAATAAACCAGCGCCTCGGCCTTGCCATAACCCTTCTGCTGATTGAGATAGGCCTCGATGGTGTTGCGCCGGAAATGCCAGACCACGGCGGCCGGCGCGAAGCCGATCGTGTAGCCGGCATTCTGGAAGCGCCAGCAGATATCGACATCGTCGCCCGCGGCCCGGTAGACCGGGTCGAAGCCGCCCAGGGCCAGCAGCGTCTCGCGCTTGAACGCCATGTTGCAGCCGGCGATATGCTCGGCCACCTCGTCCGAGACCAGCACATGGGTCGGGCCGCCGGGCGAGACGGCGACGGCGGCCGGCACCATATCGTCCTCGGGCGGTGGGAAATTCGGGCCGCCGACGGCGACGAGGCCGCCATGCTCCATCTTGGCGACGAGGTAGGTGAGCCAATCCTTGTCGGCGACGCAGTCGCTGTCGGTATAGGCCACGATCTCGCCGGTCGCGGCCTCGGCCCCGACATTGCGCGCGACGCTCAGCCCCTTGTTGGCCTGGCTGATGATTCGGCAATAGGGGTAGCGCTCGCTGATCTCCAGCGTCCGGTCGGTCGAGCCGTCATTGACGACGATGACCTCGTAATCCGGGTAGTTCAGATGCTCGAGCGAGGCTAGGCACTGATCCATGGTCCGGTCGGCATTGTAGGCGCAAACCACGACTGAGACACGCGGATAGCGGGCGAGCGCGGGCGGCAACGGCCCCCGATAGCGCTCGGCCACAGCGGCCAGCGCCGGCTTCGGCGCGCGATCGCGATCGACCAGGCCGAAGGCCCAGTCCTCGATCAGATGACCGCCGGTGAACCATTCATCGGTCCAGGCGAAGACGCAGGTGCCGGCGCAGCCCAGCTCGAACGCGGCCTTGACCTGCCAGGACAGCGTCTCGGCCTGGTGCTCGAAGCTGTGGCGGAACGAATCCATGCCGAATTCGGTCAGCACCAGCGGCCGGTCGACCGCGAGATTGTGCAGCCGGGCGATATAGCGCCGGAATGCGCCCTCATCGTGCAGATAGACGTTGAAGCAGAGGAAATCGGTAAAATCGACGGTGAGATATTCGGTCGAGGGGAAGTTGGCGTAGCTGACCAGCCCCTTGGGATCGAAGGCCTTCACCTCCTCGACCAGGCCCGCCAGGAACTTCCGGACATTCTCCGGCCCGTGCCAGCGGATCATGTCGGGCGGAATCTCGTTGCCGATCATGTAGGCGAGGATCGCCGGATGGCGCTGCAGGCTGTGGACGCCCGCCATGATCATGCGCCGGACCTCGGCCCTGACCTCGTCGGTCTCGAGGAAGGTGATATGCTGCGACCAGGGAATGCCGGCGAGCACCCGCAAGCCGTGCTCGGCGGCGATGTCGAGCAGCCGGATCGGCGGCACGGTGAAGACGCGCACCGTATTGACGCCGGACTCGCGCATCAGCCGGAAATCCTGGTGCAGGCGGTCGGAATCCGGAAATTGCGTGCCGTCGGCGCCGACCGGGAACGGCCCGTAGGTAACGCCCTTGAGGAAGAGCTTGGTGTCGCCGGCGAAGAAGAACTTGCCCTCGACCCGCACCGGCTCGAGCCGTACGGGGGCCGGCAGCATCGTCTCGGGCGCGGGCTCCGGCCGCTCGATGACCGTCATCCGCGCACGCCTGCCGAGCACGGGAGGCCGGTAAGAGAATCCGAATGGCCCCTCGCCGCGTGGAGGGGGAAGGATGGGCTCATCAGAATCTTCCTCATGCTGAGACGCCGGCGGGCGGCGCCTGGCCGCATGCGGGCGTCTCGTCCGACCGGCCGCGGAAGGGCCGGCGCGGCATCGCTCTCGAAGGACTTACAGCGCCGCCACCGATCGCCGCAAGGCGCAATCGGTGCCGCAGCTCAATCGCCGACCGCCATCGCCAGCTCGGGTTCACGCGTATGCCAGGCCCAGGCGGTGCGGATGATGGTGTCGAGATCCGACAGGCCCGGCCGCCAGCCGAGCAGTGCCGCCGCCCGCGACGGATCGGCGATCAGCACGGCCGGATCGCCCGCCCGGCGCGGCATTTCGCGGCGCGGCACGCGCCGGCCCGTCGCCCGCTCGACCGCGGCGATCACCTCCCGCACGGAATGGCCTTCACCCGTACCGAGATTGACCGCGGTCGAGGCACCGCCGGCCAGCAGGTAATCGAGCGCCTTGACATGCGCATCGGCTAAGTCAGCGACATGGATATAGTCGCGCACGCAGCTGCCGTCCGGCGTCGGGTAGTCGGTGCCGTAGATGTCGATCGCGGCGCGATGGCCGAGGGCGGCATCGAGGATCAGCGGGATGAGATGGGTCTCGGGATCGTGGCTCTCGCCGATCCTCCCTTCGGGATCGGCGCCGCTGGCATTGAAATAGCGCAGCGCCACCGAGGAGAAGCCGTGCGCCTGCCCCATCCAATGGAGCGCGCGCTCGATAATGAGCTTGGTCTCGCCATAGGGATTGACCGGGCGCTGCGGCGTCGCCTCGGTGATCGGCATCTGGTCGGGTGTGCCGTAGGTGGCGCAGCTCGAGGAGAAGACGAAATGGCGGATGCCGGCGGTCCTGACCGCGTCGAGCAGCACCAGCGATTTCGTCACGTTGTTGTCGAAATAGAGCTCCGGCTTCGCCATCGATTCGCCGACATAGGCGAAGGCGGCGAAATGGATCACCGCTTCGATCTCATATTGCTCGATCGTGTCGAGCAGCTTCTGGCGGTCGCCGATATCGCCAACGACGAGGGGCCCCAACTGCACGGCCCAGTAATTGCCGTAGACCATGCTGTCATACGTCACCGGACGATAACCGGCACGGGCCAGGGCTTGCGCCGCGTGACTGCCGATATAACCGGCGCCACCTGTGACCAGGATGTTCTTCATGGGGATCCGCTCTCAGACTGCGATCGGCGGAAGCTCCGACCGGACCCATAACGGGGCACCGCGATAGTTTCTTCCGCAGTACCGTCATAAAAAGAGAATTTATCCACGGCAAGGATATCCTTGAACTCGACCGTATCCGGGGAATTTCCCATCCGCCCTCTCCGTTGTGACTTCTGTGCAGCGACCGGCAACCCTTTGGCAAGGCGTTCCGGACATATTTTCGCTGGCAAACGCGGTCAGGTTGCGGCAGTGCTAGCGGGCCGAAGCCGGCAAAGTTCAAATCAGAGGATCTTCGATGCGGATAGCGGTTATCGGGACGGGGTACGTCGGTCTTGTGTCGGGCGCCTGTTTCTCGGAATTCGGCACGTCGGTAATCTGCGTCGATAAAGCGGTCGACAAGATCGAGCGGCTCAATCGCGGTGAAATGCCGATCTTCGAGCCGGGCCTCGATCAACTCGTCGCGAACAACGTCAAGGCCGGCCGCCTGTCCTTTTCGACCGAGCTCGCACCCGCGGTGGACGGCGCCAACGCCGTCTTCATCGCCGTCGGCACGCCCTCGCGGCGCGGCGACGGCCATGCCGACTTGAGCTACGTCTTCGCCGCGGCCGAGGAAATCGCCAAGGCCATGACCGGCTATACCGTGGTGGTGACGAAATCGACCGTGCCGGTCGGCACCGGCCGCAAGGTCGCCGAAGTGATCGGCAAGGCCCGGCCCGATCTTCAGCTCGGCCGCGACTACGATGTCGTGTCCAACCCGGAATTCCTGCGCGAAGGCTCGGCCATCGGCGATTTCATGCGCCCGGATCGCGTCGTCATCGGCACCATGCCGAATGCCGACAAGGCCCGCGAGATTCTGCGCGGCCTCTATCGTCCGCTCTATCTGCTGGAAACGCCGGTGCTGTTCACCGGGCTGGAGACGGCGGAGCTGACCAAATACGCCGCCAACAGCTTCCTCGCGACCAAGATCACCTTCATCAACGAGATCGCCAATCTGTGCGAGGCCGTGGGCGCCGACGTGCAGGACGTGGCCAAGGGCATCGGCCTCGACGGCCGCATCGGCAAAAAGTTCCTGCATGCCGGCCCCGGCTATGGCGGCTCCTGCTTCCCCAAGGATTGCCTGGCGCTGGTCAAGACCGCGCGCGACGCCAACGCGCCGATCAAGATCATCGAGACCGTGGTCGAAGTGAATGACGAGCGCAAGCTGCAGATGGCCGAGCGGGTCGAGGCGGCCTGCGGCGGTTCGGTCAGGGGCAAGAAGATCGGCCTGCTCGGCCTGACCTTCAAGCCCAATACCGACGACATGCGCGACAGCGCCAGCATCGCCGTGGTCCCCGCCCTTCAGGCCAAGGGCGCCACTGTGCGCGCCTTCGATCCCGAAGGCATGCATGAGGCGACCAAGGTGATCGAGACGCTTGATTACGCGACCGACACCTACGATGCGCTCAAGGGCGCCGATGTGCTGGTCATCCTGACCGAATGGAACGAGTTCCGCTCGCTGGATTGGGAGCGCGTGGCGCAGCAGATGGAAGGCCGTATCGTCGTCGATCTGCGCAACATCTACGATCCGGACCAGGTCGCCGCCGCTGGCTTCGCCTATCATTCGATCGGCCGCAAGACCGTGGCGCCCACGGCCGGCAACGGGGACTGACAGGACCCGAGAAAGAACTCGCCATGAGCATGACCAAGAAGCGCGTGCTGGTCACCGGTGGTGCCGGCTTCCTCGGCTCGCATCTGTGCGAGCGGCTGGTGGAGGCCGGCAACGACGTGCTGTGCGTGGATAATTACTTCACCGGCCGCAAGGACAATATCGCGCATCTGCTGGGCAATCCGAACTTCGAGGCGATGCGCCACGATGTCTGCTTCCCGCTCTATGTCGAGGTCGACGAGATCTACAACCTCGCCTGCCCGGCCTCGCCGATCCATTACCAGTTCGATCCGGTGCAGACGACCAAGACCAGCGTGATCGGCGCCATCAACATGCTGGGCCTGGCCAAGCGGGTGAAGGCCAAGGTGTTCCAGGCCTCGACCAGCGAGGTCTATGGTGATCCGAGCGTGCATCCGCAGACCGAGGATTATCGCGGCAACGTCAACCCGATCGGGCCGCGCGCCTGCTACGACGAGGGCAAGCGCTGCGCCGAGACGCTGTTCTTCGACTATCACCGCCAGCACAAGACGCGGATCAAGGTCGTCCGGATCTTCAACACCTACGGCCCGCGCATGCATCCGAACGACGGACGCGTCGTCTCGAACTTCATCGTCCAGGCCTTGAGGGGCGAGGATATCTCCGTCTATGGCGACGGCTCGCAGACGCGTGCCTTCTGCTATGTCGACGATTTGATCGAGGGCTGGCTCCGGCTGATGGCCACCGACGATTCGATCACCGGCCCGATCAATATCGGCAATCCGATGGAGATTCCCGTCCGCGAGCTGGCGGAGCGGATCATCAAACAGGTGGGTTCGAAATCGAAGCTGATCTTCAAGCCGCTTCCCGTCGACGATCCGATGCAGCGCTGCCCCGACATCACCCAGGCGCAGAAGGTGCTCGGCTGGGAACCGAAAGTGCGGCTGGAAGTGGGCCTGGAGAAGACGATCGCCTATTTCGACCAGCTTTTGATCGAGCGCGGCGAGCGCTGAAAGACCTTACGGGACCACGATGACGGTGCGCGACGCGAGGCTCACGAGCTTCTGCGTCACGCTGCCGACGAGGAGACCGGCCAGCGTGCCGCAGCCGCGCCTGCCGACGACGATCGCCTCCGCCCCGATTTCCTCGGCAAGTTCGATGAGCGTGCGGGTGACATCGCCCTTGCGCGATTCGATGCGAACCTCCCGTACGCCGGCCTTTTCCGCCTGTTCCTTCGCCTCGGCGAGCAGCTGCGTCGAGAGCGCCTCGATCATTTCCGAGCGCGAAAGATGCTCCACGGCCGAGAACTGCTCGAGTTCCGCGGGCGGCGGCCCGAAATGGTCGGTCACGTTCACGATCCAGAGCACCAGGCCTATGGATTTCGCCAATCGAGCGGCGACATCGGCTGCTCGGTTCGACGCCTGCGACCCGTCCGTCGCGAGCAGGATGCAGGGCATTGTTTTCTCCATGGAACCACGGTGGAGGTCCATTAAGGACTACGGGCCGGCCCAACAGATGATCCAGATCAAATAGAGTATTACGCTTTTATTTCTATTTCTTGACGAGCTAATTTCGGCACGCTGAATTTCCTTCCGCCAATATTGATCTGGATCATTCGCCCCGTTGCGGCCGGCCTATATTTCATCTTCACGCGCACTCAAGCCCGGCGGCCGCAGGATGAAGCCTCGACCCATACACACTGCTCAGGAGAACGCGGTTTCCGTGGCTTCCGCCCTGTCGCCGCCGGCCGGCCGGCGGCCGCTCGACATCGCATCGGCGAAGGAGAAGATCGTCGTCCGCGACCTGGACTTCTTCTACGGCACCACTCAGGCCCTCACCAAGGTCGGCCTGAGCTTCTACGACAAGAGCGTCACGGCGCTGATCGGCCCGTCGGGGTGCGGAAAATCCACGCTGCTGCGCGTGCTGAACCGGATCTACTCGATCTATCCCGATCACCGCGCCGCCGGCGAGGTGCTGCTCGACGGCAAGAATATTCTCGATCCCGCCATCGACCTCAATGCATTGCGGGCACGCGTGGGCATGGTGTTCCAAAAGCCGACGCCGTTCCCGATGTCGATCTACGAGAATGTCGCCTTCGGCATAAGGCTTTACGAGAAGTTGGAGCGCCGCGCGCTCGAGGCGCGCGTCGAGCAGGCGCTGCGCCGCGCGAGCTTATGGGACGAGGTCAAGGATATCTTGAATCAGAGCGGCTTCTCGCTCTCCGGCGGACAGCAGCAACGGCTCTGCATCGCACGGACCGTCGCCGTCAACCCCGAAGTGGTGCTGTTGGACGAGCCGTGCTCGGCGCTCGACCCGTCGTCGACTTACCATATCGAACAATTGATCGAAGAGCTGCGGGACGAATATTGCGTCATCATCGTCACCCACAACATGCAGCAGGCCGCACGGATTTCCGACCGCACGGCCTTCATGTATCTGGGCCAAGTCATCGAGATCGATACGACCGAAGCGATCTTCACCCACCCGCAAGAGCGCCAAACCGACGCTTATGTGACCGGGCGCTTCGGCTGAGCGGCCCCGCCGGCGCTAGAGCCGGATCGGAACGGGTGGAATCCACCCATTCCGTGAATCCGTCTCTATTCAAATAGTTAGAGTACGATTCACGCATTGGCTGTTTCCAGCCAATGCGTGAATCGTACTCTAGCCGAACGCGGCCAGCACCTCCTCGGTCTTCCGGATCAGCCCCAGCCGGGGAAAAATGTTGGTAACGGCGAATTGGTGCATGGCGCCGTCATAGGCGCTCATCGCATCCTCGGCGAAGATCAGCGCGTAATTTTGCTCCCAAGCGAAGCGTGCGGTCGATTCGACGCCGAAATTGGTCGAGACGCCGCCCAGCACCAGGCGCGTGACGCCGCGTCGGCGCAGTTGCAGATCGAGCTCGGTGCCGTAGAAGGCACCCCATTGCCGCTTGGTGACGAGGATGTCGGTCGCGGCCATTTCCAGTTCCGGCACGTAATCCATCCAGCCGGGCGGCAACCCGCCCGGCGGCGCCGGCATCTGCTGCTCGGTCGGTTGGCGCAGGGCATCGACCATGCCGTCCGACCAGCCGACCCGGACGAGCACGACCGGCGCCTCCGCCGCGCGCCAGGCACGGGCGAGCGAGACCCCGGCCGCCACCACCTGATCAGCGGTATAGGGCGCCGTCGGGCGCGCGAGGATGCCTTTCTGCAGATCGATCAGCACCAGGGCGGTGCTGCGCGGGTCGAGGCGGTCCATACGGGTTCATCCTTGTCGAAGGTCGACGGCTTGGCATCGTCCTCGCTATAGCGATCTTTGGCACCGTACGCCAGACGCAGGCCTGGGGGCCGGAGAGCCAGCGCGGAGGCGGCAGAACGCCCTCACCTCGACTCTGAACGGGCTTTCATCGAGTCGGCACTGTTCAGCATCTGCTTTCCGGCTCCGACATACAGTCGTTGCTGCGCGAGGCCGTGCTGCGACGCGACATGGCAGTCGCGCAGCCGCCGCTGGAGCGGCGAGGTCTCGTAGACCGAGCTGCTGCCGGCCACCGCAAAGCAAGCATCGGCGGCGCGCGTACAGGTGGCGGCGACCCATACTGCCGCGTGGGAGGCCTCTGTGATGAGAGCCTCGTCTTTCAGGGTGCCGGCCAGCGCGTGGCGCCAATGGCTCGCGGCCTGGGTCTCGAGCATCGCCTTGGCAGCCTTGACGTCGGCCGCGATGCGGCCGAGCTCGTACTGGAATATCTCGGATTCCCGCATCGGCACGGCGGCCCGAAACTGCTGCCGGCCGCTGCCCGCCAGCGCCACGAGATCGTCGAGCGCGCCTTCGGCGATACCGACGGTGACGGCGCCGAGCAGCAGCGGGAGGAATTGCAGGACGGCTTGATACAGCGGCCCCGGATGGCAGCGGAAGCTGCCCCCCGGATCGAAGAAATTCGCTTCCGAAACCAGCTTGTCCTTCACCGCGATGTGATGGCTCCCGGTCCCCTTGAGCCCGGCGACGCGCCAGGTGTCCTCGATTTCCCAGTCGGACGCCGGCAGCAGAAAGCCCCGGATTAGAGGCGGGCCGCCGTCTCCGTTCGGTCCGGGCAGCGGCTTCCCACCTTCGGTTACGACGCAGAAGCCGACGATCCAATCGGCGTGCCGGCAACCGCTGGCGAAGGGCCACCGCCCGGTCACCCGCCAGCCGTCGCCCTCCGCCTCGGCCGTTCCCGCCGGCTGGGTCGAGCCGGCGGTGATGACGTCTGGGCCGTCCCGGTAAATCCGAGCATAGGTTTCCGGCGGCAATGACGGGCGGAAGAGCGAGCCGCCATTGCTGATCATCACGGTCCAGCCGATCGAACCATCGATTTTGGCGAGCGCTTCGATGACCCCGAGCGCCGCCGGCAGATCGAGTTCCAGGCCGCCGAGGCTTCGGGGCACGAACAGGCGAAAGACGCCGATCGACCGCAGCGTCTCGACCAAATCGGACGGGATCTGCCGCAGAGCTTCGATTTCGCCGGCGCGTGAGGTGATGTCGGGCGCCAATGCGCCGATATCGGCATGTAAGCGACGTAGTGCGTCAGTCATTATCGAAGACTGCGGGGCGCGCGTTACCCCGGGGTTTCGGCCTTCGGTAAAGAAGCTACGGCTGTAATCCGGGGCGGCCCGGAAGGCTCTTCCTTGGCGATGGTCAGAATGACAGGGCCGCCGCGTCGCGCAGGATCGCGTCGGCATCCGGGCTATAGCCGCCGCCCGGCCCGTGCAGCGTCAGCCCGGGCAGCAGCCGCAGCGGCGACTCGATGCCGCGCCGGGCGCGCAGGATGATGCGCTTGGCGGATTTGCCCGGACCGGGCCAGAGCGGCAAGATCGCGATCTCGCCGGCGCGACCGGCGAGCGCCGCCAGCAGATCGGCCAGGCGGTCGGCGCGATGGATGAAGGTGACCGAGCCGCGCGGCCGCACGCGCGACAGGGCGAATTCCACCCAGCGGGCGAGGTCGGCTTCGCCCTCGCCGACCGCCAGCGCCCGGGCGGCGCCCGGCGGCAAGGTCGCCGTGCCGGACGCCAGATAGGGCGGATTCGCCATGACGTGATCGAAGCTGCCCGGCGCCAGCGCGGCCGGCGGGTCGAGAATATCGCCGGCCAGGAACGAGACCCGCGCTTCGAGACCGTTCAAGACGGCGTTGCCGGCGGCGATCGCGGCGAGGTCGGGCTGCAGCTCCAATCCCGTGATTCGGCAGCCCTCGACCCGCCGGGCGAGGCAGAGCGATGCCGCGCCGGTGCCGGCTCCCAACTCCAGCACGCGCGCCTCTCCTTCGGCCGGCACCGCGGCGGCGAGCAGCACCGGATCGATCGCCGCCCGGAAGCCGGCGACCGGCTGGCGCAGCAGCACGCGGCCGCCGAGCACGCGATCCTCGCTCAGCACAGGCTCGGTCACGACGCCTCACGGGGCTGATCCGCGAAGGGATATCTGCTAAAGCTGGATCCGTTGGAGCGGGACAAGGCAGGGTTCCGGCGGCGGGGCGGCCTCGCCCTGGCGTTTGGTCGCAGCAGGCTTGACCCATCGGGACCGCACTCTATGCTGCGGCCACCGGCCTGTCATGCGAGACCGACCGCAGGATCGCCGGCACGGCGAGAACGAAGGAGTGGACTGAGTTGGCAGCGACGCGCGGCCTGAAGAATGCGGAAGCCGCAACCGATCCGGCGATGCGCCGGGTTGCGGATATGAGCGCGCTTCAGCATCTGGTCGAGGCCGATCTGCACCGGGTGAATCAGCTCATCCTCGACAAGATGCACAGCCCGGTGGCGCTGATTCCGCAGCTCGCCGGCCATATCATCTCGGCCGGCGGCAAGCGGCTCAGGCCGATGCTGACGCTCGCGACCGCGAAGCTGTGCGGCTATCAGGGCAACCGGCAGCTGGCGCTCGCCGCCGCGGTCGAGTTCATTCATACGGCGACCCTACTGCATGACGACGTCGTCGACGCGTCGGACCTTCGGCGCGGCCTCGCCACCGCTAATGCGGTTTGGGGCAACAAGCCCTCGGTCCTGGTCGGCGATTTTCTGTTCAGCCGGGCCTTCCAGCTCATGGTCAGCGACGGCTCGCTCGACGTGCTGCGCATTCTCTCGACCGCGTCCGCCGTCATCGCCGAGGGCGAGGTGCTGCAGCTCGTCACCGCCAACGATATCGAGACGAGCGAGGCGGCCTATCTCGAGGTGATCGACGCCAAGACGGCAGCGCTCTTCGCCGCCGCGAGCGAGATCGGCGGCGTCATCGCCGAGCGCCCCGCCGCCGAGATCGAAGCGCTGTCGCGCTATGGCCGCAATCTGGGTATGGCGTTCCAGCTCATTGACGACATGCTCGATTATTCGGCCCACGAGGCCGAGCTCGGCAAGAATGTCGGCGATGATTTCCGCGACGGCAAGATGACCCTGCCGATCGTGCTGGCGCTCATCCATGCCGACGACGAGGAGCGCGATTTCTGGCGGCGCACGCTGGAGGAGCAGGATCAGACCGATGCCGATCTCGACCGGGCGATCCAGCTCATGCGCAAATACGGCACGCTCGACGCGACGCTCGGCCGCGCCCGCACCTATGCCGAAACGGCCATCGACGCGCTCTCGATCTTCCCGGATCAGCCGATTCGACAGGCGCTTGTGGATGTCGCCGAGTTCTGCCTGCAACGCGGCTATTGAGCCCTGCGAAGATCGCTGTTGCAGCCCCGGCGCCACCCCACTATAAGGGCGCTCCTGCGGCTGCGGAGTGTAGCTCAGCCTGGTAGAGCACTAGCTTCGGGAGCTAGGGGCCGGAGGTTCGAATCCTCTCACTCCGACCAACGCATGTAGTGAACATGATCAAGAAAACAGGGATGCAGCTGGAAACAGCCAACCCCGTTTTCTTATCCCAACCCAGTTGATCGCGCCCTGGCGGCGCCGGCGGGCCGCGGAAATCGTGGCCTGATGCGTATGCAATGAACGGTCAGGCGATCTGGCGCTCGCCGCCGAGGACATCTTCCGCCGGCTTCACCACCTGCAGCACATCGAAGCCCTCGAACTCGGGATGGCTGATCGTCAGCGGCTTGCCCTGACCGGCATCCTTGTGGGCGGCACGGAACGATTCCGAGCGGGTCCAATCCTCGAATGCCTGTAGGGACTGCCACAGCGTGTGCGAGGCGTAGAGGACGTGATCCTCACGCTCCGGCCCCTTGAGCAGATGGAACTCGATGAACCCCGGCACGGCATTGATATGAACCTCGCGCTCGAGCCAGCGGGCCTCGAACGCCGCTTCCTCGCCTTTGCGGACCTTGAAGCGATTCATGGCGATGAACATGGGTTATATCCTTTCATTTGTCAGAGACCGGAACCGTCCGGCCGAAACGCCGCCAGCTGCGGCAGGAGGAAGATGCGATCGGGCACGGCGCCCGGCTCCAGATCGACGCCATAGACCTCCGCCAGCATGCGCTGCGTCAAGACCGTCGCCGGCGCGCCCTGCGCATAGATCCGGCCTCGGTGCAGCGCCACCAGATGGTCGGCGATATGGGCGGCCCAATTGAGGTCGTGCAGCACGATGCCGACGGCACCGCCCGTCGCGGCATGCTGCCGCGCGATCTCCAGAACCCGGAGCTGTTGAGATAGATCCTGGGCCGCGATCGGCTCGTCCAGCAGGAGCGCGCCCGGCCCGTGCAGCTTGGCGCTGACCCAGAGCTGGACCAGCACGCGCGCCAGATGCGCCCGCTGGCGCTCGCCGCCCGACAGGCGGTCGATGGGGCGATCGGCGAGGGCGACCAATCCGACCAGATGCAGGGCGCGCTCGACATGGTCGCCGGGCGGTGCGCCGAACCCCAGCAGCCGCGCGCCGAGAGTGGCGAGCTCGCGCACGGTGAAGCCGAACACGGCATCGCTCGACTGCGCCAGCACGGCCCGGCGCAGTGCCAGCGCGCGGGCGTTGACGCGCGGCAGCGGAAGTCCGTCCAATGTCACCATCCCGGCCGAGGGCATGAGCTCGCCGCTCGCCAGCTTGACGATGGTGGATTTGCCGGCGCCGTTGGGGCCGACGATGACCGTCACCCGTCCGGGCTCGAAGGCGAGGCTGACACCGTCGAGCAGCTTGTGCCCCGCGCGGGTCACGCCGACCGCGTCGAGCGCGATCATGGGGCCTCGTGCCGGCGGCGCAGCAGCAGCCACAGGAAGCAGGGGGCGCCGACCGCGGCCGTGACGATGCCGACCGGCAGCTCGGCCGGGGCGGCGAGCGTGCGGGCGGCCGTATCGGACAGCAGCAGCAAGGTGCCGCCGAGCAGCGCGCTGCCCGGCAGGACGATGCGATGGTCGGGTCCGCAGACGAGCCTGACCAGATGCGGCACCAGGAGGCCGATGAAGCCGATGGCGCCGGTGAGCGACACGGAGGCGCCGACGGCGCTGCCGACCGCGAGCATGGCGAGGCGCTTCGTCCGCTCGACCCTGCCGCCCATCAGGAAGGCCTCGGTCTCGCCCAGCAGGAAAGCGTTCAGCACCGGCGTCAGCGCCGGCAGGCAGGCGGCGCCGAGCGCCAGGAACGGCAGCAGCACGCCGATCTTGGGCCAGGAGGCGCCGGACAGGCTGCCCAGGCTCCAGAAGGTGAGATCGCGGAGCTGCCGGTCGTTGGCGATGAACACCAGCATGCCGGTGAAGGCGCCGGCGAGCGCCCCCAGCGCCACGCCGCCCAGCAGGATGGTGGTGACGGAGGTCATGCCGGCGCGGGTGGCGAAGGCATAGAGCAGCGCCGTCATGCCGAACCCGCCGGCGAGCCCGGCGAGCGGCACGGCCCAGCGGCCGAGCGGCGCCACGACGAAGGCGAGCACGCCGTCGCCGAGCACGATCGTCGCCACCGCCGCAAGCGCGGCGCCTGCGGAGACGCCGATCATGCCGGGATCGGCCAGCGGATTGCGGAAGAGCCCCTGCATGACCGCGCCCGAAGCGCCGAGCGCGGCGCCGACGAGCGCGCCCAGGACGGCGCGCGGCAGCCTGATATCGAAGAGCACCAGCCGATCGACCTGAAGCGAGGTGCCGCCGTCGCTTTGAAACCAAAGCGACGCCAATAGGCGCGGCAGGGCTTCGAGCCCGATGCCGGTGGCGCCGAACTGCACCGAGGCGGCGAAGGCGAGCAGGAGCGCCAGGCCGAGCATCCCCAGCACCAGTGCGGCCGGCGGGCGGGGACGATCCTGCGCGCCGACACGACTCGCCCGGCCGGACCGTTGCGTCCAGATCGCCATCAGGTCGGGCTGCCGAGCGCGTCCAGGCGTTTCGCCATCTCCAGCGCCGCGACCGGGGTCCGCGGGCCGAAACCCAGCAGCAACCCGCCATCCATGCGGATGAGCGCATGGCGTTGCCCGGCCTTGGTCAGGCGGAAGGCGGGGCCGTCGAGCGCCGCATCGTCGAAGCTCATGCCGGCATGATCCATCGTCAGCACGACATCCGGCCTGAGCGTCGTCACCGCCTCGTCGCTGACCGGGCTGTAATTCTTGAGCGCGGTCGCGGCGTTGACACCCCCGGCGAGGCCGATGATGGCATCGGCCGAGGTGCCGGCGCCGGCCACCACCGGCTGGCCGTTGCGCATGGACAGCACGAACAGCACGCGCTGACCGCCGGGATGGCTCGCCCGCCAGGCATCGAGATCGGCAAAGCCTGATTGGATCGTCCGGCAGAGGCGGTCGCCGGCTGCCACCGTGTCGGTGACGGACGCCAGGAAGCGCACACGGCCCAGCACCGCCTCCGGCGTCGGCGTGGCGTCGACGAAGAGCAGCGGGACGGGCGAGGCGAGCAAGGCGTCGATCGCTTCCGGCGGTCCCGAGCCTTCCATCACCAGCAGCAGGCTCGGCCCGGCCGACAACACCCCCTCCGCCGACAGCATCCGCATATAGCCGATGTTGCGCTTGTCGCGTAGCGCCTCGGCGGGGAACTCGCTCGTGCTGTCGACCGCGACGATCCCGCCGGCGGCGCCGAGCGCGTAGAGAATCTCGGTGATCGTGCCGCCGACGCAGACGATGCGGGAAAGATCGCCCACCGCCATATGCCGCCCGCGCGCGTCGACCAGCTCGGCCGCGCGAGCAGGCCATGACGGCAACGCCAGGGCAAGGCAGGCCGCCAGCAGATTTCGTCGAGAGAGGATGGCCACGGACGGCGAAGCGAAGGGGCTTGTCATAGCGTGGCTCCCGGGAAATAGCGGGAGCATATGCGGTTGAGATCCATTTGCAATAACATATTGCGAGTAACTCTCATTTGCGATTTGGCAACATCACGGCGAAACCTTATGGGCTCGGGGATGGTGTTGGCGGATCTCATCGTCTCTACCCTCGGGACCGGCTGCAGTATCCGCGGCTTACAGGATTTCGGCCGTGTGAATGTCATGATCGGCGGCGCTCGCCAGACCTTCCAGTGCGCGGCATGGTGCCAACGGCGGCGTCCATGTCGATCCGGCCGTGCCCTCCAGCGTGGTGTGACGCGCGGCACGGTCAGCGCGGCCGACGGCACAGGACCCCGACCGCGGGCATTAAAATCCGCCTCCGCCGTCGGCCCGATCCAATCGCAAGCGTTTCGTCCTGCCCCACGGGCCGGTCTGGCTTATCGGACGCTTGACGACGTCCTGTTTTCATCACAATCTCTAGGGGTCATGGTTCCTCGGGTCGCAAGATCTGGGGCTAAGAGGGAACCCGGTGTGTCGCTGAGAAGCGGTTAGGCCGGGGCTGCCCCCGCAACTGTAAGCGGTGAGCGGCTGTCGCCCGGGCCACTGATGCGCTCGCATCGGGAAGGCCAGGCAGCCGCAGCGACCCGCGAGCCAGGAGACCTGCCGTGACCGCGAAAATCCTCGGGCGGGGTGCCCCGACGGCGCTTGCGATTGACGGCCGGGTGCCGGCCTCCTGCAAAGCGTTCCGTCGATTCATCCCGGCCCTTTCATGGGACGGCCTATGTCAGCACTTGCCTACGATTTCGACCGCGATGGAAACCTCGTCCCGTTCTCGCCTTCGCCGCCGATGGCCCCGGCTGCCGAGCCGCCGAAAGCGGCCGTTCGCCGCGCGCCGCTCGGCGGGCCGCTGTTCCAGGCGCCGAAGCCGGCCGATCTCACGCTCGACCGGTCGCGCGACGCGCTGCTGACCGCCTTCGGCAAGGCGACGCTCGACGATCGCTACCTGCTGCCGGGCGAGAGCTATCAGGACATGTTCGCCCGCGTCGCCTGCGCCTTCGCCGACGACGTGCCGCACGCCCAGCGGCTCTACGACGCGGTCTCGCGCCTCTGGTTCATGCCGGCGACGCCGATCCTGTCGAACGGCGGCACCACGCGGGGCCTGCCGATTTCGTGCTTCCTCAATTCCGTGCCCGATTCGCTCGACGGCATCGTCGATGTCTGGAACGAGAATGTAGCGCTCGCCTCCAACGGCGGCGGCATCGGCACCTATTGGGGCCGGGTCCGCTCGATCGGCGAGCCGGTCAAGGGTGCCGGCGAGACCTCCGGCATCATCCCCTTCATCCATGTCATGGACGGGCTGACGCTCGCCATCAGCCAGGGCTCGCTGCGGCGCGGCTCGGCCGCGGTCTATCTCGACATCCATCATCCGGAGATCGAGGAGTTCCTGGAGATCCGCAAGGCGTCCGGCGATTTCAACCGCAAGGGCCTCAATCTCCATCACGGCATCAACGTCACCGACGAATTCATGGAGGCCGTGCGCGACGGCGCCATGTTCGCCCTCCGCAGCCCGAAATCGAACGAGGTGATGCGCGAGGTCGATGCCCGCCAGCTCTGGCAGCGCATCCTCGAGACGCGGCTCCAGACCGGCGAGCCGTACCTGCTCTATATCGACACGGTGAACCGCGCGCTGCCCAAGCATCAGCGCGAGCTCGGCCTCAAGGTCACGACCTCGAATCTGTGCAGCGAGATCACGCTCGCCACCGGTATGGATCATCGCGAGGAAGAGCGCACCGCCGTCTGCTGCCTCGCCTCGATGAATGTCGAGACCTGGGACGAATGGGCGGACGAGCCCGGCCTGATCGAGGATGTCATGCGCTTCCTCGACAATGTGCTGACCCATTTCATCACGGTGGCGCCCGACAGCATGGCCCATGCGCGCTATTCGGCGATGCGCGAGCGTTCGGTCGGCTTGGGTGTCATGGGCTTCCATTCGATGCTGCAGCAGCGCGGCATTCCCTTCGAAAGCGCCATGGCGAAATCCTGGAATTTGCGCATCTTCAAGAAGCTCCGGCGCGAGGCCGATGCCGCCTCGGTCGAGCTCGCGATGGAGCGCGGCGCCTGTCCGGACGCGGCCGAACGCGGCATGCAGGCGCGGTTCAGCCATAAGCTCGCGATCGCGCCGACCGCGTCGATCAGCATCATTTGCGGCGGCGCGAGCGCCTGCATCGAGCCGATCCCGGCCAATGTCTATAACCACAAGACCCTGTCCGGCGCCTTCGTCGTGCGCAACCCGTATCTGACCAAGCTGCTCGCCGAGAAGGGCGCCGACACGCCGGAAGTCTGGCAGTCGATCGTCGAGCAGGAAGGCTCGGTCCAGCATCTCGACATCCTCTCCGACGACGAGAAGGAGATCTACCGCACCGCCTTCGAGATCGATCCGCGCTGGATCATCGAGTTCGCCGCCGACCGCGCGCCCTTCATCTGCCAGAGCCAGTCGCTCAACCTCTATCTGCCGGCCGACATCGATAAGTGGGATCTGCACATGCTGCACTGGTCGGCCTGGAAGCGCGGCATCAAGAGCCTCTATTACTGCCGCTCCAAATCCCTGAGCCGCGCCGGCTTCGCCGGCGGCACGGGCAAGGCCGAGCGCATCGAGGCGCCGGCCGAACGGCGCGACTATGAGGAGTGCCTCGCATGTCAGTGACCGATCTGTCGGCGGTCGATCCGCGCGTGCTCATCGGCACCGGCCAGGTCGGGCTCTTGACCGCAACCGGTACCTACGACGTGACCCGCTATCCCTGGGCCTATGATTTCTGGAAGCGCCAGCAGCAAACCCATTGGATGGGCGAGGAAGTCCCGCTCGGCGCCGATATCCGCGACTGGGCGTCGGACCGGGTGAGCGATGCCGAGCGCAATCTATTGACCCAGATCTTTCGCTTCTTCACCCAGTCGGATGTCGAGGTCGGCGACAATTACCTGAAGCGCTACATCCCGATCTTCCAGCCCTTGGAAGTGCAGATGATGATGGCCGCCTTCTCCAACATGGAGACGGTGCATATCGACGCCTATGCGCTGCTGTTGAAGACGCTCGGCATGCCGCAGGCGGAGTTCGAGGCCTTCCGCGACTATGACGAGATGAAGGCGAAGGCCGATTATATGCACACTTTCGGCGTCGGCACGGTCGGCGACGTGGCGCGCACGCTCGCGATGTTCGGCGCCTTCACCGAAGGCATGTCGCTCTTCGCCAGCTTCGCCATGCTGCTGAACTTCCCGCGCCACAACAAGATGAACGGCATGGGCCAGATCGTCAGCTGGTCGGTGCGCGACGAGAGCCTGCATTGCGAAGGCATCATCCGGCTGTTTCATGAATGGCACCGTGAGACCGGCGCCGTGACGGCGTCGGTGCGCGACGACATCGTCGATGTGGCGAAGACCATGGTGGGCTTGGAAGAAGGCTTCGTCGATCTCGCCTTCGGCCTCGGCCGGATCGAGGGCATGGATGCGGGCGGCATCAAGAACTACGTGCGCTACATCGCCGATTGGCGCCTGACGCAGCTCAGGCTCGATCCGGTGTTCGGCTATTTCGAGCGGATCGAAAGCGGCTTCCGCCAGATCCGGCCGCATCCGCTGCCCTGGCTGGTCGAGATCCTGAACGGGGTCGAGCATGCCAATTTCTTCGAGCAGCGCGCGACCGAATATTCCAAGGGGGCTACCAGCGGCAGCTGGGACGGCGCCGATGGTGTGTGGGCCATGTTCGACCGGGCGCACGAGCGGTCCATGCAAAAGACCGGCGAGTTCTAGAGCCGGGTCGGAATGGGTGGAACCCACCCATTCCGTGAATCCGTCTCTATTCAAACAGTTAGAGCGCGATTCACGAATTGGCTGTTTCCAGCCAATCCGATCGCGCTCTAGCCGGCAAGCGCTGGCGTCTCCCCGTCGAGCAATTGGAACCGCGCGCTCTTGTCGATGCTGACCGAGTGTACCTTGCCGTTCCGGCCCATGGTGAAGCACAGATAGACACGCTTGCTCGCGGGAGCCGGCGAATAAAGACGGCCAATGCCTCGTCTCTATCCAGAATATAAAGGCGAGTTTTTCAACACCGAAGACATATAGATCCCCGTTGCCGCGAGCATATTCCTCGATGAGCAGTATCAAGCCCCGCAGAACGAGATCGAGCGGCGCTACCCCATTTCATCTATAGTGATCGGGCCGAGAAGTTGGCTGTTTCGCCGCGTGGTAACCCCGTCTGAAGGAGAATTGCCGTGATCGGAAAATATATCCTTTCATTGTCGCTCTCACTATCGGTCATGGCCATCGCCGCTCACGCGGAAGCGCCGACGCCGAGCGATGCGAGGATTTCCGAGGCGGCGAGCGCCCAGCCAGATGCGGACAGCTCGATCCGGCCTTTCCACGTCCATGTGCCCGAGAAGGTGATAACCGACCTGCGGCGCCGGATTCACGAAACCCGCTGGCCCGACAAGGAAACCGTCAATGACCGCTCGCAGGGCGGTCAATTGGCCAAGATGCAGGAGATCGTCAGGTACTGGGGCAGCGGCTATGACTGGAGCAAGGCGGAAGCGAAGCTGAATGCCCTGCCGCAATTCATGACGACGATCGACGGACTCGATATCCACTTCATTCACGTGCGCTCGAAGCAGCCCAATGCGCTGCCGGTGATCATCACCCATGGCTGGCCGGGCTCGGTAATCGAGCAGATCAAGACCATTGGTCCGCTCACCGATCCGACCGCGTATGGCGGGAGCGCCGAGGATTCGTTCGACGTGGTCATCCCCTCGATGCCCGGCTTCGGCTTCTCCGGCAAGCCGACGAGCACCGGCTGGGGCCCCGACCATATCGCCCGAGCCTGGACGGAGCTGATGAAACGTCTCGGCTATACCCGATACGTGGCACAGGGCGGCGACTGGGGGTCGCCCGTCAGCGAAGCGATGGCGCTGCAGGCACCGCCAGGATTGCTCGGCATCCACATCAATTTGCCGGCGGCGGTCCCACCCGACATAGCCAGTCCCCTTGCCAGCGGTGGACCGGCGCCGGCGGGCCTTTCCGACAAGGAACGCGCGGCATTCGGCGCGCTCGACAATCTGTTCAAGATGAAGCGAGCCTACGCCGCGATGATGGGAACGCGGCCGCAGACGATCGGCTATGCCTTGACCGACTCCCCGGCAGGGCTCGCGGCCTTCATCTATGACTATAATGACGGCGAGCCTGAGCGACTGCTCCGCAGGGACGATGTGCTCGACGATATCTCGCTATACTGGCTGACCAACAGCGCTGCCTCGGCAGCGCGGCTATATTGGGAGAATGGCGGGCGCGCCATCATTTTCGCGGCTGCCCAGAAGACCGACGAAATCACGCTTCCGGTGGCCATCACGGTATTTCCGGATGAATATTATCAAGCGCCCGAGACCTGGGCCCGGCGCGCCTACCGCAACCTGATCTACTTCCACGAGGCCGACAAGGGCGGCCACTTCGCGGCGTGGGAGGAGCCTGAGCTGTTCGCCCAGGAGCTCAGGGCGGCGTTCAAGCCGCTGCGCCAGAATTAGCCAGATTGCAGGCCTTCTTCGGTGGCGCCACTATGGCGCCTTGAGGCTATCGTTCTCCACCCTTGGCACAAGACGCGAAGGAAGGATTGCTCATGAAGCACGCGACAAGCGCGGCACTGGAGAGCCTGTCTGATCTTCTCGATCAGATCAGAGCGAAGGACGGCATCAAGGAAAAGACGCTCGGCATCTTTTACAGAAAATCCAAGTCGTTTCTCCATTTTCACGAGGATCCCAAGGGACTCTTCGCCGATCTCAGCATCGGCGCCGATTTCGATCGCTATCCGGTAAATACCAGCCAGGAGCGGCTGGTGCTTTTGTCGGCGATCGACCGCGTCTTGGCCCCGTAACGGACGGGTCGAACCAGCTCTCGGCGAGGTATCCATGGAAGTCCTTCAGCATTATGGCCGACAGCATGATCTGACAGCGCGCTTGAAGGCGGCTCTGGCGGAGGCCGGGCTGGATGGAAAGCGCCCTTCGCCCAAGGAGCTGGCCCCGCTCGATCAGTTTCATTCGCGCGGCTTGGCCGCGACCATCGACCTCGCCGCGGCCCTGGCGATCGAGCGCGGGGCAGAAGTGCTCGATATCGGCTCGGGCTTGGGCGGCCCGTCGCGCTATCTCGCGGCGACGTTCGATTGCCATGTGCGCGGCATCGATCTCAGCCCGTCTTTCGTCGAGGCCGCGACTTTCCTCGCCGAGCGCGCCGGCCTTGCCGACAGGGTCGCGTATGAATGCGCCGACGCGTTGGCGCTGCCCTATGCGGCGGAAAGCTTCGACCTCGCCTGGACCCAGCATGTCGCGATGAACATCGCCGATCGCGACCGGCTCTATGCCGAGATCTTCCGCGTGCTGCGGCCGCGCGGGCGATTGGCGATCTATGACGTGGTCGCCGGCACCGGCGGGCCACTGCATTTCCCGGTCCCCTGGTCGCCGGGACCGGAGACGAGCTTCCTCGTCACACCGGCAGCGATGCGGGAGACGCTCGAACGCCAGGGGTTCCGTGTCGTCGCCTGGACCGATCGGACGGAGGCCGGCATCGCCTGGTTCGCCGAAAGACAAAAGGCGTCGGCCCAAGCGGTTGGCACCGGCCCTGCGCTCGGGCTGCAGCTCGCGATGGGACCGGACTTCGCGACGATGAGCGCCAATCTCGGCCGGAACCTGCGGGAAGGCCGGGCCGGCCTGATCGAGGCCATTCTGGAGCGCCCCTGACCCGCAATCGGCGCTGACGCTTGCCTCTTGCACCGCGTACCGGCTACCCGTCTCATGCCGGGCGATGATCGCGGCGCATCGGGGAGATCGATATATGCAGCGTTTGTTTCTAGCCGGGCTGGCCGCGGCGGCGTGCCTAGCGGCAACGGCCGCCCAGGCCGACCCGGATGCGCTTTGGAAGATCGTCCATGATCGATGCGCGGTGGCCACCAAGCCCTGCGATGCGATCGATCCGGCCAAGGGCTATGCGCTGCTCAAGGACAATGTCGGCGCGACCCAGTATCTGCTCATCCCGACCGACAAGGTCACCGGCATCGAGAGCCCGCTGATCCTGGCGCCCGATGCGCCGAACTATTTCGCCCTGGCCTGGGGCTTCACGAGCAAGGTCGAGGCGGCCGCGCACGATGCCGTGCCGCGCGACTATCTGAGCCTGGCCATCAACTCCGAATCCGGGCGCAGCCAGAATCAGCTCCATATCCATCTCGATTGCCTGCGCACGGACGTGCATGACAGTCTGGTGGCGAACAAGTCTCAGATCGGCCCGTCCTGGGCGCCGTTGCCGGTCCCCCTGGCCGGGCACAGCTATTCGGCCCTCAGGGTCAGCGGGACGGAGCTGGGAAAGACCAATCCGTTCGATCTGGTCGCCGCCACGACCAAGGACATGGCGAGCCAGACACTGGTGGTGGTCGGCGCCAGCTTTGCCGACGGGCCGGGCTTCATCATCCTGAACGATCATGTCGGCTCGTCGCTCGGCGACCGCGCGAGCGGCGAGGAGCTGCAGGACCATGATTGCGCCGTCGCCAAGACGCCCGTAACGGCCGGGAAATGACGGGCGCGCCTCTTTCGAGCCACGCCCGCCGGCTTAGGCTCGATCAATCATCGTCGCGAAAGCGGCCGTCACCATCGAGCCTCATGGAAAAACGGAGATAGGTGTCGATGAGGGGAACCTGCCCGACTCCCGGCTTCGAGTAGTCGCACACGCCCTCGGGGAAGACGGCGCGAAGCTGGCTCTTCTGAGCCGATGACAGGCCGACAGGGTAATCCCGGAAATCGATCGGCTTCAGCTGGCATTTCTTGATGTCGTTGGTCACCGGCATGCCGGCAACGATCCGCGGCTGGCTGTGGGTGGGATAGAGCGTGTTGCATTGTCCGGTCGAGCCGAGGCTCGCCGGCTCGACGATCTTGTTGCCGGCCGCGTCGAAGCAGGCGTCCACGGCCGCGGCGGGCTTGTCATGGACGATCTTCTCGGTCGTGAGCGGACGCGGATCGGCCGCGATATTGTCCAGCCACTCATTCATGGTATCGAGCGACAGGCCCCCAAGCGTCGTATCGCCATGGCCGAGGGCCACGCCGGCCGGTCCCGTGGTCCAGATCACCTGATTGTCCGAGCGGCCGTTGGCGCGCTGGAGCCGGGCGCGGATGACGAAATCCTCGAACCGGTCGTGGATGTTGTTGGCGTTGGCGAGCAGGTCGAAATAGGTCCGCTGCGTCAGGATCGCGACGCGGGCGAGACCGCCGGCGCCGCCATTGAGCAGGCCCGATTGATAGATGCGCTGGAGCGCCACCGGATCGCCCACGGAACGTTGGGAGACGATGTTGCCGTTCACATCGAAGCCGCCGACCTGCTGGTTGAGCTTTATGAACTCGTCGAAGCTGATCGCACCCTTGTTTAACGCCCCCAATCCGTATTGGACGCCGACATTGTCCTCGTCGATGCGCGCGAAGCCGGTCTTGGGCGAGCGACCCAGAACATTCACCTGCATATCCTGCACGTCGCAGCGCGCGCCGCCGGGATTGGTCACGGGATTGAAGACGAGGCTCTGATCGTCGAGGCCGCAGGGCGGCGCCGAGACACCCGTCGTCGACAGATCGGTATTGCCGAAACTGCCCGCCCAGCTGGCACAGGTCGTGGGCGAATAGCCGTTGACCGCATCCTGCTTGGCTTCGGTCCAAGTGGCGGGATCGTTCTTGTAGACATTGATCAGCAGCCGGCATTCGAGAACGCTCATCAGCTGCGAATCGGGAAAGCTGATGTCCGGCTGCAAACCGTCGAGCAGACCCGGAAACATCTCGGTGATGAGATATTGCTGGATGGCGCCGCCCGATCCGCCCACGCCGGCGGTCCATTTCGGCTGGCCGTAAGCCTCGACGAAATGCTGCTTCAGCATCATCAGTGCCTCGCCCTGGAGTGCCGCGTTGCAATGCAGATTGTTGACCAGCTCGGTCGAGATGGCGAAGGCGAAGCCGCGCGACAGCTCGTTGTCGCTGAGCGCGCTGGCCGCCTGGTTGACGCCCTGGTCATATTCCGCATCGCAGCCGCCGCCGAAGCTGACGACGAGCTTGCGGTTCCAGCCGGGCCCCGGCACGAATTTCCCGCCCGTCGGGTTGTCGAGCATGGCGATGCGATAGATGGTGCGGTTGATCGTGCCGGATTCGACCCTGACGATGTAGGGCACCTTGTGGCCGTCATTGGTCGTGGTGAAGGCGAGATCCGCCGGTGCCGGCCCCGTCGTGCCGGGCAGGGGCGCGAAGGTCTTCGCGGTGGTGCGGTAGAAATAATCGACGCGCGTCGAGGCCGAGCAATCGGCGTCGAGCGGCGCCCCCATGCCGGATTCCACCGTCCGGCACTCGTAAGGTACCATATGCGGACCGGACGTGACCGGGCCGGTGAGCGGGAAGTCGGTAAGCTCGAGCGAAGCCTCGGCATCACCGTGCCGCCCGCTTTGCGCCACCGCCAGCTCGTTGTCGCCCACCCGCAACCCCGTGACGAGGCCGAGCAGGCTGTGGCTGCCGGGCGCTTCCGGATGGAAGGAGGCAGTCACGTCGCGATGGTTCAGCGTCACCGCCGTTTGACCGAGCGGGATGCGCCCGGAAACGCCGATCCGCACCAGCACCTGGCCGCCGGCAACGAGGTCGTTGCGCGCCGAGACCGTCGTGATCTCGAACGCGCGGCTGCCCTTCTGTTCATGTTCATGCGTGCGCGAGATAGTGCCGGCCTCGTCACGATCGGCACGGCTCGCCGCCGGCGCCATGCCGAGCCCAGCCAGCATCGCTGTCGCGATCATCGCCAGGAAAAATCGGCGCCCTGTTCCGGTTGCACGAATCGGGGTTTGACGATCTCTTCGGATCTTCATGTGTTTCCTCCACGATTATATCGTTTTTCTTTTCCGGCAGGACCGGCATTTGCATGGAGTTTTCGAAACTCGGCACGCCTGTCGGCCGCCGCGACGGGCAGCGCGGGAAACAGCCCGTCGATTTCGATCATAGGTTTAAAAAGTCAGCGCGAGTTCGGGCAAATTTGCGACCTGGCATTATCTACAGGCGTTTACCGAAACATCGAACATGCCCTGGTATGGTCTTAATGTTGATCGAAAAAGCGCGACTGAATCTCGAACAATGCAGCATTAAAAATTTCTGCGCTGAAAACGCGGGCACCCCATGAAGACTGTTAACGCAATTTACGACGGCCAAGCGCCCGATACTTCACAAAATTTCCGCACTCTGGCCAAGACGATACTTGGTCCACCGGAACCTTTTGCGAAAGCCGCCGTTGGCTGTCATCGCATTGCTCATTGCTTGAGGAGATCGACTATGCGTTCTCTCTACGTCGCAGGAATTGGAATTACAGCGCTTCTCGCCACAGCCGATCTGGCGATAGCACAGGTTTCGCCCCCGCCCATTCCGGGGTCCACCACCATCATTCTAGCCCCCAAGGCCCCCCCGCCGCCGCGCGAGGAAACGCCCCCGCCGCCGCCGACCCAACAGACGAGCGAAGTCTGGGAGACCGGCCATTGGGCGTGGAACGGCAGTGACTGGGCTTGGGAGCACGGCCAGTACGTCGTCCGTCCGGCCACCGCCCCGGCGCAGGCCGCCTGGGAACCCGGCCATTGGGTCCAGCAGGACAATGGCTGGCTGTGGGTCGAGGGTCATTGGCGCTAACGCCCGTCTTCGAATGAATAAATCCGAGGCGCCGTCGCCGGCGCCTCGGCTCTACCCATGACAACAACAAGATTGGAGGTTCGCCATGCGCTTATCTTACATCTTGCTCGCGACACCCCTGATCGCGGCGGCGTGCGCCAGCGATCCGCCGCCGGCTCCGGTGGTGGTGGCAGCCCCGCCCCAAGTGTCGCAGAGCCAGCTCGCCCAGCAATGCCAATCGCTGTTCCAGCAATCGCTGAACGGCCAGGGCGTCAGCTACTCCTATCCGACCGTGACCTCGACCGGCGACATGACCCTGGTCAAGCTGGCGGCGCGGACCGGGGGTGGCGCGCAAGTCCAATATAATTGCTCGTTCAACGGCTCGACCCTGATCTCAAACAATCCGGGCTGACACAACGGAAGCGTGTTTTTTCGGAATAATTCGCGAACACCCCTTGCGTCTGAGCAATAGTTCCGGTATCGGATGCATTAGATCCGAGACCTGCCGACGAGAGTGGAATGTCCGCCGAATTGGAAGAGAAGCGCCCGCCGGCGAACGTGTCGGCGGTGCTCCGCTTTACGCTGCGCTATTTGCGCGCCGACCTGCTGCGCGTGCTGGGCTTCGTGTTCGGCATGCTGGTGAGCGTCGTGCTGACCGTGGCCTCCACCCGCCTGATCGGTCAGGCGGTCGAGAGTGCCGACGGGAATGCCCCGCTCGACCGGCTCGGCCTCGACTTGCTGGCGATCCTGGGCGTGCTGTTCGCCTCGGTCGGCGTCCGCTGGCTGAGCGACCGCGCCATCAACCTGCACACGGCCGAGGCGATGGCCCGGATCATCGAGATAGGCTTCACCAAGATCCAGGCTTTCGACACGAGCTGGCACGCCGATAATTTCGCCGGCGCCACCGCGCGCAAGATCACTCGCGCCTCGCAGGGTTACGACATCCTGGTGAGCTGCTGCTACTTCTTCTTCCTGCCCTCGATCCTGCTGGTGCTGGTGACGGCGGGCACGATCGCGCCCGAGAGCCCGGCCGCGGCCGGCGCGATGGTGCTGGGCAGCCTCGTCTATTTCGTCGTCATCACCTGGTACAACCGGCGCTATGTCATGCCGCTGATGACCCAGGCCTTCGCCCAGGACAGCCGGATCACCGGCGAGCTGGTCGATGTGCTGGGCAACAACGCCGCGGTCAAGGCCTGGGCGACCGAGCCGCTGGAACAAGCGCGCCTCGTCCGCACCGTCACGACCTGGAGCCGCAAGCTGATCGAGGCTTGGAACGCCGCCGTCAACAGCGACCAGCTGCAGACCGCCATCTCCGCCTTGATCCTGGTCGGGCCGATCGCCATCGTCATCCTGCAATCGCGCCTGGGCCAAGTCCATGCCGCGACCGTGGCGACCGTGATCGGCGCGGGCTTCGTGCTGCGCGGCTGGCTCGGCAATATCGGCCGCGGCGTGCGCGAGGCGCAGAACGCCGTCTCGGAGATGACCGAGCTGGTGACGCTGCTCGACCGGGCGAGCGAGGCCGATCTCGATGCCGAGCTGGCGCTGTTCCGGCCGGGCCGGGGCTCCATCCGGTTCGAGCAGGTCGGTTTCCGCTATGCCGATGCCGGCGCCCCCGTGTTCGACGCGCTCGACCTCGATATCGCGCCGGGCCAGACGGTGGCGCTGGTCGGCCCCTCGGGCGGCGGCAAGAGCAGCTTCGTCAAGCTGCTGCTCGGCCTCTATCAGCCGCAATCGGGCCGCATCCTGATCGATGGCCAGAGCCTCGCGGACTGCACGCGCGCCAGCGTCCGGCAATCGATCGCACTCGTGCCGCAGGACCCGGCGCTGTTCCACCGCACGATCGCCGACAACATCGCCTACGGCGCCCCTGGCTCCGACCGCGATGCGGTAATCGAGGCGGCCGGCCGCGCACGGCTGGAGCTGATGATCGGGAACCTGCCGCAAGGTTACCAGACGCTGGTCGGCGAGCGCGGCGTCAAGCTCTCGGGCGGCGAACGCCAGCGCGTCGCCATCGCCCGCGCCCTCGTGGCGTCGCGCCCGGTGCTGATCTTCGACGAGGCGACATCGAGCCTCGACACCGGCAACGAGCAGGCGATCCAGCAGGCGCTGCAGCAAGCGATGGCCGGGCGCACGACCATCATCGTCGCCCACCGGCTCTCGACCATCCGCCATGCCGACCGCATCCTGGTGTTCGACCGCGGCCGGATCGTCGAGGACGGCAACCATGCGGAGCTCGCGAACCGCCCGGGCGGACTCTATGCCCGGCTACTGCAGGTGGACGAGGCGCAGGCGGCGGCGTAGGTCGCCTGTCCAGCGAGAGCAACCAGTGGAGGCCTGAGGAGCGCCCAGCGGGCGTGGGTCAGGCCGCCCGCGTAACGCAGGTCCGTTCGGCTATGATGCTGACAAGTGGTCGGGGGCCCACATCGCAGGATCCAAGCAGGCTTCGGCAACCCTTCGAACCAGCGTCGTCCCGGCAACTCAACCGCTTCGCGAGCCGATGAAGACACCGACCTCCATCATGCAGGACATCCCCGGGGGCGAAGCACTCCTTAGCTGGTTCGGACGTGTGCCGCGCTTCCACGATGCCGAGCTGCTTGAGGTCAGCTTCTTCGGTAAAGGAGCGGGGCTGCTACGCATCCACGGTTGGAACATGACCGACGAGGTGGACACCCAGGGCTATTTCGTCCTCGACAAGCATGCGGTGGTTACTCTCGCCTTGGAGGGCGTGAGCGCGATCAACTGCACCGACTTCGACATGGTGCCGGGTATCATCTTCGACTTGGAGATCACCAAAACGAGTGGGCTCTTCCGCATTGAGTGGAGCGCCAGCTATGGAGTGACCGGCTCTGTTGCCGCCAAACAGATGCAGATCACCCTGGAACCCGGCAAAACCCCCATAGAGTGAGTTTCGAGACAGGCTCCAAGTGGCGGAACACCGAAATAGTAGGTCTAGCACTGATACGGTCGAAGCCGCCTACCTCCCGGGGCCATGTTCGACCATTCACTCCCGGACAGATGTTCTTTCACGACGAGCATCCCCGCTGATAGCGACCCCGAACGCCGCCGTCGATCCGCCGTAGCCCTTCCATGCAAATTCGCTATTCCCCTCCCGGCGGAGTCGTGCTTCATGCTTGTCTGAAGCAGAGTCCGAATGGACTATAAAAAGGGAGGGGTTGTCATGACTACCGTCAACGATGTCACCGATCTTGCAGTCGAGGGTGACATCGGCGTTATCACGCTCAATTCGCCGCCGGTCAATGCGCTCTCGGCCAATGTCCGCGACGGGCTGGTCGCGGCCTTCGGCCAGGCGATCGACAATCCCGCGATCAAGGCGATCGTGCTGATCTGCGACGGGCGGACCTTCATCGCCGGCGCCGATATCAGCGAGTTCGGCAAGCCGCCCAAGGGCGCGCCGCTGGCCGAGGTCCAGGCCAAGATCGAGAATTCGCCGAAGCCGGTCATCGCCGCTTTGCACGGCACGGCGCTCGGCGGCGGCTTCGAGGTGGCGCTCGTCTGCCATTACCGCGTCGCCGTGCCCTCGGCCAAATGCGGCCTGCCCGAGGTCAATATCGGCCTCTTGCCGGGCGCCGGCGGCACGCAGCGCCTGCCGCGCCTCGTCGGGCCGGAGAAGGCGCTGGAGCTGGTGACCTCCGGCCAGCATGTGTCGGCGCGCGACGCGGCCGAGATGGGCGTGTTCGACGAGCTGGTGCCGGAAGGCGAGCTCAGGTCGGGCGCCGTCGCCTTCGCCAAGAAGGTGCTGGCCGAGAAGCGGCCGCTGAAGAAGGTGCGCGATCTCAACGGCAAGGTCGAGGCGGCGCGCGGCAAGCCCGAGATCTTCGCCGAGTTTCGCAAGGCCAATGCCCGCCGCTTCCGCGGTTTCCTCGCCCCCGAATACAATATCCAATGTATCGAGGCGGCGGTGAACCAGCCCTTCGACGAGGGCATGAAGACCGAGCGCAAGCTGTTCATGGAGCTGGTCACCGGCACGCAGTCGGCGGCCCAGCGCTACGTCTTCTTCGCCGAGCGCCAGGTCTGGAAGCTGCCGGACGTTCCGGAAGATACGCCCGAGATCCCGGTCGCCAAGGTCGGCGTCATCGGCGCCGGCACCATGGGCGGCGGCATCTCGATGAACTTCCTCAATGCCGGCATTCCGGTCACCATCGTCGAGACCAAGCAGGATGCGCTCGACCGCGGCCTCGCCACCATCCGCCGCAATTACGAGAACACGGCCAAGAAGGGCCGGCTCACCATGGCGGATGTCGAGAAGCGCATGGGGCTCGTCACCGGCTCGCTCGACATGAACGCGCTCGCCGATTGCGACCTCGTGATCGAGGCCGTGTTCGAGAATATGGCGATCAAGAAGGAAGTGTTCGGCAAGCTCGACGGCATCGTCAAGCAGGGTGCGATCCTGGCCAGCAACACCTCCTACCTCAATGTCGACGAGATCGCGGCCTCGACCAAGCGGCCGGAATTCGTCATCGGCATGCATTATTTCTCGCCGGCCAACGTCATGCGCCTGCTCGAAGTGGTGCGCGGCGAGAAGACCTCGAAGCCGGTCATTTCCACCGCCATGAAGATCGCCAAGAAGACCGGCAAGATCGCGGCTCTGGTCGGCGTCTGCCACGGCTTCGTCGGCAACCGCATGCTGGCTCAGCGCCAGCGCGAGGCGCAAAAACTCATCCTCGAAGGCGCCATGCCCTGGGATGTCGACCGGGTGCTTTATGATTTCGGCATGCCGATGGGCCCGTTCGCCATGTCGGACTTGGCCGGCCTCGATATCGGCTGGTCGAAGGAGACCTCCAAGAGCTCGACCATCCGCGAGATCCTGTGCGAGATGGATCGCCGCGGCCAGAAGAACGGCAAGGGCTTCTACGATTACGACGAGAATCGCAAGGCGACGCCCTCGCCCGTGGTCGAGAAGATCATCCTCGATTTCGCGGCTGCCAAAGGCATCAACCGCCTCGCCATCTCGGACGAGGAGATCCTGGAACGCTGCCTCTATCCGATGATCAACGAGGGCGCCAAGATACTCGAGGAGGGCAAGGCCATCCGCGCCTCCGACATCGATATCGTCTGGATCAACGGCTATGGCTGGCCGGTCTATCGCGGCGGCCCGATGTTCTATGGCGACACGATCGGGCTCGACAAGGTGCTGGCCCGGATGAAGGAATTCGAGGCCCAGATGGGCGCCGACTTCAAGCCCGCCAAGCTGCTGGAGACGATGGTCGCGGAGGGCAAGCGCTTCCAGGACCTGTAATCGGCCAAATCGGCGCCGCTCGATAACAACAGCCCGCCGGGCCCGGCTCGTCCGGGCCCGGAAACGGGCCGAGGGAGGAAGCACCGACGATGACGTGGGATTTCGAAACCGATCCGGCGTTTCAGGAACAGCTCGACTGGATCGACAATTTCGTGCGGACCGAGGTGGAGCCGCTCGATCTCGTGCTGGCGCACCCGGCCGACGTGAAGAACCCGAACAACATCAAGCTCATCCGGCCGCTCCAGGCGCAGGTGAAAGCGCGTCGCCTGTGGGCCTGCCATCTCGGCCCCGAGCTCGGCGGCGAAGGCTATGGCCAGATCAAGCTGGCGCTGATGAACGAGATCCTGGGCCGCTCGAGCTTCGCGCCGACCGTGTTCGGCTGCCAGGCGCCCGATACCGGCAATGCCGAGATCCTGGCCCATTACGGCACCGAGGAGCAGAAGCGGCAATATCTTCGGCCACTGCTCGACAATGAGATCGTCTCGGCC
The DNA here is from genome assembly GCA_035539155.1 of Aliidongia sp. Lineage (GTDB taxonomy): Bacteria > Pseudomonadota > Alphaproteobacteria > ATCC43930 > CGMCC-115725 > JAXDMU01. Next base: position 32,391 of record DATLIZ010000029.1, on the reverse strand, counting down.
TTCTCGATGACCGAGCCGCAGGGCGGCTCCGACCCCCTGACCTTCCGCACCTCGGCGGTGCGCGACGGCGAGCATTGGGTGATCAATGGCGAGAAATGGTTCTCGACCAATGCCCGCTTCTCGGAATTCCTGATCGTCATGGCGGTGACCGATCCGGAGGCGAAACCCTATCAGCGCATGTCGATGTTCATCGTGCCGACCGCGACCGACGGCGTCGAGATCGTGCGCAATGTCGGCGTCGGCCATGGCCGGCAGGGCACCGAGGGTTATATCCGCTACACGAACGTCCGCGTGCCGCTCGACCATATGCTGGGCGAGCGCGGCGGCGCCTTCGTCGTGGCCCAGGTACGGCTCGGCGGCGGCCGTATCCATCATGCGATGCGCACGGTCGGCCAGGCGCGCAAGGCGTTCGACCTCATGTGCCAGCGCGCCGTGTCGCGCCAGACCAAGGACGGGCCGCTGTCCGAGAAGCAGATGGTCCAGGAGAAGATCGCAGACTCCTGGATCGAGCTCGAGATGTTCCGGCTGCTGGTGCTGCGCACCGCCTGGCTGATCGACAAGCACAAGGATTACCGTAAGGTCCGCAAGGAGATCGCGGCGGTCAAGGCGGCCATGCCCAAGATTTATCACGACATCGCCGCCCGGGCGCTGCACATCCATGGCGCGCTCGGCGTCTCGGACGAGATGCCTTTCGTCGGCCAGGTCGTCGGCTCCTTCGTGATGGGCATCGCCGACGGGCCGACCGAGGTCCACAAAGTGACAGTCGCGAAGCAGGTGCTGCGCAACTATCAGCCTTCGAACGATCTCTTCCCCGCCTATCACCTGCCCAAGCGGCGGGAAGCGGCGTACGAGAAATATGGCGATCTGCTGGAGCATATCGACGATGCCGTCTGAACCGCTCGCTCCTTCCTGGCCGGCGATGTCGATCGCCCAGGCCCACGCCCTGCTGACCCAGCCGGGCTCCCCCTTCGAGATGGAGGAGGTCACCGTCCGCGGCACGAAGATCCGCGCCTGGAAGAACGTGCCGCCGACGCTCAGGGAAATGTTCCTGGCCGGCCGCGCCCATGGCGACAAGATCTTCCTCGTCCATGAGGATGATCGCGCCAGCTTCGAGGGCTTCGCCCGCGCCACCCTCACCCTCGCCCACGCGCTCATGGCCGAAGGGGTGAAGAAAGGCGACCGCGTCGCGGTGATCATGCGCAACCTGCCGGAATGGCCGGTGGGCTTCTTCGCCGCCGCCTTGATCGGTGCCATCGTGACGCCGCTCAACGCCTGGTGGACCGGCGCCGAGCTCGAATACGGCCTGACCGATTCCGGCTGCAAGGTGGCGATCGTCGATGCCGAGCGGCTGGAACGGCTGGCAGAGCATCTGCACAATTGCCCCGACCTGAAGCGCATCTACGTCGCGCGCGAAGCCGAGGAGGTGGCGCACCCGCATGTCACCAAGCTCGAGACGGTGATCGGCCGGGTGAATGATTGGCAGACCCTGCCCGACTTGCCGATGCCGGACGTGGTGCTGGCGCCCGAGGACGACGCGACCATCTTCTATACTTCCGGCACCACCGGCAAACCCAAGGGCGCGCTCGGCACCCATCGCAACTTCGTCAGCAATGTCGGCGCCGCGGGCATTGCCGCCGCCCGCAGCTTCCTGCGCCGCGGCGAGCCGCTGCCCGCCCCCGACCCGTCGGCGCCGCAGCGCGGCGTGTTGCTGTCGGTGCCGTTCTTCCATGCGACCGGCTCCATCGCCATCATGGGGCCGTCGCTCGCGGGCGGCGCCAAGATCGCGCTCATCCGCAAATGGGACCCGGAAGCGGCGATGGCGCTGATCGAGCGCGAGAAGCTGACCAGTGCCGGCGGCGTGCCGACCATCGCCTGGCAGTTGATCGAGCACCCGTCCCGGCCGAAATACGATCTCTCCTCGCTCGAAAGCGTCGCCTATGGCGGCGCGCCCTCGGCACCGGAGCTGGTCCGCAAGATCAAGGAGATCTTCCCGAAATCGGCGCCCGGCAATGGCTGGGGCATGACCGAGACCTCGGCCGCCGTGACCAACCATGGCGCCGAGGATTATTTGAACCGCCCCGACAGCTGCGGACCGCCGGCGCCGGTCTCGGATTTGAAGATCGTCGGCGCCAATGGCGAGACCCTGCCGCCCGGCGAGGTCGGCGAGCTGTGGGCGCGCGGGCCGAACGTGGTCAAGGGCTACTGGAACAAGCCGGAGGCGACGGCGCAGACCTTCGTCGATGGCTGGGTCAGGACCGGCGATCTGGCGAAGCTCGACGAGGAAGGCTTCTGCTTCATCATCGACCGCGCCAAGGACATGCTGATCCGCGGCGGCGAGAACATCTATTGCGTCGAGGTCGAGAATGCCCTCTATGAGCACCCCGCCGTGATGGACGCCGCGATCGTCGGCATCGCGCACCGGACGCTCGGCGAGGAGCCCGGCGCCGTGGTGACGCTGAAGCCCGAGGGCAAGGCGACCGAGGAAGAGCTGCGCAGCTTCGTCGCCGAGCGGCTGGCCGCGTTCAAGGTGCCGGTCAAGGTGGTGTTCTGGCCCGAGACGCTGCCCCGCAACGCCAACGGCAAGATCCTGAAGAACGAGCTGAAGAAGGTCTTCGCAAGCTGAGAGCTGTGGCATGATCGGCGGTATCCGACGGAGCCCGCCGATCATTCTTACCCTCGTTTCCCAAGCCCTGACTCCAGCGCGCTTTGCCCCTTTCGGCCAGATGATCGACGAGCGCGCGGTCGAACCGCTCGCCATCAATGACGGCGCGACCTTGCGCTTCGATGATCTGGCGCGGATCGAGATCGAATCGGGCCGGCCGCGCGTCAGCCTGTTCCGCAACCCGGCGGCGATCACCCTGCCCTACCGACTGCCGCTGCTCGAATGCCATCCGCTCGGCAGCCAAGCGTTTATCCCCCGCACGAACGCGCCGTTCCTGATCGTCGTGGCCGAACCCGGCCCGGCGCCGGCTCTCGACCGCCTGGCCGCCTTCCTGACCGACGGGCATCAGGGCGTGAATTACCGTCCCGGCACCTGGCATCTGCCGCTCGCCAGCCTGGTGCCGGCGGAGTTCATCGTCATCGATCGTGGCGGGCCGGGCGAGAATTGCCGGATCTTTCGACTCGACGAATTTCCGATCGAAGTTGCACAATCGTCCGGAGGAGCCTGCCGATGACCACCCGACGCGCATCCTGCTGCTGCGGCCAGCTTACCGTCGACTGCACGGGCGAGCCCATTCGGGTTTCGATGTGCCATTGCCTCGCTTGCCAGCAACGGACCGGCAGCGCGTTCGGCGTCCAGGCGCGGTTCCGGCGGGAGCAACTGGCGATCGCCGGGCGGGCGACCGAATATGTCCGGACCGGCGACGAAGGCAGCCAGGCGCGGTTCCGCTTCTGTCCGGATTGCGGCTCGACCGTCTATTGGGACCACGTCGGCGGCGAAGAGTTGGTCGCGGTCGCGGTCGGCGCCTTCGCCGACCCCGGCTTTCCGCCGCCGACCATCTCGGTCTACGCCATACGGCGCCATCCCTGGGTCAACCTGCCATCGTCGATCGTCGAGCATTGGGACTAGCGGCCGATCTCATAACTACGAGCAACCGGAGAATTTCCGCCGTGAAACCGCCCGAACAGCCGCGCGGCCATCACGCCCATGAGCAAGAGGCCCAGCCCGAGGCTGGCGACCTGATCCGTGGCGCGGAGGTCGAACTCTCCCACGCGCAGAATAAGACAATACGAAACGATGAGGTTCGCGAACCCCCACAGCACGTTGACCGTCGACGACGACAGGCCTTTACCGGACGGTTTGGCGAATGGACTCTGAAACGGGCGCCCCATCATGCCGCTGACATAATGCGGCACGGCATTGGCGAGGAAGGCGCCGCCAAGGAAATAGGCGAGGTCGTGCAGCCACATCATGATCAGGTGCTCCGTTTCAGGAGCGCGATAATCTCATCGGTCGTGCCGGTTTCGCCGATCCTGGGGAAAACCCGCGTGATGCTGTAGGTGTGCGCGTCGGCGTTGAGGTCGGTCATGGCGTCGATCGGGAAAGCAATGTTGAGGCCCAACTCGTAAGCCTGGCGCGCGGTAACCTCGACGCCATTGCTGGTGGCGACGCCGGCTATCACGATCTGGGTGACACCGAGCGCCTGGAGGTAAGCCTCGAGGTCGGTCTTGGTGAAGGCTCCCGGCGTGACCTTCGTCACCGCATGGTCTTGTGGCTGCCGGTTCAGCTCTGGAATGAGATCGGTCCAACCTTCCGGAAAGGCGCGATTGCCGCGCAGCTGTTCGGTCCGGACCGAAGGTGCGCCGGAAACGTTGACAAGCACCACCGGCAAACCCCGTTCCCGAAAGGCGTCGGCCAGGGCCCTGACACGCTTGATCACGCCCTCGATGGGATGCACCGCCGGCAGCGCGACAATGCCCTTCTGGAGATCGATAACGATCAAGGCGGGCTTGGGATCGAGGGCGGTCACGGGCATGGGTATTCTTTCGATTCGAACGGTGAGGAAGCATCAGGAATCCCCCAAGCGCTTGATCAGCGCAGCGGCGGAAAGGAGCGTTCGCTGGTCTGCCGGGTCGAGCTTTGCCACGGCCGCGAGCAGCCATTTCTGCTTCGCCACGCTGCGCTTTCGTCTCGCCTCGGCACCCGATGCCGTCAGGGAAAACAGAACTTGCCGCCCATCCGTGGGGTGAGGTTTGCGCTCGACCAGGCCGTCCTGCTCAAGGCCGGCCAAGATGGTGCCCATCGACTGGGGTTTCATCGCTTCGGCGCGCGCGAGATCGGCAGTGGTCATCCCGCCGCTCTCTTCCAATCGGGCGAGGGCCGCACTCTGCGAGATGTTCAGACCGTCCGGATTTGCATCCGCGCGCAGGCGGCGCAGAAGTTGCCCGACCGCCAGCGTAAGCGCGGGAACGACAATTTCGGGAGATAGCGGGGTATCGGGGGGAGGGCTCATTCCCGTCTGCGTACCATATTATCAGGTAACCTTGCAAGTTTACCTGATAATAGATGCAGGCCAGCGCTATCATCCTACGATGAAACGCTTCCAACCTCCGACTCCAGCAACCGGCAACGCACCAGCCGATCCGGCGCCGGCTGATAGGCCGCGATCTCGCCCAAACGGCAAGCCGCCATCGCCGAGCCGCAGCGGGGCGCGAAGCCGCAGCCATCGGCAAGCTCGGCCGGGTTGGGCGGGTTGCCGGGAATGGCTTCGAGCCGCTGGCCACGCGTGGCGCCATGGACGGTCGAGGCGAGCAGGCCCTTGGTATAGGGATGCATCGGCGCCCGGATGATCTGGCGGACCGGACCGGTCTCGACGAAGCGCCCGGCATACATGACCGCGATCCGGTCGGCGATTTCGGCGGCGACGCCGACATCGTGGGTGACCAGGATGACCGCCATGCCGAGTTCGCGCTGCAGCCGGCGCAGCAGCAGCTGGATCTGGATCTGGACCGTGGCGTCGAGCGCCGTAGTCGGCTCGTCGGCGAGCAGCAGGCGCGGCTTGCAGGAGAGGGCGAGCGCGATCATCGCGCGTTGGCGCATGCCGCCCGACAGCTCGTGCGGATAGGCCTTGAGCCGCCGCTCGGCCGAGGGGATCTGGACGAGGTCCAGAAGCTCCTTTGCCCGCTTCATCGCGTCGGCGTTCGAACAGCCCTGGTGCCGCCGCACCGTCTCGGCGATCTGCCGGCCGACGGTGAAGACCGGATCGAAGGCGAGCGCGGGCTCCTGGAAGATCATCGCGACATCGCGGCCGCGCTTGGCCGAGAGCGCCCGCTCGTCGAGCGCCAGCACGTCCTCGCCCATGATCTCGACCCGGCCCGAGATCTCGCTCCGCGCCGCCGGCAGCAGCCGCATCAGCGCCTTGAGCGTGACGCTCTTGCCCGAGCCGGATTCGCCGAGGATGACCAGCACCTCGCCGGCATCGAGCGTGAAATCGACCTCGCGCACGACCCGCACGGGCGAGCCCCGGCCGCGAAAGGCGACCGAGAGCCGCTCGACCGAAAGGACCCGCTGGCCGCTCATGCCGGCGCTCCGGAATGGCCGGAACCGGCGATCTCGCGATGGCAGGCGACGGCGTGCTCGTCGGCCGCGTCGAGGCCAGTGAGCGCCGGCGCGCGCTCGCACGCCGCCTCGGCCCAGGCGCAGCGGGTGCGGAAGCGGCAGCCGCTCGGCGGGTTGATCGGGTTGGGCGGATCGCCCGAAAGCGGCGGCACCTCGGTCCGCCGGTCCGGATCCATCGACGGCATGGCCGAGAGCAGCGCCTGGGTATAGGGATGCCGCGGCGTCGCATAGACCGCATCGACCGGCCCGATCTCGACCACCTTGCCCAGATACATGACCATGACCCGGTCGCTGATATGGCGGACGACATTGAGGTCGTGGCTGATGAAGATATAGGTGAGGCCGAACGCCTCGCGCAGATCGGCCAGCAGGTTCAGCACCTGCGCCTCAACCGATTTGTCGAGGGCCGACACGGCTTCATCGAGGATCAGGAGGCGCGGCTCCAGCGCCAGCGCGCGGGCGATATTGACCCGCTGCCGCTGCCCGCCCGACAGCTCGTGCGGATAGCGCCGGGCGAAACGGTCGGGATCGAGCCCGACCCGCGCCAGGAGATCGCGGCTGCGCACGGACGCCGCCTCCTTGGCGATACCATGGACGCGCTGGCCGAAGGAGATCGATTCCTCGATCGGCAGGCGCGGATTGAGCGAGGCGTAGCTGTCCTGGAACACCATCTGCATCGCGCGGCGCAGCTGGCGCACGCTGATCCCGTCCTGGGCGCCGACCGCGTCGCCGTCGAACACGACCGCACCGTCATCAGGCTCGATCAGCCGCATGAGCAGCCGCGCCGTCGTCGATTTGCCGCAGCCGGATTCGCCGACGATGCCGAGCGTCTCGCCCTTCTCGACGCTGAAGGAAAGGGTATCGACCGCCTGCACCGTCGCCACGACGCGGTTGAGCAGCCCGCCGCGGATCGGGAAATGCTTGCGCAGGTTGGTCACAATCAGCAGCGGCTGGCTCGGGCCGCCGCGATCGGGCACGGGATCGAGGGAAAGCGCGCTCATCGCTTGATGTCCATGGCGGCGCGCAGCCCGTCGCTGATGAGGTTGCAGCAGATCGAGGTGGCGAAGATCGCCGCTCCCGGCAGCACCGAGACCAGCGGATTGATCCAGATCGACTGCCGAAGCGTGTTCAGCATCAGCCCCCATTCAGGCTCCGGCGGCTTGACGCCGAGGCCGAGGAAGGAGAGGCCCGAGGACAGGATGATGCTGACGCTGATCAGGCTCGAGGCATAGACGAAGATCGGCCCCAGTACATTGCCCAGCACATGGACGCGGATGATGGCGAGCGTGCCGGCGCCGGTGGCGCGTGCGGCATCGACGAAATCGAGCGAGCGCACGCCGGTCGTGACACTCTCGGCGACGCGCGTGATCGGCGGGATGAAGACGACGGTGAGCGAGACGATGCTGTTGAGCAGGCCGGCGCCGAGCGCGCCCGAGATCGCGATCGCGAGCAGCACCGAGGGGAAGGCGTAGAATACGTCCATCGTGCGCATGATCGCGGTATTGACCCAGCCGCCGATGAAGCCCGCCGCGATGCCGAGGCTGGCGCCGATCAGGAGGGCCGCCGCGACCGGCCCCAGCCCCATGAAGAGCGACAGGCGGCCGCCATAGATGAGCCTCGTCAGCATGTCGCGCCCGAGCTCGTCGGTGCCGAGCAGATGGCTGGGCGAGCCGATCGCCTGCAATCGCCGCAGCATCGAGGTCTTGTAGGGATCGTCCGGTGCGATGACCGGCGCCAGGATCGCGGCCAGCACGATGAGCGTCAGCAGCAGCAGGCAGCCGAGCGTCACCGGATCGCGCCCGAGACGCCGCGCGACATTGCCCCAATGGCTGGGGCTGGCTGCGACGGTGACGGCCGCTTGGTCCGGCGTGGCGAGGACGGACATGCTCAGCCCCGCCGGATGCGCGGATCGACCAGCGTCTGCAGCAGGTCGACGATCACGTTGAGGGCGACGAAGAACATGCCGAGGACCAGGATCGTGCCCTGGAGCACCGGAATATCGCGGGTGAAGATGGCGGTGTTGAGCAGATAGCCGCTGCCCGGCCAGTCGAACACGGTCTCGATCAGGATCGAGCCGCCGAGCAGATAGCCGAGCTGCAGCCCGAGCACGGCGAGCACGGTCGGCGCCACGTTCTTGGCGACATGCAGCAGAATGCGGCCATGGCCCATGCCCTTGGCGCGCAATGCCTCGACGAAATCCTGGCCGAGCGTCTCGGCCACGGTCGCCCGCACCGTGCGGGTGACGATGCCCATCGGAATCGCCGACAGCGTCACCATCGGCAGGATCAGATGCTGGACATGCGCCCAATCCCAGCTCCAGGCGCCGGACCCGCCCTCGCCCATACCCATCGCCGGGAGCGCGTTGAGCTCGACCGAGAAGACGATCACCAGCACCATGCCGAGCCAGTAATGCGGCACCGAGATGCCGATGGTGGCGATCCCGGTCGCGATCTTGTCGGCCCATCGTCCCTGATTGTAGCCGGCAACACCGCCGAGCAGGATGCCGGCGGTGAATCCCAGGAGAGCCGCGGGCACGGCCAGCGTGATGGTGTTGCCGACCGCGACCATGACCTGCTGCGCCACATCCTGGCCGGTCGCGACCGAGCGGCCGAGATCGCCCGAGGCCGCCCGCTTGACCCATAAATAGAACTGGACCGGCAGCGGGCGGTCATAGCCGTAGGTATGCCTGAGCTGCTCGACCACCGAGGCCGGCGCGTCGGCCGGCACCACGGCGCTCAGCGGATCGCCGGGCGCCAGATGGACGAGGCTGAACACCACCAGCGACACGCCGATGCCGATCGGCACGGCATAGAGGATCCGTCGCAGGAGGTAGGTCAGCATCGCTGCCTCACTGCATGGTGATCCCGGAGAAGTCCTGAAACCAGTTCTGCGCCTGCACGAAGCCCTTCACCTTGGGCGACATGGCGCGCGGATTGACATCGTGCGCCACCATCAGGAACAGAGCGTCATCGACGTATTTCTCGTGCACCTTCTGCAGGATGCGGTTCTGCTCGTCGGGATCGAAGGCGTTCAGCGCCTGATCGAGCAGCTTGTCCATTTCCGGATCGGCATAGAAGCCCCAATTGGTGCCCTTGGGCGGCTGCAGGCTCGATTTGGCGTGGCGGACGAAGGCGGTGAACGGGTCCTGGATGAAATAAGTATAGTTGATGCCGTCGGCGCCCTGCGACTGGTCGGACTTGGCGCCGGACCGCCAGATATTGATGAGCGTGTTCCAATCCACAACCTGGAAATCGACCTGAATGCCGACATCGGCCAGATTCTGCTGCAGGAACTCGTTCATCGGCAGCGGCTGCATCTGGCCGGAGCCCGAGGCCGAGATCATGATCTTGACCTTCACCGGCTTGTCCTTGCTGTAGCCCGCCTCGGCCAGCAGCTTCTTCGCCTGCTCGGGATCGTATTTGAGATCGAAGCTCGGATGGCCGAACCAGGGGCTGCCCGGCGGCACGAAGCCCTTGGCCGGGATCATGAGGCCGCCTAGAAGCTGCTTCAGTCCGTCGCGGTCGATCGCCAGATTGGCCGCCTTGCGCACCCGGATATCGTTCCAGGGCGAGCCTTCGACCCGGCTCAGATGCCAGGTCCAATTATGCGGATAGGCGTTGGTGACGATCTGGAAGCCCGCCTGCTTCATGCTCGGCACGGCATCGGGCGCCGGTGCTTCGACCCAATCGACCTGGCCGGCGCGGAGCGCCGCCGTGCGCGTCGCCGCCTCCGGCATCGGGATGAGCACGAGCTTGTCGAGCTTGGGCACGCGCTTGGCGTCCCAATAATCCGGGTTGCGCACCAGCTCGGCCCGCTCGCGCGGGGTCCAGCTCTGCAGCTTCCACGGGCCGGTGCCGGACGGGGTCTGGGCGAACTTGTCCCAGCTCTTGTCCAGCTTCTCCCACTGCGCCGGGCTCGACATCATGATCCAGGAGATCTCGAACGGCAGGAAAGCGTCGGGCGCGTTGGTATCGACCTCGATCGTGGCATCGTCGATCTTCTTCCAGCCAACCACCGTCGGAATGCGCGTGCGGCCCTGCGCCGCCTGCTTCGGATCGAATTGCGGCGACTTGTCGTCGAGCAGCTTGGCGAAGTTCCAGACGACGGAATCGGCGGTGAAGGCCGAGCCGTCATGGAATTTGACGCCTTGGCGCAGCTTGAAGGTCCAGCGCGTCTTGTCGGTCGGATCGACCGCCCAGGATGTGGCCAAGCCCGGCACCAGCCCCGACGGCTTGTCGGCCGAGCTCAGATCCCAATTCACCAGCCCGTCATAGACCGTATAGCCCATGAAACGCATGCCCTCGCCACCATTGTCGGTCTGGCCGGTAGTGAGCGGCACGTCTGACGCGGTCATGGCGATGCGGAGCGTGCCGTCGGCCCGAGCCGCCCCGGCCGCGAATCCGAATGCCAACCCGAAGGCGGCGCAGGCGAGCACGCGCAGATGTCTGTTGATCACGGCAGGCTCCATGTCCTTGGCGGTTGCCCTTATCAAGGCAACAAGCGTGCCACCGCTTCCGTAGCGCCGGTCGAGGATCCTACGTCCGAAAACGCCCAAATTCTCGGCAAGTTGCCGCCACCGCGACATCGAACGGGCCGACAGCCGGGAATTGAAACGCCGAACAAGAGGCTCCCTGAACAATCGCCGCGATGGGTGGTGGATTTCGCCACCCGCTAGCGGAAACCGCGATCGGATTGGGGAAAATCGCCACCCCCTCCCGGGTCGACATGGAGGGCGATTTTCGATTTGTAACAAAATCAATAGCTTATGGAGACGCTCGCAGTTGGCACGCGACGTGAAATGGAGAGTACATGCCGGCACCGACCGCCGCTTCAAGTTCCGGGCTTCTTGATCCCCTCAAGCAACCGGAACCGATCGCCGAAGCGGATGGCAGTACCGGCATGAAGTGACGGGCCTCGGATCGGCCGGAAACCAGTATTCGGGCTCGTCACTTCTCGCGAATTACCTCGCTGCATTCCCGCTCGACGCCGTGTCGTCGCGGCGCAGCCCCAGTCTCGCCTCGGCCTCGGGCCGATGAAGACGAACCAACGGAGTTGGATCATGTCGATGAAGCAGCTGACCATCACCGCCGCCGCCATCTTCGCCTGCATCACCGTCGCCGGCGCCCAGGCCCAAACCGTCGAGACGATCGACGTGGTCGGCCAGCCGAACGGCTGCACCACGGTCTATCAAGACGCGGTCACCGACGAGGGCGCGCCGATCAGCCTGGTCACCCTGTCCTGCCCGTCGCCGACACATACCTCGACGCAGATCGCCCAGGACCCGCAGGTCAGGGCCATGAAGATCGCCGACTTCAAGTAATAGGAAACGGCTCCGGGTGATCGACCCGGAGCCGCGCCTTCCACTACCAGACCCGGCAGGCGTCCTTGTGCACCATCGGCGAGCCGACCGGGCATTTGAAGGCCTTGGCGAACTCACCCATGTTGGCGAGCACGCCGTTGGCGCGGAACTCCGCCGCCGGATGCGGATCGTTCAGGGCCAGGAAACGAGAGATCTCCGGCGTCTGGTTGGAGCACCAATCCTGGGCATAGGCGATGAAGAAGCGCTGATCGGCAGTGAAGCCGTCGATCTCGCCCTGCGGCTTGTCCGCCAACCGGCGCTTGAGCGCGGCGAAGGCGATATGAAGACCGCCATTGTCCGCCGTATTCTCTCCCAGCGTCAGCTTGCCGTTGAGATGCACATCGTCGACCGCGGTGAAGCCGGAGGCCTCGTCGGCGAGACAGCTCGCGCGCGTCTCGAACTTCTCGGCATCGCTCTTGGTCCACCAGTCGCCGAGATTGCCGTCCTTGTCGAACTTCCGGCCCTGGTCGTCGAAGCCGTGAGTCATCTCATGGCCGATGACGGAGCCGATGGCGCCGTAATTGGCGGCATCGTCGAGCCCCGGATCGAAGAAAGGCAGCTGCAGGATGCCGGCGGGGAAATTGATGTCGTTCTCGACCTGGCTGTAATAGGCGTTCACCGTCGGCGGCGTCATGCCCCATTCCTTGCGGTCGACCGGCTGGCCGATCTTGTCGAGCTCGCGATGAGTCTCGAACGCGTTGGCGCGCAGAAAATTGCCGAGCGCGTCGTCGGGCGTCACCGCCAGCTTGGAATAGTCGCGCCATTTCTCCGGATAGCCGATCTTGTCGATCATGGCGTCGAGCTTGCCGAGCGCGCGCTCGCGCGTCTCCGCCCCCATCCAGGGCACGGTCTTGAGGTCCTCGGCATAGGCGGCACGCAGATCGGCCACCATCTGCTGCATGCGCGCCTTGGCCGCCGGCGGGAAATGCTTCTCGACATAGAGCTTGCCCAGCGCTTCGCCGAGCGAGCGATCGGTCTGGATGACGCAGCGCCGCCAGCGCGGCTCGAGCTCGGCGGCACCGGTGAGGTTCTTGCCGTAAAAGGCGAAACTCTCGTCGACAAAGGCTTTCGGCAGCATAGGTGCCGCCGTATGGACAAGTTGCCAGCGCAGATAGATCTTCAAATCGTCGAGCGGCGTATCCTTGACGATCGTGTCGAGCGACTTGAAGAAATCGGGTTCGGCGACATTGATCTCGGTGAAGGCGGGGGCGTCATTCGCCCTGAAGAAGCCGGCCCAGCCGAAATCCGGCGCCAACGTGTCGACTGCGCTGACCGCCATCTTGTGATAGACGGCACTCGGATCGCGCCGGGCGACGCGGTTGAGCGAACTCTGGGCCAGCGCCGTCTCCAGCGTCATTACCGTCTTCGCCCCCGCTTCGCTCCGCTCGGACGAATCGCCCAGCAGGCTCAGCATCTTGGCAACATGAGCCTGGTAAGCGGCGCGCTGCGAGACCGATTTCTCATCGGTCTTGAAATAATAATCCCGGTCCGGCAGGCCGAGGCCGCCTTGGGAAAGCAGGGCGAGATTGTGGGTCGTATCCTTGAAATCGGGCCGAACACCGAAATCGAACAGCGCGTCGATGCCGGATTCCTGGAGCTGAGCGATCAGCGCCGCCAGATCCTTCTTGTCGGAAAGGGCGGCGATCCGGTCGAGGAGCGGCTGCAGCGGCGTCAGCCCTTTGCGCTCGATACCGGCTTCGTCGATGCACGCGCCATAGAAATCGGCGACCTTGCGCGTCTCGCCGGTCGGGCTCGCCACCGCCGCTTCGAGCAACTGGCGCAGCGCGTCGCGATTATGCAGTGCCAGCTCGTTGAAGCGGCCGTAGCGCGGCTGATCCGGCGGCGACGGATTGGCTTTGAGCCAGCCGCCGCAGGCGAAGCGGTAGAAATCCTCGCACGGGCTGACGCTCGGATCCATCGACAAGGCGTCGAAGCCGGCACGGGCCGGCGCCGGATGAAGGGCGACGAACAAAGCAACGGTCAGGCTCCCGAGAAAAGCCGGGCTGAAACGCATCGATCCTGTCTCCTGTGATTTTAAGGTGCCGTCACCAAACCCGGCAGGCACTCTTGCGAATCATGGGCGAGCCGATCGGGCATTTGAACGCCTGGCCGAACTCTTCCATGTTGGATACGACGCCGTTGGCGCGGAACTTGTCGTCCGGATGCGGATCATTGAGCGCGTGGAGGCGCGCGATCTCCGGCGTCTCGCCGGTGCACCAACCCTGCGCATAGGCGATGAAGAAGCGCTGATCCGGCGTGAAGCCGTCGATCTCGGTCGGGGCCGCCCCCTTGGTCGCATTCTTGTAGGCGGCATAGGCGATATAGAGGCCGCCATTGTCGGCCGTATTCTCGCCGAGCGTCAGCTTGCCGTTCATCTTCACGTCGTCGACCACGGTGTAGTGCGAGGCCTGATCGGCAAGGCAAGCCGCCCGCGCCTCGAATTTCTTGGCGTCGGCCTTGGTCCACCAATCGGCGAGATTGCCATCCTTGTCGAACTGCCGGCCCTGATCGTCGAAGCCATGAGTCATCTCATGGCCGATAGTGGCCCCGACCGAGCCGTAATTGGCGGCATCGTCCTCGGCCAGATCGAAGAAAGGCGGCTGCAGGAAGCCGGCGGGGAAATTGATGTCGTTCGTCTGATCGTCGTAATAGGCGTTCACCGTCGGCGGCGTCATGTGCCACTCGTTCCGATCGACCGGCTTGCCGATCTTGGCGTATTCGCGGCGATTCTCGAAGGCAGTGGCGCGGAAGCCGTTGCCGAGCGCATCGTCGCGCGCGACGGTCAGTGCGGAATAATCGCGCCATTTATCGGGATAGCCGATCTTGTCGACCATGGCGTCGAGCTTCGCGAGCGCCTTCGCCTTGGTCTCCTTGCCCATCCAGGGCAAGCTTTCGAGATCCGCGGCATAGGCGGCGCGCAGAGCCTGCACCATTTCCTTCATGCGCGCCTTGGCGTCGGGACTGAATGCTTTGGCGACATAGAGCTTGCCGAGCGCCTCGCCCAATGCCGCGTCGGTGACGATGACGCAACGCCGCCAGCGCGGCTCCAGCTCCTTGGCACCGCGCAGCGTCTGGCCATAGAAGGCGAAATTCTCATCGACGAAGGCTTTCGGCAGCATCGGCGCCGCGGCATGGACGAGCTGCCAGCGCAGATAAGCCTTGAGCGTGTCGAGCGGCGCCGATCGCACGGCGTCGCTCATCCCCTTGAAGAAGGCGGGCTCGGAGACGTTGAGGCTGTCGAAGCCCGGCGCCCCGCTGCCCGTGAAGAAACCGGACCAGCCGAAGTCGGGCGCCGCCCGCGCCAGCTCGGCCACCGGCTGCTTGTGATAGACCGCCTTCGGATCGCGGCGCTGCACATGGTCGAGCGCCCTCTTGGCAAGCACGGTCTCCAGCGCCAGGATCGCCTTCGCCTCGGCCGCCGACCGCTCGGGCGCGTCGCCGAGCAGCGCCAGCATCCGGGCGACATGCGCTTCATAGGCTTCGCGCTGCGAGACCGATTTCGCGTCGGTCTTGAAGTAATAATCCCGGTCCGGCAGGCCGAGGCCGCCCTGCTCGATCACGGCGATCGAACGGCGGGCATCCTTGAAGTCCGGCTCCTCGCCGAAATTGAACAGCACATTGACGCCGATCTCCTGGAGATGGGCCGCGAGCGCCGGCAGATCCTTCTTGTCGGAGAGGGCGGCAATCCGATCGAGCTCCTGCTGGAGTGGGGCCAGGCCCTTGGCCTCGATCGCCGCCTCGTCGGTGCAGGCGCCGTAGAAGTCGGCGACCTTCTGATTATCGGGCGTGGGATGCGCCGCCGCATCGTCGAGCAGGCCGCGCAGCATCTCGCGATTGCGCAGCGCCAGTTCGTTCGCCCGGCCGAAATAGGGCTGATCGGGAGGCACTGGATTGGCCTTGAGCCAGCCGCCGCAGGCGAATTGATAGAGATCCTGACAGGGCGAGGCGGACCGATCGAGCAGCGACGGATCCAACACCTTGAGACTTGTCTCCGCCGCATGCGACGGCAGAGCCGCCATCGACAAAGCAGCGGCGACCGCCGCCGCGGCCATGGTCAAACGCATAAGACGATCGCTCCCCCGAGATTTCGTGGGCAGGACCATGCCAGAGCGAAAAGGAGCCGTCGATAGCGTTAGGGTTTAGCCAGCTTGAGGAAATGAGCGGCCGGCCCCATTTATCGTGCCGACCTTGCGCGACCTCGACACCGCACGGTAAGAGTGATAGCGGCAGCACATCATGATTCTGTACCAGCTCAAATGTCCGGCGGAGCATTCTTTCGAAGGCTGGTTCCGCGATAGCGCCGGCTATGAGGAACAGGTCTCCGCCGGCAAGATCTCCTGCCCCGTCTGCGGCGACACGTCGATCGGCAAGGCGCCGATGGCGCCGCGCGTCATGAGGGGCAAGAATGTTCACTCTCCGGCGGAGACGATGCAGATGCTCCGTAAGCTGCGCCGGACGGTCGAGGAGAATTGCGAGAATGTCGGCGAGAATTTCGCCGAGGAAGCCCGCAAGATCCATTACGGGGAGACGGAAAGCCGCGCCATCTATGGCGACGCCACCGCCGAACAAGCCGATGAACTCGCCGACGAAGGCATCGAGTTCGGCCGCATTCCTTGGTTGCCCCTCGCCGATACGTAGAATCGGATCGGATTTGGCGAGTATCCCTTGAGGACCCGGTACCTACGATCGCATTCTGTTGGCCGACCAAAAGTTACTCGTTGGCTGCCACGCTCGCCTTGCAATGCTCAGGGGCCGAATCCCGATTGAAGGCATCGCCAGGCCGTCCTACCTCATTTGTTGTGCGTTGCAACATGGGGTACCGAAAAATGTCCTTCTCTCTTCCTTCCTTCAGAACGGCCGCGCTTCTCCTGTCTTCCGTGCTTGTCCTTGGCAGCGTAGCTGCTTGTTCCACCGTTCCGCCGGTCCAGACGAGCCAGTCCTCCTGGTCCCACGACACCGCTTGCGGCGTTCAGTGCCGCGCCGGTTCTTCACAGCTGCAGTAATCGACCAAACCTATCGAGCCGGGCGTCTGTCCGAGCGGCGATCTCGCTGCTCGGACAGACGCCCGGCTCAGGCCATCGCCTGCCTGATCGCGGCCGAAATGCGCTCCGCACTGACGACCAGCAGGAAGATCACGATCAGCAGGGTCGAAACCGACTGATACTGGAACAGGTTCATCGCCGTCAGCAGTTGGAATCCGAGCCCGCCGGCGCCGACGAAGCCCAACACCAGCGACGAGCGCAAATTCTCGTCGAAACGATAGAGCGCGATGCCGAGGAGCGAGGGCAGCACCCCCGGCACCACCGCCTGGGTCAGGATCTGAATTCGCCCGGCGCCGGTCAGCGTCAGCGCCTCGACCGGCCCCATATCCATATCCTCGATGATCTCGGCGAAGAGCCGTCCCAGCATGCCGATCGAATGGACCGAGAGCGCCAGCGCGCCCGGAAACGGCCCGAGCCCGACCGCCGTCACGAACAGCAGCGCCCACACCAGATCGGGCACGGCGCGGGTGAGGGCGATCACCGAGCGGGCGAAAGCATAGAGATAGGGCGAGCCGGTAACGTTGCGGGCGGCGAGCACGGCGAAGGGAATCGCCAGGAACACGCCGACGACCGTGCCGAAGATCGCGATGTCGATCGTCTCCAGCGCCGGCCAAAACACCGTCTGGAGCTGCGAGATATCGGGCGGGAAGGACCGGCGCAGAAAATCGGCCATGCCGCGCGTGCCGGTGACGAGATCGGTGAAGCGCGCATCGACGCCCCACAGAGACTGAACGAACAGCACCAGCCCGATCGACAGAACTGTCCACGCCCAACCGCGCCGCTTCAAGCGGCATACCTCGCATAGAGCGCGTCGACCATCGGCTGTCGCACGCGCTCCGGCGGCAGATCGAACTCGATCTGGCCGTCCTTGAGCCCGACGATCCGGTCGGCATAGCCGAGCGCGAGGTCGGGCTGATGCAGCACCGCCAGCACGGCGAGATCGTCGTCGCTGGCGAGCCGACGCAGCAGCGCCATGATCTCGCGCGCCGCCTCGGGATCGAGGCTGGCGACCGGCTCGTCGGCGAGCAGCATGCGCGGCCGCTGCGCCAAGGCGCGGGCGATCGCCACCCGTTGTTGCTGACCGCCGGACAGCGTGCCGGCCCGCTGACCGGCCCGGTCGCGCAAACCCACCTCGTCGAGATAGGCCTCCGCCGCCTCCAGCTCGCATCGCGGCAGCATGCCGCACGCCGTCGCCAAGGTGCGGTGCCGGCCGAGCGCGCCGGTCGCGACATTGGCGAGCACGCTGCGCCGTTTCACCAGATTGGCGTGCTGGAAGATCATGCCGCAGCACATCCGCGCCTGCCGCAAGGCCTCGCCGGCGAGCGGCGCCACATCGGTGCCGTCGATCAGGACGCGGCCTTCCGTCGGCTGGAGCAGCCGGACGATGCAGCGCATCAGTGTGGATTTGCCGCTGCCGTTGCTGCCGAGGACGACGACCAGCTCGCCCGCACGCACGGCCAGATCGACGCTTTTCAGCGCCACCCGGCCGCTCGGATAGCGATAGGCCAGGCCTTGAACCGCGAGCCGGCCAGCGATGGAGGCGTCGGGCCCCATGCTCACATCTTCTCGAGATCGATATTGAGCGTCTTCACCAGATCGCGAATGCCGTCATAGGCCTTGTCGGTCTGGGGAACGGAACGGACGCCGTGCGCGCCCACGACCTTGCGGTCCGCCTCGGGCAGGCCGGACAGGTCGATATTCTGCAACGCCACGGTCAGCTTCTGCTTCAGCTCCGCGGGCAGGTCGCCGCGCACCGAGATCGGATCGGTCGGGATCGGATCGGACTTCCACAGGAAGACCAGATCGCCGTCCTTGTAATGGCCGCGCTGGGTCGCCGATTCGAGCTGCTCGCTATTGAGCTCGCCGGCATCGACCTTGTGATTGTAGAGCGCCTCGAACGAGGCGGTGTGGCTGCCGGCATAGGCGAGCTTGATGTCCTTGTCGGGATCGACGCCCGCCTTGCGCAGCCCGTAGGCCGGAAAGAGATGGCCCGAGGTCGAGGCCGGATCGGAGAAGGCGAAGGAATGGCCCTTGATGTCGGCCACGGTCTTGATGCCGGAATCGGGATACGTCACGAGGCTGGCCCAGTAGCTGTCGGGCTGGCCCTGGGCGTTGGAGAAGGCGGCGACGGCCTCGGCCTTGGCGACCTGATGCGCCAGCACATAGCCCAGCGGCCCGAACTGGCCGACCTCCAGCTTGCCGGCGCGCATCGCCTCGATCTCGGCATTGTAGTTGGTCGCGACGAAGATCTTCACCTCGCACCCGACCTTCTCGGAAAGCTGCTTGCCGATCTGATCGTAGATCGGCAGGAGCCGCGCCGAGGTATCGAACGGCTCGACGCCGAACCGGACGGTGCCGCCATCGGGGCAGTCCGCTGCAGCCGCCAGCGCGGGACCGGCGAGATACAGCGCAGCCAGGGAGGCGAGCCGCAGGCCGCTTCCGACATGAATATGCATGAATACTCCCCGACACCGGATGAGATGACGAGAAGACGCTAGTCCTCTCCCATGTCAGGGATGTGACGATCGGCTTTTATTCGGGTTTGAGGGCCAGCATCATATAATTGACACCCAGATCCCGGGACAGCGACCAGTCGCCGCCGAACGGATCGAAGCTCATGCCGGCAAGCTCGGCCGGAACGAGACCGGCATGACGGGCGGCGGCGGCGAGCTCGGACGGACGCAGGAATTTCGACCAGCGATGCGTGCCGCGCGGAACCCAGCGCAGCACATATTCGGCCCCGACGACGCCGAGCGCGAAGGACCGGGCCGTTCGGTTGAGCGTCGACAGCACCGCAGCGCCGCCCGGCCGCACCAAGCCGCCGAGCGAGGCGAGGAAGGCCGCCGGATCGACGACATGCTCGACGATCTCGAGCGCCGTTACCGCGTCGAAGCGCTCTCCGGCTTCGAGCAGTGCTTCGGCCGTGCCTTGCCGGTAGTCGATGGCGAGCCCTTGACCATCGGCATGAAGACGCGCGGCCTCGATGCCTTCGGCTGCCGCGTCGATGCCGCTGACCGTGAAGCCGAGCCGCGCCAGCGGTTCGCTGACGAGGCCGCCGCCGCAGCCGATATCGAGCAGGCGCAGCCCTTCGAACGGTCGCTTGGCGGTGATGTCGCGGCCGAAATGCCGGGCCAGATGGTCACGAATGAATTCGAGCCTGACCGGATTGATCCGGTGCAGCGGCTTGAACTCGCCTTCCGGATCCCACCAGGCGCCGGCCAGGGCCGCGAACCGCCCGATCTCCGCGGGGTCGGCGGAATTCGGCGCGGCAGCACCGGAAGATTGGGTCGACGCCATATGCGCTCCTTGCCCGCATGGCCCCCAGAACCGGGGTGGGCTTGCCTCATTGCAGTGCCGAAGAGTATGTATACCCGCCCTTTGATGGGCAATGGAAGGCGCGCAGCCCGATGCCGCGCCTGAGCTCCCGGCAGGTAAGAATAGAGAATGGCACGCATAGTGCAGAAATTCGGCGGCACATCGGTCAAGGATGTGGACCGCATCAAGAGCGTGGCGCAGCGGGTCAAGCGGGAAGTGGATGCCGGCAACGAGGTGATCGTCGTCGTCTCGGCGATGGCGGGCACCACCAACCAGCTCGTCGCCTGGTGCAACGAGGCCGCTCCGCTGCATGACGCGCGCGAATACGATACCGTCGTCTCCTCGGGCGAGCAGGTCACCGCCGGATTGCTGGCCATAGCACTGCAGGATATCGGCGTTCCGGCGCGCTCTTGGCTGGGCTGGCAGATCCCGATTCTGACGAGCGACGCCCATGGCTCCGCCCGCATCGCCGACATCGATCTGAGCGAGATCACTCGACGCGCCGCCAAAGGCGAGGTCGCCGTCGTCGCGGGCTTCCAGGGCCGCACCGAGGCCGGTCGCATCACGACGCTGGGCCGCGGCGGTTCCGACACATCGGCCGTGGCACTCGCCGCCGCCTTCGGTGCCGAGCGTTGCGACATCTTCACCGATGTCGACGGCGTCTATACGACCGATCCGCGCATCGTCAGAAGCGCCCGCAAGCTCGAGAAGATCACGTTCGAAGAAATGTTGGAGATGGCGTCGCAAGGCGCCAAGGTGCTGCAGACCCGGTCGGTCGAAATGGCCATGAACCACCGTGTCCGCGTGCAGGTATTGTCGAGCTTCGTCGACGAGCCGGGCACGCTGGTCGTGAACGAGGACGAGATCGTGGAAAAGCAAGTTGTCAGCGGCATCGCCTATAGCAGGGATGAGGCCAAGATCACGGTGCGCGGCGCCGCCGACCGCCCGGGCGTCGCCGCCGCCATCTTCGGTCCGCTCGCCGAATCGAACATCAATGTCGACATGATCGTGCAGAACGTGTCGCCCGACGGGGCCGCGACCGACCTTACCTTCACCGTCTCCAAGGCCGACCTCAATCGCGCGGTCAAGGTGCTCGAAGGCGCCCGCAGCGATACGCTCGCCTTCGAGGAGCTGGCGTCCGACGCCAACGTCGCCAAGCTGTCGGTGATCGGCGTCGGCATGCGCAGCCATGCCGGCGTCGCCCAGAAGATGTTCAGCACGCTGGCCGAGAAAGGCATCAACATCCAGGTCATCTCGACCAGCGAAATCAAGGTGAGCGTTCTGGTCGCTGAGGAATATCTGGAGCTGGCGCTCCGAGCGCTGCACACTGCCTACGGTCTCGACGCCAACTGAGCCCCCGATGAGCCAATCGATCGATTTCGACAGAGAGGACGCACACGAGATCGAGACGAAACGGCCGACCGATGCCGGCCGGGCCGCGGCGCACGTCCGGCTCGACCGCCTGTGGCAGCGCGGCCGTGACTTTCTCGGCAGCGAATACGCCATCCTGGGCGGTGCCATGAGCTGGGTCAGCGATCGTCATCTGGTCGCGGCCATCTCGGAGAGCGGCGGCTTCGGCGTCATCGCCTCGGGCTCGATGAATCCGGACCAGCTCGCGGCCGAGATCGACGGCACCAAGGCGCTGACCGGCCGCGCCTTCGGCGTCAATCTCATCACCATGCATCCGCAGCTTTCCGAGCTGATCGAGGTCAGCCTCGGGCGCGGCGTCAGCCATATCGTGCTCGCCGGCGGCCTGCCGCCCGGTGCGGCGATCCAGCAGATCAAGCGCGGCGGCAGCAAGGTGCTGTGCTTCGCGCCGGCCCTGGTGCTGGCACGCAAGCTGGTGCGCATGGGCGTCGATGCGCTGATCATCGAGGGCATGGAGGCGGGCGGCCATATCGGCCCGGTCTCGACCAGCGTGCTGGCGCAGGAGATCCTGCCTCACATCACCGAGATCCCGGTCTTCGTCGCCGGCGGCATCGGCCGCGGCGAGGCGATCCTCTCCTATCTGGAGATGGGGGCCTCGGGCGTGCAGCTCGGCACCCGATTCGTCTGCGCCACCGAATCGATCGCGCACCCCAATTTCAAGCAGAGCTTCATCCGCGCCGCCGCGCGCGATGCCGTGCCCTCGGTCCAGCTCGATCCGCGTTTTCCGGTGATTCCGGTGCGGGCGCTCGCCAACGCCAATACCCGCCGGTTCGTGGAGGTGCAGCGCGCGGTGATCGACCGGGTCGATCGCGGCGAGCTCAACCAGAAGGACGCCCAGCTCGAGATCGAGCATTTCTGGGCTGGCGCGTTGCGCCGCGCCGTCATCGAGGGCGATGTCGAGACCGGCTCGATCATGGCCGGGCAGAGCGTCGGGCTGGTGACGCGCGAGCAATCGACCGCTGAAATCCTGCGCGAGCTCATGGACCAGGCGCTTGCGGCCCTGATCGCGCGCGCACGCGGAGCGACGAACGGCCACGACGATCCTGCCACTTCGGAAGCTTACCTGGCACGATAGTTGCCAATCGGATAGTCTGATCGATGTGCCTTGATTCCAAGGCACATCGATCATACTTCCGCCGAGGTGGAGATCGCCGCGATCGCATCGGGCCCTGCCCTGGCTTCCTGTTGCATGGACCGGACATGACATTGATGGATCAGCGCATCAAGCTCAGCGGCGCACGGCGCCTGCTCGGCAGCCTGCGCGATGTCATGGCCGGCGCCGGTACGGCACAGGCGCAGCTCGACCGCGTCGTCCAGATCATCGCCGCCGAGATGGAGGCCGAGGTCTGCTCGACCTATCTCATGCGCGCCGGCGACATCCTGGAATTGTGCGCGACCGAGGGCCTCTTCCCCGAGGCCGTCCATCGTACCAGGCTGCGGCTGGGCGAAGGCCTGGTCGGCGTCATCGCCGCCACTGCCCGGCCGTTGGCGCTGAGCGATGCGCAAAGCCATCCCGACTTCGCCTATCGACCGGAAACCGGCGAAGAGGTCTATCACTCGCTGATGGGCGTGCCGATCCTGCGCCAAGGCAAGGTGACCGGCGTGCTGGTCGTGCAGAATCGCGAGCCGCGCGAGTACACCGACGAGGAGATCGAGGCGCTCCAGACCGTCGCCATGGTGCTGGCGGAGCTGGTCGCGGGCGGCGGCATCGTTTCCCCGGCCGAGTTGCACCGGACTGACGGCATCGGCACGCTGCCGCACCGGATGGACGGCGTCCGGCTCAACCCGGGACTGGCGCTCGGCACGGCCGTGCTGCACCAGCCGAGCATCGTCATCCGCCAGGTCGTCGCCGACAATCCGGAGCTGGAGCTGGAGCGGCTCAACCGGGCGACGGTGGATATGCATCGCGCCATCGACGATCTCTTCGCGGCCTCGAATTTGGGCGATGGCGGCGAGCATAGCGACATTCTCGATACCTACCGGATGTTCGCCGAGGATCGCGGCTGGCTCGGCCGGATCCGCGAGGCGATTCGCAGCGGCCTCACCGCCGAAGCCGCCGTGCAAAGAGTGCGCGACGGCACGCGTGCCCGCATGATGCAGATCACCGATCCCTATATCCGCGAGCGGCTGGCCGATCTCGAGGATCTGGCCAATCGGCTGCAGCATCATCTGTCGGGCGAATCGGTGACGGCTGTCTCTGTCGATCTGCCCGAGGACGTGGTTCTGGTCGCGCGCAGCATGGGGCCGGCCGAGCTGCTCGATTACGAGCGCGGCAAGATCCGGGCGCTGGTGCTGGAGGAGGGCTCGCCCACCTCGCATGTGGCCATCGTCGCCCGCGCGCTCGATATTCCCGTCGTCGGCCGGGTCAAGGGCGCGCTTCTCAATATCGAGGCCGGCGACCAGATCGTCGTCGATGGCGACAATGCCCAGATCCTGATCCGCCCGGGCGAGGATGTGCAGCAGACGATCGAACAGTCGCTGGCTGAACGGTCGAACCGGCGCGCGCATTACGTGGCGCTGCGCGGCCTGCCCGCGACCACGCTCGACGGCACGACGGTGGCGCTGCACATGAATGCCGGGCTGCTGATCGACCTGCCCGAGCTTGCGGCGAGCGGCGCCGACGGGATCGGCCTCTATCGGACCGAATTGCCCTTTATGGTCCGGAGCGACTTCCCCTCGGTCGCCGACCAGGCCGATCTCTATGCCCGTGTGCTGGACCAGGCCGGCGGCCGGCCGGTGGTGTTCCGCACGCTCGATATCGGCGGCGACAAGCTCCTGCCCTATCTGCCCGAGCGGGAAGAGGAAAATCCGGCGATGGGCTGGCGCGCGATCCGCATCGCGCTCGACCGGCCGTCGATGCTCCGCCAGCAATTGCGCGCGCTTATCATGGCCGCCGCCGGGCGGCCGCTCTCGGTCATGTTCCCGATGGTGGCGGAAATCGCCGAATTCCAGGCCGCGCGCAAGATGCTGGCACTGGAGGTCGAACGGGCCAAGGCCCGCGGCCTGGCGCTGCCGAAGCATTGCTCCCTCGGCATCATGCTCGAGGTGCCGGCGTTGGTCTGGCAGCTCCCGGCCCTGTGCCGCCATGTCGATTTCATCTCGGTCGGCACCAACGATCTGATGCAGTTCCTGTTCGCCAAGGATCGCGGCAATGCGCGCCTCGCCGACCGCTACGACACGCTGTCGCCGGCCGCTCTGAGCTGCCTGGCGGAGATCGTGCGCGCCACGGGCGAGGCCGGCGTGCCGCTGTCGCTCTGCGGCGAAATGGCGGGCGGCCCGCTCGAGGCGATGACCCTCATCGGCCTCGGATTCCGCAGCCTGAGCATGTCGCCCTCGGCCATCGGCCCGGTCAAGGCGATGGTACGGAGCCTCCAACTCGGGCCGCTGCGGCAATACCTCACAGCCCGGCTCGATACGCCCGATCACACCCTGCGCGAAAAGCTCCGGGAGTTCGCCCGCGACCATGCGGTGACGCTGTAGGATCAGGCGCCGGCATGCCCTGTGCGGGACGCGGCAAAGCTGATAAGAAGAGTCCTATCATCCCGCATGACAAAGCATAACGAGTTCAGTTCATGGCGACGTTCAAGCAGAGACTGCGAAATCGCGCTCAGGGGGGCGAGCTCGCCGCCGAGGCGGCCGGCATCGATCCCGACGAGCCGGTGCGGGACACTTCCGCCGGCGGGTTGCTGCGGCAGACGCGCGAAGATCTCGGCTGGGACATCCGCGATGTCGGCGCAGCCCTCAGGATCCGCGCCGACTACCTGGAGGCGCTGGAGCGCAACACGGTGACGGGCCTTCCGGGACCGACCTATGCGAGCGGCTTCCTGCGCGCCTATGCCGAATATCTGGGACTCGACGGCGCCGAGCTGGTGCGACGCTTCCGGACCGAGAAGACCGGGTTGCACGCCAAGGCCGAGCTGGCTTTCCCCGTGCCGCTGACCGACCGGGGCATTCCCGGCGGCGGGCTGTTCCTGATCGCCGTGCTGCTGTGCGGCCTGGGCTACGGCACCTGGTACTATATCTCCTCGGGCAAGCATGTGGCCCCGGCCGCGGTCGAGCCGGTGCCGGCCCGGCTGCAGGAGCCGCCGCCGACGATCGAGCCGCCAACCCTGCGTACCCCCGCGCCGACCGCTCCCACGGCGGCGCCGCCGGCCGAGGTCGCGTCCAGCACGCCCGCTCCCGCCGCAACGCCCGCACCGACGCCAGCGCCGCAAGGAGCGACGATCGTGCCGCCGTCGCCCGCAACGACGCCAGCGCCCGCCTCGGCAGCACCTGATGCCGCCGACCCCAACGCGCCCAAGCCCGACCAGCACGTGTTCGGCAATCCCGATGCCCATGGCAGGGTCATGATCCGCGCGCTCGCCAATGCCTGGGTGACGGTGAAGGATGGCGAAAAGCTGGTGCTCAACCGGCTGCTGAAGAAGGGCGATGTCTATTATCCGGAGAAGGATACGCTGACCATGCGAGCCGGCAATTCCGGGGCGCTCCAATTCACCGTGGACGGCAAGGTGCTGCCACCGCAGGGCGAGATCGGCCAGGTGAAGACCTTGTCGCTGCGGCCGGAGCGCCTGCTGGCGCCGCCGCCCGCCTCGCCCCCGGCAGCCGCGTCGCCTACCCCCTCACCCAGCGCGCCGCCGGCACAATCACCCACCGCGCCGCCGGCGCAATGAAGCAGGGCAGCCTCGCCGCTCCCAAGGCTTTTGCCGATCGGGCAAAAGCGCTATATGAAGCGGCTGAATTGCGTCACAAACGGAAGTCCTGACCATGAGCGTGCGCCCGTATCGCGATATTCAACGGCGCAAAAGTCGGCAGATCAGGGTCGGCAACGTGCTGGTCGGCGGAGATGCGCCGATCTCGGTGCAGACCATGACCAACACCCTGACGAGCGACGCCAAGGCCACGATCGAGCAGGTCGCCGCCGCCGCCGCGGCCGGTGCCGACATCGTCCGCGTCTCCTGCCCCGACGAGGAATCGACCGCGGCCCTCGGCGAGATCGTGCGCGCCTCGACCGTGCCGATCGTCGCCGACATCCATTTCCATTATAAGCGCGCCATCGAAGCGGCCAAGGCGGGCGCCGCCTGCCTGCGCATCAACCCCGGCAACATCGGCTCGGCCGCGCGCGTGCGCGAAGTGGTACAGGCGGCCAAGGATTACGGCTGTTCCATGCGCATCGGCGTCAATGCCGGCTCGCTTGAGCGCGAACTCCTGGAGCGCTATGGCGAGCCCTGCCCGGAAGCCATGGTCGAATCCGCGCTGAACCACGCCAAGATCCTAGAGGACAATGATTTCTTCGAGTTCAAGATCTCGTGCAAGGCGTCCGACGTGTTCCTCGCCGTGGCCGCTTATCAGGCGCTGTCCGAGGCGTGCGACTACCCGCTGCATCTGGGCGTGACCGAGGCCGGCGCATTGCGCATGGGCACGGTCAAATCCTCGATCGGCCTGGGCTCATTGCTCTGGGCCGGCATCGGCGACACGGTCCGCGTCTCGCTCTCGGCCGAGCCGGTCGAAGAGGTCAAGGTCGGCTACGACATCCTAAAGGCGCTGGGCCTGCGCCGGCGCGGCGTCACCGTCATCTCCTGCCCGTCCTGCGCGCGGCAGAATTTCCAGGTGATCAAGACGGTCGAGGTCCTGGAAGAGCGGCTTTCCCATATCACCACGCCCATGACCGTGTCGGTGATCGGCTGCGTCGTGAACGGCCCGGGCGAGGCGCGCGAGACCGATATCGGCCTCACCGGCGGCGGAAACAACACGCACCAGATCTACATTGCCGGCCAGCCGGACCACCGGCTGAAGGACAAGGACATCGTCGACCATCTGGTCCATCTGGTCGAGCAGAAGGCTGCCCAGATCGAGGCCGACAAGTCGGCAGAGGCGGTCGAAGCGGCGGAATAACCGCTTCGACGCCGTCCCGGAACAGCGGCCCTCGCCGGCCGCGGTTGGTTTGAGAGATTTCCATGGCCCAGTTGCAAGCGGTGCGCGGGACGCAGGATGTGCTGCCCGCCGAAGCCCGCCGTCAGAGACTCGTTGCCGATACCGCGCGCCTCATCGCCGAGCGCTACGGCTTCGGCGAGATCGTGACGCCGATCTTCGAGTTCACCGAGGTCTTCACCCGCCCGATCGGCGAGACGACCGACATCGTCTCGAAGGAGATGTACACCTTCGAGGATCGCGGCGGCGAGGAAGTGACGCTGCGCCCGGAAGGCACGGCCGGCGTCGCGCGCGCCGTCATCTCCAACGGCCTCACCCAATCGACCCCACTCAAATTCTTCTATGCCGGCCCGATGTTCCGCTATGAGCGGCCGCAGAAGGGCCGCTACCGGCAATTCAGCCAGATCGGCGTCGAGCTGCTGGGCCCCTCGCAGCCACAGGCCGATATCGAGGTGATCGCCCTCGGCGCCCAGATCCTGGACGAGATCGGCGTGCTCAAATCCTGCGTGCTGGAGCTGAACACGCTGGGCGACACCGCCAGCCGGCAGGCCTATCGCGCCGTGCTGGTCGAGTATTTCACCCAGCATCTCGATGCGCTGAGCGAGGACAGCCGCAACCGGCTCGAGCGCAATCCCCTGCGCATCCTCGATTCCAAGGATGCGAGCGACAAGGAGATCGTAGCCGGCGTCCCCTCCTTCGCCGATTACCTGAACCCGGATTCCCAAGCCTTCTTCGACACGGTCCGGCGCGGGCTCGACGCGCTCGGCATCGCCTTCACCGTCAACCCGCGGCTGGTCCGCGGCCTCGACTATTATTGCCATACCGCCTTCGAGTTCATCACGACAGAGCTCGGATCGCAGGGCACCGTGCTGGGCGGCGGCCGCTATGACGGGCTGATGGCGCTGATGGGCGGCCCCGACCTGCCCGGCGTCGGCTGGGCCGGCGGCATCGAGCGGCTGGCCATGCTGGCGGCGGAACCGCCGGCCGAGACGCGCCCGATCGCGGTCATCCCGATCGGCGAGGCGGCCGAGCTGCCGGCGCTGAAGCTGACCCAGGAATTGCGTCACGCGGGATTCACCACCGAGCTGGGCTATGGCGGCAATGCCGGCAAGCGCATGAAGCAGGCCAACAAGATCAAGGCCCGCCTGGCTCTGGTGTTGGGTGAAGACGAGCTGGCGCGCGGCGTGGTCATGCTCCGCGATCTCGACGCGGGCGAGCAGCACGAGGTACCGTTGGCCGAGATCGTCCAGCGCCTCGGCTCGCTCTGAGCACGGGCAAGATTGGTGTCGATGGAACGCTCTCCCCTGCATGACAAGCTCGACCGGCTGGCGCGGCGCCATGCCGAACTGCGCGACCAGCTCGCCGGCAATGTCGATGCCGGCAGCTTCGCCAAGCTGTCAAAGGAGTTCAGCGAGCTCACGCCGATCGTGGAAAGCCTGGAGCGGCTGCGCGCGGCACAGGAGGAGATGGGCAACCTCGCCCAGATGATCGCCGACAACAGCGATCCCGAGCTGAAGGCGATGGCGGAAGAGGAGTTCCTGGCGCTCAAGGAGCGCATTCCGGCGCTCGACCGCGATGTCCTGATCATGCTGCTGCCCAAGGATGCGGCGGATGAGAAGAACGCCATCATCGAGGTGCGCGCCGGCACCGGCGGCGACGAGGCCGCCCTGTTCGCCGCCGAGCTCTTCCAGATGTATCAGCGTTACGCCACGGTCCATGGCTGGCGCTTCGAAACCATGAGCATCGCCGAGACCGGCATCGGCGGCTACAAGGAGGCCACCGCCTCGATCAGCGGCCGCGGCGTGTTCGCCCGGCTCAAGTTCGAATCGGGCGTGCATCGGGTACAGCGCGTGCCGGCTACCGAGACCCAGGGCCGCATCCATACCTCGGCCGCGACCGTGGCCGTGCTGCCCGAGGCCGAGGAAGTCGATATCCAGATCGAGGACAAGGATCTCCGGATCGATGTCTACCGATCGAGCGGCCCGGGCGGCCAGTCGGTCAACACGACCGACAGCGCGGTCCGCATCACCCATCTGCCGAGCGGGCTCGTCGTCATCCAGCAGGATGAGAAATCCCAGCACAAGAACAAGGCCAAGGCGCTCAAGGTGCTGCGTGCCCGCCTCTACGACATGGAGCGCCAGGCGCTCGACGCGGCGCGGGCGGCGGACCGGCGCAGCCAGGTCGGCAGCGGCGATCGGTCGGAGCGCATCCGCACTTATAATTTCCCGCAGGGCCGCGTCACCGACCACCGCATCAACCTGACGCTCTATAAGATCGAGAAGGTCATGACCGGCGAAGCGCTCGACGAGATCATCGAGGCGCTGATCGCCGAGGATCAGGCGGCGAAGCTCGCCGAGATCGAGTGAGCGATCCGACCATCGGGCACCTGGTCAAGGAGGCCGCCAGGCAGCTCGCGGCCGCCGGCATCGAGGCGCCGCTGCGCGAGGCCCGGCTGCTGCTCGGCCACGCCGCCGATCTGCCGCCGGCGACCATCATGGCCTGGCCCGAGCGTTCCGTTCCGGCCGCCGCTGTCCGCCGGTTCGAGGATTTCCTCAAACGTCGCACGGCCCACGAGCCGGTCTCGCGCCTCCTCGGCCGCCGCGAATTCTGGAGCCTCGATTTCCAGGTCACCGCGGAGACGCTCGATCCGCGCCCGGACACCGAGACGCTGATCGAGGCCGTGCTGGCGCAACTGCCGGACCGAACCGCACCCTATCGGCTGCTCGATCTCGGCACCGGCACCGGCTGCATCCTGGCGGCGCTGCTGAGCGAGCTTCCCGGAGCCTCAGGCCTGGGTATCGACCGATCGCCGGCAGCCGCGCGCATCGCCGCGGCCAACACACGCCGCCTCGGTTTCAGCGACCGCGCGGCCTTTCTGGTGGGCGATTGGGCCAAGGCGATCGATGGCCGGTTCGACATCATCGTCTCCAACCCGCCCTATATCGCCACGGCGGAAATCGACGGGCTCGCGCCCGAGGTCAACCAGCACGATCCGCATCTGGCGCTCGACGGCGGCGCCGACGGACTCGACGCTTATCGCAGCCTCGCCCCGGTGGTCGCGCGGTTGCTTTCTCCGGGCGGCATCGCCGCCGTCGAGATCGGCCAGGGCCAAGCCGACGGCGTGGCGCGCCTGTTCGTCGAGGCCGATCTCGGCATGGTTGAGCGGCGACGGGATCTCTCAGGCATCGAACGAGTCGTGCTGGCATGGCGCGCCGATGAGAAAACCAGAAAATAACTGTTGGAAACCGCCTCTGTCCCGTCTAGGGTCTGGGTCAGGGACAATTGGCGATGGATGCCGGCATTTATTGCCGCCTTCGCGGTTTCCGAACCGAGACAGGGTTCCTTGGGAACGCAATCGGTCGGGACCTGTCCTTAAAGACTGACAATCCTTGCCACTAGCCGCACACAGGTGCCATGAGATCAGGTCCCCCCAAGCGGTCGCGCGGCCGCAACAACAACATGAACAACCCTCAGCACAATAACGGCCGCCCGCGCATCCCGCATCGCTCCCAGACCTTCGACAGCAACGGTCCGGGCATCAAGATTCGCGGCAACGCATATCAGGTATTCGAGCGATACGTCGCCCTGGCGCGCGAAGCCGTCTCGTCGGGCGATCGCGTCGCCGCCGAGAATTTCTATCAGCATGCGGAGCATTACTTCCGCATCATGAATGCCAATGGCGATAATCCGACCCAGAATATGAACCGGCCGATGACTCCGGCGGACCAGGAAATGGAACAGCCGGAAGGCGGCTCGCAGACCGAGCAGCAGCACCCATCGGTCGAGCAGGAAGCACCCACCAACGCCTGATCAGGGCGAGGATCGATCAGGTCGAACGGCCTGATCGGTCTCTAATGATCGCTCGATCGGTGAATCAGGCGACGGCGGCTTTGGCGCTGACCCGCGCCGACAGCCAGGTGAGCAGCGCGTCATTCGCCTCGACCGAGGCCGCCTGAACCGCCGGTACCAATCGAGACGCCTCGGCCATGTCCCGATCGCGGCAGGCCTGATCGAGCCGTTCGGCCAGCATCTGCACCCGGCGCGCGCCGAAGTTGCCGCTCGTGCCGGTGATACTGTGGGCGATGCGCTGCAGCCCGGCCAGATCGTCGGCAGCGATGCCGGCGGCGAGATCGGCGGCGGCTTGCATGGCGCCGATCAGATAGGTCGGGAGCAGATCCGCCATCCGGTCGGGCGGCAACACCTGTTCCAACGTTTCCAGATGCGCCTGATCGAGCACCGGCAGTTGGTCCTGCGGTAGGACGACGGTCTGTTCGGCAAAGGCGGTCGCCAATCCGATCCAGCGCGCGACGGTGTCGAGGAAGGTCGCAGGCTCGAACGGCTTCGATACGTAGTCGTTCATGCCGGCGGCAATGCAGAGATCGTGATCGCCCTGCATCGCGTTGGCCGTCATGGCGACGATCGGCACCGTGGCGACCGCACCCTCCAAGGCGCGGATTTGCCGCGTCGCTTCGAGGCCGTCGAGTTTCGGCATCTGCACATCCATGAGGATGAGATCGAAGCCGCCGCGGCGTGCGAGCGCCACCGTTTCGAGCCCGTCCCGGGCGATTTCGCAGCTATAGCCGAAACCTCCGAGGATCGAGAGCGCGATCTCGCGATTGATCGCATTGTCGTCGGCCACCAAGATATGGCCGCCATGCCCCGCCGCCGCCGTGGCTGCGGCGGTCGGGACGAAGGACGCGGGCAGCTCGGCGCCGAACTGATGAGCAATGGCTTGCAGCAGCATCTGGTGACGGGCCGGCATCGGCAGCATCGCCTCGCCCGGCCACCCCTGCCCCTTTTGATCGGAAGAGCAGAGCAGGATCCGCTTGATACCATACTGGTCGGCATGCCGCCGGATCGCTGTCTCGAGCCCTTCGCCGCCGGCGTCCAACGTGGCCCGATCGAGCAGCAGCAGATCCGCCGGCCGATCGTGGGCGGCCAGGATATCGAGCATCGCCTCGGCTGACGCCGCCTCGCTCACGACCATGCCGACATCCGCGAGCGCGCGGCCGAGGCAGGAACGGCTAATCTCCGATCGGTGGAGAATGAGCACATGCCGGCCGGCGATCTCTGCGGGCACCGGTGCCGGGGGCGCCTCGCTCCGCGAGATCGATAGGTCGATCCAGAAGACGCTGCCGCCGCCCTGTCGGTCGCGCATGCCGATCTCGCCGCCCATGAGCTCGACGATCTGGGCGCAGATATTGAGGCCGAGGCCGGTGCCGCCGAAGCGGCGGGTGATGGAGCCGTCGGCCTGCTCG
>DATLIZ010000028.1:0-87235 GCA_035539155.1 Aliidongia sp. | reverse complement strand
GGGCAATCCGCCGCCGCCGCCGGTGCCGCCGGTGGTGGTCGACATCGTCGTCGATTTCGACGGCACGGTGTTCTGGAACGGCCAGCCGGTGCCGGACGAGGCGACGCTGCAGAACGACTTCCTGCAGATCGCGGCACAGGATCCCCAGCCCGAGGTCCATCTCGCCCCCAACAAGCTCGTCACCTACAAATACGTCGCCATGGTCATGGCCAACGCCCAGCGCCTCGGCGTCACCAAGATCGGACTCGTCGGCAACGAGCAATTCGTCAATAACTAAGCCCCTCTAACTGAGCCCCTCGCCCCGCTTCGCCCCCTCACCCGCACCTGGAAGTTTGAGATGACACGCCTCCGCCTGCTCTCCCTCGCCGTGATCGGCGCCGGCCTCGGTTTCTCCGGCTTGTCCCAGCCCATTCTCGGCACCGGCTCGGCCTGGGCCGCCGGCGACGCGGTCCGGCCCGCGATCGGCAACCCGCTGCAAGCGGCGCAGAAGCTGATCACCGCCAAGAAGTTCAAGGAGGCGCTGGCCGAGATCCACAAGGCGGACGTGGTGCCGGACAAGACCCCGCACGAGACCGTGCTGATCGAGGAGATGCGCGGTTCGGCCGCCCAGGGCGCCGGCGACACGCCGGCCGCGATCAAAGCCTTCGAGACGGTGATCGCGTCGGGCGCGCTCACCGGCGCCGACCAGCAGAAGATGATCTACGCCACGGCCGGCCTCTATTACTCGAACAAGGACTACGCCAAGACCATCTCGATGCTGCAGCGCTACACCAAGGAAGGCGGCAACGACCCGGGGGCGCGGACCCTGCTCGAGGACACCTATTACGCGTCGGGCGACTATGCCAGCACGGCCAAGGAATACGCCGCCGATGTGCAGGCGCTGGAGAAAGCCGGCAAGGCGCCGACCGAGAAGCAGTTGACGGTGCTCGAGACCTGCTATCTCAAGCTCAACGACAAGGCCGCCGTCGCGGCGGTGACGGAGAAGCTCGTCACCTACTATCCCAAGCCCGACTACTGGAACGCGCTGCTGCACAACATCCTGACCAAGCCCGGTTTCTCGGACCGGCTGTCGACCGATGTCGGCAGGCTGCGGCTCGCGACCGGCACGCTGGTCAAGCCCGAGGAATATACCGAGCAGACCCAGCTGGCGCTCCAGGACGGTGTGCCCGGCGAAGCCAAGGCGGTGATGGACAAGGGCACGGCCGCGAAGGTGCTGGGCACCGGCACCGGCATCGAGGCCGACCGCGAGAAGCGCCTGCTGGCGCTCGTCACCAAGACGATCGACGACGACCAGAAGGCGCTGCCGAAGAACCAGACGGACGCCGCCGCCGCCAAGGACGGCAACGCGCTGGTCAATGTCGGCTTCGACCTGGTCGGCTATGGCCAGTTCGACAAAGGCATCCCGCTGATGGAGCAGGGCTTCCAGAAGGGCGGCCTCAAGCATCCGGAGGAAGCGAAGCTCCATATCGGCTACGCCTATCTCCAGGCCGGCAAGAAGGACAAGGCGATCGCCTGGTTCAAGCAGGTCCAGGGCACCGACGGCACCGCCGATCTCGCGCGGCTGTGGATCCTGCAGGCGAGCGCCAAAACCAGCTGACCGCGCCCATCCCTTCTTACTGTTTGCCCGAGGGCCCGAAACTCTTCTAGAGCACGATCATATTGGCTGGAAACAGCCAATATGTGATTCGTACTCTAACTGTTTGAATAGAGGCGGATTCACGAAATGGGTGGATTCCACCCATTTCGATCCGGCTCTAGTTTCGGGCCCTCGTCTTTTTGGGGGAGCTCAGCCGATATGCGTCTCGTCATCCTGCCCGGCGACGGCATCGGCCCCGAGATCTGTGCTGCGACGGAGGAGATCCTGCATCTCGTCGATCGCGCATTCGGGCTCGGCCTCGATTTCGAGACCCATGAGGTCGGCTTCGCCAGCCTGAAGCGGACCGGCTCGACCCTGCCCGACACGGTGGTCGAGGCTGCCCGCAGCGCCGACGGCATCCTGCTCGCCCCCGTCTCGACCGCCGACTATCCGCCGCGCGCCGAGGGCGGCATCAACCCGTCGGGCGAGCTGCGGCTCAGGCTCGACCTCTACGCCAACCTCCGCCCGGCCCGGTCGCGGGCGGGGCTGCCGCATTGGGGGCGCACCCCCATCGATCTCGTCATCGCGCGCGAGAACACCGAAGGTTTCTATGCCGACCGCAACATGCATCTGGGCATCGGCGAGTTCATGCCGACGCCGGACCTGGCGCTGTCGGTGCGCAAGATCACGGCCGAGGGCTCGCGCCGCATCGCCCAGGCCGGATTCGAGTTGGCCCGGCGGCGCCGGCGCAAGGTGACGGTCGTGCACAAGGCCAATGTGCTGAAGATGACGGAAGGGCTATTCCTGCGCGAGACCCGGGCCGTGGCCGCGAGCTTCCCCGACATCGCCTATGACGAGCAGTTGGTCGATTCCATGGCGGCGCTGCTGGTGCGCGACGCCCAGCGCTTCGATGTGGTGGTGACCACCAACATGTATGGCGACATCCTGTCGGACCAGGCGTCGGAGCTGTCGGGCAGTCTCGGCCTGGCCGGCTCGCTCAATGCCGGCGATCGCCATGCCATGGCGCAGGCCCAGCACGGCTCGGCCCCCGACATCGCCGGCCAGGACAAGGCCAACCCGACCTCGCTCATCCTGTCGGCCGCCATGCTGCTTGATTGGCTCGCTCGTCGTCATGGCTTGGAGAATTTCGCCAAGGCGGCCGAAGCGATCGAGATCGCGATCGACGGACTGCTCGCGGAACCGGGGGGACGGACGGCGGATCTGGGCGGGCCGCTCGGCACGGGGGCCTTCACGGCGGCGCTGGCACACAGGCTTGCAGGCCGCCCGCAATAAAAAAGCCGGCTCCTCGCCGGCTTTTTGGATCGTTATATCGGGGCTGGAACCTTCAATAGGTTCCGGATCGTACCAATGAAGGAGTCCCCGTCGAACGGCTTCTCCAGGTAAGCGGATGCGCCGGCCGCAAGCACGCGGGCTTTCACGCGGGGGTCGCTGCGGCCGGTAATCATCACCACCGGCAAAGCAATACCGGCTTCTTGGCGCAAAAAGTTCAATGTTTCCAGGCCGGAAAATGCCGGCATATGCATATCCAATACCAGACAACCATATAATCCGCCGGGTGTTAAATGTTGAATAAAATCCACACCCGAGGCGTAATCTTGTACTTTGAATTCAAACGATTCCAATAATGCTCGTAAAGATTCTCGCACGTCACTATCATCATCGACAATAAATACTGTAGGAGAGACTCCATTTAATATCATGTTCTGCTCGCTACCAACGGCGTAATTGCCGTCGTCATGGTCAGAAGATAGCCAGACGAGGGGTGGCGCGCTATACGGAATGGTCCGTAGGGAGAAATCCTGATCAGGTACTACTTGGGAGAGAGCCCAACCGACAGCGCCAAGCGCACCAGATCGGATAGGCTGCGCGCCTGCATCTTGTCCATGACTCGCGCGCGATGGACCTCGACCGTGCGCGGGCTGATGCCGAGATCATAGCCGATCGTCTTGTTCGGCAGGCCGGCGATGAGCCCGTCGAGCACCTCGCGCTCACGCGCGGTCAGGAGCGCGAGCCGCGCCTCGATCTCGGCGGTGTCGGCCGATTGCCGCTGCTGGTCCATGACCCTGGCCGTCGCATTCCGGACCGTGTCGATAATACGATCCTCGGCGAACGGCTTCTCGACGAAATCGACGGCACCGGCCTTCATGGCGCGCACGGCGATCGGCACATCGCCATGGCCGGTCATGATGACCACGGCGAGGCCCGGAAACTCGATCGCGACTCTTTCCTGCAGCTCCAGCCCGTCCATGTCGGGCATGCGGACATCGGCGAGCAGGCAGCCGCTCGCACCGCGCTCGCATTGGGCCAGGAAATCGCGCGCCGACGGAAAGGCCGTAGCATCGAACTCGTAGGCCTCCAGCAGTGCCGCGAGCGACTCGCGTACCGCCTCGTCATCGTCGACAATGAAAACCCTGCCCTTGCTATTCATCCAGATCCTCCTCCTCGCTCGTCCAGGCCGGCAAGGTAAAGATGAAGGTGACCCCGCCCTTGTCGTTCGACCGGCCGATCAGCCGGCCGCCATGGCCATCTATGATCGAACGACTGATCGACAATCCCAGCCCCATGCCTTTCGCCTTGGTCGTGACGAAAGGCTGAAAGAGCTGGGCCGCGACCTCGGGCGAAAGCCCCGTGCCGGTATCGGCGACCAGAACCTCGATCATGCCCTGCGCATCTTCCGCCGTGGTGATGGTGAGCTCGCGCACCGGCCGGTCGGCCATCGCCTCGATCGCATTGCGGACCAGATTGAGGATCACCTGTTGCACCTGCACCTTGTCGATCAGCACCGCCGGCAGATCCTGGGTGAAAGCCAGGCTCATATGCACGCCGGCCTCCTTGCCGCCGACCAGCGCCAGCGCCGTCGCCTCCTCGACCACCTTGTTGATGTCCTCGCGCTGCCGGTCGCTCTCGCCCTTCTCGATGAAGCTCCTGAGCCGCCGGATGATCTGGCCGGCGCGGTTGGCCTGCTCGATCGCCTTGTCCATGAAATCGAAAGTCTTGTCGGTGAGCTTGCCGGCCTGGGCCAGCCGCTTGGCCGCGACCGTCCAGTTGATGACCGCCGTCAGCGGCTGGTTCAGTTCATGCGCCAGCGCCGAGGCCATCTGCCCCATCGCCGAGAAACGCGAGACGTGCAGCAGCTCGGTCTGCAGCTCCTGGAGCCGCTTCTCCGCGCTCTGCCGCTCGCTCAGATCGCGGACGAAGCCGGTGAAGCGACGGCGCCCCGACAGCTTCACCTCGCCGACCGCCAGCTCCATCGGGAAGGTCGAGCCGTCGCGGCGCAGGCCGACGACGATGCGGCCGATGCCGATGATCCGCCGCTCGCCGGTCTCGCGATAGCGCGCGAGATAGCCGTCATGCTGCTCGCGATAGGGCTGCGGCATCAGCATGTTGATGTTGCGGCCCCTGACCTCGTCGCTGCTCCAACCGAACAGCCTCTCGGCCGCCGGGCTGAAGGATTCGACGCTGCCGCTCTCGTCGATGAGGATGAGCGCATCCGGCACGGTCTCGAGGATGGAGCGCACCCGCTCGGCCTGCTCGCGCAGCTCCTCCTCCGCCGCCCGCTGCTCCGAGATGTCGCGGATGAATCCCACGAACAGCCGCCCGGCCTCGGTCGTGGCGATCTCGCCGATCGAGAGATGGATCGGGAAGACCGAACCGTCCCGGCGCACGCCTTCGAGATCCCGGCCGCCCCCGAGCAGCCGGCGCTCGCCGGTGTCGCGATAATGCTTGAGATAGGAATCATGAGCGCTCTGATAGGGCTCGGGCATCAGCATCCTGACGTTCTGCCCCAGCACCTCGGCAGCGCGGTAGCCGAACAGCCGCTCGCAAGCCTGGTTGAACAACCAGATCGTGCCGCGCTCGCCGATGATCACGATACCGTCGACGGCGGTCTCGATGACCGCATGCAGCCACGGATCCGTATCGGGCCCACTCATGAGAATGCCGAATCACCATTTTGCCCGCGTTCATAAGAGCAAGTTGCGCCGCTTCCCACAAGCCTAACGCGATCACGGCGCGATTTTTCGAGATAATACACGCATCGGTTTCGCGGTACCGAAACCGGATTTCGGCGGCGCACGGTTCCTGTAAGCTCGCCGCCTCGCCTCACAGCCGGAACAAGCTCATGCCATTGGGCCCCCTGACCCCAAGCCTCGCCGGCCGCTTCGCCTCGATTGCGCTCGGCCATGTCACCCGCGAATATCCGAACAAGCTCGATCATGTGCTGAACGGCCCGACCGATCTCGAAGGGCCGCGCGCGCTGCATCCGATCTTCTACGGCAGCTTCGACTGGCATTCCTGCGTCCATGGCTATTGGCTGCTGAGCACGCTCTATCGGCGCTTTTCCGGCCGGCCCGAGGCCGGCGCGATCCGGGCGTTGTTCGACGAGCATCTGACCCCGGCCAAGACCGCGGGCGAGCTCGCCTATCTCGACCGGCCGCTCTCCGGCATGTTCGAGCGCCCCTATGGCTGGGCGTGGCTGCTCAAGCTCGCCGCCGAGCTGGGCACGCACGAGACCGAGGAAGGACGGCGCTGGTCGGCGGCGCTCGCACCGCTCGCCCGCGCCTTCGCCGCGCGCTTCGGCACCTTCCTGCCCAAGGCCACATATCCGAACCGGGCCGGGACCCACGCCAACAGCGCCTTCGCGCTGCGCCTGGCGCTCGACTATGCCGAGGCGGCGGACGCGGCGCTGGCGGCCCTGCTGCGCGATACCGCACGCCGCTGGTACGGCGAGGATGCCGACTGCCAGGCCTGGGAGCCCAGCGGCGAGGATTTTCTGTCGTCGGCCCTCATCGAAGCGGAATGCATGCGCCGCATCTTGCCGCCGGACGCGTTCGCCGGCTGGCTCGACCGGTTCCTGCCCCGGCTCGGCCGAGGCGAGCCCGCGACCCTGTTCCGTCCAGCCACGGTCAGCGATCACAGCGACGGCAAGATCGGCCATCTGAACGGGCTCAATCTCAGCCGGGCTTGGTGCTGGCGCGGACTGGCCCGAGCATTGCCGACCGAAGATCCGCGCCGGGAGATGGCACTGGCCGCCGCCGAGGCGCATTTCGCCGCCGGCCTGCCGCAGGTCGCCGGCGACTATATGGTCGAGCATTGGCTGGCGAGCTTCGCACTGCTGGCGCTGACGGAAACCTGACGGCCGGATCGAACGGCCGAAAGCGGTCCGCGCGTCCGACACGCCGGCCCTGACTATGTCCTTGAGCGGAGCCGCCCGCGAGGGTGCCCGAACCCCGGCGAACGGCCGGCTCCCTGCGCGGCACCGAAGGAAGGAAAGGGTAGAATGTCGATCGCCGCCCGCCGGAGACCGAAATTTCCGACCTGCTTCGTCCAGGCCACCCCCATTTAACCAAGCATATCCTTGGCAAAATCTACCGGAAGTTCGTTACAGCGGTAACACAGATATTCAAAATATAATATTCTGATTAGAATAAATGGAATATGATGATTATCATCATAGGTATGATACTTATAAAATTTTAACTAATACAATATTCGTATCCAAAAATGATTCAATATTCAACGAATCTGTGACCTACTTCACAATATGCATTAGGATGAATATATTTGTGCCTCATATCGAATTTAATGATCGTTTCTGTGAACGCGATCCCACTCTATCTTAAGATCGACAATACAGTGGAGATTACACGTGACAAAATTGCTTACCATCGGTGCGAGCGCAGTGCTGAGCACTCTGTTTTCTTTTGCCGGCGAGGCGGCGGTTACGGAAACCGTCTTGCACGGCTTCCAGGGCGGGGCTGACGGCCTGTCCGCCCAGGGCAGCCTGATCATGGATTCGAGCGGCGCCTTTTACGGCGTGACCCAATCCGGTGGGTCCGCCAATGCGGGCATCGTGTTCAAGCTGACCGCGCCGCCATCGGGCACGGGGACTTGGACCGAAGAGGTGCTCCACGACTTCGCTGTCGATGGCGTCGACGGCACGTTCCCGGCCGCCGGCCTGATCATGGATGCGAGCGGCGCCCTCTACGGCACGACCACATCCGGAGGCACGATCGGCGCCGGCATCGTGTTCAAGCTGACGCCGCCGACGAACGGCGCGACCACCTGGACGGAAACGGTGCTCCACAGCTTCAAGGGCGGCAATGACGGCGGCGTTCCCCAGGCCCGTCTGCTCGCCGATGCGAGCGGCGCGCTCTACGGCACGACCACCCAAGGCGGCGGTACCGAGCCATTCGGCACGGTGTTCAAGCTGACGCCGCCGGCGGCCGGCACGACCTCCTGGACCGAGAAGATCCTGCACAGCTTCTCGCTGAGTGGCTCTGCTACAGTCGGCCCCGGGGCCGACGGCATCATGCCGCAGGCCGATCTGATCATGGATTCAAAGGGCGCTCTCTACGGCACGACCTCCCAGGGGGGCGCTGGAGGCGTCGGTATCGCGTTCAAGCTGACGCCGTCGGCAACGGGTGCCACGACCTGGACCGAGACGATCTTGTATGCCTTCCAGGGCGGGACCGACGGCTCGAATCCCGCCGCCGGTCTGCTCATGGATGCCACCGGCGCGCTCTATGGCACGACCGTGAGCGGCGGCGACTTCGATCAAGGCGAGGTGTTCAAGCTGATACCGCCGACCGCCGGCCAAAATGCCTGGATCAAAGGACAGGCATACGCCTTCAAGGGCGGGACCGACGGCTCCGGACCCCGCTCGGATCTGATCATGGATGCGAGCGGCGCTCTCTACGGCACGACCGAGGGCGGGATCGGCAACAGCTTCGGCACCGCCTTCAAGCTGACGGCGGCGCCGTCGAACGTGATCGCGACCGGGTTGGTCGAGACGATACTGCATAATTTCACCGGGTCCGACGGCAACGCCCCTGCGGCCGGCCTGCTGCTCAAGACATCGAGCGGGTCGATCTTCGGAACGACCACCGGCGGCGGGACGCTCCACAATGGCGGCACGGTGTTCAAGCTGGCCGACTAGAGCCGGATCGGATTGGGTGGAATCGCATGGCGATCCACCCAATCCGTGAATCCGTCTCTATTCAAACAAATAGAGTACGATTCACGCATTGGCTGCCCCCAGCCAATGCGATCGTGCTCTAGCCGGACCGGATCTGGTGGATCGCGCCGCGATCCACTCGAGCCCAACCGTGCCGCCGGCCTCGACCGCCGCTACCGTGCTGACCGGCACGCCTTCCGCGAGGCCGAGAAAGATCCCGATGCCCCGCCGGCGGCTCGACGACGCGCCGCATCGTCCCGAGCGGATAGCGCCCGCTCGCCCGCGCCGATAGGACGATCAGCAAGTTCAGCCCCCATCGCGATGGGACACTCAGGTATGTTTCGCCGAGCACAGATCTATCGCCAACACGCGGGGCGAACCTGGCGTCAGAGGCTGCATGACATAGCCGTTCTCGGCATAGGCGAAGGCAACCTTGCAGCCGCTCGGCGATACTGTCGGGTTCGAGAGGAAGCCGGACAGAATCCGGTGCGCACTGCCGTCGCGCAGCTCGTACAACCCGGCTGCACCCGGATCGGTCGGATCGCCCTTGGTGATGCCGTGCGCCACGAAGAAGAGCCCGCGCTTGGTCGGCACCAGATCGATGCCGTACCCGACCCAGTCGCCAAAGGGGATGCAGCTCTTGTCCGCATGACCGCTCGACGGATCGAGTCGCCAGACCGGCCAGCAATTGCCGGTCATCTGCCAACGCCTGATGTAATCGGGCGTGTTGCCGACGCTGTAGCAATCCCAGAGCAGGAAGGTCCGGTCGAAACGATGGTACTGGGTGCAAAACGGAACATATTCAGATCGTGGTATGGTGATTTCGATTGGATTGCTACCGTCCGCGTGCGTCAAACGCGCTGGCGGACTGGGCTCTCCTGCCTGTGGGCGATTGGGTCCGAAATCGATATTGTATTGCCTATCGGCAATCGGTAATCCAAGCCTCACCGGCCATCTGAGGATCAGCGGGAGGAACGCAGTTCTCCGCACTCTCTATGAATTCGGGATTATTACCTGCGAGGCCTTGGCGCGGGATATCTTCCCTCTCAAGCACTTGTGGAGGAGGATGGTGTTCCTCCACTCCTATCGCGCCCTCGACTGTAGCAGTCGTTTTAAATCCGACCTGCCCCGGAATAAGTCCAAGCGTAAAATAGCGAATCTTGCCTTTTGCCGCGCAATACCTTCCGTCTGTTTGTTCAGTCACATATGGTCGAGGTTTATCTCCAAGTCGCCAGACGTTTAAAGCCAAGGTCAACCCCACACTTTCTTCCTTGTTGTGCGGCTTTAACCCAGTACTGGCTCGAAAGAATAACGTGTCGTCATCGAGCCAGTAGAATTTAT
Source organism: Aliidongia sp. (assembly GCA_035539155.1). Taxonomy (GTDB): domain Bacteria; phylum Pseudomonadota; class Alphaproteobacteria; order ATCC43930; family CGMCC-115725; genus JAXDMU01. The sequence goes on along the minus strand of DATLIZ010000028.1, from coordinate 77,342 downwards.
TGAAGGTATATGGCGCCAGACCGGAATCCCACGCCGTATATGGTAATTGCGCGACCCCTTGCGGCTCAGCCGCCGCGCAGCCGGCTGTCGCGGCGAAGAAACTCAACGCCAGGCAAAGGAGAGATTTCAGGGTGGCCATGTGCTTTCCCGAGCGCGATCAGGACAGCAGGATAGCCGGTCGTCGAGGCGAAAACATCAATGCTTTTTCCCGTGTTGGCGGGTCGCCGAACCATCCCGGGCTTGATCCTCGCGCCCCCCGACACCGCCTCAACCCGCACCGAGCATCCACATCCCCCAATCCCCCACCTTCTCAAACCCCAGCCTCTCATAAAGCGGCCGGCCGGCTTCCGAGGCGCCGAGATAGAACCGCTCGGCGCCCCGCGCCCGGTAGTCGCCGACGACCTGAACCAGCAGAGACCGGCCGAAGCCTTGCCGTTGCCGCGCCGCGTCGGTCGCCATCCACCAGATCCCGACCGTGCCGCCGACCTCGACCGCCGCTACCGTGCTGACCGGCACGCCTTCCGCCAGGCCGAGGAAGATCTCGATGCCCCGCCCCGCCGGCGGCTCGACGACGCGCCGCATCGCCTCCAGCGGATAGCGCCCGCCCGCCCGCAAGGCGGCGACCTGCTCCAGCATCGCCGCATCGGTCGCGCGCATGATTGTGCAACGATCGTCGGCCGCGACCGGCGTTTCCGGGCACAGCACCATCAGCGGCATCGTCCCGATCCGGCCGAAGCCCAGCCGCCCGGCATCCGTCTCGGCCGGAGCGGCGCCCGGCGCCAGCAAGGTCAGCAGCGGCAGGCCGCGCCGGCGCGTCGCCTCGGCTCCCGCCGCGAGCCGCTGCCCGGCCTCGGCCGCCGACAGGATGATCAGCATGTTCAGGGCCGGCGACGGCTCGCCCGAAAGAATCAGCGCCGAATGGGCCGTGGCCTCCTGGTGAAATCCGGGCGCGCCGGACAGAAGATCGGCCGCCGCGCGCGCGAAGAAGGGGGCCAACTCGCCGAACTCGTCCATGTCGTCGTTCCCCTGCAGCGGAAAGAGCGCGGATCTGTAGCCCCGCCGCGTTACTCGATCATGTCAAACGCCGACAGCGGCGACGGAAGCATACGATCCGCGGCTGGATCTCCTCTCGTCCTGGCGCCGACACGCGTCGACCTTGCCGAACCCGGGTCGTCACGGCCGATTTGGCGTTGGATCGTCAGGCTCGACCGGTGCCTCAAAGCGCAGTTCGCTCTCGGTCATCGGCACAATGCTCGAATCGAGTCCGATGGCCCGGGCTCTGCCGTTGGGAAGGAAGCACGAGGCGGAGCGATACCGCAAAACGCGACCGTCCGGCAGCGGACGATCCCAATTGTAGAGGATGCAGCGTTCACCGCCGATTACCGTCTCACCGGCGACCACTGTAGCGTAATTGCCGAACTGGCTGCCGCGACCGCCGCCGACCTCCGCCGGCAGGCCGGGAGAGTTCGTCACGCCGGTCGAGCATGAGGAGGCCGCAAGCGAGCAAAGGCAGTACAGCAAACTGTGCCGCATCGATCCCCCCGTGATCCGGACGGGATTTGCTCCCGACGCGGGAAACAGGATCAACCGCGAGCGGCGGATTGAGGGCAGGATTGAGGCGAAAGCTTGACGGGCTCGCCCATCGGTTGGTGTCGGTGCCCGCATGCCTGGGCGGATAAACTCGCCCCTCGCCCGCCCAGGCAACTTTCCCTAGACTGACATCGCCGTCTCAATCGCCCGAAAAGATGCATCAGCACGCATGGCCGAGGCTTCGCCGATCGTCACCCAACCCGCCTATCGCACCGACACGGATCCGCGCCTGCGCGTGCTCATTCCGCTCGTGGTTGCCTGCGGCCTGTTCATGGAGACGCTCGATTCGACCATCATCTCGACCTCGATCCCGCAGATCGCGGCGAGCCTCGGCGAGAGCCCGCTCAAGCTCAACCTCGCCGTCACCTCCTACCTGCTGAGCCTCGCCGTCTTCATTCCGATCAGCGGCTGGATCGCCGACCGGTTCGGCACGCGCACCGTCTTCTGCTCGGCGATCGTGCTGTTCACGCTGGGCTCGGCGCTGTGCGGCCTGTCGACCAGCCTGCCGATGCTGGTGGCGACGCGCGTGCTGCAGGGCTTCGGCGGCGCCATGATGACGCCGGTCGGGCGGCTGATCCTGCTGCGCTCCTTCCCCAAGGACGGGCTCGTGACCGCGATGAGCTACGTCACCATGCCGGCGCTGATCGGCCCGACCCTGGGGCCGCTGATCGGCGGGTTCCTCACGACCTATGTCTCGTGGCGCTGGATCTTCTACATCAACATCCCGATCGGCCTCGCCGGCATCGTGCTGGCGCTGCGCTATATCGAGAATATCCGGATGCCGACGCCGCCGCGCTTCGATTTCACCGGCTTCCTCATGGTCGGGACCGGCCTCGGCCTCTTGGAGCTGGCGATCGAGAGCCTGGGGCGCAACATCGTCTCGACCGAGATCCAGCTCCTGCTCTGGGGCGCGATGCTGCTGACCATGCTGCTCTATGGGCGGCATGCGCGGCGGATGGAGAGCCCGGCGCTCGACCTCAGGCTGTTCGCCATCCGCACCTTTAGCATCTCTGTGCTGACCGGCGGGCTGTGCCGGATCGGCCTCGGCGCCGTGCCGTTCCTGCTGCCGCTTCTGCTGCAGGTGGGGTTCGGCTATAGCGCCATGCAGTCGGGCGCCACCACCTTCATCTCCGGCATCGGCGCCATCCTGATGAAATCGGTCTCGCCCTGGATGCTGCGCACCTTCGGCTTTCGCCGGCTGCTGGTCGGCAACGGCGTGATCGTGGGCTGCATGATCGCCGCCATGGCGCTGCTGCGGCCCGAGACGCCTCAATGGCTGGCGCTCAGCTTCCTGCTCACCTTCGGCTTCCTGCGCTCGGTCCAGTTCACCAGCATCAACACGCTGGGCTATGCCGAGCTGACGCCGGCGATCATGAGCAAGGCGACCAGCATCTCCGGCGTGGCGCAGCAGCTCGCCCAAAGCTTCGGCGTCGCCTGCGGGGCGACGCTGCTCGCCATCGTCGTCGGCCCCGGCGGCCAGATTCGCGGCGAGGATTTCCGGCTGGTCTTCGAGCTGGTGGCGCTGCTGCCGCTCGTCTCGGTGCTGGGCTTCATCCGGCTCAGGCCCGAGGACGGCACCGAGGTCAGCGGCTTCCAGCCGCGGAGCGCCGCGACGGCGACGCAGAGTTCCTGACCATCCAGGCGACCGCACAGAGCAGCGCGCCCAGCAGCTCGACCGTGCCGCCGATCAGGAACAGCGGCCGGTAGGCCGCGAACCGCTCGAAAGCCCAGCCCGCGGCGTAGCCGCCGCCGGCCTGGGAGATGGCGAAGGCGAAGGTGGCGAAGCCCCAGGCGCGGCTATGGCCTTCATGCGCATAGAGCTCGGCCAGCCGCGCCGAGACCAGGCTCGACAGGCCGGGCGAGAGCGCCCCAACCAGGAAGGGCGAGAGCAGCAAGGCCGGCCAGGCCGAGGTCGCGACCGGCAGGAAGATGGCGCCGGCCTTGACCAGCAGGGTCGCCACGATCATGCGGCCGAGCCCGACCCGGTCGGCGAAAGCGCCCAGCACCATCGGCCCGCAGGCGGCGCCGACGCCGAACATGAGCCAGCTTGCCGCCCCCAGCTCGCCGCCGAGCCCGAGGCCGCGCGCGAGGTAATCCACCCAGAACAGCGTATGCGGCACGAACCCCGTCCCGTCGCAGGCATAGCCCACGATCAGCAGCAGGATGGCGGCCCCCATCGGCGCCGCCGGCGGCACGGCGGCGATACCGGCATCGGCCGCCCGGACCAGCGCCGGCTCGCGCCGCCATCCGCGCCAGGACAGCGCGGTCGCGGCCAGGGTCAGCACCGCCATGCCGAACCAGACCGAGGAGACGCCGCCCCGGGCCGCGAGCGGCGCCACCAGCGCGCTGCCCATCAGCACGCCGATGCCGGCGCCGGTCAGGATCACGCCCGCGACCCGGCCGCGCGCGGCCGGCGCCACCCCCATCAGCACCCGCGACGGCCCGAGGATCATCAGCACGGCGCCGGTGACGCCCGGCACGAAGCGCCACCAGGCGAGCCACCAGAAGCCCCAGGGCAGCGCGCAAGCGAGGAAGGCAAGCGCCGTCAGCACCAGCGCGGCGCGGATCACGCGCCGGGCGCCCAAGGCGCGGCCGAGCCGATGAGCGATGGCGGCGCCGGCGAGATATCCCGCGAGATTGGCCGCCCCGGCGTAGCCCGCCTCGCCCGGCCGGAGCCAATGCTCGGCGATCAGGAAGGGCAGGATCGGCGTATAGATGAACCGGCCGAGCCCGACGCCGACCAGCGTCGCCGCCAGCCCCGGCAAGGCGGCGCGGAACCAATGGATCGGCCGGTCGTCGGCTACCGGGCGCAGGCGGGCGGGCACGAAACGCGTGATGGCCAAGCAGAATCTCCAGGCCGAACCGCTGCCGGCCGGTCGAGAGTCCGCGGCGCCCGGCCGAAGGTCAAGCCGCCGATGCGGCGACCCGGAGCATCAGCGCGCGATAGGCGCCAAGGCCCTTGGTCGGCGCATCCGGCACCTTGGCCAGATCGTCCCAGCGGCGGAGCCTGACCGCGTCGCGGGCATGCGGCCGGACCTCGAACTCGGCCGCCTCGCTCGCGGTGAACGGGCCGCCCTGGAGCGCCAGACTGCGTTTCGAGGCCGGCGACAGCGCGTCATAATAGGCGGCGTCGGTCGCGCAGAGATAGCGCTTGGCCGGCACATGCAGCCGCACCGGCTCGACCACGGCCGGGCCGAAATGCCGCGCCAGGCGCACGGCGCCGATCGCCTCGTGCCGCGCATCGATGCCGCGGGCGGCGACATCCTCGCCGGCATCATGGACGAGATGGCCGATATCGTGCAGCAAGGCGGCAAGGACCAGCGGCTCGCCCGCCCCCTCGGCCTCGGCCAGGGCCGCGCATTGCAGCGCATGCGCCTGCTGCGTCACGGCCTCGCCGGAATAGGCGTCGGCGCCGCGCCGTTCGAAAAGTGCCAAGATGATTTCGGCGAGATCGGTCATGGATGGCATCGTCAGGGCTGGTTGAACCGGAAGCGAGCTTAGCCCGGCATTGTGAAGCCTTGTCGAGTGTCAGCGATGGGAACGAGGGAATGTCGGCAGCGAACCAGATGCGCGACGGAAGAACGAGCATTCGGCAGCGGCGTTAGCGTAGACTGGCCCGCGAGCCAGGATCGTCAAGCTTGGAGAGAATCAGGTCGATGAGCCTCAAGAATCCGCCGCGTCCCGTCGTGCTGTGCGTGCTCGATGGCTGGGGTTTCCTGCCGGACGGCAAATCCAACGCGATCGAGCGCGCGAAGGCGCCGAACTGGCACCGGCTCTACGAGGCCTATCCGCATTCGACGATCGAGGCGAGCGAGAAGAGTGTCGGCCTGCCGCATGGGCAGATGGGCAATTCCGAGGTCGGCCACATGAATCTGGGCGCCGGCCGGGTGGCGACGCCCGATCTGCCGCGGATCGACAAGGCGATCGAGGATGGCAGCCTCGCGCGGAACGAGACGCTCGCGGCCTTCATCGCGGCCCTGAAGCAAAGCGGCGGCACGGCGCATCTCATCGGCCTGCTGTCGCCGGGCGGCGTGCATTCTCACCAGTCGCACATGGCGGCGCTGGCCCGGATCATCGCCGAGGCCGGCGTCAGGGTCGCGGTGCATGGCTTCCTCGACGGCCGCGACACGCCGCCCAAATCCGCGATCGAGGATGTCCGCGCGTTCGGAAAATCGATCGCCGGGCTCAAGGATGTCGCGATCGCGACGCTGATCGGGCGCTATTTCGCCATGGACCGCGACAATCGCTGGGACCGGGTCGAGGCCGCCTATCGGCTCTTGACCGAAGGCAAGGGCGAGAAGGCGCAGAGCGCGGAGAGCGCCATCGCGCGCCATTACGAGGCCGGCGAGACCGACGAGTTCATCAAGCCCTGCGTCATCGGCGCCTATGCCGGCATGAAGCCGGGCGACGGCGTGCTGATGGCGAATTTCCGCTCCGACCGGGCGCGCGAGCTGCTGATGGCGCTGCTCGATCCGAAATTCGACCGGTTCGCCCGCGGCGAGCGGATCGAGTTCGCCGCGGCGCTGGGCATGGTCGAGTATTCGGACGCGCTGAAGCCGCTCATCGGCACGATCTTCCCGCCGCAAATCTATGCGGATGGCTATGGCGAGACGATCGCGCGCCACGGGCTGAAGCAGCTCCGCATCGCCGAGACCGAGAAATACCCGCACGTCACCTTCTTCTTCAATGGCGGCCGCGAGGAGCCGTTCGAGGGCGAGGAACGCATCCTGGTGCCGTCGCCGAAGGTGGCGACATATGACCTCCAGCCCGAAATGTCGGCCTTCGAGGTCACGGACAGGCTGCTGGGCGCCATCAAATCCGGTAAGTTCGACACGATCGTGGTCAATTTCGCCAACACCGACATGGTCGGCCATTCCGGCATGATGGGGCCGGCGGTGAAGGCGGTCGAGGCGGTCGATACCTGTCTCGGCCGGCTGGCCGACGCCGTGATCGAGGCGGGCGGCACGCTGCTCGTCACCGCCGATCACGGCAATATCGAGCAGATGGTCGATCCCGAGACCGGCGAGCCCCATACAGCGCACACCACCAACCCGGTGCCGATCGTGCTGATCAACCCGCCGCCGGGCGTGGACGGCATCGGCCATGGCAAGCTCGCCGATATCGCACCCACCCTGCTGCAGCTGCTCCAGATCGAGCAGCCCCGGGCGATGACCGGGCATTCGCTGCTGCGCGCCGGACCTCGCTGACGGATGAAGCGGACGGCCGTCCTCGCATTCCTGGCTTTGGCGGCCCCTGCCCGCGCCGAGGAGGCGCCGCCGACGGGTGAGCAGCTGAAATCGGTCGAGCACCAGATCGAGACGACCCGGAAGGAGGGCGGCGCGCTCGACCAGAAGGCCAAGGCCCTCGCCGACGAGGCGGCGCGGCTGCAGGCGCAATCGATCGCGTCCGCGCATCTGGCGCAGGAATATGAGGCGCGGCTCACGGCGCTCGAAACCGAGCTCGCCAGACTGACCGAGGACGAGACGCATCAGAGCGCCGCCCTGGACGCGAAGCAAGCGCATGAGCAGAAGGTGCTGGCCGCGCTCCAGCGCCTGACCATCACGCCGCCGGCCGCGATCGCGTTCGCGCCAGGCTCGCCGATCGACACGGCGCGCGGCGCCATGTTGCTGGGCTCGGCCGTGCCGGCGCTCGAGGACGAGGCGCGCGGGATCGAGCGGGCGCTCGCCGAGCTGCGCAAAACCCGCGACCAAATCGCACAGCGCCGGACCGAGATGGGCGTGCGGCAAACCGCCCTCGATGTCGAGCGGCAGCGGATCGAGGCCGCGATCCAGCAGAAGCAGGCGCTCGAAGGCGAGACCCGCGCCGAGGCGCAGGCGGCCCAGCAGAAGCTCGCGACACTCGTCTCCCAGGCCGGCGATCTCAAGGAGCTGATGCTGCGGGTCGAGCGCGAGCGCGCGGCCGAGGAGGAGCGCAAGCACGCCGCCGCCGAGGCCAAGGCGCGGACCGAGCGCGAGGCCGCGGAAGCCAAGGAACGCGAGGCGCCGCCTCGTTCCGTGCCGACGGCCCCGACACCGGCCGCCGCCCTCGCCGCGATCGTCCCCGACCCGCTGCAGCCGCATCAGCCGCACGCGCCGGAACCGGGCAAGACCCGGCTGCAGCTGCCGGCGGCAGGCACCATCACCAAGCGCTGGGGCGATCCCGAGGGCTACTCGACGAGCAAGGGGCTGACCATCCAGACCAGGCCCGGCGCGCAGATCGTCGCCCCGCTCGAAGGCCGCGTCGAATTCGCCGGGCCGTTCAAGGGCTATGGGCAAATCTTGATCATCGATCACGGCGGGGGATATCATTCCCTCTTGGCCGGAATCGACCGGATCGATAGTGCAGTGGGTCAATGGGTCGTGGCGGGCGAGCCGCTCGGCACGATGCAGCCCGACGGCAGGCCCAGCCTTTACCTGGAGCTGCGCCGGCAAGGACAGCCAATAAATCCGCTGCCGTGGCTGGTGGCCCGCGATGGAAGAGCGAGTGGATGATGCGGCGATTTTCACTGGTGGCGACGACCGCCATATTCCTGGTCCTGGGCCCGGCCGTGGCCGCGCCCTCGGCGGATCAGAAGGCCCAGGAGGCGGCCAGCCCGGAGACCTTCAAGGCTCTCGACCTCTTTGCCGAAGTGTTCGAGCGCGTGCGTCAGGATTCGGTCGAGCCGGTCAAGGACGAGCAGCTGATCGAGGGCGCCATCAGCGGCATGCTGACCTCGCTCGACCCGCATTCGAGCTACATGGACGCCAAATCCTACAAGGCCATGCAGGTCGAGCAGAAGGGCGAGTTCGGCGGCCTCGGCATCCAGGTCGTGGGCGAGCCGGGCTTCGTGCGCGTGATCGCGCCGACCGATGATTCCCCCGCCTTCAAGGCCGGCATCAAATCGGGCGACCTCATCATCTCGATCGACGGCAACCCGATCGCGAACATGACCACCGACGAAGCCATCGACAAGATGCGCGGACCGCCGAACACCTCGGTCAAGATCACGGTGAAGCGCGAGCAGCAGGCGCCGTTCGACCTGACCCTCACCCGCGCCATCGTGCATGTGCCCGCCGTGCGCGGCAAGCTCGAGCGCGACACCATCGCCTATATCCGCATCCCGACATTCCTGCCCGAGCATCTGGGCCAGGAGCTGGAGAACAAGTACAAGGAGCTGAAGGGGCAGGCCGGCGGCAAGCTGCAGGGGTTGGTGCTGGATCTGCGCTCCGATCCGGGCGGGCTGCTCGACCAGGCCGTGGCCGTCAGCGACGAGTTCCTGGAGCGCGGCGAGATCGTCTCCGTCCGCGGAAGGCGGCCGGACGATGTGCAGCGCTACAACGCCCATCCCGGCGACATCACCAGCGGGCTGCCGATCGTCGTCCTGATCGACGGCGGCACGGCGTCGGCCTCCGAGATCGTCGCGGGCGCGCTGCAGGACCATCACCGCGCGGTCATCATGGGCACGCGCTCCTTCGGCAAGGGCTCAGTGCAGACCATCATCCCGCTGCGCGACGCCGGTGCCATGCGCCTCACCACGGCGCGCTACTTCACCCCCTCGGGCCGCTCGATCCAGGCCAAGGGCATCGATCCGGACATCGTGGTCGAGCCGGCCAAGATCGAGAAGATCGCGCTGGGCGAACGCGTCCACGAGGCCGATCTCAAGGGCGCGCTCAAGAACCCGGACCAGGCGACGCCCGACGGCGGCAAGCTGAAACCCACGGACACCAAGCCGGGCGACCCGGTGACGCCGCCCGCGGGCGAGGCGGTTCCGGCAGGCGCCACGGCGACGCCGGTCGCGGCCGCCCCCGCCGATCCGAACGCGCTCTCGGCCGAGGATTACCAGCTCAACCGCGCACTCGACCTGCTGAAGGGCATGGCGCTCTTCGCCAACAAGGCGGTCGACTGACCGGACGGGATCCACATGGCTAAAGGCCGCGCCAAGACGGCACCAGCCTCAACACGCGACCGGTCGGGCTTTCGCCTGCTGATCGTCGTGTCGGCAATCAACGCCGCCGCCTTCATCGGCCTCGGCGGCTGGCTGCTGCTGGCCGGGCCGCCGGCGCCGGTCACGGTCGCGGTCGACCTGCCGCAGCCGCCCAAGCCGGAGCCGGAGCCGCCTCCGGCGGCGGCGCCCGAGCCCGAGCCGGCGGCACCCGCCTCGACGATCCCGGCCCCGCCGCCGATCGGCCGGCCGCCCGGCTTCAACGAGGGGCGCGCGCTGCTGCCGGCGCCCGATCCCGACCTGATCGAAAGTGCCGCCTCCGGCTTCCTGCCCGTGATCGGCCGTGACGGACGGCAGCCCTGGCAGGTCTATGGCCGGCCATTCGACCTTTCCGACACCAGGCCGCGCATCGCCATCCTGATCGGGGACCTCGGCGTCTCTCAGACCACGACCGAGAATGCCATCACCCAGCTGCCGGCGCCGGTGACCCTCGCCTTCGCGACCTACAAGAAGCAGCTCGGCGAATGGATCAACATGGCGCGCTCGGCCGGCCACGAGGTATTGCTCGACCTGCCGCTCGAGCCCAACGAATATCCGCGCACCGACCCCGGCCCCAATGCGCTGCTGACCTCGCTCGCGCCCGAGGAGAATATGCGGCGTCTGGAATGGAACATGAGCCAGGCGACCGGCTATGTCGGGCTGGTGGGCTTCATGGGCTCGCGCTTCTCCGCCTCGCGCGACGACATGCAGCCGCTGTTGCAGATGATCAAGAAGCGCGGGCTGCTCTATGTCGACAACCGCTCCACGCCGCAGACCGCCGTGCCCGGCATCGCCAACGAAACCGGCCTGCCGATGCTCACGGTCAACCGCCTGCTCGACGGCGATCCGACCCGCGCCGCGGTCGACAAGAAGCTCTCGGAGCTGGAGGATGTGGCGCGCCGCACGGGCGGGTCGCTCGGCCTGGCGCAGCGCGTCGAGCCCGTGGTGCTGGAGCGGATCGGCGTCTGGGCGCAGGGTCTCGAAGATCGCGGGCTGGTGCTGGCCCCGGTCTCGGCCGTGATCGAGAAGCAGAAATCCGGCGGCGACAAGCCGAAATCCGACGAGAAGGCCAAGCCCGACGAGAAGGGGAAGCCGGCCGAGGAGAAGAAGGCGGCGCCGGCCGCCGAGCCCAAGCCCGCCGCCGCCGGCTCGAACCCCACCGCTCAAGCCGCGAAGCCCGAGCATGAGTGAGGTGCCCGAGCCCGATCCCGATCCCGCCTATCGGCGCAATGTCGGCATCATGCTGCTCGATGCCGAGGGCCGCGTCTGGGTCGGCAAGCGCATCGGCATGGCGGAAGGCGGCTGGCAGATGCCGCAGGGCGGCATCGATGCCGGCGAGGAGCCGCAGGCGGCGGCGGTGCGCGAGCTGCATGAGGAGATCGGCACCGACAAGGCCCAAATCCTGTTCGCGACCGAGGGCTGGCTGCTCTACGACGTGCCGGCCGATCTCGCCAAGGAGCGCCGCTGGCACGGCAAATGGCGCGGCCAGGCCCAGCGCTGGTACGCGATGCGCTTCACCGGCACGGACAAGGATATCGACATCGCGACCGAGCACCCGGAATTCGACGAATGGCGCTGGGCGCGGCGGGACGAGCTGGTGGGGCTGATCGTGCCGTTCAAGCGCAAGGTGTACGAGGCGGTGGTGGCTGAGTTCGAGCCGAAGCTGCGGGGGATGGGGATGTAGGGGGTGGGCGCTGGGGTTCGTAGTAGCCGTTAAACTCATGCCGACTCCGACCGCAGTAGATTGTGGGTCGCATGGGGTCCCAGATCATTAAGAGAACCGCCGCCCGCCCATTGCAGGCCAAGCATAGCAACCGAATCTCGTAAGACATGACTCCGGCCCGCCGTCGAAGGTAATCCCAGCGGAGGCGGACGCCGTTGGGTAGGTCTTTAGCGAGGACCGGATCGGACAGCCCCCTCACTCCGCCCAATCGGTCACGACCAGCCCCGGCACGCGGACAAACTCCCGGCCCTTGGCGGTGACGAGCGGGACGCCGGCCCGTCGCGCCTGCCCGGCGATCAGCGCGTCGTAGGGGCCGATCGGCTTCGCCTGCCGCCGCAGATGGGCCCGGATATCCGCCGCCTCCCGCGCATCCGCCGTCGCGAAAGGAAGCAATTGCAGCGCGCCCGCGGCGATGAAGAGCGCGATCTTGTCTTCATTCGCCCGCCGACGCTCGCTATAGGCGGCCCCATACATCAGCTCGTGATAGACGATCATGGAGAGTCCGAGCGACGTTCCCGACGCCCGCGCGGCATCGAACTTCTCGCGCACCGCGGGCTGGCGATTGTTGAGCAGGGCGATGGCGACATTGGTATCGAGATGGATCACGGCTCGAAGGCCACCCGGTCTTCCGGCATCTCCGGCTGTTCACGCCCCTCGGGCATGAAGGGCGTATCACCGAGCTGATCGATCAGTGCCCAAGGCATCGCGGCATCGGGCCCCAGCGGCTCCAGGATCACCCGGTCGCCGACCTTGGTAATGCGCACTTCCCGGCCCTCGAAGCGGTATTCCTTCGGCAACCGCACGGCTTGGCTGCGCCCATGGGTGAAGAGCTTCGCCTTCGCGCTCATTTGAGGCCTCGCTGGTATCTACCATGTGATAGATATCATGCTACTGGCGCGTCCGTCAAATCGTCGAGCCTGCAGGGCTCCGTGGGAAATCAGCGGCAGGTGGCTCGACTTCAGGGACCGCCGAAAAGCGGAAAACCCCACTCTCATTCCGGCAGCCCCGCTTTTCGCAGGCCCTCCGCGAGCATGGCGAAATCTTCCGTCCGGTGGATCGTGAGCCAATCCTTGAGATTGGAGATGCGCAGCGCCGGATCGAGCCCGCGCAAATGCTCCATGGCCCGCTGCGCCTGCTCCGCCCGCTCGGCCAGCGCATGGCTTGCCGCGATGATGCAGGCCACCATCAAAAAGCTCGGCAGGTTCCTGAACGACTCCTCCGCCCATGACGAGGCCGCGTCGAAGCGGCCTGCGAACAAGTGCGCCGCCGCCATTCCCGCCTGCATTCGATACATTTCCGGATCCAGGGGACTGAGCCGCATGGCGTGGGCGAAATGCTCGATCGCGCTCTCCGTCTCGCCATGCCAGACTCTGAGGAAGCCGCCCAGGAACCAGGCGGCCGCCAGGTTCGGATTGAGGGCTACCGCCCGATCGAGCAGGGCGATGCCGCCATCGAGATCGCCGGCGAGATGGCCGAGCGCGTGACCGGCTCTCGTGAGCGCCACCGCATCGTCCCTGCCCAGCTCGACCGCCCGCCGGGCCAATCGAGCCCCCTCGGCGGTTTCCCGCGCGCGATCGGTCATCCAGCCATTGACCTTGCGCCAGAGATGGCACCATGCCGCCATGCCGTAGGCCGAGGCGAACTCGGGATCGAGCTCCATCGCCTGATCGAACAGAAGGAGCGCTTCGCAGTTGGCCTCCCTGCTGCCCTGGTGCAGCTTCGCCACGCCGCGCAGATAGCAATCATAGGCGCTGAGGCTCGTGGTCGGCTTCCGCTGCGCGCGCTCGATCTCCGCGCGCTCCAGCTGCGGCGCCATCGCGCCAACGACGCTCGCGGCAACCTGATCCTGCAGCTCGAAGATGTCATCGAGGGTGCCCTCGAACCGCTCCGCCCAGAGATGCGCGCCGGTTGCCGCATCGATCAATTGCCCCGTGATGCGCACACGGTTCGCGGCCTTGCGCACGCTGCCTTCCAGCACATGGCCAACGCCGAGCTCGCGGCCCACCTGCTTCACATCCACCGCCCGGCCCTTGTAGGTGAAGCTCGAGTTGCGCGCGATGACGAACAACCAGCGAAGGCGCGACAATGCCGTGATGATGTCCTCCACCACGCCAGCCGCTCATGTTCCGGAACGGCAGGACCGCAATCGAAGGCTTGTCCGGAAGGGACGGCGCCGGGGGCGACAGATCGTCCGCCATGGGCGACCGGCTCTCCGGCGAATGGGCCCCGTCGCGTGCTGCTATTTCCGTGACATCGGCGACGAACCGGAACCCTTTGCGCGCGATCGTCCGGATCAGCCGCTGCTCCTCGCCGCTATCGCCGATCGCCTTGCGCACCGCATTGATATGGCTGGTGAGGGTCGATTCGGAGACGATCCGCCCGCCCCAGACCGCATCCAGCAGATCGTCCTTGCTGACGACGCGCGCGCGGTTCTCGATCAGATGAGCCAGCAGGTCGAAGACTTGCGGCCCGATCGCCACCACCGCCTCCCCCCGCGTCAGCTCCCGCCGCTCGGGGTCGAGCACATAGCCTCCGAACAGGAATTGCACGTCGGCGCCCCCATTGGTCTGGGCCACCCTCGATGGCGCGGCAGGTCTTGGGATACCGGGCCTGTGCCGCTCCCATCAAGGGGTACACTGGCGTGATATCGGCTCATTTGGACGAATATCCAAGGCAAACTCAAGCGTAATCCAAGGCGCTCGCAAGGTCTTCCGGCCGGCCGGCTGGCATTCTCCTCCCACCGGAACGCGATGGGCGCGACCGGTCGTCGGACAGAGGAGAGAGACATGAAGATCGTGGTCATCGGAGGCACCGGCCTCATCGGAACCAATCTCGTCGGCAGGCTTCGCCGGAAAGGACATGAGGTCCTGGCGGCATCGCCCAATTCGGGCGTCAACACCATCACCCGCGAAGGGCTTGCCGAAGCGCTCTCCGGCGCCCGGATCGTCGTCGACGTGGCCAACTCGCCGTCGTTCGAGGACAAGGCCGTCCTGGAATTCTTCGAGACGTCCGGCCGCAACCTGCTTGCGGCGGAAGCCGCCGCCGGCGTCGGACATCATGTGGCCCTGTCGGTCATCGGTACCGACCGCCTGCCCGACAGCGGCTACCTCCGCGCCAAGCTGGCGCAGGAGAAGCTGATCAAGGCTTCCGGGATTCCCTATACGATCCTGCGGGCGACGCAGTTCTTCGAATTCGTCGGCGCCATCGCCCAGTCGGGCGCGGACGGCGACGTGATCCGGCTGTCGCCGGCTCTGATGCAGCCCATCGCTGCCGATGACGTGGCCGCGGCCCTGGCCGACCTCGTCACCGGCGCACCGCTGAACGGGACCGTCGAGGTCGCCGGCCCCGAGCCCATCCCGCTCGACGCGCTCGCCCGCCGCTTCCTGGCCGCCAAGGGCGACAGGCGTCAGGTGATCGCCGACGTTCATGCCCGCTATTTCGGCACCGAGCTGAACGACAAATCGCTGACGCCCGGCGATCACCCGCGTCTCGGACCGACCCGCTTCGCGGACTGGCTCGAAGCGTCCGCGGCGCAGGCGTAAGCGCGGCGTTCATCTCGGCAACACCGCATCCATCCCGATAGGGAAGGGGCATAAGCCATGAACATCGTCCAGGACAACCCAGCCATTTCGATCGCGATCATCACGATGGTGACGTTCAATGACCTGTTCCTCTCCGCGAACGGCCTCTTCATGCTCGTCGATCCATGGGCGTGGTATGAGCTCGTGCCCGGGGTGACCAGTACCGGCTTCTTCAATCAGCACTTCATCCGCGATATCGGGATCATCCAGCTGTTTCTCGGCGCGGCATTCGTCCTCGGCATGGCCCCGGCCGGAGCATCGCATCGGGCTATGGGCGGCGGCCAGCTTGTGGCTCGCCGCCCACGCCGCTTTTCACCTGTGGGAGGTCGCGGTCGGCATCTGCTCCGCGGCGGCCATTCCCCGCGATTTTCCGGCCGTCACCCTGCCGGCGATCATCGAGGCGGCGCTGACCCTTTGGGCGGCCCGCCGCTCACGGGCGGCAGGGGCCGCCTCCGCCCGAGAAGAGCGTCATGGCCGGGTCTGCCGGAGCCGGATCGGAATGAGTGGCAACCACCCATTCCGTGAATCCGGACCATTGCCTCAGGCGCGCTGGCCGGCGGCTTCCAGGATCAGCTTGGCGATCTCCTCGGGATGGGAAATCAGCGACAGGTGGCTCGACTTCAGCTCGATGGTCTTGGCTCCCATCCGCTTGGCCATGAACCGTTCGAGATCCGGGTTGATCGTCCGATCTTCGGTGGAGACGGCATAGAAGCTCGGCTTCGACCGCCACGCCGCCTGCGTGGTTTTGCCGGTGAGCAACGCCTTTTGGAACGGCTCCTGGACCGCATAAAGCACCTTTGCCTTTGCTTCCGGCAGGTCACCCGCGAAATCGCGCAGGAAGGCGGCCTCGCTGAGGCGCCCTTCATCGCCATCGAAGATGATCCCGGCGGATGCGGGCGGCGTCGGGTAGGTCTTGGCGAGCGCGGTATAGTCCTCGCCTGCGTCGGGCGCGCGCGCCGCGACATAGACGAGGGCCGAGACCTTAGGATGCATGCCGGCCTCGGTCACGATCATGCCCGAGAAGGAATGCCCGACCAGGACCGTCGGGCCATCCTGCCGCTCCAGCACGCGCTGGGCCGCGGCCACGGCCTCGGGCAGCGTCGTCAGCGGGTTCTGCACGGAGGTGGCATTGAGTCCGGCCGCCTGCAGCCGCGCGATCACCTCCGTCCAGCAGGACCCGTCGGCGAAGAGTCCGTGGACGAGCACGACGTTGCGGGCCGCGACCGGTGCCGCCACCGCGGCCATGCTGCGGTTGGAGACCAGTGAGGCCGCGGCACCGGCAAGGAGGGCGGCCGAGAAATCACGTCTGCTCATCGTCATGGTATGTCTTCCTTCCTTGGTGAGGCGCTTGCCGATCTCGACATTGCTACCCGAAAGAAGATGCCCGACTCTTGTATCCTTCGCTTGGAAAGGCCGGCGTTACGAGCACAATTCTGTGATCGGGTCGACGTCTCCACCCTCGATCCGCCTCAGATCGACTTCACCTCGCCGCCATCCATGCGCAGCGTCGAGCCGGTCATCCAGCGTGCCCCGGGCGAGACCAGGAAGGCCATCAGCTCCGCGATTTCCTCCGGCTCGCCATAGCGCGCGATGCCGGCTTCCTTCGGGAAATTGGCCGTCGCCTCCTCGACCGTCATGTCGTGCAGCGGCGCCCAATGCTGGAGGTACGAGCGGCGGCGGCCCGTCATCACCGGCCCGGGCAGGACGCTGTTGACCTGGACGCCGTCGGCGATGCCGCGATCGGAGAACGCCTTCGCGAGGGCGACGATCGCGGCATTGATCGTGCCCACGGCGGCATAGGGCGCCTTCGGAAACAGCGCCGAATTGCCCGACATCAGGACGACGGCACCTTTGGCCGCCTTGAGCGCCGGCCAGGCCGCGATGGTCAGCCGCCGCGCGCCGTGCAGCTTGAGCGCCAGGCCGCCCTCCCACTGCGCATCGGTCATCTCGAACAGGTCGATCTGCGGCACGGCGCCCGCGATATTGAGCAGGGCGTCGATTCGGCCGAACGAAGCGAGGCTTTGGTCGACGACCGACTGCGCCGCCGACGGCTCGGCGAGATCGGCATCGATGACGAGCACCTCCGCGCCGGCCGCCTTCACCGCCGCTGCCGTCTGCTCCAGATTCGACCGGCTCCGCGCGACCAGGACGAGGGCGGCGAAGTCGCGGGCGAGGCGGACGGCGGTGGCTTGGCCGATCCCCTGGCTGGCGCCGGTGACGAGGGCAACTGATTTCGGCATCTGATTTCTCCTCGGTTCAAGAGAGCGTCAGTCGTGGACGACGACCATCTTTCCGGTGGCCTCGTTGGCCTCCATGACGCGGTGCGCCTCGCGGATCTCCTCGAAGCGGAAGATCCGGACGGGCTTCACATCGAGCCGGCCGGCGGCGGCATCTTCGGCAATCCGTTGCAGAGGGACGTCGGAGACCGGGAAGCCCGGCGTTCCGAACACGAAGCTGCCGAAGAAGGTGAGGTAAACGCCGCTCGCCATCTGCAGCAGCGGGTTGAAATCCGCGATCGGGTCGAGACCACCGAGCCAGCCCGCGAGGCAGGAACGGCCGCCGCGCCGCAGCATGGCGAGGGAATCGAGCGCCACGCTATTGCCCACCAGATCGAGGACGGCATCGATCCGCTTCGCCTCGGCAATGTGCTTCGAGAGATCGGGGCGTTCGACCTCGCAGCGAGCGGCGCCGAGCTTCTCCAGCATGGCAAAGCGCTCGCGGCTGCGCGTCGTCGCGATCACCCGCGCGCCTTCATTGACCGCCATCTTGAGCGCGGCCTGGCCGAACGAGGAGGTGGCACCGCGGATGACCAGGAGCTGACCCTTTTCGAGCGCGAGATTGCGGAAGAGACAGGTCCAGGCGGTGGCGTAAGTTTCAGGGATCGCCGCGAGCTCGGCCCAAGGCAGATCCGCCTCGATCAAGGCGACGTTGGACACCGGCGCGCGGGTATATTCCGCGTAGCTGCCGTTGATCGTCCGGCCGAGGCCGCCCATCAGCGCCGCCACCTTGGCACCGACCGAAAACTCGCCGCCGGGGCAGGATTTCACCAGCCCCACGCATTCGATGCCGCTGACCGGCGCCGCCTCGGCCCACTCGCCTCGGCGCATATGCATTTCGGCGTGATTGATGCCGAACGCCTTGATCTGGATGACCACATGACCGGGTTTGGGTTCGGGCTCCGGAATGTCCTTGTAGACGAGGCTGTCTAGCCCGCCGAACTTCTCAAGCACGATGGCACGCATGATGAGCTCCCCATAGTAGGCGCGCCCGCCCGCTCGACCCCGCGAGCGGGCGCGACGTTGCGGCATCAACGGGCGAGGAAATCCCGGATGGCGGCGGCGATTTCCGCGGCGTGGGTCTCCAGCGCGAAATGCCCGGTATCGAAGAAGCGAACGACAGCGTTCGGAATGTCGCGCTTGAACGCCTCGGCCCCGGGCGGCAGGAAGAATGGATCGTTCTTGCCCCACACCGCCAGGAAGGGCGGCTTGTGGGTGCGGAAATAATTCTGGAAGGTCGGATAGAGCGCGACGTTGCTCTTATAGTCGCCGAACAGATCGAGCTGCAGCTCGTCGGCGCCCGGCCGGGCCATGTAGAAATTATCGAGCGAATAGCCGTCGGGCGAGACGCTCGTCGGGTCGGGAACGCCGTGCGTATATTGCCAGACGGTCGTCTCGGGCTTGAGGAAGGCGCGGAGCGCTTCGCGGTTGGCAGGCGACGCGTCCTTCCAATAAGCCTGGATCGGGTTCCAGCCCTCGCTCAGCCCTTCCTCATAGGCGTTGCCGTTCTGCGAGATGATCGCGGTGATCCGCTCCGGATGCTTCACGGCCAGCCGGAACCCGGTCGGCGCGCCGTAATCGAAGACATAGACGGCGTAGCGATCGAATCCCACCACCTCGGTGAACCGGTCGATCGTCGCCGCGATCCGGTCGAAGGTGAGGCCGCGGTCCGGCATATCGGACCGGCCGAAACCCGGCAGGTCGGGGGCGATGATGTGGAAGCGATCGGCCAGAAGCGGAATGAGATCGCGGAACATGTGGCCGGCGCTCGGAAACCCATGAAGCAGCAGCAGCTTCGGGGCGCCGGGGGAACCCGCCTCACGATAGAAGATATTGAAGCCGTCCACGTCCGCGCTTCGATATTTGGCATTGGTCATGACGCTTTTCCTCCGGGAAAGACTGTAACCCTGCTGTACGCAACAATCAGGTTATGTGGAAAGATGCCGTGACCCGTGAATATCTGTCTTTACGGGTATCGGCGACTTCCTGTGCCGCGGCATCGCCTCGATGTGGGGCGGCCGCGCTCAACCGCCAACGACTTCGCCGATCGCGGCGTGAATGATATCTATGACCATCGTGGGTGCCGTCACGAGCGGCGTGTGATCGACCGGATGCGCGTGGATTCGCGCCTTCATCCGCTCGGCCATGAAGCGCTGGTTGTCGTGGACGATCATGCGATCCTGCTCCGCGACGAGGAACCAGGCCGGACGGTCCTTCCACAGCGGCCGAGGTACGGCGACCGTAATGCAGGCGGGTGAGATCGGCCGCTGAACCGCGGCCAGCAAGGCGTGCTCCTCGGCGGTGGCATTCTGCGCGAAAGCCGCGGCAAAGGCGCCCTCGGGCAAATAGAGCAGCCCGTGATCGTCGGGCGCCAGCTTGGGCGCCTTGGGGTGCGGCTCGCCGCGGGAGAAGACGTCGGCCACGGTCTCGCCCTCGTCGGGCGCCAGCGCGGCCACATAAACCAGCGCCCTGACCTTTTCGCTGCGCGTCGCCGCGATGACGGCGCCGGCATAGGCATGGCCGACGAGAACGACCGGCCCCGCCGCACGCTCCAGCGTGCGGTCTAGTGCCGCCACATCGTCGGCGAAAGAGGTCAGCGGCAACGGTGCCGCCAGCACCTCGATACCATCGGCCGCCAGCGGCTTGATGATCTTTGCCCAGCTCGACCCATCGGCCCAGGCACCGTGGACGAGCACGACGCTCACATCATTCGAGGACATATCCGCTCTCCCTTCGAAACAGGCCCACCCAACGTCATAACCATTGAATTGGCGACGTGACGGTTACCGCAGCCTTGAATAACTTGTCAAGACCGGTTATGGAGGTTATGTATTTTTATATCGAATGGTCAGCCGGGGGCGGACGGCCGCCGCGACCGGAAGGAGCCGTGATGGACCGCCCACCCGCAAGCTTTGTCGGCGGTGTCGTCGGGTTGGATTTTCTGAACTCGATCGCAACGTCGGGCGATACCGCCATCGACTGGCTCGACGATGGTGAGGGACTGCTCGACTGGCTGCAGCAGGCGCAGCTTGTGCCGCCCCACGCCCTCGACGCCCTTCGGGCCCAGGCCTATCCCGGCGAGTTCGACAAGCTCGCGGATCAGGCGAGAAGCCTGCGGGAATGGTTCAGAGGCTTCGTGCTGAAGCATAAGGGCAGCCCCCTGGCCAGGGAGCATCTCGGCGAGTTGGAGCCGCTGAATCGCCTGCTGGAGCGCGACGAGAGTTTCAGCGGCATCGGGCGACGGCAAGAGGAAGGCCCGGCCGCTCTCGAGCTTCGGTCAATGCGCCGGTGGCGGTCGCCGGAGGCGCTCCTCCTGCCGATCGGCGAGGCGCTGGCACGGTTCGTCTGCACGGAGGATTTCTCGGCTGTGAAGGCCTGTGAAGGCCCCGCCTGCACGCTGCTTTTTGCCGACCACACGCGAGGCCGCGCGCGACGGTGGTGCAGCATGGCGACATGCGGTAACCGGGCGAAGCAGGCCGCGCACCGGCATCGGCTCAAGGCACATCAACATCGGATGTGCCGGCCGGCCGCCTGAATCGGACGGTTGTTCGCGCGCCCTTCGGCGCGCGGCAGGCGCTACGCCGCGGTCCGCTCCTCGGCCCGTATCAGACGCTTGGTGCGGCGCTGCATGGTGATCCAGGCGAGGTTGGAGGCGACGCGGTTGAGCTTGCCGTTGGGCGACAGCCCGATCGCCTTGAACACCATCGCCATGCCGCGATCGACATGGTGGCGGCGGTAGATGCTGTAGGCACGGCTGACATAGGCCTGGTTCCAGCGCTTGCGGTCGTAAGGCTGGTCGCCGCCATTGGCGGCGTAATAGGCGTAGGCGAGCTCGTCATCCTCGGATTCGGCGATGCGGCCGACGGCGACGCCGAGCCGGCCCCAGAAGCCCAGCCCTTCCCGCTCCAGATAGCGCTTGAGGCGCGCATAGAAGAGCTTGTAATGGCGCAGCTCGTCGGCGGCGATCTTGCGGCAGATATCCTTCAGCACCGGCTCCTCGGTCACCTCGGCCAAGGCCGTATAATAGGAGCTGGTGCCGGTCTCGACGATGCAGCGCGCGATCAGTTCGCCCGAGCGCGAGCCGCGAATCGAGGCCTGCACCTCGGTCTGCAGCGTATAGCCCTCGACGAACCGCTTGAACGACGCCTGGAAATCGAAGCTCGGATCGGCGAGCTGGGCCCAGCGGCCGAGCACCTCGCCATGCTGCACTTCCTCGAGCCCCCAGCGATTGGCCTCGGCCTGGAAATCCGGATCGTCATCGAAGACATTGCACAGATAACGGACATATTCATGCCCGTTATACTCGACGAGACCCGCGGCCTTGACGATCCGGACGGTCTCGGGATCGACCTTGGCGGCGTCGAACTCGTGCCACGGCACGTCATCCAGGGTCCAATGCGGCATCGACATACCCAATCAACAACGGGGACAGACAAGGGCTCCCCGTTTTATGCCACCGAGCCCTTATTTAGTAAAAGCTTAATAAAAGGGGCTGCGGCGATCAGTGCTCCGCGCGCTGGGCAAAAGCTTGCAGCTTGGCCGCGGCGACAGCCTGGGCGCGCTGAAGGGCATGGAGCCTGCTCTGATTCGTATCTCCCTCCGCACTGTAGCCGGCGAGCGCCGCGTCGGCGGCGCGCTGCTCGGCCTCGGCGGCGCCGCGGTCGAGCTCGGTGACGTTCACCGCCTCGTCGGCCAGCACCGTGCAGCGGTCGGGCGTCACCTCGGCGAAGCCACCGGCGATGAAGATGCGCTCGACCACGGCGCTGCCCTCATAGACCGCGATCGTGCCCGGTCGAATCGAGGAGATCAGCGGCGCATGATTGGGCAGCACGCCGAAATCGCCCTCGGCCCCCGGAATGACGACCATATCGACCGCTTCCGAGACCAGGATGCGAGCGGGGGACACCAGCTCGAAATTGACCTTGCCGGCCATTTAGGCCGCCTCGGCCGAAAGCTTCCGGGCCTTTTCCTGGGCTTCCTCGATGGTGCCGACCATGTAGAAGGCCGATTCCGGCAGGTCGTCGTATTGACCCTCGACGATGCCTTTGAAGCCCCTGATCGTGTCTTCGAGCTTCACGAACACGCCCGGCGTGCCGGTGAAGACCTCGGCGACATGGAAGGGTTGCGACAGGAAACGCTCGATCTTGCGGGCGCGCGCCACGACCAGTTTGTCCTCGTCCGACAGCTCGTCCATGCCCAGGATGGCGATGATGTCCTGCAGCGACTTGTACTGCTGCAGCACGCGCTGGACGGAGCGGGCGACGTTGTAATGATCTTCGCCGATGACGCGCGGATCCATCATGCGCGAGGTCGAGTCGAGGGGATCGACGGCCGGGAAGATCGCCTTTTCCGCGATCGAGCGGCTCAGCACCGTGGTCGCGTCCAGATGGGCGAAGGAGGTCGCCGGCGCCGGGTCGGTCAGATCGTCGGCGGGCACGTAGATCGCCTGCACCGAGGTGATCGAGCCCTTCTTGGTGGTGGTGATGCGTTCCTGCAGCGCGCCCATGTCGGTCGCGAGCGTCGGCTGATAGCCCACCGCCGACGGGATGCGGCCCAGGAGCGCCGACACTTCCGAGCCCGCCTGGGTGAAGCGGAAGATGTTGTCGATGAAGAACAGCACGTCCTGGCCTTCCTCGTCGCGGAAATATTCGGCGACGGTGAGGCCGGTCAGCGCCACGCGGGCGCGGGCGCCGGGCGGCTCGTTCATCTGGCCGAAAATGAGCGCCACCTTGGAGCCTTCGCCGTCGGTCTTGACGATGCCGGCATCCTTCATCTCGTGATAAAGGTCGTTGCCCTCGCGGGTGCGCTCGCCGACGCCGGCGAACACCGAGTAGCCGCCATGCTCCTTGGCGACGTTGTTGATCAGCTCCTGGATGGTCACGGTCTTGCCCACGCCGGCGCCGCCGAACAGGCCGATCTTGCCGCCGCGCGCGTAGGGGGCGAGCAGGTCGATGACCTTGATGCCGGTGATCAGGATCTCGGCCTCGGTCGACTGGTCGACGAATTCCGGGGCCGAGCGATGGATCGGGGCCGAGCGCTTGGCATTGACCGGGCCGCGCTCGTCGATCGGCTCGCCGATGACGTTGAGGATGCGGCCCAAGGTCTCGGGGCCGACCGGCACGGTGATGGGCGCGCCCAGATCTTCGGCCTTCATGCCGCGGACGAGGCCGTCGGTCGTGTCCATGGCGATGGTGCGCACGGTGTTCTCGCCCAGATGCTGCGCCACCTCGAGGATGAGGTTGCGGTCGGGGATCTGCACCTTGAGCGCATTCAGGATCGCCGGCTTCTCGCCCTCGAACTGGACGTCGCACACGGCGCCGATGACCTGTGTGATGATGCCCACATTGTTCTTGGCCATGACGTGTTTCCTTTAAGCGAGACGAGCCTCTAGAGCGCCTCGGCGCCCGAGATGATCTCGATGAGTTCCTTGGTGATGACGGCCTGACGTGTCCGGTTCCGCAGCGTCGTCAGAGAGTCGATGAGATCGCCGGCGTTGCGCGTCGAATTGTCCATGGCCGTCATGCGAGCGCCCTGCTCGCTGGCGGCGTTCTCGAGCAGCGCCGTGAAGATCTGGATCGCCATATTGCGCGGCAGCAGCTCGGCGAGGATCTCCTCCTCCTCCGGCTCGAACTCGTAGACGGCCCCGCCGAGGCCGTTATCCTCGGCGCCTTCGGGCACCGGCGCCGGCACGAGCTGGCGGGTGGTGACGATCTGCGAGATGGCCGAGCGGAACTTGTTGAAGATGATCCGTGCGACATCGAACTCGCCGGCCTCGAAGCGGCGGACGATGTCCTCCGCGACCGGGGACGCCTCGCTGAAGGCCACGCCGCGCCGGCCGATCTCGACGAAATTGCCAAGCGTGATCTTGGCCGCGTCGCGCCTAAGGCTGTCGCGGCCCTTGCGGCCGATGGTGATGACCTTGACGGTCTTGCCCTGGGAAGTGAGCTCGCGGATCTGCCGCCGCGCCTCGCGCAGGACCGAGGAGTTGAGGCCGCCGGCCAGGCCGCGGTCGGAAGTCACGACGACCAGCAGATAGGTCTGGTCCTTGCCGGTGCCGGCCAGCAGCGGCGGCGCCGTCGGCAGCCCGGCCATGGATTTCGCGAGCGAGGTCAGCATCCGCTCCATCCGCTCGGCATAGGGCCGGGCGGCGGTGGCGGCATCCTGGGCGCGCTTCAGGCGCGAGGCGGCCACGACCTTCTGCGCCGAGGTGATCTTCTGGATCGCCGTGACGCTTCGGATGCGGTTCCGCAGCTCCTTTAATGTCGCCATCGGCTAGAATCCCTTTCCGGCGCTGCCGATCATGCGAACGACGCCAGTCATGCGAAGGACTTGGCGAAATTCTCGAGGAAGCCGGCGAGCGTCTTCTCGGTCTCGGCGACGATCTCGCGCTTGGTCCGGATCGATTCCAGCACCTCCGGATGACGCGCCTTGAGCTCGCCCAGATAGGCCTGCTCGAAGCGGGAGACGGCGTCGACCGGCACCTTGTCGAGATAGCCGCGGACGCCGGCGAAAATCGCGGCGACCTGCTCCTCGACCGGCAGCGGCGCGAATTGCGGCTGCTTCAGGAGCTCGGTCAGACGCGCGCCGCGCGCCAGCAGGCGCTGGGTCGCGGGGTCGAGGTCGGAGGCGAACTGGGCGAAGGCCGCCATCTCGCGATACTGCGCCAGCTCCAGCTTGATGCGGCCGGCGACCTGCTTCATCGCCTTGATCTGGGCGGCGGAACCGACGCGGCTGACGCTCAGGCCGACATTGATGGCCGGGCGGATGCCGCGATAGAACAGCTCGGTCTCCAGGAAGATCTGGCCGTCGGTGATCGAGATGACGTTGGTCGGGATGTAGGCGGCCACGTCGCCGGCCTGCGTCTCGATGATCGGCAGCGCCGTGAGCGAGCCGGCACCGTGCTCGTCGTTCATCTTGGCCGCGCGCTCCAAGAGGCGCGAATGCAGGTAGAACACGTCGCCCGGATAGGCTTCGCGGCCCGGCGGACGGCGCAGCAGCAGCGACATCTGGCGATAGGCCACCGCCTGCTTCGACAGATCGTCATAGATGATCAGCGCATGCATGCCGTTGTCGCGGAAATACTCGCCCATGGTGCAGCCCGTGTAGGGCGCCAGGAACTGCAGCGGCGCCGGCTCGGACGCGGTCGCGGCGACGATGATCGAATATTCGAGCGCGCCGTAATCCTGCAGCGTCTTTACCAGCTGGGCCACGGTCGAGCGCTTCTGGCCGATCGCGACATAGATGCAGTAGAGCTTCTTCGACTCGTCGCTGCCGGCGTTGATGGATTTCTGGTTGATGATCGTGTCGATGGCGACGGCGCTCTTGCCGGTCTGGCGGTCGCCGATGATCAGCTCGCGCTGGCCGCGCCCGATCGGCACCAGGCTGTCGATCGACTTCAGGCCGGTCTGCATCGGCTCGTGCACCGACTTGCGCGGGATGATGCCCGGCGCCTTGACCTCGACGCGGCGCATCTCGACATCGGCCAAGGGACCCTTGCCGTCGATCGGCTCGCCCAGGCCGTTCACGACGCGGCCGAGCAGACTCTTGCCGACCGGAACCTCGACGATCGCGCCCGTGCGCTTGACCGTGTCGCCTTCCTTGATGCCGGTGTCGTCGCCGAAGATCACGATGCCGACATTGTCGGTCTCGAGATTGAGCGCCATGCCGCGCACGCCATTCGGAAACTCGACCATCTCGCCGGCCTGAACGTTGTCGAGGCCATAGACGCGCGCGATACCGTCACCGACCGACAAGACCTGACCGACCTCGGCGACATCCGCCTCGCTGCCGAAATTGGCGATCTGTTCCTTAAGGATGGCGGAGATTTCCGCGGCCCGGATTTCCATTGCTTAATTTCCTCTCATGGCAAGCTGCAGGCGTTGCAGCTTGCTGCGCAGCGAGCCGTCGACCATGCGCGACCCGACCTTGACGACGAGGCCGCCGATGAGGGCCGGGTCGACCCGGATCTCGACAGCCACTTTGGAGCCGATGGCCCGCTTCAACTGATCATTGATCTCGGCGACCTGGGTCTCGGTCATGGTCTGCGCCGCCGTGACCTCGGCGCGGATCTCGCCGCGCCGCTCGGCCAGGAGCTGCAGATACCCCGTGATCATGCCCGGGAGCGCGAACAGGCGCCGGTTGCGGGCGACGAGCCCGATGAAATTGCTGGTGAGCTTGCCCAGGCCCGCGCGCTCGTTGAGCGCCGCCATGGCCGCCGCCTGGCTCTCGCGGCTCAGCACCGGCGAGCGCACCAGGCGCTTGAGATCCTCGCTCTCGGCCAGCATGCCGCGCAGGTCGGTCAGGTCCTTCGCGACCTGGTCCAGCGCCTTTTGCTCGTCAGCCAGCTCGAACAGCGCGGTCGCGTAGCGGCCGGCCAGTCCAGATACGCCCGTCGCTTCGGATGCCAATTGAACCTTACCTTCACAGTGCCGGGAGATGGGGTGACACACCCCGAGGCGAAGCTTGCGACCGATACGTCGGCCATGGCGGCGACGCCTGGCGGCCGCAGTCCGTCCGGAAGCGGAGCGGCAAATAGCATATGGACAGATGCGGCGCAACAGCGCGGCGTACTGCTTGCAGACATTAGATCGGCTGGGCAGGATGCGGCCATGCGCCTCGCCCTCTATCAGCCCGATATCGCCCAGAATGCGGGGGCGCTACTGCGGCTCGCCGCCTGCCTCGCCCTGCCCGTCGACCTGATCGAGCCGCTGGGCTTCGTGTTCGGCGATGCGCGGCTGCGCCGAGCCGGCATGGATTATCTCGACCATGTCGAGATCACGCGCCATTCCGGCTGGGAATCGTTTCGCGCCAAGCTGCCGGGACGGCTGGTGCTGCTTACGACTAAAGCATCAGTCCGCCATGTCGATGCCGCCTTCCAGCCCGACGATACGCTGGTGGTCGGGCGCGAGAGCGCCGGCGTGCCGGAGGATGTGCACGCGGCGGCCGATCTCAGGGTGCGGATTCCCATGCAGGCGGGCCTGCGCTCCCTCAACGTGACCCTTGCGGCCGCCATCGTCCTGGGCGAAGCCTTGCGCCAGACGGCCGGGTGGCCGGTGGGAGATGAGACATGAACGATACCGAAGCCAAGCGCCGCGCCGAGGCCGAGGCTTGCTTCACCGGCCTGCGCGACCGGATCTGCGCCGCGTTCGAGGCGATCGAGGATGAATACGTCGCCGCCACCGGCGACGGGCCGGCCGGGCGAATCGAGCGGAAGGAATGGAGCCGCCCCGACGGCTCGGGCGGCGGCGTCATGGCCAGGCTCAATGGCCGGGTGTTCGAGAAGGCCGGGATCATGGTCTCGACCACCCAGGGCGAGTTCAGTGCCGATTTCCGGGCGCAGATGCCGGAGGCGGCCGAGGATCCGCGCTATTGGGCGACCAGCATCTCGCTCATCTGCCATATGCGCTCGCCCAAGGTGCCGGCGGTCCATATGAACACGCGCCATTTCCGCGCCGCCACGAACTGGTTCGGCGGCGGCGCCGACCTGACGCCCATGGTGCCGGTCGAAGCCGACACCGCCGACTTCCACGCCGCCTTCAAGAGCGCTTGCGACCGCCACGATCCGGACTATTACCCGCGCTTCAAGGAATGGTGCGACCGCTACTTCTTCCTGCCGCACCGGAACGAGCCGCGCGGCGTCGGCGGCATCTTCTTCGACCGGCACGACACGGGCGATTGGGACAAGGATTTCGGCTTCACCCGCGATGTCGGCCTCGCCTTTCTCGATGTCTATCCGCGCCTGGTCCGCCGCCGCATGCTGGAGCCTTGGACCGCCGAGGACCGGCAGCATCAGCTCGTCCGCCGCGGCCGCTATGTCGAGTTCAACCTGCTCTACGACCGCGGCACCGCCTTCGGCCTCAAGAATGGCGGCAATGTCGAGGCGATCCTGATGTCGATGCCGCCCGAAGTCGCCTGGCCGTGACGGTCGGGCGACCTTTCGCGCGCCCGATGATCGCTTGTCGTTTGCTCATACCAAAGCCCCGCCGGCTGTGACAGTATCCGGCCGGTAAAAGGCAGCGTTCGTTGCCGCCGATGCTTGGCCTTCCTGTGCACGCAACCTTCAAGCAAGTCCCATAAGGCCGTGCGTGCCGCACCGGCATCGATTGGAGGAAAATCCCAGACTTTCAACCCCGATTTACAGCGGAGGAACGAGCATGACGAGAATTCCATCCCGGCTGGTGGTAATCATTGCAGTAGTTCTCTCAGCCTTGGGCAGCAGTGCCTTTCCCGCGCAGGACAAATACACTGTGAAGACGCCGAATGGGCTCGATTTCTCCGCGTTCCGGGGATACGAAAATTGGCAGGTCGTCGCCGTCAGCCAGACCGACGAGTTGCTCAAGGTCGAAGTCGCCAACCCCGTGATGATCGAGGCCTACCGGGCCGGCATTCCCGGCAACGGCAAGCCGTTCCCCGACGGCTCCAAGATCGCGAAGATCGAGTGGCGGCCGAAAAAGAGCACCGAGGCCCCTTTCTCCGTGAACATTCCGGACACGCAGAAGGACGTCGACTTCATCGAGAAGGACAGCAAGAGATTTTCGGACACGCATGGCTGGGCATATGCGGAGTTTGCCTATGATGCTGCGTCGGACACCTTCGCCCCGACGCAGAAAGACGCCAAGTGCGGGGCCGCGTGCCATGAGATAGCGGCCGCCAAAGATTATATCTTCACGGTTTACCAGCATCGCTGAACGGGGCACGGGATCGGCCCGATCTCAGCGGTTCGATCCCGATCCGAGCGCCGCCAGCCGCGCCAGGCACGCCTCACGTCCGGCACGAAAATCGCCCTCGATCCACCAGGCTTCGACCGCGCGCAGCGCCGCGCCGACGCTGGTGCCGGCCGAAATGCCTGCAGCCAATGCATCCGCCCCGGCAACCGGCAGGCGCGGCACCGGCCAGGCATCGGCGAGCGCCAGCAGATCCGGAACCGCCAATGCCGCGCCGCTCCCAGCCGCTCTCAGCAGGGCGAGATCGCGATAGCGGTCCGTACCCAGCCTGTAGAGCGCACGGCGCTGCGCCGGCGCGTCGCCGTCGAGATCCGGCGGGTCGAGCCGGCCGTTCATGTCGAGCAGCCGCTCGCGCTCCTTGACCGACAGACGCAGCCGTTCGGCCACGGCGAGCGCAGCATCGGCCGGCAGCAATGCCGCCAGCCGGCGCAGCGGATCGGCAACGGGCTCGATCGGTACCAGCCGGGCGAGACGAGCGATATCCGCCGGCTCCGGCAAGATCTCGCGCAGCACCTGATCCTCGATCATCATCCGTATCGTCGGCACCGGATCGGGGGCGCCTAGCAGCTTCAGCAACTCGACCCGAATGCGCTCGCCGGCAAGGTTGTGGAGCCCCGGCGCCAGCGTGCGGCACGCGGCACGCGCGGCGGGATCGGCCGGCGCGCGCGCGAAATGCGCAAGGAACCGATAGAAGCGCAGCAGGCGCAGCACATCCTCGGTGATCCGCTGCCGGGCATCGCCGACGAAGCGGACGCGCCCGGCGAGGCAATCCTCGATGCCGCCGACGGGATCCCAGAGCCCCCCCTCGGCATCGAGATAGAGCGCGTTCATGGTGAAGTCGCGCCGGGCCGCATCCGCCGCCCAATCATCGGTGAAGGCGACGATCGCGTGGCGTCCGTCGGTCTCGACATCGTGCCGGAGCGTCGTGATCTCGATCGGCTGATGGTCGGCCAAGGCCGTGATCGTGCCGTGGGCGAGGCCGGTCGGCACGAAGCGGATGCGGGCCTCTGCCAGCTTGGCCATGACCGTCTCGGGCGTGAGCGGCGTCGCGAGATCGATATCGCCGATCGGGCGGTCGAGCAGCGTGTCGCGCACGGCGCCGCCGACGAAGCGAGCCTCGCCCAGGGCATCCAGCACGGTGCGCACCGGCGCCGCCGCCAGCCGGGCCGGGACCGCGATACGCCGGGCCGGGCCGGTCACGCGGGCGCCAGCAGCCCGGCGAGATTGACCAGCATCCCCGCCGTGGCGCCCCAGATGAAGCGGTCCTGATAGGGCAGCACGTAGAAATGCCGCCGCGCTCCTTCGAATTCGCGGCTGCGCAGCTCGTGATGGGCCGGATCGACGATGAAGGCGAGCGGCACCTCGAAGATGTCGGCGACCTCGTAGGGATCGGGCTTGAGCGGCATCGGCGGCCGGATCAGGCCTACCACCGGCGTCACCTCGAAGCCGGTGCGCGTGACATAGGTGTCGAGCCGCCCGATCAGGCGGACCAGATCCTCGGGCAGGCCGATCTCCTCGCGCGCCTCGCGGAGTGCCGCGGCATATTCGTCCGCATCCTCCGGCTCCTGCCGGCCGCCGGGGAAGCTCACCTGGCCGGCATGGTCACTCAAATGCGCCGTGCGCTGGGTCAGGAGCACGGTCAGCCCGTCCGAACGATCGACCAGCGGCACCAGCACCGAGGCGCGGACCAGCACCCGTCCCTGATCGACGGTGAGGGAGGGATTATGGTCGTGATCGCCGCGCAGCCCCGCCTGCCCGTCGAGCGGCCCGTGCTCGGCGAGACGGCGCGCCACGAAATCGGGGGTCAGGTAGCGTCCGTCAAATCGCCCAGAGGAAAGAATTTTCCGTTGCTCCACACGCCGAATAGCTGCTTGCCGCCGACCGGCTCTTCCTGGCCGAGATCGACGAGCTGATAGAATACGGGCCGCGCCAAGCGCGCTTCAAGCCCGCTGCGGATGAGGATATAGGGGCTGGGCTCGCTGGTGCGCGGATCGGTCTCGATACGAATTGGGTGGCTTTCGTCCGCTTCTACCCTATCATCCAAATTCGTCCTGAAGCTGAGGATCTGTGCCCTGCCCGTGCCCATGACCTCCATCTCGATCGCGACGAACGGCACGTCATCGACGATGATGCGGCCGCGCTCGGCCGGGGTGACGAGCCAATACGACCCGTCCGGCTCGCGCCGCAGCACGGTCGAGAACAGCTTGGCCAGCGGCAGTCGCCGGATCGGCGAATCATGGTAATACCAGGTGCCGTCCCGCCCGATCCGGAGGCTGAAATCGCCGCAGCTCTCCGCCGGACCATCGGTGGGAGCGAAGCTGGGCAGGGTGGTGGTCGTGGTCGCGTCGGTCATGCTGCCTCCCGATCCGCCTCGATTCTGACAAAGACCGGCGCCATGTTTCGCCGGCTTTTTGGAGAGACCCGATTTTGAGCCTGCTCGACCCCGCCGCCCGTGAACAAGCCCAGGCCCTCGTCGCCGATGTCGAAACGCTGGGCACGCGCCTCGCCCATGTCCGCGAACGGATCGGCCGGGTGATCTTCGGCCAGCAGAGCGTGGTCGATCAAGCGCTGATCACGCTCCTGGCCGGCGGCCACACCCTTCTGGTCGGCGTGCCGGGCCTGGCCAAGACCCGGCTGGTCGAGACGCTGGGCAAGGTGCTGAGCCTCGACGACAAACGGGTGCAGTGCACGCCCGATCTCATGCCCGCCGACATTATCGGCTCGGAAGTGCTGGAAGAGGGCGAAGGCGGCCGGCGCAGCTTCCGCTTCATTCCGGGGCCGGTCTTCGGCCAGCTGCTGATGGCGGACGAGATCAACCGCGCCAGCCCGCGCACGCAATCGGCGCTGCTGCAGGCGATGCAGGAGCATCGCGTCTCGGTCGCCGGCCAATATCACCCGCTGCCGCGCCCGTTCCATGTGCTCGCCACCCAGAACCCGATCGAGCAGGAAGGGACGTATCCGCTGCCCGAGGCGCAGCTCGACCGGTTCCTGATCCAGATCGAGGTCGGCTATCCCGACCTCGAGGCCGAGCGGCGCATGCTGATCGCGACCACCGGCGTCGCCGAGGAGACGGCGCAGAAGGCGATGACCGCCGAGGAGCTGCTGGCCGCCCAGCAGCTGGTCCGGCGCATCCCGGTCGGCGAAAGCGTGGTGGACGCGATCCTGGAGCTGGTGCGCGGCGGCCGGCCCGAGACGAGCCATCTCGACGAGGTGCGGCGCCATGTCTCATGGGGCCCCGGTCCGCGCGCGAGCCAGGCGCTGATGCTGGCGGCGCGGGCGCGCGCCCTGCTCGACGGCAGGCTGTCGCCTTCGATCGACGATGTCGTGGCGCTGGCCGGCCCAGTGCTGCGCCACCGCATGGCGCTCACCTATACGGCACGCGGCGACGGCATCACGCTCGACCAGGTGATCGAGCGCATGGTCGAGAAATTCAGATGACGGGCCGCCCGTCCCTATGGGGTTGAGCATGGTGCCGACGCCGCCGACCCGGCATGAGGCCGAGGCGCTGGCCGGCAGGCTGCCGCCGCTGCTGGTCGAGGCCGAGCGGATCGCCGCGACCGTGATCCAGGGCGTCCATGGCCGCCGGCGGATCGGCACCGGCGACAGCTTCTGGCAGTTCCGCGCCTATACCGCCGGCGACCCGGTCACCCGCATCGATTGGCGCCAGACCGGCAAATCCGGCCGGCCCTATATCCGCGAGAATGAATGGGAAGCCGCACAGAGCGTCTGGCTGTGGCACGACCGCTCGCCGTCGATGGATTGGCATTCCTCGCGCCGCCTGCCGCTCAAATCCGAACGCGCCGCCCTGCTGCTGCTGGCGCTCTCGGCCCTGCTCATCCGCGGCGGCGAGCGCGTGGCGCTGCTGGGCGAAGGCGACCGGCCGGGCCATGGCCCGGCGGTGCTGGAAAGGCTGGCGCTCAGGCTCGCCCAGCCGCACAAGCGGAAGCCGGGCGAGCAAGACGGCCTGCCGATCTCGATCGAGCTGCCGGCCCATGCCGGGCTGGTGCTGATCAGCGATTTCCTGACGCCGCTCGACGAGTTGCGGCGGATCGTCATGGGCTTCGCCGGACGGCGGGTGCGCG
This sequence comes from Aliidongia sp., assembly GCA_035539155.1. Taxonomy (GTDB): domain Bacteria; phylum Pseudomonadota; class Alphaproteobacteria; order ATCC43930; family CGMCC-115725; genus JAXDMU01. The sequence goes on along the minus strand of DATLIZ010000028.1, from coordinate 44,407 downwards.
GCCATCTGCTGCAGGTGCTAGACCCGGCCGAGGAGACTCTGCCCTATGACGGGCGCGTCCGCTTCGACGGGTTGGAACATGAGCCGTCGACACTCGTTAGCCGTGTCGAATCGATCCGCGGCCAGTATCTGGACAAGCTCGCGGCCCAGCGCGAGGGCTTGGCGGCGCTGGCGCGGCTTTATGGCTGGAGCTTCGCCACGCACCGGACCGACCATCCGCCGCACGCCGCCCTTCTCGCTCTCTTCGGCATGATGTCGGGCGCGCCGCAGCGCGGCCGGCCGCAGCAGGGCTGGGTCTGAGCCGATGCTGAGCCTCGGCGGCTTCGCCTTCGCCTCGCCCTGGCTGCTCGCCGGCTTCGTCATCGTGCCGGCGCTGTGGTGGCTGCTGCGCGTGACCCCGCCGGCGCCGACAATCGTGCGCTTCCCGGCGATCCGCCTGCTGCTGGGGCTGGTGCCGCCGGAGGAGACGCCGGCGCGCACGCCGCTCTGGCTGATCCTGCTGCGCATGCTGCTGGCGGCGCTGCTGATCCTGGCGCTCGCCCATCCGATCGTGAACCCGACCGCCGCCCTGCCCGGCGGCGGGCCGCTGCTGCTGGTCGTCGATGATGGCTGGGCTGCGGCGACTGATTGGCCGGCGCGGCAGCGGGTCATGACCGAGCTCATCGACCGGGCCGAGCGCGAGGGCAGGCAGGTCGTGCTGCTGCCGACCGCGCCCAACGGCGCGGTCGATCCGCTGAGCCTGGTCCGCCCCGCCGATGCACGCGGCCAGGCCCAGGCGCTCAGGCCCAAGCCCTGGCCGACCGATCGCGCCGTGGCGCTGAAACGGCTCGACTCGGTCGATCTCCATGGCGGCGCCTCGGTCTATTGGCTCTCGGACGGGCTCGACGACAAGGGCGGCGCGCAGGCGCTGGGCGAGAAGCTGCGCGGCATCGGCGCCGTGCATTTCCTGGCCCCGCCGGCGGTGCAGACGGCGCGGCTGGTGGCGCTCGGGCCGGATACGGCGCGCGACCTCACCGTCACGGTGAAGCGCGCGGCCCAGGGCGAGGCCCCACCGGTGCGGCTGCGCGCGAGCGGCGAGGATGGCCGCATGCTGGCGCAGGCCGAGGGGCGCTTCCCCGAGGATCGCGGCAGCGTCGACGTCGCCTTCAAGATGCCGACCGAGCTGCGCAACCGCGTCGCCCGCATCGACATCGAGGGCGAAACCACGGCGGGATCGACCCTGCTTATCGACGAGGAATCGCGGCGCCGCCCGGTCGGCATCGCATCCGACCGGCCGACCGGCAGCGCCCAGCCGCTTTTGTCCGACACCTATTACGTCGAGCGCGCGGTCGAACCTTTCGCCGAGCTTCGGCGCGGGGCGGCCGGCGAGCTCATCAAGCGCGGCCTCAGCCTGCTGGTGCTGCCCGACGGCGATGCCGGCAGCGGCGACGAGCGCAACGCGCTGAAGAAATGGATCGATGCCGGCGGCGTCATGGTGCGCTTCGCCGGGCCGCTGATGGCCGAGGCGCAGAAGGACGATCTGCTGCCGGTGACGCTGCGCCATGGCGGGCGGACGATCGGCGGCGCCATGTCGTGGGAGAAGCCGGCGCACCTGGCGCCCTTCCCGGCTGAATCGCCCTTCGCCGGGCTGGAAGTGCCGTCGGACGTGACGGTCGCCCGGCAGGTGCTGGCCGAGCCCTCGGTCGATCTCGGCGCCAAGACCTGGATGCGCCTCAGCGACGGCACGCCGCTCGTCACCGCCGAGAAGCGCGGCAAGGGCTGGCTGGTGCTGATCCATACCTCGGCCAACACAGCCTGGTCGAACCTGCCGCTGAGCGGGCTCTTCGTCGATATGCTGCGCCGGCTGGTGCAGCTGGGCCAGGGCCAGGCGGGGGCCGCGGAAGGCGTGCTGCCGCCTTGGCAGATCATGGACGGATTCGGCCGGCTGGCGGCACCGCCGCCGACGGCCCAGCCGGCCGCGGGCTCGGCACTGGCCAAGCTACCGGTCGGCCCGAGCCATCCGCCCGGCTTCTACGGCACCGAGGAAAGCCATCGCGCGCTCAACCTTTCGGGCTCCGTCACCGGGCTGGCGCCGATCACGGATCTGCCGGCGGGCTTGAGCCGCGAAGGCTATGTCAAGGCGCCCGAGCTCGATTTGCGGCCGGGATTGCTGGGTGCGGCGCTGCTGCTGGCCTTGATCGATCTCGTCATCGGCTACGGGCTGCGCGGGCTGCTCCACGTCGAGCGCCGGGTCGGCGTCGCCATCCTGCTCGGCATCGCCCTGGCCTCGGCCCAGGCGATGGCCGCCGACGCGCCCAACACCAGCGGCGCCGATCCCGCCGACCGCTACACCATCGAGGCCACCCGCGATCTGCGCCTCGCCTATGTCCGGACCGGCGATGCCGAGGCCGATTCGGTGAGCCGCGCCGGGCTGCAAGGGCTGGGCACGGTGTTGGCGCGGCGGACCGCGGTCGAGACCGGCGATCCGATGGAGGTCGATGTCGAGAATGACGAGCTGATCTTCTTCCCGCTCATCTACTGGCCGGTGACCAACGCGCAGAAGCCGCTGTCGCCGCAGGCGGTGGAGCGGGTCAACCGCTATCTCGCGACCGGCGGCACGATCCTGTTCGATGCGCGCGACGAGGGCCAGGCGACGGGTGGGGCCAACGACGCCGCCGACCGGCTGTCGCAGCTGCTGGCCGGGGTCAAGATCCCGCCGCTGGTGCAGATCCCGCCCGACCATGTGCTGACCAAATCCTTCTATCTCATGCAGGATTTTCCCGGCCGCTGGGACGGCAGCGTGCTCTGGGTCGAGCCGGCGGAGGACCGGGTCAACGACGGGGTCTCGACCGTGATCTATGGCGCCAACGATTGGGCCGCCGCCTGGGCGGTCGACGGCCAGGGCTTCCCCTCCTATGCCGTGGTGCCGGGCGGCGAGGCGCAGCGCGAGCAGGCCTTCCGCTTCGGCATCAACCTCGTGATGTATGCGCTGACAGGCAACTACAAGGCCGATCAGGTGCATGTGCCGGCGATCCTGGAGCGCCTCGGCCAATGACCGGATACAGCCTCGCCTGGGCGCCCCTCCTTCCTTGGCCGGTGATCGCGGCAGCCGGACTCGTCGCCCTCATCCTGATCGGCTTCGGTCTGTGGCGGCGCGCGCGCGGCACGCTGTGGCGGGCGCTGGCGCTGGCGATCGTGCTGCTGGCGCTGGCCGACCCGTCGCTGGTCGAGGAGTTGCGCCAGCCGCAGAAGGATGTGGCGCTCATCGTCAAGGACGTCTCGGGCAGCCAGGCGATCGGCGACCGTGCCGCCGCGGCCGACGCCGATGTGAAGTACCTGCAGCAGAAGCTTTCGGCCTATCCGGATCTGGAGGTCCGCACCATCGAGGCGGGCGACGTGCCGCCGGGCTCGGCCGGCGATCCGGGGACCCAGCTCTTCGGCAATGTCGCGCACGCGCTCGCTGACGTGCCGCCGCAGCGCGTCGCCGGCATCGCCATGGTCACGGACGGGCAGGTGCACGACGTGCCGCCCGCCGACCGGCTGCCCTTCACCGCCCCGCTCCATGTGCTGCTCGACGGGCACAAGGATGAGGGCGATCGCCGCATCGTGATCAAGGAGGCGCCGAGCTTCGGTATCGTCGGCAAGGAGCTGAGCCTGACGCTCCGGGTCGAGGATCTGGGCGGCGCCCCCGGCAGCCGCGCCGGTAATCCGCAGACAGCGCGCGTCACCATCCGCAAGGATGGCGGCGAGGCGCGCCAGACCGTGATCCCGGTCGGCGTCGACAAGCAGGTGCCGATCACGCTCGACCATGGCGGCCCGTCGGTGTTCGAGATCTCGACCGAGCCCGGCCCGAACGAGCTGACGCTCGACAATGACCGGGCGGCGATCGTGGTCAATGGCGTGCGCGACCGGCTCAAGGTGCTGCTGGTCTCGGGCGAGCCGCATGCCGGCGAGCGGACCTGGCGCAATCTGCTGAAGGCCGATCCGTCGGTCGATCTCGTGCATTTCACCATCCTGCGGCCGCCGGAGAAGCAGGACGGCACGCCCATCCGCGAGCTGTCGCTGATCGCCTTCCCGATCCGCGAGCTGTTCGACGTGAAGCTCGCCGATTTCGACCTGATCATCTTCGACCGCTATCACCGACGCGGCGTGCTGCCCCAGACCTATCTGGAGAATATCGCCAATTACGTCCGCAAGGGCGGCGCGTTGCTGGAGGCGACCGGCCCGTCCTACGGCTCGCCGATGACGCTCTATCACACACCGCTGGGCGCGGTGCTCCCGGCGGAGCCGACGGGCGAGACCTATGAGCAAGGCTTCAAGCCGCATGTGACCGAGCTCGGCAACCGCCATCCGGTGACAGCCGATCTGCCGGGCGCCGGCGCCGATCCCAAGGCCGAGCCGACCTGGGGCCGCTGGTTCCGGCAGGTCGAGGCCGACCAACACCGCGGCACCACCGTCATGACCGGCATCGACGGCAAGCCCTTGCTGGTCTTGGACCGGGTCGGCAAGGGCCGGGTGGCGCAGCTCCTGTCCGACGAGATGTGGCTGTGGACGCGCGGCTTCGAGGGCGGCGGCCCGCAGGCCGAGCTGCTGCGGCGCCTGTCCTATTGGCTGATGCAGGAGCCGGATCTGGAGGAGAACGATCTGCGCGGCACGGTCGACGGCAGCCGGCTCACCATCCAGCGCCGCACGCTCGAACCCGACCCGCATCCGGTCGAATTGACCGACCCCGACGGCAAGACCCGCACCATCCCGATGACCGACGAGAGCGGCGGGCGGCAGGTGGCCGTGGTGCCGATCACCAAGAGCGGCCTCTACCGCATCTCGGACGATGTGCGCACGGCGCTCGCCGCCGCCGGCGCGCTCAATCCGATCGAGATGGCCGATGTCCGCACCACGGCCTCGGTGCTGCAGCCGGCCGCCGACGCCTCCGGCGGCAGCGTCAACTGGGCCGGCAGCGGCTCGGCACCGCCCGATATCCGCCGGGTCGGGCCCGGCCGCGACACGGCCGGTCATGGCTGGATCGGCTTTCGCGCCAATGGCGACTATATCGTGACCGGCCTCAAGGAGACCGAGCTGGTGCCGGCCTGGCTGGCGCTGGCGCTGGCGCTCGGCACCTTCATCCTGGCATGGCGGCGCGAGGGGCGGTAGGCATGCGGCTGCGCATTCTCTTCGGCACGCTCGGGCTGGTGTTCGGGCTCGTGATCTATGCGCTGCTGGTAATGCGGCTCGCCGTCGCCATCCTGCCCGAGAACGGGGCCGCGCAGCTGCCCTTCTATGTCGTCACCGGCACGCTCTGGATCTTCCCGGCGGCCAGGCTCACGCGCTGGATGCAGGATCTACCGCCGCCGCCCGACCGCTTCGCCTGACCTCGCACTCAGTCAGGTCACGATTCTGAGACAGGCGATCGGCGGCAGGCGTGCCGCAGCGATGCGCCAGCTCTCGCCGGCATCGGCGCTGAGCCACAGCCCGCCGGTAGTCGAGCCCATGGCGAGCGCGGCGCCGTCCGGCGCCACGTCGAAGGCGTGGCGATAGACCAGATCATAGGCGGGCGGCGGCGGCAGGCCGGCGCTGAAGCTGTCGAAGCTGCGACCGCCGTCTCGGGTGCGGCTGACCGTGACCACGCCGCCGACCGGGATGCGGTTCTGGTCGCTTTCGGCCGGCACGAACCAGGCCGTGTCGGGATCGTGCGGATGGGCCGCGACCGCGAAGCCGAAATCCGAGCGCGGCAGGCCGGTGATGCGCTGCCAGCTCTCCCCGCCATCGTCGGAGCGGAACACGCCGCTATGATGCTGCGTCCACACCCGGTCGGGCGCCGCCTGGCAGCGGGCCAGCCGGTGCGGATCCTGAATGCGCCGGTCGTCGCGCCGCTGATCGGGCATATAGCCGGCGACCAGCCCGTCGCCGCCCAGGCGCCAGCTCGTCCCGCCATCCTCGCTCAGCCAGACGCCGCCACAGGACACGCCGATGGTCATCCGCGCGCGGTCGCGCGGATCGACGCTGATCGAATGAATACCCGGCTGATCGAACCCGCCGCCCATCCATTCGGCCCGCGCCTCCTGCTGCCACAGGCTGTCGACGAGCTGCCAGGATTGCCCGCGATCGTCCGACCGGAACAGGCCGCCGGGAATCGTGCCGGCCCAGATCTCGCCGGGCCGCCCGGCTTCGAGTACCCAGATCAGCGACACGGCGGGGGCGCCGTCGAGACCGGCCGGAAAGGCCGGCGCCGGCAGCTCGATCCAGCTCACGCCGGCATCGTCCGACCGGTGCAGCTTGACGCCGAAATGGCCGTGATCGAGCCCGGCATAGAGCGCGCCGTCGGGCGGATCGTGCAGCACGGCGGAGACCGGCACGCCGGCGAAATCGTGACGGATCACGGCCCCGCTCTCGGCGATGGTGAACAGCCCTTTGCGGGTTCCGACCAGAAGCGGTGCCATGGCGAACCTCCTCCCTTTTCAGCCGCCGGACAGGGCCTGAAGCACGCAAAGCTCGGCGGCCGGCGCCACCGGATCGTCGAGCGCGGCGCGGTTACCGTCGACGAACAGGACGACATGCTTGCGCAGCCTCGCCTGCTCGTCGAGCACATAGGACCGCAGCAGCGGATGTTCGGCGAAGACCCGATCGAGCGCCGCCCGCACCGTGCCCGCCTCGACCCAGACCGGCCCCGCCGGGGCTAGACGCTTCAGATGCGCGGTGAACAGCACCCTCGGCATGGCGGCCCCATGAGCCGGCTTAAGGGGAGGCCGCCAGCGCCACGCCGACCATGCTATCGCGCGTCGCCAGCTCGGCCAGCTTCTCCTCGCTCCAACCATCGGTGCCGTCGGGCCGGCGCGGCAGGACCAGATAGCGCATGTCTGCGGTCGAATCATGGACGCGCACCTCGACATCGTCGGGGATGACCGTGCCGAATTCGGCCAGCACCGCGCGCGGCTCACGCACCGCGCGGGAGCGGTAGGCACGGCTTTTGTACCAATCCGGCGGCAGCCCGAGCAGCGGGCGCGGATAGCAGGAGCAGAGGGTGCAGACGATGAGATTGTGCAGGGATGGCGTGTTCTCGACCACGATCAGCTTGAGCGCGCCCACCTCGAGCCCGATCTCACGGCAAGCGGCGCTGCCGTCCGCCAGCGCCCGCGCCTTGAAGGCGGGATCGGTCCAGGCGCGAGCCACCAGCAGGCCGCCGCGGCCGGCATTGGCGCCGTCCATGCGCTCGATCTGCCGGCGGATATCCTCGCCAGTGAAGACGCCCTTCTCGATCAGCAGCTCGCGGACCGCGACTTCCATGAGCTGGTAATAGCCCATGAGATCGTCCGCGTCGGGCGCCGTCGGATGCGCATGGGGATGGTCGTGCCCGTGGTCATGGTCGTGGTGATGGGTGCCGCTCATGGCGCAGCCTCGTCCGGTTCGAGCCAATGCTGATAGATCTCCACCTCGACCGTGTCGGTCTTGGGCCCGGCATAGTCGGGCCAGAGATCGGTCTGGCGGAAGCGGATGCGATAGAGCGGCTGGCGGGGCAGGCCCGGCCGGTTGTAGGCGAGCTCCTCGGGATTGGCGAAGGCGCCGCAGATCCGCTCGACGGCCCCGCGCTGCCCGCGAATATACCAAGGCGTGCGCAGATGTCCGGGCGGATGGGCGACGCGCACCCGCACCTTGTCGCCAACGCCGAAATGCACCGGCAGCGCGTCGGCCTGCCCGCCGCTCATGGCTCGCGCGCCTCGACCTCGGCCAGCTTGCGGCCGAGCTCGTCGGCGGTGAACACGCCGCGCTGGAGCATGGTGGCGGCGATGGACGCCATCCAGCGCTCATAATAGCTCATGCGCTCATAGACATCGGGCGCCAGCGCCTCGATGTTCCGGCGCAGCTCGTCGGTGCGCATGAGCCCGCGCTCGGGTGCCCCCAGCAGCACCAGCATGGCATCGACCCGCTTTTCCCAGGGCGCGTATTGATGCTCGGTCGGCTCGACCTTGCCCGCCGGCAGCCCGCCCATATCGTGATGTCCGCGCATCGGCCCTCCCCGCTTTAGCCGGTTCAGTATCGGCAGAGGATCGGGCAATGGCAAGGGGCGACGCCCTACCCCCGTCCGACCGCAGCTCGATCGCCGAAGAGGCCGAGACCGCCCGGATAGGCGTAGCCCTGGAACACGCCGTCGAGCCGGCGGCCTTCGCGCGCCTCCAGCAGCTCGGTCAGCACGCGCCGATAGTCGGTGGCGACGGCGAGATCGACGCCTTCGTCGAGCTTCTCCGGCTCCAGCCCCGGCCAGGCGCCGTAGAAGCGGCCGCCCCGGACTTTGCCGCCGAGCACGGCCATCACACCGGCGCGGCCATGGTCGGTGCCGGCGCTCTTGTTCGAGCGCAGGCGGCGACCGAACTCCGTCACCGTCACTAGGATCATCCGATCGTGATAGGGCGCGAGATCGTTCCAGAAGGCGGCGACGCCGTTCGACAGCTTCGCCATCGCCTGCTGGAAGCGGCCGGGCTGATATTCATGCGTGTCCCAGCCGCCGAGATCGAGCGTTGCCGCTTCGAGCCCGAGATCGAGCTTGATCAGCTGCGCCACCGCCTTGAGCGGGCGGGCGAAATCCTGCGCCGGCTCGTAATGGGCGGCGGGGTCGGGCTGATAGGGCTGGACCTGGCCCTTGGCGTCGCGCGGCAGACGGGCATCGACGAGGCCCAGCGTCGCGAGCGCCGAGCGGCCGGCAGCGTTGGGCTTGCCGTCGCCCTTGGCGTAGAGCTGCCGCAGCATCTCGGCCACCTGCGGTCCGCCGGCGGGGGCGACGCCGCCACCGAGATCGGGCACGGCCAAGGCCGCGCCGAAACCGGCGAGATCGTTCGAGGGGGCGGCCGAAGCCGAGATCACCGGCACCGCGCCATGGGTGTCGGCATGGAGCGAGCGGGCGAGCCAGCCGGAGGGCGTGCGGGTGAGGCCGGCGGCGTCGGCCACGCCATGCTCGATCATGTCGGTCGCGACGAAATGGCTGCGCGTGCCGTCGGTGAGGCCCGCGGCATGGATGAAGGCGAGCTGGCCCGACTGGTAGAGCTCGGCCAGGCCGCCGGCCGCGGCATGCAGGCGGAAATCGATCTTGGCATCAGGACCGCCCGCGAGCGCATGCCCGGCATCCTTGCCGTCGGCCGCGACGCGCAGCTCGCTCGCCCGCGCCTCGATGAAATGCGGATCGGTCGCGGGCGAGATGAAATTGAGCCCGTCGCAGCCGCCGCGCAGATGCAGCACGATCAGGATCGGCTTCTCCGGACCGGTCTCGGCGAAGGCCAGGTGCCGGAGGCCGGGCACCGGCAAGGGCAGCAGGGCGGCGAGGCCCGATCCGATGATGGCGCGGCGGGTCAGCATGATTGGAACCCCGGCGACATGGCGGCGAAGGCGGCAGCACGGGCGAGGCGCTTCCGCGTATCGGGCGCGCCGGGCGGCCCGATCGGCTGGTCCGGCTGGCCGATCGCCACGGCGATCGCCTCGGTGTCGGCAGGGTCGGCGCCGCCCAGCATCGCCTGCAGCCAGAAGGACGCGGCCTGGCGCGGCGTCGCCGCCATGAGCGGCGGCGGCGGATCGATCGACCCGGTGCCCCAATTATTGTCGGCAAGCGCCAACAGGATCAGCCAGCGGCGGCGCATGGCGTTGGCGCCCAGGAACGCCTCGGCCTGGTCGGCGAGGCCGGTCGGCGCCGGATAGCCATACAGCCGCTGGCCGGCATTGGCGAGTTCGTTGAAGAGCGGCTCGGTCGGCGTCAGCTCCATCCCGGTCGCGCGCACGAAGGCCACCACCAGCTCGACCGGCCGGCGCAGCTTGCGCCCGCGCGAGGCCGCGAATTCCGGCGCGGTCGCGATCGCGCGCAGGGTGCGGGCGATCTGGTCGGGCGCGTCCCGATATTTGGTCCAGGCGGCGACAGCCTTCTGCACGAGTGCGGGCGGCGGATCGTCGGCGGCGAGGCGGCGCACCAGCTTGGTGCAGATAAAGCGCGCCGTCGCCGGATGGTGCGCCACCAGATCCAGTACCTTGCGTCCGTCGGCCTGGGCCGGCTGGAAGGCATCGAACTCGGTCGCGAGCACGCGCTTCTGATAGCCGTCGTGCCAGACATCGACATAGGCGAAGCGGCCGGTCGAAGGCAGCTTGCGATGGCCGTCGATGCCGCTGCCATCCTCGACCGTCCAGCCGGTGAGCGCGCGCGCCGCCTCATAGACATCCTGGTCGATATAGCCCGCGGGCTTGCCGTCGAGCGCCCCCGGCACCTCGCGCCAGCGATCGTATTTGTCGTTGAGGTAGGCGTCGCGGCCGAGCGTGTGCAGCTCGAACAGCTCGCGGGCATAGTTCTCGTTGGCCGAGCCCGCGCGCGAGGAGCGGTTGGAGAGGTAGTAGAGCATTGCGGTCGAACTCGCGACCGCCTCCAGGAACTGCCGGAAATTGCCGAGCGCGTGGCGCCGGATCACGTCGCGGTCGTAGGTCGGCAGCGCCACGGCGACCTGCTCCTGATCCCAGGCATCGACATTGAAATGATCGTGCCAGAACCCGACCATCCGTTCGCGCAGCGGGTAATCGGAGTGGGCGGCGCGGATGAGCGTCGCCGCCATCACCTCCAGGAGCGGCCGCCGCCGCTCCGCCCCGTCATGCTGCTCCTTGTCGAAGAGCGGCCAAAGCTGGTCGATCGGCTGAGCCAAGGTCGTGAGCGGCCGCATCTCGTCCATCGCAGCCCATTTCTGGTTCTTGGCCGAATCACCTTCATTGTATTTGATCTTGAGGCGCGCCCGATCGAGCCGTGCGGCAACGCCCGGATCGTCGCCCGGCGGCGGCGCCAGCTGCGCCTCCAGCCAATGCCGGGGATCGAGCCCGGCCGCCTCCCCGGGCCGCGCGCCCAGTCCCAGCCGGGCCAGCGCGAAGGCTGCGTCGATCATCCATTCCTCCCGGCTCTTCTCATCCGGTGATAGGCGCGCGCCGTTCAATTCATCCCCAATTTGTCACCCGGACGGCCCGTCCGGCCGCGTCAATTCTGCTTCCGGCACGGCCTTGGCGTGCTAGCCTCCCAACAGAATCAGGCTTCTCGGGCAAAAAGGGGGGAAGAGTGAGTGGTCTTGGCGAGCCGGAAGAGCACAAATGCCGCGGGGTGAAGGACAGGCGCGCCGCGGCCCGGTGACTTTGTCCCGCTTTATCCTCGCGCTGGCGGCCTTCCCTCTGCTCGCCCTCATGCTCGCGCCCGGCGCGAAGGCCGAGGTCACTTACGAAACCAGCTTCACCGGCGCACCCGAGGATCTCGATTCGAACCTGAACGACGCGTCGCAGCTCGTGGCCCTCGTCGACAAGCATCCGGCGACCGAAGGCGCACTGCGCCGGCGCGCCGAAAGCGATATGGACCGGCTGACTGCCGTGCTGCATGCGGCCGGCTATTACGACGCCGCCCTTTCCTTCGATATCGACGAATCGAAGGATCCGCTCGCGGTGACGGTCAAGATCGTGCCGGGACCGATCTATCATCTCGCCCAGGTCAAGATCACCCTCGCCAATGGCGAGCTGCCGCCCGATGTCGGGCCGGTGACGCTGCCTGCGGCGCTGGGGCTCGATCTCGGCGCGCCGGCCACGGCCTCGCCGGTCATCGATGCCGAGCCCAAGATCGTCAAGGCCTATACCGATCGCGGCTGGCCCTTCGCCAAGGTCGCCGACCGCCGGGTTCTGGTCGACCAGGCGACCAAGGAGATGGATGTCACCTATATCCTCGATCCGGGCATGCAGGCGCGCTTCGGCTCGACCAAGATCGCCGGGCTCGATTGGCTCGACCAGCGCTATGTCGAGCGGCGCATCGGCTGGGCGGAAGGCGATCTCTACGATCAGAGCAAGGTCGACACCACCCGGCAGACGCTGGTCACCAGCGGCCTGTTCGGCACGGTGTCGGTGGCGCCGGAAACCAAGGCGGTGGAGCCCGACGGCACCGTGCCGATGGGCGTCGGCCTCGCCGAGCGGCCGCTGCATTCGCTCGGCGTGGGCGCCGCCTATGACACGACCGAGGGCATTTCCGGCACGCTCTCCTGGGAGGATCGCAATATCTTCGGCCAGGCCGAGGATGTGAATGTGGTGGCGCAAGGCGGCACCACCACCGACCATCTGATCGTCAATTTCCGGCGGCCGGACATCTTCGCCGACAAGCTCGACTTGGTCAGCAACCTGACGCTCCAATCGGTCATGGATCCAGCCTATGACGCCGTTCAGCAGACCGTCCGCGTCGGCTTCGAGAATCGTCTGACGCCGCAGCTCACCGGCGACGTCTCGATCCAGGCGGAGCACGCGCGGCTCAATGAGAAGATCGACTACCGCGTCTATACGCTGGTCGGCATTCCGATATCGGTGCGCCAGGACGATACCGACGATCTCCTGAACCCGACCCGGGGCTACCGCGCCGGGGCCAAGCTGACGCCCTACCTGCGCGCGCTCGGTTCGAACGAAAGCTTCGTGCAGGCGCAGATCAACGGCAGCACCTACAGGAAGCTCAGCGACGACGACACTTATGTGCTGGCGTTGTCGGGCATTCTCGGCGCCACGGGCGGCGCTTCGATCGACGCCATTCCCAAGGATCACCGCTTCTTCACCGGCGGCGGCGGCTCGGTGCGCGGCTTCGGCTTTCAAAAGGGCGGCCCGATCGACCAATTCTTCAATCCGGTCGGCGGGCTCTCGACCTTCGAGACCAGCCTGGAGCTGCGCGCCAAGGTAACCGACACGATCGGTGTGGTGCCCTTCTTCGATGCCGGCTCGGATTATCCGACCGCGCTGCCCAAGCTCAATGCCAAGCTCTATATGGGCGTCGGCATCGGCCTGCGCTATTACACGGCGATCGGCCCGGTCCGCTTCGATATCGCCACCCCGCTCAACCCTCACTCCCAGGGGGATTCGCCGGTGCAGATCTATGTCAGCCTGGGGCAGGCCTTCTGATGCGCGCGCTGCGCCGCATCCTCATCGGCATGGGCGGCCTCTTGGGCCTGCTGATCCTGATCCTCGTCGGCGGCACGCTCTGGCTGCGCACCGATGGCGGCCGCGCCTGGCTCACCGCCACGGCGAACCAGGCGCTGGCCGACCCGGACCAGCGCATCACGCTCTCCGGCCTGGGCGGCGCCTTTCCCTGGCGCTGGCGGATCGCCCATATCGATATCGCCGACCGCGACGGCTCCTGGCTCGGCATCGAGGATGCGCTGGTCGATATCGATGGCTGGGCGCTGCTGCGCGGCACGGCGCGGATCGAGACGCTGTCGGCGGCCGCCATCGCGGTCGCGCGCAGTCCCGCGCCGAGCACGACGCCGTCCAAACCCTCGACCGAGCCGTTCAGCCTGCCGAAGCTGCCGCTCGGGATCGAGCTCGACAAGCTCGCAATCGGCCATATCGATCTGGCGTCGGCGCTGGCGGGCGAGGCCGCCTCGCTCGGGCTCACCGGCGACGCCCGTCTCCATGCCGGCGCCGCGCGCGTGCAGCTACAGGTGCGGCGGCTCGACGCGCCCGGCCAGATCCAGCTCGAGGCCGCCTATGGAAGCGAGGATGGGGCCGCCGATGCGCTGGACCTCAAGCTCGATGCCGCGGAGCCGTCGGGCGACCTGCTGGCGCAGAGCCTGCCGGACGGGCAGAAGCGCCCGCTCGCGGTCGATCTCGCCGGCACGGGCACGCTCTCGGCCTGGAAGGGCCGGCTCGACCTCAAGGCCGGCACGGATGCGCAGCTCGGCGCCGATCTCGCCATCGGCCGTCAGGCCGGCGATATCGATATCACGGCCGTCGGCGATGCCGCGCTCGCCGCCTTGCTGCCGTCCGAGATGCGTCCGGCGATCGGCGACAAGGCGCATTTCGAGATCTCGACCCAGATCGCGGCGGCCGGCCCGATCGGGCTCGACAAGCTCGACCTCACGCTGGCGAGCGGCAGCCTGCATGCCGTCGGCCGCTTCGACCCGGCCAAGAACGGCATCACCGCCAGGATCGACGCGACCGACGATCTCGCCAACCTGCAGGCCCTGGCCGGCGAGGCGCTGGCCGGGCAGGCGAAACTCTCCGTCATCGCCGGCGGCACGATCGAGCGGCCGACGGCCAACGCCACGATCGAGGTCGAGAATCTCGGCGCCGCCGATTTCGGCGCGCGCCATATCGACGCCACGCTCGACGCGAAGCCGGGCAGCGGCGACCATATTCATCTCACCGGCTCGGGCCATGTCGCCGGGATCACCAGCCAGGGCGCGGCACCGCCCGGCGGGATCGAGGATGCGATCCAATGGTCGATCGATCTCGATACCGACCGGCAGGCACAGCATCTGGCGCTGTCGAGCGCGACGGTCACGGGCTCCGGCATCGATGTCGCGGCTTCGGGCAAGCTCGACCAATCGGCGCTGTCGGGCCACGCCAAGATCGCCGCCCACGACCTCGCCCGGTTTGCCGGGCTGGCCGGCATGGCGCTCAAGGGTAATGTCGAGATCGAGGCCGATGCCGGCAGCGCCGACGAGAAGAATGCCGATCTCAGCCTAACCGGGAAGCTCGAGAATTTCGCGCTCGGCATCCCGGCGGTCGATGCCGCCCTCGGCGGCACCGCGACGATCGATGCCAAGGGCCATCGCGCCGAGAACGGCAAGATCGAGCTGTCGACGCTGAAGCTCGACGGCGCGCATGTCTCGCTCGACGCGTCCGGCACCGCCGATCCCGCCGACGACACGGTCGGCGGCCATGCGCAGCTGACCCTGCCGGCGCTAGCGCCGATCGGCACCGCGATCGGCACGCCGCTCGACGGCAAGCTGACGCTCACCGCCGACGGCAGCGGACCGATAAAGGATCCGCGCGTGGCGATCGAGCTGACGGGCGAGCGGATCGCCACCGGCACGACCCGGCTCGACCGGCTGCACGCGACGGTGAACGCCCCCAACCTTTCGCAGCGGACGGCCACGATCGCGCTCGAGGCCGATGCCCAGAAAATCGAGGCGAAGCTCGGCGCGACCGTCGCCCAGAATCCGCAAGGCGTCATCGCCGTGCGCAACTTGTCGCTGACCGGCCCGGGCACCAAGGCCCAGGGCTCGGCCAGCTTCGATCCGGACAAGCAGCGGGCCGACGGCGCGCTCGATGCCAGCGTCGAGGATCTGGGCGCGTGGGAGCCGCTGATCGGCCAGAAGCTGGGCGGCCGAGTGACATTGTCGGCGCAGCTTACCGATCTGCTGGGCAAACCCGCCGGCAAGCTGACGCTCGACGCGGTGAAGGTGAGCGTGCCCGGCGCGGTCCTGGTCGAGCAGGCGCATGTGAAGGCGGAGTCGGACCGGACCGGCGGCTTCGGTTTCTCCGTCTCGGCCAACGGCAATGCCGGCGGCAAGCCGTTCTCGACCGGCACGACGGGGCGGCTGGCGCTGGTGGCGACCGGCCAGGAGCTGAGCCTCGCCACGCTCGACGCGAAATTCGCCCAGCTGGCGGCCCATCTCGAACGCCCGCTATCGGCGACGCACAAGGGCAATGCGCTGACGCTCTCGGGCCTCGCCATCGCCGTCGGCAACGGCCATATCACCGGGGCCGCGAGCTATGACGGCCGCACGATGGGCGCCACGCTCAAGACCGACAAGCTGGCGATCGGCCCGCTGGCCAAGGTCGGCGGGGTTCAGGACGTGGCCGGGCTCATCGATCTCGATCTGCGCCTGGCCGGTCCGGTAGCCGCCCCCAAGGGCAATGTCACGGTGTCGCTGACCGAGCTGAAGCTGGCGGCCGGGACCCATCCCGAGCTGCCGGCGCTGCGCATGGATGTCTCGGCGGACATGGCGCCCGACAATGTCGCCTTCAAAGGCCGGGTCGAGGGGCCGCACGATGTCGCGGCCCTGGGGTTTCTCGGGACCGTGCCGATCTCCTGGTCGGGCGGCGTCGCGGCATTGCGCCAGGACGGGCCGCTGCAGGCGAAGCTCGAAGGCGAGGGCAAGCTCGATACGCTGAGCGAGATCGTGCCCTTGGGCGAGGACCGGATCAGCGGCACCTTCAACGTCGATCTCTCCGTTTCCGGCACGCCCGCGGCCCCCCAGGCCGGTGGCAAGCTGTCGATCGCCAATGGCGAGTACGACAATGATCTAAGCGGCATGACGCTGCGCGGCCTCGCCGTCTCGCTCGAAGGCAGCCAGCAATCCTTCACCATCAAGAGCTTCTCGGCCGGCGATGGCGGCAGCGGCAAGCTCAGCGCCGAAGGCCGCGTCGATCTCGCCGGCGGCAATCCCTCGGTCGATGTCAGCGCCAAGATCAATTCCTTCGTCGTCGCCCGGCGCGATGAGATCACGGCGACGCTCGACGGCGACACGCATGTCTCCGGCCCGTTGAGCACGCCCCAGGCGATGGCGCGCCTGACGCTTCAGCGCGCTGACATCAACATCCCCGACAAGCTGCCGGCGAGCGTGCCGCAGCTCTCCGTCATCCGCGTCGATTCGAGCCGCCCGCCCGCCACGAACGAGCCCTCGCCCACGCCGCCGGCGCCGCCGATCCAGATCGGGCTCGACGTGAAGCTGCATGTGCCGGGGCAGGTATTCGTGCGCGGGCGCGGGCTCACCAGCGAATGGAAGGGCGATCTCGACGTCACCGGCACCGTCGCCTATCCCGAGATCGTCGGCCAATTCCAGGCGGTGAACGGCGATTTCGCGCTGCTCGGCACCGATTTCATCATCCAGCGCGGCGTGCTGACATTCACCGGCGGCACCATGCCGGTGCTCGACATGTTGGCCCAGGCGCAGACCGCCGACATCACCGCCCAGGTGCTGCTGCAAGGCCTGCCGACGGCGCCGACGGTGAAGCTGACCTCGCAACCGGAACTGCCGCAGGACGAGGTGCTGTCGCGCGTGCTGTTCGGCGCCGGCGTCGGCCAGATCACGCCGGCCCAGGGGCTGGAGCTGGCGCAGGCGGCGGCGAGCCTGGCCGGCGGCGGGCCGGGCCTGCTCGACCGGCTGCGCACCGCGACCGGCCTCGACCGGCTGTCGGTCGGGCAGCAGGCGGGCGCCACCGGCACGGCCGCGACCACCGTCAGCGGCGGCAAATATGTGGTGCCCGGCGTCTTCGTCGGCGTCGATCAGGGCGTGTCCGCAACCTCGACCCGGGCCAAGATCGAGGTGACCATCACCCCCCACATCAGCGCCAACGCGACGGCCGCCGCCGCCGCCAGCGGCAGCAGCCTCGGCGTGCAATACAAGCTGGATTACTAGAGCGAGACCGCGATTCAGCTTTCAGGTCGATTCGACCTGCAGTCATCGCGGTCTCGCTCGCGCAAGATTGATCGGGCTCTGCCGCACTTTCGCGCTATAGGCGGCATACATAATCAGCAAGGAGCCCGAAAATGCCGGACGATATACCCGATATCAGAGGCCTGTTCCCGCGGATGGATCTGAGCCGGCGCGGCTTCGTCGTGACCACGCTCGCGACCGGCTTCGCGCTCAGCGTCAAGCCGGCCAAGGCGACGATCGTCACCGACACGGACGGGCTCACCGCCGGCGAGGTCAAGATCCCCGTCGCCGACGGCGAGATCCCCGCTTATCGCGCGCAGCCGGCCCATGGCACGCATTTCCCGGTGGTGATCGTGGTCGAAGAGATCTTCGGCGTGCACGAGCATATCAAGGATCTGTGCCGCCGCCTCGCCAAGCTGGGCTATCTGGCGATCGCCCCCGAGCTCTATTCGCGCCTGGGCGACGTCGTTTCCATCACCGACATCGACAAGGTCGTCGCGATCGTCAACAGGGCGCCCGACACGCAGACCCTGTCGGATCTCGACGCCACGGCCGCCTGGACCGAGAAGCATGGCGGCATCCACGGCAAGGTCGCCATCACCGGCTTCTGCCGCGGCGGCCGCACGGTCTGGATGTATTGCGAGCATAATCCCAAGGTCAAGGCCGGCGTCTCCTGGTACGGGCAGCTCGAAGGCAAGACCAGCGACGCCTTCCCGAGCCATCCGATCGACGGTGCCGCCAATCTGAAGGTGCCGGTGCTCGGCCTTTATGCCGGCAAGGATCAGGGCATCACCCAGCAGTCGATCGACGATATGAAGGCGGCGCTGGCCAAGGCCCACAACAAGCATTGCGAATTCATCGTCTATCCGGACGCCGAGCACGGCTTCAACGCCGATTACCGGCCGAGCTACAACGAGGCGGCCGCGACCGACGGCTGGAAGCACATGCTCGCCTGGTTCAAGCAGCACGGCGTGGCGGCGTAAGCAGCACTGGACGGTGGCGCGGCGGCCTTCGTGCCGCCGCGCAAAAATAGCAACGACACTAATCGGGAAGCGGGATGGCGGTCAGGGGCTCCGCCGGCATGACCCGGGTCTTTTGCCGCGGCGCGTACGAGCCGGCACTGGTACCCGCGGTGATCCAGTTCACCGGGTAGTTCGGTGCGTTGTTGTCGCTGCTCACAAGGATCAAGCCGCAGGCAATCGCCATAGCGATGATAAGCCGATCGAGCGGATCATTATGGCCTTGAACGTCGGGCAACCGGGTCATGTTGAGATAGTCGATAGCTGTCGGCGCGAGAAGGGCAAAGCCTGATTTCTCGACGACGAGTAGTTCGAAATTCATCAGCAATGACGTAGCTTCCGGCCATTTATTGGCCGATATCTTCATCGCCAGCTCTTGCGCGGATGCAAGCGTTGCGAAGACAGCGTTCGCCGGATCCTCAAGGGCTATTCTTGTATTGGCATCAAGATATTCCGGCGCTTCGATAGCCCAAAAGAGCGCATGGGTATCGAGCAAGAAGGCACGGGAAAGCGCCACGTGATGCTAACGCTTCCCAGCCTTTCCCGCGCCCAGACGCTTTGGCCCTTCGGGCTTCGCCGAAAACCCTCCGCGGAGCGCACCACCCCTCGAATTCGGCTGAGAGAGAACGCGCCCCGCTTCGCCGCGAGCGAGCCCGTGGACCTTGACTGTATAAGAGCGGCTATGACCACCGGACTCATAGGAACCCGATAAGGTGCGTTCGCTGCCCTTCGAGGCCTTTCCAGTGAGCAAATCACTCTTCTTGTCGGTCATTATGAAACCTGTCGAGCCGCAGCACGCAAAGGGGACGACAATATATAGGCCCACGGACGCCTTGGACAGAGGCTCAATCGCGTCGACACGCCCGGGCTTTAACCCCGCCGCCGGCGCCTCTGCGGTTTGGCGCGGCTGTCGTCGTCGAAGAGCTCGGCCAGCTGCTCCATGACCGTGCCGCCCAACTGCTCGGCATCGACGATGGTGACGGCGCGGCGATAATACCGCGTCACGTCGTGGCCGATGCCGATCGCGACCAGTTCCACCGGCGAGTTGCGCTCGATCATCTCGATGGTCTGGCGCAGATGCCGTTCGAGGTAATTGCCGGGATTGACGGAGAGGGTCGAATCATCGACGGGGGCGCCGTCGGAGATGACCATCAGGATGCGCCGCTGCTCGGTCCGGGCGATCAGCCGGCTGTGCGCCCAGAGCAGCGCCTCGCCATCGATATTCTCCTTGAGGATGCCTTCGCGCAGCATCAGGCCGAGCGAACGGCGCGCGCGGCGCCAGGGCGCGTCGGCGGATTTGTAGACGATATGGCGCAGATCGTTGAGGCGGCCGGGATTCGCCGGCTTGCCATCGGCGATCCAGCGTTCGCGCGACTGGCCGCCTTTCCAGGCGCGCGTCGTGAAGCCCAATATCTCGACCTTGACGTTGCAGCGCTCCAGCGTGCGGGCGAGGATGTCGGCGCTCATCGCCGCGACGCCGATCGGCCGGCCGCGCATCGAGCCTGAATTGTCGATCAGCAGGCTCACCGCCGTATCGCGGAAATCCGTGTCCTTCTCGCGCTTATAGCTCAAGGGATAGGCGGGGTTGGTGACGATCCGCGACAGCCGCGCCGTATCGAGCAGCCCTTCCTCGAGATCGAACTCCCAGGTCCGCTGCTGCTTCGCCATCAGCCGGCGCTGCAGCCGGTTGGCGAGGCGCGAGATCACGCTCTGCATATGCGAGAGCTGCTGGTCGAGCAGGTGGCGCAGCCGCGTCAGCTCGTCGGGATCGCACAGCTCCTCGGCGTCGATCGTCTCGTCATAGGCGGTGGTGAAAGCGCGGTAGGCGGTCGGGTCGTCGCTCGGCCCTTGATGCTTGACCTGGCCCGGCCGGCCCGGCTTCGAGGTCTCGTCATCGTCTGAGGCGCCCGGCATCATCTCGCCGGAGATGTCCTCGCCGACACCGTCCTCGCCCTCTTCGGCGGCATCCGACGGCATCGTTTCCGGCTCGCCGCGCATACCCTCGGCGCCGGACTGATCGGCCTGCTGCTGATCGTCGCCGTCGCTCTGCTGATCGCCCTCGCCCTGATCGTCGCCTTCGGCGCTCTCGCCCTCGCTTTCGCCGAGATCGAGCTCAAGATCCTTGATCAGACGGCGCGCCGCTCTGGCGTAGGCGTCCTGGTCGTCGACCGTCTCGACCAGGGCGGCAAGGTCCTGGTTGAGCTTGCCTTCGAGCACCGGCCGCCACAGATCGACGACGTGGCGCGCGGCCGGCGGCGGCTCGGCGCCGGTCATCGCCTCGCGCACCAGCAGGCGAATGACCTCGGGCAGGCTCTGATCGGTCCGCTCCTGCATCCGCTCGAAGCCTTGCCGCCGATACCGTTCCTGCAGGCTGGCCGACAAATTCTCGGCGACGCCGACCATGTGCCGGGCACCGATCGCCTCGACCCGCGCCTGCTCGACCGCCTCATAGACGGCGCGGGCCTGCTCGCCGGTCGGCATGCGCTTGCCGTGAACGGACGGGTCGTGGTGCCTGAGACGCAGCGCGATCGAATCCGCGGCGCCGCGCACCTGGGCGGCGATGTCGGCCGGCAGGTCGCGCGGCGGCAGCGGCAGCCGGGCCTTGACGCCCGACAGGCCGGGCGGCTCGGCGGCGAAAGTGACCGTCACATCCTCGCGCTCGGCGATCGCCCTCAAGGTCGCGGTCGTGGACCGCTTGAAGCGTTCGGCCGGCGTCTCCGCCGTGGTCATCGGCCCGCTCCCCGCCTCACGCCCGGCCGGCTCGGACGCCGGTCTCCTTCAGCTCGACGCCGAAGCAGCGCTGGTAATATTCGGCCACCGTCGACCGCTCGACCTCGTCGCACTTATTGAGAAAGGTGACGCGGAAGGCAAAGGCCATGTCGCCGAAGATCCGGGTATTCTCGGCCCAGGTGATGACCGTGCGTGGCGACATGACGGTCGAGACATCGCCGTTGATGAAGCCGGCGCGCGACAGATCGGCCAGCGCCACCATCGCCGAAACGCTCTTGCGCCCCTCTTCGGTGTCGAAGCTCGGCGCCTTGGCCAGCACGATCGCCACTTCCTCGTCATGCGGGAGATAGTTGAGCGTAGCGACGATGTTCCAGCGATCCATCTGGCCCTGATTGATCTGCTGGGTGCCGTGATAGAGGCCGCTGGTGTCGCCGAGGCCGATCGTGTTGGTGGTCGCGAACAGGCGGAAGGCCGGGTGTGGGCGGATGACCCGGTTCTGATCGAGCAAGGTCAGCTTGCCCTCGACTTCGAGCACGCGCTGGATCACGAACATCACGTCCGGGCGGCCGGCATCGTACTCGTCGAACACGAGCGCCGTCGGCGATTGCAGCGCCCAGGGCAGGATGCCTTCGCGGAACTCGGTCACCTGCATGCCGTCGCGCAGCACGATCGCGTCCTTGCCGACGAGGTCGATACGGCTGATGTGACTGTCGAGATTGATGCGCAGGCAGGGCCAGTTGAGGCGCGAGGCGACCTGCTCGATATGCGTCGATTTGCCCGTGCCGTGATAGCCCTGCACCATCACCCGACGGTTATGCGCGAAGCCGGCCAGGATCGCCATGGTCGTATCGTGATCGAAACGATAGGCGTCATCGACATCCGGCACCAGGTCGGTCGGGGTCGAGAAGGCCGGAACCTGCATGTCGCTGTCGAGCCCGAAAGTCTGGCGGACCGAGACGGTGATGTCGGGCAGCGAGTGGTGCCGCGGCACGTCGGTGCCGGCCTGCGAGGTGCCGTTCTGGTGGGGGGGTAGCATCAGCTTCGGGTTCCGTGACTGTTTCGGTTTCGGGTGGTCATGCATCACGCGGCGAGAAGAAACGTTCCTTCAACAATGCATAGGCCAGCGTGATCGCCTTGAGCCGCTCCTCGGCCATCTTGTCGCCGCCATGAGCGTCCGGGTGGTTCAGCTTGACCAGAACCTTGTACCGCCGTTTCAGCTCGTTCAAGGTAAAGGGCGGTTCCAGATCGAACAGGATGAGCGCCTTTTCCTCGTCGCTCAAGGGTCGCTTGCGCGCTGCCCGCTCCGCCTCCGGCCCGTCGCCGCCCATGATGTCGAGCGGATCGCGCATCCGATGCAGCGCCGTGCGCCATCCCAAGGGCCAGGTCGGGCGCTGCCAGACCGTATCACGCCGGAGCTCGGATTCGATCTGATCCTCGCTCATGCCCTGATAATAGTTCCAAGCCGCGTTATAGGCACGGACATGATCCAGGCAAAGCCAGAGGTAATTTTCGCTGTCGCCCAGGCGCGCGCGCGAGCGCGGCGCGCGAAACTGTCCTTCGGCCGTGCAACCGGGCTCGTCGCAGCACCGCACCTGCGGGCGCTGACGGTTCAAATCCTCGGAAAAACTGTAGCGTGGCCGGACCATGGAAGAGAGTATGGAAGCGCGATCCCGCCAACACAAGCGCCGCGGGATGCGGAGGCCTATGCTGATTCGGCCCCTTAACAAACCCGCTTTGCCGGTTTTCGGGAACCTCTGGCCCCGACCGTTCGTTGACTTGCGGCGCTAGCCGTATCATGTGTGCCGCGATCCGCGGAGCGCACGCCAGGGGAAGAAATGAAAGTTGCCGAAACGATCGAGGCCAAGCTGACCGCCGCTCTTCAGCCGCATTCGCTGAAGATCGTCGACGAGTCCGCGCGCCATGCCGGCCACGCCGGCGCCGCACCCGGCGGGGAGACCCATTTCCAGGTCTCCATCGTTTCCGATGCCTTCGCCGGACACACTCGCGTCGCGCGACAAAGGATGGTGTACGCCATTCTTTCCGCCGAAATTCAGGGCGGGGTCCATGCTTTATCGCTGAGCACCTTGACGCCAAACGAGTTGAAAGACCGGAAACTGTAACACGCAACTTGTTAGTGCAACATTTTCGGACTATTCTCGCATTATTGTCGCGCTGTCAACCTGAGGTCGCACGATGGACCAGAGTCAAGCCCGGGATCACGTTCCTTCGACCTTAATCAATCGAAACGTCACGGTCATGGGAAGGCGCACCAGCGTCCGCCTGGAACAGGCAATGTGGGATGCGCTGGAGGAAATCTGTCGGCGCGAACGCAAAGTGATGAATCGCCTGATTACCGAAATCGAGCAGAACCGTCACGAATCGAGCCTGACCGCGGCAATCCGCGTCACCATCATGCTCTATTTCAAGAACGCGGCGACCGAGCGGGGCCATGTGCGTGCGGGCCATGGCTCCTTGCGCAAGGTGGGCACCGCATACCCCAGGCACACCGCCTCCCTGCCGGCCGCCTGATTCGATCGGAAGCCGACCCTTCCGTTCGGAGGAGGGGCCGGTCGTCCCGGGAAGCGGGTTCGTCGCGCGCCGGCGACCGGCGGCAACGGCACGATGATCGCCTTCACCGCCGGCTCTGAGGCCGCCTATCAAGCAGGCCTGGCTCCTGCGGCACGGATGCGGGCGCACCGGGTTTCCGGCCGCCGGAGCAGCAGGCTGCTATGGTCCCTATCTGCGCGATCCGACCGGCAACAAAATTGCGTATACGTCAAGAGCTGAGCGCGAAATACCCGGCGCGGGTCAAGCAGCGAGTCGCTGCTTGCGCAGCAGGCCAAGTATTTCCGCCGCCGCCTTCGGGATGTTGGTGCCGGGGCCGTAGACGGCCGCGACACCGGCCGCGTGCAGAGCCGGGTAATCCTGCGGCGGAATGACGCCGCCGCAGACGACCAGGATCTCGCCCGCCCCCTGCTCCTGCAGCGCCTGGATCAAGGCGGGGATGAGCGTCTTGTGGCCGGCCGCCTGGCTCGACACGCCGACGACATGGACATCGTTCTCGATCGCCTGGCGCGCTGCCTCGGCCGGAGTCTGGAACAGCGGGCCGACATCGACATCGAAGCCGATATCGGCGAAGGCGGTGGCGATCACCTTGGCGCCGCGATCGTGCCCATCCTGGCCGAGCTTGACGACCATCATGCGCGGCCGGCGTCCTTCCGCCTCGGCGAACGCCTCGACGTCGCGCCGGATCTGCTCGAAGCCGGCATCGCCTTGATATTCGGCGGCATAGACGCCGGAGACGGAACGGATCTCGGCCTTGTGCCGCGTATAGACCGCTTCGAGCGCGTCGGAGACCTCGCCGACCGTCGCCCTCGCCCGCATCGCCTCGACCGAAAGCGCCAACAGATTGCCCTCGCCGCTGCGTGCCGCGGCGGAGAGCGCGCCCAAGGCCGCCTCGACCGCCTTGGCGTCGCGCGAAGCGCGGAGCGCTTCGAGCCGCTTCACCTGCTGGTCGCGCACCTTGGCGTCGTCGACATCGAGGATATCGACATCGATCTCGCTGTCGGCGCGGTACTTGTTGACGCCGACGATGACCTCCTCGCCGCGATCGATGCGCGCCTGGCGCCAGGCCGCCGCCTCCTCGATCCGGAGCTTGGGCATGCCCGACGCCACCGCCTTGGTCATGCCGCCCATCGCCTCGACCTCGCCGATGAGCTTGCGCGCCGCCTCGGCCAAGCTCGCCGTCAGATGCTCGACATAATAGCTGCCGCCGAGCGGGTCGATGACATGGGGGATGCCGGTTTCCTCGGCCAGGATGAGCTGGGTGTTGCGCGCGATCCGGGCCGAGACCGGCGTCGGCAGCGCCAGCGCCTCGTCGAAGGAGTTGGTGTGGAGCGACTGGGTCCCGCCCAGCACCGCCGCCATCGCCTCGATCGTGGTGCGGATGATGTTGTTGTAGGGGTCCTGCGCGGTCAGGCTGACGCCGGAGGTCTGGCAATGGGTTCGGAGCGCCAGGCTGTCGGGCTTCTTCGGACCGAAGGGCTGGATCAGCTCGGCCCAGAGCAGCCGGGCCGCGCGGAGCTTCGCGATCTCCATGAAGAAATTCATGCCGATGGCGAAAAAGAAGGAGAGGCGCGGCGCAAACGCGTCGATATCGAGCCCCTTGGAGAGGGCGGCGCGGACATAGTCGAGCCCGTCGGCGAGCGTGAAGGCGAGCTCCTGCACCGCCGTCGCCCCGGCTTCCTGCATGTGATAGCCGGAGATCGAGATCGAATTGAATTTCGGCATGTTCTGCGCCGTGTAGGCGATGATGTCGGCGACGATCCGCATCGAGGGCTCGGGCGGATAGATATAGGTGTTGCGGACCATGAACTCCTTGAGGATGTCGTTCTGGATGGTCCCCGAGAGCTGATCGAGCCGGGCGCCCTGCTCCAACCCGGCGACGATGTAGCCGGCGAGCACCGGCAGCACGGCGCCGTTCATGGTCATCGACACGCTCATCTTGTCGAGCGGGATGCCGTCGAACAGGATCTTCATGTCCTCGACCGAATCGATCGCCACGCCGGCCTTGCCGACATCGCCGGCGACGCGGGGATGGTCGCTGTCATAGCCGCGATGGGTGGCGAGATCGAAGGCGACCGACAGGCCCATCTGCCCGGCCGCCAGGTTCTTACGGTAGAAGGCGTTCGATTCCTCGGCGGTCGAGAAGCCGGCATATTGCCGGATGGTCCAGGGCCGGTTCGCATACATGGTGGCGCGCGGGCCCCTGAGATAGGGCGCGAAGCCCGGCAGGGTCGACTGGGTTTCGAGCCCGGCGAGATCGGCCTCGGTATAGAGCGGCTTGACCGTGAGCCCTTCCGGCGTGGTCCAGTCGAGGCTGCCCGGGCTGGCGCCCTTCAATTCCTTGCTCGCCAGCGCCTGCCAATCCTCTAGGGTCCGTTTCGGGAAGTCGGCCATCCTCTGCTCCTCACCCTTCTTGCCCGCCTTGGTCTCATGCGGCCCGGGACTATATAGCCCCCCGCATGGAAGCGTCCAATGGCCGAAGGGCTTGCGTCGGGACACGCCAGGGGTTACGCCTCGTCGATCTATCTTTTCCAGCCAGTCGAGGCCGCCTCAATGCCGCCGAAGAAAAACCCCTTGGCCCTCAACAGCCTGCAGTTGAAGACCCTGACCTTGCTCCAACATCTGGCGCAGCAGCCCGGCTTCGGCACCAGCACCGACGAGGGCGTCGAGCTCAGCGAACTGCCGCATGCGCATGGCGATCATTTCCATCTGGGCAGCGCCGTGGTGGCGAGCCGGGACGCGACCGGCCTCGCCAACGAGGGCGTCTGGGTAGCGCTCGACCGCAAGGGGCTGATCAAGTCCGGCTTTCCGCACAGCGTGGTCGTGACCAAGCTCGGGCTCGACTATGATACCGGCCTCGCCGACGAGATTCTGCACCGCGCGGATCACTAACGCCTCGAGCGCAACTGGTCTTTCGACCGCGATGGTTGTAGCGTTGCAGGCACCGAAGCTTGCAGCGGATGGTTGCGATCGACGCTTCCCTGACAGCTTCCTACTTCGGCCGGGACGAAGGGCGAGCCCTCGGCCGGAAGGGCACGATCTTCGTCGGCCTGCTGCTTTTGCACGCGGCCGTCATCGCGACCCTGATCGCCGAACATGGTGGAACGCCATCCCCGACGAGGCCGCCGACCCTGACGGTGGTCCGGCTGCTTCCGGCGCGATCCTCCATCCCGGTCATTCCGTTCGTGCCGCCGACCGATGCCGATAGGGAAAGATGGCAGCCGCCGCCGCTCTCGATGCCGCGGATCGAGCTGCCGGCCGATCGGCCGGACCGGGCAGCACCCAGCGACCCCTGCGCGCCGGGCACGGAGCGCGACCCGCTGGCCCCCAAGCCGGATTGCGGGCCGCCGGCCCATCTGAACATGCCGAAAGGGTTCGAGATGGACGAAAGCGGGCGGCCGATCGAGAACGGGGCATTCGCCCGTCCCGAGACGCCGGAGGACGCCGCGGCGGTAGCGAGATCGATGGAGCGTCGGGATCGCGAGCTCAAAGCCACCTTCGGGCTGAAGAACGCAGCACCGACAAGCGCCGAGAAACGGCCGTTCCAAAGCTGGGAAAGGGATGTCGTTCCCCTTGCGCCCACGAACACACTGCAGAAAGGCCTGAGGTGGAACGACGAATTCCTTCAACCGGGCGCGATCACCCCCTCGATCCCGCCGCTGCCCGAATGACGGCTACCAGACCAGCCCTTCGATCGCCCAGCGCGGCTGAGGCTCGCCCGCGAGACGGCCGGCGAGCAGCACCGGGTCGATCGGGCTGCCGAACTCGCCTTCATGGATGCCGTTGGTGACGAGCATGGCGTCGAGCCCGACGCCTCGGGCGCCGGCGATATCGGTGCGCAAACTGTCGCCGACGCAGAGGATGCGGGCGGGATCCTCGATGCCGAGCAGCGCGCGGCAGGCCTGATAGACCGACGGGTACGGCTTGCCGTGCCAGGAGACCCTGCCGCCCAGCTCCTCGTAGCGCACCGCCATCATGCCGGCGCAGGCGATGAGCCGGTCGCCGTCCACGACGTGGAGATCGGCATTGGCGCAGACCATCGGCAGGTCGCGCCGGGCCGCCGCCTCGAGCGCCGGCATATAGAGCGTGGCCGCATCGTCGAGATCGTCGGGGCCGGTGTTGAAGACGAAGCTCGCCTCGGCCGGGTCGGCGACCTCGTTCAGATCGAGCCCTTCGAGCATGCCGCGATGGCGGGACGCGCCGTAATAGAGGCAGTCGCGGCCGAGCGAGGCGAAATAGGGATCGGTGCGGTCGCGGAGCATCTGCCAGACTTCTTCGCCCGAGGTCATGACCTGGTGGAAGAGCCCCCGCTCGATCCCGATATTGCCGACCCGGCGCGCCACCGTCTCGGCCCGCATCGGCGCGTTCGACAGAAGCGCCACCCGCTTGCCGGCCGCGATCAGGTGCGCCAGCGCATCGGTGACGCCGGGATAGGGCTCCCGGCCGTTATGCAGCACGCCCCAGACATCGAGGATGAAGCCGTCATAAAGCGGCGCCACAGACGCCACGCCGTCGAGGATCGTGGTGCTCACCGGTGCTTGAACTCGGGCTTGCGCTTCTCGGTGAAGGCGGCCATGCCCTCCTTCTGATCCTCGGTCGCGAAGGTCGAGTGGAAGACGCGGCGCTCGAACAGCAGCCCTTCGGCGAGGCTGGTCTCGTAGCTGCGATTGACGCTTTCCTTGGCGATCATGACCACCGGGCGCGACAGTGCGGCGATCTTGGTCGCGGTCTTGATCGCCTCCGGCACCAGCTCGGCCAGCGGCAGGATGCGCGAGACCAGGCCCGAACGCTCGGCCTCGGCGGCATCCATGCGCCGGCCGGTCAGCACCATCTCCATCGCCTTGGACTTGCCGACGAAGCGGGTAAGCCGCTGGGTCCCGCCGGCGCCGGGAATGGTGCCGAGCGTGATCTCGGGCTGGCCGAACTGGGCATTGTCGGCGGCCAGGATGAAATCGCACATCATCGCCATCTCGCAGCCGCCGCCGAGCGCATAGCCCGCGACCGCGGCGATGATCGGCTTGCGGCACTTGGTGACCCGCTCCCAGCCGACCGTGATGAAATCGCTGAGATAGACATCCATATAGGACCGCCCGGCCATCTCCTTGATGTCGGCGCCGGCCGCGAAAGCCTTGTCGCTGCCGGTCAGCACCAGGCAGCCGATCGAGGCATCCTGCTCGAACCCGTCGAGCGCGTGGCCTAGATCCTCAATGAGCGCGGCGCAGAGCGCGTTCAGCGCCTGCGGGCGGTTGAGCCGGATCAGGCCGACCGGCCCGTGGGTTTCCACGACGATGTTTTGATAGGTCATGCTGTCCTCGAAGCGGTGGCGGCGGATGCGGCGCTGCTCAGTGCGGGACGAGGGTGAAGTCCACGAGCAGATTGCCGTCCTGCCCGTCGAAGCCGAGGCTCAGCCGCTCGCCGTCGCGCAGGAATTGCCGCTCGCCGGCGGCGCGCCAGCCGAGTTGCGGCAGGCTCTGCTGATAGAAGGCGAGCACGGCGTGGCGGCTGACTGGGCCATGCGCCGAGGCTTCGACGATCCGGCCTTGCGGCTTGTCGAACACCAGCCCGGCATCGTCGGTCGGCGCCAGGCCCGGCATCAGCGGCACATCCTCCGTCCCCGGCACCCAGCCCGGCTTTTCCGCCGAGGCCGCGAGCGGCAGGGCGATTACAGCGAGGGCGAGTATGAGGCGGCGCATCATCGTGCCGCCGATCGTACACTCATCGCTGGCGTTTGGCACAATAGAATGTCGAGCGATTCGACTGCACGATGCGCTGGATGCCTTCCTCGCAGTTGCAGCCGGGACAAGGCTCGCCCTCCTTGCCATAGACCGCCCATTGATGCTGGAAATAGCCCAGCTCGCCCGAGGTTTGGACGTAATCCCGGAGGCTCGACCCGCCGGCGGCGATAGCGCGGCCGAGCACATCCTTGATGGCGTGGGCGAGTTGCTCGGCCTCACCGCCGGTGACGGTGCCGGCGAGACGGCGCGGCGACAGGCCGGCCTGGAACAGCGACTCGGAGACATAGATATTGCCGAGCCCGGCCACGATTTTCTGATCGAGCAGAGCCGCCTTGACCGGCGCCAGCTTGCCGGCGAGCGAAGCGGCCAGCATCGGCCCGTTGAATTCGTTGCCGAGCGGCTCCGGCCCGAGATCACGCAGCAGCTTATGGGCGCCGAGCGCCGGCGCCGTCGCGTAGTCGAGAAAGCCGAAGCGGCGGGCATCGTTGAAGCGCACCGCCATGCCGGCATCGGTACGGAAGATGACATGATCGTGGAGGATCGGCACCAGCCCTTCCGCCGGACCGATCGTCATCCGGCCCGACATGCCGAGATGGGCGATCAGCACGCCGCCGTCATCGAGATGGATCAGGATATATTTGGCCCGGCGCTTGACGGCCGAGACCCGCCGCCCCTCGACCAATTGCTTCAATCCCAGCGGCAGCGGAAAGCGCAGATCGGGCCGGCGCAGCTCCAGCTCGGCGATCACCCGCCCGTCGAGCACCGCGGCCAGGCCGCGGCAGACGGTCTCGACTTCGGGCAATTCAGGCATGGCGGCATCTCGACGGCTGGGATCGGAGAGGCCGGAACATGGCCCGCGCCGGGGCCGGGTTCAATGGCGATCGGTACATGGTTACGAGCCTGCTCAGCATCGGGTCAAGACGCCGCCAGCGCCATGATAGCTTCAGCAAAGCTGCGATCGGAGTTCGGACGCCAAACGGCGGCGATACGGGTGGCTGTAACGGCCCGAGGTCATCGGCATCAGCGCGCAACCAGAGAGTTTGGCAATTGCCAACGTTACTACCTTCACTTACCTTGTGGTTCGGTAGGGCGTTCTCAGATACGTAATTTGCCCTCTCCCACACGTCCTTATGAAGAAGAGTCGATTTTAGCCAGTAACACCTCCGAACTTAGGACTGAATGTCAATCATGACTTATGATTCGAACCCAATATTGGACGCGGTCGCGGCGGAAAGAGAGCGCATATTTCAAGCGCTGCCGCAAATCTATCTAGGATTTGATGGCGTTAACCAGCAGCATTTTTGCGTAACCACTCGCTTCATGCAGAAGGTATTGAAGTCCTTGATCGACGACAACATCGGGCTTGATGCGACAACGCCTGCCGAAGCGGTGCTGAAGGTAAGATATGGGGCGCTTTCGCGTTTCGACCGAGATCTTGAGGGGGAGATGAGAAGTTTATCTTTAGGCGGATTGTCGGATTTAGTTGACAGCATTCGAAGTATGTTAGTGCAAACTAACGGCCGAGAAACGTAAAATGATTAAACATTAACGCTGCCATCATGCGCGGGCACTCAGCTCGCCAGCTTCCGCGCGTGGATCTTCTCCATCGCGTCCTGGACGTGGCGGGAGAAGACGTATTCGGCCGGGCGCTGCTTGTCGAGCGGGATCTCCGGCGCCATCGGACCTTCGGTCTTGGGGCCGCGCATCGCGACGAGCGCGGTCTTGAGCGGATGGCTGACCGCGTCGATCACCGCCGTGGCCTCGTAACCGGAATGGACCATGCAGTCGGCGCATTTCTCGTAGGAGCCGGTGCCGTAGCCATCCCAATCGGTCGTGTCCATCAGCTCGCGATAGGTCTTGGCGTAGCCCTCGCCCAGCAGGTAGCAGGGCCGCTGCCAGCCGAAGACGGTGCGCGCGGGCTTGCCCCAGGGCGTGCATTTGTAGGTCTGGTTGCCGGCCAGGAAATCCATGAACAACGAGGATTGGTTGAACTGCCAGCCCTTGCCCTTGCCGCGCTTCAGGATGTCGCGGAAGAGCTGCTTGGTCTTCTGACGGTTGAGGAAATGCGCCTGGTCGGGCGCGCGCTCATAGGCGTAGCCCGGCGAGACCATGATGCCGTCGATGCCGAGGCGCTTGGTCTCGTCGAAGAAATCCGCGACCTTCTCGGGCTGGGCATTGTCGAACAGGGTGGTGTTGATGCAGACGCGGAAGCCCTTTTCCTTGGCCTTCTTGATCGCGGCCACGGCGCGGTCGTAGACGCCGTCCTGGCAGACCGACTTGTCGTGCATGTCGCGGTCGCCGTCGAGATGGATGTCCCAGGCGAAATAGGGGTTGGGCTTATATTCGTCCATCTTCTTTTCGAGCAGCAGCGCGTTGGTGCACAGATAGACGAACTTCTTCTTGGCCATGATCGCCTCGACGATCTTCGGCATCTCCTTGTGCAGCAGCGGCTCGCCGCCGGCGATGGCGACGATCGGCGCACCGCATTCGTCGACCGACTCCAGGCACTGCGCCATCGACAGGCGCTGATTGAGGATGTCGTCGGGATAATCGATCTTGCCGCAGCCGGCGCAGGCGAGGTTGCAGCGATAGAGCGGCTCGAGCATGAGGACGAGCGGATACCGCTTGTTGCCCTTGAGGTGCTGCTTCACGACGTAGGAACCGACTCGGATCACCTGATTGAGCGGCACGGCCATGGCAACCTCGCAAAACTTAAATTTTAAAACACGAATATGACGTCGTGTTTTTGTTTATCCTATGGTTCGGACGCCTTGTCAATTGAGCGCCGCCGTGAGTGGGGGTAGAGGGGACGCTATGTCACCGCGCAAGGCATCATCGCCTCCGCCGCCGGCCGCGCATGAGCGCCGCAAGCCGATGCAGGAGCGCAGCCAGGAGACGGTCGAGCGCATTCTCGCCGGGGCCGGGCGGCTGCTCACCCGGCGCATGCCGCTCTATGAGATGACGACGGCGATGATCGCGGCCGAGGCCGGCGTGTCGGTGGGCGCGCTCTATCGCTTCTTCGTCGACAAGCAGGCGATCATCGACGCGATCGCCGCTCGGCATATGGAAACCTTCCAATCGGGCCTGCCGGTCGAGCTCGGCAAGGCGGCGCCTACCGACGGGCCGAGCCTGCTGGGCGCCGTCATCGACTCGTTCTTCGCCTATCTCGAGGCGCATCCGGATTTCCGCACCGTCGCCTATGGCGGCCCGGGCGGCGGCCGCTATGTCAGCCGGCCCGCGCGAGAAGCCTATGCGGCGCCGGACGCCGGCGGTGCTGCCCTGGTCAAATGGTTCATGACCGAGGGGATGGGCGGCGGCCAGCCGGCCAACACGCTCGATTGGCGGCTACGGGTCGCGACCGAGGCCGGTGACCGGCTGATGGGCTATGCGCTGGAGCAGCCGGACAAGGCCGACCGCAAGCGCGTGATCGAGGAGGTCAAGCGGCTGCTGGCGAATTACCTCTTCGCCACCTGACGGGCTCAGGTGAGAGTACGATTCACGGATCAGATTGGTTCAATCTGATCCGATCGTGCTCTATCGGGTGAGAGTACGATTCACGGATCAGATTGGTTCAATCTGATCCGATCGTGCTCTATTGTGCCCGCCATGATGACGGATAACCCCTCGGAATCGGCCGATTTCGGCTTTCGCACCGTGCCTGCCGGCGAGAAGAAGTCGCTCGTCCGCGGCGTCTTCGACAGCGTCGCCGGGCGCTATGATCTGATGAACGATCTGATGAGCGGCGGCATCCACCGGCTGTGGAAATCGGCGATGCTCGACTGGCTCGCCCCGCGGCCGGGACAGCATCTGCTCGATGTCGCGGGCGGCACCGGCGACATCGCTTTCCGCTATCGCCAGCGGCTGGGCGGCGAAGGACGGGTGACGATCTGCGACATCAATCACAGCATGGTCTCGGTCGGGCGCGACCGGGCGATCGATCGCGGCATCCTCGCCGGCATCGACTGGCTGTGCGGCGACGCCGAATCCCTGCCGGTCGCCTCGTCCTCGGTCGATTGCTACACCATCGCCTTCGGCCTCCGGAACGTGACGCGCATCGATCTGGCGTTGGCCGAGGCCCGGCGGGTGCTGAAGCCGGGCGGACGCTTCATGTGCCTGGAATTCAGCAAGGTGGCGGTGGCGGCCCTCGACAAGCCTTATGATTTCTACTCCTTCGAGGTGCTGCCGCGGCTCGGCCGCTGGGTCGCCGGCGACGAGGACGCCTATCGCTATCTGGCCGAGAGCATCCGGCGCTTCCCGCCGCAGGAGGAGCTGGTGGAGCGCATGCGCGCGGCCGGCTTCGAGCAGGTCAAGTACCGCAACCTGACCGGCGGCATCGCCGCGCTCCATTCGGGCTGGCGGCTCTGACCGGATTGCTGCGCGGGGCGCGTCATCTCGCATCGCTGGTGCGCATCGGCGTGCTGCTGGCGCGCCACGATGCGCTGTTCCCGCTGGAGCGAGTGCCGTTCGGACCGGGCTTCCTGCGCGTCACGCGCCTAGTGCTGCGGGTGACGCCCGAGGTGGCCGGGCGGCGACCCGGCCAGCGGCTGGCACTCGCCCTGCAGAAGCTCGGCCCCAGCTTCATCAAGCTCGGCCAAGCGCTGTCGACCCGGTCGGACCTGATCGGCGAGGTCATGGCGGCCGATCTCTCGACCTTGCAGGACCGGCTGCCGGCACTGCCCGGCACGGCCGCGATCGCCGTCATCGAGGCCGAGATGGGCAGGCCGCTGGCCGAGATCTTTTCCAGCTTCGATCCGGAAGCCTTCGCCGCCGCCTCGGTGGCGCAGGTGCATTTCGCGACCACGGCCGAGGGCGAGGAGGTCGCGGTCAAGGTGCTGCGTCCCGGCGTCGCAGAAGCCTTCGCCCGCGATCTCGACCTGCTGCTGTGGCTCGCCGAGCAGATCGATCGCCGGCTGCCGGCGATGCGCCGGCTGCGGTCGATCGAGGTGGTGGCGCGGCTGCGCGAATCGGTCGAGTTCGAGATGGATCTGCGGCTCGAAGCCGCCGCCGCCGCCGAGCTCGCCGAGAATTTCGCGGGCGATGAGGGCTTTCGCGTGCCGCGCATCGACTGGTCGCGCACGGCGCGCCAGATGCTGACGACCGAGCGCATCAACGGCATCCCGATCGGCGACCGCGAGGCCCTGATCGCGGCCGGGCACGATCTGCGCGACCTCGTCGGCAAGGCGGCGGCAGCCTTCTTCGCCATGGTGTTCCGCGACGGCTTCTTTCATGCCGACCTGCATCCCGGCAACATGTTCGTGGATGCCGACGGGACCATCGTGGCGATCGATTTCGGCATCATGGGCCGGATCGACAAGAAGCATCGCTATTACCTGGCGGACATGCTGCTGGCCTTCCTCACCGGCAATTACCGCAAGGTGGCGCAGGTCCATTTCGATGCGGGCTTCGTGCCGGCGGATGAATCGGTGGAGGCGTTCACTCAGGCCTGCCGATCGATCGGCGAACCGTTGCTGGAGCGGCCGCTGGAACAGATCTCGGTCGCCCGGCTGCTGTCGCAGCTGTTCCAGGTGACGCGGCAATTCCGGATGGAGACCCAGCCGCAGCTGCTTATGCTGCAGAAGACCATGGTGCTGGCCGAAGGGCTCGGCCGGCAGCTCGAGCCGACGGTCAATATGTGGGAGCTGGCCCGACCGCTGATCGAGGATTGGATGCGGGCGAACCGCTCGCCCCCGGCGCGCGCGGCGCAGACAGTGGGCGGCATGCTGGAAGCCTTGGAACGGCTTCCGACCATGCTGAGCGACCTGGAGAGGACGCTCGGACAGCTCGCCCATGGCGGGCTGCCGCTGCATCCCGATGCGATACGCGACTTGATCGGACCACGCGCCGGCCGGTCCGGCTTCGTCTTGCCCCTGTGGATCGCGGCACTGGCGCTCGCCGCTCTCGCTGTCTCGACCTGGTTCAGCCCTTGAGCAGCGTCAGAACCGATTGCTGCTGGGTGTTCGCGCTGACCAGCGACTGGATGCCGAACTGCTGGCGAAGCTGGAGCGCCTGGGAATTGGCGGCCTCGGTATTGAGGTCGGCCAGGGTCAGGTCGCCGGCGCCGGTCTGCAGTGAGTTCGAATAGGTGGCGCTGAAGTTCGAGCGGGCCTGCAGAATGGAGACATTGGTGCCGAGGGCGGCGGTTATGCCGCGCAGCTGGTTGATCGCGTTGGAGATGCGGTTGTCGGTGGCGGCGAAGATCGCGTTCGCGACCGAGGCCGGAACCGTGCCCTGACCCGCGGCCGTGCCGCTGGTGTCGAGCTGCGAGAAGCCCAGCACCTCGGTCGTGAGATTGTTGTTGCCGACCAAATGGCTGAAGATGAGCGAGCCGTTCGGCCTGAAAGCGACGGCCTGGGTGAACAGCGTCTTGCCGTTCGCCGTGGCGGTCGCGATCAGGTCATAGCCCTGGATCGTGAAGGTCGCCGCGGTGCGCTCCGAGAACTGGGTCGAGAGCTCGGCCGAGGTCGAGTTCAGGATGTTGAGGCCCTGAAAGCTCGTATCCTGGACCAGCTGCGCCAGCTGCTGGCCGATCGCCGAGAACTGCGCCGAAGCCGCGATACGCTGGTTGAGCGAGCCGCCCTTGGCACCGTCGAGCACGCCCTGAAGCTGCTGCAGGAGCTTGGTCACGGCTGAGGTCGCCGTCAGCGCCGATTGCACGGCCTGGACCGACTGGTCGATGCCGGACTTGCGGTTCAGGATATCGCTCGCCCGATCGGTCAAGGACTGCGCCCGGAAGAAGGCGACCGGATTGTCCGTCGACGAATTCACCTTGTTGCCGCTGTTCAGACGGTTTTGCGTCGTGTTGAACAGAGTGGTGACCTGCTGCAACGACAGGAGCGTTTGCCGGTCGGTAGAAGATAGTGTGATGTCGGACATGATCCGATTCCTCTTCGCTTCGATCCATTGTCCGGATCCACCGCCACCGTCGCGCCCCGATTTCGGGCTGGTCCCATCGACCGAACGGAGGCGGTTTGCCCCGGGCTCGATCGATCATTCCGCAATCACCGTGCCAGCGCCCATTCAGAAATAATTAGATCAACCTATTCTTGGAAACCATGAATTATCCACCCGATTCCATCGGATTTTAACAGACAATCACCCATTTATGCCGGAAATGCTCGCAGCAATTTCTGACGAGATCTAAATCTAGACGGCGTTTTCGATTCAACATCGATCGTTATATTAAGATAATTTGCGTTCGTTTTGAAAATCATGATCCAATATTCGATATATACAGTATTTCAAGCGATGGCGGCGGATCGACAAAACCGCCGCCAAAACCGGCTCGGCAATTTTTTCCGGGTCGCCGGGCCAGGACGGCAGAATCTGCAGAGGACGGTCTTGCCGGGCTCGGGTCATGCCATCGCGGTCCTGCCACCCGATTCCGCTTGCGCTCGGACGCCCAACCGAGAGACCGTTCAAGAAAGCAAGCCATCTCAATAAGACGGCACATGGGGGGAGAACATGAGGAGCGAGAACGCGGCCGCCATCGCGGCCACGATGCTGATGCTGTGGGCCCAGGGCGCCCTCGCCGCCGAGATCAAGATCGGCATGGTCACGCCGGTCACCGGCCCGGCCGCCGAATCCGGCAAATACTCCCAGATCGGCGCCCAGATGGCGATCGACGAGATCAACGCTGCCGGCGGCGTGCTCGGCAAGACCCTGAAGCTCGTCGTCGAGGATGATCAGACCACCAATCCCGGCGCGGTAAACGCCTTCTCGCGCCTCGCCACCGACCCGGAGATCCCGGCCTTCCTCGGCCCGATCCGCTCGACCGAGGTCGATGCCATGTCGCCCGACATCGTGAAGACGGGCAAGCCGGTCTTCATCGGCGGCACGGCGCCCAAGCTCACCCATCAAGGCAATCCCTGGCTCTTCCGCTGCCGGCCCAATGATTCCTATTCGGCCCGCGTGATCGCGGATTACGGCGCCGACACGCTCGGCCTGAAGAAATGGGCGATCGTGCATTCGACCGACGCCTTCGGCACCGGCGGTGCCGGCGCGCTCACCGAGGCGCTGGCCAAGAAGGGGCTGACGCCGGTGGCCGACGAGGGCTATCCGAACCAGTCGCAGGATTTCTCGGCGATCGTGCTCGATACCAAGAAATCCGGCGCCGACATCATCGGCAGCTATTTCACCTTCGAGACCGATCTCGGCGTCTTCGCCAAGCAGCTGAAGCAGTTCGGCGTGCGCGCGAAATGGGTGGGCTCGCCCTCGATCATCACGACGCCGGCCTTGAACCTGGCCGGGCCGGCGCTGCACGGCACCTTCGGCATCGCCGATTTCGCCGTGGATTCGAGCCCCGAGGCCAAGGCCTTCGCCGAGAAATACGAGAAGATCGCGCATGCGGCCGCCGACAATTTCGGTTCCTGGCCCTATGACGCGGTCCATATCCTGGCCAAGGCCATGAGCGACGCCCAATCGACCGAGCCCGACAAGGTGCGGGCCGCGGTACTGGCGATCAAGGGCTACAAGGGCGCCGAGGGCACCTACAATTACGACCAGAACGGCGATGGGCTGCACGGCTACAACGTCGTGCGCAACGAGGACGGCAAGATCGTCTTCGACAAGCACATCGACTACCAGGACTGACAAGGGGAGGAGGCAGCGATGCGGCTCGCCGGCAAGATCGGCATCGTCGTCGGGGCCGGCCAGACGCCGGGCGACACGATCGGCAACGGTCGGGCCGCCGCCCTGCTCTTCGCCCGCGAGGGCGCCAAGCTCCTCCTCGTCGACCGCTCGCTCAAATCGGCCGAGGAGACGGCGGCGATGATCGCCAAGGGGGGCGGTACCGCCCGCTGCTTCGAAGGCGACTGGACGCGCGCCGCCGATTGCCGGGCCTATGCCAAGGCTTGCCTCGACGCGTGGGGGCGCATCGATTTCCTCCATAACAATGTCGGCATCGGCAACGGCGATGCGGGTCCGGCGACGGTGACGGAGGACGCCTACGACCGGATCATGGGCGTCAACCTCAAAGGCTGCCTGCTGTCCTGCCAGGCGGTGATGCCGGCGATGCAGGCGCAGGAGGCCGGCAGTATCGTCAATATCTCGTCGTTGGCCGCGATCGCCGCCACGCCCTTGACCGCCTACAAGCTGTCCAAGGCCGGGATGA
Source organism: Aliidongia sp. (assembly GCA_035539155.1). Classification (GTDB taxonomy): domain Bacteria; phylum Pseudomonadota; class Alphaproteobacteria; order ATCC43930; family CGMCC-115725; genus JAXDMU01. The sequence continues at coordinate 6,088 of DATLIZ010000028.1, read as the reverse complement.
ACGCGCTCGGCCAGTCGCTGGCGCTGGCCAACGCCAAGTTCGGCGTGCGGGTCAACACCATCGCCCCCGGCCTCATGGACACGCCGATGGCGATCGAGGGGCAATCGGCCAGCCAGCAGATCTCGAAGGACGAACTGCGGGCCCGGCGCGACAGATCGGTGCCGCTGCGCGGCAAGATGGGCTCGGCCTGGGATGTCGCCTGCGCCGCGCTGTTCCTGCATTCCGAGGAAGCCCGCTTCATCACCGGCGTGCTGCTGCCGGTCGATGGCGGCCAGTCGGCCAAGATCGGATGAGCCGGTAGGGAAAGACAATGGGCGGGAGGCACGAACCTTCCGCCACGGGGGGATGGATGGCGTTCGACCTGGCGCTCAATCTGCAACTGCTCTTCACCGGCACCGGCATCGGCGCGATCTACGCGCTGGTGGCGCTGGGCACGGTGATGATCTATCGCGCGACCAACGTCGTGAATTTCGCCCAGGGCGAGTTCGCCATGGTCGGCGCCTATTGCATGGTGATCACGACCCACGGCCTCGGCTGGCCCTACGGGCTCGGCATCCTGGCGAGCCTGGCGATGATGGCGCTCTTCGGCGTCGTCTTCAATCTGGGCGTCTATTACCCGCTGCGCCACCGCTCCTTCCTGCCGGTGATCATCAGCACGATCGGCGCCTCGATCCTGCTCACCAACGGCATGCTCGCGGGCTACGGGCCGGAGCCGCAGACGCTGCCGAGCGCCTTGGGCTTCGACGGCATCGAGATCGGCGAGGTGTTCCTCGACAGCCAGTACATGCTGATCATCGGCGTCACCATCCTGCTGGTCGTGGCGCAGTATTTCTTCTTCGAGCACACGCTCATCGGCAAGAAGCTGCAAGCGACCTCGCAGGACAAGGAGATGGCGAGCCTGCTCGGCATCCCGGTCTCGCGCATGATCATGCTGACCTTCATCTATTCGGCCGTGCTCGGCGGCATCGCCGGCATCCTGGTGGCGCCGATCCTGTTCGTCTCGGTCGGGATGGGCTCGCAGATCGCGCTCAAGGCCTTCGCCGCCTCGATCATCGGCGGGTTCGGCGACGTGACGGGCGCCATCGTCGGCGGGCTGATGCTCGGCATCATCGAGACCTTCGGCGCCGCCTATATCTCCGTGCCCTACAAGGACGCCTTCGCCTTCCTGGTGCTGTTCGCGTTCCTGCTGGTGCGGCCCTACGGGATCTTCGGCGAGAAGGTGTCGCAAAAAGCATGATCGCTCGACTGGGCCTCGCGGCACTCGCCATCCTCTCGCTGCTCCTGGCGCTCGGGGTCGGGCTCAACCCCTATGAACTCAATATCCTGGTCCAGGCGGCAACCTATGCCATCGCCGTGCTCGGGCTGGTCATCGTGCTTGGGCTCACGGGACAGATCTCGCTCGCCCAGGCCGGGTTCTTCGGTCTGGGCGCCTATGGCGTGGCGCTCGGCACCACAATCTACCACCTGCCCTTCCTCGTCTCCCTCGTCGCCGGCATGGTGATCGCAGCCCTCATGGGGGCAGCACTCGGCGCCTCGACCCTGCGGCTCGGCGGCCATTACCTGGCCATGGTCACGATCAGCTTCCAGCAGATCCTGACCCTGGTGCTGACCAACTGGATCAGCGTCACGCGCGGCCCGGACGGGATCCGTGACATTCCACGACCGATCCTCTTCGGGGTGAGTTTCGCTGAATCCGGCCGCTATCTCGCCTTCTGCCTGGTGCTGCTCTATCTCGCGATCTATGCGATCTGGCGGCTGAAACAGACACGGCTCGGCCTCGGCATGCAGGCGGTCCGCGACAATGAGCTCGCGGCCGAGGTCGTCGGCGTGAATACCTACGTGACCAAGGTCATCGCCTTCATCCTGTCGGCGGCGTTGGGCGGGCTCGGCGGCGGCCTCTTCGCCGGCGGCTTCGGCTTCATCAGCCCGGACCAGTTCAGCTTCGCCGAATCCGTCGTGTTCATGACCATGGCGCTGCTGGGCGGGGTGCAAAGCCCGTTCGGCGCGGCACTCGGCACCTTCATCCTGATCCTGATGCCGGAATGGCTGCGTTTCCTCAAGGTCTTCTACCTGGCGATCTACGGCCTGGCCGTCATCCTGATCGTGCGCTTCATGCCGAACGGCATCTGGGGTTATGTCGAAGGGCTGCGCCGGCGGCAGGCACCGGCGCCGATCGGGCCGGTCGAGCCCTTGGAATTGCTGTCGTCGCGCGATGTGAAGGGCGGCACCTTGCTCGAGGTGCAGGACCTCGCCAAGCATTTCGGCGGCCTCAAGGCCGTGGACGGCGTCGATCTCTCGATCGAGCGCGGCACCTGCCAGGCGCTCATCGGCCCGAACGGCTCGGGCAAGACGACACTGCTGAACGTGCTCTCCGGCATCTACAAGCCGACGCGCGGCGCGATCCGCTACAAGGGCGAGAATGTCGCCGGCATGTCGCCGCACATGCTGGCGGCGCGCGGCGTCGGCCGTACCTTCCAGAACATCCGCCTGTTCGGCTCGCTGACGGCGCTGGAGAATGTCGTGATCGGGGCACTCAGGCCCGGCCATGACGTGCCTGGCGGCATGGCCGGCGTGCGCGCGCGGGCGCTGGCCGCCCTCGATTTCGTCGGCATGCTCGATCAGGCCGAGCTCATCGTCTCGGGCCTGCCCTACGGCTATCAGCGCCGGATCGAGATCGCCCGGGCCCTCGCCGGCAATCCGGGCCTGCTGCTGCTCGACGAGCCGGGTGCCGGCCTCAACCTCACGGAAAAGCAGGGGCTGGTCGAGCTGCTGCGCCGGCTCAAGGGCCATGGCATGACCATCTTCCTCATCGACCACGATATGAATCTGGTCGAGCAGGTGGCCGAATGCATCACCGTGCTCAATTTCGGCCGCAAGATCGCCGAGGGAACGCCGCGCGAGGTTCTGCGGCATCCCGAGGTGCGCAAGGCCTATCTCGGCGAGGAAACCGATGCCGACGCTGCTTGAGCTCGAAGACCTGTCGGCGGGATATGGCGCGATCGAGGCGCTGCAATCGGTCAGCCTTTCCGTCGAGGAGGGCGAGATCGTGGCGCTCCTGGGCTCGAACGGCGCCGGCAAATCGACGACGCTGCGCGCCATCTCCGGCCTGCTGAAGCCGCGTTCGGGCCGCATCCTGCTCGCCGGCAGCCCGATCGGGGGCCTGCATTCCGAGGCGATCGTGCGGATGGGCATCGCCCATGTGCCGGAAGGGCGGCGGATCTTCCCGGGCCTGACTGTGCGTGAGAACATCATGCTCGGCGCTTCCAACCGCGCCGGCGTGACGCGCCGACAGCTCAACGAGGATGTCGCCGAGATGTTCGGCATCTTCCCGGAGATCGAGCGCTTCGCCAATGCGCTCGGCTGGACGCTGTCCGGCGGGCAGCAGCAGATGGTGGCGGTGGCGCGCGGGCTCATGGCACGACCGCGCCTGTTGATGCTGGACGAGCCGTCTCTCGGCCTGGCGCCGCTCATCGTGCAGCAGGTCTTCAAGGTCGTGGCCCGGATCCGCGAGGGCGGCACCACCGTGCTTCTGGTCGAGCAGAACGCCCGCATCGCGCTCTCGGTCGCCGACCGCGGCTATGTGCTCGAGACCGGTCGGCTGATCGTGCAAGGCAAACCCGACGAATTGTGGAATAATGAGGAAGTGCGGGCGGCCTACCTGGGCGGCCGGGTGGCGCAGACCGGGTAGAAGATCGTACGGCCGATCGAGCCGATCTATTCCCTTCCGGCCCATGCTAAATTTGGACGGCAGGAGCGGCCTTCGTATTTCGCCGGCACCTCGACACGAACAGGTATCGGTCCAAATATGTTGAGGTAAAGGCCCGGCCTGTGCCGGACCGAAAATGGAGATAGATCATGCGCAAGGGTCTCGCGATCGCCGGGTTGACCTTGGCGATACTGGCCGGGGGAATGGTGAGCACGCCGAGCCCGGCCTTGGCGGCTGGTTTCCACGGCGGCGGGGGCGGCGGCTTTCATGGCGGTGGTGGCGGCTTCCACGGCGGCGGCTTCCATGGCGGCTTCGGCGGTCGCGGTTTCCATGGCGGGTTCCGCGGCGGCTTTCGCGGCAGCTTCTTCTTCGGCGGGTTCGGCGGCGGCTTCTACGATCCCTGGTGGGGCTACCCCTACGCCTATCCCTATTACAGCGGCTATTACCCGTACCCGTATTATTACGGCTACGACCCGGCCGCCTATGTAGCGCCGGTCACGGCGGCACCGGGGCCCGCGACCGCTCCGACTCAGGCCGCAGCCCCCGGCTACGACCAATCCTATTGCCGGCCCTACAAGACCAACATCCAGGTCGGCGGCAAATCGACCTCGGCGACCGGCACGGCCTGCCGGCAGGCGGATGGCAGCTGGCGGATCGTCCAGTAAGGTTCAGAGAAAGTTGGGCTCGGCCGAGCCCGGCGTGAACCAGGGGCGGGCCGCCTCATAGGCGAGGCCCGCCCGAAATGCCCGCGCATCGTCATAGGTGCGCGCGACGAGCTGGATGCCGATCGGCACGCCGTCCTGAACGGCCCCGCTCGGCACTGCCAGCACCGGGCAGCGGCTCAGCATGTTGAAGGGCGTCGTCATCGTCCAGACGCCCTCCTCCGCCGGCAGATCCTTGCCGTTGATGGTGATCCGATCGCTCGGCACCTGCGCCGCGCCGAGGGCGGATGTCGCCAAGGTCGGGCAGACGAAGAGATCATAGCGGTCGAGCATCGGCCCGAAGCGCCGATACATCTCGGCGATGAGCGTCAGCGCATGGCGGAAATCCTGCGCCGTCGATCGCGTGGCGTGCTCGCCGAAGGCGATCGCGTAATCCGTCATCTCGGCACGGTGCAGGGCCAGCAGATCCGCCATGGCGGCGCCCCAGAGATGGCCGAGATAGGTCTCGCCGGCATTCATCATCTCGCGCGTCCAGCCGAGCGTGACCGGTTCGATCTCGGCGCCGAGCGCGCGGAAGGTGTCGAGCGCATCGAGCGTCGCCCGCCGCACCGCGGCTTCGACCTGGAAACAATCGAGATCGAGCGAATAGGCGATCTTCCAGCCTTTGAGATCGGCCGGCACCTCGGTCGAGAGGGTGACGCGCTCGCGCAGCGAGGCGATATCGGTAGGCTCCGGCCCGGAGATGACGTTCTGCATCAATGCCAGATCGGCGACGCTGCGCGCCATCGGCCCGGAATGGGCGAAGAAATCGAGATTATAGACCGGGATCTCGGGATTGCGGCCGTAAGGCGGCTTATAGCCGGCAACGCCGCAGAGGGCGGCCGGAATCCGGATCGAGCCGCCGATATCGGTACCGGTGGCGAGCGTCGCCGTGCCGGCCGCGAGGGCCGCTCCCGACCCGCCTGACGAGCCGCCCGGACTGGCGGCGAGCTTCCAGGGATTGCGCGTGACGCCCCAGAGGCGCGAATGGGTGGTGCCGAGCAGGCAGCCCTCCGGCACCGTCGTCTTGGCATGGGCAATGGCGCCGGCATCGAGGAGCCGCTGGATCAGCGGATCGGTCTCGGCATCGACCCGATCCCGATAGATGAGCGAGCCGGAGCAGCGGCGCGTGCCGGCGAGGCGGAACTCCTCCTTGACGGCGAGCGGCAGCCCTTCGAGCGGCCGGGGTGCGGCCCCCTGTCCCATATAGCGCTGCTCGGCCGCCCGCGCCTGCGCCAGCGCCTGCTCGAAATAGGTTTCCGTGAAGGCGTTGATATGCGGCTCGACCGCGTCGGTCCGGGCGATGAGCGCGCGCATCAGCTCGACCGGCGACAGTTCGCGCCGACGGAACAGGCCCAGTGCCGCCTGACCCGACAGGTAGCAGAGCGGGTCAGCCGCCACAGCGCGTCAGTTCACGAATTGCTCGTTGCCGACGAGTCCGATCTTGGTGACGCCGAGGCGCTGGGCGTTGGCCATGACCATGGCGACGTATTTGTAGGTGACCAGCTTGTTGGGGGCGAGATGGACCTCGGGCTGGGGGTCCTGTGCCGCGATCTGCAGGAAGTCGTTCTGCAGCGTCGCCTCGTCCGGCACCGGCTGGCCGTTCCAGAACACCGTGCCGTCGAAATCGACGACGATGTCGACCACCACCGGCGGCACCGGCGGCGGCGGCGGATTGCCC
>DATLIZ010000027.1:0-2424 GCA_035539155.1 Aliidongia sp. | reverse complement strand
CACTTCCATGCGGAACTCCTCAGGCCTGGGATCTGGCGGGAATGTGGGGCGTATCGGCGCCGGCCTGAACCGCCGGATCGGACTGAGCGGCAGCGGTCTCCCGCTCCCGCGCCTCGATCTCATCCATGGTCTCGACCGGGCCGCTCAGCCGGCCGATCAGGGCGACCACCGCGAAACAGAGAATGACCGCGCCGAACCCGGCAAGGAGCACGACCGGGCCGCCGCTGAGTGCGGAGACGACATCCTGCTGGGCGGCCATCGCCACCACGATCGGAATATAGAGCGCCCCCCAAAATTCGACGCCGAGCTTGAGCCCCTGGCTGAGCCGACCCTGTTTGACGAGCCAGAGCCGTGCCGCGATCAGCAGCATCATGGCGACGCCGACCCCGCCCACATTCGCCTTCACCCCGAGCACGATGCCCAGCAGGTCGCCGAGGTAACTCCCCAGCAGGGTACAAATGGCGAGAAGCGCAACACCCGAGATCGTCATGTTTTCTCCCCGACCCTAAATCCGAGGTCGTGTATGCAAGCCAGCCCATTACTTGTTAATTATTATCCGTACTCTCTGTATTCTATGGCTATTGTATACCACCGTTGACAACCTATATCAACAGGCATACACAAGCTGGCTAGATGAGATGTCAGGTATACGGAGCATCGAGGGATGACGGATTGGAGCAGGCAGAAGGCCGTGCTGGCGGAACGTCTCGCGGCCGGACGCATCCATGCCGACGGCAAGACAGTGCCGATTGCCGCATTGCCGGCCTTCCTGGAGGCGGTGTTGCGGCCCGGCGACCGGGTTTGCCTGGAAGGCGATAACCAGAAGCAGGCCGATATCCTGGCCACCGCTCTGGCCGATCTCGATCCCGATAAGATCCATGACCTCCACATGGTGCAATCGGGCGTCGTGCTGCCCGAGCATCTCGATGTGTTCGACAAGGGCATCGCCCGGCGTCTCGACTTTTCCTATTCCGGCCCGCAATCGGCGCGCATCGCCCGCATGCTCTTCAACGGCAAGATCGAGCTCGGCGCGATCCATACCTATCTCGAATTGTTCGGCCGCTACTTCATCGACTTGACGCCGCAGGTGGCGCTGATCGCCGCGGTCTGCGCCGATCGCGACGGCAATCTCTATACCGGTCCCAACACCGAGGACACGCCGGTGGTGGTCGAGGCGACCAGCTATAAGAGCGGCCTCGTCATCGCCCAGGTCGCGGAGATCGTCGACAAGGTGCTGCGCGTCGATATCCCCGGTGACCTCGTCCATTTCATCGTCGAGGCGAAGAAGCCCTTCTATGTCGAGCCGCTTTTCACCCGTGATCCGGCGGCGATGACCGAGACCCAGATTTTGACCGCCATGTTGGCGATCAAGGGCATCTACGCGCCTTATGGCGTGCGTCGGCTCAATCACGGCATCGGCTTCAACACCGCGGCGATTGAATTGCTGTTGCCGACTTATGGCGCGGCGCTGGGGTTGAAGGGCCGCGTCTGCACCCATTTCGCGCTCAATCCCCACCCCACCCTCATTCCCGCGATCGAGGCAGGCTGGGTGGAACAGGTGCATTGCTTCGGCTCGGAAGTCGGCATGGAGGATTACATCGCCGCGCGGTCCGACATCTTCTTCACCGGGCCGGACGGATCCTTGCGCTCCAACCGGGCGCTCTGCCAGACCGCCGGCCTCTATGCTTGCGACATGTTCATCGGCTCGACCTTGCAGATCGATCTCCAGGGCCACAGCTCCACCATCACGACGAGCCGCATCGCCGGTTTCGGCGGTGCCCCCAATATGGGCTCCGACCCGCGCGGCCGCCGCCATCCCAGCGAGCCCTGGCTGAAGGCCGGTGCCGAAGCCGATCCCGATACGCCCGCCGGCTTGCGGCGCGGCCGCAAGCTCGTCGTGCAGATTGGCGAGACCTTCGGCGAAGGCAATGCGTCGCTCTTCGTCGAGAAACTCGATGCCCTGGAACTGGCGGCGAAGCTGAAGCTCGATCTCGCCCCTGTCATGGTCTATGCCGATGATGTCACGCATATCGTCACCGAGGAAGGCATCGCCAATCTGCTGCTGTGCCGTGACCGCGACGACTACGAACAGGCGATCCGCGGTGTTGCCGGCTATACCGAGATCGGCCGAGCCCGCGACAAGAAGATGGTCGAGCGGCTGCGCGAACGCAAAGTCATCCAGCGTCCCGAAGATCTCGGCATCGATCCGCTGGATGCCGACCGCCGGCTGCTGGCCGCGCGCTCGATCAAGGACATCGTGCGGAGCTCCGGTGGCCTCTATCGGCCGCCGAGCCGGTTCCGCAACTGGTAAGGAGAGAGGCTGATGGAAAAGCTCAGTTTCCAGTTCAAGACCGAGAAGCCGGCCGGCGGCACCCGCCCGCAGGCCCTGGTCGGCGTCGTCGCTTCCGGAAATCTCGAAGTGCT
>DATLIZ010000026.1:0-117917 GCA_035539155.1 Aliidongia sp. | reverse complement strand
GAGCCCTCTCTTCCGTACGCGTGAGCGACCGCGACACCGGCAAGGCTCCAGATGGCCACGGTCGAAAGACCAACCCACTCAACGAGCCCTCGCCGGTGTCCACCCTCTCCCAGAGGGCCGTTCAAGACAAGCAACCCATTCTAGGATACTTACGTGGGTGGCCGGGCGGGGGAGAGGGCTGGCCCAGAACCGAAAATGCGCCATCCGCGCATTTTCGAACAGTCTCTCAAAAGCACCGAACCGTATGACCGTGATTGAGCGGCCCATGGCCGTGGCCGAGGCCCGGCGCGGTCCGAATCGCTTCCAGCACATAGGCCCGCGCCCGGATCACCGCATCGGTCAGGCCCATCCCCTGCCCGAGCCCGGTCGCGATCGCGGAAGCAAGCGTGCAGCCGGTTCCATGGGTGTGCCGCGTCTCGATCCGGCCGCTGTCGAACACCTGGACGCCGTCGGCGCTGGCCAGCACGTCATGGACCGTGGCGCCGGGGAAATGCCCGCCCTTGAGCAGCACCGCGCGCGGTCCCATGCGCTGCAACGCCGCAGCCGCAGCACACATGGCGGCGAGATCGGGCAGCGTGGTGCCCAGCAGCACTTCGGCCTCGGGCAGATTGGGCGTCAGCAGATCCGCCCGCGGCAGCAGACGCGCCTTCATCGCGGCGACGGCCTCGTTCGCCAGCAGCGACGCACCGCCCTTCGCCACCATCACCGGATCGACGATCAGGGCGACCTTCGGCGCATGCGCGGCCAGCGTCTCGACCACGGCATCAATCACGGGCGCCGTCCCGAGCATGCCGGTCTTGACCGCGTCCGCGCCGAGATCGGTCAGCACCGCGCGCATCTGCAGCCGGATGAAGTCCGGCTCGACCGGAAAGATGCCCTGGACGCCTTTGGTATTCTGGGCGGTGAGTGCGGTGACGGCGGTCATGGCATAGCCGCCGAGCGCCGTCACCGTCTTGATGTCGGCCTGGATGCCGGCGCCGCCGCCTGAATCGGAGCCGGCGCAGATGAGGATGCGCGCGAGGCTCATGGCACTGTACCCTATTCCGCCGCGCGGGGAGCGGCCGCAACCTCCGCGACCAGGGCGGCGAGCTCCTCGACCACCGCCGTCACCAGGCTCTCATCCTCGGCTTCGGCCATGACCCGGATGACAGGTTCGGTGCCCGATTTGCGGATCAGCAGCCGGCCGGTCGCCGCCAGCCGCCGATGCGCCTCGGCGACCGCCTGCTCGACGCGCGGGATCGTCATCGGATCGGTGCCGGCCGGATAGCGCACGCTCTTCATGCGTTGCGGCAGAGCGGTGAAGACATGGCCGACCTCGCTGACCTTGCCGCCTTGCTGAATCAGCGCCGCCAGCACCTGCAGCGCCGCGATCAGCCCGTCGCCCGTGGTCGAATGATCCTGCAGAATGATATGGCCGGATTGCTCGCCGCCGACATTGCAGCCTTGCTCACGCATCCTTTCGACAACGTAACGATCGCCGACCGAGGTGCGCAGGAGCTGGAGCCCGAGCCCGCCCAGATGCCGCTCGAGGCCGAGATTGGACATGACCGTCGCGACTACCCCGCCGCCGCGCAGCGTGCCGGCGCGATGCCAGCTGGTCGCGATCAGCGCCATGAGCTGGTCGCCATCGAGCAGCGTGCCGGTCTCGTCGGCGATCATCAGCCGGTCGGCATCGCCGTCGAGCGCCACGCCCAGATGCGCGCCATGCTCGACCACCGCCTTCTGCATGGCGGCGGTCGCGACCGCGCCGGAATTCTCGTTGATGTTGAAGCCGTCCGGGCTGACGCCGATCGGCACCACGTCGGCGCCGAGCTCGTAGAGCACCGAGGGCGCCACCTTATAGGCGGCGCCATGGGCGCAATCGACGACGATCTTGATGCCGTCGAGCCGCATGCCCTTGGGGAAGCTGTTCTTGACGAACTCGATATAGCGGCCGCCGGCATCGTCGAGCCGCCGCGCCCGGCCGAGCTCACGCGGGGAAGCCCGCCCCACGACCTCGCCGCCACCCAGCACGCCGATCTCGATCGCCGCCTCGATCTCGTCCGAGAGCTTATAGCCGTCGGGGCCGAACAGCTTGATGCCGTTATCCTGGAAGGCGTTGTGCGAGGCCGAGATCATGACGCCGAGATCGGCCCGCAGCGAGCGCGTCAGCATGGCGACCGCCGGCGTCGGCATCGGCCCGACCAGCACCACATCCATGCCCATGGCGACGAAGCCCGCCGTCATCGCCGGCTCGAGCAGATAGCCCGAGAGCCTCGTATCCTTGCCGATCACCACGACGTGGCGATGGTCCCCGCGCCGGAAATGCCGCGCCGCCGACATCGCGACCTTGAGCGCGATATCCGCCGTCATCGGGTCCATGTTCGCCGTGCCGCGGATCCCGTCCGTGCCGAAAAGCTTGCGACTCATCCCGTCCTTCGTCCCGCCGTTATGTTCGGTGCTTATAGCACATCCTCGACCACTCTATCGTCGATGGCCTTAACCACGCTTAACGCCTGCACCGTTTCGGCCACGTCATGGACGCGCAGCATGTCGGCGCCGCGCATGATGCCGGCGAGGCCGGCACCGAGCGAGCCGCCGAGGCGTGACTTGGCATGGCTCCCGCCGCGGACACGCGCGATGAAGCCCTTGCGCGACACGCCGAGCAGAAGCCCGCAGCCGGTCGCGCGCAACAGGCCGAGCCCGTCGAGCAATTGCAGATTATGCGCGAGGCTCTTGCCGAAGCCGATGCCGGGATCGACCAGGATATCCGCCCGTGCGATGCCGGCCGCCTCGCAAGCGGCGATCCGCGCTTCCAGGAAATCGAAGACGTCGAGCACGGCATGATCGTAGCGCGGATCGGCCTGCATGGTCTGCGGCGCGCCCTGCATATGCATGAGCGCCACCGGCAGGCGGAGGCGGGCGGCGAGTTCGACCGCCCCTTTGTCCTGCAGCGCCGTCACATCGTTGACGATGCGGGCGCCGGCCTCGACCGCCGCCGCCATGACCGGCGTGTGCCTGGTGTCGATCGACACGATGGCGCCAGCCTCGGCGAGCGCACGGACGACCGGCACGACCCGCGCCACCTCCACCTCGGGCGGCACCGGCTCGGCACCCGGCCGGGTCGACTCCCCGCCGATATCGAGAATGTCGGCCCCGGCCCCGCGGAGCGCCAGCCCGTGGGCGACGGCCGCCGCGGGATCGAGGAAATCGCCGCCGTCGGAGAAGCTGTCGGGCGTGACATTGACGATGCCCATGACCAGCGGCCGGTCGAGCGCGAGCCCGGCCCAGGGACGGCGCGGCGCCGACAGCCGGCCCGCGAGCAGGCGCAGCCGGTCGGCGGCGGGGCCGGGATTCGTGTCGAGCCAGCGAGGGAAATCGGCTGCGGCAACCAGCACGGAGCGGGCGCCGCCATCCTGGCGAACCAGAATTTCTAGGCAGGCGGCGGCCTCGCCGGGGCGTCCGATCGGAATCGCCGTCCCCGCCTCGATCGCCGCCTCGGCCGCGCCGCCGGACAGGAGCGCGCGCGGCCCCAGATAGAAGGAAGCCGGATCGGCCGGCCCTAAAGCGACGAAGCCCCATCGCGAGATGGGGCTTCGTCTGTCCAAGCTCGGATCGGACATCAGGCGTTGGGCTGCGGCTCCGGCTCCAGCCCGCCCGTGGGCTTGTCCTTGCGCACGCCGCCGGCCGGCGGGATCGAGGAGCGGCGCGGTGCCGGACGCGGATCGTCGGTGCTGAGGTCGCGGACGATGGGTTCGCCGGCCACGATCTTGCGGCATTCGTCGCCCGACAGGGTCTCGTATTCGAGCAAGCCCTTGGCCAGCGCATGCAGCTCGCCGATCCGTTCGGTCAGGAGCTTGCGCGCGGCCTGCTCGCCTTCCTCGACGACCCGGCGGATCTCCTCATCGATCAGCTTCGCCGTCGCGTCCGAGACGTTCTTGCGCTGGGTGACCGAATGGCCGAGGAACACCTCTTCCTCATTGTCGCTGTAGCGGATGCGGCCGAGCTTGTCGGACATGCCCCATTCCGTGATCATCCGGCGCGCCATGTTGGTCGCCTGATGGATGTCGTTGCCGGCGCCGGTGGTGACGTTCTCCGGCCCGAAGATCAGCTCCTCGGCGATGCGGCCGCCGAAGGTCATGGCGATCCGGGCGTTCAGCTCCTTGATGGAGTAGTTGAGCCGGTCGCGTTCCGGCAGGCTCATGGTGACGCCCAGGGCCCGGCCGCGCGGGATGATCGTCACCTTGTGCAGCGGGTCCGCACCCGGCTGATACATGGCGAGCAGCGCATGGCCGGCCTCGTGATAGGCGGTCAGCTCCTTTTCCTTCTCGGTCATGACCATGGACCGCCGCTCGGCGCCCATCATGACCTTGTCCTTGGCCTGCTCGAACTCGAGCATGCCGACCGAGCGCTTGCCCTTGCGGGCCGCCATCAGCGCCGCCTCGTTGACGAGGTTGGCGAGATCGGCGCCGGAGAAGCCGGGCGTGCCGCGCGCGATCACCTTGGGATCGACATCGGCCGCCAGCGGCACCTTGCGCATATGGACCTTGAGGATCTTCTCGCGGCCGAGAATGTCGGGGTTCGGCACCACGACCTGGCGGTCGAAGCGGCCGGGGCGCAGCAGCGCCGGATCGAGCACGTCCGGGCGGTTGGTGGCGGCGATGAGGATGACACCCTCATTGGCCTCGAAGCCGTCCATCTCGACCAGCAGCTGGTTCAGCGTCTGCTCGCGCTCGTCGTTACCGCCGCCGAGGCCGGCACCGCGATGGCGGCCGACCGCGTCGATTTCGTCGATGAAGATGATGCAGGGCGCGTTCTTCTTGCCCTGCTCGAACATGTCGCGGACGCGGGAAGCGCCGACGCCGACGAACATCTCGACGAAGTCCGAGCCCGAGATAGTAAAGAAGGGCACGTTCGCCTCGCCGGCGATGGCGCGGGCGAGCAGCGTCTTACCGGTACCCGGCGGACCCACCAGCAGCACGCCCTTAGGGATCTTGCCACCCAGGCGTTGGAATTTCTGCGGGTCCTTCAGATACTCGACGATCTCCTCGAGCTCCTGCTTCGCCTCGTCGATGCCGGCGACATCGTCGAAGGTGATGCGGCCAACCTTCTCGGTCAGCAGCCGCGCCCGCGACTTGCCGAAACCCATGGCCCGGCCGCCGCCGCCCTGCATCTGGCGCATGAAGAAGATCCACACGCCGATCAGCAGCAGCATCGGGAACCAGTTCAGCAACACGCCGAACAGCGACGGCACGTTCTCGTCGCTCGGTTGCGACTTGACGCGCACATCCTTCTCCAGGAGCCGGCTGACCAGGGTCGGGTCGTTCGGCATGTTGGTGACGAAGGGCTTGCCCTCCTTCAACGTGCCAGTGATGACGTTGCCCTGGATGGTCACATCGCTGACGCGATCGTGATTGAGCTCGTTAATGAAGTCGGAATAGGCGATAGGCGGCTGGGTACCGCGGGTCGAAGAGCTTTGGAACAGGTTGAACAGGGCGACCAGCAGTAGAGCGATGATGATCCACAGCGCCAGATTCTTCCCGAAATTATTCACGGTTCAGGCCTTTCATTCCGTCCTCGACCGCAGCTCGCCGCCGCGTTCCGCCCGATCTGCCGATTACCGCAGGCTGGAAGCGCGGCAACCTTCGACCTAAAGATAAGATGCGATGCGTCCTAAGCAACTGTAAAGCCGCGGCCACAAACTGGGCGCGCCGGCCGCCACCGCACCTCGATATCGATCGACACTCCCGCCTCGTGCCATCCGAGATGGGGAATCGAAACCAGCCTACCGTCTTGCCGCAGGGCCGGCAAGGACGGCAGCACGGCTTTGGGAAGATGGGGATCGACGGCCCGAGGCGCAATGGCATGCAGCGCGGCCACGCCATCGCCGCCGAGCAGGCCGATCTCGATGCCCGGCGCGCCCCGGTTGACGACCGAGAAGCGTCGGTCCCAGACGAGCTCGCCGCACTCGGGCAAAAGCACCGGCGGTGCCGTCGCCGCCGGCTCGCGATGCACCAGCAGCCGGCCGCGCCGGCGCAGGATACGACAGCCGCCGAGCGTCCGGCCGCCGCCCGCCACCTCTCCAAAGATCGCCTCGGCCAGCCGCTCCAGCCGCTCGAAGCGCGGCGTATAGGGTTCGGCGCCGATCGCGGCGATAAGGGAGGCGAGCGCGCGCAGCCGGATCTCGGAAGCGGCGCGCCGGAACGGTTCGGGATCGATCACCGCCCAGCCCGCCTCGTGCGGCGTCACGGCCTCGACCAGCAGGCGCGCGGCATATTCTTCGATGGCCGCGCGAGCGCGCGCGAGATGCCGGCAAGCCTCGGCCAGGCGCTGCGCCGTCAGGCCGGCCGCCGCCAAGGCCGCGTGCTCCCGGCGAAGGCGCGCCCGCGCGAAGCGGGGATCCCGGTTCGACGGGTCCTCGATCCAGTCCTGGTCTTGCGCTGCAAGACTGGCGCGCAGCCGCGGCGCCGGCACGTCGAGCAGCGGCCGCACCAGGCGCCAATGCGCCGTCTCGACGATCGCCGCCATGCCGGCCAGGCCGGTGAGGCCGCTGCCGCGCGCCAGCCGCAGCAGCAGGGTTTCGGCCTGATCGTCCTGGTGGTGCGCGGTCAGGAGGTGCAGGACGCCCTGGGTCCGGCACCAGTCGCCGAGCAGGGCGTAGCGGGCTTCCCGCGCCGCCGCCTGGATGTCGCCGGCCGGATGTGGGCCGGCCCAGACCAGCGTCTCGTGACCGATGCCGCGCGCGCCGAGCCAGGCCGTCACGGTCCGGGCCTCGTCCGCCGAGGCCGGCCGTAGCCGGTGATCGACGGTCAGTGCGGTGACCCGGCCGCCGCGTGTCCGCGCCCAGCGTTCGGCGAGAAGTGCCAGCGCCATCGAATCGGCACCGCCCGACACGGCGACAGCGAGGATCGGTGCCAGCTCGAACCCGCCGAGCCGCGCCATGAGCTCGGCGAATTCCGGATCGCCGATCGGCTCGGCCGCTCGTGTGATGATTCCGGGATTCATGGCATTTTGTATCATGAATCCCGGACGCCGAATCACACTGGATTCAACAAGTTAGTGTACCGGTCAGCGCGAAATCTTTTCGAGCGCCAGGCCCGTGCTGCGCGGACCGAAGCCGCCGATCGAGATCGCCACCATCGCCATGGCGCCGGCGATGAACAGGAACACCGCCTCGACCCCGCCGCGCGCCAGCAGCAGGCTGATGACGAGGCCGGCGAAGGCGGCGGAGACCCGGCTCCAGGAATAGACGAAGCCCACCGCCCGCGCGCGGATGCGGGTCGGGAACAGCTCGGCCTGGTAATTATGGAAGGCGAAGCTCATCCAGTTATTGGCGAGCGTCACCAGGACGCCGCACAGGATGAGTGGAGCCGATTCGGTCTGGCCGGCGAAGATCAGCCCGAAGCAGGCGACGCAGAGGGCGGCACCGACGATCTGCCATTTGCGCTCGACCCGGTCGGCGAAGAAGAAGCCGATGAGCGGGCCGAACGGGTTGGCGATGGCGATGATGAAGGAATATTCCAGACTCTGGGTGACGTGGATGCCCTTGGCGATCAGCACCGACGGAACCCAGGCGGCGAAGCCGTAGAAGCCGATCGCCTGGCTGAACTGGAACACCGACAGCATGATCGTGCGCCGGCGGAGGGGCGGCCGGCAGATCTCGGCGAAACCGCCCGGCCCGCCCGGCTCGGCCACGGCCGCACCCGGCGGCGGCAGGACGAGACCCTCGGCCGCGATGGCAGCTTCGAGCGAGGCGGTGATCCGTTCGGCTTCGCCCAGCCGCCCCTGCCGGGCGAGCCAGCGCGGCGATTCGGGCAGGCCCAGCCGGATCAGCCAGACGATGACGGCACCGGCCGAGCCGATCAGCACCACCCAGCGCCAGCCGGCGAGGCCGAGCGGGCTCGCATCGGCCAGCAGCCAGGCGAGAAGAGCGACCAGCGGCACCGCCGTGAACGCCACGATCTGATTGACCGCGAAGGCGCGGCCGCGCTGCTCGCGCGGCACCAGCTCCGCCAGATAGGCGCCGATCGTGACCAGCTCGACGCCGAGGCCGATGCCGGCGACGAAACGCCAGAGATCGGCACCGAAGCCGGTCGATTGGAAGGCCAGGAACAGGGTCGCGACCGAGTACCAGATGAGCGAGGCGGTGAAGATCGCGCGCCGGCCAAACCGGTCGGCGACGGCGCCCAGCAGCAAGGTACCGACATAGAATCCCGCGAAGGTCATGAACACGAAAGTGCCGGTGCCGGTGACGCCGAGTCCGGCCAGCGCGTTGAAGATACCGAGCGATTCCGGCGTGAACAGCCCGTCCCTGACCATGCCGGGCGCCACATAGCCGGTGATGAAGATGTCGTAGAATTCGAAGGCACCGCCGAGCGAGAGCAGCAGCACGATCCGCCAGATCGGCCGCGAGGCGGGCAGCCGGTCGAGTCGCGCCACGATCTCGTCGGCTCTGTCCGCCCGTTCGAACTTTTCCGCGACGCTCACGCCCGTACCTCCCTCATTTTGCGGGAGGCATTTGTCGGCCAGGCTCCCGGCCCCGTCAAATGGCCGAAATGAGGCGGCTCAGCACCCGGCCTTTCGCCGTTCCTGGACTTCGGTATCCTTGATCGACTGCTCGAGCTTGGGAAAATCGCGGTCGAGGCGGGCGAAGCTGGCGCAGGCATCCTGCTTGCGGCCGAGATTGTTGAGCGAGATGCCGAGCTTGAGCAGCGATTCCGACGCTTTCTGCCCCTGCGGGAATTTCTGGTAGCCCTCGGCGAAGGTGGAGGCCGCGGCGGCATTGTCGCCGCGCACGAAATAGGTCTGGCCGAGCCAGAATTGGGCATTGCCGGCGAGCGGATCGCTCGGATGCTTCTGGAGGAAGCTCTTCAAGGCCAGCTCGGCATTCTTGAAATCCTGCTGCCGGACGAGGCCGAAGGCGTAGCTGTACTGCTCCTGCGCCGAGCCCGAGGGCAGCCCGCCATTGGGGCCGGCATTGGCCGGGGACGGCGACCCGCCGTCGCGCGGGCCGACCAGCTGGCCCGAGGCGGAAGGCGGCCGGTCCATGTCGGCAGCACCGCGCGACGGCGCGGCCGCGGCGATATCCTGGCCGCCCCCGCCGCCATGGCCTTCCAGCGCCTGGAAACGGACCTCGTCATCGGCCTGCTTCTTGTCGAGCCGGGTGCCGAGCTGCGTGATGTTGTTCTGGATCTCTTCGAGCTGGCCGGTCAGACGCCGCATCTGCTCTTCGAGCTGATCCATCCGGATCGAGACATCGACCGAAGCGCCGTTATCGACCGAGGGCGGCACCACGGGTGCCGGGCCGCCGCCGACCTGGGAGCGGTAGACCTGGCGCTGGACCTGGTTGAGATCCCGCTCCAACCGGTCGAGCCGATCGAGAATCGGTCGTATATCCTGCGCCATGGCCGGCGTCAGGCAAGAAAACACAAGAAGGCAAAGGCCGATCAGGCCGAGCATATGGCGCATCGAAATCCCGCGATGAGGGGTAGGCGGCATGGAGAGCAAACGCCATTGTGGCAGAAGCTGTCCAATATTCTCCGTCATTCGTCCCGCGCCTATGACTATAGCCTGGAATTCGTCAAAAAAACGGCGCCGCGGACAACTCCTGCCGGAGTTGCTCGCGACGCCATTTCACCGGTCACGAAAGACGGCCGGCATCGCTTGAAACCGCGACGCCGAGCCAAAGCCTTCGTGTTAGTTGATCACCGTCACCGCGCGGCGGTTCTGGGCATAGGCCGCCTCGTTCGAGCCGACGACCGCCGGACGCTCCTTGCCGTAGGAGATCGTCTGCAGGCGGCTGCCCTGGACGCCGAGGGCGACCAGGGCGTTCTTGGTCGCGGTGGCGCGGCGCTCGCCGAGGGCGAGGTTGTACTCGCGCGTGCCGCGCTCGTCGCAATGGCCTTCGACCGTGAAGGTCAGCTGAGGATACTTCTTGGTGAAAGCGGCCTGACGGTCCAGCGTCGCCTTGGACTCGCCGGAAATGTCGGACTTGTCGAAGGCGAAGAAAATCCGGTCGCCGACCTGGGTCTTCAGCTCATCGGCCGGCGAGCCCTGGGCGACGGGCGCCGTCGGGGCCGTGGCGGTGCCGGTGCCGGCACCGGTGTCGGTCGCCTTCGGGGTCGTGTCGCAAGCGGCCAGCAATGCGGCGGTGGCGACGAGGGTCAACATCTTATAACGCATTTTATCGTTCCTTCAGCGTAACCAGGAATCTAGGTGTCGGGAGGGCAAACGGCGGCACTACGTCTTCGTGCGGAGCAAAGACCGCCGTCCACCGCGCGAGAACGGATGGCAAAATCGGCCCGAAATATACTCACAGTTTGTCACGGAAGCAAGGGGGACCAAGCCGGGTCCGAGGCATCCTGCGGGGTTACGACCTCTCTTTCGTTCGACCCGGTAAGATCGACCGACACTAGCCGGGTTGAACCGCCATGGCCCTTCGAATCCGACTGGGTCTGCTTGAAGAACATCAGCACACGGCCGTTCGGCGCCCAGGTCGGGCCTTCGACCAGGAATCCGTGGCTCAAGATCCGTTCGCCGCTGCCGTCCGGGCGCATGACTCCGATTTGAAAATCATCATGCTCCCACTTGGTGAAGGCAATCAAATCGCCGCGAGGCGACCAGACCGGCGTAGCATAGCGGCCGGCACCGAAGCTGATTCTCTTGATGTCGCTACCGTCGGCATTCATCGTATAGATCTGCTGTACGCCACCGCGGTCAGAGTTAAAGGTGATATACTTGCCGTCAGGTGAATAGCACGGCGAGGTATCGATCGCCGTGGTGGTCGTGATCTGCGTTACTTTGCGGGTTCGGAGATCTTGGGTATAGATCTGCGTGGCGCCGTTGGTCGACAGGCTGAAGATCACCTTGTTGCCGTCGGGCGAGAAGCGCGGGGCGAAGGTCATGCCCGGATAGTCGCCGAGAAGCTCCTGCTGTCCGGTATCGATGTTGAACAGGTAGACCCGGGGCGTGCCGCGCGCATAGCTCATATAGGTAATCTCTTGAGCCGTCGGCGAAAAGCGTGGGGTCAGCACCAGCTCGCGCCCCTGGGTCAACATCCGGTTGTTGAAACCGTCCTGATCCATGATGGCGAGTCGCTTGATCCGGCGATCGGCCGGCCCGCTTTCGGCGATATAGACCACGCGGGTATCGAAATACCCCTCCTCGCCCGTCAGCCGCTTGTAGATGGCGTCAGCGACGATATGCGAGATACGCCGAAGATTGTCCGAGGTCGTCGTATAGGCGAAGCCGGTCATCTGCACCCCCGCCGCCACGTCCCACAGCCGGAACTCGACCTTGAAACGACCGTCGGGCTGGGCCGTGACGGCACCCGTCACCAGCGCCTGGGCATTGATGATGCGCCAATCGGCGAAGCGCGGCGTCGGCGGCGCCCCGTTCGGATCCTGGATGAAGGATTTGGGATCGAGCGGCCGGAACAGGCCCGAACGCTCGAGATCGGCCGAGACGACCTGGACGATGCCGTGGCCGAACTCGTTCTCCTGCGGGCTGGCACCGCGGAAATCCGGCAGGGCGATTGGCATGGGCTGGGTGTTCGGATGAGTCACATCGATATTTTGCAGTTCCGCTCGCGCCGGGGCCGCCAAACCCATGAAGGCGGCCAGCAACGGGACCAGAAGCGCTAGTCGAAACCGGAAATCTGTTCGCTTCATGAGACACCTTTGGGAGTGAAGGTAAAGGTGAACACCTTCAGTTGATCGTATTTCTCAGGCGGAATCGGCAGTTTGTTGCATTGAGCAATGAGCGGCGCCCGCCGTGCCCGCTCGGCGAAGGCGCGCCATTCGGGATCGTTCCCGCGCCCCTCTGAATCGACGATCGACGTGTTGCGCACCGAGCCGTCCGGATTGAGCTCGACCCGGATGACCGCGCGCATGTCGGAGGCACCCTTGGCGCCGGCATCGAAATCCCAGCAGGCTTCGACCGCGGACGCGATCGCATCCTTCTCGCTGGTCGTGATCTGGCTGCCGAGCGGCGCGTTCGGCATCGCCGAGGCGAGCTGGCTCGATTGCGGCTGCGGCTTTTGCGGCTTCTGCGGCGTCTGGTCCGGTTTCGGCGCCGGCTGCTGCTTCGACAGGTTCTTCAGCAGCTGGTCGAAATTGTCCGGCTGCTTCTTCGGCGGCTCGGGCTTGGGCGCAGGCTTCGGCGGCTCCGGCTTCTGCTCGGGCTTGGGCGGCTCGGGCTTCGGCGGCGGGGGAGGCGGCGGCGGTTCCGGCTTGGGGATCGGCGCCGGCGGCGGAGGAGGCGGCGGTGCCGGCGGCGGCGGCTCCGGCTTGGGCGGCTCGGGCTTCGGCGGCGGCGGGGGCGGGGGCGGCGACGGCTCGGCCGCGGCCGGCGGCGGGGGTGGAGTCAGCGGGTCCTGCTTCGGCGGCTCCGGCTTCTCGACCGGCACCGGCGGCGGCGGCGTATCGATCTTGGCCGTGCGCGTCGGCGTCGGATTCTTCGCCGTCGCGGTCGTGACGTTCGAGATATTGATGAGCTGGACCGCGATCGAAGTCTCCTCCGGCGGCGGATGGCGGAACAGCTCGGGCAGGCCCAGCATGATCGCGACCAGCGCCGCCGTGTGCAGCACGGCCGAGACGACCAGCCCGCTCGTCATCTCATCGCGCATGCGCGAGGCGACCGGCCGACGCGTCGCCGGACGGCGCGGCGCCTGGCCCGGCGGGGCGCCGGGGCGCGGCCGCACCGGCCCGCGCGCGCTCGTCTCTCCGGCGAGCGGCGCCTGCGGTCTGCGGATCATGGCCTTCGGCCGCTCACGCATCGCCTCTTACTTTCTCCCGGTCTGCGGCAGTTCCGCGATCAGCGAGACCTTGGTGAAGCCCGCCGAGGAGATGAAGCCCATGACCTCGATGATGCGTCCGTAATTCAGCGCCTTGTCGCCGCGGACATAGATGACCGCCTCGGGATTGCTGTTGGTGATCGCCTGGAGCTTCGGCACCAGCGCGTCGTCCTGGATCTGCGTGTCCTGGATGAAGATCTGCCCGTCCTTGTTGACGGTGACGACCAGCGGTTCCTTGTTCTCGTTGATCGCGGGCGCCTGGCTCTTGGGCAAATCGACCGGCACGCCGACCGTGAGCAACGGGGCCGCGACCATGAACACGATCAGCAGCACCAGCATCACGTCGACCATCGGCGTGACGTTGATCTCGGCCATCGGCCGATAGCCGCGCCCGTTCCTGGCACCCTTGCGGTTGATGATCCCGCCGGCCATGTCAGGTCTTCTCCTCGAACTGGCGCGACAGGATGGCGCTGAATTCCGAGGCGAAATTCTCCAGCCTGTTGGCGTAGCGGCCGAGATCGGTCGTGATCTTGTTGTAGCCGACCACCGCCGGAATGGCCGCGACCAGGCCCAGGGCCGTGGTGAACAGCGCCTCGGCGATGCCGGGCGCCACGACGGCGAGCGAGGTGTTCTTGGTGGCGGCGATCGATTCGAAGCTGTTCATGATGCCCCAGACGGTGCCGAACAACCCGACGAAAGGAGCGGTCGAGCCGACGGTCGCAAGGAAGACGAGATAGCGCTCGACCCGTTCCATCTCGCGCCCGATGGTGACGTTCATCACCTTCTCGATGCGCTCTTTGAGGCTCGCCTGCAGGCCGGCCGAGTTGAGCAGACCTTTGGCCGCCGAGCGGCGCCATTCCAGCATGGCGGCGGAGAAGGTCGCCGACATCGGGTCCGCCGGCCGCGTGCCGATCCGGTCATAGAGATCGTCGATCGAGCCGCCCGACCAGAAGCTCTCCTCGAACTCGGTACCCGCCCGCGACAGCCGGCGCAGCTTCAGCACCTTGTCGAAGATGACGGCCCAGCTCCAGAACGAGGTCACGAGCAGCAGCAGCATCACGGCTTTGACGATGAGGTCGGCCTGCAGGAACATCGACCACATCGAGAAGCCGGCGGCTGCCTGGCCTCCAAGATTGGCTACGGTATCGACGGGCATGGGGCGGAGGTGCTTTCTTGGGCTTCGAGGAAAGGGGCGAGGAGCGCCTTCAGGCTCGCGGGCAAACGCGCGGGCCGGCCGGAACGACTCATCAGGACGAGTTGCAGATTGAGCAGAACCAGCTCGGCCGCGTCGCGGCGGATCGATTGCACCGCTTGCATGCTGGCGCCCTTGAGGCTGCCGACCCAGGTGGCCACGATCAGCGCGTCGTCGAGCCGCGCCGGCTGGCGGAAATCGATCTCGGCCCGGCGCACGACCCAGCCGAGGCCGGTCTCGTCCAGCACGCGCGCATGGTCCCAGCCGATGAGGCGCAGAAATTCCGACCGCGCCCGCTCGGCGAAGCGCAGATATGTGGCGTGATAGACGATGCCGCCGGCATCGGTATCCTCGTAATAGACGCGGATCGGCATCAAATGCCGCCCCTGCTCGAACACGCCCGACACCGGCACGAGGTCGCTCATGATTCCGGGTCCGGCTCGACCGCCAGCAGGTCGAACTGCAGCCCGGCCGGGCGGATGACGGCGAGGCCCAGATGCTGGAACGCCTGGTCGGTCAGCACCCGGCCGCGCGGCGTGCGCATGAGGAAACCCTGCTGGATGAGATAGGGCTCGATCACATCCTCGATCACGTCGCGCTGCTCGGACAGCACCGCCGCCATGGTCTCGACCCCGACCGGCCCACCCGAATAATGCTCGGCGATCGCCTTCAGATAGCGCCGATCCATGGCATCGAGCCCACGCTCGTCGACCTCGAGCCGCTTCAGCGCCCGGTCGGCCGCGCGCGCATCGACGCGCCCCGCGCCCTCGACCGACGCGAAATCGCGCACCCGGCGCAAGAGCCGGCCGGCCACGCGCGGCGTGCCGCGCGAGCGGCGGGCGATCTCGGCCGCCCCATCCGGCGCCAGCGAGAAATCGAGAATCCCGGCGCCGCGCTCGACGATCTTCTGCAGCTCGGCCGGCTCGTAGAAGACGAGGTTGAAGGGAATGCCGAAGCGCTCGCGCAGCGGCCGGCTGATCAGGCCCGAGCGCGTCGTGGCGCCGACCAGCGTGAAGGGCGGCAGATCGATGCGGATCGAGCGCGCCGCCGGCCCCTCGCCGATGATAAGGTCGAGCTGGAAATCCTCCATCGCCGGATAGAGGATCTCCTCGACCACCGGCATCAGCCGATGGATCTCGTCGATGAAAAGGACGTCGCGCGGCTGGAGGTTGGTGAGCAGAGCGGCGAGATCGCCCGCGCGCTGGATCACCGGCCCCGATGTCGCCCGGAACCCCACCCCCATCTCGCGCGCCACGATCTGGGCGAGCGTGGTCTTGCCGAGGCCGGGCGGGCCGAAGAACAGCACATGGTCGAGCGCCTCGTCGCGCCCGCGGGCCGCCTGGATGAAGATGCGCAAATTCTCGCGCACCTGGCGCTGGCCGACGAAATCGTCGAGCGCCAGCGGCCGGATCGAGCTTTCCGGCGCATCCTCCTCGCGGCGCTCGGGATCGACCATGCGGGTGGCGTCGCTCACGGCGCCATCTCCTTCAGGCCCGCAGTGATGAGGGCGCCGGTGGTCGCCCCGTCACCGAGCTTGCGCGCGGCCGTCGCGACCGCGCCCAGCGCATCGGGCCGCTTGTAGCCGAGATTAACCAGGGCCGAGACCGCCTCCTCGGCCGGTCCCGCGGCGGCTGCCGCAGCGGCCGTGGAGAGCATGATCGGATCCGTCGCCCAGCCGGCGGCCTTGCCCTTGAGCTCGGTCACGAGCCGGACCGCGAGTTTGGGGCCGACGCCGTCGGCGCGGCTCAGCTGCGCCCGGTCCTCGGCGCGGATCGCCTGGGCCAGCCGGTCGGGATCGAGCGCCGACAGGATGTTGAGCGCCACCTTGCCGCCGACGCCCTGCACCGTCGTCAGCAGACGGAACCAATCGCGCTCGGCCCGGTCGATGAAGCCGAAATAGGTGACGTTATCCTCGCGGATCTGCGTCTCGATGAGCAGCGTCGCCGGTTGGCCCATCGCCGGCAGCGCCGCGCGCGTCCGGTTCGAGACCAGCACCGGATAGCCCAGGCCGCCGACATCGATCACGAGCGCGTCGAGCCCGATATCCTCGACCGTGCCGCGAAGGCGCGCCAGCATCATCGGCCGATACCGGCGGCCTGGCGCATGAGCGCATGGCTCGATTGCGCATGGTGCGCGTGGCAGATGGCGACGGCCAGCGCGTCGGCGGCGTCGGCCTGGGTCGTGAGCGCGCCGGGCAGCAGCCGGCGCACCATCATCTGCACCTGGGTCTTGTCGGCATGGCCGGAGCCGACGATCGATTTCTTCACCAGGTTCGGCGAGTATTCCGCCACCTCGATGCCGCGCTGCGACGGCGCCAGCAGGACGACGCCGCGCGCCATGCCGAGCTTCAGGGTCGAGGCCGGGTTCTTGTTGACGAAAGTCTCCTCGACCGCGGCCACATCCGGCGTCCAGCGCGCCAGCACCTCGTTCAACCCGACCCAGAGCTCGCCCAGCCTTTCGGCCAGCGACTTCTTGTCGTTCGATTGGATGACGCCGTCCGCGACATAGGTCAGGCGATGGCCCGCCATATCGATCACGCCCCAGCCCGTGCGGCGCAGGCCGGGGTCGAGGCCGATCAGGCGGATGGTGCCGGGTCCGGTCATCTATCAGCCTTCGAGCTTCGCCATGATCTCGTCGGGTATGTCGAAATTGGTGTAGACGGACTGCACGTCGTCGCTGTCCTCGAGCGCTTCGACCAGCTTGAACAGCGACTGCGCCGTATCCTCGTCGCCGACCGGCACCAGCGCCTGCGGCCGCCAGACCAGCTTCGCCGCCGAGGCGGTGCCGAACTTCTCTTCCAGCATGTCGCGCACGGTGGCGAGATCCTCGACCGAGCAGAGGACGCGATGCTCCTCCTCGTCGCTCTCGACATCCTCGGCGCCGGCCTCGATCGCGGCTTCGAGCATGGCGTCGGCCGTAGCGGTGTCGGCCGGATAAGTCACCTGCCCGCTGCGGCTGAACTGGAAGCTCACCGAATTGGTCTCGCCCAGCGTTCCCCCCGAGCGGGTGAAGGCGGTGCGCACCTCGCTCGCCGTGCGATTGCGGTTGTCGGTCAGCGCTTCGACGATGACGGCGATGCCGCCCGGCCCGTAGCCCTCGTAGCGCACCTCGTCGTAATTATCGCCATCCTCGCCGCCGGCGCCGCGCTTGATCGCGCGGTCGATCGTGTCGCGCGGCATGTTCGACTGCCGCGCCGCCGTGATCGCCGCGCGCAAGCGCGGATTGGCGGCGGGATCCGGCAAGCCCGAGCGCGCAGCCGTGGTGAGCTCGCGGATCAGCTTGGTGAAGATCTTGCCGCGCTTTTTGTCCTGCGCACCCTTGCGGTGCATGATGTTCTTGAACTGGGAATGGCCAGCCATCGAATGTCAACCTAGGTAATGCTGATTTGTGTGACGTGGATACCACATATAGTGGCGCCGACCCAGCCTGATCCCACCTGACTAGCAGCGTAATATGGCGGGAATTGGGCCGGGTCGCGGTTATTCTTGCCGCATCAGCCGGGGTCGGGCGGCCAGGCGGGCTGCAGCCGGCCGCCGACGCGGATCGGTGACACGCTCTTGGCGAGGCCGGTGGCATCGTCGGTCTCGACGAACACGCCGCACACCGTCGCCGGCCCCTCGGCCGGGGTCAGGCGCTCGCCCGGCAACTTGCGGGTGAAGCGGTGCAGGGCCGCCTCCTTCTGCATGCCGATGACCGAATCATAATCGCCGCACATGCCGGCATCGCTGAGATAGGCCGTGCCCTTGGGCAGGATCTGCGCGTCGGCGGTCGGCACATGGCTATGCGTGCCGACGACGAGCGAGGCGCGGCCGTCGAGGAAATGGCCCATGGCCATCTTCTCGCTGGTCGCCTCGCCATGGACATCGACGAGGATGGCCGCGGCACTGTTGCCGAGCGACCGGCCCGCGAGCTCGCGGTCCATCACCTGGAACGGATCGTCGAGCGCATCCATGAACAGCCGCAGCATGACGTTGACGACCACGATCCGACGCCCGCCCGCGAGCTGGAACACGCGCGTGCCCTTGCCCGGCGTACCCGGCGGAAAATTGGCCGGACGCACGAGGCGCGGATCGGCATCGATGGTCGACATCAGTTCGCGCTGATCCCAGACATGGTTGCCGGTGGTGATCGCGTCGACGCCGACCTCGTAGAGCGATTTGCAGATCTTGTCCGTGATGCCGAAGCCGCCCGCCGCGTTCTCGCCATTCACCACGCAAAAATCGACGCCCAGCGCCGCGCGCAGGCGCGGCACCTCGGCCAGCGCCGCGTCGCGGCCGGACCGTCCGACCAGATCTCCCAGAAACAAAAGCCGCATGAAGCCCCTTTCGGCATCCAACCGCGCGATTAAAGAATGCCGCGCTCGGTCAACACCAGATCAAGAGGCTCATCCCAGCTATCGACGGGCACTTCTTCGATCTCCTGTGCCGCAAATGCGACACCGAGCACGAGCAGCGGGCGCCGGCGCAACAGCGCGATGGTCCGGTCGTAGAAGCCCGCGCCATAGCCGAGACGCCGGTGCTGCCGGTCGAAGGCGAGCAGCGGCACCAGCAGCACATCGGGCTCGATCACGGGGGCAGCGGCCGGACCGAGTGTGCCGAACGCGCCGGGCGTGAGGTCGAAGCCGGGCCGCCAGCGCCGGAACTCGAGCGGCTCGCCGCGCCCGCGGATCACCGGCAACGCCGTGTCGCGGCCGTTCTGGGCGAGCGCCAGGAGCAAGGGGCGGACATCGATCTCGGTCCGGATCGGCCAGTAGGCCGCGATCGAGACGAAGCTGCGCTCGCCGAGCAGATGCATGGCATAGCGCGCCAGCACGGCACCGGCGCCGGGATCGGCCGCATATGACGCGGCACGCCGCTCTTCCGCGGCCCGGCGCAGCTCCGCCTTGATGTCGGCATTAGCCATGGGATGCTCGATGCCGTCGAAGCTCGGTGAGGAAGTGCGGAGCCGCCTCGGCCGCTGGACTTGTCGTACCCTCGTGGCCTGCAGAGCAGGTGGGAACCATATACCGAAACCACGGCTCCGGCAGGGACAGTCCCCAAGAGAAGTACATTGGCCCCGGGGTATGAGCTGCCTGTCGCACCGCGCAGCCCCGCTCCTGATAATTAGTCCTGCTCGAGTGCAACTACAATGGCCTCGATCCGCTCGGCAAGCCCGTTCAGCGTATCGGCCAGCGCCGCCTCGTCGATCCCGGCGCCGTTCAGGGCGGCCGCAGCCGGCGCGGCGGGGACGCCGGACCGCTCCGAAAGCTCGTCCGCGACCAGCAATCCCGCCATCAGCAGCAATCTAGCATCGCCGACCTGGCCCACGCTCTTGACCAGGACCGAGACCTTTTGATCGAGATATTGCCCGAGCCGCGCGACATGATTTTCCTGTCCGTCGTCGCAGGCGACGAGATAGCCGCGGCCGTTGATCGTGACTTCGACCTGCGCCATGCGCTCAGCCGCCCAGGGCGGCGCGAAGCCGCTCGATGGCGCCGTCGAGACGATTGGAAACGCCGCCGGTCACGGTTTCGAGCTGGGCGAAATCGGCCTTGGCCCGCGCCAGCTCGGCGCCCAGTCTCTTGCGCTCCCCGGCCGTTATGGCGACTCGGTTGTGAGCCACCTCTTCCAGGCGCTCGACCGCTCGCGCCAACCGCGCCGTCGCTGAAGCCAGATCCGTCATGAGCGCACTATGCCCGGAAAGAGCTAAGGATGCCACAGCCTTAGAGGCGCCTCGACCGAGCCCGCCGGCTACGTCCACCCAGGCGGCAGCAGCCGCACGCTCGCCAGAGCCGGGCCGCCCTTCTGCGACCGACCCGCGATGCGCGCGACGACACGGCCGCCGGGCGGAAGCGCCTCGATCTCGTTCCAGCCGAGACCGCCCAGCGGCACCTTGACGCGACCGCCCCATTCGGAATCCGCCTGGCCCGCATACCGGCCCACGGCCAGATAGACGAACCGCGCCTCGGGCGGGCCCTGGACGTAAGGGCCGAGCAGCCGAGGCCGCCCGTCCGGCAGGCTTCCGTCCACCGTCACCGCGAGCTCGAAAGCCACGGCATTCGCCGACCGGCTCGCGGGCGAGACGAGCGAGGCCGTGCCGGCCCGGCCGCGCTGCAGTGCCATGGCGAGCTCCGGGACAGGGTCCTCGACCATGATCCGGATCGGCAGCTCGAACCGCTTAGCCCGCATGGTGCACGCCCTCCATCAGCTCGGCCGCCTCGTCCAGGCCCCGGAGGCGCGCCATGTCCACGGGGGTCCGGCCCTTGGCATCGCGCACGGCCGGGTCCGCGCCATGGGCGATGAGGATGCGCGCGGCCTCCAGGGCGGCGTCTTCGTCGTCGGGCAGGCAGTAGAGCGGCGTCGGCGCCTCGTCCTGGTCCAGCCGATGGTTGGCGAGCTGAGGCTGGGCGGCCAGAACCTCCTTGAGCCGCTCGAAGGCCGATAGATTGGCGAGGGGCCGCACATCCCGGCTTATCGGGATCAGGCGCTCGAACAACTGCGGGCGCCCCAGCACCACCGCCCAGCTCAAGGCCGTGCCCCGCCATTTCCGTTCACGCAAATTCGGGTCCGCCCCCGCCGCGAGCAGCCTGTCCACGGCGGCGAGCGAGCCCGACTGCACCGCCCGGTGCAGGACGCTGATCCCGTCGCCATCGAGGCCCCGCACATCGATACCCTGCGCCAACAGCAGGTCCATGGCCGCCACGTCGCCCAAGCCGGCCGCGACATGCAGCGGTGTGGGGTCCTGGATCAGTTCCGGCTGTTGTGCCAGCAGCGTCCGCACAGCCGCCTCGTCATGGCGCAGGCATGCCGCCCGGAACGCCTCCGCGCCGGCAAGCTCGACCGGACGGGCGCCGCGCCGCTCCAGGAGAAGCTGCATCTCCAGAAAGCCCGAGAGCTGCGCCAGCGCGTGCACGGGCCGCTTGGTGTAGCCATTGATCGTATCGGGGTCGGCCCCCCGGTCGAGCAACCACTCCGCGCGGGCGGTCTGGTTGGAACCCACGGCGTTGCCCAGCAGATAGTCGAAGGTCGACAAACCGAAACCGTGGCCGAGGCTGATCTCGCCGGCCGAGCGCCACTGGTCGAGCGCGCCCCTGGCCTCGCAATGGCGCCACAGGAAATCGTACCAATAGAGTGGCTCGACCAGTTCCTCGCCCACGATCGAGACATTGTAGAGCGTCTGCACGTCGAAAGGCTCGGCACCGGCCGCGATCAGCAGCAGGACCAACTCGGTCGCCAGTGCGTGGCTGGGCCTGCCGCCTTCGCCCAGCCGGACGGCACCGGTCAGGACCGTGAACGGGCTGCCCCAGCCATCGTCAAAGCCGAAGTTCGGGTCGGCGCCGGCCGCCAGCAGGCGCCGGGCGATGGCGAGCGCGTTGACCGTGTCGAGCCGGCTGTAGGTCACATAGGCCAGCGCCGTCCAGGCCCGCGGCCCGGCGGTCTTCACGGCGGCTTGCGGGTCGGACGCGAGCCGTCGCTCGACCTCTGCGAGGTCGCCGCAGGCCGCCGCCGTGAACAGGCTGTCCCGCGCGATCTGCGGATGGCGCGCAAGGATCCGACGCGCGACGGCGAGGTCTCCGTCCCAGCCGTGGCGCAGAAGCTGGTCCACCCGCTCCGCATGGGTCTTGCGGTCGAGGGCCAGATCGTCGAGCGCCGCCTTGAGCGCGATCCAGCTCTCGCAGCCATATTCGCGCGCCAGCGCATGCTGGATGTCGCGCAAGGAGGGTTCGGCCGGGGCCTCGGGCCAGGCGGCGGCGAGCCGCTGGCGGGCATCGGCCGCCTCCGCGCGCAGGGCCTTGAGCCAGCGCTTGGCGTCTTTTTTGAGAATGTCGAGACGTGTCTTGGCCGTGAGTTCGCGGCGCATCGCAAACCTTCCTTCCCATCGCCAAGCGTCCGCTTACGAAAGGCCGGAAGAAGGTCTCGTAAGGTCGAGATGAGGCTGGATGGGAGCCAGCTCCCTTGCCGCGGACAGGCGGTGCTCCAGTGGCGCGCTATCGGTAGGAAAGCGGAGGTCGGGCGCGGTTGTCAATGGGGCCGGGACAGCCCCGTTCCGCAACGGGCTACCGGAAACAGATATCCCCGCTCGATGAGGGTGGCCGAGCCGGCATTCCTATTTTCGAGCGTTGATCAGGCGACCTCGGCATGGGACGGCCGGCCGTCGAACCCGATCGCGGCGAAGCCGCTCAGCGATTCCGGGACGGATCGGTCGGCGGCGTTAGCGGCGGCGGCCCCGTATCGCCGGCAGAGCTGGCGAACGGTATCAGCGGAAATGGCGCAGCCGGCACTCGGCGCCTCGATGCGGCGGACCTCCCGGCCGTCGGCGAGCAGTCGGCTCGCTTCCAGAATGGCGGCGTCCAGACCCTGAACCAGCCGCATCGCCGTACGGCCGTCCACCTGATATCTGATCTGCCAATCCATCGCCGGTCTCCTCTTGCCGGCGATATTGGAAGGTTGAGGCGCTTTCTGCAACTTGGGGCTTA
Organism: Aliidongia sp.; assembly: GCA_035539155.1. Taxonomy (GTDB): domain Bacteria; phylum Pseudomonadota; class Alphaproteobacteria; order ATCC43930; family CGMCC-115725; genus JAXDMU01. The sequence continues at coordinate 95,498 of DATLIZ010000026.1, read as the reverse complement.
TACGTAGGATCCGCGCGGAAACCGGCGATGCGCGCGCCGCAATTGACCCACCTGCCGCCGCCGCTCACTGTGCCGTCGACCTCGGTCTCGGCGAGCCCCGTCATCGGGGGCGCGGAACATGGACCGGAGTTCGACTCTGACGGCCGAGTCGATTTTTCGGATAATTTCGTTTTAGAACCAAACGGCACCGGTTCACGATAGAAGACGGGGCCACATTTAGGGTTGGAGAGCGAGTATGGCAGTGAAGGTTGCTATCAACGGCTTTGGCCGCATCGGGCGGCTGGTCTTGCGGGCCGCGATCGAGTCGAAGAATCAGGATGTCGAGATCCTTGCCATCAACGATCTGGGCCCGGTCGAGAGCAGCGCGCATCTGCTGCGCTATGACAGCACCCATGGGCGCCTGCCCGTCGAGGTGACGGCCGGTCCGGACTGGATGGATTTCGGCCGCGGCAAGGTCAAGGTGACGGCACAGCGCGATCCGGCTCAACTGCCCTGGCGCGAGCTCGGCGTCGATGTGGCACTCGAATGCACCGGCTTCTTCACCAAGCGCGAGGAAGCGGCGAAGCATCTCGAAGCCGGCGCCAAGCGCGTGCTGGTCTCGGCGCCCGCGACCGGCGCCGACCAGACCATCGTCATGGGCGTGAACGACCATGTGCTGACCAGCGAGCATCTCGTCGTCTCGAACGGCTCCTGCACCACCAACTGCCTGGCCCCGGTGGCCCATGTGCTGCAGCAATCGGTCGGCATCGTTCATGGTTTCATGACCACGATCCACGCCATGACCAACGATCAGCGCACGCTCGACCAGCTCCATGAGGATCTGCGCCGGGCGCGCACCGCCTCGGCCTCGATGATCCCGACTTCGACCGGTGCCGCCAAGGCGCTGGGCCTGGTCCTGCCCGAGCTCAAGGGCAAGCTCGACGGCACCGCCATCCGCGTGCCGACGCCGAACGTCTCGCTCATCGACCTCACCTTCGTGGCGTCGCGCGACACGAGCGCCGACGAGATCAACGCCGCCATGCGCGAGGCCGCCGGCAGCGAGCGGCTCAAAGGCATCCTCGGCGTCAACGACCGGCCGCTGGTCTCGATCGACTTCAACCACGATCCGCATTCGGCGACCTTCGATCTCAGCCAGACCGTGGTCATGGACAAGCGCTTCTGCCGCGTGCTGGCCTGGTATGACAATGAGTGGGGCTTCTCCAACCGGATGATCGACACGGCCCGTGCGATCGGCCGGCTGATCTGAGCCTCGGCGTGGCGGGCGCGCCCTGGCCGCCCGCCATTCTCGTCCGGACGCGGGATGAGGCGTTCGCCGCCGCGGCAGCGGCCATCTCGCTCGGCGTGCCCCTGACGCTCCGCAGCCCGCCGGGGGCGGCCGGCAGCCTCGGCATCGGCTGGTTCGCGGCCCTGGCGGCCCTGGTGCGCGAGCGCCATCCGGCGCTCCGCCTTCGCTTCGTCCTCGATTGTGGCGGCGAGGCCGGCACCGCGATGGCCGCCTTCCGGTACGGCTTCGAGGCTGTGCGCTTCGCCGGGCCGGCCGCGGACAAGCTGGCCGCGATCGCGCTCGAAATGGGCGCAGCCCTGGATCTCGACGACCGGCCGGCGCTCGATCTCGGCGATGTGATGACGGAGCCGGAATTGGCCTGCCGGCGCTGGCTGTCGCCGGGGTGACATTGCAATGGCCGGACTGCTGGGGTAGGACACCGGACACCGATTCCGCCCGTTTTCGCTACACCGACGGAGCCCGCCAGATGCGCATGACCCCTCAAGTCAAAACCATCCTCGATCGCTACGAGAGCGACAGCCCGGGCACCAAGGCCAACCTGGCCCGCATCCTGATGCAGGGAAGGCTGGGCGGCACCGGCAAGCTCGTCATCCTGCCGGTCGATCAGGGCTTCGAGCACGGCCCGGCGCGCAGCTTCGCGCCCAATCCTTCGGCCTACGACCCGCATTACCATTTCGAGCTGGCGCTCGAGGCCGGCCTCTCGGCCTATGCCGCGCCGCTCGGCATGATCGAGGCCGGTGCCGGCACCTTCGCCGGGCAGATCCCGCTCATCCTCAAGGTCAATTCCTCGAATAGCCTGAGCACGCTCAAGAGCGCGCCGAGCCAGGCCGTCACCGGCTCGGTCCGCGACGCGCTGCGGCTCGGCTGCTCGGCCATCGGCTTCACCATCTATCCCGGATCGGACATGCAGTTCGACATGATGGAGCAGATCCGCGACCTGGCCGAGGAGGCCAAGGATGTCGGCCTCGCCGTCGTCATCTGGTCCTATCCGCGCGGCGGCAATCTGTCGAAGCAGGGCGAGACCGCGATCGATATCTGCGCCTATGCCGCCCATATGGCCGCCCTTCTCGGCGCCCATATCATCAAGGTGAAGCCGCCGACGGAATTCCTGGAGCTCGACGCCGCCAAGAAGGTCTACGAGGCGCAGAAGATCGACATCTCGACCCAGACCGCCCGCTATCGCCATGTCGTGCAGTCCTGCTTCAACGGCCGGCGCATCGTCGTGTTCTCGGGCGGCGAGGCCAAGGATCTCGACGCGATCCTGGCCGAGGCCCGCGCCATCCGCGACGGCGGCGGCAACGGCTCGATCATCGGCCGCAACACCTTCCAGCGCCCGAAGGCGGAAGCGCTGAAACTGCTCGACAGCATCATCAACATTTATCTGGGCCAGGATTGAGCACGCAAATTCCCGAGCCCGCCGTCCCCTGCCGGCTCTATCTCGTGACCCCGTCGGTGCTGGAGCCCCAGCCCTTCCGCGACGAGCTCGCCGCCGCCCTCGACGGCGGCGATGTCGCGTCGGTGCAGCTCAGGCTGAAGGATGTCGATGACGATGCGGTGAAGCGCGCCATCGAGATCCTGATGCCGGTTGCGACGGGGCGCGACGTCGCCTTCATCCTCAACGACCGTCCCGACCTGGCGCTCGCCATGGGCTGCGACGGCGCCCATGTCGGCCAGAAGGACATGCCCTACGCCGAGGCACGGCGGCTGCTCGGGCCCGACCGCATCGTCGGCGTCACCTGCCACGACAGCCGGCATTTCGCGCTCGTCGCGGCCGAGGCCGGCGCCGACTATGTCGCCTTCGGCGCCTTCTACCCGACCAAGACCAAGCCGTCGAACTACCGGCCGCAGCCCGAGCTGCTGGAATGGTGGAACGAGGTCATGACGGTGCCTTCTGTCGCCATCGGCGGCATCACGCCGGAGAATTGCGTGCCGCTGGTCGAGGCCGGCGCCGACTTCATCGCCGTGGTGAGCGCGGTGTGGGAAAGCCCCGACGGGCCGGGTGCGGCGGTCAAGCGCTTCAACGCGGCGATGCGGGCGGCGCGGGGGATTTAGACTTTTGATTTGACGAGCATCTTCACCCATTCGGATGTGCCATCCGAATGGGATCTGCTCTCGATTACATCACCGGCGCCCACAGCACCGCCTCGATCGAGGGGGCTTGGGCCGCCAGCATGATCAGCCGGTCGACGCCGAGCGCGATGCCGGCGGCTGGCGGCAGCAGGGGCAAGGCCGCAAGGAAATCCTCGTCGATCGGGTAGCGCTCGCCATAGAGACGCTGCTTCAGATCCATGTCGGCCTCGAAGCGGGCGCGCTGGGTTGCGGCATCGGTCAACTCGCCGAAGCCGTTGGCGAGCTCGACGCCGCAGGCATAGAGCTCGAACCGCTCGGCGAGGCGCGCATCCTCGGGCTTGGGCCGGGCCAGCGCCGCCATCGAAACCGGGTAGTCGGCGAGGATGGTCGGCCGGCCCATGCCCAGATGCGGCTCGATCCGGTCGAGCATGATGCGGAAGAAGAGATCCTCCCAGCCGTCGCCCGCGTGAGGCGCAATCCCGATCGCGGCCGAGGCGCGGGCGAGGAGATCCAGATCCGGCCGCGCCGGATCGGGCGCGGTCGCCAGCAGGTCGATGCCGCAATGGCGCTCGAAGGCCTGGGATACGGTCAGGATCTCGGGCTCGGCGAAGGGATCGCAGACATGGCCGCGGAACCGGAATTCACGCGTCCCCGCCGTCTCGCAGGCGATCCTGAGCAAGGCGGCGCAGTCGGCCATCAGCTCCCGGTAGCCGGCCCGCGTGCGATACCATTCGAGCATGGTGAATTCCGGACTGTGCGTGCCGGCGCGCTCGCCATTCCGGAAGACATGGCCGAGCTGGTATATCCGCTCCATGCCGGCGGCCAGCAGCTTCTTCATGGTGAATTCGGGCGAGGTATGGAGATAGCGCAGCCGCTTCTCGCCCTCCGGCGTCTCGAGCCAGGTGGCGAAGGCTTTGAGATGCGGCTCCAATCCGGGGCTGACCTGGAGCGCGGGCGTATCGACCTCGATGAAGCCTTGGCCCGCGAACCAGCCGCGCAACGCCGCCATGATGCGGGCGCGCGCTTCGAGGAACGGGCGCCGCTGGGCGAAGCTTTCGGGCCGCCACCAGGGCTCGTTCACCGCTGCCATGCCGGGGCCGACACCGCTTCACCCTTCCTTTGCCGCGGCCAAGCTGCTAGGTAACGCGCCATCTTTCCATCCTGAGCAAAAAGCGGACTGCCGAGCAGCCATGAAGATCAACGCCAACGATATCCGGCCCGGTGTCGTCCTCGAGATCGGGGGCAAGCTGTTTGTCGTGCTGAAACGAGAAACTGTCCAGCCCGGCAAGGGCGGCGCCTTCGCCGCGGTCGAGATGAAGGATATCCGGACCGGCACCAAGGTGGTCGAGCGCTTCCGCACCCAAGAGACGGTCGAGCGCGCGCATCTCGACGACAAGGAAATGTCGTTCCTGTTCATGGAAGGCGATTTCGCCACTTTCATGGACCAGGAGAATTACGAGCAGATTCAGATCCCGCGCGAGCTGATCGGCGACCCGGCGGATTTCCTTCAGGAAGGCATGATCGTGCAGGTGAAGCTGCATGAGGGCGTGCCGCTGTCGGTCGAGCTGCCGCAGAACGTCACGCTGAAGCTGGTCGAAGCCGATCCCGTCGTGAAGGGGCAGACCGCTTCCTCTTCCTACAAGCCGGGCAAGCTCGAGAACGGACGGCGCGTTTTGGTGCCGCCGCATCTCGAAGCCGGCACGCGGATCGTCGTCAACACGACCGACGGCACCTATCTCGAGCGCGCGAAGGACTGATCATCATGGCGGTCCGATCCGCCGTTCTCAACGTCATGGCCGCCGCCGCCCGCAAGGCCGGCCGCGGCCTCATCCGCGATTTCGGCGAGGTCGAGAACCTCCAGGTCTCGCAGAAAGGCCCGTCGGATTTCGTCTCGACCGCCGATCTCAAGGCCGAGCGAATTCTGCGCACGGAGCTCGAAAAGGCGCGGCCGGGCTGGGGCTTCCTCATGGAGGAGAGCGAGCCGGTCGAGGGCGACGGCAAGCATCGCTGGATCGTCGATCCGCTCGACGGCACGCTCAATTTCCTCCACGGCATCCCGCATTTCTGCATCTCGGTGGCGCTGGAGCGCGACGGCGAGATCGTCGCCGGCGTCGTCTACGAGCCGCTGCGCGACGAGGAATATTGGGCGGAGAAGGGCGGCGGCGCCTTCGTCAGCGACCGGCGCCTGCGCGTCTCCGGCCGGCGCAATCTGGCCGAAGCGGTCATCGCCACCGGCATCCCGTTCGGCGCCAAGGCCAACAATCCGGCCTATCACAAGGGCCTGCAGGCGATGTCGGCGGAGACCGCCGGCATCCGCCGCTTCGGCTCTGCAGCGCTCGATCTCGCCTATGTCGCCGCTGGCCGCTTCGACGGCTTCTGGGAATATTCGCTGCGCCCCTGGGACATCGCCGCCGGCATCCTGCTGGTGCGCGAGGCCGGCGGCTATGTCAGCGATTTCGAGGGCAGCCACGACGTGCTGAAGAACGGCAACGTGCTGGCCGGCAACGACCATCTGCACCTGTCGCTGGGCCGCATCCTGCGTCAGGCGGGCAAGGCCTGATCAGCGCATCCCGCCGTTACCGGTTACCGGTCGGCGCCGTGATGATCGACCGGCGTGCGCGGCGGCAGCGAGGCGAGATGAGCCTCGATCTCGCTCAAGGACCAGGGCGAGTAGCCGCTCGCGGGATTGTCGACGCCGACATCGCAGCTCTGCCGGTCGCCCGGCAGCGAGCCGTGGGAATGGCCGAAGAAATGGAGCGCGCCGTGATGGGCGCGGTTCCAAACCCTGAGCCCGTAATGCAGCAGCACGATCTTGCGGCCCTCGACCGCGATCTCGGCATAGGGCTGGCTTGATTCCCAGAGCGGCAAACTGCGCACCGCGCTGGGATCGTGATTGCCCCAGACCAGATGCTTGCGGCCGTTGAGCTGACCGAGATAGCCCTCGGTCGCCTTGGCATTGCGGAAGGCGACATCGCCCAAGTGCCAGACCTCGTCGTCGGGCGCCACGCGGTCGTTCCAATTGCGGATGAGGGCCGCATCCATCTCGTCGATGCAGGCGAACGGGCGGCTCGAATATCCGATGATATTCTCGTGCCCGAAATGGGTATCGGACGTAAACCAGACAGTCATCCTCGGGCCTTTGCGCGCAGCTGCCCGAACGGCAGCTCAAACGGGTCGATCAGGTTAGCCGGGATATAGCAACCGGCCCCCGGAGCGGCAAGGTCGCGGCCCCATTCGGATGGCCGCTGCGACCGCGCCGCAACAGTGCGCAACCGGCGCTATGCCATTGTGCCATCACATTTGCGCGTATAGGCTGGCCGCGCTCCCACCGATCGGATTCGGACCCGTGCTGAAACCTCGCATCTATCTCCTGCGCATGGTCCTGTTCCTGATCGCGATCGCCGGCATCTGCGTGCTGCTCGCGCCGGCACTGCAGCCGGCCTTTCTCGCCAATATCGCGCTCAACGGCATGATCGCCGGCGTGCTGCTGATCGGTATCCTGACCATCTTCCGGCAGGTCTGGACGCTGACCCCCGAGGTCGCCTGGATCGAGAATGTGCGCAGCCACGAGCGCGCCGCACTTTCCGGCGATCTGCCGCGGCTGCTGTCGCCGCTCGCCACCATGCTCGGCGACCGGCGCGGCAAGATCTCGCTGTCGCCGGTATCGATGCGCACGCTCCTGGACGGTATCGGCGCGCGGCTCGACGAGCAGCGCGAGACCTCGCGCTACCTCATCGGCGTGCTGGTGTTCCTGGGCCTGCTCGGCACCTTCTATGGTCTCCTGGAGACGGTGCGCTCGGTCGGCGGCGTGATCGCCTCGCTCTCGGGCGGCGGCGGCGATGTCACCAAGGCGCTGAACGACCTCAAGGAGAGCCTGGCGACGCCGCTCGCCGGCATGAGCACGGCCTTCAGCTCCTCGCTCTTCGGCCTCGCCGGCTCGCTCGTGCTGGGCTTCCTCGATCTACAAGCCGGCCAGGCGCAGAACCGCTTCTTCTACGATCTCGAGGAATGGCTGTCGGGCCTGACCCGCATCTCTTCCGGCGCCGTCGGCGAGGGCGATCAGTCCGTGCCGGCCTTCATCCAGGCGCTGCTGGAGCAGACCGCCGACAGCCTCGACAATCTGCAGCGCATCATGGCGCGCGGCGAGGATGGAAGGCACCAGACCAACCAGGCCTATCTCCAGCTCACCGAGCAGATGGGCTTGATGACGGAGCAGATGCGCACGCAGCAGAACGTGCTGCTGCGCATCGCCGAGCTGCAGCAGGAGCTGCGCCCGGTCCTGTCGCGGCTGGCCGAGCCGGCGCGGGCGAACGGCATGGACGATGCGGCGCGCACTCATCTGGGCAATCTCGACCGGCAAGTGGCCCGCATCGTCGAAGAGACCATCCGCGGCCGCGAGCAGACGGTGCAGGAAATCCGCTCGGAGATCCGGCTCCTGGCCCGCACCATCGCGGCGCTGGCCGAGGATGTCGATCGCGAGTAGCGAGAGGAAGAGATCATGCCCCTGTCCCGCCGCTCGCGCGCATCCTCTACCGTCAATATCTGGCCCGGCTTCGTCGATGCGCTGACCCAGCTCACCATGGTGATGGTGTTCGTGCTGATGGTGTTCACGGTCGGCCAGTTCTTCCTGAGCGGCGCCGTCAGCAACCGGGATGCCGCGATCAAGCAGTTGACCAAGCAACTCAACGATCTGACCGACATGCTGGGGCTCGAACGCAGCAGCAACACCGATCTGAAGCGCAACGTCGCGACGCTGAAGAGCGAGGCCGACGCGGCCAAGCAGCAGCTCGCCGCCGCCGAGGAAACCGGCGCCGGCAAGGATGCGACGATCGAGACGCTGAACCAGAATATCGATGCGCTACGCGAGCAGCTGAACCAGCTCGCCGCCGCCCTCGACCTCGCCAAGGGCAAGGATGCCGATCAGCAGGCGCAAATCGAGGAGCTGGGCAAGAAGCTCAATGTGGCGCTCGCCACCAAGGTCGAGGAGCTGGCGCGCTTCCGCTCGGAATTCTTCGGCCGGTTGCGGCAGATCCTGGGCGACCGGCCGGATATCCGCATCGTCGGCGACCGGTTCGTGTTCCAGTCCGAGGTGCTGTTCTCGCCCGCCTCGGCCGAGCTCGCCGACAATGCGCGCCAGCAGCTCCAGCCGCTGGTCAAGGCGATCCAGGAGATCCAGAGCCAGATCCCGCCCGACGTGAGCTGGATCCTGGAAGTCGACGGCCATACCGACAAGAGGCCGATCAGCACGCCGCAATTCCAATCGAACTGGGAACTCTCGACGGCGCGCGCCGTCTCGGTCGTGAAGTTCCTGATCGAGCAGGGCGTCCCGGCCGAGCGGCTTGCCGCCGCCGGTTTCGGCGAATGGCAGCCGCTCGACAAGGGCACCAGCGACGACGCCTATCGCCACAATCGCCGGATCGAGCTGAAGCTGACACAGCACTGAGCGTCAGGGTCTGATTCAGACCCGTAACATAATAGTTAGACAGCGATTCAGACTTTAGGTCGAATCGACCTAAAGTCATCGCGGTCTAGCACCGCCAGAACGGCTTGTCGATCTCGCGCCCGATCATCGCGCGATCGAGCCCGATATCGGCCAGCATCCGATCGTTGAGGCCGGCCAGCATGCGGCGCTGCCGCGCCCGTTCGCGCCAGGCGGCGGACGCGTCGATGAGGCGGATGAGCAGCGCGCCGGCAACGCGCCCGAGCCGGGTTTGCAGGGCCTCGGTGCCACAGGCGGCGTAAGACCTCCCCTCTCCCTCGTCCGGCTCAAAGGAGCCACACGGCCGGGCCGGCGACCTGCCACAGCACGTCTATGGCGACAGCGAAACAAGGCAGGCAGACGGCCGCCTCGATGGATTCTTCGATGATCTTGTGGAGACGCATGATGGCCTCTCTGACGGTTGTTTCGGCGCCTTAGGGGCGACGGCCTCACAGCGACTATCGCGCCGGAACGGGGCTCGCGACAAACCAGTGTTTCTGCTAGGATGGCTTAGTTCAGCTAAGCCATCCGGGACCGAATGACCCGTCGCATGCCGCCACTCAACGCGCTTCGGGCGTTTGAGGCCGCCGCCCGTCACCTGAGCTTTCTCAAAGCGGCGGAAGAGCTTCATGTGACGCCGGGCGCCGTCAGCCAGCAGGTCAAATCATTAGAAGATATGCTGGGCGTGAAGCTGTTCCGGCGCTTGCCGCGCGGCGTCTTGCTGAGCGATGCCGGGCAGCGCTATGGCCAGCGGCTGGGCGAGCTGTTCGACGGCATCGCCGGCGCCACCAACGAGCTCCGGCGCGATAGCGCCCCCGGCGTGCTCACCGTCAGCACCACCACTTCCTTCGCCGCGCGCTGGCTGATCCCAAGGCTCGGCGGCTTCAACCTCGCCCATCCCGGCATCATGGTCCGGATCTCCGCCGAGAACGCCATGACCGACTTCGCCACCGACGATGTCGATCTGGGCCTGCGCTACGGCGGCGGCGTCTATCCCGGGCTCAGAAGCGAGCTGCTGTTCGCCGAGGAGATCTTTCCCGTCTGCAGCCCGGCCCTACTGGCGCGGACGCCGCTCGAAACGCTCGACGACCTGCAGCACGTGACTCTACTCCATGACGAGCCCTATCTCGGCAGCCACGAGGTCGATTGGGAGAGCTGGCTGGCCGCGCGCGGCGCCGGCCATATCGAGATCCGGCCGGCGCCGCGCTTTACCCATACCCATATGAGCCTGCAGGCGGCAGCGGCCGGCATGGGCGTGGCGCTCGGCACCAACGTGCTCGCCGCCGAGGATCTCGCCTCCGGCGTGCTGGCGCGGCCCTTTACCGACTCGGTACCGAGCCGGCATGCCTATTGGCTCGTCTATCCCCAGGCCTGGGCCGATCGGCCGAAGCTCAAATCCTTCCGCGACTGGGTGCTGGAGGAGGGGCAGCGCTTCCTTGGCGGCCAGACCTCCGATGCCTGGCGGCAATTCACCGGATAGGACCGTTCATTTCAGCCCGGCCATCGCCCATTTGACGACCTTCTTCATCAAGGTCGGCAGCGCATGATCGCCCAGCCGGTCGGGCCGCACCCACAGGCCCGGCGCATCGACAGCGGCGTGGCCGGCCAGGATCGCCATCTCCAGATGGAAATGGGTGAAGGTATGGCCGACCGAACCCGGCACGATCCGCCAATCATGGGCCGGCACCGGCGACAGGGTCCGCGCCTCGGACGGAATCCAGGCCGCCTCGCGCCAGGGCGTCGACGGGATCTCCATGAGCCCGCCGAGCAGCCCGCTCTCCGCCCGCCGGCGCAGCAGGATCGCGCCATCCGGCTTCACCAGCCAGAAGGCGACGCCGAGCCGGACCGGCCGCTCGGCCTTGGCCCGCTTCATCGGCAGCCGCTCCGGATCGCCCGCGGCGCGGGCGAGGCAGGCCCGCTCCCACGGGCAGAGCATGCAGCGCGGCTTGCGCGGCGTGCAGATGGTGGCGCCCAGATCCATCACCGCCTGGGCATAATCGCCGGCGCGGTGGGCGGGCGTCAGGGATTCGGCATGGGCGCGCAGCAGAGGTTTGGCATCGGGTAGCGGCGTCTCGACCGCGAACAGCCTGGCCATGACCCGCTCGACATTGCCGTCGACAACCGTCGCCCGGCGATCGAAGGCGATCGCGGCGATGGCCGCCGCCGTATAGGCGCCGACGCCGGGGAGCTCGCGCAACCCAGGCTCGGTCTCGGGGAACCGGCCGCCGAGGTGCTGGGCCACCATCTTGGCGCAGGCATGGAGGTTCCGCGCCCTGGCGTAGTAGCCCAGGCCCTGCCAGGCATGCAGCACCTCGTCGAGGGAGGCGGCGGCGAGATCCTCGACCCGCGGCCATTTCGCCGTGAAAGCGCCGTAATAGGGCCCGACTGTTGCGACCGTGGTCTGCTGTAGCATAATCTCGCTCAGCCACACGGCATACGGGTCGGAGCGTTCACCGGGGGCTGCGCGCCAGGGCAGGTTGCGGCGATGGCGATCGTACCAATCGAGCATGAGATCGGCCGGGCTCCGGGACGATCGAGAGAGCGGCGGAGCTGGCGACATGAAATCCCTGGGCAGTTCGGTGTCGAAAATCGTGGCCCCGGTTCTGGGCCGGCGGGGCTTCGGCGAGGCGCAGATGATCGCGGAATGGTCGTCGGTCGTGGGCCACGATCTCGCGCGAGACACGCTGCCGGTCAAGCTTTCCTTTGCACGCGGCGAACGGGTCGAAGGCACGCTGCATCTGCGCGTGACGCAGGGCGCCGCCCTTACCGTGCAGCATCTGGAACCCATCATCATCGAGCGCATCAACGGCTTTTTCGGCTATAAGGCGGTCGCTCGCCTGGCGCTCCGCCAGGGTGCGCTCCCGCGCCGGGACCGGAACGAGGCCCCCCGACTGCGCGAGCTCAGCGAAACCGAACGGACGGAGCTGGAACGGCGGTTGGCCGACATCGAAGATCCCGAGCTGCGTGCGGCGATGGACCGGCTGGGCCGGGCCGTGCTCGGCTCCGAAGCGCCCGGCTTGCACCGGGGTTCGAAACCCGATAGCGTCTAGATCTAGTGGTGGAGAGGAATATGGTCCGCATTTTGTTGATTTTTGCGTTGTTCGCGGGCGTGATCGCCGGGCCGGCACAGGCGGCCGGCCTGATCCCGCCGCTCAGCGCGTCCGACACCACGCTCGGCCCGGCCGATGCGCCGGTGGTCGTGGTCGAATATGCGTCGATGACGTGCCCGCATTGCGCCAATTGGGAATCCACCGTGTTTCCGCAAGTGCGCAAGGAATGGATCGATACCGGCAAGATCCGCTTCGTCTTCCGCGACTACCCGCTCGACGGGCTGGCGCTGAAGGCCTCGCAGCTCGCCCGGTGCACCGGCGACCAGAAATTCTGGGGCTTCCTGGAAGCTCTGTTCTCCAGCCAGCGGAGCTGGGAGACGGCGTCCGATCCGCAAGCCGAACTGATCAAGATCGGCAAGCTCGGCGGCGTGCCCGAGGACAAGGCCAAGGAATGCATGGCGGACGGCAATGACCTCGCCAATGCGATCGTCGGCAGCCGCCAGGCGGCCGAGAATGCCGGCGTCAATTCCACGCCCACCTTCTTCTTCAACGGCAAGCTGGTCGCCGGCGAGCTCCCTTACGACCAGTTCGTCAAGAACCTCAAGGACGCCGGCGCCAGCTAACCGAAGGCCCGATTCGATTTGCAATTCACCAAGCTCAGCCTGACCGGCTTCAAATCCTTCGTCGATCCGACCGAGCTGCTGATCGAGCCGGGCTTGACCGGGATCGTCGGGCCGAATGGCTGCGGCAAGTCGAATCTGGTCGAGGCGCTGCAATGGGTGATGGGCGAGGCCTCCGCCCGCCGCCTGCGCGGCGGCGAGATGGACGATGTCATCTTCGGCGGCACCTCGTCCCGACCGGCGCGCAACATCGCCACTGTCGCCCTCAAGCTCGACAATGCCGAGCGCGAGGGCGGCGGCACTCTCGCCAATGCCGACGAGATCGAGGTCGAGCGCAGGATCGAGCGCGGCAAGGGTTCGGCCTATCGCGTCAACGGGCATGAGCAACGCGCCCGCGACGTGCAGATCCTGTTCGCCGACGCGGCCTCCGGTGCGCAATCCTCCGCCCTCATCAGCCAGGGCCGGATCGGCTGGCTGATCAACGCCAAGCCGGCCGAGCGGCGCCTGCTGCTGGAAGAGGCGGCCGGCATCGGCGGCCTCCATGCCCGGCGGCGCGAGGCCGAGCAGCGGCTGACCGCAGCCGAGACCAACCTCACCCGCCTTTCCGACATCACCGAGAATCTGGCGACCCAGATCGAGCGGCTGAAGAAGCAGGCGCGCCAGGCCGAGCGCTACCGCCGGCTGACCGAGCAGATCCGCGGGCGCGAAGCCCTGATGCTCTATCGCCACTGGCATGACCAGGCGGCGCGTCTGAAGCAATGCATCGACCGGCTGAGCCAGGCCGAGGCCAAGGTCGGCGAGCTGCAGGCGCAGGCGCTGGCGGCCGACACCGCCCGCGACGCCGCGCGCGACCGGCTGCCGCCGCTGCGCACCGAGGCCTCCGAGACGGCGCAGGCGACGGAGAAGCTGATCGGCTCGCTCGGCCTGCTCGAAGCCGAGGAGAAGCGGCTCGACCAGTTGCTGCGCGAGCAGCGCCAGCGGCTGAACCAGATCGAGCAGGATCTCGGCCGCGAGAAGCAGCTCGGCACCGAGGCCGACGCCATGTCGGCCCGGCTGGTGGCGGAACGCGCCGAGCTCACTTCCCAGCAGGCGGGCGAGGCGGTCGAGCAGCAGCAGGCCTCGTCCCTGCTCGCCACGGCCAAATCGGCGGTGGCGGAACTCGAATCGGCGGTCGCCACCGCGACGGCCCTGACCGGCGCGCGCGAGGCGGAACGAACGGCGCTGCTGCGCCGGATCGCCGGGCTGGAAGAGCGCTGGACCAAGCTCCGCCGCACCGTCGCCGAGGCGAGCGCGCGGCTGGGCGAGCTCGATCTCAGCCGCATCCCGCCGGAGCGGTTGGGCAAGGCGGCCGCGGACGTGACTGCGGCGGAAGCGGCCCTGGTCGAGGCGCGCGCCGCCGTCGAGCACGCGCAGCAAGCGGTCAAGACGGCCCAGGAAGAAGAGCAGACGGCAAGGCTCGCCTGGCAAGAAGCCGAACGCCGCCATGTCAAGCTCGGCGCCGAGATCGACGGGCTGCGCAGCGTGGTCGCCGCGGGCGAGCGCAAGGGCAGCGCGCCGATCCTCGACAAGATCAGCGTCGAGCCCGGCCTGGAAGCCGCCTTGGGCGCGGCGCTCGGCGAGGATCTGATGGCCGCTCTCGACGCCTCGGCGGCGATCCATTGGGCCGAGCTGCCCGAGGAAGCCGAGCCGCCGGCCGCGCTGCCGGAGGGCGCCGTGCCGCTCGCCGGTTCGGTCGAGGCGCCGGGCCGGCTGCAGCGCCGGCTCAGGCGGATCGGCATCGTGGCCGATGCCGCGACCGGCAAGGCACTGCAGGCGAGCTTGCGCCCGGGACAGCGGCTGGTGACCCGCGACGGTGCGGCCTGGCGCTGGGACGGCCTGACCATGGCCGCTGGTGCGCCCACGGCAGCCGCCACGCGCCTCGCCCAGCGCAACCGCCTGAAGGCGCTGGAGCGCCAGCAGCGCGACAGCCAGGCGGCCCTGACCGAAACGCAGGAGGCAGCCACCCAGAAACGCGCCGCCCTGCAAGCGGCCCAGGCGGCCGAGCGGGCGGCGCAGGCGGCCGTGCAGCAGGCCGGCCAGGCGATCGCCACGGCCCGGCAGGCCCAGGCCAATCTGTTGCAGCAGCAGACTCAAGCCGAGACAAGGCGTGGGGCCTCGGCCGAGGCGCTGGAGCGAGCCCAGGCGGAACTGGCCGAGCTCGATCTGCAAGCGGCCGAAGCGGAGGCCGAGCGCACTTCATTGCCCGACCCGAGCGCCGACCGCGCCGAGCTGGAGCAACTGCGCGCGCGGCTCAGCGAGGCGCGGCAGGAAGAAAGCCGGCATCAGCGCGAGTTCGATCGGCTGGCCCGCGACGCCGCCGCAAGACGCACCCGGCTCGCCGCGATCGAGGCGGAGATGGGCGCCTGGCGCACCCGCCAGGCCAGTGCGCTCGACCATATTAGACTATTGGATGAGAGGCGCGAGAGCCTGGCCGCCGAGGCCGCCGCCCTGAGCGAGCGGCCGGCGGCCCTCGCGGCCGAGCGGACGGCCCTTCAATCCGCCATCGCCACAGCGCGCGACGTCGCGGCCCAGGCCGCCGAAGGTTTGCGGGCGGCCGAGCAGCTTGCGGCCGAGTCCGAGCGCAAGCAGCAGAGCCTCGCCGCCCAGCATGCCGGCGCCCGCGAGGACCGGGTGCGCGCGGAAGCCGCCCATGAGCAGGCGATCGAGGCGCGCGATGCCGCCTCGGCCCGGGCGCGCGAGAATTTCGAGTGCCCGGCCGAGCAGCTACCGCGCGTCGCCGGGATTCCGGCCGAGCCCCCGGAAGCCAGCCATGCCGAGCTCGAAGCGCAGTTCGACCGCGCCAAGCGCGAGCGCGACGCGATCGGCCCGGTCAATCTGATGGCCGAAAGCGAGATGGCCGAGATGAGCGCCGAGCTGGAGACGATCCAGACCGAATCGGCCGATGTCAGTGCCGCCATCGCCAAGCTGCGCCAGGCCATCGCCCAATTGAACCGCGAAGGGCGCGAACGGCTGACCCAGGCCTTCGATACGGTCAACGAGCATTTCCAGAGCCTGTTCGTGCGGCTGTTCGGCGGCGGCCATGCCCATCTGGAGATGATCCAGGACGAGGCCGACCCATTCGCCGGCGGCCTCGAGATCATGGCGAGTCCGCCGGGCAAGAAGCTGCAGGCGCTGTCGCTGCTGTCGGGCGGCGAGCGCGCGCTCACGGCGCTGGCGCTGGTCTTCGCCGTGTTCCTGACCAACCCCGCGCCGATCTCGGTGCTGGACGAGGTCGACGCCCCGCTCGACGACGCCAATGTCGAGCGTTTCTGCCAGCTCGTGCGCGAGATCGCGGAACGGACCGGCACCCGATTCCTGGTCATCACCCATCATCGCGTCAGCATGGCGCGGATGGATCGGCTCTATGGCGTGACCATGATGGAGAAGGGCATCTCGCGCCTGGTCTCGGTCGAGCTGGGGATCGCCGAGCGGCTGCGGCAGACGGCGTGAGAACGGCCCGGATCACCGCGCGGAACCGCCATTTCTGCGGCCTTGACACTCATAGCCCCGCTCGCTTAGGGTCCGCGCCGTTTCGTCGCGCCAGCGATCGAGACCAGGGGGTGCTCGTCTGCTTCGGAGGTCTTCATGGACGATCGCGAAGCGCCTGACCTCCTGAAGCAATTGGGCGACAGGATCGATAAGGCCGCAGGCCGTCCTGACACATCGGGTCCGAAAGCCGATTCCGGCCGGTCCGATGCGATGGGGGTAGGCATGCGCATCGGGGTCGAGCTGGTCGTCGCGGTGGCGTTGGGCGCCGGGGTCGGTTGGCTGATCGATCGCGGTCTCGGCTCGAAGCCGCTGGGTGTCGTCGCCGGCTTCTTCCTCGGAGTGGCCGTCGGCATTTGGAACGTCTACCGGGTCTTCATGGCTCGGGGTGCCGCAGGCGGAAAATAGCGTGGGCGCGGTGCGCCTGTTGTGCGAAGCGTGTAACGAGGATTGACGTGGCAGCAGAGTCGGGCCCCCTGAGCCAATTCACGATCGAGCGGCTGATACCGCTCCATGTCGGCGGTCTCGACGTATCCTTCACCAATTCGGCGTTGCTGATGGTGCTGACGGTGCTCCTCGGCACGGTGTTCCTGCTCTACGCCATGCGCAGCGCCTCGCTCGTGCCGGGCCGGCTGCAATCGGTCGCCGAGATGATCTTCGAGATGGTCGACGGGCTGGTCAAAGAGCATGTCGGCCCCGAAGGACGGCCCTACCTGCCCTTCCTGTTCACGCTGTTCATGTTCGTGCTGCTGGGCAATCTCCTGGGCATGGTGCCGTGGAGCTTCACCTTCACCAGCCACATCATCGTGACCTTCGCGTTGGCCGCGACCGTGTTCATCGGCGTCACCCTCATCGGCATCTTCCGCCACGGCTTCAAGTTCCTGGCGCTGTTCGTGCCGCATGGCGTGCCGGGGCCGCTCCTGATGCTGCTGGTGCCGATCGAGATGCTGTCCTACCTGATCCGGCCTTTCACCCTCGCCATCCGACTGTTCGCCAACATGATGGCCGGGCACACGATGCTGATCATCTTCGCCGGCTTCGTCACCAGCCTCGGCCTGTTCGGCTTCCTGCCGATCGGCATGGACATCTTCCTGGTGCTGCTCGAGTTCCTGGTGGCGGCGCTTCAGGCCTATGTCTTCCTCATCCTTTCGTGCCTTTACCTCAAGGACGCGATTCACCTCCACTAGGCGGCCGCGCTCGCGTCCCGCTTCCCGCCTTCCAATAGATTCTCAATAAGGAACGTCACCATGGATCTTCAGTCTGCCAAGATGATCGGCGCCGGCATTGCCTGCATCGCGCTCGTCGGCGCCGGTATCGGTATCGGCAACATCTTCGCGGCGCTGGTCTCGGGCCTGGCCCGCAACCCGTCGGCCAACATCCAGGGCCCGGCCTTCCTCGGCTTCGCCCTCGCCGAAGCGACCGGCCTGTTCGGCCTGCTGGTCGCCTTCATCCTCCTCTTCGGCTAAGCCAAACCCCGAATTGGTGGAAACCGCGTTCGAGATCGGTCTTATTCCATGCCGCAATTAGACATCACGACCTTCATCCCCCAGCTCGTCTGGCTCGTCATCAGCTTCGTCCTGTTCTACGTGCTGATGTCGCGGGTCGGCGTGCCCAAGGTGGGCGGCGTGATCGAGCAGCGCCGCACCCGCATCGAGGGCGACATCGAGGCGGCCAAGCGGATGAAGACCGAGATCGATGTGGTGATCCAGTCTTATGAACGGGCGCTCGCCGAGGCGCGGACCCAGGCTTCGGCCCAGATCAGCGCCACCAAGGAACGGCTGGCCCAGGTCGCCGCCGAACGCCAGCACAAGACGATGGCGGCCCTCGCCGACCAGACCAAGGCGGCCGAGGCCCGCATCCAGATCGCCAAGGAGCAGGCCATGAGCAACGTCCGCTCGATCGCCATCACGGCCGCCCAGGCCGCGACGGCGCGCTTGCTCGGCGACGTGCCCGACGAGGCGCTGGTCGGCGGTGCCGTCGATCGCGTCATGAAGGGACGTGCCTGATGGAACTCCTGCGCGACCCCGAATTTTGGGTCTTCGTCGCCTTCGTCATCGCCATCGTGCTGATGGTGTGGAAGGGCGGCGGCCAGGTCACCTCGATCCTCGACAATCGTGCCCAGCGCATCCGCACCCAGCTCGACGAGGCGCGCCGGCTGCGTGAGGAGGCCGAGGCCGCGCTCGCCGAATATCAGCGCAAGCAGCGCGACGCGATGACCGAGGCGCAGGAGATCGTGAAGCACGCTGAGGCCGAGGCCGAGCGCGTCGCTCAGCAGGCGGTCATCGATCTCGAAAACGCCATCAAGCGGCGCGAGGAGCAGGCGCGCGACAAGATCGCCCAGGCCGAGATCCGCGCCCTGGCCGAGGTTCGGGCGGCTGCCGTCGATGTCGCGATCGACGCCGTCCGTGTGGTGCTGCAGGAATCGATCGACGCGACCCGCGGTGCGGCGTTGATCGACCAGGTGATCCACGAGTTGCCGCAGCGCCTGCACTGATCTCGGCAGGCAAGCATCGGAAAGGGCCTGGAGAGCGCATCTCCAGGCCCTTTTTCATTGCCGGAGCGCCGCCCGAAGCAGATCCGGCAGATTCTCCGGAAACACGGTTTCCGATGTCGCCATAAGTGCCTCCAGCGACCACCGCTCCTGCATCACATGGCGTTCCTGCGCCGTCCAGCCCGCGCGCGACGGCTCGCCTTCGATCCGTAAGGCGAAGAAGCGCTCGTCGGCCAGGACATCCTCGCCGCTCGGCAGCCGCAACGTGAATTCGCGGCCGCCGATCTCGGGGCCGATCTCCCCCGCCTCGAAGCCGGTCTCCTCCGCGAGCTCGCGGAGTGCGGCCTGTTCGAAGCTTTCTCCCGGTTCGAGTCCGCCGCCCGGAGTCGCCCAGTAGATTTGGCCCGCAAGCGCTCCCTGCCGATGCGCAAAGCGGAACAGCAGGAGCCGGTCCTGCGGATCGATCAACAACAGACGGGCAGAAGGTCGCGTACGCACGGCATATCCTCGGATGATATCGCCTGGAGGGTGCGGCCTTTAGGCATATAAGTTTTTTTATGCCCCGCCACGTAAAAGCCGATTTCCGCCCGTTGTATGCCTAGACCGCGATGACGTTAGGTCGAATCGACCTAACGTCTGAATCGCTGTCTAGCTCATAGGGTTGGAGTCTGATTCAGACATTAAAACGTCATCAGGCTCCAGGTTTCGCGCAAACGGCCGGGAGGGGACATGCAGCACGCGCACGAGCTGGTTTTCATCGGCGCGCTGCTTCTGCTCGCCGGCATCGTCGCGGGCATGGTCTCCAGCCGGATCGGCGCGCCGCTGTTGCTGGCCTTCCTCGGACTCGGCATGGCGGCGGGCGAAGGCGGCCTCGGGCTCCATGTCGGCGAGACCGGCACTTCCTACCTGATCGGCAGCGCCGCCCTGGCGCTGATCCTGTTCGATGGCGGGCTGCATACCCGTCGGCGGGTGTTCAAGCTGGCGCTGGGGCCGTCGCTGGCGCTCGCCACCATCGGCGTCGGCGTCACGGCGGCGATCGCGGGCCTCGCCGCCCATCTGATCATGGAGCTGAGCTGGCTCGAATCCGGGCTCATCGGCGCCATCGTCTCCTCGACCGATGCCGCCGCCGTGTTCCTGCTGCTCCATCAGCAGGGCCGCGACATCAGCCAGCGCGTCGCCGCCACGCTCGAAACCGAGGCCGGTTTCAACGACCCGGTCGCGGTGTTCATGACCGTGACGCTGGTCGCCGCCCTCTCCGGCCATGGCGCGCAGAGTGCCGGCGACATGCTGCTGTTCCTGGTGCGCGAGGCGACTATCGGCTTCGCCGCCGGCGTGCTCGGCGGGTTCGGGCTGGTGCAGCTCGTCAACCGCCTGCCGGTCACGGCCGGCCTCTATCCGATCCTGGTCATGTCGGGCGTGCTGGCGCTGTTCGGCGGCACCCAGCTCGCGGACGGCTCGGGCTTCCTTGCCGTCTATCTGGCCGGGCTCATCTGCGGCAACAGCCGGCTGCGCGCCAGCCAGACGATCGCGCGTTTTCACGAGGGCATGGCCTGGCTGTCGCAGCTCGTGCTGTTCATCATGCTGGGGCTGATGGTGGTGCCGCGGCATCTGATCCCGCAGGCGCCGGCGGCGCTGGGCGTGGCTCTGGTGCTGCTGTTCCTGGCCCGGCCGATCGCCGTCTGGCTCTGCCTGACGCCATTCCGCTTCACCATCCCGGAACGGCTGTTCGTCGCCTGGGTCGGCTTGCGCGGCGCCGTGCCGATCTTCCTGGCGATGATCCCCAACCTCGCCGGGCTGCCCCATGCCGAAACCTATTTCCACATCGCCTTCATCGTCGTCCTGACCTCGCTGCTGCTGCAGGGCTGGACGATCGCGCCGGCGGCCCGCTGGCTGCGGCTGGAGCTGCCGGAAGAGGCGGCCGGGGGCCAGCATCTCGACCTCGAAGCCGTGGCCGCGGCCGAGCGCGCGATCCTGGCCTGGCGGGTCGCCAGCGGCTCGCCCGCCAGCAAGCGGCCCTTCGAATCCCTGCCCTGGCCCGATCAGCTGCGGCTGGTCGCCGTGCTGCGCGAGGGCATGGCGATGGAGAAGGACAAGATCGACCAGCTGCATCCGGGCGATGTCGTCATGGCGCTGGCGCCCGATCACGAGGTCGAGGCGATCGACCGCATGTTCGCCCGGCCGCCGAAACGCGGCACCAAGCCGGGATCGCTCGGCGATTTCGTGCTCGATCCCGCCGTGCCGATGGCGACCGTGGTCGATCTCTACGGTCTGCCGGCGACCATCGCCGATCGCGCCAAGCCGGCCGGGGTCTTCCTGCGCGAGCGCCTCAAGCGCACGCCGGTGGTCGGCGACCGCGTGCATCTGGGTCTGGCCGACCTGATCGTGCGGCGGCTCGACCATGATCGCATCGCCGAGATCGGCGTCTCGCTGGAGCCGGAACGCGATCCGTTCGAAGGGTTCAGCATCCGCCGGCGCATGCGCGGCATGGCCCGCCGCTGGTCGGGCCGGCGGGCGCGGCCGAACTAAATGGCAGCGGCCCGTCGCAAGGACCGGATATTGTCGCGGTAGGCCTCCGGCGTGCCGCCCTTGAACACGGCCGAGCCGGCGACGAGCGCGTCGGCGCCGGCCGCCATGATCTCGCCGGCATTCTCCGGCGTGACGCCACCATCGACCTCGAGCCGGATCGGCCGGTCGCCGATCATTTCACGGATGCGGCGGATCTTGGCGAGCTGCGAGCGCAGGAAGCGCTGGCCGCCGAAGCCGGGATTGACGGTCATGACCAGGATCAGATCGAGCTGATCGAGCAGATAATCGACCGCCTGCTCCGGCGTGCCGGGACAGAGCACGAGCCCGGCCTTCTTGCCGAGGCCGCGGATGAATTGCAGCGAGCGGTCGATATGCGGGCCGGCCTCGAGATGGATCGAGATGTAATCGGCACCGGCCTTGGCGAAGGCTTCGAGATAGGGATCGGCGGGCGCGATCATCAGATGCACGTCGAACGGCTTAGCGCTGTGCGGCCGGAGCGCCTTCACCACATCCGGGCCGATGGTGATGTTGGGGACGAAATGCCCGTCCATGACATCGACATGGATCCAATCGGCGCCGGCCGCGTCGACCGCGCGCACCTCCTCACCGAGGCGTGCGAAATCGGCGGACAGGATCGAGGGGGCGATGACGAGGTCAGGCATCGGTATCGACCTCGCGCTGGAAGACCCGGCTCGCCAACAGATCTTCGGCCTCAATCGTCATCAGCGATTCCGGCGTCAGCAGCTTGTCGGGCTCGCGCACCAGCCGGTTCGCCTGCCGGAGCCGCGCGCGGTCGAGCGCATTGCGGATCGAGCGGGCATTGGCGAAATGCGGCAGGGTCTTGCGGATAGCGATATAGCGCTCGAACGTCTCGCGCGCCGCCGGGCTGAATCGGTAGTTCTGCCGTGACAGAGTCAGCTCCGCGATGCTGATCAGCTCGTCCTCGACATAGTCGGGGAAATCGACATGGTGGGCGATGCGCGAGCGGAAGCCGGGATTGCTGGTGAAGAAGCGCTCCATCCGGTCGGCATAGCCGGCCAGGATGACGACCAGATCCTCGCGCTGATTCTCCATCACCTGCAGCAGGATCTCGATTGCCTCCTGCCCGTAATCGCGCTCGTTTTCCGGCCGGTAGAGGTAATAGGCCTCGTCGATGAACAGCACCCCGCCCATGGCGCGCTTCAGGATCTCCTTCGTCTTGGGCGCGGTGTGACCGATATATTGGCCGACCAGATCGTCGCGGGTGACCGAGACGAGATGGCCGCGCCGAACGAAGCCCAGGCGATGCAGGATCTCGGACATGCGCAAGGCGACCGTCGTCTTGCCGGTGCCGGGATTGCCGGTGAAGGACATGTGCAGCGTGGGCGGCTCGGTCGAGAGGCCGAGCCGGCGCCGCACCCGCTCGATCAGCAGCAGCGCCGCGATCTCGCGGATGCGGCTCTTGACCGGCTTGAGCCCGACCAGATCGCGGTCGAGCAGGCCCAGCACCTCGTCGATGCCGGCCTCCTCGATCTCGCGGCGCAGGTTGATCTCGGGCTCGGCCATGGCTTCGGCGACGCTCATCCGGCCGCGACCCGCGTGGTGTAGGAGATGTTGCGCCCCGCCCCTTCCTGGCGGATCAGGCTGAATTCCGGCTCGTGCGCCGGGCGGTTCACCAGGAAGGAGAGCCGGACCGATTCCCAGCCGGCCGAAGCATCGAAGGCCGAGACCCGGATATAGCTGTCGGCATAATGCTTGCGGCAGGAGGCGAGCTCCATCATCGCCGCCGCCGCGTCCGGCAGGTCGAACATCGGCAGGCCCCACATCTCCCAATAAGTGTTGCGGGGATGCGGGTCGTCGGTGAATTCGATGTTCACCGCCCAGCCCTTGTCGAGGCAGTATTGCACCTGCCGCTTGATCTGATCGTCGGTGAGATCGGGCAGGAACGAGAAGCAGCCTTGGGTGATGCGCATTCTGGATTCTCCTTTAGACCGCGACGCTCGGCATCGACACGAAGTCGGGCGTGTCGGTCGAGGCGTAGTTGAAGCTGACATCGCGCCAGACCTCGAGCGCCTGCTTCAGCGGCGTGCAATGCTCGGCGGCGGTGGCCAGGATCTCCGGCCCCTCATGGACGATGTCGCGGCCCTCGTTGCGGGCGAGGATCATCGCTTCGAGCGCCACGCGATTGGCGGTGGCGCCGGCCTGGATGCCCATCGGATGACCGATCGTGCCGCCGCCGAACTGCAGCACCACATCCTCGCCCAGGAGATCGAGCAGCTGATGCATCTGACCGGCATGGATGCCGCCCGAGGCGACCGGCATCATCCGGCGCAGCGAGGCGAAGTTCTGGTCGAAGAAGATGCCGTTCTCCAGCTTCTCCGGCACGAAATCCTCGCGGCAGGTGTCGTAATAGCCGCGCGTCGTGTGCGGGTCGCCTTCGAGCTTGCCGACCACGGTGCCGGCATGGATATGGTCGACGCCGGCGAGCCGCATCCATTTGGCGATGACGCGGAACGACACGCCGTGATTCTTCTGGCGCGTATAGGTCGAGTGGCCGGCGCGGTGCAGATGCAGCACCATGTCGTTGCGCCGCGCCCATTTCGACATGGATTGGATCGCCGTGTAGCCGATCACCAGATCGATCATGACGATGACCGAGCCCAGCTCCTTGGCGAACTCGGCGCGTTCATACATGTCTTCCATGGTGCCGGCGGTGACGTTGAGATAGGTGCCCTTGACCTCGCCGGTCACCGCCTGGGCCTTGTTCACCGCCTCCATGCAGTAGAGGAAGCGGTCGCGCCAATGCATGAAGGATTGCGAGTTGATGTTCTCGTCATCCTTGGTGAAATCGAGCCCGCCCTTGAGCGCCTCATACACCACGCGGCCGTAATTCCGGCCGGAAAGGCCGAGCTTGGGCTTGACCGTGGCGCCCAGCAGCGGCCGGCCGAACTTGTCGAGCCGCTCGCGCTCGACCACGATGCCGGTCGCCGGCCCGTCGAAGGTCTTCACATAGGCGACCGGCAGCCGCATGTCTTCGAGCCGGAGCGCCTTCAGCGGCTTGAAGCCGAAGACATTGCCGATGATCGAGGCCGACAGGTTGGCGATCGAGCCCGGCTCGAACAGGTCGAGATCGTAGGCGATATAGGCGAAATACTGGCCGGGCGCGTTCGGCACCGGATCGACCCGGTAGCATTTCGCCCGATATTTCTCGCAGGCGGTCAGCCGGTCGGTCCACACCACCGTCCAGGTCGCGGTCGAGGACTCGCCGGCGACGGCGGCCGAGGCCTCGATCGGATCGACGCCTTCCTGCGGCGTCACCCGGAACAAGGCGATGATGTCGGTATCCTTGGGAACATAGTCCGGCTCCCAATACCCCATCTTCTTGTATTCCATGACGCCGGCCTTGTAGCGGTCCTGGCCGCGGACGGTTCCCGTGATCGCATTCATGCTTCTCTCCTTGGATCCGATGGGGTCATTCCGCTGCCGCAACGATGTCGCTGCGGAGATCGAGCGCGCCTGAGCGGTAGCGGCGCGCCATGTCGGCAACCGGTATGACCTTGATCTTGGTTGCCTGTCCGGCGGTGCCGAACTGCTCGTAACGATCGCGGCAAAGGCGCTGCATCGCCTCGATCGAGGGGGCGAGGAATTTGCGCGGATCGAACTCGCTGCGCTTCGCCGTCGCCACCTTGCGGAATTGCGCGGTCATGGCGAGGCGGCAGTCGGTGTCGATATTGACCTTGCGTACGCCGTTGCGGATGCCGCGCTGGATCTCCTCGACCGGGACACCCCAGGTCTGAGGCATCTCGCCGCCATATTCATTGAACAGATCCTGCAACTCCTGCGGCACCGAGGAGGAGCCGTGCATGACCAGATGCACGCCGGGCAGCCGCTCGTTGATCGCCTTGATCACGCCCATGTCGAGAATGGCGCCATCCGGCGCGCGCGAGAATTTATAGGCGCCGTGGGAAGTGCCCATGGCGATCGCCAGCGCATCGACCTGTGTCTCGGCGACGAAGGCCACGGCCTGGTCGGGATCGGTGCGGAGCTGGTCGTGGCTGAGCTTGCCCTCGGCGCCGTGCCCATCCTCCTTGTCGCCCATGCCGGTCTCTAGCGATCCCAGCACGCCGAGCTCGCCCTCGACCGAGACGCCGACCTTGTGGGCGAGCTGGGTCACGCGCCGGGTGATATCGACATTGTAGGCGTAGCTGGCGGGCGTCTTGGCGTCGGCTTCGAGCGAGCCGTCCATCATCACGCTGGTGAAGCCGTGCTGGATCGCGGAGAAGCAGGTCGCCTCGTCATTACCGTGATCCTGATGCAGGCAGATCGGGATCTCGGGGAACATGATCTCGGCCGCCTCGACCATCTTGGCGAGCATGACGTCGCCGGCATAGGAGCGGGCCCCGCGGCTCGCCTGCAGGATGACCGGTGCCTCGACGGCACGGGCCGCCTGCATGATCGCGATCACCTGCTCCATATTGTTGATGTTGAAGGCCGGGACGCCGTAGCCATGCTCGGCCGCATGGTCGAGCAATTGGCGAAGGGTGATGCGCGCCATCCTATTCTTCCTTTCGAACTTCTGAGACCAGGCGACGGGCGGCGTCGGCCACCGCCTCGGCCGTGATCCCGAATTGCCGGTAGAGCGTGTCGGCCGGCGCCGAGGCGCCGAAACCGGTCATGCCGATGAAGATGCCGGTCGAGCCGAGCCAGCGCGCCCAAGTGCCCTCGATCGCCGCCTCGACGCCGACCCGCGGCGCGTGGCCCAGCACGGCAGCGCGATATTGTTGCGACTGGAGCGCGAACAGCTCCCAGCAGGGTGCCGAGATCACAGCCGCCCGGATGCCGTCGGCCGCGAGCTGTTTCGCCGCTTCGAGCGCCAGCGAGACTTCCGAACCGGTGCCGATCAACGTCACCTGGCGGCCGCCCGCCGGCTCGCTCACGACATAGGCGCCAAGGGCCACTAGATTGGCGTCGTCGCGAACGGCCGGCAGGGACGGCACTCCTTGACGGGTGAGGCAGAGGATCGAGGGACCGTGCGAATTGATCGCCACCTCCCAGGCCTCGGCCGTCTCCATCGCATCGGCAGGGCGGATGACTTGCAGATTGGGGATCACGCGGAGTGCCGCCAGATGCTCGACCGGCTGATGGGTCGGCCCGTCCTCGCCGAGCCCGATCGAATCATGGGTCATGACATGGATGACGCGGATGCCCATTAGGGCCGCAAGCCGGATCGCCGGCCGCGAATAGTCGGCGAAGGCGAGGAAGGTGCCGCCATAGGGCACGAGGCCGCCATGGAGCGCCAAGCCGTTGAGCGCCGCCGCCATGCCGTGCTCGCGGATGCCGAAATGGATGTAGCTGCCGGCGAACTCGCCCGGCCGCACCACCGGCTGGCCCTTGGCCTGGGTCAGGTTGGAATAGGTGAGATCGGCCGAGCCGCCGACCAGCGCCGGCATCGCCGGCACGATCGCATCGAGCACGCGCTGCGAGGATTGGCGCGTCGCGAGCTTTGGCTTCTCGTCGGCGATGCTTTGCTTCAGGCCAGCCATCGCCGCGCGGAAGCTCGCCGGCGGCTCGCCCGACTGGGCTGCCTCGAAGACGGCGCGCTCGGCGCTGTGGGCGAGTCGGTCGCGCCAGGCGCCGTGCTGATCTCGGCCGCGCTTGCCCGGATCCCGCCATGACTCGCGAATGGCCGGCGGAATGTCGAAGGGCGCGTGCGGCCAGCCGAGCGCCGCCCGAGCCGCCGCGATCTCCTCGGCGCCCAAGGGCGCGCCATGAGTCTTTTCCGTCCCCTGCTTGGTCGGGGCGCCGAAGCCGATGATGGTGCGGCAGGCGATCAGCGACGGCAGATCGCTCGCCTGCGCCGCCTCGATGGCGGCCGCGACCGCTTCGGGGTCATGGCCATCGACGCGCTGGACCTGCCAGCCCGAGGCGGCGAAGCGAGCGAGCTGATCGTCGGAGCAGGACAGGCCGGTATCGCCGTCGATCGAGATGTGGTTGTCGTCCCACAGTAGGATCAGCTTGCCGAGCTTCAGATGCCCGGCGAGCGAGATCGCCTCGTGGCTGATGCCTTCCATCAGGCAGCCGTCGCCGCACAGCGCGTAGGTACGGTGATCGACCAGCCCGTCGCCGAAGCGGGCATTCAGCATCCGCTCGGCGAGCGCCATGCCAACGGCGGTGGCGATGCCCTGGCCGAGCGGACCGGTGGTGGTCTCGACACCAGGCGTGTGGCCATATTCCGGATGGCCGGGGGTCAAGGCGCCCCATTGCCGGAAGCTCTTCAGCTCCTCGATCGTCATGTCGGGATAGCCGGTGAGATGCAGCAGCGCATAGAGCAGCATCGAGCCATGGCCGGCCGACAGCACGAACCGGTCGCGATCGGGCCAGGACGGGTCCTGGGGATCGAATTTGAGGAAGCGGGTGAACAACACCGTGGCGACGTCGGCCATGCCCATCGGCATGCCGGGATGGCCGGATTTCGCCTGTTCGACCGCATCCATGGCGAGCGCGCGGATGGCGTTGGCGAGGTCGCGATGCGGCACCGGCTGCTGGGCGATGATATCGGTCATGGAATTCTCCCTCGCCCGTCAGGCCGCGCGCCGCTTGCGATCCAGCAATTGCAGGATCATCGGCGTCAAAATCAGCTGCATGGCGATGTCGAGCTTGCCGCCCGGAATGACGATCGAGTTGGCGCGCGACATGAAGCTGCCTTCGATCATCGTGCGCAGATAAGGGAAATCGATCCCGCGCGGATTGCGGAAGCGGATCACGACCATCGATTCGTCCGGTGTCGGAATCCACCGTGCGATGAAGGGGTTAGAGGTGTCGACCGTCGGCACGCGCTGGAAATTGATGTCGGTCTGGGTGAATTGCGGGCACATGTAGCGGACATAATCCGGCATGCGCCGAAGGATCGTGTCGGTCACCGCCTCGGTCGAGTAGCCGCGGGTCGAACGGTCGCGATGGATCTTCTGGATCCATTCGAGATTGATGACCGGCACCACGCCGATCTTGAGGTCGGCCCAGCGCGGCATGTCGATCTTGCCGGTCCGGACCGCGCCGTGCAGCCCTTCGTAGAACAGGAGGTCGGTACCTTCGGGCAGGTTCTTCCAGGGCGTGAAGGTGCCGGGCGGGGCGCCGTAGAGCTCGGCTTCGGCCGCGTCATGGACATAGTCGCGCTTCCGCCCCGTGCCGGATTCGGCATAGTCGCGAAAGATCTGCTCCAGCTCCTCGAACAGATTCGATTCCGGGCCGAAATGGCTGAAATGCGAGTTGCCCTTCTTCGCTTCCTCGGCCATGACGCGCTTCATCTCGGCACGGTCGTAGCGATGGAAGGCGTCGCCCTCGATATAGGCGGCCGTGATCTTCTCGCGCCGGAAGATCTGGTCGAAGGTGAGCTTGACGGAGGTCGTGCCGGCCCCTGACGAGCCGGTGACGGAGATGATGGGATGTCGGACGGACATGCTTCGTCTCCCCTCGGTCAGTGATGGAACAGGCCGCGGCGGCGGAAGAGCGGCGAGCGCTCTCCGACGGCGTAGGGCTGGAGATGCAGCTCCTCGATCCGCTCGACCTCCTCGGCCGAGCCGAAGATGAGCGGCACGCGCTGATGCAGGGCGCGCGGTACGAGCGAGCGGATCGGATCGCTGCCGGTGGTGGCGCCGCCGCCGGCCTGCTCGATCAGGAAGGCGACCGGATTGGCCTCGTAGATCAGCCGCAGCCGGCCTTCGCGATAGCCCTGGCGCGCATCGGCCGGATAGAGGAAGAGTCCGCCGCGCGACAGGATGCGATAGGTCTCGGCGACGAGCGCCCCCATCCAGCGCGTGTTGAAATCCTTGGCCCGCGGCCCCTCGATGCCTTGCAGGCAATCCTCGACATAGACCCGGACCGGATCGTCCCAATGGCGGGCATTGGAGGCGTTGATGGCATATTCCCGCGTGGCGCGGGGAATGCGCACATCCGCCCCGGTCAGCCGGAAGCTGCGGGTGCCGTAATCGAAGGTGAAGATCTGCGTGCCGGCGCCCACGGTCAGCGCCAGCACCGTCTGCGGCCCGTAGATGATGCAGCCGGCGGCAACCTGCGCCTCGCCCGTCTGCATGAAGGGCGCCAGCGGATCGGCGATGCCGGCCCGGATCATCGGCTGGATCGAGAAGATCGTGCCGATCGGCATGTTGACATCGATGTTGGACGAGCCGTCGAGCGGATCGAAGGCGACCGCGAACGGGGCGGACGGGTCGAGCATCAGCGGCTCTTCCAGCTCCTCCGACGCGATCACGGCGACCGGCACCTTGCGCAGCGCCTCGATCAGCCAATCCTGGGCCACGACATCGAGCTCGGTCTGGGAATCGCCGTCGGCATTGGTGCCGCGAATGGCGCCGAGCCGTCCGGCCAGAGGCCCTAGACCGACCAGATCGCGGATCGCCATGCCGGTCTGGGCGAGCGCGTTGACGACGGCGGCGAGATCGCGGCGCAGGAGGTCGTCACCCGCGAAGCGGTCGAGATAAGTGGGCAGATCGTCTCGCGCCGGCATCATCTTCTCCCTGGTCGTCGCCTGTGGCGATCTCGTCCGAACATGGCGTTCGTCTGGAAGCAGCTTGATGCCTGCGCGATAATCAGCAAAATTAAAAAAAGTGACCCGCTTGTTATGGAAAACTTAATATGGCTTCCATCCGCAACATCACGATCCGTCAGCTCCGTGCGCTATCCGAGACCGTCCGGACCGGCACGCTCACGGCCGCCGCCAAGATGCTCGGCGTCACGCCGCCGGCGATCACGCTGCAATTGCAGCAGCTTGAAAGTCAGATCGGCTTGCCGCTGCTGCAGCGCAAAGCCGAGGGCACGGTGCCGACCGACGCCGGCAAGGAGCTGCTGGCGTTGGCCGAGCGGATCGAGAACGCG
The DNA here is from genome assembly GCA_035539155.1 of Aliidongia sp. Lineage (GTDB taxonomy): Bacteria > Pseudomonadota > Alphaproteobacteria > ATCC43930 > CGMCC-115725 > JAXDMU01. Next base: position 65,584 of record DATLIZ010000026.1, on the reverse strand, counting down.
CTGACCGATTGCGACAGCGCGCTCGACGCCATGAAGGGATTATCAGGCGGCAAGGTGTGCGTGGGCGTGGTCAGCACGGCCAAATATTTCGCCCCCTTCGCGCTCTCCGAATTCTCCAAGACCCATCCGAGCATCGAGATGCGGCTGGTCATCGGCAATCGCCAGGAGGTGATCGACGGGCTGGAGAGCTTCGAGATCGATGTCGCGATCATGGGCCGGCCGCCAGCCGGCATGGCGGTCGAGCAGGCGCTGATCGGCGATCACCCGCATGTCATCATCGCCCCCATCGGCCATCCGATGATCGGCCGGCACTGCACGCTGGCCGAGCTGTCGGCGGAGACCTTCCTGCTGCGCGAGCAGGGCTCGGGCACGCGGCTGCTGACGGAATTTTTCTTCGAGCAGATCGGCAAGACACCGAGGATCGGCATGGAGATCGGCAGCAACGAGACGATCAAGCAGGCGGTGATGGCCGGCCTCGGCATCGCGCTCATCTCGGTCCACACCATCGCCGCCGAGATCGCCGACCGGAGGCTGGCGATCCTCGATGTCGAGGGACTGCCGGTCCGGCGGCAATGGTTCCTGATCCGACGCAAGGAGAAGCGGCTGCTGCCGGCCCTCTCGGCGCTTCACGATTTCCTCGCCTCGGAAACGGGGCGTTTCCTGCCCCGCATCCCAGGCGTGACGTGATCAGGCGTTGACGCCGCCATCGACAGTGAGGCCGGTGCCGGTGATTTGACCGGCCGCGGGGCTGGCCAGGAAGGCCACGGCGGCGGCGATGTCGTCGGGCTTGCCGTAGTGGCCGACCGCGATCAGCGGACGCTGCCCGTCGGCCTGCGGGCCGTCGGCCGGGTTCATGTCGGTGTCGGTCGGGCCGGGATGGACGATATTGACGGTGATGCCGCGCGGCCCGAGATCGCGCGCCAGGCCCTTGGTGAGCGAGATCAGCGCCGACTTGCTCATCGAATAGACGCTGATGCCCGGGAACGCCACGCGCTCGGCGAGGCAGCTGCCGATATTGATGATCCGGCCGCCCTGGCCCAGATGCGGGATCGCCGCCTGCGAGGCGAGCACGACCGAGCGGATATTTACATCGAGGATAGCGTCGATATCCTCGAGGCTCATCGCTTCGAGCGGGCCGCCGCGGGCGATGCCGGCATTGTTGACCAGGATGTCGAGCCCGCCCAGCGCCTCGACCGCATGCGCGACCGAAGCGCGCACGGCCGCCGCATCGGCACTGTCGGCGGCGATCGCCACGGCACACCGTCCGAGCGCCTGGATCTCGCGCACGACCGCCTCGGCCTTCTCCTTCGAGCTTGAATAGGTGATGGCGATATCGGCGCCATCCTTGGCCAAGGCGACCGCGATCGCGGCACCGATACCGCGGCTGGCACCCGTCACCAGGGCGCGCTTTCCAACCAGATTAGCCATGTTCGATTCCTTTTTGTGTTGATCGATACAGAAATAGCTGGGGCGGTTGTGCCGGCGTGTCAACCGAATTATATATCGATCAACACAAAAAAAGGGAATGCGTTATGGCAGAGCGTGGGCGCCCGCGCGGGTTCGATCGCGACGCCGCCTTGGATGCGGCGACGAAGCTATTCTGGTGCAAGGGATATTCCGCGACCTCGATCGCCGATCTGTGCGCGGCGATGGGAATCGTCTCGCCCAGCCTCTATGCCGCGTTCGGCAGCAAGGAGGCGCTCTATGCCGAGGCGATCGGCCACTACGTCAAGAATTACGATGCCCCCATCTGGGGCCGACTAGACGCGACCGGCAAAAGCGCGCGCACCTCGATCGAGGATTGGCTGATGGCATCGGCCGCCATCCTGCCGGCGACGGATCGGCCGGGCGGCTGCATGGTCACGCTGTCGGCGGTCGGCGACGACAAGACGTCGGAGCTATGCGATCTCCTGGTCCAGGGCCGGGCGGAGTCGCTGAGGCGGATCGAGGCGCGGCTCGACCGCGCCGCGGCCGAGGGTGAGCTCTCCGCGACGCTCGATCTGAAGGGGATCGCTCGCTTCTATGTCGGCGTGCATCAGGGCATGTCGGTCCAGGCCCGCGACGGTGCCACCCGCGCCGACCTCGAAGCGATGGCGCGGAGCGCCATGGCCGCATGGGACTCGCTTACAGGAACGAAGGTCAGTTCGTCTTGAGCTGGCTGCGATTGAAGGCCAGCTCTTCCTCGGTGAGCTGAAAGCCGATGATGACGTGGTATTTCGGCGCATCCGCCGGCTCCGGCATCGGGATCGTCTCGGTGTCGACGTCGCGGGCGCCGGCGCGCGATTGGCTGCCCTTGAAATCGATGGCGTTGGAGAAGACGCGCTTGTTGAGGATCTTGTCGTCGGGATCGGTGATCGCGATGAAATAGGGGAACTCGGCGCTGCGGGCGGTCGCAACCGGTCCGATCTCGGCCAGGGTCGAGATCGTGATGGTCATATTGGCGCCCTCGTCATTGACCTTGCACTCGGTCTTGAGGTCGCCCAGCGACGCGCGATAGGCGAGGTTGGGGAAGCCCGTGCCGTGGCCGTCGAAGCGCGATACGGCGGAAAGCTCGCCGATAATGCCGACCGTGGGGCATTTCACATCGGCATATTGACTCTCGAACAGGCTGCAGCCGGTCAGGGCGCCGGCGATGGGCAAAAGCGCGGCGGCACGCGCCAAAATCCGGCCTCGGAAGAAATGCGTCATGGTCTCACAGGGAATGTTAGAGGCACCGGCATCCGGCGGTCGTTCGGCGAAGGCTCTTCTGCACCCAGATCGGCTGTGTCATAGAACCCTTTCTTCCATGGCGAGGCTGTACTAGCCTCGGCCGGGATCCGAGGTGCGGCGATACTATGGGCAGCACTCGCGTCGCACAAGGGTTGCCCGCCGCATGATATCCCCTCGCCCATTGTTTCTTTCGCCCCGCCGGACCTGAAGATGGCCGTCTATACCGAAGTTTCCGACGGCGAGCTTACCCGCTTCATGGCGGAGTACGATCTGGGCGCCGTGCTGTCCTGCAAGGGGATCGCCGAGGGGGTGGAGAATTCCAACTTCCTGCTGCGCACCGAGACCGGCCTCTTCATCCTGACGCTTTATGAGAAGCGGGTGAATCCGGCGGACCTGCCGTTCTTCATCGGGCTCATGGAACATCTGGCCGCGCGCGATCTGAGCTGCCCGACGCCGATCCGAGGCCGGGACGGCAAGTCGCTGCGCCAGCTCTGCGGCCGGCCGGCGGCGGTGATCAGCTTCCTCGAAGGGCTGTGGCCGCGCCAGATCCTGCCCTTTCACTGCACCGGCCTCGGCGACATCCTGGCCCGGCTCCATCGCGCCGGCGCCGATTTCCCGATGCGGCGCCCGAACAATCTGTCGGTCGAGGGCTGGCGGCCGCTGATCGAGGCGACGGCGGCACGCGCCGACGAGGTGGCGCCCGGCCTGGCGCGGGAGCTGGCGACCGAGTTCGAGGCGCTCGCGGCCGCTTGGCCCACGGATCTCCCGGCCGGCATCATTCACGCCGACCTGTTCCCGGACAATGTGTTCTTCCGCGACGAGCAGGTGACCGGCATCATCGATTTCTATTTCGCCTGCACCGACGCGCTCGCCTACGACCTCGCCATCTGCCTCAACGCCTGGTGCTTCGAGCCGGACGGCGGTTGGAACGCGGATAAGGGAAGACGGCTCGTCGATGCCTATCAGGCGATCCGGCCCTTGAGCGCCGCGGAGCGCCAGGCCCTGCCCCTGCTCGCGCGCGGCAGCGCGCTGCGCTTCCTGCTGACCCGCCTCTATGACTGGCTCAACCGGCCGCCAGGCGCCCTGGTGCGGCCGAAGGACCCGCTCGAATATCTCGCCAAGCTGCGCTTTCACCGCGCCGTCACCGGACCCGAGGCTTATGGATTCTAAAATCGTCGAGATTTTCACCGATGGCGCCTGCAGCGGCAATCCGGGCCCGGGCGGCTGGGGCGCCATCCTGCGTTATAACGGCGTCGAGAAGGAGCTGTTCGGCGCCGAGAGCCCGACCACCAACAACCGCATGGAGATGATGGCGGCGGCCGAGGCGCTGACCGCGCTCAAGCGGCCGAGCCAGGTCCGGCTCCATACCGACAGCCAGTATCTCAAGGACGGCATGACAAAATGGGTCATGGGTTGGCAGCGCAACGGCTGGAAGACCGCCGACAAGAAGCCGGTCAAGAATATCGATCTATGGCTGAAGCTGATCGAGGCGCTGAAGCCGCATCAGGTCGAGTGGGTCTGGGTCAAGGGCCATGCCGGCCACCCGGAGAATGAGCGGGCCGACGAGCTGGCCCGACGCGGCGTCGCGGCCGCACGGGCGGCCGCGACGCCGATCGCGATCAAAGCGACTTGAGAATCGCCTCGGCGCTCGACACTTCGAACGTGCCCGGCTTTTCGACATTGAGGACGCTGACGACGCCGTCATCCAGCACCATGGCGTAGCGCTGCGAGCGGAAGCCCAGCCCGTGGCCGCTGGCGTCGAAACCCAGCTCGACCGCCTTGGTGAAATCGGCATTGCCGTCGGCGAGCATGATCACCTTGCCGTCGGCCTTCTGGTCGCGGCCCCAGGCGCCCATGACGAAGGCGTCGTTGACCGAGAGGCAGGCGATGACCTCGACGCCCTTGGCCTTGAGCGCATCGAAATTCTGCACGAAGCCGGGCACGTGCCGGGCCGAGCAGGTGGGCGTGAAGGCGCCGGGCAGCGCGAACAGCACGGCCTTCTTGCCGCCGAACAGCTCGTCCGTGGTGATCGTCTTGGGGCCGTCCTCGGTCAGATGCCGGAGCGTCACCGACGGGATCTTGTCACCAACCTTGATGGTCATTGCTCGCTATCCTTCCGGATCGATCGCTAAATGGGAACGGGACCATATCGGTCCGGTCGGCGAAAATCACGTGCGTTCGTAAGGAAGCGGATTCACGAGGCCGTGCCCTTCGCTTGCTTCAGCGCATCCAGCACCGCCGATTGCGTCAGCAGCTCCGGCAGCGGCAGCCCATCGGGTGCCGCCGGCCCGTACACGATGTTGAACGGGATGCCGTAGCGGCCATAGGTCTTGAGGTAATCGCCGATGAGCGCGTCGCGGCGGGTCCAATCCGCGCGCATCGCGATCGTGCCGGGCGCCGTCAGCCGGGCTTGCACCGGTCCGGTATCGAGCACCAGCCGTTCATTCACCTGGCAGGTCAGGCACCAGCCGGCCGTGACATCGACGAAGACGACATGACCGGCGGCGACCGAGGCGGCGATGGCTTGATGATCGAACGGGACCCAGCCGCTGCCGATCGCGACCGGCGTCGCCGCCTGCGGCCGGATGAGCGCCGGCGGCGCCAGCATGGCGAGGAGGAGGATCGCCGCGACGAAGCCCAGCGGCCGGCGGCGCAGAGCCAGGCACAAGGCGGCGGCGAGACCGAGCGATGCGACCGCCCAGGCCGCCACCGGTCCGGCCTCGAGCAGCATCACGCCGATGAGCCAGGCGGCCGTGCCGGCGAGCAGCAGCCCCAGGGCCTGGCGCAGCCGCAGCATCCATCGGCCGGGCCGCGGCAGCACGCGCGCCAGGCCCGGGAACAGCGAAACGGCGAGATAGGGCAGCGCCATGCCGATCCCGAGGCATAGGAACACGGCAACAATGTCGATGATCGAGCCGGCGAGCGCGAAGCCCACGGCCGTACCGAGGAAGGGGGCCGAGCAGGGTGTCGCCAGCAGGGTCGCGAACACGCCGCCTGCGAAATTGCCGCCGCGCGCGCCGAAATCGGCCAGGCCGGAGGGTAGAGCGATCTCGAACCAGCCGAACAGATTGCAGGCGAAAAGCGTGATGATGGCGGTGAGGGCGGCGAGGAAGACCGGCTCCTGGAACTGCACGCCCCAGCCGATGGCGAGGCCGGCGCTGCGCGCGGCAATGAGGGCTGTGCCGATGATCAGGAACGAGGTCACGATCCCGGCGCCCGTGGCGAGAAAGCCCAGCCTGATCTGGTGCGGCGCCATGCCGGCATGGCCGACGAGCGCCAGCAGCTTCATCGACAGCACCGGCAGCACGCACGGCATGAAATTGAGGATGAGGCCCCCGAGCAGAGCCACGCCGAGAATCGGCAGCAGCGTGCCGAGCGGGCTCGCGGGCGGCGCCGGTGACGGCATCACGGTGAAGGTGGCCGCGCGTAGGCCGCTCGACCGGTCGATCAGGGTCAGATCGAGCGTCTTGCCCATGAGCTTGCCGATATTGACCGCCCCGCCGACATCGACGAGACGCAGCTCGGCGGCATCGTCCCGCACGGTGAAGCGAGGCGCGCCGAAGCTGAAGCCGTCCGCGCCCTCGACCAGCAGATCGGGCTTGCCGAGCGGCGGCGTCGCGCGCAGCCGGACCGTCAGGACCAGATCCTTGCCCTCGGTTCCAAGGGTGGTACCCAGCTCGGCAAGGCCGGCATCCTTGGCCGAACCCGGCACGCGGGCCGCGAACTGGTCGATGGTTCCGGCCCAGGGACCCGGCCCGGCGCCGTCGGCGATCGTCAGCGCCAGGACGACATGGTTGGGCACGCAGATATCGGCGCAGGTCAGGAAATCGACCGCGGCCTTGATCTCGGCCGGTGCCGCGCGATCGGGCATGGTGGCCGCGATCGGGAAAACCGTCTCGCCCTCATAGCCGAAGGTTTCGAGCCCGGCATAGGAGAAGCGCTCGGGCGCCGGCCAGCTCGTGGCACCGATCGCGATATTGGTCGAGCCGTCCCAATCGATCTCGGGCGGCAGGCCGGCATCGCCGGGTGCCCGCCAATAGATCTTCCAATGCGGCTTCAACTGGAACTGCAAGCCGAGCCGAAGGGCGCCGTCCGTGCCGGGCGCCGCGATCAGCCGGACCTGACCCTGATGGGTGGTTCCCCAATCGGAAGCGAGCTCCTCGGCCGCGGCACCGCGAACGAAGAGCAGGGCGAAGAACGCCAGCCATGTCACGAGACGGAAGGTCATGCGGATTTCTCTACACCCGGCAAGGCAAAAAGCCATGAACAACTTGTCGCGAGCGACGTTGGCATCCGCCGCCTTGCAGGCGGCCCGTCGCGGAGCTATCTCTCAATCATGGCTACTCCACGAAAGCGATCGACGCGCAAATCTGGCGATACGCCCCAAGACTCCGGCTACCTGGCCGGGCAGTTGCTGATCGCCATGCCGCAGATGCAGGATACGCGGTTTCACAAGACCGTGCTCTATCTGTGCGTGCACACGGCGCGCGGCGCCATGGGGTTGGTCATCAACAAGGTGCTGGATGGACTGACCGTCCCGGAGCTGATGGCCCATCTGGAGGTCCCGACCGAGACGCCGCTGAAGCCCGAGAAAGTGCATTTCGGCGGACCGGTCGAGACGACGCGCGGCTTCGTGCTCCACAGCAACGACTATGTCGATGACGGCACCCAACTCGTCGGCGACGGCTTGGCTCTGACCGCGACGCTCGACATCCTGCGGGCGATCGGGCGCGGCGAAGGGCCGCGGCGGATCCTGCTGGCGCTGGGTTATGCCGGCTGGGGCCCCGGTCAGCTCGATGCCGAGATCCAGGCCAATTCCTGGCTGCATGCGCCCGCCGACCAGGCGATCGTGTTCGAGACCGACAATGACGCGAAATGGGAACATGCCGTCGGCCGCATCGGCATCGATGCCCGCATGCTCTCGACCGAAGCCGGGCACGCTTGACTCCCTGACCGTTGGAAATCCGGCGGCCGCGCGAGGATTGATCAGCCCTTCGGCGGGGGCGTCGTCCATTCCTCGGCCAGCATCGCGTGCAGGACATGATCCTGCCATCTGCCGTCGATGCAGAGATAGCGGCGGGCATAGCCCTCCTCGGCGAATCCCGCTTTGAGCAGCAGATCGCGGCTCGCCCGGTTGCCGGGCAGGCAAGCCGCCTCGACCCGGTGCAGCCGCAGCCGGTCGAAGGCATAGGCGAGCATGAGCCCGACCGCTTCCGTCATATAGCCGCGGCGCGCATGCGGCCGGCCGATCCAATATCCCAAGGTCGCGGTCTCGGCCACGCCGCGCCGCAGATTGGTCAAGCCGATGCCGCCGAGCAGGGCCGTGCCCTGATTGCGGAAGATGAAGAAGCTGTAGCCCGCATCCTCGCGCCAATCGAGCGCATAGCGTGCCAGGCGCCGGCGATAGGCGGCCCGCGTCAGCGCATCGGCCGCCCAGCTCGGCTCCCAGGGCTTCAGGAACTCGCGCGATTCAGCCCTGAGCTCGCTCCAAGCCGGCCAGTCGGCGCGTTCCGGCGGGCGCAGATGGACCTTTTCTCCCTGCAGTCGGATCGGCGGCGGCTGGCCGCTGAGCAATCCGGTGAGCAGCGACATCGCCCGATCAGATCGCCAGGCGTTCGGAGATCTTGCCGAAGCTCTCGACCCTGTCGATCGGGCCGAGGGCAGCGAAGGTGGGCGCCGCCGCGAAGATCCGGCGCGCGGCGCGGGCGATCATGGCCTTGTCGACCTCGTCGATCCGCGCCACGATCTCGGCGGTCGAGAGCGGGCGGCCATAGATCAGCATCTGATTGGCGAAATGCTCGGCGCGCGAGGAGCTGCTTTCGAGCCCCATCAGCAGGCTGGCCTTGAGCTGCGCGCGCGTGCGCGCGATTTCCGCCTCATTGAGGCTGTCGGCGGTGCCGACCAGCTCGTCGCACAGCACCGGCATCAGCTCGGTCACCTCGTCCTCGCCGGTGCCGGCATAGACGCCGAAGAGGCCGCCATCCTCATAGGGTGCCGCGAAGGCATAGATGGTGTAGACGAGCCCGCGCTTCTCGCGCACCTCCTGGAACAGGCGCGACGACATCCCGCCGCCGAGCAGCGTCGCCAGCATCGAGATGGCGTAATAGTCGGGATCGGTATAGCCCACCGACGGGAAGCCCAGGACCAGATGGACCTGCTCCAGATCCTTCCCCTCGCGCTGATCGCCGCCGACATAGGCGGCCGGATCGGCCGGCCCGACCGGTTTGTCGATCAAGCCGCCGAACCGTTCGCCGGCGAGGGCCACCAGACGGTCGTGATCGACGGCGCCCGCCGCCGAGAGCACCATGCGCGAGGCGCCGTAATGGGCCGACATATAGCCGGCGATCCGCTCGCGCCCGATGGTGCGGATGATCTCCGCCTGGCCCAGCACCGGCCGGCCGAGCCCCTGATCGGGAAAGGCGCGCTCCTGGAACCGGTCGAAGATGAGGTCGTCGGGCGTGTCGAGCGCTTGGCCGATCTCCTGCAGGATCACCGTGCGCTCGCGCTCCAGCTCTTCCGGATCGAACACGGAATTCTGCAGGATGTCGGACAGGATATCGACCGCGAGCGGCACGTCGTCCTTGAGGATGCGGGCGTAATAGGCAGTCTGCTCGCGCGAGGTGTAGGCGTTCAGATGGCCGCCGACATTCTCGATCTCCTCGGCGATGGCGCGCGCCGAACGGCGCTCGGTGCCCTTGAACGCCATATGCTCGAGCAGATGGGCGACGCCGTTGATCTCGGCCGGCTCGTTGCGGGTGCCGACATCGACCCAGACCCCGAGCGAGGCGGTTTCCACTCCGGCCATCGTGTCGGTGACGATGCGCATGCCGTTCGGCAAGGTGCTGATGCGGGGCATGCTCATGCCGCCCGTCCCTGCCGGGTGCGCGCGGCGATGAAGTTGCGGATGGCGGCGAGATCGTTGGGCACGATGTTGATGCGCTCCTGGCGGGTCATGAGGTCGGCGAGCGGCGGCGGTAGAGAGGGCCGCCGACCGGTCGCCTGCTCGACGATATCGGGAAATTTGGCGGGATGGGCGCAGGCGAGCGCCACGCAGGGAACGCCGTCCGCCCGACCCTCGGCGCGCATGGCCGAGACGGCGACGGCGGTGTGCGGATCGATGAGCTCGCCCGTCTCGCGATGGATTCGGGCGATCATGGCGCGGATGCCGTCATCGTCGAGCCGGTGCGACGCGAAGAGATGCCGCGCCTCGTCCCAGATGTCCTTGCCGGCCGGCAGCCTGCCGGTCGCGCGGAAGGCGCGCATCATCTCGTCGAGCCGTATGCCGTCCTGGCCTGCGAGCTCGAACAGCAGCCGCTCGAAATTGCTCGAGACCTGAATGTCCATGCTCGGACTGAGGCTGGGCTCGACCGTGCTGATGCGCATCTCGCCGGTGGCGATGAAACGGTGAAGGATGTCGTTGCGGTTGGTACCGACGATCAGCTTGCCGATCGGCAGGCCCAGGCGACGGGCGATGTGGGCCGCGTAGATATTGCCGAAATTGCCGGTCGGCACGGCGAAGGAGACCGGCCGGTCGGGCGCGCCCAGCGCCGTCGCCGCCCAGAAATAATAGACCACCTGCGCGGCGATGCGCGCCCAGTTGATCGAATTCACTGCCGAGAGATTCTGCCGGGTGCGGAACTCCGCATCGGCGAACAGCGCCTTCACCAGATCCTGGCAATCGTCGAAGCTGCCTTCGACCGCGAGCGTGTGGACATTGGCGGCCGGCACCGTCGTCATCTGGCGCCGCTGCACCTCGGAGGTGCGGCCATACGGGTAGAGGATGAAGATGTCGACGGTCTCGCGGTCGCGGCACGCCTCGATCGCGGCCGAGCCGGTATCGCCGGAGGTGGCGCCGACGATCGTCACCCGCTCGCCGCGCTTCGCCAGCACCTGGTCGAACAGGCGGCCGACGACCTGGAGCGCATAATCCTTGAAAGCGAGCGTCGGCCCGTGGAACAGCTCGAGCAGCCATTGATCGTGGCCGAGTTGCTTCAGAGGAGCGATGGCGCTGTGGGTAAAGCCGGCATAGGCATCGCGCAGGAGGACCGTGAGCTCGTCGCGGCCGATCGCGTCACCCATGAACAAGCCCATGATCTCCGCCGCGAGCGCCGGATAATCCAGCCGGCCGAGGCGCCGGATCTCCCCTGGATCAAGACGCGGCAGCACCGCCGGCACATAGAGGCCGCCATCCGGGGCCAAGCCAGCGAGCAGGATGTCCTCGAACGATCTCGTCTCGTTTGGGACGGTGGGTTGGCGGGTGCTCAGATAGCGCAAGGCATGATCGGCTGAATTATGCGATGCCTCTACCCTATCGCTGCGCGCCGCCGCCCGCAACGGCACTGGTCTATTTGAGCGGCTTGCGGAATTTCAGGACGAAATTGTCGGCCTCGCCGATGGCGGCATACTTGGCCTTGTCCTGGTCGCCCAGCGCGAAGGTCGGCGCCAGCGTCCACACTCCTTCCGGCCAATCTTTGGTGTCCTTGGGATTGGCGTCGATCTCGGACGATCCGACGAATTCGAAGCCCGCCTTCTTGGCGAGCTCGATCGCATAATCCTGGCGGACATAGCCGCTGGCGGCCTTGGGATCCTGGGTCACATCCTCGCGGCCGCGATGATCCTCGAGCCCGAGAATCCCGCCCGGCTTCAGCGCCTTGAAGAAGCCGGCGAGCGCCTGATCGGCATAGCCGGCCGCCATCCAATTATGGAGATTGCGAAAGCTGACGACGAAATCGGCGGAACCCGGCGGGGCGATGTCGTAGTGATCCTTGCCGAATTCGGTGACGACGACCTTGTCGTAGACCGGATCGCTTTTGAGCTTGGCGGCGAAGCCTTCCATCTGCTTGCTGCGGGCCGCGACCCGGGCGGGCGGATCGTCGGGCGCGGGCTTTGGCACGCCGGCGGCATAATAGGTGCCGTGATCGCGCAGATAGGGTGCCAGGATCTCCAGCCAGTAATTGCCGCCATCGGGCCAGATCTCGACCAGGCTGGAACTGGGGGTGACGCCGAAGAAAGTCAGCTCCTCGACCGGATGGCGGAGCGGATCGCGTGCGGCGAAATTGGCGCTGCGCTGCGGGCCGGTCACGATCTTCTGCAAGGCCGGATCGGGCTTGGGCTGGTCGGCGGCGTAGGACGGCACGGCGAGGGCCAGTGCCGCGGCGGCGAGCCAGAGCGAGCGCATGCGAGTCTCCAATAGGGACGGAAAAGGCGGCTAATCCTGCAGGTAGCGGCTCGACAGGTGCTGCTCGAACACCTTGACCTCGAGCGGCCGGCCGGTCGCGTCGGTGAGGATCTGGGATGCCGGAACGGACGAGCCGCGTCCATGAACATTCCGCCGCAGCCAGGCCATCAAGGGTTCGAAATCGCCGCGCGCGATGCCCGGCCGGATCGACGCGTCCTGCCGCGTCGCCGCGTCGAACAGCTGCGCCGCCGTCATGGCGCCGAGCGTATAGGTGGCGAAATAGCCGAACGTGCCGGAATACCAGTGGATATCCTGCAGCACGCCGTCGCGGTCGTTGGGCGGGGCGATGCCGACCAGCTCAACCATGCCGTCACGCCAGGCGCCGCGCAGATCGTCCAGACCAAGATCGCCGGCGATCATCGCCTTTTCCAGCCGGTAGCGCAGGATGACATGGGCCGGATATGTCGCCTCGTCGGCATCGACGCGGATGAGCGAGCGCTGGACCCGGGTGTTGAGGCGATAGAGATTGTCCTCGCTCCAGGCCGGGCCGCTGCCGCCGAAGGTCTGGCGCAGGATGGGGGCCGCGAATGAGATGAATTCCCGGCTGCGGCAAGCCTGCATCTCGACCAGCAGCGACTGGCTCTCATGCATGCTCATGCCGCGCGCGCGGCCGACCGGCTGGCGCCGCCAATCGGCCGGCAGGCCGCGCTCGTAGAGCGCATGGCCGGTCTCGTGCAGCACGCCCATCATGGCCTGGGTGAAATCATCCTCGCGATAGCGCGTGGTGATGCGCACATCGTCCGGCGTGCCGCCGCAGAAGGGATGAGCGCTGACATCGAGACGGCCATGCGCGAAATCGAAGCCCAGCGCCGTCATCAGCCGGGTGCCGACCGCCTTCTGCGCCTCGGCCGGGAACGGCCCTTCCGGTGCTATCGGCGCCGGCCGGCTCGCCTGCCGTTCGAGGATGGCGTTGATGGTGCCGGGCAGGAACGCGCCGAGTTCGCCGAACAGCCGGTCGATCTCGGCGGTACTGCCATCCGGCTCGTACTGATCGAGGAGCGCGTCATAGGGCGATTTGCCGAGCTTGGCCGCCTTCGCCTGCGCCGCCTGGCGGGTCAGGTTCAGCACCTCCTGCAACGCCGGCTTGACCATGGCGAAATCATCGGCCGGACGGGCCTTGCGCCAGACCATCTCGCAATGGAGGCCGGCCTTTACCAGCGCCTCGACCAGATCGCCCGGCACCGCCGTCGCGTGGCGCCAGGCCCGCTCCATCTCGGTGAGGTTGGCGCGCTGCCAGAGATCGAGATCGTTCTGCGACCGTGCCCCCTCGAAAGCCTCGTCCAGCGACGGATCGGTCAAGAGCTCGTGGCAGACCACCTCCAGCGTCGACATCTGCTCCTGGCGGGCGCCGGCGCCGCCTTCGGGCATGGTCGTCGCATTGTCCCAGCTGAGCACGGACAGCGCTTCGCCGAGGGCGCCCAGGCGGGCAAAGCGGCTTTCGAGCTTCAGATACGGCGTCGTCATGTCGGGGGCTTGTCCTGTTCCGGCCGGCGGTAATGGTAAATCAGATAGATCACGATCAGCGTCACGGCGAATGAAAACCATGTGAGCGCATATTGCAGATGGTCGTTGGGCAGCGCGATACGGGTCTGGCCGCCGATCGGAAAGCCGCCGGGATTGGGCGCCGGCCCCGCCTCGACGTAATAGGGCAGGACATTGTCGAGCTTCAGCGTCTCGGTCATGGCCGGGATATCGACATAGATCCAGAAATTGTCGCCCGGCTGGTTTTTCGGCACGAGCCAGCCGGTCGGAATGACGGCCAAGCGCAAAATGCCCTCGACGCTGGTCTCACCCTCGATCTGGCCTTCGGCCCGGCGCGCCGGATCCTTGCGGATCGCGGGCACGAAGCCGCGATTGACCAGCAGGATATGGCCGTCCTCGAGATGGAGCGGTGTTACGATCTGGAAGCCTTCGACGCCGCGGCCGTCGAACGCGCCGATATAGAGCTCATGCGCATTGTCGAAGCGGCCGGTGGCGACGACACGATGGAAATCGAGCGGGCGCGCCTGATCGAGCGTCATCGGCACGGGCGTGGCGGGTGCCGCGAGCGCCGAACTGCGCTCGGCGATCAGGTTGGTCTTCCAGACCAGCCGCTCCAGCTGCCAGACGCCGAGGCCGAGAATGAAGATCAGCGCCGGGATCATGAACAGCGTCGGCCACAGGGTGAAGCGAAACCGCTCCCGGATCAGGGCCATCAAGCTGCTCATCAACATTCCCGTAACATAAAGGCCGAGGCCGGTGGGGCCTCGGCCGGGACGGCGCCCCTACTCGGTGATCGCCGCCCCGCTGCCGCCCCACCAATAGACGCAGATGAACAGGAAGATCCAGACCACATCGACGAAATGCCAGTACCAGGCGGCGGCTTCGAGCCCGAAATGATGGTCTGGCTTGAAATGCCCCTTATAGGCGCGGACCAGGCAGACGATCAGGAAGGTCGTGCCGACGATGACATGGAAGCCGTGAAAGCCGGTCGCCATGAAGAAGGTGGCGCCGAAGATGTTGCCCGAGAACGGGAACAGCGCGTGGGTATACTCGACCGCCTGGATGCCGGTGAAGGTCAGGCCGAGCAGCACGGTGAGCGTGAGGCCGACCAGCAGCCCGCGGCGATTGCCTTCGATCAGCGAATGGTGAGCCCAGGTGACCGTGGTGCCGGAGAGCAGCAGGATCAGGGTGTTGAGGAAGGGCAGATGGAAAGCGTCGAACGGGATGATGCCCTTAGGCGGCCACATGCCGCCGGTCGCCGCCTTGGGATAGAGGCTCGATTCGAAGAAGGCCCAGAAGAAGGCAACGAAGAACATCACCTCGGATGCGATGAACAGCGTCATGCCGTAGCGCATGCCAAGCTGCACGATCGGGGTGTGATGGCCCTGGAACGTTGCTTCCTTGATCACGTCGCGCCACCAGGCCGCCATGAGCAGCAGCACGCCGGCGAGGCCGAACCCGGACAGCCACCAGCCCCAAGCGGCGCCATGCATGCCGTGGACGGCGCCGAAGAACATGAGGCCGGCGGCGAGCGCGCCGATCAGCGGCCACGGGCTCGGATCGACCAGGTGGTAGGAATGCTTGGCGTGACCGGCTGTCTGATCGCTCATTGGGAAGTCTCTTTCGCAGACGGGCTTGAGGGCGAGTGGGACACAGGCAAGGCCCCGACCTTCGCTTCGCCGGGTCGGGTCTTGGCCTGGAAGAAGGTGTAGGACAAGGTGATCGCGGGGATGTCCTTGGCGTTGCGATCCTTCAGCATGTCGGGATCGACGAAAAAGGTCACCGGCAGCTCGGCGGTCTCGCCCGGCGCCAGCGTCTGCTGGGTGAAGCAGAAGCATTGGATCTTGTCGAAATAGAGCCCGGCCAGGCTCGGCGTCACATTGTAGGTGGCGGTGCCGGTGATCGCATGGTCGGCATGGTTGGTGGCGCGATAGGCGACCAAGGTCTGCTCGCCGGGATGAACGCGCACCTCGCGCTGCTCCGGCTCGAAGCTCCAATCGAGATCGGGCGAGACATCGGCGTTGAAGCGCACGAAGATCCATTTGTCGGAGACCGTCGAGGGCGCCTGCTCCGCCCGCTGGGTCGTGCCGCCGAAGCCGGTCACCTGGCAGAATTTGCGATAGAGCGGCACCGACGCGAAGCTGAGGCCGGTCATGCCGACGACCACGCCGACCAGCGCCAGGACGAGGCGGCTGTTGCCCTTCCGGCTCATTTCAACAGGCCCAGCCGGACGATGCTGATAATGTAGACGAGCACCACGAACGCCACCAGCACGCCGGCCAACGCCAGATTGCGGGCCTTGCGGCGCTTGGTGAATTGCTCGGTCACCGGGGCCATGGGGATCAGCCGACCAATCCCGGCGCACGGTCCAGGATCAGGAGCGCGAACAGCAGCAACAGATAGAGGATCGAGAAGCCGAACATACGCTTGGGCGTCCGGTCCGTCCCATCGTAGCGCAGCCCGATCGCGAAGCCGGTGAAGAGGAATGAGAGCACCAGCGATACGCCGAGATAGGCGGCGCCGGCGAGGCCGAGGAAATAGGGCGCGACCGCGAACGGCCACAGCACTAGCGTATAGACCAGAATCTGGTTCCGGGTCGGACCCACACCGGCGACGACCGGCAGCATCGGCACGCCCGCCTTCTCGTAATCGCCGGCGCGATAGAGCGCCAGCGCCCAGAAATGCGGCGGGGTCCAGAAGAAGATGAGAGCGAACAGCACGATCGAGGCGAGGCTGACATCGCCGGTGACGGCGGCCCAGCCGATCATCGGCGGAAAGGCGCCGGCGGCGCCGCCGATCACGATGTTCTGCGGCGTGCGCCGCTTCAGCCAGGCGGTGTAGACGAAGACGTAGAACAGGATGGTAAGCGCCAGGAGGGCTGCCGCCATCGGGTTGACCGCGAGGCCCATGATCATGACCGAGCCGGCGGCAAGCACCACGCCGAAGGCCAGCGCCTCGCTCGGCAGCACGCGGCCGGCGGGCAGCGGCCGCGACTTGGTCCGGCTCATCACCGCGTCGATGTCGCGGTCGTACCACATATTGATGCAGCCCGAAGCGCCGGCGCCGACCGCGATGCACAGGATCGCCACCGCCGCCAATACCGGATGCAGGTGGCCGGGCGCCAGCCACAGCCCGACGAAGCCGGTGAAGACGACGAGCGACATCACCTGCGGCTTCAGGAGTGCCCAGTAGTCGGCGATGCCGGCGGTGCTCAACTGCACGCTGCCGGCGAATTCGGCGGAGGTCACGTCAGACAATGGCTTTAGCCCGGTTGGTCCAGTTCACGAAACGGCGCTGCCGGCAATCCGCCGGCAGCGTATCGGCAGGTCACTTGATGACCGGCAGTTCCTCGAAGGTATGGAAGGGCGGCGGCGAGCTGACCGTCCATTCCAGCGTTGTGGCGCCGGGTCCCCACGGATTGTCGGCGACGCGCTTGCCGGCGGCGAGCGTGTACAGCACGACCGCCACGAACCAGAGCGTGGCACCGTAGGAGATGAAGGCGCCGTAGGATGCCACCATGTTCCAGCCCTCGAAAGCCACCGGATAGTCGACATAGCGACGCGGCATGCCGGCGAGGCCGAGGAAATGCATGGGGAAGAAGGTCAGGTTGACGCCGATGAAGGTCAGCCAGAAATGGACTTGCCCGGCCCATTCCGGATATTGCCGGCCCGACATCTTGCCGAACCAGTAATAGAAGCCGGCGAACATCGAGAACACGGCGCCCAGGCTCAGCACATAGTGGAAATGCGCGATGACGTAGTAGGTGTTGTGCAGCGCCACATCGACGCCGGCATTCGACAGCACCACGCCGGTGACGCCGCCGACGGTGAACAGGAAGATGAAGCCGATGGCGAACAGCATCGGCGTCTTGAACTCGATCGAGCCGCCCCACATGGTGGCGATCCAGGAGAAGATCTTCACGCCGGTCGGCACCGCGATGACCATGGTCGCGGCGGTGAAATAGGCGCGCGTGTCGGGGTCGAGGCCGACCATGTACATGTGATGCGCCCACACCACGAAGCCGACCACGCCGATCGCGACCATGGCGTAGGCCATGCCGAGATAGCCGAAGATCGGCTTGCGCGAGAAGGTCGAGATGATGTGGCTGACCATGCCGAAGCCCGGCAGGATCATGATGTAGACCTCGGGATGGCCGAAGAACCAGAACAGATGCAGGAACAGGATCGGGTCGCCGCCGCCGGCCGGGTCGAAGAAGGTCGTGCCGAAATTGCGGTCGGTCAGCAGCATGGTGATGGCGCCGCCCAGGACCGGCAGCGACAGCAGCAGCAGAAAGGCGGTGACCAGCACGGCCCAGGCGAACAGCGGCATCTTGTGCAGCGTCATGCCCGGCGCGCGCATGTTGAAGATGGTGGTGATGAAGTTGATGGCGCCCAGGATCGAGGAGGCGCCGGCGAGATGCAGCGAGAAGATCGCCATGTCCATCGCCATGCCCGGATGGTACTGGGCGTTGGACAGCGGCGGGTAGATCGTCCAGCCGACGCCGGCGCCGCCATCGACGAAGGCCGAGCCCAAGAGCAGCGCGAAGGACGGGACGAGCAGCCAGAAGCTGATGTTGTTCAAGCGCGGAAAGGCCATGTCCGGCGCGCCGATCATCAGCGGCACGAACCAGTTGCCGAAGCCGCCGATCATCGCCGGCATGACCACGAAGAACACCATGATCAGGCCGTGGGCCGTGGTGATCACGTTGTAGAGCTGATGGTCGTCGCCGAAGAGCGCCGCACCCGGATGCATCAGATTGATGCGCATCAGGACCGAGAAGCCGCCGCCGATCAGGCCCGCGATGATCGAGAAGATCAGGTAGAGCGTGCCGATGTCCTTGTGGTTGGTCGACATCAGCCAGCGGTGCACGAAGCCCGGGCGGTGATCGCCATGGGCGTGATCGTGATCATGCGCGTGAGTAGCTTGAGCCATATTCCTGCCCTTCGGTCCTTCTTATCTGCTTGAGCCGGCGCCCTAGTTCTGTGCCGGCGTCGCGGCGTCGGCGAGCTTGGTCGCCCTGCTCAGCTCGGCATGGGCCTTCTCGTCGGCCGCCCATTTGTCGAACGCCGCCTGGGGCACGGCATGGATCTTGATCGGCATGAAGGAGTGGTTCACGCCGCAGATCTGGTTGCATTCGCCGTAATAGGTGCCTTCCTTCTCGATCCTCAGCCAGGTTTCGTTGAGGCGGCCGACCACGGCGTAGGTGCCGACGGCGAGCGACGGCACAAACCAGTCATGCATCACGTCCTGGCCCGCAATCTGGACGCGGACATTGGCGCCGACCGGCAGCACGACCTCGTTATCGACCTCGAGCAGCCGCTTCGAGGGATCCTTCAGCTTGTCGTCGTCGAGGATCTGGCTGTCGAAACCGAAATTGCCGTTGTCCGGATAGTCGTAGTGCCAATACCACTGCAGCCCCGTCACCTTGAGCGTGAGATCGGCCTTGGGCGTGGTCGTCTCGAAGTACAAGAGCTTGAAGGACGGCACCGCGATCACCAAAAGAATCACGATCGGCAACACGGTCCACAGGATCTCGATCACCGTGTGGTGCGAGGTCCTGGACGGGATCGGGTTGACCTTGGCGCGGAAGCGAACACAGACATAGGCGAGGAGCGCCAGAACGAAGATGACGATGGCCGAGGTGATGTACAGCAGCTCGTCATGCAGCGATTTGACCCGCTCGGCGATCGGTGTCGCCGGATCCTGCATCAGGAGCTGCCAATCATGCGGCTGATCCGCCCAGGCCGCCCCGGCAAGAGCGAGCCCTGCCAGCGCCGCGAAGCCCAGGAATACTCGCCCGATCGTTCGCTTCATTGTGTTCCTACCTGCCAATTATATTTCAGCCTGCCGGTCCGACCGCTGCCCACAGCGCCCAACTCTCTTATCGGATGAGGCTATTCGAGGGATGGCGGGCACCCTACCCCAAAAAAGATGCGCCTCACAACACTCAGAACCGCCCACACGCATCAAGAAGTTCGCATGGCGCCACTTCCCTGGTTCCGCCCCGCCAGATCGCGCTCTATCCTGGGGCAATTGCTGTTATGGTACGACCAAAGTCGTACCGGGAGTAAGCCGATGACCGATCTAACCGCCACCGATTCCCTGTTCTTCGACCGCACCGGCATGGCGCCGGAGCGAGTCGAGACGATCGTGCGTGATGCACTCGCCGGGATGGATGATGGCGAGCTGTTTCTCGAGCATAGCTTGAGCGAGGCGCTTTCCTTCGACGACGGCAAGCTGAAGAGCGCCTCCTTCGACACGGCGCAGGGCTTCGGCCTGCGCGGCATTTCCGGCGAAGTGACCGGCTACGCTCATTCGGGCGAGTTGAGCGAAGCGGCGATCCGACGGGCCGGCGAGACGGTCAAGGCCGTGCGCCAGGGCCGCGGCGGCGTCCTCGCCGCCCCGCCCAACGGCACCAACCGCTCGCTCTATACCGATGCCAACCCGCTGAACGCCGTCGCCTTCGAAGACAAGGTCAAGCTCCTGGCCGAGATAGACGCCTATGCCCGCGCGCGCGATCCGCGCGTCCGCCAGGTCATGTGCTCGCTGTCGGGCGAATGGCGGGCCGTGCAGATCATCCGGCCGGACGGCGTGCGCGTCGGCGACATTCGCCCGCTGGTGCGGCTCAGCGTCTCGGTCGTGGTCGGCGACGGCGACCGGCTCGAAACCGGCAGCTCGGGCGCCGGCGGCCGAACCACCTATGAGCATTACATCACGCCGGAACGCTGGCAGCACCAGGTCGACGAGGCGCTGCGCCAGGCGCTGGTCAATCTGGGCTCGGTCGCGGCGCCGGCCGGGCAGATGACCGTGGTGCTCGGCCCCGGCTGGCCCGGCGTCATGCTGCACGAGGCCATCGGCCACGGGCTCGAGGGCGATTTCAACCGCAAGAAGACCTCGGCCTTCTCCGGCCGGATCGGCGAGCGGATCGCGGCACCGGGCGTCACGGTCGTCGATGACGGCACACTGCCCGACCGGCGCGGCTCGCTCACCGTCGACGACGAGGGCACGCCGTCCAACTGCACCGTGCTGATCGAGGACGGCATCCTCAAGGGCTACATGCAGGACCGCATGAATGCACGCCTCATGGGCATGGCGCCGACCGGCAACGGTCGCCGGCAGAGCTACGCGCACAACCCGATGCCGCGCATGACCAACACCTACATGCTCGCCGGCTCGCACGATCCGGAGGAGATCCTGCGCTCGGTCAAGCATGGTCTCTATGCCGTCAATTTCGGCGGCGGACAGGTCGACATCACCAACGGCAAGTTCGTGTTCTCGGCGTCCGAGGCCTATATGATCGAGAACGGCAAGATCGGCCCGGCGGTGAAGGGCGCCACCATCATCGGCAACGGCCCCGACGCGCTGACCAAGATCAGCATGATCGGCAATGATCTCGCCCTCGATGAAGGCATCGGCGTCTGCGGCAAGGACGGCCAGGGCGTGCCCGTGGGTGTCGGTCAGCCGACCCTGCGCATGGATGGCCTGACCATCGGCGGAACCGCGGCCTGAACCAACACGAGGCCGAGCTTGCGCCAGCTTTTCCTGCTGGGGGCGGGTCTCGCCGCCCTCGCCATCACTCCGACCGCCCAGGCCTGCGATCTCGCCAAGGCACCGGGCGATCGCTGGTCGGTCGCGCGCGACGGTGGCGTCAGCTGGCTGGTGACGCCATGCGGCGATCATTTTTTCTCGGCCGGGGTCAACGTCCTCGACGGCGGCAGCCCGGAACGCATCGCCAACGACCGGGTCTGGTATAGCTGGACCGCCTTCGAGCCGACGCTCGACGCCTGGATCGACGAGACGCGCGAGCGGCTCGGCCAATGGGGCTTCAACTCCGCCGGCGGCTGGTCTTTGCCGCCCGCCAGGCTGGCGATGCCGGAGATCGCCAATCTGGAGCTGGGCCGCCTCGCCAAGTTCCATTGGTTCGACCCGTTCGATCCCGCAACCGAGCGGGAGATGGACGTCAAGGCGGCGGCGCTCGTCGGCCCGTACAAAGGCAGTCCCTACCGCATCGGCTATTTCTCCGACAATGAGGTCGGCTGGTGGGGCGGCGCGCTCTTCGTCTTCTACAGCCAGAAGCCGGCCTCGAACTTCACCAAGCAGCGCTGGGTCGCCTTTCTGAAGGACAGCTATGGCGGCGACTGGGACGCCTTCACCGCCGATTTCGTGCCGCCGGCCGGAATCGAGGGCTGGGACGGGCTGCTCGCCGCCGAGGCCATGACCAAGCTGCGCCCCGGCGGCAATGGCAGCGGCGCGGTGCGCGCCTGGACCGGCATCGTCGCCGAGCGCTATTACGCGCTGACCGAGCACGCGATCCGGGCGGCCGATCCCGACGCGCTCATCTTCGGCGACCGGCTGCCGATCTATTACGACCCGGCGGCGATCCGCGCCGAGGCACGCCATGTCGACGCCATCGCCACCAACTACAATGTCGACAGCCAGGACGGCTGGGTCGCGCGCTATTATTTCGACGGGCTGCACGAGCTCACCGGCGGCAAGCCGGTGCTGGTCTCGGAATGGTTCTATGCCGCACGCGAAAACCGCAGCGGCAATCTCAATAACGGCCATCTCATGACCGTCGATACCCAGGCCGAGCGCGGCGAGGGCGCGGCCGAGGCGGTCGAGCAATTCGCCAGGATCCCGGACCTGGTCGGCCTTCACTGGTTCCAATATGCCGACAATCCCAAGGGCGGCCGGGCCGATGGCGAGGATTACGATTTCGGCCTGGTCGATACCGAGAACCAACCCTACGAGCAGCTGACGGCGGCGCTGGCGCCGCGCACGCGCGCGCTCCCCCAATTCCATGCCGCGGCGCTGAGCGATCGGGTGCGCCAGACCGACCGGCACGAGATCGCCATTCCCTATGCCGAGATCGAAATCGGCGACCGCTCGCTGAAGGAATGGCCCAAGGAAGCGGCCCTGCTGCCGACCATGCTGACCGCCCCCGGCGAGGTGCCGTTCGGCGAGGCGTATCTCGCCTGGAACAATCAGGGCCTGGCGCTCGCCACGATCGGCCAGGATTACTACGATCTCGACCTGCTCGCCTATGACGGCCCGTTCCCGCTGGCCGAGGCCTATCGCCTGGAGCTGGGCGTCGCGAGCGAAGGCGGCGTCAAGAATTTCACCCTCTATTTCGTGCCGCCCAAGACCAAGGTGAAGGACCACCCGCCGATGACGGCGCTGCTCTGCGCCGGCGTCGCGAGCGCCGCCGCCATCCCGGCCGATTGCGTGGAGGTGCCGGGCGCCAAGACCAGCTATTTCGGCGCCGACCAGCCGCGCATCACCTCGGAAGCGCTGCTGCCCTGGGCCGCCCTCGGTCTCGACGGGCCGCCGGCGACCGGCAAGCTCAAGGTCGAGGTGTCGGCGACGGCCTGGTACCATTCCCGCTGGATGTCGCTGAGCGGCACGGCGCCGGCCGAGGGGGAGAGCCGGCCCAAGGGCTGGGCGATCGCCCGGCTCGGCCGGGTCAGCTGAGGAGATCCGGGATGTGCGCCGCCCCGTCCCGGCATCCTCTGACCATCATCGAGACCCAACGCCTGACCCTGATGCTGGCGCTGCCCGAAGCGGCCCCGCGCATCGTGGCCTATCGCCGGGAGAATTGGGAATTCCACAAGCCCTGGAACCCGCCGCGCGGGCAGGACGAGCTGTCGGTCGCGGTCTGGCGCCGGCGGCTGGAGAGCTGGGCGCATGAGGAGCGCGAAGGGCTGGCGCTGCGGCTGATGCTGTTCCCGCGCGGCGATACGGGCGGCGCCGTGCTCGGCACCGCCAATTTCACGCAGATCGTGCGCGGCGCCTTTCAGGCCTGCTATCTCGGCTATGAGATCGACTACCGCGCCGAGGGCCGCGGCCTGATGCGCGAGGCGCTGGAAGGCGGCATCCGGCATGCGTTCGAGACGATGCGGCTGCACCGGATCATGGCCAACCATATCCCGCACAATCAACGCAGCGCCGGCTTGCTGAAGCGGCTGGGCTTCGTGCCGGAGGGCTACGCCCGCAACTATCTCTTCATCGACGGCGCCTGGCACGACCATGTTCTGACCGCGCTGACCAATCCCAACCCCCAGGCGCCGGCCTGACCGAACGGCGATGACCGAGACCGACCCGTTCGCCCGGCCGCCGGATTCGGAGGCGGCGCTGCTGCGGCAGCTCGATCGATTGGTCGAATCGGGCCGGATCACGCTGGCGATCGACCGGACCAAGCTCGGCCATATCGATTTTCCGCTCGGCCTCGAAGCCGACGCCAATCGCTGGATCTATCCGATGGTGGCCGCGACGGCCGCGATCTGGTGGCTTTTCGGCCTATGGGCCGGGCTCGGCGCGGCCGCCGCCATGATTCCCGCCTACCTCACGCTCGGGCGCGCCTACATGGCCCGCAGGCTTGACCGGCGTATCCGCGAGCAGGGGTTGAAGCAGGTCGAGCTCTGGCGGCGCATTTGGCGCTTCGGCGGCGTTGTCCTCATGACGGAGGACGGCGCCTCCTGCCAGGGGCCCGCGGGCAACTGGATGGCGCTGGTCCGCTCCGAGACCGTGGAATAGGAGATCAACCCATGCGTCAGTTCGGTGAGAGGTTGCGGATCGACACACGCGGCCAGGGCTTGCACGAGCTGACCGTCCCGATCTCAGCTTTCGTCGCCGAGAGCGGCGTCAGTCAAGGACTGCTGACGATCTTCTGCCGGCACACTTCGGCTTCTCTGCTCATTCAGGAGAATGCCGATCCGGATGTCCGGCACGATCTGGAACGATTCTTCCATCGGCTGGTCCGGGAAGACATGTCGCTCTACCGCCATACCTCGGAAGGGCCGGACGACATGCCTGCCCATATCCGCGCCGCCCTCACCCAGATCCAGCTCTCGATCCCGGTCGAGAGCGGCCGGCTCGTCCTCGGCACCTGGCAGGGCATCTATCTGTTCGAGCACCGGCACGCGCCGCATCAGCGCGAGCTGGTGCTGCACCTTCTCGGTGACTAGAGCCCGATGACATTAGGTCGAAGCGACTTATTGTCTGAATCAGCCTCTAAACATATGAACTCAATAGGCGTAGTCGTCGTAGATCGGATCGATCTTGCCGTGCCACCTATCCCGATAATCGGCCAGCAGTTCCTCGGCCGGGGTGCGACCGGAGCCGGCGATGGCGAAGAGCGTGTCGAGATAGAAGGTCTCGTCCTCGCCATGGCTGTTGAGCCGGCCGCGGCGATGCAGGCCCTGGCGCGCGATCGCCAGCATCTCCAGCGCCAGCTCGCGCACGGTCACGTCGCGGAACGGCGTCTTGAGGCCGAGCTTCGGCACGTTATCCCTGAGATGGTTGATCTCGGCGACGGTCCAGCCTTTCGTCAGTTCCAACGCCGCGTCGAGGGCCGCGCTGTCGTAAAGCAGCCCGACCCAAAGCGCCGGCAGAGCGCACAGCCGGCGCCAGGGGCCGCCATCGGCGCCGCGCATCTCCAGGAAGCGCTTCAACCGCACCTCCGGAAAGGCGGTGGTCAGATGATCCGACCAATCGCCCATATGCGGCAGCTCTCCCGGCAGCGCCGGCAGGCGGCCCGCCATGAAGTCGCGGAAGGATTGGCCGGCGGCGTCGATATAGACGCCGTCGCGATAGACGAAATACATCGGCACATCGAGGATGTAGTCGACATAGCGCTCGAAGCCGAACCCGTCCTCGAAGACGAAATCGAGCATTCCGCTGCGATGGGGATCGGTATCGGTCCAAACATGGCTGCGATAGGAGAGGAAGCCGTTGGGCTTGCCTTCGGTGAAGGGCGAAGCGGCGAAGAGCGCCGTCGCCACCGGCTGCAGCGCCAGGCTCGCCCGGAACTTGCGCACCATGTCCTGCTCGGACTCGAAATCGAGATTGACCTGGACCGTACAGGTCCGGTGCATCATGTCGAGGCCGAGCGTGCCGACCTTGGGCATGTAGCGCCGCATGATCTCGCTGCGGCCCTTGGGCATGCGCGGCATGTCCTGGAGCCGCCATTGCGGCTCGAAACCCAGGCCGATCATGCCGAGCCCGAGCTCCTTCGCCACCTCGCGCACCTGCGACAGATGGGTATGGACCTCGGAGCAGGTGCCATGGACCGATTCGAGCGGCGCGCCCGACAACTCGAACTGGCCACCCGGCTCGAGGGTGATCGAGCAGGCATCCTTGATCAGCGCCAGCGGCTTCTCGTCCTCATAGACCGGATCCCAGCCGAACCGGGTCATGCCCATGATCAGGTCGCGGATGCCGTTCGGCTCGTCATAGGCGGCCGGCCGGTGATCGGCCAGGTGGAAGACGAATTTCTCGTGCTCGGTGCCGATCCGCCAAGCCGATGGGGGCTTCGAGCCGGTCGCGATGTAATCGACGAGCTGGCCCTTGCCGGTGATCGTGGCGCCGCGGCTATTCGGGGGTGCCGACATGAGAATCCTTGAACGAGTTGGCAGCGAACGAGTTTAGCGGCGCCGGCCTCGGCGCCAATCGCCGGCCAGCGCCTGGAAGACCGCGAGCGCCGCAAGCGCAGCGGTATCGGCCCGGAGCACCCGAGGCCCCAGGCCGACGCGGTTAACAAACGGGAGTTTTTTTAAACCGTCAAGCTCGTCCGGGGTGAACCCCCCTTCCGGCCCCGTCAGCACGGCCCAGCTGTCTTCCTTGCCCTGGGCCTGCGCGAGCAGCTCGGCGATGGGCGGCGCCGTGCCGGTCTCATCACATAGAATAAGGCGGCGGCCGGCAGGAAAGCTCGCAAGCGCCTCATCCAGCCGTTGCGGCGCCATGACGACGGGCACGCTCAGCCGCTCGGTCTGCTCGGCCGCCTCGCGTGCGTGGGCGGCCAGCCGCTCGATATTGACGCGGGCGATGTTGGTGCGGCGCGTCAGCACAGGCACCAGCCGGCTCACCCCCAATTCCGTCGCCTTCTCCGCGATGAGATCGATGCGGGCACGCTTCACCGGCGCGAACAGGAGCCAGAGATCGATCTCTGGCTCCTGTTCGCGCGTCTGATGCCGGGGCCGCAGCATCGCCTTGTGCTTGCCCAGGCTCTCGATCTCGGCCGTCCATTCGCCGTCGCGGCCGTTGAAGAGCGCGACATGGCCGCCCGGCGCCAAGCGCAGCACCGAGCGCAGATAATGCGTCTGGGCCGAATCGAGCTCGATCTCGGCCGCCGCTGCCAGCGGCGCCTCGACATGGAGCCGGGCGGCGATATCGTCCTCTTCCTCGATCATGGTCCCGCATAGCATTGTCGCGGCTGCGGGTGAAGGACGCACTTCCCGGCGCGCCCCGATCGAGGTATCCAGAGACCGTGGAAAAGAGCCTCGGCACCTACACCGATATTCGCGCGGACGGCTGGACCGACCGCCTGCCGCGCTTTGCCCGCCCCTATGCCAAGCTCGCCCGGCTCGACCGGCCGATCGGCTGGGAGCTGCTGCTCTATCCCTGCTGGTGGGGTCTAGCATTGTCCGGCCAGGCCGATCCCGGCCTGTTCCTCCTGTTCCTCATCGGTGCCATCGCCATGCGCGGTGCCGGCTGCACGCTCAACGACATCGTCGATCGCGAGATCGATGCGCGCGTGGAGCGCACGCGGAGCCGGCCGATCGCCTCGGGCGCCGTCTCGGTGCATCAGGCCGTCCTGTTCATGGGCGTGCAGCTCGCGATCGGTGCCGCCGTGCTGTTCAGCCTCCCGCGCCTCGCGGTAGCGCTCGGTATCAGCATCCTCGTCATCGTCGCGGTCTACCCGTTCATGAAGCGGGTGACCTACTGGCCGCAGATCTTCCTCGGCCTCAATTTCAATTGGGGCGCCGTCATGGGCTGGGCGGCGGCGACCGGCGCCGTCGGCTGGCCGGCCTGGGCGCTCTATGGCGGCGGCGTGTTCTGGACGCTGTTCTACGACACGATCTACGCCCATTCCGACAAGGCCGACGATCTGGCGATCGGCGTCAAATCGACGGCACTGCGCTTCGGCGCGCGGAGCAAGGCGTGGCTCGCCGGCTTCGCCATCGTCACGGTGGGATTCTGGGCGCTCGCCTTCGCCGCCGCCAAGGTAGGGCCGCCGAGCTATCTCTGCCTTGGCCTGGCAGCGCTGCATTTCGCCTGGCAGCTCGGCAGCTGGCGGCCCGACGACCCGGCCGACTGCATCGGCACCTTCAAGAGCAACCGTGTCGTCGGCTGGCTGATGCTGGCCGGCTGCCTGCTCGGCATCTACTCGTGACGGCGGACGCTAGGACGCGGCTGTTCGAGGCGGCAAGGGCGGTGCAGGCCAACGCCTACGCCAGATATTCCGATTTCAAGGTCGGCGCCGCCATCCTGGCCGATGACGGGCGGATCTATGTCGGCACCAATGTCGAGAACGCGGCATATCCCGAAGGGCTGTGCGCCGAGAGCGTCGCCATCGGCGCCATGATCGCCGGCGGCGCCCGGCGCATCGAGGCGCTGCTGGTCATCGGCGACGGGCCGCATCTCTGCGCACCCTGCGGCGGCTGCCGGCAGCGCATCCGCGAGTTCGCCAACGACGAAACCCCGGTGCACATCGCCGGGCCGGAGGGCTGGCGCCGAACCTTCAGCGTCGCGGAGCTGCTGCCCGCCTCGTTCGGCGGAAGGAACCTTTCCGATCGCACCCGATAGGACACTGCCCTCCGAAGCAGATCCACAGGCGCGCCGCGATAACCTCTACTTCCCGATCAGCCCCTTGAGCTGATCGAGCGGGTTCTTGGCCGGCTGCTGCTGCCCGGTCGCCGGCGGTGTCCCGCCGCCCTTCAGCGCCTTCAGGAATTGCTGCGGATTCTGCTGGAGCAGGGCCGCCACATCGGGCTTGTAGCTGGGCTTGTCGAGCGGACCCTGGATGATGATGGGCACCGACAAGCCGGCCTCGTTACCGGCCGCACCCTGGCCCTGGGCGCTGGCGACGACCTTGGGCGTCACGCGATAATCGACCTGGCGCCGGGGCAGATCGACCGTGCCCGCCCCGCTGACTCGGATCAGCGGCGATTTCAGGTCGAGATCGTCGTTCTTGACCACGCCGTTGGTGACCGTGAAGGTGCCGCCGAGCGCAGTGAAATCGGTCTTGCCCGCGGTACCGGAAGCGGCGTCGAGGAAGGCCGAGCTGACATTGCGGGCCATGGCGGCGAGATCGATGCCCTGGATGGCGCCGTCAGCGAAGGTCGCCGCACCCTTGCCGTTCAGCCCCGAGACGATCTCGCGCTGGCTGCGGCCATGGCTGGTGAGCGCGACATCGAAGGCGCCGGTGCCCGAAAGCCGATCCACACCCATCGCATCCTTCAGGAACGGCTGAGCCGCGATATGGTCGAGCTTGAAGGTGAGCGACAGCGACGGCACCGCACCGGTGGCATCCGTCGTCATCTGGCCGGTCCCCGCACCTTGGTAGAGCGTCATCTGGCCGAGATTGGCGGCGAGCTTGCCGTCCTTGAGCAGGATCGTGAGCGCGCTCTTGCCGACGGAGATCTTCTGCGCCTGGAGACTGTCGACCGACAGCGCCAGATCGAGATCGACGAGCTTCAGTCCGGAAAAATCGATCGGCGCGTCGCTCCAATCGCCATTGCCCTTGGCCGGCGCGGTCGCGGAGGGCGGCGGTGCGGGTTGGGCCGGCGGCGCGGGTTGCGCGGGTGGTGCTGTGGCGCCCGGCTGCTGCAGATAGGGATCGAGATCGAGCCGTTCGACCGCGAGCTTGGCCTTGACCGAGGGGCGCGCGCCCGAGCTGTCGACGGCAATGTCGCCGCCGGCCTTGATATTGTCGAGCTGAAGGCTGGCCCCGGTGAAATTCACCTGCGATCCGGCCAGCGCCAGCTTGCCCTTGACCGCGAGCGGCCCCATCGTCGGGCCCGGCGCCAGAGGCTGTCCCGCCCAGGCGGCGAGGCCGCGCACCGACGGCACCGAAAGATCGGCATCGCCCGCGAGCTTGAGGGTGGGCGCGGTTGCCGCCGTGCCGTCGAACCCGGCCGTCACGGTATCGGCCGAGACCCGCGTCGACAGCTTGCTCTCGCTGCCGGCCATGAGCGCCCGGGGATTGGCGACGCCCAGCGACAGATCGATCTTCTTGCCGTTCCAGATGAGCGAGCCCTCGGCCGCCAACGGCTTGTCGAGGCTGGGCAGACTGACCGTGGCGTTGATGCCTTCGATCGTCTTGGTCTGGTTGGTGCGCCGGTCGGTGTAGGAGACCTTGCCGTTCTCAAGCCTGATATCGTCGAGGCGGATCTGCCCGTCGAAGCTGCTCTTCTCGCCGGCGGCCTGCTTCGGCGGCGGCGTCGGCTGCTTGTCGGCCGGCACGGCCGCGCCGGTCGGCTTGCCGCTCTGATCGATTTCCCAATTGGGCACGCCCTTGGGGTCGATCTCGAGATTGATCACCGGATCGATGAGCGCCAGCCGGTCGAGGATCACGTCGCCGCCGATGAGCGGCAGCACCTCGAGATCGATCGCCAGTGTCGCGAGCGTCGCAATATTCTTGGCGGCGCCGTTCGGCGCGTTCGTGATGGAAACGTCATGGGCCTCCAGCCGGAGGTGCGGGAAGATCGACCAGCGCACGGGCCCGTTGATCGTAACGTCCCGGCCGATCTGCTTGCCGGCATCGTCGGCGATCCGATCCTTGAGCTTGTCCGTCGGCACCAGCAAGGGACCGACCAGGATGGTGCCGATCAGCACGACGATGAGAACGCCGATGGCGTAGAGAACCTTACGCATCCCCGACTCCTTGGAAGGGCGGCCTCGATGGGAGAACTGCTTCACCGGCCTATCGATCCAACGTCGCCGGGCCAGCTTTCCGCTATACAGCCATGCTATACCGACCGGCCCCACCTGTCGGCGGGATTCCGCGCAGCGTTCAACTCAACCCGAAATAGGCGCGATGCAACCCATCATCGGCCTGCAGCTCGGCGACCGTGCCCTCGAAGCCGGTGCGGCCGCGCTCCAGCGTGAAGACGCGGTCGGCGAGATCGAGGAAGGCGACGTTCTGCTCGGCGATCAGCAGCGCGAGGCCGCTTTCGCGGAAGCGGCCGAGGATGCGGATGACCTCGGAGACGAAGAGCGGCGAGAGGCCGGCCGAGGGCTCGTCCATGACCAGCAGGCGCGGGCCGCCGGCCAACGCCTTGGCGATGCCCAGCATCTTGCGCTGACCTCCCGACAGGCTGCCGGCGAGCGCGCGGCGGCGGCCGGCGAGATCGGGGAAGACCGCGAACAGCTCCTCGACCCGGCGCTTCAGATCCGCCCGCTCGGCGAACTGGCCGCCGATGCGGATATTCTCCTCGATGGAGAGGCCAGTGAAGACGCCGATCTCGGACATATAGGCCATGCCGCGGCGGATGCGGCGGTCGGTGCGCAGCCGCGTCACATCCTCGCCCGCGAGCTCGATCCGCCCTTCCCAGGCCGGCATCAGGCCCAGCAGCACCTTGAGCAGCGTGGTCTTGCCGGCACCGTTGACGCCCAGCAGCACGACGCTCTCGCGCTCGCGCACGCTCAAGCCGGCACCCCACAGGATCTGCACCTTGTTGTAGCCCGACGCCAGGTCTCGCGCGACCAGCAGCTCAGCCATGGGTGCCTCCGAGGAAGACGCGCACGACCTCGGGATCGCGGGTCGCGGCGGCGAGCGAGCCTTCGAAGATCTCGTGGCCGGAATTCATGACGATGACCCGGTCGGTCAGCCGGTCGATGAAGCCCAGGAGATGCTCGACCACCAGCAGCGCCATGCCCTCGTCGGCGAGCACGCGCAGCCGGTCGGCGAGGCGCCCGAGTTCGGCCGGATTGAGCCCGGCGGCGAGCTCGTCCACCAGCAGCAGCTTTGGCCCGGTCGCGAGCGCGCGGGCGAGATCGAGCTGCTTCTGCTGCGCGGTGTTGAGCTCGGAAGCCAGTCGGTCGGCGATCTGGTCGAGTTCCAGCGAGGCCAGCAGCTCGGCCGGATCGAGCGGGGGTCCCACCCGTCCGTAGGTCGCCGCGACCTGGACATTCTCGCGCACGGTCATGCCGAGGAAGGCGTGCGGCGACTGGAAGGTCCGGTTGATGCCGCGGCGCGCGAGCAGATGCGCCGGCACGCCGCCGATCGATTTCCCCTCGAAAGTGACCGTGCCGGCGTCGGGCGCGTGCAGGCCCGAAATGACGTTGATGCAGGTGGTCTTGCCCGAGCCGTTCGGCCCGACCAGCCCCATCACTTCGCCCGGCTTCAGCGAAAAGCTGACGCCGTCGAGCGCGCGGAAGCCGCCGAAGCGCTTGACCAGGCCCGAGACCTCGAGCAGCGCTACCGCGTCAGGGGACACGGATGCCTCGCTTGGTCAGGAGCGAGGTCAGGCCGTTCGGCAGGAACAGCGCCAGCACGACGATGAGCCCCCCGTAGATGAGCTGGAAATATTGCGGCACGGCGATGCCGATCATGTTGTAGATGCCGTAGAGGATGATCACGCCGAAGATCGGCCCCGCCAGCGTCGCCGCCCCGCCGAAGAGCGTGAAGACGATGGCGAAGATGCCGATCGAGAAATCGAACGCGGCCTCGGGATAGAACACCGAGATGTGCCAGGCGAAGACGCCGCCGGCGAGGCCCGCCGCGAGCGCCGAGAGCAGCCAGGCGATGGTGCGGCTGCGCACGACCGAGACGCCGGCCATGGCGGCGCTGATCCGGTCCTCGCGGATGGCGCGGAGCGACAGGCCGAAATTGGAGTTGCGGAGCCAGATCACCACGCCGAGCGTCCCCGCCAGCACGGCGAGCGCCGTGGCATAGCTCGGTCCCGGCGCGTAGACGCCCGAGAGCGAGACACCGTAGGGCCCTCTGGTGACGTTTTCGAGCGCCGGGTTCGAGACGATTTGATAGAGCGCCTGGGCCGCCGCCATGTTGGCGATGGCGAAATAGGCGCCGGAGAGGCGCAGGAGCGGCGTCAGCACCAGCCCAAACAGCAGCGCCGTGCCGCCGGCGACCGCGAGCGCCGCCGCCGGCGGGAAGTGCCAGTGCATGACCGAGATCGCGAAGCCGTAGGCGCCGGCGCCGTAGAAGCCGACATAGCCGAACGGCAGGAAGCCGGTGAAGCCGTAAATGATGTTCAACCCCTGGGCCAGGGTCAGGAACAGAATGAAATTGAACAGGAGCAGCTGGTTCGAATAGACGAAGGGCAGCACGGCGAGTGCCGCCAGCAGCGGCAGCGCCACCAGGGCGAAATCGCGAAAGGCCCGATTAGGCATGCCGCACCTTGGTGCCGAGCAGACCCTGCGGCCGGACCAGCAGCACCGCGATCAACAGCAGATTGGGCAGGAGATTGGACCAGGAACCGAGATAGGTCTGCATCAGCATCAACGAGATGCCGTAGATCATGCCGCCCAGGGCCGTGCCGACGGGATTGCCGAGCGTGCCGAGCACGATTACCGCGAAGGCGGCGACGTTGATCTCCGCCCCCATCGGCGGCGTGACGCTGCCGAACATGAAGGGCGCGAACACGCCGGCGACGCCCGCGAGCGCGATGCCGATGCCGAAGGCGATCGCCGAGACCCGGTCGACATCGATGCCGGTGGCGAGCGCTTCATCGCGGCTGACCATGACCGCGCGCGTCAGCGTGCCGAGCCGGGTGCGGTAGAGATAGAGATAGACGAAGAGTACGGCGAGCGCGCTCACCGCCCCGCTATAGAGCCAGGAGATCGGCACGCCCTGCCCCAGGATGCGCGCCGAGCCCGCGCCCAGCACACGGCTCGGGATCGAGCGCTCCGAGGCGCCGAAGGCGATCGCCGCCAGCGCCTCGATGATCTGCGACAGGCCGAAGAACAGGATCAGCGACAGCATCTCGGAATCGCGCGAGAGCTGCAGCCGGGGCACGACCAGATAGTAGATCGGGATGCCGAGCGCCAGGAACACCACGAACACCGCGGCGGCCGAGACCAGCGGATGCACCGTGAGCAGCGCGAACAGCCAGAAGGCCGAATAGGCGCCCAGCATCAGAAAGTCGCCATGCGCCAGATTGACGATGCGCATGACGCCGAAGATCAGGTTCAGGCCGAGCCCGATCAGCGTGAAATAGAGCCCGAACACCAACCCTGCCAGGATGGCATGAAACAGCATGCTGACGACCGGACCTTACGGCTTGTTGTAGACGGGTTGCGCGTTGGCAAGGTCGTGCGGATAGACGACGGTTGCGCGCATGCCGCCTTTGCCGTCCGGGAAGAGCTGGCCCAAGGGCGTGATCTCGCCGGTCTGGGCACCGGTCGCATCGAGCTCGAACGCCCCGTCGATGGTCTTGAGCTTGCCGGACTGGGCGAACACCGCCTTGCGCAGATCGAGCTGGGCCATGCTGTCGGTCGTCGCCAGCGCCTGGCCGACCAGGAGCCCGCTGGTATAGCCCGCGACCGAATTATAGCCGAACTCGATCCCTTCATTGGGATAGGTCTTGTGCCAGAGCTCGCGGAACGGCTCGAGCCCGAGGCCGATATCGGCCTTGTAGGGGATCACCGCCGGCGTGATGTAGGTGAAGATGTTGGTCAGCCCTTCGGCCCCGACCGCCTTGGACACGGCATCCGTCTCCAGCCCGGAATAGATGGTGAAGACGAACTTGAACTTCTGGCCGCTATCCTGGAGATCGCGCAGAAAGGCGATGTCGTTGCCGACATAGCCCAGCGCCAGCACCGCATCCGGCTGGGCATTGGCGAGGTTGTTGATGAGGGTCGAATAGTTCGAGGTCTCGGTCGGAATGCCCTGGTCGTAGACGATCTCGATCGGCGAGCCGCTTTCCTTGAGGAAGCCGCGCAGCGCCGTCGCCTGGGTCCCGGTGAAATCATTGGTGCAATAGAGCAGCGCCACCTTCTTGATGCCGGACTTGGCGCCGTCATCCTTGAGGAAATCGGCGATGTATTTCGGCCAGATGGTCGAGACCGGATCGGCCAGCAGCGCGATATAGGGATTGTCCTTGGTGAAGAACGCGGCGCCCGTGCCGGTCATGTCGAACAGCAGCATCTGATGCTCGCGGGCGATCGGCACGAATACCGCGGTCAGCACCGAGCCCGAATCGGAAACGAGGATATCGACCTTGTCCTGGGTGATGAGCTGGTCGATCAGCGTCGTCGCCGTCCCCGGATTGCTCTGGTCGTCATAGGAGATGAGCTTGAGCGGGATCTTCTTGTTGAACGGCTTGACGAGGGCGCCGCCGGCCTTGTTGGTCTCGTCCACCCACAGCTTGAGGCCATAGTAGGCGGGCATCGAGATGCTGGCGAAGCGGCCGGAGCTGGCGTGAAGATGGCCTATCTTGATTTCGGCCGGCGCATCGGCCGCCCGAGCCTGGCCGCCGATCGCGAGCATCGCCAGGAATCCCAACGACAACAATGTCCTGCAGAGCATCTCCCGCCTCCCCGCTATTTTATCTAGCTCTAGCAGAAAAGGCGGAGTGAGGGCTACCCTCGCGGCGGTGGCGGCAAGGGGTATTCCCTCGCCGCCCTATGCATCGGTTCACGCCGCCTTGACGCCGGCGATAAAGCTGCCGACCTCGCGGCTGAGATCCTCGGCCTGGTGAGACAGTTCCGTCGCGGCACCAAGGATTTGCGTTGCAGCGGCGCCGGTCGTGGCCGACGCCTCGTTGACGCCGACGATGTTGCCCGACACCTCTTCCGTCCCCCGCGCCGCCTCGCTGGCGCTGCGGGCGATCTCTGCGGTGGCCGCCCCTTGCTCCTCGATGGCGGCGGCGATGGCGACCGCGATTTCCGACATCTCGCCGATGGTCCGGCCGATGCTCTCGATCGCCGTCACCGTCTTGCCGGTCAGCTCCTGGATCTCCGTGACCTTGGCTTCGATCTCGCCAGTCGCCCGGGCCGTCTGGGTGGCGAGCGACTTCACCTCGGAGGCCACGACGGCGAAGCCCTTGCCGGCCTCGCCCGCCCTGGCCGCCTCGATTGTCGCATTCAGGGCCAAAAGATTAGTCTGGCCGGCGATCGAGGAGATGAGCTGCACGACATCGCCGATCCGCTGCGCACTGTCGGAGAGTGAGCGAACCGTCTCGCCGGTCGCCGCGGATTCGGCGAGCGCCCGCTCGGCGATATCGCGGGAGGTCGAGACGCGCTGACCGATCTCCCGAACCGAGGCGGACAGTTCCTCGGTCGCGGTCGCCACGGTCTGGACGTTGGCCGAGGTCTGCTCGGCGGCCGCCGACGCCGCACCGGATTGACGGCTGGTCTGCTCGGCCGCCGACGCCACCGAGTTGGAGGTCGCCTGCATCTCGGTCGCCGCCCCGGCGAGCGCCTGGACCAGCGCGCTGACCTTGATTTCGAAGCTGCGCACCAGATCCTCCAGCGCATGCGCCCGGCGCTCCTTGGCCTGACGCTCCGTCTCCTGGGCAGTGGCCATCGCCTCGGCCTTGACCATATTCTCCTTGAACACTTCGAGAGCTCGCGCCAGCGTCCCGACCTCGTCGCCGCGATCGGTATCGGTCACGGCGACCGTCCGGTCGCCCGAAGCCAGCTTCTCGACGACATCGATGGTCCGGCGGATCGGACGGGCAACCCCGGTCACGATGGCGATGCTCGCCGCCACGCAGAACAATGCCGTAAGAATAAGGGCGACGATCGTCAGGGACCGGGCGCTGTTATAGACATCCGCACCGTGATCGGCGGCCTTCTTGCCCTCCGTCTCGTTGAATGTCAGATCCGCGTCGACCTTGGAGACTGCCTCTTCGAAGGCTTGACGATCCGCATTCCGATACAGGGGCACGGCCTCGGCGAAATTGCCCTTCTTAACCAGGGCAATGACCTGCGCGGCGATATCCCCCGATTTCTTCCACGCCTGATCGAACTCGGCCATAAGCCGCTCGTCATCGGTCCCGGCCGTGATGAGCTTCTGATAGTCATGGCGGAAATCGTTCGCCGCTTGCGTGCTCTTCTCGAAATTCGCCTCGTCGCTGGCGAGGCTGGCGGTATCCTTGTCGAGGGCGGCTATGACCAGGCGCGCTTCGAACAGACGATGCTGCTTCAGCGCCGACCCCAGCTTGCCGAGCGCCACCGTGGAGGGAAGCCAATTGTCCCGAACATCCATGGCCGCGCCGTTGACCCCGGAGGTCTGGCTCAAGCCGAAGAAGCCGAGGCCACAGGTCGCGAGAAACACGCCCGCGAAGGCCGTGAGCACTTTGCTGCGAATCGACAAGTTGTTCCAGATTTTCACGATGCCACCTCCACCCCAGAAAGTTCTCGATACGGAATTCCGGCAGGTGCTCACAAAACCCGTTCCAATATAGGCTATGGCGATTCACAAGTATATTTAAATACAGTCTCAATCGGCCGAACAGAGTGACCGGACAAAATGTCCGGTCGGCTCGATTTGTCCATCTCAGCGCCGGCCGAACAGCTTTTCGATATCGCCGAGTTTCAACTCAACATAGGTGGGCCGGCCGTGATTGCACTGGCCGCTATGCGGCGTCGCCTCCATCTGGCGCAGCAGCGCGTTCATCTCCTCGGCATTGAGGCGACGGCCGGCGCGCACCGAGCCGTGGCAGGCGAGCGTGCCGCACACGGATTCGAGCTTCTCCTTGAGGCTGAAGGCCGAGCCCCATTCGGCGATCTCGTCGGCTAAGTCGCGAACGAGCCCGGCCACATCGCTGTCGCCGAGCAGCGCCGGCACCTCGCGCAGGATCACGGCGCCGGCGCCGAAACCCTCGATCACCAGCCCGAGCTCGCGCAGCTCCTCCTGCCGCTCGACGAGCGCGCGCATCGAAGCCGGGTCAAGCTCGACGATCTCGGGCAGCAGCAGCGCCTGGCGCTTGACCCCGCCCTCGCCCAGCGCTGCCTTCATGCGCTCATAGACCAGCCGCTCATGCGCTGCGTGCTGGTCGACGATGACGATGCCGTCCGCCGTCTGCGCCACGACATAAGTCTCGTGCAACTGCGCCCGCGCCACGCCGAGGGGATAGGCCTGAACCGGCGCGTCGACGGCAGGCCCGGCACCCGGCGCCACGCTCGGGGCGCCCAGATCGAGGTGCGGCTCTGGCGCATAATAGGCGGCCGCCGCCTCGGCCAGGCCCGGGCGGAATGGGCTCGGCCGGATCGGATAGCTGCCGAAGCCGCCGCCATAGGCGGGCCGGAACGAGTCGATGGTAGCGGCGGCGACGGTGCTGGAGGCGCGATGACCGGCCTGCGCCAACGCATGCTTCAACGCCGAGACGATGAGGCCGCGCACCAGCGCCGGATCGCGGAAGCGGACCTCGGCCTTGGCCGGGTGTACATTGACATCGACCTCCTCGGCCGGCAGATCGACGAACAGCGCCACCATCGGATGGCGGTCGCCGGCGAGGAAATCCTGATAGGCCCCGCGCACAGCACCATTCAGCAGCTTGTCGCGCACCGGCCGGCCGTTGACGAAGAGATATTGCTCGCGCGCCGTGGCCCGGCTCAAGGTCGGCAGCCCGGCGAAGCCGGTGAGACGAAGCCCCTGCCGCTCCGCCTCGATCGACAGCGCGTTCTCGGCGAAATCGCGGCCGAGGATGGCGGAAAGCCGCGACAGCCGCTCCTCCAGTGGGTCCGACAGGGGGGCCGCGTTCAGGCGGAGCAGCGGCCGGTCATCCTCGCTGACCAGGAAGGAGACGGCCGGATGCGCCATGGCCAGACGCTTCACCGCATCGACGGCCATGTCGCGCTCGGTGCGGGGCGTCTTCATGAATTTGAGCCGGGCCGGCGTCGCGTAGAACAGGTCGCGCACCTCGACCCGCGTGCCGACCGGCTGTGCTGCCGGCATGGGCTCGCCCTTGAAGCCGCCTTCGACCGTGAGGCTCCAGCCCTCGCCGGCGCCGGGCACCCGGCTGGCGATGGTGAGGCGCGCCACGGCACCGATCGAGGGCAGCGCCTCGCCGCGAAACCCCAAGGTCGCGATCATGGTCAGATCGTCGTCGGGCAGCTTCGAGGTGCAGTGCCGATCGACCGCGAGCCGCAGCCCGTCCGGATCCATGCCGCCGCCATCGTCGGTGACGACGATCAGGCTCTGCCCGCCTTCGCGCAGCGCCACTTCGATGCGCCGCGAGCCGGCATCGAGCGCATTCTCGACCAGTTCCTTGACCGCGGAGGCTGGCCGCTCGACCACCTCGCCCGCCGCGATGCGATTGACGAGGATGGTCGGTAATTGGCGTATCTTGGCGAGCATGATGATCGGCCTACAATATCTGGTGTGCCAATGGCGAGTCAAACCGCTATCTCTGGCCAACGCGGCTACACAGTGCTAGCAAGCGCCCTTTGCAGCGCAGGACATTCTCATCGTGATCCCAAGCCTCGTCATCTTCGACTGCGACGGCGTGCTCGTCGACAGCGAGACCATCTCCTGCCGCGTCGAGATGGATATGCTGGGTGCGATCGGTCATCCGATCGCCTATGACGAATTCTGCCGGCGCGCCATCGGACGCAGCCGCAAGGATACCAACGCGATGCTGGATTCGCTGTGGGACCGCAAGCTGCCGGGAGATTGGGGCGAGCGGGTGCGGGCCGCGACCATCGCCATCTTCGAGACCGAGCTGCGTCCGGTTTCGGGCATCGGCGAGATCCTGGCCGGTCTCGGCCCGATCAAGCGCTGCGTCGCCTCGTCCAGCCATCCGAGCCGGATCGCCCGGTCGCTGGCGCTGACCGGCCTCGCCGATTATTTCGGGCCCTACGTCTTCAGCGCCAGCGAAGTGAAGAACGGCAAGCCGGCGCCCGACCTTTTCCTCTACGCCGCAGAGCGCATGGGGGTCGAGCCCCAGCGCTGCCTGGTGATCGAGGACAGCCTGCCCGGCATCATCGCGGCCCGCGCGGCCGGCATGACCGCCATCGGCCTCACCGCCGCCGGCCATTGCAAGCCCGGCCATGACGATGTGCTGCGCACCGCCGGCGCCGATGCGATCGCCGCGGATACGGCGGCACTCGCGGCCCTCATCCATGGCACTGGTTAAGGCGCCGTGCTGTCGGGAATGCCGAAGCCGATATCCAGGAAGCGGAAATCGTGGGAAAGCGGGACGGCCTGGCCGTCGGGCACGGCCTTGGAGGTGAACTGGCCCCGTAGCGGCGCGAAATTATGCATGAGCAGGCGCGGCTTCGCCGGATCGTCCGGATCGATCGGCAGCATGATGACTTCGGACGGATAGAGGCGGCCCGACGGCATGACGTGATGATGCTGGAACACCGCACCGCACGGCCGGCCCGCCATCTCGCGAAAGCGATAGCGGCGGATCGGCCGGTCCGCCGGCGGCGTGAGCGCCAGCAGATCGCGCCCGGTCAGCTCGAAGCCGAGATACTCGCTGAGCTGGGTTCCGCAGACGCGGACCATGATCTCGTCGGGGCCACGAACTTCGGTCAGCATCACCAGCCTGAGCAGCGGCTTCACATCGACGAGATCGAGTTTCGAGCGCAGCGGCAACGATCGTTCGCCGCGCCAGCCGAGCCAGGCACGGACGAAGGTCTTGCTCTTCGGCTCCGAACCGGCCGCAAGCAGTGCCGCCTCGATGCCGTCGATCATGGCCGGCACTCGGCGCGGCGGTCATTGGGCTCCTGGCGCATCACCCGGAGATTGTACCACGCATAGAGCACGATCATATTGGCTGGAAACAGCCAATATGATCGTGCTCTAACTGTTTGAGTAGAGACGGATTCACGAAATGGGTGGACTGCACCCATTTCGATCCGGCTCCAGCCGGTCAATCCGACGGTTGGATAGTCTCGTCCGGCTTCAGCCCGGCCGGATCGCCGACCACGACGAAGGTAAGCTTGCCGGGATCGAGCAGGCGGGCAGCCACGCGCTTCACATCCTCGACGGTGACGGCGGCGATCAGCTGGGGCCGGATGTCGAAATAATTCTGCGGAAAGCCGTTCTGCTGGAGCCCGAGCAGGCGCGCGGCGATGGCGCCGGTCGATTCCAGACCGACCGCGTAGGAACCGGCGATATAGGTCTTGGCCGCCTCGATCTCGGCCTCGGTCGGCGGATGATCGCGCAGCTTCGCCCATTCCTCGCGGATGATCGCGATCGTCTCGGCCGTCGAGGCGGACTTCGTGCCCGTCTGGCCGTCGATCAGGTCGACATGGTCGAAGTGGGAAAGGCTGGTGCCGATCGAATAGGCCAAGCCTCGCTTCTCGCGCACCTCATTGCCCAGCCGCGAATTGAACGGGTCGCCGCCGAGGATGCGATTCAGCACCAGGGCGGCATATTCGTCCTTGTCGTGAATCGGAATGGCGCGCTCGCCGAAGATAATGACGCTTTGCGGGATCGGCTTGCGAATGAGCCGGACCTTGCCATCGTCGATCGGCACGACATCGGGCGGCGAAACCGGCAGCTCGGCCTTTTCGGGCAGGCCGCCGAAGGTGCGGTCGAGCAGCGGCTTCAGCACCTCGGGCGTGATGTCGCCGACGATCGAGATCGCGAGATTGTCCCGCCCGAGCCTGGTATGGGCGAAGTTCTTCAGATCATCGATGGTGATGGCGGCGATCGCCGCCTTGGTGCCGTAGCTCGACCGGGCATAGGGATGATCCGGGAACTGCGCCTTGTACCAGGCGAGCGAGGCCAGCGCCTCGGGACTCTGCTGCTGATTGTCGAGCGCCTCGTTGATCTCGGCCCGCACGCGCTCGACCGCCGGCGCATCGAAATGCGGCTCGGTCAGGCCGAGGCGCAAAAGCTCGAACACCTCGTCGCGGGTCGGCGACAAGGTCTTGAGCGAGCCTTGCAGCGCATCCTCGCTGGCGCTGAAATCGACGGAGGCCGAGAGGTCTTCGAGCTTGCCCTGATACTGGCCCGAATCATACGGGCCGGCGCCTTCGTCCAGCAGACCCATGGCGAAGGTCGAGAGACCGGCCTTGTCCTTGGGATCGCTGGCGAGGCCGCCGCGGATGGCGAAATTGAGGCTGATGACCTTTTGCGTATGGTCTTCGACGAGCCAGGCGGTGATGCCGCCCGGGCTGGTCACGGTCTCGACCGTCACGGCGTGGGCCGAGCCGGCGAGCAGCAGGGCCGCGAGGCCGGAAACGGCGGCGCGCATCCTCATCGCCCGCATCGTTCTCATCGGATGTCTCCCGACGGCAGCGGCACATCCGGCTGGGCCGGGAAGCGCGCGGCGGCCGCGGCATCCGCAGGCAGCAGCAGGCCGGTGACCGCGGGTTTGCCGTCGATCACGGCGTGGGCGGCCGCCATCACCTGCTCAACCGACACCGCCTTGATCCGGTCGGGCCAGGCATCGAGATCGGCGAGCGTATTGCCGGTGGTGAGTGCCCGGCCGATGATCTGGGCCGGCGACTCCAAACTGTCCTGGGCATATTGCGCCGAGGTGACGAGACGCGTTTCGGCGCGAGAGACCTCGTCGGCGGTGACGCCATCCTTGAGCAGCTCGGCCACCACGCCCTCGACCGCCTTGCCGACCTCCTCGACATCCTTGCCGGGACGCGGCGTCGCGAACAGGCCGAAGCTCGAGAGATCGTATCGGCTGGGTGAATAGAAGGCGCCGGCCGCGACCGCGATCTGCTGGTCGAGCACGAGCGCATGATGCAGCCGGCTGTTGGCGCCGCCGCCCAATATCTCGGCCAGCACCTGCAGCGCATAGGCATGCTCCTTGGCGCCGGCTCGATAGCTGGGCGCCAGGTAGCGCCGGCTCCAGCTCGGCGTGCGCACGCGCGGATGGTGCAGCGTCACGACCGTGTCGGCGACCCGGTCCGGCTCCTCGAGGCGCTCGCGCGCCGGCACCGGGCGGGACGGGATCGGCCCGTAATATTTATCCGCCAGCGCCTTGACCTGCTCGACCGTGACATCGCCGGCGACGATCAGCACGGCGTTGTTCGGCGCGTACCACGTGTCGTAGAAGCGCTTTTCTTCGGGCACGCCCAGGGTCTTGATCTCGTCGGTCCAGCCCAGGACCGGAATCCGGTAGGGATGGTTCAGATAGAGCGCGGTCTCGACCTGCTCGTCGAGCAGTGCCGAGGGCTGGTTGCCGATGCGCATGCCCCACTCTTCGAGCACGACCGAGCGCTCGTGCTGCAGCTCGGTATCGTCGAAGAGCAGATTGTGCATGCGGTCGGATTCGAGCTTCATCACCAGCTCGAGCTGACTCGCCGCGATATTCTGGTGGAACGCCGTATAGTCCCAGCTGGTGAAGGCGTTCTCCTGGCCGCCCTGCTTGGCGACGAGGGCGGAGAACTCCTTGGGCTTCATCGTCTTGGTGCCCTTGAACATCAGATGCTCAAGGAAATGGGCGGCACCGGACTTGCCGCGCTCCTCGTCGGCGGCGCCGACCTTGTACCAGAGCCATTGCGTGACGAGCGGCGCCCGATGATTGGGCACCACCACGACCTGGAGCCCGTTCTTGAGCGTGAAGCTGGTCTCGCCGAAGAGCGACTCGGCCCGGGCCGGACCGATTACGCAGAAGAGGGCGAGCAGCAGGCCGGCGAGACGGCGCATGGAAGGGGCGCTCAGAACAGATCCTCGAGCGCGGTACGTTTGGTCCGCTCGATCTGCGGCGAGCTGCCGGCGGTCACCGGCTTGTTCAGGGCCGCATTCTCGTCAAGCCGCTGAGCTTCGGCCGTGGCGTTGAGCGACTCGTCGGGCGGCGTGTCGTCATGCCAGAACATCAGCTTGTCGACGAAGCTGCGCGTCCGCTCATTGACCGCCTTGGTCTCCTTGTCGACCGTCTGGCGGATCGCCGGATCGATATCGATGGCGCCGGCCTTGTCGAGCAGCGCCTGCTCGCCGGGCGAGACCGCATCAGGGGAACTCTCCTTCACCGCCTGCGCCTTGCCGTTGTCGGCCATGCGGAACACGATCTGCCGCGCCTTGTCGGTCGTCGTCGGCGTGATCGGCTTGTCGGACGCGCTACGCGGCGGCCGCAGCTCGAAATCGGGCGGGAGCGTCAGGGGCGAGCCCTGGACCACCGTGAACTCGTCGGGGGGCGATTTCACTAGACCCAACGCCTTGCTGAGATCGCTGCAGCCAGTGAGCGCGACCATCATCGCCGCGCCGAAGAGAACCTTGCGAATCATGCCGCTCCCGAACCTTAAAGTGCCGTCTGCTTGGGTGACCCCGAACCGGTCACCAACCCATCGATCAGAAGAATCGCGACACCGATGCAGATCGCGGCATCGGCGCCGTTGAAGACATACCAATGCCAGCTTCCGACGTGGAAATCGAGGAAATCCACCACGGCGCCGAACCGCACCCGGTCGATCAGGTTGCCGACAGCGCCGCCGACCACCAGACCGAGCGCCAAGGCGTTGTACCATTTACGCATCTTGGTCAGCGCCACGATCAGCACGATGATGACGATGACGGCGAGCACCGAAAAGATGAGCGCGTTGGCGCCGCTGGTGCCCTCGTTGAAGAAGCCGAAGGTGACGCCGCGATTGCCGATCAGCCTGATATCGAGAAAGGACAGCAGCGGCAAATCGCGCGCCTCCGGCGGCACGCCTTCGAAATGGGCCAGCACGGCGAACTTGCTCGCCTGATCGACCGCCAGCGCCAGGATCGCCGCGGCGAGACCGCGTATCAGCTGCGCCGGTGCCACCTATTCCGCCGCCTGTGACGCCGTGAAATGGTCGACCGCATCGGCGCAGCGCCGGCACAGATGGGCGCGACCCTCGGCCGCGGCTTCCGCCACCTCGGGCAGGACGCGC
This sequence comes from Aliidongia sp., assembly GCA_035539155.1. GTDB lineage: Bacteria > Pseudomonadota > Alphaproteobacteria > ATCC43930 > CGMCC-115725 > JAXDMU01. Next base: position 21,642 of record DATLIZ010000026.1, on the reverse strand, counting down.
CAGCAGCGCTGGCACTTCTCGCCATCGGCCAAGGCGACCGAGACCGCGACGCCGGGCACCTCGGGCAGGGCGAAGGCATCCGCCGCCGCCGGCCGGTCGGTCAGCAATGCCTCGGACACGATCGACAGCTCGGCCATGTCGAGGCCCGTGAGCGCTTCGAGATGCTGCGGCTCGACATGGATCGTCACGGCCGCCTGCAGGCTCGAGCCGATGCGTTTCGCCGCCCGTTCGAGCTCGATCGCGCCGGTCACGGTACGGCGGACATCGCGGACGATCTGCCAGCGGGCGCCCAGAGCCTCGTCCAACCATGCCGCCGGCACGGTCGGGAAGGTTTCCAGATGCACGCTCGTCTCCGGACCGGTGCCGTAGCGGGTGAGCCACGCCTCCTCGGCGGTGAAGCACAGGATCGGCGCCAGCCATTTCGCCAGGCAGTCGAACACCGTGTCGAGAACGGTCCTGGCCGCCCGCCGGCGCGGATCGTCCGGCCGGTCGCAATAGAGCGAATCCTTGCGGATATCGAAATAGAAGGCGGACAGATCGACCGCGCAGAAAGTATGCAGCTCGGTATAGATGGTATGGAAATCGAACGCGTCGACGCTGGCCCGCACCACCCGGTCGAGCTCGCTCAGCCGATGCAGCACCCAGCGTTCGAGCGGCGGCATGCTCTCGACCGGCACCCGCTCGGCCTCGGTGAAGTCCGGCAGCACGCTCAAGAGATAGCGCAGCGTGAAGCGGAGGCGGCGATAGATATCGACCTGATATTCCAGGATCTTCTTGCCGATCCGCTGATCCTCGTAATAGTCGGTCGCGACCACCCAGAGCCGCAGGATATCGGCACCGCTATTGGCGATGATATCGGCCGGGAAGGTCTGGTTGCCCAGCGACTTCGACATCTTGCGGCCCTGCTCGTCGAGCGTGAAGCCGTGGGTCAGCACCGCCTCGTAGGGCGCGCGCCCGCGCGTGCCGCAGGCTTCCAAGAGCGAGGAATGGAACCAGCCGCGATGCTGGTCCGACCCTTCGAGATAGAGCGAAGCCGGCCATTTCAGATCCGGCCGCTGCTCCAGCACGAAACTGTGGGTCGAGCCCGAATCGAACCAGACATCGACGATGTCCATGACCTGCTCGTAATCCTCGACCTTGTAGTCGTTGCCGAGGAAGCGCGCCGGCGGCGAGGTGAACCAGGCATCGGCCCCCTCCGCCTCGACCACGCCGGCGATCCGGTCGATCACATTCTGGTCGCGCAGCAGCTCGCCCGTCGCCCTGTTGACGAAGATCGCGATCGGCACGCCCCAGGCACGCTGGCGCGAGATGCACCAGTCCGGTCGGCTTTCGACCATCGAGCGGATGCGGTTGCGCCCCTGGGCCGGGACCCAGCGCGTCGCGTCGATGGCGTCGAGCGCCTTCTGCCTCAGCCCGTTGGTGGTCATCGAGATGAACCATTGCGGGGTATTGCGGAAGATGAGCGGCGCCTTGGATCGCCAGGAATGCGGATATGAGTGGAGCAGCTTGCCCTGCGCCAGCAGCCCGCCGGCCGCGATCAGCGCCTCGATCACCGCCGGATTGGCGTCGCCGGGCTTGCCGTAGGGCGTGTAGACCCGCTTGCCGGCGAAGAGCGGCACATGCGGATAATAGCTGCCGTCGCCATCGACCGTCTGCGGCACCTCGACGCCGTTGGCGAGGCCGAGATCCCAGTCATCCTCGCCATGGCCGGGGGCGATATGGACGAAGCCGGTGCCGGCGTCGGTCGTGACGAAATCGCCGGCGAGCAACCGCACGTCGAACTCGTAGCCCTGGCCGCGCAGCGGATGCGCCGCGATCGTGCCCGCGAGATCCGCGCCCTTGAGCCTGGCCTCGACCGTCCAGCTTTCGATGCCGGCAGCCTTGGCCACGGCATCGATCAGCGCTTCGCCCAGCACCAGCCTTTCGCCCGGTACCGCATGGCTGCCCTCGGCGACGGTATCGACGCGGATGACGGCATAATCGAACGCCTCGCCATAGGCGACGGCGCGATTGCCCGGCATGGTCCAGGGCGTGGTCGTCCAGATCACCACCGAGGCGCCGTCGAGCGCCGGCACCGACGGGGTCACGACCTTGAAGCGGACGAAGACCGTGGTCGAGGTGAGGTCGTGATACTCGACCTCGGCCTCGGCCAGCGCCGTCTTTTCCACGACCGACCACATCACCGGCCGCGAACCGCGATAGAGCCCGCCATTCATCAGGAACTTGCCGATCTCGCGCACGATCTGCGCCTCGGCCGAGTAGGTCATGGTGGTGTAGGGATGGTCCCAGTCGCCCATCACGCCCAGCCGCTTGAACTCCTCGCGCTGGATATTGACCCAATTGTCGGCGAAGGCCCGGCATTCGCGCCGGAACTCGTCGATCGGCACCTCGTCCTTATTGCGCTTGGCGGCGCGGTACTTCTCCTCGATCATCCATTCGATCGGCAGGCCGTGGCAGTCCCAGCCCGGGACATAGACCGAATCCTTGCCCAGCATCTGCTGCGAGCGGACGACGAGGTCCTTGAGGATCTTGTTGAGCGCATGGCCCATATGGAGATGGCCGTTGGCGTAGGGCGGCCCGTCATGGAGCACGAATTTCTCGCGCCCCTTCGAGCGCGCGCGCAGCGTCTCGTAGAGCCCGATCTCGGCCCAGCGCGCGAGCAGCGCGGGCTCGCGCTGCGGCAGCGCCGCCTTCATCGGAAAGTCGGTCTGGGGCAGGAAGACGGTCGGTCGGTAATCGACTTGCATGGCGGGTGGGATCATCTCGATTGCACGGGCGGCCGAGCCATCGCCGGAAGCGGCGCGGATCTCGGCACGACCGAAGGAAAAAGCGCCGGCTCGATCGGCACCGGCCGTGGGCGACGGGTCCCGGCCTCCTGATCAAGAGGCCGGGTGAATAATTCGCGCCGCCAGGGCACGGTATCCGTGCAGTAATGCCATGGGGGTGACCATATGGGAGCGATACCGCCGCCGTCAACGGGTGAGGGGGAGCGAGCTAGGGCCGGACATCCGGTTGGACTTGGCAGCCATCCGGCGACATGGTCACCGAAGCCGCGGCTAGCATTTTCTCCTCGCCGGATCTATCTTCCGCCTATGAGCGACCCGACCAATCGCACCCTTGCCGAGATCGAGACCGAGCTTGAAGAGAGCGAGGCGCAGATTGCGGTTGGGCAGAGCGTCCCGCTCGAGCCTGTCCTCGAGCGGCTCCGCGCCAGCATTCGGCGTATGGAAACTCGGCAAGCCGAGCAGATGGCGCGCACGCGTAAGGCGTGATCGCTCTTAGCCCGAAGGCCGAGGCGCAGCTACCCGCAGCTCGCCAAGCCGGGACGGCTATGGGTGCATGTAAAGCGATACTGGATCGCCTACACAACCACACCCCCGGCGTTCATCCTCGCTGTCTATTACGACGCGGCCGACATCCCAAAACGGCTTTAATCCCCTCGCGGCGCTCCATTCCTGGTCTGCGCCGGTGGCGGCAGCGGATCATTTGGCCCGCTTGTCCCTACCTGAAGGATCGAGGCGGCAAAAGCATTGGTCCGGCACCTTCGGATCGGGGCATGATGCCGGCCATGCCGCCCCGTCCGTTCGAGTCGATCGCCCCCGTCCTGCTCGGCACGCTGAGCGCACAGCTGGCCCTCGGCGTGATGACGCCGCTCATCCCGATCCTGCTGCTGCGCCAGGGGGTTTCGACCCAAGGGATCGGCTTCGTCGCCTCCGCCTATTTCCTGGGTTTCCTCGCCGGCGCGCTCAGGGCCGACCGGATCGTCATGCGCGTCGGCCATATCCGCGCCTTCGCGGTGTTCGCCGCGGTCGCCGCCGACGCCGCTTTGTTCATGACGCTGGTCAACTCGCCGTGGAGCTGGGCGGTCTGCCGTTTCCTCATCGGCTTCCAGATGTCCGGCCTGTTCCTGGTGATCGAGAGCTGGCTCAACGACAAGACCGACGCCGCCTCGCGCGGGCGGACCTTCGGCATCTATCTGCTGGTGTCGTGGCTGGGCGCGGCCGGCGGGCCGCTGCTGCTGAAGGCGCTCCAGGCTTCGGACCGGCTGTTCACGATCGGCGGCATCGCCTTCGCCACCGCCCTGCTGCCGATGGCGCTGACGCCGGTCTCGAACCCGACGATCGGCGAGCGCAGCCGGTTCGGCATCCTGCGGCTGTTCCGCATCTCGCCGCTCGGCATCGTCTGCTGCCTCACCGCCGGCCTCGTCAACAGCGCCTTCTGGGCCTTCATCCCGGTCTATCTGACCGAGACCGGGCGCGATACCGATGACATCTCGACCTTCGTCTCGATCGCCACCATCACCGGCATGCTCGTGCAATATCCGATCGGGCTCCTGTCCGACCGGCTCGGTCGACGGCCGGTGACCCTCGCCTCGCTGCTGCTCGGCCTCGCCGCCGCCTTGCTGATGGGCTGGTTCAGCCGGGGCTCGCTCACCGAGCTCACCATCATCGGCTGCCTCTTCGCCGGCGTCATGGCGCCGGTCTACGGGCTCGGCGTCGGCCAGACCAACGATTATATCGCGCCCGGCGATTTCGTCGGCGCCGCCGGCGGGCTGCTGTTCGCCTGGGCGCTCGGCGCCAGCATCGGCCCGAGCCTGGCCGGCGCCGTGGTCGGCATGCTGGGCGCGACCGGACTGTTCGTCTATCTTGCCGGCATGCTGGCGCTCGTCAGCCTGTTCACCATCTCCCGGCTATTCCTGCGCGCGGGCGTGCCGCGCGACCGGCAGAGCGGCTTCGTGCCGGCCCCGACGGCGCCCGCAGGCCTGGCCGAGCTCGATCCGCGCGCCGAGCCCGCTTCGTTATCCGACGACTGAAACCGGACGCCACAGCGTCTCGCGCGTGGACGGATCGAGCGACACCGCCTGCCGATCCATGATTGCCCGCAGGCCGGGGCCGATCCGCTGGTCCGGCATCGCCGTGAAGCCGAAACGGCGGAACCAGGGACCGTTCCAGGCCAGCAGCCTGAACGTGGTGAGCGTCACGGCCCCGGTCCCGAGCGCCTCGGCGCGCCTGGCCGCATGATCGAGCAGCGCCGGACCGATGCCGTGCCCGCGCCGCTCGGGCAGGACCGAGATATTGGCGAGGTAGAGCAGCCCGTCGAGCGGCTGCAGCAGCGCGAATCCCAGCGGCGCCCCCGACTCGGCCTCCGCCAGGATCGTCTCGCCCCCATCGAAGCGCTCGGCGGGAATGGCAGGTGCCTGGACGACGAATTCGAAGCCCGGCAACGACCCGTAGCGTGCGCGCGCCGCCTTGTCGATCCGCTGCAACGCCTCGATCTCGGCTATCCCGGCCGGGCGCAGCCTCACGGCAGGCCGGCGATGAAGGCGGGGACGCGCATGAGCGCATCCTGCCGCGCCGCCGGCTCGCCGCCGACATGGACCTGGCCGTTCGGATTCTCGGCGAAGGCGGCATGTTCCATGATCCGGACCGGCACCGGCGCATCGAAATCGTGATAGGCGCCGGGATAGGTCCGGAGCGTCACGGCGGAGGCGGCCTTGGCGGCGAGATCGCGGCAGGGTGCGGCCGGCGTCCAATCGTCGCTCTCGCCGATCAGCAGCAGCAGCGGTGCCACGAAGCGCCGGTCCGCCGAAGGCTTCACGAAGGCGCAGGGCGGATAGAAGGCGACCAGCCCGCGGAAGAGGCCGGCCGGCACGTCGGGCGCCGAACGCCCGGCCCGCAGCACGGCACCGGCGCCGTTGGACCAGCCGAACAGCACGATCCCGCCGGGCGGCGTCTCCTTCTGCGCCGCGAGCCAGGACGCCGCGGCCAACGCATCCTGGCGCCGCATCTCAGCGAACCCCGGCGCGCGCTGCCGGACCCGGCATTGCGGCCCGAGCCCGTGCGAGGCGAAGCTGTCGGGGAACAGCACGGCATGCCCCGTCCCGGTCAAAGTCTCGGTCCATTGCCGATCGCGCGACGGATAGGGACCGCCGCAGCCATACAGCGCCACCACGGCGGTTCCGACCGGCACGTCCGGCGGCGGCCGGAACAAGGTCGCCTGGAGCACCGTCCCGTCCGTTTCGGGAATTTCGACCGTCTCGGCCGCAGCTACCCCCGGCCAGGCCGGGATCGAGAGGATGGCCAGGAAGATCAAACGCATGGCGGGCTCACCATCGGGGCAGCTCCTTCGACGCGGCGATCGCCATCCGGGCGAAGTCGAGACAGTCTCGCCGGCGGCCGAACGGATCGCGGTAGATCGATCGGCCGCCCCGATGGATCGACAGCGCCTCCTCGATGACCGGATGCCAGCACCTGGCGAAGCTGTCCAGCCCGAGGCACCCTGCTTCGGTCTTCGACACGATGCCGCTGGTCGCCAGCGTGGCATGCAGGCGACAGATGCCGAGCACGGTCCAGTCCGTGAACCAGGGACCGAGCGCCCGCAAGCCCGCCCCGGAGGCGAGCCGGCCATGGCGCTCGATGAACGGCGTCCAATAAAGGTCGAGATTGTCCCGCACCCAGGCTGCGAGCCGGCCAGCATCGTTCCATAGGGCCGTTTTCGCGAGCGCCGGGCCTCGGTGGCACAGCCCCTTGTCGGCAAGGATATGCCATGTCACCGGCGTGCGGGCGCCGCCGCCTTCGCTCATGGAGAACGCGCCGTTCTGGATGGTCGGCCGAGGACCTATGAGTGCATCCGGCCCTTCGGCCAGATCGCGCCAGCTGAGGAAAATGCCATCGAGAGCGGGCGTCGGATATCGGCGCCGATGCCGGTCCGAAGCCCGATGCAGGGCATCGGCTTGCGCCGGCGCGACGATGCCGACGAAATCGAGATCGCTGCGCCCGGGACGATAGTCGCCGAGGGCCAGCGAGCCGGTCAGATAGAAGCCTTCGACGAGATCCGGCGCCTCCCGGTCGATCTCGTCCAGAAAATTGCGCAGAACGTCATCGACCGAAGCGTGCATGGCGCGCATGTTCGTGGGTAATATTCGAGAAATCCGGCGCGGCGCGGCCGCTCTACCGAAGCACACGGTAAAGGAGAAAGATCATGCCTGTCACGGGAATCGGCGGCTTATTCTTTCGCGCACGGGACCCGGAAGGGCTCAGCGCCTGGTACGAGACCCATCTCGGCGTCGCCGGCGATCCGCATTGGCAGCAGGCGGCGGGTCCGACCGTCTTCATGCCGTTCAGCCGCGACACCGACTATTTCGCCGCCGACAAGCAATGGATGATCAATTTCCGGGTCTGCGATCTCGACGCCATGATCGCGGCACTCCGCGCCGCCGACATCGCGGTCGAGACGCGGCCGGATTGGGATACGCCCGAAACCGGCCGCTTCGCCAGGCTCCACGATCCGGAGGGCAATGCGGTCGAGCTGTGGGAGCCGCCCGGCTGATCAGGGCGACGACGCGCAGTCGCCATCCTCGGAATAGGTCAGCTCGGTCGTCACCGAGCGTTCGATCAGCCAGACATCGGCGGGCTTCACCCACCGATCGGTCGAGACGGTGACGAGCTGAACCGCGCGCGGCGCGCCATCGGCCGCGACCTTGATCGTCTTCATCTCGTAGCGCTGCTCGACGGTGACGGCCGCCCCTTCCGGCTTGAGCGAGACCAGCGTGGTCTCGCTCGACCGGTTCGGATCGGCCGCCTGCCGCTTAAGCTCCGCCACGATTTGATCGGCATTCTTCGCCCGGCCCGAAACATCGATGCTCTTGAAGCGTGGCGCCAGAAGCGAGGCGAACGCCGTACCGTCCCGGTCGGCGACGGCCGCCTTCATCGCCGCGTAGCGGGATTGCAGCGCCGCCTTCAGCGGCTCCTCGGCACGGCAGGAAATCGAATCGGCAAGCAAGGAAGCGACGACCGACAGGCAGGCCGTGACCCCCAGGCGGGTCGAAGATCCAAGATGCATGCCCAGTTCCGTCGCCGACACGAAAATGCGAGGGCGAGCCGCCCGCGCCTACATCCGCATGACGCGAACGCGCGGGCGTCTCTCCGATTCATTGATGTAGAGAAAACCTAATGCCCGCGCGCGTGTCAATCGATGGGCGAAAAGACTCTAATGATTATCGCGCGGAACGGGGAAGCGTTCGGCCAAGCGCTGGAATTTGACGGCGCTTTCCAGGACCGCGCCGGTCGAGAGCTGGCCGACCCCGGCGCGGTAGATCTCCTGCCAGGGGGTTTGATCGACCAGCTTCGGCGGTTGCCAGTTGCGCCGGCGCTCCTCCAGCTCGGCTTCGCTGATCAGGATGTCAGCGCTGCGCTTGTTGAGGTCGATGCGGATGCGGTCGCCGGTGCGCAGGAGCGCCAGTCCGCCGCCGATCGCCGCCTCGGGCGAGGCGTTGAGGATCGAGGGACTGCCCGAGGTGCCGCTCTGCCTTCCATCGCCGATGCAGGGCAGCTCGTTGATGCCGGCGCGGACGAGCGCGTCCGGCGGCAGCATGTTCACGACCTCGGCCGAGCCGGGATATCCCACCGGCCCGCAATTGCGGATGACCAGCAGGCAATCGGCGTCGATGGCGAGCGCCGGATCGTTGATCCGGTGGTGATAATCCTCCGGTCCTTCGAACACGATGGCGCGGCCTTCGAAAGCGCCCTCGTCGCCCGGCCGCTCGAGATAGCGCGCCCGGAACGCGTCGGAGATGACCGAGGTCTTCATCACCGCGCTGTCGAACAGATTGCCCTTGAGCACGGCGAAGCCCGCCTGCGCCTTCAGCGGCGCCTCATAGCGGTGGATGACGCGCTCGTCGGTGATCTCGGCCCCGCGATTGATTTCGCCGACCGGCTTGCCGGTGACGGTGATCGCCCGCTCGCGGATCTTGCCGTGGCGCATCAGCTCGGCGATCACCGCCGGCAGCCCGCCGGCGCGGTAATAGCTTTCGCCGAGGAATTCGCCGGCCGGCATCATGTTGACCAGCAGCGGGATGTCGTAGCCGACCCGGTCCCAATCCTCGTTGGTGAGCTCGACACCGATATGCCGCGCGATGGCGTTGACATGCGGCGGACAGTTGGTCGAGGCGCCGATCGCCGAGGCGCAGACGATGGCGTTCTCGAACGCCTCCTTGGTCAGGATGTGCGAGGGCCGGAGATCCTCATGCACCATCTCGACGATGCGGCGGCCGGTCATGTAGGCCATCTGCGCCCGCTCGCGATAAGGCCCCGGAATCGCAGCACAGCCCGGCAGCGACATGCCGAGCGCCTCGGCCATGGCGTTCATCGAGCTGGCCGTGCCCATGGTGTTGCAATGGCCCGCGCTCGGCGCCGAGGCCGCGACCATGTCGATGAACTTGGCATAGTCGATCTCGCCCGCGGCATGGCGCCGCCGCGCCTCCCAGGCGACGGTGCCGGAGCCGGCGAGCTTGCCTTCGAAATGCCCGTCCAGCATCGGCCCGCCCGACAGCACGATCGCCGGCAGATCGACCGTGGCAGCGCCCATCAGCATGGCCGGCGTGGTCTTGTCGCAGCCGGTGGTGAGCACGACCCCGTCGATCGGATAGCCGTGCAGCACCTCGACCAGGCCGAGATAGGCGAGGTTGCGGTCGAGCGCCGCCGTCGGCCGCTTGCCGGTCTCCTGGATCGGGTGGACCGGGAACTCGAAGGGAATGCCGCCCGCATCGCGGATGCCGTCGCGCACGCGCTGCGCCAGCTCGATATGATGGCGGTTGCAGGGTGAGAGATCGCTGCCGGTCTGGGCGATGCCGATCATCGGCTTGCCCGATTGCAGCTCCTCGCGCGTCAAACCGAAATTGAGATAGCGCTCGAGATAGATCGCGGTCATGCCCGGATTATCGGGATTGTCCCACCAAAGCTTGCTGCGCAATTTCCGACCGGCCATGTCCGTCCCTGTCTCTGTTGCCATTTTGGCGGCGATTATGCCCTCGACCCGGCGCGGGCGGAAGCGGCCTAATCGGCCAGCGACAAATGCTCCGCCGCTGGGCCGCGTGCGAGCGCCGCGAACCGCCGGCGGTCGCGCGCGGGATCGATCAGCACCAGCCCGAGCATCCCGCAGCCGGCGAGGATCGCCGCCAGCAGCAGATAGCCGTTGCGATAGCCCGCGATCGGATCGGCCGACGCATCGACCACGCGCCCCATGATCGAGGGCGCGAGAATGCCGGCGCAGGAATAGACGGCATTGTTGATGGCGAGCATGGCGCCGCGCTGCCGGCCGGGGGTGATCTCGGCGATGATCGGCGGCGCCACGGTGTAGATGACGAAGCTGATCGAGGCGGCGAAGCTGTAGAAGGCAATCTTGGCCGCGACGCCGTCCATGAGCGCCATGCCAGCGATGCCGAGCGCGCCGAGCACGAGCCCGATACAGCCGAGGGCCCCGCGGCTGAAGCGCGAGGGCACGCCCCGCTGCATCAGATGCTGCGAGAGCCAACCGATCGCCGGCGCCAGGAAGATCGAGATCACGGTCGGAATCACCGCGACCCGCCCCGCTGAGAGCGGGTCGAGATGGGCGGCCTGGATCATGTAGGAATAGCCCCAGACCAGCCCGACCGCGATCGCCCAATAGGCGCCGAAGCAGGCGATGAAGATGCCGATCATGGTCGGGCAGGTCAGGAGATGGCGATAGGGCACGCGCTCGCCCGACGGGGCCGCGGCCGGATGGACGCGATCCTCGATCGGCCCTTCCCGGCCGAGCAGGAACCAGGCGACCGCCCAGATCAGGCCGGCGAGACCGACGGCGACGAAGGCGGCATGCCAGTCCCAACGCTGGATGACCGCTGGCAGGACCAGCCCGGATACGGCCGTGCCGACACCGGCACCGAGCACGAGCAGGCTGGTCGGCAAGGTACGCCTATTGTCGGGAAACCACTTGTAGATGGCGTGCAGCGCCACCGGATAGGCCGGCCCCTCGCCCGCGCCGAGCAGCACGCGGCAGGCGACGAGCGTGCCGATGCCGACCGTGCCCATCATCGGGAACTGGGTCAGCGACCAGATGACCGCCATGCCCAGGAGCAGCCAGCGCGCCGGCAGCCGGTTGGCGACGAAGCCGCCCAGGATCGAAGAGATGGCGAAGAGATAGAAGAAGCTGCTGCCGATATCGCCGAAGGCCGCATAGGACAGGTCGAGATCTTTGCGGATCTGCGGTCCGGCCAGCCCGATCACGCTCTTGTCCGCGTAGTTGAGGAACATGAACATGAAGAGCAGCGCGACCATGAGCCAGGCGCGCCACGGCGCCGGCGTCGCGTCCGCCGAAGATCTGGCCGACGACATCTGACGAATACCTCCCGAACTCGCCGCAGCCTCTATCGGGCAGCGACCGGTGCGTGTCCGCACTCTGTCCGGCCAGCGTGGCATGCGCCCTCAGGGTTGTGCAAGGAGGCTTTTGCCCGTCGTCGGATCGATTCACCCCGCCTCGACGATGCCGCGCACGATGCCGATCGCCCGGCGCAGCAGCGTTTCCGACGCCTCGGGCGTGCGGAAGCCGGCATGGGCGGTGAGGGTGACGTTGGGCAGGCGCGCCAGCGGATGATCGGCCGCCAGCGGCTCGGCGGCGAAGACATCGAGCCCGGCATGGCGCAGCCTTCCGCTTTCGAGCGCCGCGATCAGCGCCGCCTCGTCGACGAGGGCGCCGCGCGCCGTGTTCACCAGCATGGCGCCGGGCTTCATGTGCGCCAGCCGGCGCGCATCGATCAGGCCGCGCGTCTCGTCATTGAGCGCCAGATGCAGCGACAGGATGTCGGCAGCCGCGAGCACCTCATCGAGCGACGCGGTCGGCACCGGGGCATCGGCGACCGGCGAACGATTCCAGGCGATGCATTTCATGCCGAGCGCCTGCGCCATGCGCGCGACCTCCAGCCCGATGCCGCCGAGCCCGACAATGCCGAGCGTCTTGCCCAGCAGCTCGATCCCGCCGAGCGGCTGCCAGATACCGCCACGGATGGTCCGGTCCATGCGCGCCACGTCCCGGGCGGCGGCGAAGATCAGCGCCAGCGTGTGCTCGGCCACGGCGCGGTCGCCATAGCCCTTGATGGTGTGAACCGTGACGCCGAGCCCGGCCAGCGCCGCTACGTCCATATAGCTGCCGGCGCCGACGCCGAGAAAGACGATATGTCGGAGATCCGGGCATTGCCGGATGATCTCGGTCGGCATGTAGGAATGGTCGTCGATGCAGATCTGATAGCCGGCGAGCAGCGCCGGCAGATCGGCCGAGGCGAACGGCGCCGTGTTGATGGTGACGGCCGGATCGCCCTCGCCATGGACGCGCGCGAAGACCGGTCCGAGCTGCTGGTTGCAATCGACGAACAGAGATTTCATGAAGCGCTCCCGGAGATGGCGCGAGTTGGCCACAGGCCGGCATGCCGGGCAAGAGCATGGCCTCTTGCATCCGCGCGGCAAATCCCGCTCAATCTTTACCGCACTGCAGCAGGGGAATATCGCCATGAAGCCGATCGTCGCCGTCATCGCACCGGGCAACATGGGAGCCGGCGTCGGGCGGCGCCTTGGCGAGCATGGCCTCGAGGTCCGCACCTCGCTCGCCGGGCGCAGTGGCGCGACCGCGGCGCGGGCCGAGGCGGCCGGCATGATCGCGGTGAACGACGAGGCGATCGCCGAGGCCGAGATCATCCTGTCGATCGTCCCGCCGGCCGACGCGCTGGGCCTGGCCGAGCGGCTGGCGCCGGTGCTGAGCCGGACAAAGCGCAAGCCTATCTATATCGATTGCAATGCGATCAGCCCCGAGACGGCGGCGCGGGTCGCGGCTGCCGTGGCGCCCACAGGCTGCGCCTTCGTCGATGCCGGCATCATCGGCAATCCGCCTCAGCCGGGCGGGACCGGCCCGACCTTCTATGCCGCCGGGGCCGAGGCCGGCAGCTTCGCGCGCCTCTGCGCGCCGGCACTGGAGATCAAGCTTCTGGACGGGCCGGTCGGCACTGCCTCCGCCCTCAAGATGTCCTATGCCGGCATCACCAAGGGGATGACGGCGTTGGCCACGGCGATGATACTGGCAGCGACCAAGGCTGGGGTTGCGGGTGCCTTGGCCGAGGAGCTGGCGGCAAGCCAGGCGGCGCTGCTCAAGACCTTCACCCGCTCGGTTCCGGGCATGTTTCCCAAGGCCTATCGCTGGGTCGCGGAGATGGAGGAGATCGCCGCTTTCTCCGGCGATCCGGCCACGAACGAGATCTATCGAGGCGTGGCGGCGCTCTATGAGCGCGTGGCCCGGGATGTCGCCGGGCCGAACCAGGATACCGAGGCGCTCCGCAACTTCTTCAAGCTGATATCGGACTGACCGGTCATTGCCCGCTGCGCGACAGAGGGCGGTCGACGGCGGGCGGCTGGAACAGGGTCTCGACCAGGGCCGCGACCGAGGCAGGCTCGACCGGCTTGGCGAAGGTGCTCGACGCGCCGAGGGCGCGGGCGATGAGCGCCTGGTCGAAGCGGGTCACCGCCTGTGGCTGGAACAAGGCGAGCACGGGCGTCGCCGGCCGGCTTTCCTTGACCGCGACGATCAGGTCGAACCCATCGAGCTCGGGGGCGAGCAGATCGGTGATGACCAGATCGAACGGCGTCTGCACCGCGAAATCGAGCATCGCGCCCATGGCCGTGTCGCTCCATTCCACGACGTGGCCTGCAGCACTCAGGATCGAAACGAGAGCGGTGGCGAAGGCTTCGTCACGGTCGACAAGGAGGATGCGTGCCATGACGGCTCAGCGCTTGCCGTTGCGGACGAACTCGGCGTGGAGCCGGTCGAGCTGGTGGATGTCGTCGACAACGGCGACGGCGACGGCGGCATCGGCACCGTCCTTGACCATCTGCAGCTGGGCCGCCGCATGGCGGGTCGCCATGGTCAGGTCGCGTAGGCTTTCGGCCAGCTTCCGGCAGGCAGCGGAGAAATCCTGAAAGCCCAGGGAACGGTGCAGACTCGCGGGCTGCGCGGCCTTGCTTTGGCGGGAGGCGAAAGGAACGATCTCTGCGGACATCATGGGCTTCCCGATGGGGGTTCGTGATGGACGCAGTAAGATCAAGCCTTGTGCCAAAGGTACGGATTGGCGGATTTCCGCGGATTTCCAGCCGACTCGATCAATGAAGGCCGACCCGACCGGACATTTTGTCCATCCCGGCCCGAGCCGGCGGCCGGACATTTTGTCCACGGCCCATCTCTGTCCCTCGGCTATTTGCGCCCCTGCCGGACCTTTGCTCAGCTTTCGTTAGTGGGTCGCCCGCAAGCTGCACTGCCGCAGGAAACGAAGGCCGGACCTCGTTCCGGCTGACGGGAGGCCGCGATTGATCTTTGCGTTCTGTCTGCTGCTCGCTGCCGCCATCGGCTCGCTTGTCGCCGGCCTGATGAACGGGCGGCGGCAGAGCCGGCGATTGCTTACCCTGCAGGAGAGCGAGGGGCGCTATCGCGCGCTGGTCGACAATCTGGCGGAAGCGGTGTTCCGGATCGACGCCGAGGGCCGGCTCGTCTTTCTCAATCCCGCCTGGTCCGCGATCACCGGTCTGCCCGGGGAAAGCAGCATCGGCAAGCTCTACTCCGAATTCCTGAAACCCGCCCGCGGCGACGCCTCACCCTTTCTTCCCTTCATCAATGGTGAGATCGACTCACTCAGGCACGAGTTCCGGTATACCGCGCCGGACGGCAACAGCCGGTGGATCGAGATGTTCGCGCGCCGCATCGCCGGGCCGGACGGCCGGACGGCCGGCAGCACCGGCACGCTCCGCGACGTGACCGACCGCCACGAGGCGGCCGAGGCGCTGCGCGCCAGCGAGACGCGGCTCGCCGAAAAGACCGCGATCCTCGAAGCCACGCTCGAACATACCGAGCAGGGCACGCTGATGATCGATGCCGGCCACATCGTGCGCGTGTGCAATCAGCGCGCGATCGAGATCATGGGATTTCCGGCCGAGCTGGTCGCGCGCCAGCCGCCCTTCGAGGAGCTGCTGAAATTCCAGTGGGAATCGGGCGAGTTCGCGACCGCCGACGAGGCGTTCCAGGATTTCGTCCGCGCCGGCGGCGTGCTCGACCGGCGCCAGAACTACGAGCGTGAGCGGCCGAACGGCCGGATCGTCGAGGTTCGCAGCATCCCGCTGCCGGAGGGCGGCGCCGTCCGCACCTATACCGATATCACCGAGCTGCGCAGCGCCGAGCGCGAGCTGCGCGGCGCCAACGCGCAGGCCGAGGCGGCGATCCGCGCGCGCTCGGCCTTCCTCGCCACCATGAGCCACGAGATCCGCACGCCCTTGAACGGCGTCATCGGCCTGGCCGGGCTGCTGATGGATACGCGGCTCGACGAGAAGCAGCGCTACTTCACCTCGATGCTCCGGCAATCGGCCGAGCATCTGCTGCAGGTGCTGAGCGACGTGCTGGATTTTTCCAAGCTCGATGCCGAGCGGGTCGAGCTCGAGGAGACGCCGTTCGCGCTCGCCGAGCTGATCGAGAGCGTCGTCGCCATCATCAATCCGCGCGCGGCCGCCAAGGAGGTCGACCTCGCCTGGACCATGGCGCCGGACGTGCCGCGCTATTTCACCGGCGATCCCGGCCGGGTGCGGCAAGTACTGCTGAACATCGCCGGCAACGCGGTCAAGTTCACCGAGGAGGGCCGCGTCGCGATCGAGGTCTCGGTGCTGGAAACGAGCGCCAACGATGCCCTCCTCGCCTTCGACATCACCGATACCGGCATCGGCATCGCACCCGACGCGTTGCCGGCGCTGTTCCAGGAGTTCAACCAGCTCGACGGCTCGATCAGCCGGCGCTTCGGCGGCACGGGCCTCGGCCTCGCCATCAGCAAGCGGCTGGTGACGCTGATGGGTGGAGATATCATGGTCGAGAGCGCCAGGGGCGAGGGCAGCCATTTCCGCGCCACGCTGCGATTCCGCCTCGCCACCGAGGCGGCGGTGACGGATGAACAGCCGACGGCCGACCAGGCGGACGATCTGGCGCTGGTCGTGGCCGGGCGCCGGCTGCGCGTGCTGCTGGCCGAGGATAACCGGACCAATCAGATCGTCGTCGCGACCATGCTCGAAAGCGAAGGCTGCCGGGTCGATGTCGCCGCCAATGGTCTCGAGGCGGTCGATGCGGTGCGCGAGCGCGCCTACGACATCGTGCTCATGGACATGATGATGCCGGAGATGGACGGGCTCGCCGCGACCAAGGCGATCCGCTCGCTCCCCGAGCACCAGGGCCGCGACGTGCCGATCCTCGCGGTCACCGCCAACGCCTTCGCCCATGACCGCGCCGCCTGCCTCGCCGCCGGCATGAACGGTTTCGTCTCGAAGCCGGTGAGCGCGGCCAAGCTCGCCGCCGCGATCCAGGCGGTGCTCGGCGGCGGCGAGACCCCGGCCGCTGCCCCGGCGCCCGAGCCCGACGACGACGCGCCGATGGATTTCTCGGCCCTGGACGAGCTGCGCCGCGTCTATGGCGAGGCGACCCAGCGCTTCATCGATCTCTTCGTTCAGGAAGCGGGCAAGCAGCTCGCCAAGATCCAGGTGCTGGTCGAGACCGGCGACCTCGACGGGCTCGGCCTCACCGCCCACACCCTCAAGGGCTCGGCGCTCACCTTCGGCTGCAGCGCCTTGAGCCGGCTCGCGGCGGCGCTGGAGCTCGCGGCCCACACCAAGCAGCGCGAGCTGCTGCCGGAACTCGCCGCGGCGGCGGCGGAAGCCTTCCCCGAGGCTTGTAGCGCGCTCGCCAAGCAGATGGAAGAAGCCGCCTGAAGGGGCTGTGGATAACCTGTTACGCCACCGAGCTGCCGGACCAGTCCTGGCGCTTGCGGTAGATGGTCTTGACGCTGATGCCGAGGCGCTGGGCGGCCTCGGTCATGTTGCCGGCGCAGGCCCCGATCGCGGCCTCGATCGCCTCGCGCTCGACCTGATCGAGCGGGCGGATGACCCCGCGCGGATCGTCGGGCAGGCCCTGCTGGCGGCGAACCGGGCGGGGGGTCATATCGTTGAGCGGGGCCGGCAGCATCGCGCGCGTCACCGTGGCGCCATCATGAAGCACCACGACGTTGCGGATGACGTTCTGGAGCTGGCGGACGTTGCCGGGCCAGCGATAGGCCAGGAAGATCGCCTCGACCTCGGGATCGAGGCCGGTGAAGCGGCGCTTCTCTTCCGCTCCGAAGATTTCGAGAAAACGGCGCGCGATCAGCAGCACATCCTCGCCGCGCTCGCGCAACGGCGGCAGATGCAGCGGCACGACATGCAGCCGGTAATAGAGATCCTCGCGGAAGCGCCCGGCCTCGACCTCGGCGAGCGGATCGCGGTTGGTGGCGCAGACGATGCGGATATCGGTCTTGGACGCCTTGTCGCTGCCGACCTTCTGCACCACCCCGGTCTGCAGGAAGCGCAGCAGCTTGGTTTGCAGCCCCAGATCCATCTCGCAGATCTCGTCGAGGAAGAGCGTGCCGCCGTCGGCGCGCGAGGCCGCCCCCTCGCGATCGGCGGTGGCGCCGGTGAAGGCGCCCTTGATATGGCCGAAGATTTCGCTTTCGATCAGATCCTTGGGAATGGCGCCGCAATTCAAGGCGACGAACGGGCCGCGGGCGCGGTCGCCGCGGCGATGCACGGCCTCGGCGCAGACCTCTTTGCCGGTGCCGCTTTCGCCGGTGATGAAGACGGTGGCCTTGCTGCGCGCCGCCTGGTCGATCATGCGGTAGAGCGCCTGCATGGCGAGATCGGCGCCGACGAAGCCTTCGAAGCTGTCGCCGCCGCGATTGGGCGACATGACCTCGACGATTCGCTCCAGCCGCCGCCGCTCGATGCAGTTCGAAAGCGTCGTGATCATGCGCTCGGGCGCGAACGGCTTGATGATGAAATCGTCGGCGCCGGCCTTCATCGCGTCGATCGCGGTATTGATCGAGCCATGCGCGGTCATGACGATGACCGGCACCGGATTGCCGCTGCCGCGCAGCTCCTTCAGAAACTCGATGCCGTCGCCGTCGGGCAGGCGCAGATCGAGCAGGATGGCGGAAGGGCATCCCGCACGCATGGCCGCGCGCGCCGATTTCAGGTCGGCGACGAGGCTGGGGCTGAGCCCTTCGCCCTGAAGCTGATTCGCGTACATCTCGGCCAGGACGACCGAATCCTCGACGATCAGCACGGAAGCGGGTTCTTTGTTCACATCCGGCTCCAGGCTCGAAAACGACCGCGCCCGTCGGGGGCATGGCGGCCCATCAGCTCTGGAGAAGTGTCGCAGACCGGCCTTAGGACTCTCTTAAATCCCGGCCCTTTGCGAACGGGCATATCGGCGCGCCCCCTGGACCCGGGGCGGGAAGCGGCGGTATGGATGGGGAAGCCGCTGCAACAGCCGATCGGAATGCCATGACCCCGCCGGACGACATGATCGATTGGGCCACCCAGAAATTCGCGGTCGGCCAGCCGGTCACGCGCAATGAAGATCCGATGCTGCTGCGCGGCGAGGGCAGCTATACCGACGATCTGAACCTGCCGGGCCAGGCCTATGCGGTCATCATCCGCAGCCCGCACGCCCATGGCGTGATCCGCGCCCTCCATGTCGAGGCCGCCCGCGAGGCGCCCGGCGTGCTCGGCATCTACACCGCCGCCGATTTCGCCGAAAAAGGCTATGGCGCCTTCAAATGCATCATGGCGCTCGCCAGCCGCGACGGCACGCCCATGCATATGCCGCCGCGCTTCTCGCTGGCCGAAGGCAAGGTGCGCTATGTCGGCGAGCCGGTGGCCTTCGTCGTCGCCGAGACGGCGGCAGAGGCGCGCGACGCGGCCGATCTCGTCGAGCTCGATATCGACGCGCTGCCGGCGGTGACCGGCCTGCCCGAGGCCGCCGCCCCCGGCGCGCCGCTGCTCTATGACGATCTCGGCACCAACGTCGCGGTCGATTTCCATATCGGCCATGCCGAGCAGGTGGCAGCCGCCTTCGCCCAGGCCGCGCACGTGACCAAGCTCAGGCTCGTCAACAACCGAATCGTCGTCTGCGCGATGGAGCCGCGCGCCGCCATCGCCGAGTACGATGCTGAGGAAGCCCATTTCACCCTCCGCCTCGGCTGCCAGGGCGCCTTCGGGCTCCGGAACGGGCTCGCCGACATCATGCGGGTCGAGCAGAAGCAGATGCGCGTGCTGACCGGCAATGTCGGCGGCTCCTTCGGCATGAAGGCCTCCGCATATCCCGAATATATCTGCCTGCTGCATGCCGCCCGCGCGCTCGGCCGGCCGGTGAAATGGACCGACGAGCGCTCCGGCAGCTTCCTCTCCGACCAGCATGGAAGGTCGAGCGAGGTCGAGGCGTCGCTGGCCTTGGACAAGGACGGCAAATTCCTCGCCGTGCGCGTCACCGGCTTTGGCGATCTCGGCGCCGGCCATACCAGCGTCGGCCCGCTGATGCCGACCATGGGCATCATGCGCAACATCGTCAGCGTCTATCGCACGCCCTTGGTCGAGGTCGCGGTCAAATGCGTCTTCACCAACACCACGCCCGTCGGCGCCTATCGCGGCGCCGGGCGGCCCGAGGGCAATTACTATATGGAGCGGCTGATCGATGCCGCCGCCGACGAGACCGGCATCGACAAGGTCGAGCTGCGCCGGCTCAACCACATCCGGCCGGGCGAGCTGCCCTACAAGACCCCGGCCGGAACTCATTACGACAGCGGCGAATTCACCGCCTTGCTCGACGAGGCGCTGGCGCGCGCCGACTGGGCCGGATTCCCGGCGCGTAGGCGCGAGAGCGAGGCCAAGGGCAAGCTGCGCGGCATCGGTATCGGCAGCTTCCTCGAAGTGACGGCGCCCGGCACCAAGGAGCTGGGCCGCCTGCGCTTCGAGCCGGACGGCGCCGTCACCATCATCACCGGCACGCTCGATTACGGCCAGGGCCATTGGACCCCCTTCGCCCAGGTGCTGAGCCAGAAGCTGGGCATTCCCTTCGACAAGATCCGGCTGCTGCAAGGCGACAGCGACGAGCTGATCGCGGGCGGCGGCACCGGCGGCTCGCGCTCGATCATGGCGAGCGGCAGCGCCATCATCGGCGCCGGCGACGAGGTAATCAAGCGCGGTACCGAGATCGCGGCCCATGTGCTGGAGGCGGCGCCGGCCGATATCGAGTTCCGCGCCGGGCAATTCACCATCGCCGGCACCGACCGCGGGATCGGCCTCCTGGATCTGGCAAAACAGCTCCGCGCCGGCATCGACCTGCCGCCCGAGCTGCCGCGCAGCCTCGATGTCGAGCATGTCGGCGGCGAGGTGCCGTCCACCTACCCCAATGGCTGCCACATCGCCGAGGTCGAGATCGACCCCGAGACCGGCACGGTCGCGCTCCAATCCTACAGCACGGTCAATGATTTCGGCACGCTGGTGAACCCGCTGCTGGTCGAGGGCCAGGCCCATGGCGGCATCGTCCAGGGCATCGGCCAGGCGCTGATGGAGCAAACGGTCTATGACGAGAGCGGGCAGCTTCTGGCCGGCTCCTTCATGGATTACGCGCTGCCGCGCGCGGGCGACCTGCCCGCCCTCACCTTCCACAGCCGCCCGGCCCCGGCGACGACCAACCCGCTGGGCGTCAAGGGCTGCGGCGAGGCTGGGTGTGCCGGTGCCCTCCCCGCCGTGATGAACGCGGTGGTGGATGCGCTCAAGGCGCGGGGCGTGAAGCATATTGACATGCCGGCGACGCCGGCCCGGGTGTGGGCGGCGCTGAACGGAGCTGAAGGGGCATAGCGAGGCCGGATTTGGCACGAGGCCGAAGCCCTGGTCAGGAATCGTCGAGCGCATGGGGCCGGGTGCCGTAGCCGTAGCCGTAGCGGGCGCGAATGCCTTCGGCCCAGCTCGGCTCCGGCTCCTCGTCATCCACCGCTGACGCGGCGGCGACCGGCTCCGGCTCGTCGTCCTCGTCCGGATCTTCCTCGTCTTCCGTTTCTTCGTCCTCTTGCTCCTCGGCCGGGACCGCGATCGTCCAGCGTTCCTCCTGGAACCAGGACGTGCCTTGCCAGAGGCGCCAATTCTGCGTGATGCCGAGATCGCGGCAGACGCGCTTGAGGACATGGCCGACACCGTCCTCGTCGAGCTTGTCCTCCATCTCCGCATCGTCGAGCCGCTCGCGCAGATCGGCATAGAGGCTCTCGTGATCACATTCGCGGCCGGTCTCAGGCGCTTCGGCCTCGATCAGTTTCTCGACCGCTTCGACGACCTGCCGCTTGCCCCGATTCCGCCGGGCCGCGTCGACGGCGCGATCACGCCGCTTCTCGGTGAGATCCAATTGGTCGGAAGCGAGCTTGGTCTTGAGCGCCAGGGTCAGGCGCACGGCACGCGAGACGCGGCTGAAGGAAAGAGAGATGTCGGCGCTGGCGGTCGCGGCCGGCGGCAGCGGATAGCCCTCGGCCGCCGCTTCCTCGACCCGAGCGGCGCGGATCTGCGCCTCCCGCCGGAGAGCCCGCGCGATGTCCATGCCGATATCGGCCAATTCGTCGAGCCGCTGCGCATCCCGGGCGGCATCGCCGGCCGGCGTGGCGGCTGCGCTGCTGGCACAGGCCTCCTCCCGAGCCCCGGCGGGGTCGGTTTGCATCCTGTCCGCCGAGGCGGTTATCTCCCATTCCAAATTCATGAACAGAAGAAGAACATGGGCGGGCGTCGCGGATCAAGGGCGGCGTCCGCATCGGCCACGAGAGGCTGTGGATTGTATGTCGGGAGCCCCCTGATCAGGATAGGGACGCCGGCGGTACTCCGATTGTGGATTGGTCGAAGCGACCGGACTTATCTCGGCCCCGCCGGCGTCACGGTCTGACACGCGCACGGTAGAAAGGGCTCTCGC
>DATLIZ010000025.1:0-282644 GCA_035539155.1 Aliidongia sp. | reverse complement strand
GCTTCTTCGCCAAGCGCCCGAACGAACCGTCGATGGGCTCTGGCGCCGTATCGGCCAACTCCTGGACCACTTCAAACCAGACGAGTGCGAAAACTATCTCCATGCCGCAGGCTATGGAAAGTCATTCTGAAAACGCTCTAGCGGTGTTTTGTCGGCTTCGATCGATGCCGCGACAGTAGGAGCGCAATGATGAAGGCAATTCAATTTAGCGAGTATGGCGGCCCTGACGTGCTTCGTATTGTCGAATCCGAGGCACCGCATGCCGGCACCGGTGAAGTGCGGGTCAGGATCCGCGCCGCAGGGGTGAACCCCTCCGATTGGAAGCGCCGCGAAGGCCAATATCGTGCGTTCGAGGACGTCCTTTTTCCCGCCGGGGTCGGTGTAGAAGGTGCTGGTATCGTGGACGAGGTCGGACGGGGCGTCACGAGCGTTGCGATCGGCGACGCCGTGTTCGGGTTCGGAGAAAACACGATGGCCGAGCAGGCAGTCCTGTCCCATTGGGCCAGAAAGCCGGCCAATGTGTCGTTCGAGGTCGCGGCCGGCCTGCCCGTGGTGTCCGACACCGCCACGCGCGCACTCGACCAAGTCGGCGTGGCGGCGGGGCAAACTCTGCTTGTAAGCGGTGCAGCCGGGGGCGTGGGGACGGCGATCGTCCAACTGGCACGCCTACGCGGCATCACCGTGATCGGCACCGCAAGCGCTGCGAAGCACCACTATCTGCGCGAGCTGGGCGCCATCGCGACCACTTACGGGGCGGGTCTGGAGGAGCGCATACGCGAATTAGCGCCAGACGGCGTCGATGCGGCGATCGACGTCGCCGGCTCCGGAATCATTCCTGAGCTAATCCGGATCGTCGGTGATGCCGCGCACGTCCTCTCCGTGGCCGACTTCTCGGCCGAGCAATACGGCGCCAAGTTCTCGCACGGACCGCCCGTCGACCCGGCGCGGCTGTTCGCTACGATCGCCGAATTGTGTTCGGCCGGGTCGTTCACGCTCCGCATAGATCAAACCTTCCCGCTCGATCGGGCGAGGGAAGCGCAGGAGGTCAGCCAGTTGGGCCGCGTCACCGGCAAGCTGATCGTCTGTGTCGACTAGGGCCGCAAGCGGCCGGTCACTCGCCGTCATCTATTCGACCGTGGCGCTCGACGCTGCCGGGATCGGGCTCGTGTTCCCGATCCTGCCGCGTCTGATCCAGGACGTGACGCACACGCCCGACGTCGCGCTCTATGTGGGCTGGATGGCCGTGCTCTATGCGGCGATGCAGTTCGTGTTCGCGCCCGTGCTCGGCGCAATTAGCGACCGGCTCGGGCGAAGACCCGTCCTGCTCGTCTCGCTGGCCGGGGCGGCGATCAACTACGTCGTTATGGCAGTCGCGCCGCAGCTCTGGATGTTGATGCTTGGCCGGGCCGTGGCCGGGTTGACCAGCGCCAACGTGTCGGTCGCCACCGCCTACATCACCGACATCACGGCCGCCGATCAACGCGCACGCCGGTTCGGGCTGATGGGGGCCATGTTCGGTGCCGGCTTCATCATCGGCCCCGTGATTGGCGGCGTACTCGGCGAGCAATGGGTGAGGCTGCCGTTCATCGCAGCTGCCGGGCTCAATGCGGGAAACCTGCTGCTAGCGCTTTTCGTACTACCCGAATCTCGCACATCGTCGTCCGCTAGCAATATCGATTTTGCCGCGCTCAACCCGCTACGCCCCCTGCGTTGGCTGGTCTCGAAACCGAGCCTGCTGCCGCTCGTCGTCGTCTATTTCGCGCTGAGCGGCGCGGGCGAAGCCTATGGCACATGCTGGGCGCTGTGGGGCTATGATGCATTCCGCTGGAACGGCTACTGGGTCGGCCTGTCACTCGGGGCGTTCGGCATCTGGCAAACACTGGTGCAGGCTCTGTTGCCGGGACCTGCGTCCCGGCTTCTTGGGCGGCGAGGCGCCGTCCTGACCGGCATCGCGTGCTCCTGCGTTGCTCTCCTGGCAATGGCGTTCGCGTCGCACGGTTGGCTCGTGTTCGCTATCATGCCGGTATTCGCGCTGGGAAGCATCGGAACACCGGCCTTGCAGGCGCTGGCGACCGAACGGGTTGACTCCGACCAGCAAGGGCAACTACAGGGGCTTCTGGCCTCATCGGTCAGTCTGGCCTCAATTATTGCGCCGCTCGGCTTCGCGAGCTTCTATTTCATCGTGCAGGGGCAATGGCCGGGCGCGGTCTGGCTTGCCGTCGTGGCGATCAACCTGCTTGCCGTGCCGTTCGTGTTGCTCGGCACAGCACGCCGTCTCGCTCTCGACGAGCGATGATGGCTATGGCGGCTTATGGGAGGGCGGCACTCCATAGCGAACGGCAAAGAAGGGTCGAAAGCTGCCGATCGCGATTAGGCTTCACCATAGAGCCACATTCACACATCGGACGAATCGCTCCCGCTCTTGCAGCGAAAGACGACCCGTAACGCCCCTATCCCCGCTCGCGCGCCACCGCCCGCCAGCCGATATCCCGCCGGCAGAAGCCACCCGGCCAGTCGATCTTATCGACGGCGCGGTAGGCCGCCGCCTGGGCATCCCCCACCGTATCGCCCAGCGCCGTCACCACCAGCACGCGGCCGCCATTGGCGATGAGCGCGCCGTCGCGGCGGGCGGTGCCGGCATGGAAGATCTCGATCGCCTCGTCCGCGCCGGCAACGCCGAGCTTGATCTCGGTGCCTTTTTGCGGCGCGTCGGGATAGCCGTTCGCGGCCAGCACGACGCCTAGCGCCACGCGCGCGTCCCAGCGCAGGGTGATCTGGTCGAGCACGCCGTCGCGCGCGGCCAGCAGCGCCGGCAGCAGGTCGGAGGTGAGGCGCCGCAGCAGCACCTCGCATTCGGGGTCGCCGAAGCGGGTGTTGAACTCGATCACCTGCGGGCCCGCCTCAGTCAGCATCAGCCCGGCGAAGAGAATGCCGGTGAAGGGCGCGCCCTCCGCCTTCATGCCGGCGAGCGTCGGGCGGATGATGCGGTCGAGCACGTCTTGCTCCAGCGCCGCCGTCAGCGCCGGCGCGGGCGAATAGGCGCCCATGCCGCCGGTATTGGGGCCGGTGTCGCCGTCGCCGACCGCCTTGTGGTCCTGGGCGGAAGGCAGCAGCAGCACCTGCTCGCCCGCGCAGAGGGCGAAGACGCTGACCTCCTCGCCCACCAGCTTTTCCTCCAGCACCAGCTCGGCGCCGGCGGCGCCGAACTTGCGGTCGAGCATCATCATGTCGACGGCGGCGAGGGCTTCCTCGACCGTCTCGGCCACGACCACGCCCTTGCCGGCGGCGAGCCCGTCGGCCTTGACCACGATCGGGGCGCCTTGACTCAGGATATGGGCTTTGGCCGCCTCGATATCGGCGGTGCGCAGGTAAGCGGCGGTCGGGATGGCGTGGCGGGCGCAGAAATCCTTGGTGAAGGATTTGGAGCCTTCGAGCCGGGCGGCCGCCGCGGTCGGGCCGAAGCAGCGGATGCCGTGCGCTTCCAGGTGATCGACCAGGCCCGCGACCAGCGGCGCCTCCGGCCCGACCACGACGAAATCGATCGATTCGGCCTGCGCCAACGCCAGCAGCCCGTCGAGATCGCTATCGCCGGCCGGTCGGCACTCGGCCAGCTCGGCGATGCCGGCATTGCCGGGAGCGCAGAAGATCTTGTCGCAGAGCGGCGAGGCTCCGATCGCCCAGCACAGCGCATGCTCGCGCGCGCCGCCGCCCACCACCAGAACCCGCATGCCCGATCCTTTCGCTTCCTCGCCGAGGCAGAGGCTTTTATCATAGCGGACGATGTCCGAAAGCCCCTCCCCTACGCCCGCCTCCAATGTTCCCGTTTATGGTGTCGGCGAGCTGTCCGGCGCCTTGAAGCGCACGATCGAGCAGGCCTATGGCCATGTCCGCGTGCGCGGCGAGATCTCCGGCTGCAAGCATCACGGCTCCGGCCATGTCTATCTGGCACTCAAGGATGCCGATGCCGTGCTCGACGCGGTGTGCTGGCGCGGCACCGTCGCCAAGCTGCCGATTCGGCCGGCCGAGGGCATCGAGGTGATCGCCACCGGCCGCCTCACCACCTTTCCCGGCCGCTCGAAATATCAGCTCATCATCGAGCATATGGAGCTGGCGGGCGAAGGGGCGCTGCTGAAGATGCTGGAGGACCGCAAGCGCATGCTCGCGGCCGAAGGGCTGTTCGCCGAGGAGCGCAAGCGGCCGCTGCCCTATCTGCCCGGCGTCATCGGCGTCATCACCTCGCCGACCGGCGCCGTCATCCGCGATATCCTGCACCGGCTGAACGAGCGCTTTCCGCGCCATGTGCTGATCTGGCCCGTGGCGGTGCAGGGAGAGGGGGCGGCCGAGCAGGTGGCGCGCGCGATCGAGGGCTTCAACCGGCTCGCCCCCGGCGGCCCGGTGCCGCGCCCGGATCTGCTGATCGTAGCGCGCGGCGGCGGCAGCCTCGAGGATCTGATGCCGTTCAACGAGGAGATCGTGGTGCGCGCCGCGGCGGCGAGCACGATCCCGCTCATTTCCGCCGTCGGCCATGAGACCGACACGACGCTCATCGATTTCGCCGCCGACCGGCGCGCGCCGACGCCGACGGCCGCGGCCGAGATCGCGGTCCCGGTCCGGCTCGATCTGCTGGCCGAGCTGCGCAACCTCTCGAACCGGCTCGATGGCGGCGCGGTGCGGCTGGTCGCCGAGCGGCGCCTGCGCCTCGAAGGGCTGGCGCGCGGCCTGCCGGAGCCCGGTCGGCTGATCGAACAGGCGACCCAGCGGCTCGACGACCGCGCGGAGCGGCTCGATCTATCCGTCCGCACGCTCTTGCGCGACCGCGCGGCGCGGGTGGCGCAGATCTCGGCCCGGCTCAAGCATCCGCGCGAGCAGATCGGCGAGGCGACCCGGCATCTCGACCTCATCTCCGGCCGGCTGGCCCCTTCGCTCGACCGCGCGCTCGAACGGTTCGGCGAGCGGCTGGCGCGGCACGCCCAAGTGCTGGAGAGCCTGTCGCCCTTCAAGGTGCTGGAGCGCGGCTATGCCGTGGTCGAGGACGAGGCCGGCCATCCGGTGGCGCCGGCCGCGATCGAGGCCGGCATGGGATTGACCCTGCGCTTCCACGAGACCCAGGTGGCGGCGCGCGCCGAAAGCGGTCCCCAGCCCGTGGGTGCGGCACCGAGCCGCACCAAGCCGGCGAGGAAGCCGAAGCCGACCGAGGAGAAACGGCAGCCGACGCTGTTCTAACGCGCTGTCGCGCCAATATATTGACGCCGGTGTCGGTTGTATTAACTGTTTAATCTGCCCCGGATTCTGGTATCGCTCGGCCAACCCAAAATAATAATTGGTAATAAAGGTTCTTTCTATCCGTAATTCCTGATACGTTAACCATAATGTAGTTTGACAAGAAACGTGAGCCGTTCGATTCGACGGCCGACTTGGTCACGACAAGCTCAAGCTACTCTTGAATAAAGTCTCATAAATGCGGCGCGATCAACAGGGAGTGCATAACCCCATGGATCGATCGGCTATCGCTCATGCGCTCGACATCAACGGGTTGGGAAAGTCGCTGGGTCGCGTCTTTTCCGGGCTCAATGAACCGCTCTGGGGCGCCATCCCCCCGTGGATGACCCGGCGCGGTCCCCTGCGGACATATGGCAGCTGCCTGCACGCCATCGCCCGCATGCGGTCCGATCGGCGATTCTATTTCGGGACTTTCTTCTTCCGGAACCGGCCGCAGCTCGAGCTGGCGCGCCGCCTTTCCGGAGAGCTGCCGGACCCGAAGATCACAATTCTGGCCTGCAGCATCGGCGCGGAAGTGTATTCGATCCTGTGGGCGCTCCGTTCAGGACGGCCCGGCCTGAAGATCGCCGCCAATGCGGTGGACATATCCGAGGAGGCCCTGGAATTCGGGCGGGGCGGGATCTACCCCCTGGCGGGAAGCCACCTTACCGATCAGAAGATCTTCGCGCGCCTGACCAACCTGGAGAAGCACGGGCTGTTTGATGTCGAGGCGAACCGCCTGAACGTCAAGGCGTGGCTCAAGGAAGGCATCACCTGGCGCATCGGCGATGCCGCCAACCCGCGGCTGGTCGAGCTGCTCGGGCCGCAAGACCTTGTTTTCGCAAACAATTTCCTGTGTCACATGCAGGCCGAGGACGCGGAAAGATGCCTGCGCAACATCGTGAAGCTGGTCAGGCCCGGCGGGTATCTTTTCGTCAGCGGCATCGATCTCGATGTGCGGACGAAGGTCGCGCGTGATCTCGGGCTGGAGCCGGTCATCGATCTGATGGAAGAAGCGCACAATGGCGATCCGTCCCTCTTGAAGGATTGGCCCTTCAGATATTGGGGATTGGAGCCGTTCGATCCGCGACGACAGGATTGGAAGACCCGCTATTCATCGGCGTTTCGTCGGCACCGGCCCGCCGGAGCTCGGATGGCCGAAACGATCTCGCCTGCCACCGACCCCCCAATAGCCTGAAGGGCATACTTTGGGCGCCAAACCCGCTATGCTGACAACTTGGCATGGCTGGGGTGGAACCATGGCAACTAAAGCGGGAAAGACTAAAAAGGAAGATCGCGCCGGCATCATCGAAGCGCTGGGACATGCCGGGCCATATGGGGTGCTCGGCCTGTTCTCGCTGGTGCTGGAAGCGGCGCTGCTGGCCTGGTTCGTCCAGGCGGGCGGGCCGGCCGAGCGCATCACAGCCGGCGTGCTCATGGTCATCGTCCTGATCGTGCTTGTCGGCGCCGTGCTCTTCATCGAACGGCTGCGGCGCCTGGCATCGACGCCGGCCTTGGCCCAGGCGGCGGCCACGCTCGACAGCCAGGGCCTCTCGCCCGCCGAGATCGAAAGCAAGCCGAAGCTGGTCGCGGACACCGCCGCCAAGAAGGCCGCAGCACCCGGCGAGATCATCGCCGCACCCGACGGCTCCTACGTCATCGCCCGGCCGGGCGCGGGCTGGACCGTCCGCCAGGCGACGGTCGAAAGCCGGCTGCAGGAAAAATTCGGGGTCAAGGACGTATCGGGCCTGCCGCAGCTGCCGATCGGCAGCATGATCATGCTGCAATTCGGCGACGGCTTCGTCTACGAGCCGCGCCCCGACCGAACGCGCGTCAATGGCCGCCGCATTCCGCTGCTGCTGTCGGAGCCGCTGCAGCGCACGGTGCAGATCACCACCATCCCGCGCCGCTCGCCGCCCTTCTTCATCGAGCGATCGCTCTACGACAATTTCTTCATGCTGGCGGCCGCCGACGTGGTCGGGCAGCTCGTCTCCATCCGCTCGCTGACACCAGGCAAGCTGCCCAAGACCAATCGCGACCTGCTGGCGGTCGAGCTGGTGCAGGAGCTGGAGGATTTGATCGTCAGCGGCCGCGAGGTCGAGACGCTGCGCATCCAGATCCGGGGGATCGCCATACGCGGCGATTTGTTCGACTACATCATCAGCGCCACCAATTTCCGCATGTCGGGCGAGCCGGAGGCGATTGCCGACCGGATGGACGAGGATGTCTCGGCCCTCCTCGACAGCTTCCGCACGCTCTCGCCGCCCGACCCCGAAGCGGCCGAACGCGACCAGATCCGCCAGGCCGAGGCGCAGTTCGACGCTTCCTTCGCCACCGTCGGCAGCGCGCTCTTCCATTTCCAGATCAATATCGCCGCGGCCCGGCTGCGCGAGCTGGATTACGGCACGATCGAGGGCATGGCACGGGCGATGACGATCTTGAGGCCATTCCGCGTGCTGGCCGGCATGCTCAAGGACCCGACGCTCGGCATGGATGCGGTCTGGGCGGCCATGGATGCGGCCGACCGGGGCGACTCGGCGCCGCTGCGCCAGCTCCTCGACCAGCTCAAGGTGACGCCGGAGACGGCGCCGGCGACCCAGCAATTGCAGCCGGCGGCGTCCGGCTGACGGCCGCCTTGACCCGAAAGGCGCCGATGCTAGGTTCGGCGATCGGTGCGGGTTGGAGTGATGTCGATGGCGAGATGGATGGCGGCGCTGCTGCTGGCCCTGGTGCTGGCCCCGGGCGCGCGCGCCGCGGACGGGCCGCCGCAAAGCGAAGGCGATGTCGAGGTGCGGGATTTCGCCTTTCAGGACGGGGAACGCCTGCCTGTGCTGAAGCTGCATTACACAGCACTGGGCACGCCGCGGCGCGACGCCGCCGGCCGGATCGTCAATGCCGTGCTGCTGCTGCACGGCACCACCGGCACCGGCAAGGGCTTCCTCGCCCCGTCGCTGGCCGACGCGTTGTTCCGTCCGGGCCAGCCGCTCGATGCCGGACGCTTCTATATCGTGCTGCCGGACGGGATCGGCGCCGGCGGCTCGACCAAGCCGTCCGACGGTTTGCGCGGGCATTTCCCGCACTACGGCTATGTCGATCAGGTCGAGGCACAGCAGCGCATGCTGGCCGGCATGGGCATCGACCATCTGCGCCTGGTCTCCGGCATCTCGCAGGGCGGCATGCAGACCTGGCTCTGGGGCGAGCGCTTTCCCGACGCGATGGACGCGCTGGCGCCGGTCGCCTCGATGCCCGGTGAGATCAGCGGGCGCAACCTCATGTGGCGGCAGATCATCATCCGGGCGATCCGCAACGATCCGGACTGGCATGACGGCAATTACGATCCCGCCCATCCGCCGACGCAATGGATGGAGACCGCGGCGCCGCTCTTCGCGCTGATGGTCGGCAATCCGGAGCGGCTGCAACTGGACGGCAGCGACCGGGCGAAGACGCTGGCTTATATCGACCAGCTCATCCACGCCTATCAAAGCCGCGACGCCGACGATTATCTCTATGATTT
Source organism: Aliidongia sp. (assembly GCA_035539155.1). Lineage (GTDB taxonomy): Bacteria > Pseudomonadota > Alphaproteobacteria > ATCC43930 > CGMCC-115725 > JAXDMU01. The sequence continues at coordinate 273,871 of DATLIZ010000025.1, read as the reverse complement.
CGAAAGCTCGCGCGACTACGACCCGGCGCCGGGGATCGGCCGCATCAAGGCGCCGATGCTGGCGATCAACTTCGCCGACGACGAGGTGAACCCGGCCGGCCTCGCCGTCACGCGCGAGACCATCGCCAAGATCCCCTCGGCCAAGCTGGTCCTGCTGCCGGTGGAAGGGACGGGCTACGGCCACGCCTCGATCTTCCAGGCCGCGCTCTGGGCGCCGGCGCTGAAGGGGTTGCTCGACACGCTGCCATAGGGTGGAAACTTGCTGATCCGCCCCGAACGAGTTAACGGCCGGCGGCCCCGTTGGACATTCGCTTCCCGGGCGATCGAGGCCCTGGGAATGCCTCCTCTTTGATTCTCCATCGGCGTTTTTGCGGCGTTAACTTCGCGCCTTTGGGATCGTTTGCAGTGCGTCTCGCGATTACCAGACAACCCGCGTGGAGACCTTGATGAAGACGCGTATTTGGCCGCATGTCGTCTATAGCCGTCTTGCGGTGACGGTCCTGCTGCTCGGGGCAGCACTGCTCTGCCATCCCGGAACGGCGGCGGCCGCGGATTGCGGCGGCCCGCTGAGCACATCGACGGGGAATATCGTCGGCAGCACCTTGGGTGCCGTGGGCGGCGGCCTGCTCGGCAGCCAGTTTGGCGGCGGTGCCGGCAAGGGTGTGGTCACCGGGCTCGGCGTCGTCGGCGGCGCACTCGCCGGCGGCTATGCCGGCCGCTCGGTCGAGGGTTGCCCTGGCCACCGGGCGGCTGCCCGCCAAGCTGCGGGCCCAGGGGGCAGGCCCCGTACCTGCCGATTCGTGAACAGCCAGGCGACGATCGAGGGACAGGCCCAGCAGGTCGAGGGCATCGCCTGCCTGGAACAGGACGGAAGCTGGAGGACCGAGACGGGGCCGGCCGCCGAGCAGGCGGCGTCGGCCGACCTGGTCTTGAGAGCACAGCAGCGCCTGCACGATCAGGGGTTCTACGTTCGCAACAACGTCGATGGCCGCTGGGGACCGGCGACGAGCGCGGCCGTGGGCAATTTCCAGCAGGCGAACGGCATGGCTTCGACCGGCCAGCTTGACCCCCCGACCAGGACCGCGCTCGGCCTCGACCCCGTTCCGCTCACCGACCTCGCCCAGGCCGGTCAGCCGGCCGGCACCCCGCCGCCTGCGACGACGCCGGTCTCGGCGCCAAGCAACGGCGAGCCTGGCTCGCTCTCCAAGTAAGACGCGGGCCACGCCCCGTCGGCCCGTCCGACCTTCTCCTGCGCCTGTAACCACAGCCAAGTCTGATCGGAAGATCAGTCTGTGCCCGATGTAATGCGACCAGCCCAAGGCTTAGGCGAATGAACTACCGAGCGGCGGAAGATATCCTGGAAAGGGTTCGTGAGCTGGGATCCACCATTTCGTCACGCGCCGGTGAAATCGAGGCCGGGTATCGGCTGCCGATCGACATCGTCGAAGCGATGAAATCGGCGGGCATCTTCAAAATGTTCGTTCCGCACAGCTTCGGCGGCCTGGAGCTGGACCTGCCGACGATTATCGAGGTGGTTCGCCAATTGAGCCGGATCGACGCATCCGTCGGCTGGACCGCCATGATCGGCGCGGGATCGGCGTTGTTCGCGACGATGCTGCCGCGCGAGGCCTTCGAGCGCGTCTATCGCGATAATCCGGGCGCAATCATCGCCGGCTCGACGCAACTGCTCGGCACCATCGAGAAGCGAGGGGATACCTGGCACGCGAACGGCCAATGGCCTTTCGCCAGCGGTTGCCTGCAAGCCGACTGGATGCTCGGTTTCTGCAAGCTCGTCACGGGCAATGAAAACGCGTCCGCGATCCCGCAAATTCGCGTGGTCCTTCTGCCGGCATCGCGATGGAGCATCAAGGAGACTTGGCGCGTCCCCGGTCTCAAAGGCACGGGCAGCCACGACATCGCCTTGGATCGCCCGGTTTCGCCCGGCACCGATTTCTTTGACCTGGCGAGCCAGCAACGTTGGGCGTCCGGTCCGCTCTATGGCGCTGCGCCGCAGATGATCGCGCTCCTGCACGGCGCCGTCTCGCTTGGGATTGCCGAGGGCGCGCTGAACGATCTGCTGGCGATTGCCGCGACCGGCCGCCGCCAGGAACGGGCCGCGGCACCGATGCGGGACACGGAATCCTTCCAGACCGATTTGGGCCGCGTGCACGCCGATATCCGCGCTGCGCGATCGTTGCTCCTGGAACAGACCCGGAGCCATTGGCGCCACGCCTTGGCCGGGACGCTGGGGACGGATGCCCTGCTGGTCGAGGGCAGCCAGACGGCGATATGGGTCGTCGGAACCTGCCTGCGCGCCGTCGACACCTGCTTTGCCTTGGGCGGCAGCGCCGCGCTCTATGAACCCTCGCCGCTGCAACGGCGGATGCGCGATATCCGTGTCGCGGCTCAGCATAATCTGATGCAGCCGCGCCATTATCTGAAAGCCGGCAAGCTGCTCGTGAACGAGGCCACGACGCCTTTCTGAAAGGGCGGGCTATCCGGCCGCCTTCAGCAGATTGTCGCGCATGGACGCGATCTCCCCCTGGAGCCGGATGAGGGACTGAACGGAAAGTCCCGTCGCCTCGAGGATGCAGCGCGGGACGTGGCGCGCCTTGTCGCTGAGTGCCGTGCCCGCTGCCGTCAGCCGGACGCGCACCTGGCGCTCGTCGGACGGATCGCGACTGCGGGTGAGATACCCCGCCGCCTCGAGCCGCTTCAGCAGCGGCGTCAGCGTGCTGGATTCGAGGAACAGCGCCTCGCCCAGCTCGCCGACCCGTTGCCCGTCCTTCGCCCACAGCGAGACCATGACGAGATATTGCGGATAGGTCAGGCCGAGCGGGTCGAGCAAGGGCTTGTAGACGCGGTTGAAGGCATGCCCGGTCGAATAGACGGCGAAGCAGAGAAGATCGTCAATTCCGGGCGGCGTTTCCGGCCCGGCACCCGAATCAGACATGAGCGCTCTCCATGGGAGGCGAGCACCCGGCGTGCGCCGGGCTCCGTCATAAATATATCGTACACGACCTTATCGCAAGCGCTTGACAGCCAGACCTGGTCGCCCTAAATGATCGTGTACGATTTAATCGTGCGATATCAACCCAATCAGCGAGGCTCCCATGTCCGTCAATGTTCTCTATCGTACCACTGCCCGCGCCACCGGCGGCCGCGACGGCCATTCCGCTACCCTCGACCGCGCCGTCGATGTGAAGCTCAGCACGCCCAAGGAGCTGGGCGGCGCCGGCGGGGACGGCGTCAATCCCGAGCAGCTGTTCGCGACCGGCTATGCCGCCTGCTTCCTCGGTGCCATGAAGTTCGTCGCCTCGCAGGGCGGCGGCACCAAGGTCCCGGCCGACGCGGCGGTGAGCGCCACCGTCGGCATCGGCCCCCGTTCCGCCGGCGGCTTCGGGCTCGAGATCGCGCTGGAAATCTCGCTGCCTGGTGTCGAGCGTGCCGCGGCCGAGACGCTGGTCGCCAAGGCGCATGAGGTCTGCCCCTATTCCAACGCGACCCGCAATAATGTCGATGTGAAGCTGTCGGTCGTCTGACCCCGAGACGCCGGGCGCCCACGGGCGTCCGGCGCCGCTACAGGCGGGTTAGAAGGTCCATTATCGCCGCCTCGTCCGCCACGCTCGCCCAGGCGAGCTCGATCTCCAGCACCGCGACGCGCTCACGCAAGCCGGGCGGCAGGCGGATCGCGTCCTTGGCCGTCGTTACCGGCGTCGCGCGCAGCGCCTCGGCGCGGGCGAGCAGCGCCTCGATCTCGGCCGCGCCGTAGGGATGATGGTCGGGAAATCCCACCCGCTCGACCAGCTCGGCCCCGATGGCCTCGAGCGTCTCGAAGAATTTCCGCGGCCGGCCGATGCCGGCGAAGGCGAGCACGCGGCCGGCGATCTCGTTCCGGGGTGCGAGCCGGGCGCGTGCCATGGGCAGGCCGGCGAGGCGAGCGCCGGCACCGGCCCGGTCGTCACCGACGAGGATCGCGCCATGCACGCGCGCGAGGCCACGCCGCAGATCCTCACGCAAAGGACCGGCCGGCAGCACGCGGCCATTGCCGAAGCCGTAGCCGCCATCGACCACGATCAGCCGCAGATCCTGCCGCAGCGACGGATTCTGCAGCCCGTCATCCATCAGGATCAGGCCGGCGCCGGCCGCGACCGCCGCCTTGGCGCCGGCGGCGCGGTCGCGCGCGACCCAGGTCGGTGCCGCCCGGGCGAGCAGCAGCGGCTCGTCGCCGACGGCGCGGAAATCATGGCGCGCCGGATCGACCCGGACCGGGCCGGCGAGGCTGCCGCCATAGCCGCGCGTCAGCAGATGGACATTCACGCCGAGCGCTTGCGCCAACGCCAGCACGACCGGCGTCTTGCCGGCGCCGCCGACGGTGAGATTACCGACGCAGACGACCGGCACCGGCGCGCGCCAGGGTGTGGCGAGCGCACGCTTGATGCGGCCGGCGGTATCGAACAGCGCGGCGGCCGGCGCCAGAGCGGCCGATTCCCAGCCTCGCCGCGTCCAGAACTCAGGGGCGCGCATAGGCGGCCGGCTGGGCGAGCCCGTCGATCAGCGGCGCCAGCCGGGCGAAGACGCGGTCGATGACGGCGCGGCTGTCCTCGGCCACGCGCCAGGCGGCCATGCCCATGGCGGCGCAGGCGGCGGGATCGGCGAGCAAGGCCGCGAGCACCTTGGCGAGATCGTCCGCATCCGTGACCCGGCGGGCACCGCCGGCCGCTTCGAGCGCTGCCGCCGAGGCCGCGCAATTGACCGTGTCGGGCCCGAACAGGATGGCGCGGCCGAGCTGTGCCGCCTCCAGCGGATTATGGCCGCCGCAGGTGCCGGGCGCGAAGAGCGAGCCCGCGACCAGCACGATCTCGGCCAGGCGATAGAGCAGATTCATCTCGCCCATCGTGTCGGCGAGATAGATCTCGGTCTCTTGGGTCAGCGCCTCGCCCTCGGACCGGCGCGCGACGCGGAAGCCTTGGGCACGCAGCATCGCCGCGAGCGCGGCCCCGCGATGCGGATGACGCGGCGCCAGCAGCGTCAGCAGGCCGGGACGGGCCGGGGCGACCGCGCGATGGGCCGAGGCCACGATCTCCTCCTCGCCCTCATGGGTCGAAGCGGCGAGCCAGGCCGGCCGGTCCCCGATGAGCGCCAGATGGGCAGCGAGCGCCGATTCGTCCACATCGGGCAGGAAGGCCGCCGCCTTGAGGTCGCCGACCGTCTCGGCCCCGGCCGCGCCCAGCGCGCGCAGCCGCGCCACATGCTCCTCGTCCTGCGCCAGCACCAGATCGAAGCAATCGAGCAGACGGTGGATGAAGCCCGGCCAGCGCCGCCAATTGCGCGAGGTCTTGGCGGAAAGGCGCGCATTGACGAGGGCCATGCGCACGCCGCGCCGCCGCGTCTCCAGCACCAGATTGGGCCAGAGCTCGGATTCGACCCAGATGGCGAGGTCGGGCCGCCAATGATCGAGGAAGCGCGCGATCGCGGCCGGATGGTCGAGGGGAGCGAATTGATGCCGGGCGCGGCCGGGAGGCAGGCGATTGGCCAGGAGCCGCGCGGAGGTGACGGTGCCGGTGGTGACCAGCACCTCGATATCGGGCCGGTCGAGCAGCCGGTCGATGATCGGCAGCAGCGACAGCGATTCGCCGACGCTGGCGGCATGCAGCCAGACCAGCCGGCCGGCGGGACGGGCCAAGCCGGCGACGCCCCAGCGCTCGCCGAGCCGGGCGGGGTCTTCCTTGCCGCGCGCGGCCCGGCGCGCCAGCACGAGATGGGCCAAGGGCCTGACCGCGCGCGTGGCCAGGCGATAGAAGCCGGCGGCGCTCATGCCGCCTCGCTTTCGATCGGCGCCGGCTCTACGGGCACGCGGCCGCATTGCCGGTCGGCCTCGGCGGTGATGCGGTTGAGCTCGGCCTCGAGCCGGTGCCGCGCGGCCTCCAGGGCTGCGACATCGGCATCCTCGGCGACCAGGATCGGCTCGCCCCAGATGAAGATGCCGCGCGAGAAGGGCAGCGCCAGATGGAACCGGTCCCAGCTGCCGAGCACGCGGCGGCGCGAGGTGGCGTAGCTCAAAGGCAGGATCGGCGTGCGCGCGAGCCGCGCGGCGGCGATGATGCCGGCGCTGGCGCGCATGGCGGGGCCGCGCGGGCCATCCGGCGTCACCCCGATATTCTGCCCGGCGGCGAGCGCCCGGAGCATGGCGCGGAGCGCGCCGGTGCCGCCCTTGGAGCGCGAGCCGGTGATCGTTCCGAGACCGAAATGAGCGATGGCATCGGCGATGATGCGACCGTCATTATGGCCGGAGATCAGCATGTTCATGCTGGCGCCCCGGCGCCACGCCTTGGGCGCCATCAGCAGCCGCCCGTGCCAGAAGGCGAGAATGAAGGGCTGGGACGCGTCCCAGAGGGCGGCCGGCCGCTCGCCGCCGAGCGTCCGCCAGCGGCTGGTGCGCCAGACGAGGCGGATATAGAGCGCCACCAGCGCGCAGAGCCAGCGCCGCGCCCGCTCGGAGCGCAGCAGGTTCCGGCCGAAGCGCATCAGCGCCCGGCGGCCCGGCGCGCGGCGGGCGCCGCCGGGTCGGCCGTATCGGGAGCACCGGCACCCGGCGCCTGCTCGGCCGGCGCTTCCTCGGCGAACTGCATCTCCCAGAGGCGCGCATAGAGGCCGCGCCGGGCCAGGAGCTCGGCGTGGCGGCCGCATTCCGCGACCTTGCCCTGGTCCACGACATAGATGAGATCGGCATCGGCGATGGTCGAGAGCCGATGGGCGATGACCAGCGTGGTGCGGTCGGTGGCGAGGCGGCGCAGCGCATCTTGCACCTGCCGCTCGGATTCGGTGTCGAGCGCGGAAGTGGCCTCGTCGAGCAGCAGGATCGGCGCGTCCTTGAGCATGGCGCGGGCGATGGCGAGGCGCTGGCGCTGGCCGCCCGAAAGGCGGATGCCGTGCTCGCCGACGAGCGTGTCGTAGCCCTGCGGCAGCTCGGTGATGAAGTCGTGCGCGGCCGCCGCCCGGGCCGCGGCCACGATCTCGGCCTCGGTCGCCGACGGGCGGCCATAGCCGATGTTGCCGCGGATGGTGTCGTCGAACAGGCTGATCTCCTGGCTGACCAGGCCGATGGCGCCGCGCAGCGAGGCGAGCGTGGCGTCGCGCACATCCATGCCGTCGATCGTCACCTGCCCGCCCTCGACATCGTAGAAGCGCGGGATGAGGTTGAGCACGGTCGATTTGCCGGCGCCCGACGGGCCGACCAGCGCCACCGTCTGCCCGGCCGGAATATCGAGATCGATGCCGTCGAGCGCCGCCGTGCCGGGGCCGTAGCCGAAGCGGACATGCTCGAACCTGATATGGCCGCCGGTGATGGCGAGCGGGCGGGCGTCGGCCCGGTCCTTGATGCGCGGCTCGATATCCATGACCTCGAAGATCCGGCTCGCCGCCGCCAGCCCTTCCTGGAGATTGACCTGCAGGCCGGCCAGCGACTTGAAGGGCTGGTAGGCCAATAGCATGGCGACGATGAAGGCCAGGAGCTGGTCGGGCGTGCGGGCGCCGGCCATGACCTGGTAGCCGCCATAGAGGATGATCGAGGCGACGGCGACGCCGCCCAGCGATTCCATGATCGGCGAGGAGGCGGCGCGCACGCGGGACACCTTCTCGACCAGGCGGTAGACCCGCTCGGTGACGGCGACGGCGCGCGCGGTCTCGTGCGCCTCCATGCCATAGGCCTTGACGTGGCGGGCGCCCTGGAAGACCTGGCTCAGCAGCGTGTTGAAATGCCCCATTTCCTCCTGGAAATTGATCGAGGCCTTGCGCATGCGCCGGCTCATGCGCCGCACCGGCAGCACGGCGCAGGGGAAGAAGATGAAGGCGATCACCGCCAGCAGCCAATCCTGATAGAACATCATCGCGACCAGGAAGACGACGCTCAACGCATCACGCCCGATCGCGACCAGCGACTGGGTCGCGGCATTGCGCAGCATGTTGGCGTCGTTGGTGAAGCGCGAGATGAGCTGGCCGCTGGGCGTGCCGTGGAAATAGGCGAGATCGGCGCGGATCAGCCGCTCGAACAGCCGGACCTGGATGTCGGCGACCAGGCGCTGGCCGAGCGTGGTCATCAGGATCGACTGGAAATATGTGGCGAAGCCGGTGACGACGGCGGTACCGAACACCGCGGCCGCGACCATGTAGAGCTCGAATCCCGAACCCGACTGCGCCAGCAGATGGCGAAGCGCCTGGCCGGTCAGCCAGACATTGGCGGCCTTGGCCGATGCCACGATCACCATGCACAGGCCGGCGGCGACGAGCTTGCCGATATGCGGACGCAGAAAGCCGCTGGTCAGCCGCCGCCACAGCCGGAGGCTATCGTGGCTGAGCGGCGACGGGCGTTTCGTTGGAACCTGTGACTCGGTCAAAGGCGCGGCCTGCATCCCATGAAGATGAGGGGCTTGTACCCTTGCGGCGGCATCCGTGGCAATGCACGTGCGATTTCGTCGTCGCGGCACCGATCCCGAAGGCCCGGCGGGATGTGACGGTGGCGAGATCGTTAAGCGCTGGTGTGGGTATGGACGCTCGGCAGATTGACCGAGACCGTGGTGCCCTTGCCCTTGACGCTCTTGATCGTCAGATCGCCGCCATGCAGCTCGACCAAATGCTTGGCGATCGGCAAGCCGAGGCCGGTGCCTTCATGATTCGCCGCGTGCATCGGATCGACTTGCCGGAATGGCTGCAGCGCCAGCGCGATCTCGGCCTCGGTCAGGCCGATGCCGGTGTCGGAGACGGTAATCGCGACACCGTCATTCCGCTGCTTCAGGCCGAGCGTCACCGATCCGCCCGGGGGCGTAAATTTTATGGCGTTCGACAGCAGGTTTATCAAAATCTGCCGGAGCCGGAACGGATCGACGAAGATGGTTCCGATCGACGGGTCGACCGCCAAAATCGCCCGCACACCGGATTGCCGCGCGCCGGCCTCGACGAGGTGCAGGGACGATTCGAACAGCTGCTTCACCTCGATCTCTTCTTCTTTCAGCTCCATGTAGCCGGCCTCGACCTTGGCAAGATCGAGCAGATCGTTGATGAGCTGCAGGAGGTGGGTTCCGGCCGTATGAATGTCGCCGGCATATTCGACCATTTTTCCCGCATCGGGCGTGCCGCCGACGCCGTCGCGCATGAATTCGGAGAATCCCAGGATCCCGTTGAGCGGCGTGCGCAGCTCGTGGCTCATATTCGAGAGAAACTCCGATTTCGCCTTATTCGCTTCATCGGCCAAGGCTCGGGCCTCGGCCAATTCTTTCGATAGCTGATCCTTTTCCCTCATGAGCGCGCTCATCCGCTCGATGCTGCCCGTGAGCGCGGAAGTGCGCGCCGAGGTGGCGACGGCTTCGGCCAGGATATTGGCGAAACTGGTGAGAAAATCGACGTCATGCTGGTCGTAGTCGCGCTGCTTGTCGCTATCGATCTCGAGCACGCCATAGGGCTGGTCGTCGCTTCCCTTGATGATGACATCGATGGTCGAGACGATACCGTGCTTCGCATAAAAATCCGGCAGCTCGAACTGATTGTCCTTGCGCAGATCGTTGCAGATCGACGGCGCCGCAGTCACGAAGGCACGGCCTTGCGGCGAGGTCTCGTCGGCGCGCGAGACGACATGGCCGACCACGCCCGCCTGCCAGCCGCAGCCGGCTTCGATCAGCAGGTCGTTCTCTGCCTCACGGTATCGGCACACTTTGCAAAACGGCACGCTCAAGCCCTCGGCGCACGTCCGCGCCGCCTCGGTCAGGATCTTGTGCAGATCGCTCTGACGCAGCGCGAAGTTGCCGAACCCGGCGATCGCCGCCTGCTGCCGCAGCAGCTTTTGGACACTGGCGACGGGATCATCCATGGAGCTGCGTCGGGAATGGGATCGGGGCGTGGCCCAGGACATGCAGACCGTGCGGCAGCGGCGAGGCGGTCGTGCCGGTGGCGACGATGTCGGCGACGATCTGCAGACCGCGCAGGAGGTCGGTGAACCGGTATGGCTTGGCGAGGCAGGCATCGCCGTCGACACAGCTCAAGACCACCTGCGAGAGGTTGGCCGAGGCATAGAGGACGCCGGGCCGGCTAACCGCGCCCAGTTGATAGATGATCTCGGTGCCGAGCCTTGCATCGGCGAGCCGCAGATCGATGACGGCAAGGTCGGGCTCGCAACGCCGTCCGATATCGACCGCTTCGGAAACGGTACGGGCAATCCCGCAGACTTCGTAGCCATGCAGGATCAGGATCTCTTCGATCATGTCGGCGATCATCAGATCGTCTTCGGCTATCAAGACACTCAGCATAAAGCTCCTCCTCGTCGGTTCGACCGTCTCGATTCGATCGCAAACGTCGAATCATGCGGATTTTATCAACCCTGAGTATGGATCGGAATCTACCTACATTGGCGATCTACACTGCCACAGCACGAAAAGGTACGCGGAAGGACAATCCACCCCAAGGATCGGAAGAACTAGTGGGCGGCCGGGACCAATGCGGGCTCAGCGCCGCCTTCGACGGAATCGACGAGTTCGTTCGCCGGGAACCGGATCGTCCAAACCGTGCCGTGCGCGGATTCGACCGTCACAATTCCGCCGACCTGCTCGATAAGGCGCCGCACGAGGCCGAGCCCGTGCCGCTTTCCTTCGGCTTTAACCTGAAAGCCGGTGCCATTGTCGCTGATGGACAAGCTTGCCGTCGCATCGCTGCCGGCGCCGCGCCGCAACGACACGGAGACCTCGCCCTTGCCGTCGGGAAAGGCATGGTCGTAGCAGTTGGTGACCAGCTCCGCGACGACGATGCCGAGCGCCGTCACGACATCGAGATCGAGGATGAGCGCGTCGGTCTCGCAGGTCAGTGTGACGGCGCCGTTGGACGTCCCCTGGATTTCCGCAAGATTGAGACAGAGCGATTTCAGATAGCCGCCGAAATCGGTCGTCCGCGTCATTTCGGCGCCGAGCAGATGATCATAGACCTGCGCCAGCGTGGACACCCGGCGCGCGATCGCCTTGATGCCGCGCCTGCTGGTCTCGTCCACCGTGTCGCCCAGCTGCCTGCTCAGCATCCCATAGAGGAGCTGGAGATTGTTGCGCACCCGATGCTGCAGCTCTTCGGCCAGCACCTTCTTCTGTTCGAGCAGCAGCTTCATCTGCCCGATCGTGGCCTGCAGCAGCGACGTGCGCGCCGAGGTGGCGACCGCTTCAGCCAGCACATTGGCGAAGCCGGTCAGGAAGTCGATGTCGTGCTGGTCGTAATCATGCTGCTGATCATTATCGATCTCGAGGATGCCATAGGGTCGATCGTCGCTGCCCTTGATGACGACGTCGACGGTCGAGACGATGCCGTGCTCGGCATAAAAGCCCGGCAGCTTGAATTCGGTGTCCTTGCGCAGATCGTTGCAGATCAATGGCTCGCCGGTAATGAAGGCGCGCCCTTGAGGCGAGGTCTCGTCGGCGCGCGAGACGACATGGCCGACCACGCCCGTCCTCCAGCCATACCCCGCTTCGATCAGCAGATCGTTTTCCTCCGCGCGATATCGACAGACCTTGCAGAACGGCACGCTCAGGCCGTCGGCGCAGACCCGCGCCGCCTCGGTCAGGACCTTCAGCAAATCGCTCTGGCGCAACGCGAAGCTGCCGAATCCGGCGATCGCCGCCTGCTGGTGCAGCAGCTTGCGGACCCTGGCGGCATCCTCACCCATGCATCGTCTCCTGGTGCTTCGCACCTGCCGCCGGCAATATGTGCAAGCCGCGTGGAAGCGGCGGCGACGCCCGGCCGGTGGCGACGATCTCGGTTACGATTTCCAGGCTGCGCAGCAGCTCCGAAGTCCGGAAAGGCTTGACGAGGCAGGCCTGGCCGTCCGCGCTGGTCAGCTCGACTTGCGCGATGTTGCCGGTGGCATAGAGCACGCCGGGCCGGTCCAGGGCGTCCAATTGGGCAACGATTTCAGTGCCCAGCCTCTTGTCGGCGAGCCGAAGGTCGATGATCGCCAAGTCCGGCTTGTGCCGCCGGGTCAGTGAAACCGCATCGGCGACGGTGCGGGCAATGCCGCAGACCACGTATCCGTGCGAGGCAAGAAGCTCTTCGATCATGTCTGCGATCATGAGATCGTCTTCGGCGATCAGGACCTTGAGCATGGAATATTCTCCGCCAACCGCCGGTTACCGATACACAGTTTGTACAGCTTAAGGGATCGATCAGCCTCCGGGAAGATTCGGATTCTACCCAGAATGGATGCCATGAGTCCGGGGATTTGTCCGGAAGATCGCCGGTCCGCCCTGGCACCGCTTAGCCGACGGGGCTCATCAATCCGGCGCCATGGTCGGGCGCAATGCCGAGCGGATCACCGGCATTCTGGATTATCGACGTGGATTCGGGCCTACCTGACCAGCGCCAGATTCGACAGGAACTGCGCCGCCGACGCGCCCCAGGTGAATTCCTGCGCCCGCGCTCGGCAGGCTTCAGGGTCGATATCGAGGGCCTTCAGCGCCGCCTCGCGCAGGTTCCAGTCGAGCACGCCGACGCCCGACTGCTCGACGATGTCGATCGGACCCGCGACCGGGAAGGCGGCGATGGGCAGGCCGGAGGCGAGCGCCTCCAGCAGCACCAGGCCGAACGTGTCGGTCTGGCTCGGAAACACGAACACGTCGCTCATGCCGTAGAGGAAGGCGAGATCCTCGCCCTCCTGGCGGCCGACGAAGCGGGCGTCGGGATAGCGCTGCTGCAGCTCGGCGCGGGCCGGGCCGTCGCCGACCAGCAGCTTGGTGCCGGGCAGGTCGAGATCGAGGAAGGCCGGCAGGTTCTTCTCGACCGCGATGCGGCCGACATAGAGGAAGATCGGCCGCTTGAAATCGGTCGCGGGCTTGGCGATCGGCCGGAAGGTGGTGAGATCGACGCCGCGGGTCCAGCGCGAGAGCTGGGTGAAGCCGTGCGATTCGAGCTCGCGCCGGATCGATTCGGTCGCGACCATGGTCGAACTGGCGGCGGCATGGAAGCGGCGCAGCAGCTCGTAGGTCCAGCGCGACGGGATGTAGAAGCGCGCCTCGATATAGTCCGGGAACTTGGTGTGGAACGAGGTGGTGAAGCTGAAGCGGTGGCGCTGGCAATAGCGCCGGGCGGCGAGGCCGAGCGGCCCTTCGGTGACGATGTGGATGGCGTCGGGCCGAGCCTCGCTCAGCAGGCGCTCGACCTCGAAGCCCGGCACCAGCGCCAGCCGGATCTCGGCGTAGGTCGGGCACGGGATGGTGGTGAATTGCTCGGGCGTGATCATCAGCACGTCGTGGCCGAGCGCCGCAAGCTCGCGCCGGAGCGACATGAGCGTGCGGACGACGCCGTTGGTCTGCGGCAGCCAGGCGTCGGTGACGATCGCGATCTTCACGGGCCGGTCAGAGACTGTTTGAAAATGCGCGCCCGGCGCATTTCCGGTTCCGAGCGGGGGAGAGGGCCGGTGATGCCGCGCATCTTCAAACAGCCTCTCACTCGGCCGGAACGGTTTCCGGCGCCAGCTGGCGGGTGAGCGGATCGAAGGCGCGCACCTCCATCCAGCGGATGATCTCGAGTTTGCCGTCGAAATGCTCGACCAGCGCCGAGCAGCTCTCGACCCAGTCGCCGTCGTTGCAATAGAGCACGCCGTCCATCATGCGCATCTCGGGCTTGTGGATATGGCCGCAGACGATGCCGTCGACGCCGCGCCGGCGCGCTTCCTCGGCGACCGCATGCTCGTAATTGCCGACGAACTCGACCGCGTTCTTGACCTTGCCCTTGAGGTAGGCCGAGAGCGACCAATAGCCGTAGCCGAGCCGGCGGCGGATCTTGTTGAAGACGATGTTGAGGCCGAGCATCGTCGTGTAGGCCCAGTCGCCGAGCAGCGCCAGCCATTTGGCATACTTCACGACGCCGTCGAAATGATCGCCGTGGATGACCAGCAGGCGCTTGCCGTCGGCGGTCTCGTGGATCGCCTCGTCCTGCAGATGGATTTCCCCGAACACCAGGGAGGCCTCGGAGAAATCGCGCAGCGCCTCGTCATGGTTGCCGGGGATGTAAATGATGCGCGAGCCCTTGCGCGCCTTGCGCAGCAGCTTCTGCACGACATCGTTATGGGCCTGGGTCCAATACCAGGACTTCTTCATGCGCCAGCCATCGAAGATGTCGCCGACGAGATAGTAGGTCTCGGCATTGTTGTATTTGAGGAAGTCCAGCAGGAACTCGGCCTGGCAGCCGCGCGTGCCGAGATGGACATCCGAGATCCAGATGGTGCGGTACTCTCTGTCCGGGCCCAGATACGTCATCGCCAAGCTTCCCACACGGCAATCACACTATGTCGCATTGCCCGCGCAAAATACTGATTCTACATATAGTGTCAAGCATTAACTATGACCACTATATGTAACGAATTTGACTATCCATCCGTCATGGATCGGACATGAATTTATAATATTCGAGAATACTCAAAGAGACCCGGCGAGCATAGATACCGGTCTGAAAAGGCTGATAGAATCAACCCTTCATACCCGGCGCCCCCCGACATCGGCCGGAAGCAACGGCCGGCACGTGCGCCGCCGGTCGTTAATTTCGCCGCTCGCGGGAGTGGCGGCGCATGGCTGCCGAGTGCCCGAGTCGGGGATGGCGCGGAGGCATCGGCCCCTCAGGCGCCGGCGATGGTCATGCCCTCGACGCGCACGGTCGGGGCATTGGTGCCGCCGCGGAATTCGAGATCGGAGGCGGCCGCGATGTTGAGGAACATATCCTTGAGGTTGCTCGCGATCGTGATCTCATTCACCGGATAGGCGATCTCGCCATTCTCGATCCAGAAGCCGCCGGCGCCGCGGCTGTAATCGCCTGTGATGCCGCTGACGCCCATGCCGATGAGCTCGGTCACGTAGAGCCCCTGCTTGATGTCGGCGATGAGCTCGGCCCGGCTGAGCTTGCCCGGCTCCAGATAGAGGTTGGTCGGCGACGGGCCGGGCGGCGAAGAGGTGCCGCGCGAGGCGTTGCCGGTCGAGGCCAGGCCCAGCTGCCGCGCCGAGCGCAGATCCAGCACCCAGCTCTTGAGCACGCCGTCCTCGACCAGCGCGCGGCGCTGGTTGGGCAGGCCCTCGGCGTCGAAGGGCTTGGAGCGGTGGCCGCGCGGCCGGTGCGGATCGTCGATGATGTTGATGCCGGCCGAGAAGATGCGCTGGCCGAGCTTGTCCTTGAGGAAGCTGGTCTGGCGCGCGATCGACGGGCCGATGATGGCGCCGATGAGATGGCCGAGCAGGCTCGACGCCACGCGCGGATCATAGACGACCGGCAGCTTCGTCGTCGCCGGCTTACGCGCGCCCAGACGCTTCACCGCCTTCTCGCCGGCGCGCTTGCCGACCACGGCCGGATCTTCGAGATCGGCTGCGTAGACGGCACTGGTGTAATCGTAGTCGCGCTCCATGCCGTCGCCGGTGCCGGCCAGAACCGAGACGCTGACGCCGTGGCTGGAGCCGGCATAGCTGCCGCGGAAGCCGTTGGAGCTCGCCAGCACGACCGTGCTCGACCCCCAGCTCGCCTCGGCGCCCTCGGAATTGGTGACGCCGGGCACGGCGCGCGCCGCTTCCTCGGCCGCCTTGGCGCGCTCGATCAGCCGCTCGGTCGCGGGCTCGTCCGGATCGAGCATATCGAGCTGCGGCCAGCTTTTCGCGATCTCGCTCGGGTCGGCGAGGCCGCAGAATTCATCCTCCGGCACGCTCTTCGCCATGGCGACGGCGCGCTCGACCAGCCCGTCGAGCGCCGAACGCGAGCGGTCGTTCGAGGAGACGATGGCCTGGCGCTTGCCGATCAGCACGCGCAATCCCAGATCGTAGCCCTCGGACCGCTCCAGCTTCTCGATATGGCCGAGGCGCTGGGCATGGCTGATCGAGATGCCCTCGAACATCACGCCGTCGGCCTGATCGGCACCGGCCTTCAAGGCGCGCTCGATCAGGTCGGAAAGCACCTCGTCATTCTTGTCGGCGGTCATGGCGGCTCCTCGAAGCGCTCGAAACGAGATCTGCACTTAGCATAGGCGGACGGGCGGCGCGAGCCAGCCACTTTCGAAATTTTCCGGCTAATCGGCTTCCGATTTGGCGCGGCCTCGTGTAGCACGGCTGTCAGAAAACAGGCGATCGTGTGGTGACAGCGTGGACAGCTCCCCTTCGAAACCGATGAGCGACATCGAGATCGCGCGCGCGGCCGAGCTGCGCCCGATCGAGGAGATCGCCGGCAAGCTCGGCGTGCCGGCGGATGCGGTCTACCGCTACGGGCCCTACAAGGCCAAGCTCTCGGCCGATTTCGTCGCGGCGACACGCCAGAAGCGCCGCGGCAAGCTGATCCTGGTCAGCGCCATCAGCCCGACCCCTGCCGGCGAGGGCAAGACCACGACCACCGTCGGCCTGGGCGACGCGCTCGCCCATCTCGGCCACAAGGTCGCGATCTGCCTGCGCGAGCCGAGCCTCGGTCCCTGCTTCGGCGCCAAGGGCGGGGCGGCCGGCGGCGGACATGCGCAAGTGGTGCCGATGGAGGAGATCAACCTCCATTTCACCGGCGATTTCCACGCCATCGGCGCCGCCAATAATCTGCTGGCGGCGATGATCGACAACCATGTCTATTGGGGCAATCCGCTCGACATTGATCCGCGCCGCGTGACCTGGCGCCGGGCGCTCGATCTGAACGACCGGGCGCTCCGCCATATCGTCGTCGGCCTCGGCAACGGCGCCGTGCGCGAGGACGGGTTCGACATCACGGTCGCGAGCGAGGTCATGGCGATCTTCTGCCTCGCCACATCGCTCGACGATCTGCGGGCGCGCCTCGGCCGCATCATTATCGGCGAGACGCGCGGCCGGAAGCCGGTGACGGCGGCCGAACTCGACGCGGCCGGCGCCATGACGGCGCTTTTGAAGGACGCGCTCCAGCCCAATCTGGTGCAGACGATCGAGCATACGCCCGCTCTGGTCCATGGCGGCCCCTTCGCCAACATCGCCCATGGCTGCAACACGGTGCTCGCGACCGAGACGGCGCTGGGCCTCGCCGACTACGTCGTGACCGAGGCCGGATTCGGCGCCGATCTGGGGGCCGAGAAGTTCCTCGACATCAAATGCCGCAGCGCCGGGCTGGAGCCGGCCGCCGCGGTGATCGTGGCGACGATCCGGGCGCTCAAGATGCATGGCGGCGTCGCCCGCGCCGATCTCGGCACCGAGAATGTCGTGGCTGTACGTGCAGGGGCGGCCAACCTCCGACGCCATGTCGAGAATATGGGCAAGTTCGGCCTGCCGGTGACGGTGGCGCTGAACGGTTTCACCGGCGACACGCCGGCCGAGCAGGAGGCGGTGCGCGAGATCTGCGCCGAGCTGGGCGTCAGCGTCCATGTCTCGACCCATTGGGCCGATGGCGGCAAGGGCGCCGTGGGCCTCGCCAACGAGGTGGTGCGGCTGGCCCAATCCGGCGCGGCCAAGTTCCGCATGCTCTATCCCGACGAGATGCCGCTTACCGAAAAGATCCGCACCATCGCGCGCGAGATCTACGGCGCCGCCGATATCGATGTGGCGCCGGCGGCGGCGAAGCAGCTCGCCGCGTTCGAGGCGGCGGGCTTCGGCCGACTACCGATCTGCGTCGCCAAGACGCAATACAGCTTCTCGACCGACCCGAACCTCAAGGGCGCCCCGACGGGCCATATCGTCCCGGTGCGCGAGGCGCGGCTCTCGGCCGGCGCCGGCTTCGTCGTCGCGCTGTGCGGCGAGATCATGACCATGCCCGGCCTGCCCCGCCACCCGGCCGCCGAGCATATCGATGTCGATGCGGACGGGAACATCACCGGGCTGAGCTGACGGCCGCTTTCCCAATCGGCGCCGGCGTCGCCTGCCGTCGAAGCTCGGCATTGGCCTGCCGCACGATCTGCCAGCCGCCGCTGACCGCGAGCGCCGCCATGATCGCCGCCACGGCGAGATCCGGCCAAGCGGTCCCGGTCCCGAACACGCCGGCGGCCGCGGCGATCACGGCCAAGTTCCCGATCGCGTCGTTGCGCGAGCATATCCAGACCGATCGCATGTTCGCGTCGCCGGTGCGGAAACGGAACAGCATCAGCGCCACACCCGCATTGGCGACGAGCGCGACCATGCCGACGACGCCCATCGTCTCCGCCGCTGGCAGCATTCCGGCATAGGCGCGCCAGAGGGTTGCGGCGAGCACTGCCGTGCCGAGCAAGCCGAGCGACCACCCCTTCAGCAGCGCCGCGCGGGCGCGCCAAGCGAGCGCCATCCCGGCGACGCCGAGGCTGATCGCGTAGTTGGCGGCATCGCCGAGAAAGTCGAGGGCATCCGCTTGCAGCGAGGCGGAGCCGGCCGCCGCACCGGCGACGACCTCGGCCAGGAACATCCCGGCATTGACGGCGAGCGCGATCCAGAGCGCGCGCCGCCAGCGCGGGCCGTCGAGCTTCTGCCCCGAGGAGCCGCTATCGTGATGGCAGCAGCCGGCCATGAGTCACCTCGTCAAATTCGATGCGACACTCCATATGCACCCTGTAGTCACTACAGGGTCAAGAGCATGACGCGGCTGGCAATCGGCGATCTCGCGAAGGCGACGGGCACGAAGGTGGAGACGGTCCGCTACTATGAACGGATCGGCCTTCTGCCCGAGCCGGGTCGAACGGCGGGCAACTATCGTTCCTATGATGACGGAGATCTCGGGCGGCTGAGCTTCATCCGGCGCGCCCGCGATCTCGGCTTCTCGCTGGACCAGGTCCGCGAGCTGCTCGGCCTCGCCGACCAGCGGGATCGTTCCTGCGAGGCCGTCGATGTGATCGCCCGTCAGCACCTCGCCGAGGTCGAGCGCAAGATCGCCGACCTGAACGCGCTCCGCGACGAGTTGGCCGACATCCTCGGCCGCTGTCGCCACGGCACCGTCGCCGAGTGCAGGATCATCGAGACGCTGGCGCCAGCCGCGAGCGCGTGAAAGCACGGCCGCGCGAATAGTTTCGGACGTCGGCCGCTCTCATCCCAAATCACGTCCGCGGACCTGATTGCCCTCAGGGCCGCTGTTGCGCCCCGTGCCAGACACGAAGAATGACGACGCGATCAGGCGTCGTTTCGTAGACGATGACATAGGGACAGATAGCGACCAGTCCCCGCGATCCATCGGGACGAGGTCGCCCGCGCCGCGAGGCTCAAGGCCGCGCCCCTTATACGCTCTGCCATACGACGGGCGGCCCTAGGATTAAAGCGGCCTATTAAGTGCGTATCCAAGCAAGGTCGGCAGCGGCGGCAGGTGCGAAGATTACTTCCACGGCGGCGGCGGCAACTCGTCGGGCGTACCCCACGAATCGAGCCAGCGGACCATATCGGCGAACGGTATTCCTTCGCCGGCAGCGATTTGGGCGCGTGCCCCGGCGATCGCGCGCGCCTCAGCCGCCTCGTCGATGGGCTCGAACGCCGTTTCAGGTATCGCGCTGCTCATAGAGACAAAATGGCATCGCGAGGCCGAATGTCGAGAGCCGCCCGGGGCAGTCTTCCTCACTTCCAGATCGGCTTCCCCGTGCCCGGCAGCCCGTAGCTCGCCCATTTCTCGGTCACGCGCGCCACGATCTCCTGGTCCATCGAGATCTTGCGGCCCCATTCGCGCTTGGTCTCGGGCGGCAGCTTGTTGGTGGCATCGAGGCCGATCTTGCCGCCGAGGCCGCTTTCGGGCGAGGCGAAGTCGAGATAGTCGATGGGCGTGCCCTCGATCACGGTGATGTCGCGCGCCGGGTCCATGCGGGTCGACATCGCCCACATGACATCCTTCCAATTGCGGGCGTCGATGTCGTCATCCACGACGATGACGAACTTCGTGTACATGAATTGCCGCAGGAACGACCAGACGCCCATCATCACGCGCTTGGCGTGGCCCGGATAGGATTTGCGCATCGAAACCACGGCGATGCGGTAGGAGCAGCCCTCGGGCGGCAGCCAGAAATCGACGATCTCGGGGAATTGCTGGATGAGCAGCGGAATGAAGACCTCGTTCAAGGCCTCGCCCAGCACCGAGGGCTCGTCCGGCGGCCGGCCGGTGAATGTGGAGAGATAGATCGGGCTCGCCCGCATGGTGATCGCCGAGATGCGGAAGACCGGGAACGGCTCGACCGAATTGTAGTAGCCGGTATGGTCGCCATATGGCCCCTCGTCGCCGAACTCGTCGAGCATGACATGGCCTTCGAGCACGATCTCGGCCTGGGCCGGCACCTTTAACGGCACGGTCTTGCAATCGACCAGCTCGACCCGCTTGCCCCTGAGCAATCCCGCGAACTGATATTCCGACAGGGTCTCGGGCACCGGCGTCACGGCGGCGAGGATCGTGCCGGGATCGGCGCCGATCACGGCGGCGGCCGGCAGCGGCTCCCGCTTCGCCTCGGCCCAGCGGCGATGATGCTGGGCGCCGCCGCGATGCTTGAGCCAACGCATCAGCGTGGTGTCGCGGCCGGTCACCTGCATGCGGTAGATGCCGAGATTGAAATCATCCTCGCGCGCCCGGCTCGGCCCCTTGGTCACGACCAGCGGCCAAGTGATGAGCGGCGCCGGCTCGCCCGGCCAGCAGCCCTGGATCGGCAGCACCGAGAGATCGATGTCCGCGCCCTTGAGCACGATCTCCTGGCACGGCGCGGAAGCGACGCTCCTGGGCTTCATCGCCAGCACGGTGCGGAGCAGCGGGAACAGCTCCAGCGCCTCGCGCCAGCCGCCCGGCGGCTCCGGCTGCTTCAGGAAGGCGAGCGTCTCGCCCACTTCGCGCAGCTGGTGCGGCTCGCGATCCATGCCCCAGGCGACGCGCTCGACCGTGCCGAAGAGGTTGGTCAGCATCGGCATCGAATAGGTGCCGCCATCCGGGCGCAGCACATTCTCGAACAGCACGGCCGGCCCCTGCTCGGCCAAAAGCCTCGTGTGGATCTCGGTGATCTCCAGCGCCGGCGAGACCGGCACCTTGACGCGCGCCAGGCGCCCGGCCTCGTCGAGCCGGGCCATGAAGTCGCGCAAGCTGGCATAGGGCATGGGAAAGCAACCATTCGGGAAGGAAAGCCGGACTATAGAGGGAACGCATAGGCGGCTGGCAATCTCTGTCCCTTGCCGGCCCGGGAAAGATTGGTCATCAATTGCTGCGGTGCGGCAGGCAGAGAGAGCGAGGTGGGTCATGGCCTATTGGGTGGTGGGCGGCGAATATGCCGACACGAAATTCGACCGGATGGCGCCGGGCAAGACGCTGGAGCAGCACGGCCCCTACGCCACTTACGAAGAGGCGCACAAATCCTGGGCGGCGCGCGCCTGGGCCACGGTCGATGACTGCAATTGCCGCTTCCGCGTGGTCGAAGGCAGCGAGACGACGCCGGGCGCGGGGCCGGCGCTGGTCGAGGGGGCGGGGCCGGTCAAGGGGTGACCCCGTACACGGCATCCAACACGAAGAGGGCTTTCACCGTCACGGCGATCATGATCGCCCAGGCGCCGAGGCCCGCCGTCGCCGCGATCCGCTCCGACATCGCGACCAGACGCGGCCTGCTTCGGCTCACATCCGCGAGCGAAGGAAGGATACAGGGCAAAGCGGCCAGAAAGGGCAGCATATACCGCCCTTGCACGCCATCGACTGCGGGGGCGTTCACCGGCGTCCAGGTCACGTAGAGGGCTGCATAGACCGCGCCGAGCGACAGCAGGAACATGAGCGCGAACAACAGCCGGCTGGCTGCCGTCATCGCTGGGCGCTGCAGGATGCACGCCGCCACGGCGAGCTCGAACGCGAAGCGGCCGGCTTCATAAGCAAAGTCGGACAGCGTGATCGACAGACCTCCCAGGACCCCCACCGCTTCCAGGGAAAGGCGATGGATTTGGTCCTTCGTAATGGTGTCGACGGCAACCCGGAGAACACGGGCGGGATCTGCAAGCAGACCGATCAGCTGGGCATGCGGATCGACCGAGGGGTCGGCTGCGGCGGTCCGTTGACTCGCTGCACCGATCCAGACCAGCCACAACCCGACGATCGCGAACAGCAGGAGCGGTGCGAGCGGACCGTCAGGCGCACGCAGCCAGGTGCCGAACGGACGGCCGGCACGACTGCGGAGAAAGAGGACGGACAGCAGCGCATAAGGGCCGCGTCCCATTGCGATCAGGAGCGCACAGAACCAGGCGATCCAGCCTCGAACCGGCGCCAGCGTCGGGCGGGTGGCCAGCGCCGCGAACAGCGCCGAAGTGGCGATTAGCGGCCCGTCCTGCGACAGCGAAGCCGCGAGGAACAGGAACATCGGCGTGGACAGCACGACCAGGAGCAGCGCCAGACCCCGTTCGGCCCATGCGATCGCCAAGGATGCGATTCCAACCGCGACAAAGCCGGTCAGCAGCCGCGCAAGTTCATACGAGCCGATAACGGACAGCCCCATGATGCGGCCGAGCGTAAGCCCAGCGGCCTGCGGAAGGTAGAGGAGCGGCCCATAGAGGCCGGTGCTCGGGATCTCGAAGAAGGTGGGGCGTCCGCTCCAGTGGATCTCCCTCGCCTCGGCGGATGCCGCAGCGGGCGGCGGCGCTGGCTGACCGGCCGTCAGCCACAAGGTTTGAAACACGTCCACGAACGACGCATCTACCGTGACGCCGAGCCAGCGATCCGCCCCCTTGACCGGAAAGAGCTGACCGAAAGAGAGGGACGCGGCCCGAAAGGCATGCGGGAATTCGTCCGGTGCTGCGAAAGGCGGGACGATCGCATCGATGGCGACGATGGCCAGCATCGACAGGACGAAGTAAGCCAGAGCGAGCCTGTTCCGACCGGCAACGAGCAAGCTGGGCAAATTCATGGATGAGCTTTCGGATTTCCGCGCGCGGATGCGATGATCCGACGGCCGAGGCGCGGCGGCCTCCCGCCGCCCGCACCGCATATCATATCTTGGATGAAATTCAACCAGCCAGCGTCACGTCATCAGCCGCCAGACCACGCTCTCGCGCGTCTCGCGATCCTCCAGCTCCAGGCTGGTCGGCACCGTATAACGCGCCAGCTCGACCAGCCCCTCGGTCGGCCGGTAGTTGCGGCCGGGATCGCCGATCAGCACCGTGACGCCGCGCCCGGCGAGGGCGCGCAGCCAGCGCACCAGCCGCTCCGCCAGCGCCCGCTCGTAGCAGACATCGCCGACCAGGACGAGGTCGGCATCGGCCGAGCGGCCGATCACATCCTCCTCGCGCACCTCGACCTTGACGCCGTTGAGATCGGCATTGAGGCCGATCGCGGCACAGGCGAAGGGATCGATCTCGGACGCCCAAACCCGGCTCGCCCCCGATTGCGCCGCGGCGATGGCGACCAGGCCGGCCCCGGCGCCGAAATCGAGCACGCGCCTTCCCTCGACCAGTTCCGGCCGGTCGAGCAGCAGCCGCGCCAGCGCCTGGCCGCCGGCCCAGGCGAAGGCCCAGAAGGGCGGCGGCAGGTTCGATTCCGCCAAGCTCGCCTCGGTCGCCAGCCACATCGGCGTGAGCTCCGTCGCGAGATGGAGCCTGAGCTCGGGCAAGAGCGGCGGCGAGGCGATCTCGGTATTGGCGCGGATGAAGGCGGCGGCATCCGCCGGGTCGATGCGCATGGGACATCCTGAGTAAGTTCTAAAAGCGCACCGATCATGCTATGGGTGGCGGCACCGGTTCGGCCGGCTTCGTCCGTCTCCATCGAGGCTATCCTATGCGCTGGCGAGACTTGGATCGAGAGGCTTGCTCGGTCGCCCGCACCGTTTCCGTGATCGGCGACCGCTGGACGCTGCTGATCCTGCGGGATTGCTTCCTCGGCGTCCGCCGGTTCGATCAGTTCGAGGAGCGGCTGGGCATCACCCGCCATGTGCTGGCCGACCGGCTGCGCAAGCTGGTCGAGGAAGGCGTGCTACGCAAATCGCTCTATCAGGAGCGGCCGAGCCGCTATGAATATCGCCTGACCCCGAAGGGGATCGACCTGCATCCGATCATGATGGCCGTCGTCCATTGGGGCGATACCCATATGGCGGGCGAGGCCGGACGGCCGGCGCTGCATCGCCACAAGGATTGCGGCCAGTTCTTCGATCCGGTGACCATCTGCTCGGCCTGCGGCGAGCCGCTGGATGCGCGCCATGTCGAGGTGCATCGCGGCCCGGGGGCGGCGCAGTCCGCTTAACCGGCCAGAGCCGCCAGTAAAGCTTCGCCCCGCGCCGTGAGATCGCCGGGCGGGATCGGCACGCATTCATAGCCGAAGCGCCGATAGGCCTCCTCGTGAAGGCGCTCGAAGCGCAAACTGTCCGCGAAGCTGATCCGGCGCACCGCCGTCGGCGCGCAGAAGCCGAGATTCTGGACGAAGAAGACGCGCCTTTCATAGATCCGCTCGCGCGCCATCCGCTCGATCTCGTCCGTGAGCGCGGCCGAGGGCGGCGTGTCGAGGAAGGAAGCGAGCGCCCAGCAGCAGATGGGCGAGCGGTCGAAGAATTGGAGCGCGCAGGCGGCGGATGCGGCCTGGAGCTGGCGCCGCTTCTGCAGCGCCACGATCGCGTCGACGAAGCCCGGCTCGCGCCACGGCTCGGGCCGGCCCTGCGCCTGAGCGAGGGTGATGTGATCGGTCGCCGCCTCCTCGACGACCATGTGGCCCCGCATTTCCAGAAAACGCAGCAGCATTGTCTTGCCGGCACCGGGCGTGCCGGTGAGGATGTATCTTTTCATGGATCCGTCCCGTGAATTTTTGGGGAGCGCATTCGATGCTGATCAGGCCCGCCACATCAGACGACCACGACGCCATCTGGCGTATCATCGAGCCGACGATCCGGGCGGGCGAGACCTATGCGCTGCCGCGCCAGATGAGCCGGGCCGACGCGCTCGCCTATTGGACCGGCCCCGATCGCGAGAGTTTCGTCGCGGAAGCGGATGGGCGGGTGCTCGGCACCTATTACCTACGCGCCAATGAGCTAGGCGGCGGCGCGCATATCGCCAATTGCGGCTATATGACCGCCGCCGAGGCGGTCGGGCGCGGTGTCGCCCGGCAGATGTGCGAGCATTCCATGGATTATGCCCGGCAGCGCGGCTTCAGGGCAATGCAGTTCAATTTCGTCGTCGACAGCAATGAGCGCGCCGTGCGGCTGTGGCAGAGCCTGGGCTTCAAGATCATCGCGCGGCTGCCGGGCGCGTTCGAGCATCCGAGCCTGGGATATACCGACGCGCTCATCATGTATCAGCCGCTGATCGGCGGCAGGCGGCCCTGAGCCCTTTCGGTCCGGCGCGCGATCTCCTTCTCGACCTCGTCCAGCTTGTCCTTGCCGAAATAGATCTCGTCATCGACGAAGAAGGTGGGCGAGCCGAAGGCGCCGCGCTCGACCGAGGCCTGGGTGTTGCGCAAGAGCTCGTCCTTGACCGCCTGGTCCTGGATGCGGGCGAGCAGCAGGTCGCCGTCGAAGCCGGCCTCGATCAAGGCCGCCCGCAGGATCTCGGGATCGTCGAGCTTGCGCGGATCGGACCACATGAAGGCGAAGACGGCATCGACATAGGCGGAGAGGATGCCGGCCGCCCGGGCCGCCACGGCCCCGCGCATCAGCATCAGCGTGTTGACCGGGAAGAACGGATTCATCTTGTAGGCGGTGATGCCGTGGCGGCGGATGAAGCGCTCCATCTCCAGCCGCTCGTAATCGAGCTTGTTGCGGATATCGGCGTAAGCCTCGGCCGGCGCGCGATTGCCGGTCAGCCGGAACACGCCCCCCAGCAGCACCGGGACATACTCGAACTTTACCCCGGTGCGCCATTCGATCTCGGGGATGACGAGATGGCTCAGATAGGCGTTCGGGCTGCCGAAATCGAAATGGAATTCGACCTTGACCATCTCACCAGCTCTCCCGATAGGGGCGGATATCGAGCTCGAAGCTCCAGGCGTCGCGCGGCTGGCGGTAGAGCTGCCAATAAGTCTCGGCCACCGATTCCGGGCGCATGAGCTGATCGGGCTCCAGGCTTTCGACCGCCCCATCGCCGCCCTTCTGGCGGATGCGCTCGCGCACCCATTCGGTATCGACGCCGGCATCGATGACCAGATGGGCGACATGGATGTTTTGCGGCCCGAGCTCGCGCGCCATGCTCTGGGCGACCGCGCGCAGGCCGGCCTTGGCGCTGGCGAAGGCGGCATAGCCGATACCGCCGCGCAGGCTGGCCGTGGCGCCGGTGAAGAAGATGGCGCCGCGGCCGCGCGGCAGCATCAACCGCGCCGCCTCGCGCCCGGCGAGGAACCCGGAATAGCAGGCCATCTCCCAGACCTTGCGGAAGACGCGCTCGGTCGTGTCCAGCAGCGGGAAATTGACGTTGGCGCCGATGTTGAAGATGCAGATCTCGAGCGGTGCCGCCTGGTCGGCCTCGGCCAGGAAGGCGGTGATCTGGGCCTCGTCGCGCGCGTCGAGCGTGCGCGCCAGGATCTTTCCGCCCTTGCCCTCAATCTCGGCCACGAGCGGCGCCAGCTTCTCGCCGTTGCGCCGGCCGGCGACCACGGTGAAGCCTTCGGCCGCGAATTTGCGCGCGATCGCGGCACCGATGAAGTCGCCGGCGCCGATCACCGCCACACTCGCCTTACGGTCCGCCATATCGTTGCCTCATGGTTGGGTGAAGAGCAGGTTCCATTTTAGAACTTTATGAGTCAAGCTCCATATCGATAGCGGCGGGCGAGGCCGCGACGACCCTGTCCGCATTGACAAGCGAGCTCGGGCGCCCGCTTACTCCTCGAAAAAATTATGGGAGGCTAAAGAATGGACGAGATGGCGATGCGGGCGGGCACGGCGAAATCGCGGCTGCCGGCCGCGATGCAGGGCCGGATGGCGCTGCCGGTGATCGGTTCCCCGCTCTTCATCGTCTCCAATCCGGATCTGGTCATCGCGCAATGCAAGGCCGGCATCGTCGGCAGCTTTCCGGCACTGAACGCCCGGCCGGCCGAGCTGCTGGAAGAATGGCTGATCCGTATCCGCGACGAGCTCGCAGCATATGACCGCGCCCATCCCGAGCGCCCTTCCGCCCCGTTCGCGGTCAACCAGATCGTCCATCGGTCGAACGACCGGCTGGAGCATGATCTGGCGCTGTGCGTCAAATACGAGGTGCCGATCATCATCACCTCGCTGGGCGCGCGCGAGGAGCTGAACCAGGCCGTCCACGCCTATGGCGGCGTCGTCTTCCACGATGTGATCAACAATGTCTTCGCGCACAAGGCGATCGACAAGGGCGCCGACGGCCTCATCGCGGTCGCGGCCGGCGCCGGCGGCCATGCCGGAACCTTGTCGCCGATCGCCTTCATCGACGAGATCAGGCAATGGTTCGACGGGCCGGTGGCGCTGTCGGGCGCGATCGCGACCGGCAGGGGCGTGCTGGCGGCGCAAGCGATGGGCGCCGATCTCGCCTATCTGGGCTCGGTCTTCATCGCGACCGAAGAGGCCAATGCCGCCGCCGACTACAAGGACATGCTGGTGGCGTCGAGCGCGTCGGACATCGTCTACACCAACCTCTTCACCGGCGTGCACGGCAACTACCTGCGCCCCTCGATCGTCAAGGCCGGGCTCGATCCCGACAATCTGCCGGTCTCGGACCCCTCGGCGATGAATTTCTCCTCCGGCCGCAGCAAGGCCTGGCGCGACATCTGGGGTGCCGGTCAAGGCGTGGGCGCGGTCAAGGGCGTGGTCCCCGCAGCCGAGCTCATCGCCCGCCTCGGCAGGGAATACGATGCGGCGCTGGCCGAACTCGCCCGCGAGGCGGCACGGCGCAACCTGCTTTAGGCCGGAAAATACCGATCGCGCAGCCTGAGGAAGGGCAGCTCGACCAGCCGATAGGTGAGATTGGCGAGCAGCAGCGCCAGCACCAGCCTTAGGCCGACGGCACCCCAGGACCCGAACCGCGCGAAGCTGTCGATCCAGAGGAAATTCACCAGCGTATGGCTGAGATAGAGGCTGTATGAGAGCCGGCTCAGCCCTTCGACCAGGAAGGCCGGCCAAGGCCGCAGCGCCGGGCCGGCGAGATAGGCGACGGCGATGAATCCGGTGGCGGCGCAATCCATCAGCGGATAGCTGAAGGTGAAATAGAAGAACGCCCAGGCGGGAAAATCGACCCGTGCGAGAAAGGCCGGATCAGCCTCGACCAGCATGATGAAGAGCGCGCCGAACAGCAGAAGCGGCAAGGCCGAGAGCAGCAGCGCGCCGGGCACCGTCAGGCGCCGCAGAATGGGCAGCCCCCGCTCCCGCCGGCCGGCCAGGACCGCCGCGAGCAAGACGCCATAGGCGCAGCAATCGAACCGCAGGATCGGATGGCGCACGAAGGTCAGCTCGCCGACCAGCGTATCCGAATAGAGCTGCCAGTGCAGGACGGCGTAGCGGGCGGCGCAGGGCAGGATGATCGCGGCCACCGCCGTCCACAGCATGATCCGCCGCCGGTCCCAGCGCGGGAAAAGAGCGTTGGTGACAAGCGCCAGCAGCGGAAACAGCAGATAGAACCATTCCTCCATCGCCAGCGTCCAGGCGACGGTGAAGAACCCCTGCGGCTGGCCGGGGAAGAAACGCTGCAGGAAGAAGGCGGTGGCGAGATTGACCGGCGGCTGGACCAGCGCGAACAGCACGAAATAGAAATAGAAGTTCGGCAGGGTGCGCAGCCAGCGCCGCACCAGGAAAAGGCGCGTGCCGGCGCCGGCGCCCGGACCCGCCGGAATTTGCAGCAGCAGCCGCCCGATCAGAAAGCCGCTCAGCGACAGAAACAGCTCGACGCTGAAATTGCCGGCGACGTTCATCATGAGCCGCGGCGTGGGCCATGCCCAGCCGATGACCTCGGCGCTGTGATCGGCGATCACCAGCAGAAGCGACGCCGACCGCACCAGGTCGAGGCCGAGGATGCGCGAGCCGCGCGCCGACATAGCGGCGGCGCCGCTCAGCGCTTGCGCGCCAAGACCCAATGCGCGGTTCCGTCGAAGCAGTCGCCGAGCGCCACCGTGTCGAACATCGTTGCCGGGCTGATGAGGCGGCCGAGCCCGTCGCGGCCGATCTCCCAGCCTTCCGCATGGGTGCCCGCGGCCTGGACGAGATGGAAGAAGGCGCCGTGATGGCGCAAGGCCGATTGGCCGTCGGCGACGAGCCGCCAGGGCTCGGGCACACGGTCGAGCAGCCCCAGCGAGAAGATGCCCCCACGCTCCGAGCTGAGATGGGTCGCGAGGGTCGCGACATCCGGCGTCTCCGTCTCGACCGGCGTGCCGAGGCGATATTCCGAGAAGTCCACGTAATCCGGGATCATGGCGAGGAAGCGCGCGCGCTCCGGATGATCCCAGGGGCCGCGCAGCTCCACCACCGGTGTGCCGCGCTGGGCGATGGCGGCGACGAACATGGCGAAGCCGTCGAACACGTTCTTGGGTGCATGGTCTACGACCGAGGAGCGCGCCGCCATGGACTCGTCGTTCGGGAATTCGCGCACGACCCGCCCCGCCGCCGTTTCGATGACGAGGCGCATCGGACCCTGCGGCGCCGAGGGCACATGGACCGCGAAGCCCGCACGCGCCAGATGCGGATATTCCGGAAAATAATCGAGCAGATAGGGCGTCGGCAGGAATTGCGTGATCGGCACATGCACGCCGCCGACCTCGATCGCGAGCGCCGTCACCGGCCGCTCATAGGCGTGCGCCCAGCCCTTGACGAAGATGTTGGCCTGATCGCACCAGAGGCGGCTGATGTGATGCAGCGCATCGATCGACGGCGGCGCCGCTTCGGGTGCTGCGCGCGTGGCGCTGACGCGCGGCCGCAGCAAATCGGCGAACCGGAAGCGTCCGGTCATGTTCTGCCCGCTCTCGAAAGGGTCACGATATCGGCTGGTCCGTCAGCAATCGGGGTAGTCGAAGACGGCGTATTTGCCACCGCCGGTATGGGCGCGCAACTGGGTCATGTCGCTGCGATGGCCGACCCCGCTGTAATGACCGATGAGCGCCGGCCGGATCCGGTTGTTGATGAGCGGGATCGTGCCGCGATGGGTGAGGCGCGAATGCCAGATCAGCACATCGCCCTTGCGCCCCATGAAATAGCGCCGCTTCGAGCCCTGCTGCTCGATCTTGCCCTCGGTCATGGCCGAGACGACCGCCTGGGTGAGATTGGCCCAGAGCGGATTGCCGGTCGCGGGATCGGTGAGCGCGAGCTCCTCCTCGGTCAGGTAGGAGCGCACCTTCTCGCCGCTCAGAAGCGGCCAGCGATGCGAACCGGGAATGAATTCGAACGGCCCGGAATAGGGATGGACATCGTCGAGCGCGATCCAGATCGCGCAATACCAACCCTGCACCTCGGCCGGATTGAGATAGATGTCCTGGTGCCAGTCGCGCTGGGTGCTGTACCAGCCGGTGAGGTTGAGATGCAGGAACATCTCCGCCCCGATCAGCGACTTCATCACCGCCATCAGCGGCGGATAGAGGCAGAGATCGCGAATCTCGGCATGATGCAGATAGGGAACCGGCGAGCTCCATTTGGAGTCGAGCGGCGTCACCAGCCGCCGTCCCTGCGCATCCTGCGAACGGAGCGCCACATAAGCGTCGATCAGCTGCTCCGGCAGCAGGCCGCGCTTGATGAGATAGCCGCTGTCGCGCCATTGGCGCTGATCGGCGTCGAGCCCGGCCGGATCGACATGGGCGCGGTCCAGCAGCGGCACCTGATCGTCCGGCGGCTCCTCGCACAGCCCGTCATAATCGGGCAGATCGTTCAGTCGGCCGAGGCAGCGCTCGATGATGCCGTCGAGCTGCACGTTCCATTCGGTGGCGCTGATCGGCTTCGATTCGCCGGCCTGCTCTGCCTCCGCTCCGATTGCACTCATCCTCGCCTCTTCGGGCTGCCTAGGGTCGCGACCTTAACGGAGAAGCGGGGGCGCCACAATCGGGCTGACCGCCATTCGGGACAGCGGCAATTTCCGTCGATGTTTATGCATCGTTAACTAAAA
Source organism: Aliidongia sp. (assembly GCA_035539155.1). Lineage (GTDB taxonomy): Bacteria > Pseudomonadota > Alphaproteobacteria > ATCC43930 > CGMCC-115725 > JAXDMU01. The sequence continues at coordinate 242,975 of DATLIZ010000025.1, read as the reverse complement.
TATTCCACTTTTACGACGTGTTACGAAAGGCCTGCGCGCGAAAGTTCGCGGCAACCCCGGAACGTTACGAACCATTGCGGATCGCCTGTCACCGGATTGAGGCGTCATGCACTTCTCCACCGTGACCGATGAGGCCGGAGGTGCCGAGACGGGCGGCACCGGCTGGCTGTTGTGCCGGGCCGGCGCCCTGCTGTGCGCGCTGCCGCTCCCGCATGTGATCGAAACCATGCGCGTGCTGCCGGCAGAGACCGTCGCGGGCGCCCCAGCCTATGTCCGCGGCCTGTCGATGATCCGCGGCGCGCCCACCCTGGTCGTCGACCTGGCGGCGCTCGTCGGCGGTGCCGCATCGACGCCCAGCCGCCTGGTCACCGTCAGGACCGGCGCGCGCACGGTGGCGCTCGCGGTCGATGACGTGCTCGGCATCCGGGCCTTCGAGCCCCGGTCGGAAGCAGCGCTGCCCCCGCTGCTCCGGGAAGCGGCGGGCGAGCTGGTCGAAGCGATCGGCCGGCTCGACGCCGAGCTGGTGCTGCTGCTGCGAACCAGCCGCATCGTCCCCGACGCGCCGCTCCCCGCGCATGAAGAGGAAGTGGCATGAGCAGCCCGATCGATACCCTCGAGCTGCATCGGTTCCGGGACCTGATCGCGCGCCGCGTGGGGCTGTGGTTCGACGAATCCAAGCTGGATTTCCTCGGCGAGGTGCTGCAGCGCCGCCTGGACCGGCTCCACGGATCGGCCGCCTCTTATCTGCAGGAACTGGAGCACGCGTCGGCCGGCGGTGAGCTCGGCACGCTCGCGCGCGAGCTCACCGTCGGCGAGACCTATTTCTTCCGTCATGGCGAGCAGTTCCGCGCGCTCGTGGAGGTGGCTCTGCCGGAAAGGCTGCGCCGCCGTGGCTTCCCAGGCCCGCTGCGCCTGCTCTCGGCCGGTTGCGCCTCGGGCGAGGAAGCCTATTCGATCGCCATCGCGTTGCGCGAGCTGGGCGGCGGGTCGGCCGCGGAAGCGCAGATCCGCGGCGTCGACCTCAATCCAACCGTCCTGGCCAAGGCGGAGGCCGGCCGCTACTCCTCCTGGTCCCTGCGCGACGTGTCCGAAAGCACCCAACGGCGCTGGTTCCGGCCGGAAGGGCGCGAAATGGTCCTCGACGAGACCGTGCGCAGATCCGTCCGCTTCGACGCGCGGAACCTGGCCGCCGAGGATCCCGAGCTGTGGCGGCCGGAAAGCTGGGACGTGATCTTCTGCCGCAACGTGCTGATGTATTTCGAGCCGGCGCAGATGCAGGCGGCTATAGCACGGATCGCGCAATCGCTGCTGCCGGGCGGATTCCTGTTCCTCGGCCATGCGGAGACGCTGCGCGGCATCTCGGACGCGTTCCATCTGCGCCACACCCACGACACCTTCTATTACGAGCGCAAGGGCGGATCGGACGACCGGGCACCGGCCGGCGATAGCCGCCCGTATCGCGCGCCGCCGGACATGCCGGTCGCGGCGAGCGGGATCGACACCGATTGGGTCGGCGCCATCCGGGCCGCCACCGAACGGGTGGCGACCCTGGTGCCGGCCGTGGCGGAGGCGCCGCTCCGTGGCACCTGGGACGTGACGCCGGCCCTCGATCTGCTGCGGCAGGAGCGGTTCGCCGAGGCGCTCGCCCATCTGCATGACGGGCCGGCGGCCGTGGATCCCGACCGGTTGCTGCTCGAAGCGGCGTTGCTGGTTCAAAGCGGCCGGCTCGACGCCGCCGAGGAGGCCGGCCGCCGGCTGCTGGCGATCGATGAGCTCAATGCCGGCGCCCGCTACGTGCTGGCGCTGTGCCGCGAGCATGCCGACGATCTTGCGGGTGCTGCCGAGCAGGATCGGGTCGCGGCCTATCTCGACCCGTCCTTCGCCATGCCGCGGCTGCATCTGGGCCTGCTGGCGCGACGCGGCGGCGATACGGGCACGGCGCGGCGCGAGCTGGGCCAAGCGCTGATCCTGCTGAAACGGGAGGAGGCTTCCCGGCTGCTGCTGTTCGGCGGCGGATTCGGCCGGGACGCTCTCGTGGCGCTGTGCGAGTCGGCGCTCAAGGAATGCGGAGGGCGGCCATGAGCGGCACCGCCATCTCGGCCCGCGCCGCAGAGCTGCGCGAGGCGTTCGATCGCTCCTTCGCCGCCCCGCCGCGCCCGGACGAGGGCGCAGCCGAGGATCTGCTGGCCATCCGCATCGGCGGCGATCCCTACGCCGTCCGCCTGTCCGAGATCGCCGGCGTGCATACCGACCGCAAGATCGTGCGCGTGCCGGGGGCGCCGGCGGCACTGCTCGGCATCGCCGGCTTCCGCGGCGCCATCGTGCCGGTCTATGGCACGCGCGACCTGCTGGGCGATCCGGGCCCGGCCGGGCGCTGGCTCATGCTCGCGGCGGCAGCGCCCATCGCACTCTCTTTCGAGCTGTTCGAACACCATCTGCGCGTGCCGGCCGGGGCGGTGAAGCCCCAGGAAGCCGGCGGCGAGCGCCGCTTCGTCCGCGAACTGGTGCGGACCCATTCCTTCGTCCGACCGATCCTGCATCTGGCCGCCATCGTCGCGGCGGTGACGCCGCGGCCGGCCACAGCATCCCGAGAGGAGCGATGAGCATGTTCAGCAACTGGACCATCAGCAGGCGGCTGATCGCGGGATTCGGGCTTGCCGGCTTGACGCTTCTGCTCATCGCGCTGATCTCGTACCGGAACGCCGACAATCTGATCGAGAATGATGGTTGGGTCGAGCACACGCAGCGGGTCCGCACCGCGCTCGCCGATTTCCTGTCCCAGGTCAAGGATGGGGAAACCGGCCAGCGCGGCTACCTCATCACCGGCACGGACGAATATCTGGCGCCTTACCAAGCGGCACTCGCCACCATCGGCGCCACGCTTGACGAGCTGCGCAGCCTGACCAGCGACAATCCTCGCCAGCAAAAACGGCTGGCCGCCATCGCGGCCGCGACCGACACCAAGCTCGCCGAGCTCAAGGAGACGATCGATCTGCGCCGGTCCCAGGGCTTCGACGCCGCGACTAAGATGGTCACGACCGACCGCGGCAAGGTCACGATGGACAAGATCCGCGCCCTCGTCGCCGAAGCCGACCAGGAAGAGGCCGACCTGCTGAAACAGCGCGGCGACGAAGCGCGGGCTAGCGCCAATTCAACCATGGCGATCATTCTGTGGGGCGGGCTGGCGGGCTCGATCGCCGTCGGATTGATCGCCTGGTTCATCATCGCGACCCTGTCCCGGCAGATCGGCTCCGCCGTCGCCATGGTGCAAAGCTCGTCCTCGGAGCTGCAGACCACGGCGAACCAGCAGGCGACCGGCGCCAAGGAGCAGGCGACGGCGACTGCCGAGATCAGCACCACCATCAACGAGCTGCTGGCGACCTCGCGCCAGATCGCCGAGAGCGCCCAGCGCGTGGCGCAGAATGCCGAGCAGACGGCGGGGGCCGCGCGCGCCGGCATCGGCACGGTCGATCTGACGCACGAATCGATCACGGGCATCCGCCGCCAGGTCGATCAGATCGTCGCCCATATGCTGGAGCTGGGCCGGAAGTCGCAGGAGATCGGCGGCGTGCTCGACATCGTCCTGGAGCTGGCCGAGCAGACCAATATTCTCGCCATCAACGCCACGATCGAGGCGGCCGGTGCCGGCGAGAGCGGCAAGCGCTTCGCCGTGGTCGCCGACGAGATCCGCAAGCTGGCCGACCGGGTCGGCGGCTCGGCCAAGCAGATCCGCGCGCTGATCGACGATGTGCGCAGTGCCGTGAACACGACCGTGATGGCGACGGAGACGGGATCGAAGGCGGTCGATGCCGGCACCAGGCAATTCGCCGACGTGGCAGCCGGGTTCAAGCAGATTTCGGGCCTGGTCCAGACCACGACCGAAGCCGCGCGGGAGATCGAGCTGTCGACCAAGCAGCAATCGAGCGCCGTCGAGCAGGTGAACGTCGCCATCGGCAGCGTCGCCCAAGCCTCGACGGAGATGGAGACGAGCGTCCGCCAGACGCTGCAGACCGTCTCGCAGCTGGCGGCGCTGTCGACCGACCTGCTGCGGATCATCCAGCCGCATATGGCGATCTGAGATGGCGGCCGATCTCTATAAATATTTCCGCCTGGAGGCGCGGGAGCTGCTGGACCAGTTCGCGCAGGGCGTGCTCGCGCTGGAAAGGGGCGAACCGGTCGGACCGCTGGTCCAGCGCCTGCTGCGCGTGGCCCACACGCTGAAAGGGGCCGCCCGCGTGGTCAAGCAGACGGAGATCGCCGATCGCGCGCACGCGATCGAGGACACGCTGACGCCCCATCGGGAGGGGGAAGCGAGCCTCGCCCGCGCGGAAATCGACGCGGTGCTGTCACATCTCGACGGGATCGGCCGTGCGCTCGCGGCGCTGACGCCGGCCGAGGCGCCCCGGCCCGTGCCGAGCACCGAGCCGAGGCCGGCGGTGGAAGAGCCGTCGCGGACGATCCGGGCCGATCTGGCCGAGATGGATGCGGTGCTCGACGGGGTGGCCGAAACCCACATGCTGCTGAACGGCCTGCGCGGGGCGGCCGATGGACTGGAGCAGGCCCAGCATCTGGCGGATGTGCTGCTGGCGCAGCTCGCGCCCAGCCGGCAAGGCATGGCGGCGATGACGCCGGGCGGGCTGTTCGCGATCGCCGAGGAGCTGCGACGCAAATTCACGGCGGTGGAGCGCGGCCTCGCCGCCACGGTCGATCAAATGGATCGCGAGCTGCAGCAGTTGCGCGACGCGGCCGAGCAGCTGCGGCTGATGCCGGCCCAAAGCCTGTTCGCGGCACTGGAACGAACCGCCCGGGATTCGGCCTCGACGCTCGGCCGGCAAGTGGAATTCAAGTCGGCAGGCGGCGATCTGAAGCTCGATTCCCATCTCCTGGGCATGATCCAGGGTGCGCTCGTCCAGATCGTGCGCAACGCGGTGGCGCACGGGATCGAGCCGCCGGCGGCACGGCGGCAGGCCGGCAAGCCCGAGGCCGGGCGCATCGAGGTGACCATTAGCCAGCGCGGCCGCCGCATCCTGTTCGAATGCCGCGACGACGGCGCCGGCCTCGATCTCGACGCCATCCGCCGGATCGCCGGGGAGCGTGGCCTCGCCGGCGCGGAAGCCGCACGGCTAGGCCCCGAAAGACTGGTCGAGCTGCTGCTGCGCGGCGGCATCACCACGGCCCGGGAAGTGACGGAGATGTCGGGGCGCGGGGTTGGGCTCGATATCGTGCGCGCCGCCCTCGAAAGGCTGGGCGGCGAGATCGGGGTCGAGACCGAGCCCGGCATCGGCACGCGTTTCACGCTGAGCGTGCCGCGCACGCTCGCCGCCATGGAAGTACTGGTCGTCGAGCCGGACGAGACCGGCATCGGCGTGGCGCTGCCGCTCGATTTCGTCCGCGCCACACTCAGGATCGGCGCCGAAGAGATCACGCCCGCGAGCCCCGGTACCGCCATCCTGTTCGGCGACCGCGCCATCCCTTTCATCGCGCTCTCGACCGCGCTCGAAGGCGCGCGCCGGCCGTCGCGGCACAGCTGGACGGTCATCGTACTCGCCGGCCCCGACGGGCTTGCGGCCGTCGGGGTCGAGCGGCTCAGAGGCACCGGCACGCTGGTCGTGCGCCCGTTGCCGGCCGAGCTGCCGGCGACATCGACCGTCACCGGCATCGCCCTCGACGCCGAGGGAAATCCGCAGCTCGTGCTCGATGCGAACGGGATCATCGCGGCGGCGCGGCGCGGCGACAGCCCGCCCGAAGTGCCGTCGGCGCGGCGCCCGATCCTGGTCATCGACGATTCGATGACGACCCGCATGCTGGAGCAGAGCATTCTCGAATCCGCCGGCTATGAGGTCGATGTGGCACTCTCGGGCGAGGAGGCGCTGGAAATCGCGCGGCGCAAGCGCTATGCGCTGTTCCTGGTCGATGTCGAGATGCCCGGCATCGATGGCTTCACCTTCATCGAGCGCATCCGCGCCGATCCCGCCTTGCACCGGATTCCGGCGATCCTCGTCACCTCGCGCGCCTCGCCCGAGGATCTGCAGCGCGGCCGCGATGTCGGCGCGCAAGGGCATATCGCCAAGAGCGAATTCGATCAGGTCAAGCTGCTCGACCTGATCCGGCCGTTGGTGGAGTAAGAGATGCCCACGATCCGCGTCCTGGTCGTCGAGGATTCCATGACGGTGCGCCAGCGCCTGATCGAGATCCTGTCGGCCGATCCCGAGATCGAGGTGGTGGGCGAGGCCGGCGACGGCAAGCAGGCGATCGAGCTGTGCCAGCGGCTGCGGCCGAGCCTCATCACCATGGACATGATGCTGCCGGTGATGACCGGCCTGGCCGCGACCGAATTCATCATGGCGCATTGCCCGACGCCGATCCTGATCGTGTCGGCCTCGGTCAATCGCGGCGAGCTGTTCAAGACCTACGACGCGCTGGCGGCGGGGGCCGTCGATGTGCTCGATAAGCCGTCGGGCACGGAAATGGACGGTGTCTGGGAAGGCCGCTTCATCGCGGCGACGAAAATGGTTTCGCGCATCCGCGTCATCACCCATCCGCGCGCGCGGCTGATCGAGCAGAAGAGGAGCCGGCCGACGCCGCCGGGCCCTGCCCGCACCGGCGGCGGACGCTACGAGCTGGTCGCGATCGGCACCTCGACCGGCGGCCCCGGCGCCATCGTCGAGGTGCTGCGCGGGCTGCCGACCGATTTCCGGCTGCCGATCCTGTTCGTGCTCCATATCAACGAGCCGTTCGGCATCGCCTTCGCCGACTGGCTCGACGGTCAGACCGATCGGCGCGTCGCTTATGGCAGGGAGGGCGAGCCGATCGCCGATGCCGCCGGCCGCGTGATCATGGCGCCGGCCGGCCAGCATCTGACCGTGCGCGACGGGCTGGTGCATCTGACGCGCGCGCCGGAACGACATTCCTGCCGACCTTCGGTCGACGTGCTGTTCGAATCGATTGCGCACGAATACGGTGCCCGCGCCGTCGCCTGCCTGCTCACCGGCATGGGCCGCGACGGCGCCGAGGGGCTGCTGAGGCTGCGTCAGGCCGGCGCGCTCACTATCGCGCAGGACGAGGCCTCGTCGGTCATCTACGGCATGCCGCGCGAGGCGGCCATGCTCGGCGCCGCCAACGAGATCCTGCCGCTGCCGGAGATCGGGCCGAGGTTGGCGCTGATCGGCGCGCAGGCCCGGGGGGCATCGTCATGACCGGCACGATCCTCATCGTCGATGACAGCCTGACCGTGCGCATGCATCTGCTGGAACTGCTGGCCGATGCCGGGCTGCCGGCCGAGGCGTGCGACACGGTCGCGTCGGCGCGCGAAGCGCTGGCGCGCGGCCGGTTCGCGCTCGTCATCCTCGACGTGCTGCTGCCCGACGGCGACGGCATCGAGCTGCTCGAGGAAATCAGGGCCATGCCGGGCGCCGCCGATACGGCGGTCATGATGCTGTCCACGGAAGCGGAGGTGCGCGACCGCGTCCGCGGGCTGACGACCGGCGCCGACGAGTATGTCGGCAAGCCCTTTGAGCCGGGATATCTGGTGGCCCGAGCGCGCGAGCTCGTTCGCCGCCATACCGGCATCGAGACACAAACCCGGCCGTCGATCCTGCTCGTCGACGACAGCATCACCTTCCGCGAGGCGCTCAAATCCGTGCTGGAGACGGCGGGCTATACGGTGTTCCTGGCGGGCACCGGCGAGGACGGGCTGCGCATGGCCGCCGATCTCAGGCCCGCCGGCATGATCGTCGACGGTGTGCTGCCCGGTATCGACGGCGCCACCGTCATCCGGCGCATCCGCTTCGACGCGACGCTCCGACGCCTGCCTTGCCTGCTGCTGACCGCGTCGGAAGAGAGCGACGCCGAGCTCAAGGCGCTCGAAGCCGGCGCCGACGCCTTCGTCCGCAAAGGCGAGGAAATCGCCGTCATCCTCGCCCGGCTGAACGCCATGCTGCGCGGCGCCGGCGCGCCGAGTGCCGACCCGGCCCTCACGAGCCTGCTCAGCGCCAAGAAGATTCTCGCCGTCGACGACAGCGAGACCTATCTGCAGCAGCTTTCGGAGGCGCTGCGCGGCGACGGCTACGAGGTCGTGCTCGCCCGCTCGGGCGAGGAGGCGCTGGAGCTGCTCGCGGTCCAACCGGTCGATTGCGTGCTGCTCGATCTGGTGATGCCGGGCATCGGCGGCCGCGAGACCTGCCGCCGCGTGAAGAGCGTGCCGGTGATGCGCGACATCCCGATCGTCATCCTGACCGGCATGGACGACAGCACCTCGATGATCGAGGGGCTGAGCGCCGGCGCCGACGACTACATCGTCAAGACCGGGGATTTCAGCCTGCTGCGTGCCCGCGTGCTGGCCCAGATCCGGCGCAAGGGCTTCGAGGACGAGAATCGGCTCATCCGCGAGCAGCTTTTGCGCAAGGAGCTGGAGGCGGCCGAGGCGCGGGCCGCGCGCGAGCTGGCCGAGACCCGGGCGGCCCTGGTCGAGGAGCTGGAATGGAAGAATGAGGAGCTCGATTCCTTCAGCTATTCCGTCGCCCACGACCTGAGGGCGCCGCTGCGCAGCGTCGACGGCTTCGCCCAGGCGCTGCTGGAGGATTATTCCGACCGGCTCGACGCCGAAGGGCAGCAATACCTGCTCTATCTGCGCCAGTCGGCACAGCAGATGGCGCTGCTGATCGACGACCTGCTGGCGCTGTCGCGCGTGTCTCGGAGCGAATTCCGGCGGGAGCCGATCGATCTGAGCCTGATCGCCCGCGCCGTCGGCGCTCGCCTCGCCGAGGCCGCGGGCGACCGGCGGGTCGATTTCATCGTCGCTCCGGAGCTTCACGCCGAGGGTGACGACCGGCTGCTGACCGTTCTGTTCGAAAATTTATTAGGCAACGCGTGGAAATTCACCGGCAAGGTCGATCAAGCCCGTATCGAGGTCGGCGACACACCGGAGCATGTCTTCTTCGTGCGCGACAATGGCGCCGGCTTCGATATGGACTATGCTGCCAAGCTGTTCGGCGTTTTCCAGCGTTTGCACTCGGCCAGCGAGTTTGAAGGTACCGGCATCGGGTTGGCGACGGTTCAGCGCATCGTGCGCCGCCATGGCGGCCGGATCTGGGCCGAAGCGGCGGTCGGGCAGGGCGCCACCTTTTTCTTTACTCTGCAGGGCAGCGCCGCACGCGGCGCGGGAGCATCATCATCATGACGGCGGAACGCACCATCCTGCTCGTCGAGGATAATCCGAACGACGAAGCGCTGACCCTGCGCGCGCTGCGCAAGAGCGGCATCGCCAACAAGGTCGACGTCGTTCGGGACGGGGCCGAGGCGGTCGACTACCTGCTGGCGCCCGGCGCCGACGGCACGCTTCGTCCGTTGCCGCAGCTCGTGCTGCTCGATCTGAAGCTGCCGAAGCTCGACGGCCATGAGGTATTGCGGCGGCTGCGCGAGGCGCCGAGGACCAGGTTTCTGCCCATCGTCATCCTGACCACCTCGGCCGAGGACAAGGACCGGCTCGAAGGCTATCGGATGGGCGCCAATTCCTACATCCGAAAGCCGGTCGATTTCGGCCAGTTCGTCGATGCGGTCGGTCAGGTCGGGCTTTACTGGCTGCTGCTGAACGAACCACCTCCAGCAGATCGGTGACGGGAACGACGATGGCAAAGCCGCTCCGCGTCCTGATCGCCGAGGATAATGAAGCCGACGCCGCCCTGCTGGTGCGCGAGCTGAAGCGCGGCGATTACGAGCTCACCTTCGAACGGGTCGAGACGGCGGCGGCGATGACGGCGGCGCTCGATCGGCAGCCCTGGGATCTGGTCATCTCCGATTTCTCGATGCCGCAATTCAGCGCGCTCGCCGCCCTCGATATCGTGCGCCGGTCCGAGCTGGACCTGCCGTTCCTCATCGTCTCGGGCACGATCGGCGAAGAGGCGGCGGTCGAGGCGATGCGGGCGGGCGCGCATGATTTCATGCCCAAAGGCCGCTTCACCCGGCTGTTACCGGCGATTGCGCGCGAGCTGCGCGAAGCGGCGATCCGGACCCAGCACCGGGCGATCGAGGCCCGTCTCAGGCAATCGCAGAAGATGGAAGCGATCGGCCAGCTCACCGGCGGCATCGCCCATGATTTCAACAATCTGCTGGGCGTGGTGATCGGCAATCTCGATCTCCTGCTGGAACTGGTGAAGGGCGAGCCGGGCCCGGCGGAGCTGGCCCAGGAGGCGCTCAACAGCGCCCTGCGCGGCGCCGAGTTGACCAAGCGGCTGCTCGCCTTCGCCCGCCAGCAGCCGCTGACCTCGCACGCGATCGACCTGAACGAGCGGCTGCCAGGGATGGTGGCGATGCTGAAGCGCACGCTGGGTGCCGACATCAAGATCGCGGCCAGCTTCCCATCCGATCTATGGCGCGCACGCGCCGATCCCTCGCAGCTCGAGGATGCGCTCCTGAACCTCGCCATCAATGCGCGCGACGCCATGCCCGACGGCGGCACGCTCTCGGTCGAGACCGCGAACCTCCATCTCGACGACCGCCATGGGGCGCTGCAGGCCGAGATCGTGCCCGGCGACTATGTGACCCTGTCGGTGACCGACACCGGCACCGGCATGCCGCCCGAGATCATCGAGCACGTCATCGAGCCCTTCTTCACGACCAAGGAGCCGGGCCAGGGCACCGGCCTGGGCCTGAGCATGATCTACGGCTTCGCCAAGCAGTCGGGCGGCCATCTCACCATTTATAGCGAGCTCGGCATCGGCACCACGGTCCGGCTTTACTTGCCGCGGCATGTCGGCGCCGAGGAAGCGTCCGACACTCCGGCCCCGTCCGCGGCAGAGATCCCGAAGGGCGGCGAATCGGTGCTGATCGTCGACGACAACACCGAACTCCGGCGCGTGGCCGTCAAGGTGCTGACCAATCTCGGCTATCGCGTGAGCGAGGCGGAGGACGGCGCCTCGGCACTGGCGCTCATGGACGGCGGCACGCGCTTCGACCTGCTGTTCACCGATATCGGCCTGCCGCACGACATGAACGGATTCGAACTGGCGGAGCGGGCGCGGCGCCGGCTGCCGGCGATCAAGCTGCTGTTCGCGACCGGCTACGGCAATGTCGGCGACCGCAAGGGCATCGGGCCGGCCGATGCCGGCTCGCTCCTGCGCAAGCCCTATCGCAGCCGGGATCTGGCCGAACGGGTGCGAAAGGTGCTGGATACGCCGGAAGGGTGAGGCGCGCCGGCTCGGTCATCGCGGCGAGCGCAGCCAGATGGTGAGCGCCCCGACGGCGACGAGCGTGCCCGCCGCCGACACCGCGCCCCAGCCCATGAGGAACAGCGAGCCGGCGATGGCCGAGCCGAAGGCGCCGCCCAGGAAGAAGATCGCGATATAAAGGCTGTTGAGCCGGCTGGCGGCCGACGGGTTGATCGCCAGCACCGCCCGCTGGGCGACGACATGGTTGGCCTGGACGCCGGCATCCAGCACCACGCCGGCCAAGGCCAGCAGCCAGAGCCGGTCGTAGAGCCCGGCCGCCGCAAAGGAAAGGCCGACCGCGCAGATGCCGGCGAGGCTCGCCTGGCGCGAGAAGCCCCGATCGGCCAGCCGCCCGACCACCGGTGCGCAGAGCGCCCCGCCGGCGCCGACCAGCGCGAACAGCGCGATACCGTCCTGGCTGAAGCCGTGATTGACCGCGAGTTCCAGCGGCACCGCCGTCCAGAACAGGCTGAAGGCCGCGAACAGAAAGGCCTGGCCGCCGGCGCGGCGGCGCAATTCGGGCGTCGCCCTGAGCAGCGTCCAGAGCGAGGCGATGAGAGCGCCATAGCGCTGCACATGCGCCGACCGGCGGCTGGGCAAGGCTACCGACAGCACGGCGACCAGCACGACCAGCAGCACGGCTTCGCCGCCGAACACGGCGCGCCAGCCGAAGCGGCCGGCGATCAGGCTCGAAAGCGGCCGAGCGAGGAGGATGCCCAGCAGCAGCCCGCTCATGACGTTGCCGACCACCCGGCCGCGCCGTTCCGGCAGGCTGAGATGGGCGGCGAGCGGCACCAGCATCTGCACCGCCGTCGAGGTGACACCGATGAAGCAGGAAGCGATCAGGAAGACCGTGCCGCCGGGCGCCAGGGCGGCAGCGGCATGGGCCAGCACGGCGCCGCCGATCGTCGCCAGGATCAGCAGCCGGTTCTCGACGAGATCGCCGAGCGGCGCCAGGAACAGCAGACCCAGGCAAAATCCGAGCTGGCTGACCGTGACGATCAGGCTGCGCGCCCAGGGGGCGAGGCCGAGATCGGGCCCGATCAGCCCGATCAGCGGCTGGGCGAAATAGATGCCGCAGACGACGAAGCCGCAGGAACAGGCGAGCAGCAGCGTGACCGCGCCGGAAATGCCGGCCGCCTCGGTGCCGCGATCGGCGGCGCTATAGGGCATCGGGACTTGCGGGCATGAAAGTTCCTTGAACGAAAGGCCTCAATCCCAGGCGGGCGCGAAGCCCGGCTTCACGAAGCGCTGGTCCTTGGGCAAGGCCGCGATCGCCGCGCGATCCTCGTCGTCGAGGGTGAGGCGGACGGCGTCGAGATTGCTCTTCTGGCTTTCCGGCCGCTGCGCCTTGGGGATGGCGGCGACGCCATCCTGGTCGAGCAGCCATTTGAGCGCCACCTGCGCCGGCGTGGCACCATGCTTCAGCGCGATCGCGGCGAGCGAAGGATGCTCGGCGAGGCGCCCCTGCGCCAACGGACAGTAAGCGGTCAGCGGAATGCCCTTGCCGGCGGCGTATCCCAGCAGCTTCGCCTGGCCGAGCAGCACATGATATTCGACCTGAAGGCTGGCGATGGGCGCGCCGATCTCCTCGACCGCCTGGCGCAGCAGCGCCACCGGGAAGTTGCACACGCCGATCGCACGAATGCCGCCCTCCTCCTTGAGCCGCATCAACGCCTCGAGCGTCCCGGCCAGATCTATGCCCGGCGCCGGCCAGTGGATCATGTAGAGATCGATATGGCCGGTGCCGAGCTTGCCCAGGCTCGCATCGAAGGCGCGGCGCAGCGCGTCCGGCGCCAGATTCGTGTGCCAGACCTTCGACGTGACATGAATGTCGCCGCGCGGTACGGACGAGGCGGCGAGAGCGGCGCCCACCGCCTCCTCATTGGCATACATCTCGGCCGTGTCGATATGGCGATAGCCCAGCGCCAGCGCGCTTTCGACCGCGGCCCGGCAAGCCTCGCCCTCCATGCGGAAGGTGCCCACCCCCAGCTTGGGCATACGCAGCCCCTGCGTTTGGATCACGTCCATCTTCACCCCTTCCCGATCCGCTCTATCTCATTCGGCCAGGGCCATATCGACCACGGCATCGACGTGCAAGCCGGTCGTGTCGAACATCGGCAGCGCCGGCCGATCGGCCTGTTCGATCAGCAGCGGAATCTCGGTGCAACCGAGGATCACCCCCTGCGCCCCGCGCGCCCGCAACCCATCGACGATATCGAGATAGGCCGCTTTCGACTGTGCGGTGAATTGTCCCCGGCACAGCTCGTCGAAGATGATGCGGTCGACGAGATCCTGCTCCTCGGGCGGCGGCACCAGGATATCGAGGCCGAAACGCCGGTAGCGGCCGATCAGATGGTCGGTCGCCATCACCGGCTTGGTGCCGAGCAGCGCCACGCGCCCGAGCCCCGCCGCCCGGATCGCCGCCGCCGTCGGGTCGACGATATGTAGGAACGGGATCTCGATACCGGCGGTGAACCGGTCGGCGACGCGGTGCAGCGTGTTCGAGACGCAGATCAGGATCTCGGCGCCCGCCCGCTCCAGCGCCACGGCGCGATCGGCGAGATAGGCCGCCATCTCGTCCCACTTGCCGTGGCGCACGCAATCGGCACTGAAGGCGAAGTTCATCGAGACGATGACCAGTTCCGCCGTGTTCCAGCCGCCGAGCCGGTCGTTCACCGCTTTGTTCAGGCGGCGATAATAGTCCGCCGTGGCCTGGTCGCTCGACCCGCCGAGAATACCGATCCGCTTCATCGCCAGGGTCGTCTCCATTTCGCTCTCTATCCTGGAAGGTGCGCTGGAGACGCGGGCATGAGTTTTGTGCATTGCAGCATCTCGTTTCGGAGAGATGTGGTCAGTGACCACATCTCCCATATTGCAACGCACAATTCTGATAGAATCTCGATTGGAAACGAAAATGACGCTCTTCGGCATCGTCTTCCTCGCCGGCACCATCGCCGCGACGGTCTATTTCACCTCGGCCCACTGATCCTGGCACTACCGCAGCGCAGCGAGATCCGGGGGAGTCGTCCGGGCCGTGATCCTGCCGGTCAGAGATAATCCGGCCGGAATTGCGCGCGACGGCTGATGATCTTGCCGGCGACCATGAAAACGCCGTCACCGGTGTAGTGGATGGTCTCGGGATGCTTGGGCGTCGGCGCCGCATGCGCCTTCACCACCTCCCAGATGAAGAAATTATAGCGGTCGACCAAAGCATCGTCGGCCAGCTTGCATTCGAAGGCGGCATGGCATTCCGCGATCAGCGGCGCCTCAACCATGGCGGCCGGAACCGGCGTCAATCCGAACCTATCGAACTTATCGATCGAGCGGCCCGAGCAGTTGCCGATACCCACGGTCTGATCGACCAGCCGGGTCGTCGGCAGGTTGATCACGCATTCCCGGCTGTTGCGGACGAGCTCGAAACTGTGATTGCCGCCGGCAATGACGCAGCCGACCAACGAGGGCGTGAACTCCATCACCGTGTGCCAGCCCATGGTCATGACATTGGTCTTGCCCTGCCAGGCGGAGGTGACCAGCACGATCGGCCCCGGCTCCAGATAGCGGCGGATCTTGGAGACCGGAAAATCGGACTTGGCGATGGGCTTCACGGCGGGCTGGCTCGTGGTTGCATCTCCTCAGCACCGGGACAACGCCCAGGCCGGCCGACCCTCCTTTCGGCGCGGCTGGACCCAGCCATGCTCGATCACCACGGATACGCTATTGCGCCTCCCGGGCTTTTCGGACGGCGTCCGGCGTCACCTGGCCGGTCTTGCCGCCGAAATGGGCGATGACGTAATTGGCGACCGCCGCCAGCTCGACATCGTTGTAGGCGGGGCCGAAGCTGGGCATGTAGGCGTCGCCGCGGGCGGTTCTGAGATCGGCGCCGTGCAGCATCGCCTGGACGAGATTGGTGCCCTTGGGATCGTTCACCGCCTGGCTGCCGACGAGTGCGGCGTGGCCGGTCTGCTGGCCCTGGCCGTTCCATTGATGGCAGCTGGCGCAGGCGCCCTCGAAGATGTGGGCACCGAGGCCGGCCGAATCCTGCGGACCAGGCGCCCAGGCGGCCGACGCGGTCATGGGGCCGGGCGCCGGCTCGATCTCGGTACCGGCATCGCCGGGTTGCGGCTTCACCTTGCGCAGATAGGCGACCAGCGCCGCCGTATCTTCGCGGCTCAGGTATTGCAAGCTGTTCGACACCGCCTCGGCCATCGGCCCCGCAGCCGAACCATGGCCTTCGGCATGGCCGGTATTGAGATAGTCGGCGATCTGCTGGTCCGACCAGGCGCCGACACCGAATTTCTTGTCCGAGGTGATGTTGTAGGCGTGCCAGCCCTGCAACTCGGCCCCGGCGAATTCGCGGCTATTATCGAGGGCGAAGCCGATATTGCGCGGCGTGTGGCATTCGCCGCAATGGCCGAGCGCGCCGGCGAGATAGGCGCCGCGATTCTCGGCGGCACTGAGCGCGGGATCGGCGCGGAACCGGTGCTCGTCGAGGAAGGCGAGATTCCAGAACATCATCGCCAGGCGCTGGTTGAACGGAAAGGATAGCTCGTTCTCCCGTGCCGGCGCATGCACCTTGGGCAGGCTGAAGAGATAGGCCTTGATCGCGACCGCATCCTCGCGGGTTAGCTGGGTGTAGGAGGCGTAGGGGAAGGCCGGGTAGAGATGCGAGCCGTCCTTGGCGACGCCCTGATGCAGCGCCCTGACGAAATCATCGTCGCTCCAGCTGCCGATGCCGGTTTCCGGGTCGGGGGTGATGTTGGTCGAGTACATCGTGCCGAAGGGCAGCTTGAAGGCGAGGCCGCCGGCGAAGGGCTTGCCGCCCGGCGCATTGTGGCAGGCGGCGCAATCGGCAGCCTGGGCGAGATATTGGCCGCGCGCCACGAGTTCGGGCGTGGGCTTCGCGTCGGCCGCCGAGATCTCGGCATCGCGGTCGACGAGCCGCCAGACGACGAAGCCGCCGGCAAGGACGATGACGACGACGATGATCCTGCCGAGCAGCCAAAGCCAGGAGAAGCGGCGCGCGCTCATGGCCGGGCCTCCGGCACCGGAACCGACGAGATCACGGCCTTGGCGGCACTCTTGTCCTGCTGAAGCTGGGTGCGGTCGATCGGCAGGCTGCGCAGCCTGATGCCGGTCGCGGCGAAGATGGCATTGGCAAGCGCCGGGGCCGCGATCGCCGTGCCGACCTCGCCGATGCCGCCGGGCTTCTCGCCGCTGGCGACGATATGAACCTCGATCGGCGGCGTCTCGTTGAGCCGCATGATCCGGTAATCGTTGAAATTACTCTGCTGGGCGGCACCGCGCTCATAGGTGAGCCGGCTGTAGAGCGCACCGGTCCAGCCGAAGATCAGCCCGCCCTGGATCTGGGCGTCGACGATGTTCGGATTGATGACGAACCCGCAATCGACCGCCGCCACGGCGCGGCGCATCCGCACCTCGCCCTGCGGCGTCACCTCGGTCTCGACGATGGCGCAGATATGGCTGCCGAAGGGCGAGCCGAGCGCCACGCCACGCCCCATCCGGAGCCCGAGCGGCGAGCCCCAGCCGATCTTTTCGGCAGCGAGGTTGAGGACGCCGAGTGCCCGCGGATTCTTCTGCAGCAGCGCCCGGCGATATTCGACCGGATCCTTGCCGGCGGCATGCGCCAGCTCGTCGAGGAAGCTTTCGACCTTGAACAGATTATGGGTCGGCCCGACGCCGCGCCACCAGCCGATCGGCAGCGCTTCCGGCATCTGGAACGGCGCCCATTCGGATTTGAGATTGGGCAGATCATAGGGCGGATCGTCCGCCCCCTCGGTCGTGTCCTGATCGAACCCGTCCGCGCGGAGCGCCTGCGGCACCCAGCGGGCGGCGACGGAGGCGCCGGTGACGCGGTCGGTCCAGGCGACCGGCATGCCGTCGGCATTCACCGTCGCCGAGATGTGGTCGAGATAGCCGGGACGCGGCACGTCGTGCTGGATATCGTGCTCGCGCGTCCACACCATCTTGACCGGATAAGGCACCTCCTTGGCGATGCGGACGGCAAGCGCCACGGAATCCGGCTCCAGCCGCCGGCCGAAGCCGCCGCCCAGATACTGATTGTGCACGATGATCTTTTCCGGCGGCAGGCCGGTGATCTTGGCCGCGACGGCGACGCAGCGCGTCGGCACCTGCGTGCCGACCCAGATCTCGCAGGCATCCGGCCGGACATGGACGACGGCGTTCAAGGGCTCCATCGGCGCATGCGCCAGCATCGGCAGCTGATAGGTCGCCTCGATCTTCTTGCCGGTCTGGTTGATATCGCCGACCTGGCGCGCCACCAGCACCTTGCCGGTCCGCGAGGTCTCGTCCATGGCCTTGAACAGGCTGTCGGTCGAGAAGGTGACGTTGGGACCGAGGTCCCAATCGATCTCGAGCGCCTCCATGCCGGTCTTGGCCGCCCAGAAATGCGCGCCGGTGACGGCGACGCAATCGTCGAGCTTGATCACATCCTTGACCCCCGGCACCGCGCGGGCGGCCCTGTCGTCGACCGACTTCACCTTGCCGCCGACGGTGGCGCAGGTAACGATGGCGGCGATCAGCATGTCGGGCACCCTGACATCGATGCCGAACTGCATGGAGCCGTCGACCTTGGCCGCCGTGTCGAGCCGGCGCAGCGGCTTGCCGATCAGCTTGAAGTCCTTGACCTCTTTGAGGGCAATCTTGTCCGGAACCTTCTGCCGTTGCGCCGCGGCGGCGAGCTCGCCATAGCTTGCCGAACGGTTGCTGGCGGCGTGCGTGACCACGCCGCGCGCGGCCGTGCAGGAGGCGGGATCGACCTTCCACCGCTCCGCCGCCGCACTCACCAGCATGGCGCGGGCGACGGCGCCGGCCTCGCGCAGAATCAGCCAATTGGAGCGGATGCTGGTCGAGCCGCCGGTGGCCTGCTGGAACAGCAGCGGTGTCGCGTAGAGCGCCTCGCCCGGCGGCGCATGCTCGATCGCGATCTGGTCGAGGCCGAGATCGAGCTCCTCGGCCAGCAAGGTCGCCTCGGCCGTGTAGATGCCCTGGCCCATCTCGGCATTGGGCATCACCAGCCGGACCGGACCGGTCGGATCGATGCGGATGAAGGCGTTGGGCGCGAAGGCCGGGTTGCCGTCGGCGGCGGCCGCCGCGGCATCCTCGGGCTGCGGGCGGGCCGAGATCATGGCCCAGGCCTTGGTCGGCCGGCTGACCAGGAAGGCCAGGGTGAAACCGCCGGCGACACCGCGCAGGACGGCGCGGCGAGAGGGATCGGGGAACGGGCTCACAGCGCACCTCCCGCGTTCGGGATAGTCTGCGCGCCCACGGGCTTGCCGGTCGCCGCCTGCCGGATCGCCTGGCGAATCCGGACATAGGTGCCGCAGCGGCAGATATTGCCCGACATGGCCGCGTCGATTTCCGCATCGCTTGGATCGGCCGAATGGGCGATCAATGCCGCGGCACTCATGATCTGGCCCGATTGACAGTAGCCGCATTGCACGACCTCGACCGCGAGCCAGGCTTCCTGGATCTTCTTGCCTTCGGCAGTCTGGCCGACGGCCTCGATCGTCGTCACCTTGCGGCCGTCCAGCGCCGCCACCGGCAGCACGCAGGACCGCACGGCCTGGCCGTCGACATGCACGGTGCAGGCGCCGCACTGGGCGATGCCGCAGCCGAACTTGGTACCGGTCAGCCCGACCACGTCGCGCAGCACCCAAAGCAGGGGCATGTCGCCGGGCACATCGACCGGATGGTCCGTACCATTGATGTTGAGGGTGATCATCGACTCGGCTCCCGCGGAAATGGAACGGCTCGCCTTCGCTCCCCCGGCCGAGCGCCGGAAGGGGACAGGAACAGCCTGCCACTTCCGGGCGATGCCGGGCGACAGCAAAAACCTTAAATCGGCGCCGAGCGCACCGCCAGTCATACGAACGCCCGAATACGCCATTGTCCGTTCAACCATAGGACGGTCCGGCTTCCGATTTGATTCTTACGAATTTTAGCCGGCAGGATGAGACCGTTAATCTCCTCAAGCAGGGATAGGCCTTGAGGCTCTCCTTCAAGATCGGAGTCAGTCGGCCAGATCGGTCGAGAGCGCGAGCGGCTTCTGGGCTTCGAGCGAGGCGAGGCGCTCGGTCAAGGCTTTATGGATCATCGTGTAGGCGTCGCTGCCGAGCACGATCCGCTTGGGCGCCGGGCTCTGGCCGGCGCTGTCGATCATCACCTGGGCCATCTTGGCCGGGTCGCCGGGCGGCACGCGGGTGCCTTCCTCGATGATGCGGCGGCTCGCGACGGCAGGCGAGATCGCATAGGCATCGAGCTTCGGACCGAGCTTTATGCTCGAGAAGGCGAATTGCGTGCGCGCGCCGCCAGGCTCGACGATGGTGATGTCGATACCGAAAGGCGCCAGATCGAGCATCGTCGCCTCCAGGAAGCCTTCGATGCCCCATTTGGTGGCGTGATAGAGCGATCCGCCCGGATAGACCGCCTGGCCGCCCACGCTGGAAAGCTGGATGATCCGGCCGCCGCCCTGCGCGCGCAGATGCGGAAGGGCTGCGCGCACGACCTGAATCGAGCCGACGAGGTTGGTGTCGATCTGATGATCGATCTGCTCGTCCGTCAGCTCCTCGGCAGCACCGATAAGGCCGTAGCCCGCATTGTTGACCACGACATCGATCCGGCCGAGATCGGCGAACGCTTGGTTCACGACCCGGCGGATCGACGGCCTGTCGGTCATGTCGAGATACGCCAGCCACAGCAGATCGCGGTAGCGGGACTGGAGATCCCGCATCGGCTCCAGCTTGCGGATCGTGCCGGCGACGCGGTCGCCGCGGGCGAGCAGCTGCTCGGTCATGTGGCGGCCGAAGCCGCTGGTCACGCCGGTAATGAACCAAGTGCGCTGCGCCATTTTCCGATCCTTCCTCTACTTAACTAACTGGTTAGATATAACTTGGGCATGTCTAACCGGTTAGTCAACTGCTAGAGTTGAAGCAGCGAAGGGTTGATTCGATGCGGAACGCCGAGGCGACACGGGAACGGATTCTGGAGGCGGCCATGGCGGAGTTTTCCGCCCATGGCATCGCGGGGGCGCGGGTCGACCGCATCGCCAAAGCGGCGGGATGCAACAAGAACCTGATCTATATATATTTCGAGCGTAAGGAGGCGCTCTTCACGACGATCCTGCGGAAGCACCTCACCCGCCTCTATGATGAACTTTCCTTCACGCCCGACGACCTACCCGGCTACGCTGGCCGGGTGTTCGACTTCGCGATGGCGCATCCCGATCTGATGCGGCTGATGGCGTGGTTCGCGCTGGAGCAGAAGGCGGACAACCCGGCCGAGCGCGGCGCGGCGTTTAAAGCGAAGGTCGCCGCATTGGCTGAGGCGCAAAGCGCCGGCTTGGCAGGAGCGGCCTTCTCGCCGGAATTCATCCTGACCACCATCATGGCGCTTGCCACCGCCTGGTCCGCGGCGAGCGCCTTCGGTCCGTCATTCGATCCCGATGCCGCCGCTCATCCAGCTGTATTACGCAAAAGCATTGCCGACGCGGTCCGGCTGATCGCGACCGCAAAGGCGGGCAACGGCTAGTTCGCCGGACTCAGGCCTGGTCCGGGCGGCGCGAGATCCAATCGCTGCGGAGCGATTGCGCGGTCGACCGTTCGATCTGGGTAATCTCGTCCGGTCCGATACCCACGAGCCGGGCACGATGACGGGCTGCCGCGATCTCGGCCGGATTGGCGGCGCGGAGCGCGCGAACGAGCGCCGTAGCGCTGCCCGTACGCATATCGGCGCCCACCGCGGCCTGGGCGAGGCGGCGGGCTGGCGCACTCCGTTCCTGGATCTGCGAAAGCTTCGCCTGCAGCTTCCGGCTCTGCGCCGTACCGTCCATGATCCTAGTCCTTACATCTGAAAGATAGTCATCGGTCCATCGATGATGCAGTGCAGCATAGTCTAGGTGGCACTTTCGAGAAGCGCTTTAGTGCCGCAGGGCGGCGAAAGCAGACTTCAGCGCAGTGCGGAACGATTGCTGCATTTCGCTCATCAGGCCCCGTCGTCTTGAAAATCGGCCGATTTGCTGGTTGCCAGCCGCTCGATCTCGACGATCTCTTCCGCATCTATGCCGATCGCCGAGGCATGTTGCCGCGCTGCAGCAATTTCAGTGGGGTCAGCCATGCGCAGGGCGCGGCAGAGCGCCATGGCGCCGGCAGCGCGAACGTCGAAGGCGCGACCGGCCCGAGCCGCGTCGATCTCGGCGCCGGTCAGGCCGAGCGCGCGGGCTTGGGTTTCACGCGGACACAGGAGCGTCTCGGCGCCGGGATCTTGGGCGAAAGAAAGCTCCAACTGCAGCCGCAACCGGCGGTCGAGGAATTTGGCACTCATGATTCATCTCCTGCGGGATTGCCCGCATCCCGAATCCTATGCCGCCCGCATGTCGCGCAGGAATTTCCCCATCTGCGTCTGGAGGAGTTCGCCATTCCTGCTCAAATTGCTCGCGGCGGCGAGTACATCGGTCGCGGCGGCGCCGGTTTGCTGCGCCGCTTGATTTACGCCGGAGATGTTGGAGGTGACGTCGGCGGTCCCCTTCGCCGCTTCCGACACGTTGCGGGCGATCTCCTGGGTCGCGGCACCCTGCTCCTCGACCGCGGAGGCGATCGCAGTCGCGGTCTCGTTCACCTTGACGATCGTCTTGGTGATGGTTTGAATCGACAGCACGGAAACCTTCGTCGCCTCCTGGATCGCGGTGATCTGCGCCGAGATCTCCTCGGTCGCCTCGGCGGTCTGATTGGCCAGCGCCTTGACCTCGGTCGCCACCACGGCGAAGCCCTTGCCGGCATCGCCGGCACGGGCCGCCTCGATCGTGGCGTTCAAGGCCAGCAGATTGGTCTGGCTGGCGATGCCGTTGATGAGCTTCACGACTTCGCCGATCTTCTGCGCCGCATGGGCGAGCCCCTGGATTTGCTCGTTGGTGCTGCCCGCCTGCGTCACCGCCTCGCCGGTCATCCGGGTCGAATGAAGGACTTGCTGCGAGATTTCCCGGACCGATGCCGCGAGCTCCTCGGTCGAGGCGGCGACCATGTTGACGTTCTGGGTCGCCTGCTCGGAGGCGGCCGCCACGGTGGCGGCTTGGCTCGATGCCCTTCCAGCCGCCGACGACATCGATTGGGCCGTCGTCTGTAGTTCGGTCGCCTGCGTGGTGACGCCCTGGACGATGACGACCATTTCCTTCTCGAACGCCCTGGTCAGGTCGTCGACCTTGTGCGCGCGGCTCATCTTGACCTCGGCCTCGGCGGCCTGCGCGGCCGCAAGGCGGTCGCTCTCGATCATGGCGTCCTTGAAGATCTGCACGGTCATCGCCATCTGGCCAACCTCGTCGCGCCGGCCCTGGGCCGGAATGACCGTCGACATGTCCTTGGCCGCCAGCTTCCGCATCGCCTCGGTCATGGCGACGACCGGGCGCGCGATGCTGCGCACCAGCAGATAGCCGGCGACGCCGGCGATCACAACGCCACCCGCGATGAGAACGAGGATCCAGGTGCGGCCGCTGCTATAGGATCGCGCCGTTTCCAACGCGAGCTTGTTGGCCTGCTCGATATTGAAGTCGAGATCCTTCTCCAGAGCCGCCGCCGTCGCGATCCCGAGCGGCACCACATCCTTGATGAGCAGTGCCGTGGCCTCCTGCCCCTTGCCCTGGCGGACCAGCGTGCGGACGAGCTCGGCTTGCGGGAGATAACGGCTCCAGGCGGCCTTGACCGCATCGTAGAGGACCGCTTCCTCGGGGGTAATCACGGTGGGTGCGTATTTGCTCTCGTTGCTGTTGTAGGTATCGAGCGCAGCCTTCAGTAGTGCATCGACCTGAGCCTGGGCGGCAGCGTCGGTGCCGACGAGAATTCCGCGCGCCAGGGGGCCGCGATAGTCTGAAGCCGACGCCCGCATCTCGCCGAGATAGCCGATCGCCAGCATATAATTCTGGGTGATGTCCTCGACGCTGGCATTCAGGCCGGCGAAGCGCTGTATGGCCGTGCCGCCGACGGCGCCGATGACCGTCAACAGCAAGACAAAGGCGATCGTAAGCTTGCCGCGGATCGAAAGATTATCGAGCCGCGCCGCGATGCCGGCCGGTTCCTGGGCGTGGGCCATGGGAATCTCTCCATCTGATAAAGCGAGCAATGAACTTTCTCGCAACTTTGCCTTTTATTTATGAAGAAATACTCGCCTTGGAGCAGAAGAAACGCCGATCGATCGCTTATAGATCGAGCTGCAGGCGCGCGCCGCCGCCGTCCTCCGGCGAGGCCGGGACGGCGCAGCAGATCAGCGCCTCGTCCGCACCGACCTCGGCCGTCGGCTCCGTCTTGTAGGAGACCGCCCCCTCCAGCACGCGCGTCCGGCAGCTGCCGCAACTGCCGGCGCGGCAGCTGAAGGCGGGCGAGAGCCCCCGCGCCTCGGCCAGCTCCAGCAGCGTTCCCGATTCCGGCGTCCAGCGCGCCTCTTTCGCCGTCTTGGCGAAAACGACCGGCACCGGCTCCTGCGCGGGTGCGCGCGTCGGCTTCGGTACGGCGCCGGGATCGGGTGTCCGCTGCATCGAGGCCGGGCCGAAGGCCTCGGCATGGATGCGCGCGTCGGCGATATTGAGGCCGCGCAGCCCGTCATAGACGGCTTGCATGAAGAGCGGCGGACCGCATAGGTAGAAGTCGTAATCGTCGAACGGCAGCCTGGCGCGCAGCAGATCCACATCGATCCGGCCCGACTCGTCATAATCGAGCTTTTCGACGGCGCCCGTCGGATCGCTCAGCACGCGGACGAGCTCGACCACGCCCGGGGCGGTATCGACCAGCGCCGCGATCTCGCGATCGAAGGCGCGCTCGGCCTTGCTGTGGGCGGCGTAGAAGAGCCATGTCGGCCGGATCTGGCGGGTGCGCAGCCCCTCATAGACGATGTGGCGCAGCATCGAGAGCATGGGCGTGATGCCGATGCCGGCCGCGATCAACACCGCCGGGCGATGCTCGGCCGCGTCGATGGTGAATTGGCCGGCGGGTGCCCGCGCCTCGATGACATCGCCGACCTTGAGCCCATGCAGATGGCGCGAGACGACGCCGTCGCGCTTGACGCTGATGCGGTAGAGATTGTCGGATGGCGCCGTCGACAACGTATAGGTTCGCAGCACCGGTGCCGCGGCACCGGCGGGCGTGACCCGGATCGGCAAATGCTGGCCGGCCTCGTGCCGGATCAGCCCGGCACCGTCCAGCGGCTCCAGGTGAAAGGAACGGATGCTGTTGCTTTCCCGCGCGATATTGGCGATGCGGAATTGCCGCCAGCTTTGCGCCAGCTCGGCCGCCTTGAGCCGGCCGGCGGCCTCGTCCCAATTGCCGGTCATCAGCGCATTCGGCGACCAGCCTTCGGGTTTGAACGCCCAGCGCAGCGGCAGGGCCGCAGGGCGGTAGACGATATGCCGGGGCGTGAAGCGCCACAGCCGCTCGGCGCCCTGGAAGGCGGCGATCTCCGGCGACTCGAGGATCACCTCCGGCGTCCCCGCAAGCTGCAGCATGTCACCGGTGGCGAAATCGACGAAGAGCAGGCCGGCCTTGGGATTGACCAGGAAATTCCCGAGCGTGTTGAAGAACAGATTGCCGGCGAAATCCGGGATCGCGAGCACGCCGTCGGCGCCGATGCGGACGAAGCCGGCGCGACCGCCGCGATGGGAGATATCGACCTGGCGGCCTTCGGGCCGGTCGACATAGGAGGCGACGAAGAAGGTGTCGGCGCCGGCGATCATCGCCCAGGCGCGCTGGTCGAGCCCGTCGAGCGTCTGCGGCGGTGCGGCGGCGGGCTCGGCCGGATCGCGGACGAAGCCGAACTCCCGGCGCTGAATATATTGCGGACAGTTGCCGAAGCTCTGCTCCACCGCGAGATCGAAGCCCGAAGCGGCGGCGCGCCGGATCGTGCCGTTCACCCGGTTGCGCCGGCGCGTCCTGAGGTCGATGCCGAGCAGCGCCAGCGCGTCGCCGTCGCCCATGCCGCGATCGGCCGGATCGGCCGGATCGCGCGGCAGCTCGATATGCAGGCGCTTCGGATCGGGGGAACTGAGGAAGCCCTCGTGGCCGGCGCGCATCGTCGCCCAGACCTCGCCCTCGGGATCGACGGCACCCAGCACGACGAAGGGCAGCAGAGGATAGAATTGCCGATGCTGGTCGACCAGATGGTCGCGGATGACCCGGGAGCCGATCTCGCCCATACGTTCGGCGACCCCGACGCTCCGCTGGAGCTTGATCTCGCCTTCATGCCAGAGCGATTGGGGACGAGCGAGCGTTGCGACGGCCATGATCGGCACCTCCCGAGAAACGGGGCGGCTTCGCGGCCTGCCCCGGGATCCGTTAGTTCTTCGCCATGAGACCTCGTGGCTCCCGGACTGGATCGCCCTAAAAATTGATTGTTTCCACCCGCTAACTGAACTCACATTGTTCGAAAGGAACTGTTCCGAAATGTGGAATAGTCCGTCACCAACAGGAGCGCGGATATGGACCGGTGGCAGGCAATGCGCGTGTTCGCCAAGGTGGCGGAGACCGGCGGTTTCGCCGATGCCGCGCGCCAGCTCAATATGAGCCCGCCGGCCGTGACCAGGGCCGTGGCGTCGCTCGAGGAGATCATCGGCGCACGACTTTTCACCCGTACCACACGCGCGGTCAAGCTGACCGAAGCGGGCAGCCGCTATTTCGAGGATTGCCGTCGGATCCTGGCCGACATCACCGAGGCCGAAGCCAATGCCGCCGGTTCCTACGCCAAGCCGACCGGCACGCTGATCGTGACCGCGCCGGTGCTGTTCGGCGAGCTTTATGTGCTGCCGGTCTTGACGGCGTTCCTCAGCCTGCATCCGGCCGTGAACGGCCGGGCGCTATTCCTGGACCGGGTCACCAACCTCGTCGATGAGGGGATGGACGTAGCCGTCCGCATCGGCCATCTGGCCGATTCCGATTTCAGCGCCATCCGAGTCGGCACGGTCAGGCGGATCGTCTGCGGCGCGCCGGCCTATTTCGAGAAGCATGGCGTGCCTCGGACGCCGGCCGATCTCGCGCACCACACCATCATCGCCTCCGCCGGCGCCGCCCAGGATTGGCGCTTCGGCGTGGATCGGAAGATCGGCGTGACCGTGCATCCCCGGCTGGTCTGCAACATGCTCGGCCCGGCCATCGCCGCCGCTATCGACGGTTGGGGCCTGACCCGGGTGCTGTCATACCAGGCCGCGCCCGCCCTGGTGGAAGGGAAGCTGCAGACGGTGCTGGGCGAGTTCGAAGAGGAACCGTTCCCGATCCATATCGTCCATCCGGAAGGCCGTCACGCCCCCGCTAAGGTCCGCGCCTTCGTCGATTTCGCGGTCGAGAAGCTCCGAGCCAATCGGATGATCAACTGACTCAGTGGCGACTGGTCTTTCCCGAGCCCCATCTCAACCGGTAATAGAATAGGAGCGAAACACGAACCGGGACGTTCATGCCGGTACGGGAGAAGCCGCCATGATCGATAAGAGCGAAGCTCAAGCCGCCCGCGACGCGCTCGACAGCCTGGATCGGCTGGTCGGCTGCTGGCAGGTCTGGGACCCCAGCGGCGCTGGCGCCATCGACGGACGGATCAGGTTCGAATGGATGAGCGGCCGGAACTTCCTGTTCCAGCATGTCGATCTGGGCGGTGCCAAGGGGCTGGAAATCATCGGCTACGACCGGGTCAGCCGCTCGCTGCGATCGCATTACTATGACGAATCCGGCCTGCTGCTCGAATACACCTATAATATCGAGGGCGACCGGCTGACGATCTCGATCGACATGCCGGGCCGACAGGGACAGTTCCGCGCGGCCTTCGCCGAGAACGGCAATTCCTACGCCGGCCGCTGGCAATGGCTGCAAGACGGCAAGCGAATGAGCTATGACGCCGTGATGAGGCGCATCTGCTGACGGGGCCGCCGCCAGCCACGGATCACGATCCGCTGCAGGCGGCGGCGTACCGGTCGATCAGGCGGCGCGAAGCGTGGTCGCGGCCTGCAACGCCGCCTCGACCGCCTTGCCGCGATGCTCCGGCCCGGCCTGGACGCCCTCGGCGACGATGATCTCGAGATCGGCGACGCCGATGAAGCCGAACACAGCGCGCAGATAGGTCTCGACATGCTCGACCGCGGCGGCAGGCGAGCCGGCGCCGTAGAAGCCGCCGCGAGAGATGGCGATGACGATGCGCTTGCCGGAGGCCAGCCCCTTCACCCCTTCGGGCGAGTATTGAAAGGTCTTGCCCGGCACCAGGATCCGGTCGATCCAGGCCTTGAGCTGGCTCGGGATGGTGAAATTATACATGGGCGCGCCGATGACGACGATGTCGGCGGCCAGGAACTCGTCCAGCGCCGTCTGGCTGGCGGCGCTCTCCGCAGAAGGCGCCGTGCCCAGGGCGGCGCCCATGGGATGATCCGTCGGCAGCGTGGCGAGCGACAGATGCGGCAGCGGCGCCGCGGCCAGGTCGCGATGGACGACCGCGGCGCCCGGTGCCGCCTGGCGCAGCCGGTCGACGATGGCGGCGGCGATCTCGCGGCTCACCGAGTTGGCGCCGAGGATGCTCGAATCGATATGCAGCAGCTTCATTCAGCCCCCCTGATGGTATAAGTTTGTGACTGGGGCTAAATAGGTGCCTGCAGGGAAATCGCGCAAGAAGGCACATTTTGGATACTGGAGCACAAGAAGGTGACTATCGAGCCCCCTGATCTGGCGCATGAGGATTGCCGCAAGGTCAGCCGCGTGCTGGCACGCGTCGGCGATAAATGGACCCTGCTCATCGTCATGCTGCTGCGCGACGGCCCGCGCCGCTTCAACGAGATCAAGCGCATGATCGGCGGCATTTCGCAGCGCATGCTGACGCTGACGCTGAAGGGGCTGGAGCGCGACGGCATGGTGACGCGCACCGTCTTTCCAACCATCCCGCCGCGCGTCGATTACGAACTCACCGATCTCGGCCGCTCGCTGAGCCAGCCGGTCCTGGAGCTGGGCCAATGGGCGCGGGCGCATATCCCCGAGATCGATGCCGCCCAGGCGCGGTTCGACCACCGGCAGGAAGATTGATCAGCCGCCCACCAGATCCAGCAGCAGGTCCAGCATCGCGGCGGCATCGCCCAGCCCTTTCGCCTCCTTGGTGCGACCGCCGAGCTCGAGATCGATCCGGCCATGGAGCGACGCGTAGAGCAGGCCGGCAAGCTTCACCGTTTCCACCAGATCGTCGCGCCGCGAGCGATAGCGCAGAACGAGCAGGACGAACGCCTCGAAAGCGGCCGCGGCCGAGGCCGCCAGCGCGCCGCCGCCGACCGGCAGGTCAGGATCGCTGAACAGCAGCCGGTATCGAGCCGGATGTCGTCGGGCATAATCGACGAGGCCGAGCCCCGCCGCGCGCAGCGCCGCACGCGGCTCCAGCCCCTTGGCGCCGTTAGCGGCGAAGAGGTCCGCGAGTGCTCTGAAATCGCGCTCGGCGATCGCCGCCAGCAGCGCGCTGCGGCCGTCGAAATGGCGGTAGGGGGCGTTGTGCGAAACGCCGACCCGCTGCGCCACCGCCCGCAGGGTCACAGCCGCCTGGCCGCCTTCATCCAGCAGGTCGGACGCCGCCGCGACCAGCTTCTCCTTGGTGTCTCCGCTCATGCCGCATGGTTAGGCCCGGACGTTGACAGCGTCAACGCAACGCGGGTTGACGCTGTCAACTTTCGCTGGGTACCGGAATGCCGAGACGCAACGTCATCACGCCCCGCTGCGGCTCGGCCAGAAGATCGGCGAGCGTTCTGGTGTCGAGCACGGCCATGAACGCGTCGAGCGCGTCATGCAGCAGCAATTGCAGCCGGCACGCATCGGTAATGGCGCAGTGCCGCCGGCCGTCCGCCTGGAAGCAGTCGACCAGCGCCAGATCTTCCTCAGTGAAGCGCACGACATCGCCGATGCCGATCTCCGCCGCCGGCCGGCCCAGGCGCAAGCCGCCGCCCTTGCCGCGGATGGTCTCGATCATGCCGCCCTGCCCGAGCTTGTGGACCAGCTTGACGAGGTGGTTCTCCGAAATCCCGTAGGCCTCGGCGATTTCACGGATGGAGACGCGGCGATCCGGCCGCAGGCCGAGATAGATGAGCGTGCGGAGCGCGTAGTCGGTATGGAGGGTCAATCGCATTGATAAGATATAGCCAGTCTACATCTTTTGGAAAAGACCCCTGAAAGATGAGGGACCGGTCCCCAAGGGCCGGACTCCCCTTCACTCAAGACTTCAGGATGATATTTCGTCGCGCTCGAAATATGTCTTGCCAGCAATCGGGCAGTTCTCGGAGGAAAGTGAGTAAATCCGGTTGCACAAAGTGTGATCGTATCTCGGATCACCATCGAGGACGAGATTGTAGATCGATATGAAACTATTCTCTCGGCGCGTACCAATTTTCTCGACGAACAGTATTAAAACTGCCGGCCGCACATGCTATCTGACATAAATCAAGGAGTCCGAACCCGCTCGCCGAACAGGACCCGCCAAGGCAAGATGCGTGTCCCCAGGATCCGATCGACGTGACCCAGCCGCCCGATCTCTCGCCCCTCCAGGCGGCCCCGCTGCCGGACGAGCCCAGCGATGCTCGCAACAGCAAGCCGGCATTTTGGTCGGCCGCCCTGCCGCTCCTGGCGCTGGGATTGCTCGAAGGACTGATCGCGCGCGCATCGGATGGCGATCCTCGGCTGGCGCTGCTCGGCCTGATCGGATTCGCGATCGGCGTCACGCTCCTCGGCACCAATTTCGGCTTCTCGATCGCGTTCCGCCGGGCGGTCGAGGGCGATCCCGTCATCTTCCGGGCGCATGCCGTGATGTTCGCGCTCGCCACCATTATCATCGTTCCGATCCTGGCGCAGGGCTCGGTGCTGGGCCAGGCGGTGGAGGGCTTCTCGAACCCGATCGGGCCGGCCTTCATCCTGGGTGCGGCCATTTTCGGCATCGGCATGCAGATGTCGGGCGGCTGCGCCTCGGGGACGCTCTATCTGCTCGGCGGCGGCAACGCCAAGTTCCTGGCCGTGCTGCTCGCCTTCATCCTCGGCTCGACCATCGGCGCCGCCCATATGGGGTTCTGGTGGAGCCTGCCGAGCCTGCCGCCGATGACCGTCTTCACCATCGGCCCATGGCCGCTGGGGCTGGCGCTCGACCTGGCGGGGTTCGCCGCCGTCGCCTGGGCGACGCTACGGTTCGGCTGGCCAGAGCACGATCGTATTGGCTGGAAACAGCCAATACGTGAATCGTACTCTAACTGTTTGAATAGAGACGGACTCACGGAATGGGTGGCTTCCACCCATTCCGATCCGGCTCTAGGCGCGCTGCCCCGCCGGCTGCTCCTTGGCGCGATTGCGCTCGCCCTCCTCAATGCCGCGACCGTGCTCGTCGCCGGGCGGCCCTGGAGCGAAACCTACGGCTTCGCGCTCTGGGGCTCGAAGCTGGCGGGCGAGCTCGGCTGGCACCCGGAGGATTGGGCGTTCTGGCAGGACAGCCCGTCGCTCAGCGGCAGCATCTTCATCGACAAGACCTCGATCATGGATATGTCGATCATCCTCGGCGCCTTCGCCGCCGGCAGCTGGAGCGGGCGCCTCACGCCGCAGCTGGGCGGCAGCTGGCGATCCTGGCTGGCCGGCGCGTTCGGCGGGCTGATGATGGGATATGGCGCGCGCCTGTCGGGCGGCTGCAACATCGGCGCCTATTTCAGCGCCATCGCCTCGGGCGATTTCTCCGGCTGGATCTGGGCGGCGGCGGCGCTGACGACGACGATGATCGGCGTGCGGGCGCGACGATGGATCGAGAGCTTCCGGGCAAGAGGCACAGATCCATCGCCGATCGCGCCGTGAAAGGCATCACCACATATCGTTTGAGATAGGACTAGGAGCGAACGTCATGCAACCCGTCAAGATCAGCGACAAGCTTTCGGTCATGGGACAGCCGTCCCTAACCGATTTCCCATCCTTCGCGGCTGATGGCTTCACAGCGATCATCAACGATCGTCCCGATGGCGAGGAGCCGGGCCAGCCCGGCACCACCGCCGAAGCGAAGGCGGCCGAGGCTGCCGGCCTCGGCTATGCCCATATTCCCGTGGCCGGCCCCAACATCACCGAGGGGGATGTGCGGCGCTTCCAGGCCGCTATCGCCGCGGCCGACGGTCCCGTGCTGGCCCATTGCAAGAGCGGCCTGCGCTCAGCAACGCTCCATGTCATCGGCGAAGTCCTCGACGGCCGCATGGCGCCGGGCGAGGTCCGCGCCTTCGGAGCGGCGCACGGCTTCAACCTCGCCATGGCCGAGGCCTGGCTCGCGGCCAAAGGCAAGCGATGACGGGCGGTACTTCGCCCGGCCGGCCCGACGTCGAGGCCTTTTACGATCCGCGCACCGGCAGCGTCCAATATGTCGTCGCCGATCCGGCGACGAAGGCATGCGCCATCATCGATCCCGTGCTCGATTTCGACGAGAAATCCGGCGCCACCGGGACCGCGAACGCCGATACGATCCTGGCCTATGTCGCGGAGCGGGGCCTCGAGGTCGAGTGGATTTTCGACACCCATCCCCATGCCGACCATTTCTCGGCCGCCCAGTACCTCCACGCCCGGACCGGTGCCCCGACCGCGATCGGTGCGCATGTGGTCGAGGTGCAGCGCCTGTGGAAAGGGATCTACAACTGGACCGATCCGGCGGCCGACGGCTCGCACTGGGACCGGCTGTTCGCCGCGGGCGAGCGCTTCAGGATCGGCTCGATCGACGGCCATATCCTGTTCTCGCCCGGCCATACGTTGGCGTCGATTACCTATGTGATCGGCGATGCCGCCTTCATCCACGACACGATGTTCATGCCCGATAGCGGCACGGCGCGCTGCGATTTCCCGGGCGGCAGTGCCAGGACGCTGTGGCATTCGATCCAGGAGATACTGGCCCTGCCCGAGGCGACCCGGCTGTTCATCGGCCATGACTACCAGCCCGGCGGCCGGGCGGCGCGCTGGGAGAGCACGGTCGGCGAGCAGAAACGCCGCAATCCGCATATCGCGGGCCAGAACGAGGCATCGTTCGTGGCCCTGCGCGAAGCGCGCGACCGGACGCTGCCGATGCCCAAGCTCATCCTGCATGCGCTGCAAGTGAATTTGCGCGGCGGCCGTCTGCCGGAGCCGGAGAGCAATGGCTGCCGCTACTTGAAGATCCCGCTCGACGCCCTCGCCGATGCGTCTTGGGGGTGATCTCAGGCCTGCGCCGGCGCGGGAATCGCCGGCGCCGTGCCGTCGATCGGGAAATGCAGCAGTGCGGCCAGCAGGCCGGCGGCGATCGCGGCGCTCCAGACCAGCGAATAGGAACCGGTCAGGTCGACGAGCGCCACGCCGAGGCCCATCGCGGCCGCCTCGAACAGACACAAGGCGACGAGGGGCAGCAGGCGAAGCGGCACTCTTCCGCCTAGGCCCTGGCCGTGATCTTGCACGGCATCCGGTCTTTCCCTCGATCCATCCGGCGCTGCGCGGGAGGCAGTGAGCGGACCTCAGGACCGTCCCGAAGCCCGCTCGATTCCAAGCTTAGGCCACCGCGGCCCGGCGCGGCAGCTTCCAGCCGGGCCGGACGAAATGGCAGGTATAGCCATTCGGGATCCGCTCCAGATAATCCTGGTGCTCGGGCTCGGCTTCCCAGAAATCGCTCGCCGGCACAATTTCGGTGACGACCTTGCCCGGCCACAGGCCGGAGGCGTTGACATCGGCGATCGTGTCCAGGGCAACCTGCTTCTGCTCTTCGCTCGTATAGAAGATGGCCGAGCGGTAGCTGGCGCCCAGATCGTTGCCCTGGCGATTCAGCGTCGTCGGGTCATGGATCTGAAAGAAGAATTCCAGCAGCGTCCGGTAGCTGGTCTTGGCCGGATCGAAGGTGATCTCGATCGCCTCGGCATGGTGGCCGTGATTGCGATAGGTCGCGTTCGGCACCTCGCCGCCGGTATAGCCCACGCGCGTGGAGATCACGCCGGGAAACCGACGGATCAGATCCTGCATTCCCCAGAAGCAGCCGCCGGCGAGAACAGCACGTTCGGTCATCAGATATCCTCCACCTGGTCGAGATAGGCCCCGTAGCCTTCGGCCTCCATGTCGTCGCGATGGACGAAACGCAGCGAGGCCGAGTTGATGCAATAGCGCAAACCGCCGCGATCGATCGGGCCGTCTTCGAAGACATGTCCGAGATGGCTGTCGCCGGCGGCCGACCGCACCTCGGTGCGGATCATGCCGTGCGAGGAGTCGCGCAGCTCGTTGATATGGGCGGGCTCGATCGGCTTGGTGAAGCTCGGCCAGCCGCACCCGGATTCGAACTTGTCGGACGAGGCGAACAACGGCTCGCCGGAGACGATGTCGACGTAGATCCCCGGTTCCTTGTTGTAAAGATATTCGCCGGTTCCGGGCAGCTCGGTGCCGCTCTGCTGCGTCACGCGATATTGTTCCGGCGACAGCCGGGAGACAGCTTCCTGGCTTTTGCTGTAAGTGGCCATCTTCTTCTCCGTGTGCGCTTTGTGGACAGAGAGATGGCTATTCGCGGCCGATCTGTCCAATACCCCGAGCGCATGGCGGAACGCAGGAAGAAGAGGGCGGCGGAAAAGCTGCGTCACGGCAACCTGCCGAAGCCCCTCGTTTTGACCCATAACGTCATAGCCTGACGAAGCCGCCGATGATACTGGATACGAAACGCTTTGCTTCGGTGAGAAATCGGCCTTGGTCTCAGAATGGCTTTTCGAACGGAACCCGGTGGCGAGGGCACAGTGTCCCTCGAATCCCGATGGCGGTGGCCGGCCGGTCTCTTCGTCCCGAACGAAGCCGGAAAAGTAAGCAGGTCGGCAAATATCGTCGCCTTCAGAAGCCGGCTCCGGACATCATTCCGTTCATCAGTTTTGTCGTCATTTCCTCAATGGTCTTATGTCCATGACAGCTCGAGCATTCTCCTTTCTCTTGAGCCCGAAGCTCTGGTTTTTCCTGGCGACGCTGAGCGGGCTGAGCTGGCTGGTATTGGACCAGCTCCCCGAGATCGACAGTCCCTTCCTGTACCAGACGGGATTGGGCGAGATGCGGCCCAACGGCGGCCACGACTATATCGAGGAATTGGCCGATCCCGCTCTGACCGAAAGCAAGGTCTCGACAAAGGTCCTTCTTTTCGAGGGGACCCAAGTCCCGGGAAGCCCCCTCACCTACCTCAAACCAGCGTTGGGCTGGACACGGATCTACTATTTTGTCAGCCACCTCCTGCACGCCGACTACCCGAACGAGACGATTGTCCAATGGATCAAGCTGGGTCCGGGAAACCAGCAGCATGTGGATATTCAAAGCGAGGGCGGCGGGCGCTACAACCTCTGGCAGGGAACGCTTCATTTCTCGGCCTCCGACAACTCCGATCCCAGGGCGAACGGCAAGAAATACGCGCTCATGGTCCCATGGATGAATCCTCGCACCGGCCGCATCGCGTTGCAGGTTGCCACTTTCGTGTCGGCCGTGATGGCATTCGCCCCCTTCGTGGTGACGATTTGGCGGGAAAGGAGATTGGGGGTCGTTCTGCCGGGAATCTGGGCACTCGTGGCCACGGCGGCGATAGGCTTTGCCGCCGTAGAAATTTTTCTGCGGTTTGAAATTCCTTTTGTTCGCGAGGATTGGCCGATGCGGGAGCATCCGACCGCCGGCTTCACGTTCAACCCGGGCGCGGAGCTCCATCATACCAACAATACCGATTATTGGGTCAGCCAAAGAGTGAACTCCTTGGGTTTTCTCGACCGCGAGCCTGTGATCCCGAAACCGCCCAATACCTTTCGGATTCTGATCCTCGGCAATTCATTTGCCGCCTCCGCCATGGACAACATAAACGATAAGTTTTGGGTTTTGCTCGAGAACATGCTCAATGACGGCTCATCTCAACTGAAATATGATACGACTTCTATGGGGATGGATGCTTGCGGCCAATCATGTCAGATGTCGTATTACGAGACCTTTGGTCCTGAGATACAGCCGGATTTAATCATTAATCTTACCTCGACCCCCGACCTCGCCTATAATTCGCCCATCCTCGATTCGATTCGAGCCGGCTGGGGCGCCTATAAGTCCCCCCAGCTCCACTACGAGATCGACACGACGGCCGGCGGCTTTCGGCGCTTCGAAATCGACCCGAGCTGGCGCGACCATGTATTGCCGCTTGCCGATCGGGGCAGTTATGAAGCGAACGTCGCGGCGCGGTTTGAATATTTCAAGCAAGACCCCGCCGTCGCTCCCAAACTCGGCGACTGGCACCCGCCCGACGATACCGACATGGACACCATGTTCTACACGGAAGATCCGCCACCCGTCTTCCGGGAGGCCCTTTCGATTACTGGTCATATCTTTCATGAGATGAAAGGTCTCGGCAAAAGAGATCATTTTCACTTCCTTGTCGCGGTGTTGCCGGAAGTAGGGGCGGCCTTCGGCAAACCCGGCCTCGATCATGGTCGAAAGTTCGGGGATACGCTGGTCATCGACAGGTTGAAGGCGCTGACCGCTGCGGAAAATATCCCGCTGCTCGATCTCCATCCTTCTTTTGCCGCTCATGGAGATACCAGCAAATCGCACTACCGGTTCGACGGACACTGGAACAATCTTGGGCAGCGCTGGGCGGCCGAGGCGATCTATTCCTACTTGAAGAGCCATCCGGAATTGCTGCAGCCGGTCACGAGCGTCTCAGCGGCGAGCGCCGGCAAACCGTGACCGTTCTGCTGACGCGCCGTTTCCTTGCTGCCGATCAGGAATTGTTCGCGCGCCTGTCCGGCGACCGGAATCCGATGCATATGGACCCGATCGCCGCGCGGCGCACTCAGGCCGGCGCTCAGGTGGTCCACGGCATCCACACGGTTCTGTCCTGCCTCGAAGGGCTCGCCCGGAGCGGCGATCGGCCGGAAAGGCCGACCAGCATCGAAGCGCGGTTCGCCAAGCCCGTGCTGGTCGGCGATAGCGTCACGATACATCTGGCCGGGCGGACTGCCGAGCATGTTCGTCTACGGGTCGAGCTGGCGGGATCCGTCCTCGCCACGCTTCGCCTTTCCCTGAACAAGCCGGGCGTCGATCTTCCCGTCATCGATGCGTCGCCCGAACCGGGCGATCTGCCGGCACCTCGGGAATTGTCGTTCGCTTCCATGCCGGGGCGTTCGGGCGCGGTCCCGCTCGGCGCGCCGCTCGATGCTTTCGAAGGCGCCTTCCCGGCCGCCTCGGCATGGCTGGGTGCAGCTTATTTGCGCGAACTCGCCGGCCTTTCGTATCTGGTGGGCATGGAATGCCCAGGGCTTCACTCCATCTTCTCCAGCTTATCGGTCCGCTATCTGCCGGCCCGCGAAGCGAAGGCGATCTCCTATTCGGTCGTGTGGGCGGACGAGCGGGTGAATATGGTTCGACTGGCGGTGTCAGGGGCCGGGCTCGCCGGCGAGATCGAAGCCTTCGTCCGCCTGCCGCCGACGGCGCAGCCCGCCATTGCCGAGATCGCCCGGCAAGTGGCACCGGACGAATTCGCCGGCGACGTGGCGCTCGTGGTCGGAGCTTCGAGGGGATTGGGCGAGATCGCGGCCAAGATCATCGCCGCCGGTGGCGGCCATCCGATCATCACCTATGCTCAGGGCGGCGCCGACGCCGACGCCGTGGCTCGGGACATCACCGGCTTCGGCCGGCCTTGCACCGTTCTACGATATGACGCCCGCCTGGCGCCGGAGCCGCAATTGCGTGATCTCGCGCTGGTTCCGACAAGCCTCTATTATTTCGCCACCGGCCAGATCTTCCGCCGCAAGAGCGGCATTTTCGAACCGCAGATCTTTCGCGATTTCCTGGCCTTGTACGTCGACGGCTTCCAAGCGCTTTGCCAGGCGCTCGCGGCACGGTCGCCGCAGCCGCTCTCGGTATTCTACCCATCCTCGGTGGCGGTCGAGGATCGGCCGGAAGGCATGGCCGAATATGCGATGGCGAAGGCGGCAGGCGAAATCCTCTGCGCCGACCTCGCCCGTTTCTCGCCCGGCCTCGACATCCATGTCCGGCGCCTGCCGAGGACCAGGACCGATCAGACGGCAACGGTGGTTCCGGTTGGCGCCGCGGAACCGGCCGCCTTGATGCTGCCGATCGTCAGGGAGGTCCAAGCGGCGATTAGACGCCTGGCGTGACGAACCTAAAAGTTGAAATAAATGAAGGGGGCGGTCGACACGCCGGCGCGGCCGGTGGTCAATTCATCGAAATCGATCGACCCTTTGACGGTCAGGGCCGCGAGAAACGCCAACGTCACGACCAAAGCGCCGGCGGTCGAGGTTCGCAGGCCGCTCAGGATTCGAGCGACTGGGCGCTTGTGCACATTATAGTCGATCGCCTGGATGACGAGCGTCACTAGGAGTGCTGCGGCGAACCAGCCGATCGGGGGATGATCGGAGACCGTCGAGCGGAAAAATCCTCTCAGGACCCGGCCGACCTCCTGGAGGTTGTTTGCTCGAAAGATGAGCAAAGACAAGGCCCAGGTCAGCTGCAGCAGCAGAATGCTGAACAACTTGCCCGCCCATGTGCGCGGCGGCTTGCCCTTCGTCACCGCCGCCCATGTCACGATGATCACGCCCTGCGTGACGCCGAACAGCATGAAATGCCAAGCACCGCCATGCCAGAGCCCGAAGAGGGCCATCACGACGAGGCTCACGCCCATCAAGGCGCGGCCTTGCACTTTCCGCGAACGGATGCGGCGGAGCACCGCCATGGCCATGTTGTCGTAGAGAAAGATGCGAATCCAGTTGGACAGCGATATGTGCCAGCGACGATAGAATTCCGGCGGGTTGGCGGCGAAGAAGGGCGCCCGGAAATTGATCGGCAGCCTGAAGCCGAGCATGCGCGCCACACCACGCCCCATATCGGTATAGCCCGAGAAATCGAGATAGAGCTGAACGTAAAACCCAAGAACGGCCAGGATGAGAGCCAACGCCGAAGCGTGCGTCGGCGCTGCCCAGATCGGATCGATCATCTGGCCCAGCGGGTCCGCCATCAATTTCTTCACGAAGCCGATGGTGAAGAGATGCATGCCGATTGTGAGATTGCGCGCCCGAAAGCTTTTCCGATAGTCGAACTGCTCGCGCAACTGCCGGAACCGCACGATCGGACCCGCGATCAAGTGCGGAAAGAACATGATGAACAGCGGCCAATCGAGCCCGCGCACCGGCAGCCGACGGCGCCGTACGTCGATCACGGCGCTGATGGCCTCGAAAGTATAGAAGCTGATGCCGAGCGGGATGACGGCGACCAGGACGGCCGGAATGGGCAGATGAATGCCGGCTACCGAGGCGAGAAGCGCACGATATTTGAAGTATGCCAGATCCATGACCAACAGGCTGATGATCACGACAAAGCCGAGCTTCCCGGTCTTGAAACGGGCATCGATCTGCCAATGGAGGACCACGCCGGCGAGGACCAGGGCAACCGGCAGGAGATTCCAGACTCCGGCCCAGACCAGAAAGCCGATGCTGCCGAGAAGCAGCAGGAGGTTCTGTCCGAAAACAGTCCTGGTACTGTAGAAGGAGACGATAAAGGCCGGCAGGAACAGCAGGAATTCGTAACTCGAATAGATCATTCCACAACCCTGCTCATGCCGGCTCCGGCCGTTTGGTGTCTATCGCGATAGGGACCGTCCGCGCCTCATAGTCCGTTACATCGAGCCCGAAGCTGGCTTCGCTGTCCGTCGTCTCGATCGGCGAAAAGCCGAGCCGTTCATAATGAGCCTCGACCATCTTGTTGCGCTCGGTCGGCCGATAGATGCCGCGCAGCCGGATGATGCCGGCCGCCCGGGCGCGCCGGACGATTTCGTTCAGCACCGCGATCTCGACCTGGCGATTGAGGACCCGGCAGCTCATGACCCAGGTATCGATCTCCCATGCGTTGCCGGCCGGGCGACAGATAACGGCGCTGATGAGACCGTTATCGCCAAACCGATCGGCCAGGCGCACCTGGAGCGTCAGGACGGACGCATCGGCGGCGAGGGCCAGGATCTCGGCTTCGGTATAGCGGCGCGTCGTCAGGTTGAACTGATTGGATTTGTTGACGAGCTGGGTGAAACGCTGCCAACCGGTATCGCCCTCGCCCACGAAAATCGCCGACATTTCCAGCGATTTCAGGAACTCACCCATGTCGCGCGTTCGGGACAGCAGCGTCTGTCGGCGCGCATTGGCGGCATATTGCTCGGCGCGGTCGCGATCTTCCTGCGAAAAGGCGACGCTCTCGAAGAAGCCGCCGGTGAGGAGAATCCGGGCGTAATCGGTCGGATCGCGCGGCAGCTCGGGAACCCGCACTTGCGGCAGCGCCGAACGGACCTGGTCGCGTTCGACCGGGTTGTCGTCGAGGAAGACGAAGCTGTCGAGACCCAGCGAGAGCTGCTCGGCGATGGCCTCGATATTGGAAGCCTTGTCGTTCCAATTGATCTGGATCGCCGCGAAATCATCCTCGCGCAGCAGCATATCGGGATGCTCGCGGATCGCGGCCCGGGCGATCGCATCGGTATTTTTCGAGCAAAGGGCGAGAAGGATGCCGCGCCGCTTCAGGGTCAGGGCCGCCCTCTGCAGGTCGAGGAATGCTTCGCCGACCGGATCACCCTGGCCGAGGCGGATCCCGTTCACGCCGTCATCCCCGATCACGCCGCCCCAGAGCGTGTTGTCGAGATCGAGGACGAGGACCTTCCGGCTGTTGCCGCGAATGGCACCCAGCAGGCGGCCGACATGGTCGGCATAG
This sequence comes from Aliidongia sp., assembly GCA_035539155.1. Taxonomy (GTDB): domain Bacteria; phylum Pseudomonadota; class Alphaproteobacteria; order ATCC43930; family CGMCC-115725; genus JAXDMU01. The sequence continues at coordinate 203,029 of DATLIZ010000025.1, read as the reverse complement.
AGCGGGACCAGATCCTGGGCGAAGGGCAGCCGTGCCGTCATCCACTGCGCCCGATCGAACCATCGACCGTATCCGATCGCCGCCGCCAGGCCCTCGACGTCCAGAAGAGCGATGCCAGGGCGCACCACCTCGCTGCAAAGCCCCTCGTTGAAACGAGCGGCGAGCCAGGCGGGCGTTCCCGACTGACGGCGATCGAGGCTGCCGAAGATCCGTTCGGGCGGGGCCGCGACGGTTTGCACGATGATGGTGGCACGGCCGGCCGCCCCAAAGGCGCCGGCGGTATCGGCGATATCGGCGAGGGCAGCCGCCACGCGCGCCTCGGGATCACCCTCGAGGGCGTCGCCGCCGAACAGGGCGCTATAGTCCAACGCCATCAGCACCACGTCCGGATTCGCCGCCAGAACCGGGGAAGCTGGGTCGAACGCAGCCTGGGCCGTCACGCCGAAGGGCGCCGCAATCACCGAGAGAGCTATGCCATAGCGCGCCGCGGCGCCGATCAGCGGCGGGATCAGCAGATCCGTGGTGGCGTTGCTGACGAGCCCCAAAGTAAGACGGGCGAGGGGAGCAGCCGCATCCGCGTCCAACGCCGCCGTGACCGACCGGGCCAGACGATGCAGGCCGTTGCTGTCGAGGTCATAACCGGCGAGCTGTTTCAGCCCTTCGCCCCGCGTCCCCGGGCGCGCGTCGAGCTCGGCGCAAAGACCCCGAAACCTCTCCGGTTTGGGCAGCTGCCAGGACATGCTCGCGCGCTCTATTCCGCTCGCTTCGAGATAGCCGCCGCAAGCTCTCCGACATTCCTCAGCTCGGAGATCTCCTCGACCTCGAACCGGAAACCGAACTTCTGCTCGATCGAGAGCATCAGGCGGATATGCGCGACACTGTCCCAGCCTTCGACATCTTTCGCCGTCATGTCGCCGCGCAGCGTGATGTCGTCATCGTCGAAGACATCGCGAAAGATCTCGGTCAGCTTCCCCATCAGCGTGTTCTGATCCATGCGCATCTCTATCTCGAAGGGTCTGCCATGCGACGGCTGGCCGCCTATGCTCGTCGTCCGTGCCGGAAGCACGATAGGCGAGACGAGTCCGGCTCTTCTGCAACGGGGCCGGTTCATCGTCAACAGGATAGATCCGACATTGGCCACAGAAGCAGGGCGCGTCAAACCGCCATTCTGCTGCACCCGACGCACGCGCTGTTGCGGCGACCCTTGGGGCGCCATCCGAGTCCCGATGCCCCCTGCATCCATCATCTCCGCATCGCGATGGCAACCGATTCAGCGTCGAAATGAGAATGCAACTGTAATGCTAAGGGGGCTGATCGGCGCGCTGGGGCCGCGATCAGCCGTCTCCTGGTTCTCAGCCGGCGGGCGTATATACGGTCTCAACCTGCCACGAACCGGCAGGCTGGCTGTGCAGTTGCCAAAACTGTTCGGCGACGGCATTGGCGTCTTTGCTGTTCATGACGAGGCCCGCGACGGTAACGGTCGCGACGTGGACGCCTTTTTCCTGGAACGGCCTGAAGATGCCTTGCGCCAGCGCGCGAATACCTGCCTTACCGATGCTCAAAGAGAGAAAATCCGGGTGCGGCTGAAGGCCGAAGCCGCCGCCTGTGAACAGGATGGAGCCTGAGCCGCGTGCGATCATGTTGGGCCCCGCAGCCTGGGCAGCGACCATGGCGCCACCGATATTGACGGCTAGATCATAGTTGAACGTCTCGCGCGGCTGATCCGCCAGCGTGGCCTTTCGCATCGAGGCCGCGTTGAAGTGCAGAACATCGATCCCGGCGAACTCGCTTTCAATTCGAGACACGAGGGCCGCGATGCTTGACGGTTCAGCGGCATCGACCGTGCGTACTTCGACCTTATGGCCTTTCGCCTGGAGCTGCCCCGCAAGCTCTTTCGTCTTGGTCTCGTTCCGGGCGCTCAAGACGATCCGAAACCCTTCGCCGGCAAACCGCTCGGCTGTCGCTAGGCCCATACCCGGACCGGCTCCAATGCTCAGAAACGTTTTCATGATCTACCTCCTCGACAATGGGAATAATCCAAAATGTTCATCTTCGGTCGCCGCCACGCCGGGTTCGGGAGGAACGGGCGCGGTGCAGATCGATCTCGCCGTGACATAGCTCGGAAAGGGCTCGATAAACGGCACGCGCAAGTTGGAATAGCCCGGCCGTTTTCCGCCCTTCGCCAACTCGTCGACAAAGTCCGGCGGCAAGCTGTGCGAGTCGTGGAAACCGCCTTTCAAGATGCCGGCGAGACTCATGGCGAAGATCCTTGATCCACGGCCCGAAGCGGGGCGGCGTTTCCCGCCGCGTTCGAGCCAATGTAATTGGTCATAACATGGCGGCGGCTTGACCGACCGTCAAGCAGAATGTTATTGGTCATCACATGAACGGACCCCCAAACGGAAAGGCCCCGGGACGGGCCGGCTATCATCACGGCGATCTACGGCGGGCCCTGGTGCGAATCGCGCGCGAGCAGATCGCGGAAAGCGGGGCGCATGCGGTGTCGCTCGCCTCTCTCGCGCGGCTTGCCGGTGTAAGCCAGCCGGCTCCCTATCGCCATTTTGCCGACCGCGACGCGTTGCTCGAGGCGGTCACGACGGAAGGGTTCGAGGAGTTTGCCGCTGCGCTGGCAGCCGCCGCTGCGGCAGGAGGCCGTGATGGTGCCCTAAAAGCGATGGCGCTCGCCTATGTCGCATTCGGCGAAGCGAACATCGAACTCTATCGACTGATGTTCGCGTCGCGCCTCGTGCCCGAAGCCGGCACGGGGAGCGCCCTGGAAACCGCTGCCGTCGATGCCTTCAGCCGATTGCGCGAAGCCTTGTCCCCCACCGCTCCGGCGGACCGCATCCAGGAGGAAGCCCAACTAATTTGGGCCCAGTTGCACGGGCTGGTCATGCTGAAGGCGGATGGGCACATCAGGCGTCCCTTGGCGGAACTGGTCGAGGTGTCGAGGCTGTTCAAACCATCCTGACTGCTGCACGATCATGAGCCACTGACAGTACGCTCGATCACGCTTGAGCCGTACCCGGCTCCCGTTGATCTGCTTAAAGAGTGCTTACATTTTTCGGATAATGCCGATTTAAGCAAGCGACCGGCCCCGAAGGGCCGATCTATCGCTCTGATTTCCCGAGGGAAATTGGAGCGGGCGAAGGGATTCGAACCCTCGACCCTAACCTTGGCAAGGTTATGCTCTACCCCTGAGCTACGCCCGCATCCGTTGGACAGCTAGCGCCGTCCGGGTGGGCGATATATACAGAGCGCCGGATGCCGTGCAAGCCTCTTTTTTCGAAGAGCTGGCCGGCATTCCGTCTGCACGGACGGCTTGTTCTTATGGCCGCGAACGCTCATTTAAGCACCGTAACCCCCGGCAATCAGGTGTGACTCCCGTGGACCAGCTCATCGCCGCCGCCAATGGCGCGGCCCCCGTCAAGGAAACCAGCACCGCCACTTTCATGACCGACGTCGTCGAGGCATCGATGCAGACGCCGGTCATCGTCGATTTCTGGGCGGAATGGTGCGGCCCCTGCCGCACGCTCGGCCCGATGCTCGAAAAGGCCGTGGCCGCCAGCAATGGCGCGGTCCGGATGGTCAAGCTCAATATCGAGGATCATCCCGAGATCCCGACCCAGATGCGCATCCAGTCGATCCCGGCCGTGTACGCCTTCAAGGACGGACGGCCGATCGACGGCTTCGTCGGCGCCATCCCCGAGCCGCAGATCAAGGCCTTCGTCAAGCGCCTGGCCGGCAAGGCCGGCCCGTCGGCGGTCGACGAGGCACTGGAGATGGCGAAGCAGGCGCTCGCCGATGGCGACACGGCCAGCGCCGAGAACATCTTCCAGCAGATCCTGCAGCACCAGCCCGATCACGTGGAGGCGCTGGCGGGCCTCGCCCGTTGCGCGCTCGCCGCCAACAACATCGAGGACGCCAAGACGATCCTCGCCCGCGTTCCGGCCGAGGAAGCGAAGAACGCCGAGGTCGCCTCTGTCGCGGCCGCGATCGAACTCGCCGAGCAGGCGGCCAAGTCCGTGGGGGCCACGCGCGAGTTCGAGCAGCGGCTCGAACGCGACGCCAACGACCACGAGGCGCGCCTGGAGCTGGCCAATGCGCTGTTCGCGGCCGGTGAACGCGAGGCGGCGGTCGATCACCTGCTGCACATCGTCCAGGTCAATCGCGAATGGAACGAGCAGGCGGCGCGCAAGCAGCTGGTCAAGCTGTTCGAGGCAATGGGCTTCACCGATCCGTTGACCGTCGAGGCGCGCAAGCGCCTGTCCTCGATCCTGTTCGCATGAGCGGCGGCGGCCCGGAGTTCGCGGCCCGGCCCCTGCCGGGCAGCCTGCCGGTGTTTCCGCTGCCGAGCGTGCTGCTGCTGCCGCGCGGACGGTTGCCGCTCAACATCTTCGAGCCGCGCTATCTGGCGATGGTCGACGACGCGCTCGCCGGCAACCGGCTGGTCGGCATGATCCAGCCGACCGACCCGGAACCGTCCGGCAAGGCGCCGGCTCTTTACAAGACCGGCTGCGTCGGCCGCATCACCTCCTTCGCCGAGGATGGGCCGCGCTATCTGATCACGCTGACCGGCGTCTGCCGGTTCGACATAGCCGACGAGCTGGCCACGATTCGCGGCTATCGCATGGTGATGCCGGACTGGACGCCCTATCAGGCCGATCTCGTCGAGCAACCTTCGGCCGGTGTCGACCGGGCGCGGCTGCTGGAGGGGCTGAAGGCCTTCTTCAAGCTCAGCGGCATCACCGCTGACTGGCCCTCGATCGAGACCACGCCCGACGAAAGGCTGGTCACCTCGCTCGCCATGATCTGTCCGTTCGGCACGGCCGAGAAGCAGGCGCTGCTGCAGGCCGCCGACCTCGGCGAGCGGTCACGGATTCTGACCAGCCTGGTCGAGATGGCTGTGCTTGATCACGGCAGCGGCCGGAACGACGGGGCGCGTCACTGACATGGGAGAGGGGGAACCGAACATGGCCGATACGGCGCAAGAGATCGATCCGAAGCTGCTCGAGATCCTGGTCTGCCCGCTGACCAAAGCGCCGCTGCGCTACGACCGCACCGCCCAGGAGCTGATCAGCGACCAGGCGGGCCTGGCCTATCCGATCCGCGACGGCATCCCGATCATGCTGGTCGACGAGGCGCGGCCGCTCGACAAGCCGACCCCGCCGGCAAATTGAGCCCTGCCGATGATGCGGGCGACGAGCGCTGGCCGGTCGAGCTGCTGCTGAAGCGGGCCGAGAAGCGGCTCGACATCCGTTTCGACGACGGCACGCGCTTCGAGCTGCCGGCGGAATATCTGCGCGTCGAAAGCCCCTCGGCCGAGGTGCAGGGCCATGGGCCGGGCCAGAAGACACTGGTCGCCGGCCGCGCCCACGTCGGCATCATGGCGCTGGAGCCGGTCGGCCATTACGCCGTGCGCATCCAGTTCGACGACCTGCACGATACCGGCATCTATACCTGGCGCTATCTCTATGAGCTGGGCAGCGATTATCCGGCACGCTGGCAGCGCTATCTGGACGCGCTGGCGGCGCAAGGTCTCAGCCGCGAGCCCAAGGGGCGATAGCTACAGCGCCTCGCCGCGGACGAGGCGGGGCAGCGTGCCGACCATGCCCATGGCGTGGCGTATGAACAGGCGCTTCAGCGGCGGCGCCTTGCCGACGAGCGCCAGCCCGACATCGCGCACCAGCCGGACCGGGGCCAGATCATTCGAGAACAGGCGATTGAGCCCGTCGGTCACCGCGCTGAGCGCGATCGTGTCGACGCGCCGCCAGCGCTGATAGCGCGCCAGCAGGTCGGGCATGCCGGGATCGAGCCCGAGCCGGCAAGCATCGACGACGAGCTGGGCCAGGGCGGCGACATCGCGGATGCCGAGATTGAGCCCCTGCCCCGCGATCGGGTGGATGACGTGAGCGGCATCGCCGACGAGCGCCAGCCGCCGGTCGATCATCCGCTCGGCATAGCGGATCTCCAGCGGATAGGACCAGCGCGGCCCGACCGATTCGACAGTGCCGAGGAAGTTGCCGAAGCGGCGCGCGAGCTCGCGGTCGAAATCCGGCTTGTCGAGCCGCATCATGGCGGGCGCCAGGCGCGCGCGCTCGGTCCAGACGATCGAGGAGCGGTCGCCGGTCATCGGCAGGATGGCGAACGGGCCCGCCGGCAGGAAATGCTCGACCGCGACGCCGTGATGCGGCTTGTCGTGCGCTACCGTGCAGGTGATGGCGTGCTGAGCGTAGCCGGCACCGAGGGTGCGAATGCCGGCCGCCTTGCGCAGCGCGGAATTGCGACCGTCGGCCGCGACCACGAGCCGGCTGCGGATCGTGCCGCCATCGCCGAGACGGATCACGGCGCCATCGGCATTACGCTCGACCGACTCCACGCTCTGCGGCGCCAGATGGACGAGATCCGGCAGCTCCGCCAGCCGAGCGAACAGGGCGCGGCGCAGGAGCCTGTTCTCGACGATCCAGCCGAACGGCGCCTCGCCGACCTCGCGATGATCATAGTGCAGGAAGAGCGGGGAGCCCTGGTCGACGACACGGATGTCGAGGATCGGCTGCGCCGCCTCGACATGCTGCCAGATACCCAAGCCGGCGAGCACGCGCTGCGAGCCGAACGCGATCGCCGAGCTGCGGCCGTCGAACGGCTCGGCCAGCATGGCGGATGGCGGCTCGCGATCGACCACGGCGGTCCGGATGCCGGCGCCGGCACAGGCGATGGCGAGCGGCAGGCCGGCAAGGCCGCCGCCGATAACGGCGATCCCGACGCCGAGCGGCGTGCTCGCCAGATGCGGGAACTCGGTCATGGCGGCACCTTGCCCTCCCGGCCCCGAGCTTGTCCAGCAGGACGGCGATCTGCCGCGTCGGCGCGCGAGTTCGCTCAGTACGGATGAAAATTTGATCAAATCCGGAATTTCTTCCGCCTGTTTTTTGGGCATTTCTGACTTTCGCCGGCCCAACCTTCCCTTGAACATTGCGCACCGCACAACTAAGCGGCCTTGGAATCTAGTTGGCACGGTTCTTGTTCTGAAGAGTGGTCGCCGCCTGCCCAGCCAGCGGAACAAGAGAAAACGTTTCTCATCAGGAGAAAGCACATGATGCATGCGTTGAGAGCCAGAAGGCGGATCGGCCGTGCCGTCCTGGCACTGGCAGCGACACTATTTCTGGCGATCGCAGGCTTTGCCTCGATCACCGCCGGTCCGGCCTATGCGGACGATACGCCGGCCCCCGCCGCCGCCGCTCCCGCCGCCGCCCCGGCGGCCGATGCTGCCCCGGCGCCGCCGGCCTGCGCCACCGGCGTCACCGACCCATGCGTTCCCAATTCCGGCGATACCGCTTGGATGCTGACCTCCATGGCGCTCGTCCTGATGATGACGATCCCGGGCCTGGGCCTCTTCTATGGCGGCATGGTCCGCAAGAAGAATGTCGGCGACACGGTGATGACCAGCTTCGCCATCACCTGTCTGGTGACGGTGCTGTGGGCCGTGCTGAACTACAGCCTCGCGTTCCGCGCCGGCACGCCGTTCCTGGGCGGGCTCGACCGCACGTTCCTCCAAGGCATCCTGAGCGATGCCTCTAAAAACACCACTGTGCCCAATCCGCTGGCACCGACGATCCCTGAAACCGTCTATATGTGCTTCCAGATGACCTTCGCGATCATCACCCCGGCCCTGATCGCCGGCGCCTTCGCGGAGCGCATGAAATTCTCGGCCATGCTCTGGTTCATGGGCCTGTGGGCGACCATCGTCTATGCCCCCGTCGCCCACTGGGTGTGGGGTCCGGACGGTTTCCTCAACAGCGCCAACGACGCCGCCAAGTTCAAGGTGCTCGACTTCGCCGGCGGCACGGTCGTCCATATCAATGCCGGCGTCGCCGGCCTGATCGCGGCGATCCTGCTGGGCAAGCGCAAGGATACCGGCCCCGCGCACAACGTCGTCTACACCTATATCGGCGCTGCCCTGCTGTGGGTGGGCTGGTTCGGCTTCAATGCCGGCTCGGCCGTCTCGGCCGGTGTCGTCGCCGGCATGGCGATGACCGTGACCCAGATCGCCACCGCCACCGCAGCGTTGGTCTGGATGTTCGTCGAATGGGCCGTGCGCGGCAAGCCGACGGTGCTCGGCATCTGCTCCGGTGCCGTCGCCGGCCTCGTCGCGATCACGCCCGCTTCGGGCTTCGTCGGCCCGGCCGGTTCGCTCGCGATCGGCGCCATCGCCGGCGTGGTCTGCTATCTCGGTGCGACCTCGCTCAAGCACATGTTCGGCTATGACGACGCGCTCGACTGCTTCGGCGTCCATGCCATCGGCGGCATCGCCGGCGCCATCCTGACCGGCGTGTTCGCGATCAGCGAATATGGCGGCACCTCGGGCCTGATCGAGGGCAACGGCGCCCAGGTCATCAACCAGATCATCGGCGTCGCCATCGTCATCGTCTATGACGTGATCGCCTCCTTCATCATCCTGAAGGTGATCGACATGGTCGTGGGCCTGCGCGTGGACGAGGAGATCGAGCGCGACGGTCTCGACCTCGCCCTCCATGGCGAGATGGTCCAGTAAGCTCCTCCCCCTGAGCGGCGCTCGCGCTCTTGCGCGGCGTCGCTCCTTTTTATACGAACGGCGCCACCGGAAACGGTGGCGCCGTTTCGCTTTGCAGCACCCTTCCCTTTTCCTGTTGGCCGAAATCTTCGCCGGCTTTAATATCGCTTGAACACTGCCTGATAAGTTGGTGATTCAGCGAGTGTTGAGGCAGAGCGACCGTGCAGACGAACGAGAGATTGGAGCGGCTGGGCGATAATCCCTTCACGCGGCTGAATACGCTGCTGAAGGATGTCGTCCCGCGCAGCAATATCGAGCCGCTGATGCTGAGCGTCGGCGAGCCGCAGCATGCGCCGCCCGCCTGGGTCGCCGATGTGATCGCGGCCAATGCCGGGCTCTGGAACCGCTATCCGCCGGTCCAAGGTACCGAGGAATTCCGCGCCGCCGCCTGCGCCTGGGCTACCCGCCGCTATCAGCTGCCGGCCGGCGCCCTCGATCCCGATCGGCACCTGCTGGCCTTGAGCGGCACCAAGGAGGGGCTCTATCTGGCGACGCAGATGGCCGTGCCGGAAAGCAGGAACGGCCAACGCCCCGTGGTCCTGTTGCCCAATCCCTTCTATCTGGCCTATCGGGGTGCCGCCGGCATGGCCGGGGCTGAGATCGTGCCGGTAGCGGCCACGCGCGCGAGCGGGTTCCTGCCGGACTTCGAGACGGTGCCGCCCGAGATCCTGGAGCGCACCGCCTTCGCCTTCCTATGCACGCCGGCCAATCCGCAGGGCGCCATCGCCAGCCTCGACTATTTGAAAAGTGCCATCCGGATGGCGCGGCGCTACGATTTCGTGCTCGCCATCGACGAATGCTATTCCGAGATCTACGACCAGGCCCCGCCGCCGGGCGGCCTCGAAGCAGCGGCCGCGCTAGGCGAGGGCTTCGGCAACATCCTGGTCTTTCACAGCCTGTCCAAGCGCTCGAACGGCGCCGGGTTGCGCCTGGGCTTCGTCGCCGGCGACGAGGTGCTGATCCGTCGGCTGCAGACGCTGCGCTCCTATGGCGGCAGCCAGGTGCCGCTGCCGCTCCAGGCCGCCGCCGTGGCGCTGTGGCAGGACGAGGCCCATGTCGAGGCGAACCGGGCGCTCTATCGCGCCAAATTCGACGTGGCCGAGCGGATTCTCGGCGGCCGCTACGGCTTCTATCGGCCGCAGGGCGGCTTCTTCCTGTGGCTGGAGGTCGGCGACAGCGAGCAGGCGGCGCTCAGGCTCTGGCGCGACGGCGGCGTGCGCACCGTGCCCGGCAGCTATCTGGGCATCGCCGACGCGGCCGGCCGCAATCCGGGCGACGGCTATCTGCGCCTGGCCCTGGTGCATGACAATACGATCGTGGCCGAGGCGCTCGACCGCTTCGCCCGGATAGTGTGAGGCCCAGCATGGCCGGTTTCGGCGCGAGTTTCGGTACCAGCGGCGGCGGCATCGCGCTTTTCCTGCGCCGGCGCCTGAGCGAGCTCGCGGGCGTGGCGCTCTTCATCGCCAGCATCATGCTCTACCTGATCCTGGCGACCTACGATCATGTCGACGCGTCCTGGAACGTCGCATCCGACCGGCCGCCGGCCAATTTCGGCGGCCCGTTCGGCGCGGTCCTGGCGGACGGGCTGATCCAGTCGATCGGCTATGTCTCGGCCCTGCTGCCGACGATCTTCACCATCTGGTCGCTCCGGCTGCTGCTCAACCTGCCGCTCCGGCAGCTCTGGCTGCGGCTGGCGCTGGTGCCCGTGCTGCTGCTGCTGGTCGCGATCAGCCTCGGCATCCTGCCCGGCCGCATCGGCGGCGTGCTGGGCCTGCTGTTCTGGCAGCGCGTCGCGATCGGGCCAGCGACGCCGCTCGCGGCGATGGGCATGGCGGCCTTGGCCGGCGTGCTGCTGCTCTATGTGCTGGGCCTGTCGCGCGGCGAGTGGCTGGCCGTCGGGCGCGGCGCCGGCAAGGTTGCCCGCGCCGGCGGCAAGGCCGGCCGCTTCACCTGGAAATGGGGTCGGCACGTCACCCTGCCGCGCCTGAGCGTGCCCGCCTTCAGCCTGCCGCGCCGGGTCACGGCCGAAATCGAACGGCGCGAGCCGGTCGCCGGCCGGCCCGCCCGCGCGCCGGCGGCACCCAAGACCCGGCGCGAGCCCGTGATCGGCGCCCAGCAGGCCAAGCGCGCGCTGCCGCACGATATCGTGGCGCCCAAGATCGCCGCCACCGTGCCGGGTCGGCGCGCCGAGGTGCCGCGTCAGGCCTCGCTGGATTTGGAGCCGCACAGCGATTACGAACTGCCGCCGCTCGACCTCTTGGCCGAGGCGCCGCTCGAACGCGGCCGCATCGGCCCGAGCGAGGATGCGCTCCAGCAGAACGCGCTGCTGCTGCTGAACGTGCTCGAGGATTTCGGCGTCAAGGGCGAGATCGTGAAGGTCCGGCCCGGCCCGGTCGTGACGCTCTACGAGCTGGAGCCCGCGCCCGGCACCAAATCCTCGCGCGTCATCGGCCTCGCCGACGACATCGCCCGCTCGATGAGCGCCGTCTCGGTCCGCGTCGCCGTGGTTCCGGGCCGCAACGTCATCGGCATCGAGCTGCCCAACAGCAAGTCGGAAACGGTCTATCTGCGCGAGCTGCTCGCGTCCGACGCCTATGAGCGCAGCAATTTCAAGCTGCCGCTGGTGCTGGGCAAGGATATCGGCGGCAGCCCGGTCATCGCCGATCTTGCCAAGATGCCGCATCTCCTGATCGCGGGCACCACCGGTTCCGGCAAGTCCGTCGGCATCAACACCATGATCCTGTCGGTGCTGTTCCGCATGCCGCCGAACCAGTGCAAATTCATCATGATCGATCCCAAGATGCTGGAGCTGTCGATCTATGACGGCATTCCGCATCTGCTGGCGCCGGTCGTCACCGATCCGAAGAAGGCGGTGGTGGCGCTGAAATGGACCGTGCGCGAGATGGAGAATCGCTACCGCGCCATGTCCAAGCTCGGCGTGCGCAATATCGAGGGCTACAATCAGCGCCTGGCCGAGGCCGTACTGCGCGGCGAGACGCTGTCGCGGCGGATCCAAACCGGCTTCGACGCCGAGACCGGCGAGCCGCTGTTCGAGGAGCAGCCGCTCGAATCGACGCCGCTGCCCTTCATCGTCGTCGTCGTCGACGAGATGGCCGACCTGATGCTGGTCGCCGGCAAGGACATCGAGGCCGCGATCCAACGCCTGGCGCAGATGGCGCGCGCGGCCGGCATCCACATCATCACGGCGACGCAGCGCCCGTCGGTCGATGTCATCACCGGCACGATCAAGGCCAATTTCCCGACCCGCATCAGCTTCCAGGTGACCTCGAAGATCGACAGCCGGACCATCCTCGGCGAGTCCGGCGCCGAGCAGCTCCTGGGGCGCGGCGACATGCTGCATATGGCCGGCGGCGGGCGGATCACCCGCGTCCACGGCCCCTTCGTCGCTGACAGCGAGGTCGAGGGCGTGGTCAATTTCCTGAAGAGCCAGGGTACGCCCGACTATGTCGAGGACGTGACCGAGGACGATGATTCGCCGGTCGGCGAGTTCGACGAGTCGGAAGGCGAAGGCACCAAGAGCGGCGACGAGCTCTATGACCGCGCGGTGGCGCTGGTCACGCGCGAGCGCAAGGCCTCGACCAGCTTCGTGCAGCGGCACCTGCAGATCGGCTATAATCGGGCCGCCCGTATCATGGATCGCATGGAACAGGAAAACGTTGTCGGCAGCGCCAACCACGTCGGCAAGCGCGAGGTGCTGGCGCCCCCGCCCCGGTGACGGCGCCCGCGGCCGGTCAGCACAAGGAATTACGCCCGATGAAGCTTTCCCACCCCCAGCCCCGGTGCGGCGGTATGACACGCCGTGCGTTCGCCGGCGGTGCCTTGCTGCTGCTGGCAGCCCAACGGGCACTGGCGGCACCGGCCTCTCTCCCCGCGGCCGACCAGGCCGAGCTGCAGCAGATCGAGGCCTATCTCAACGGCATCAAGACGCTGAAGGCCAAGTTCCAGCAGACCGCCGCCGACGGCGCCGTCTCCGGCGGCACGGTCTGGCTGTCACGGCCGGGCAAGATGCGGCTCGATTACGACCCGCCGGCCAAGCTGCAGCTGGTCGCCAATGACGGGCTGGTCGCCGTCAACGATCTTACGGTCGAGCAGGTCCAGTACATCTCGATCGACGAGACCGCCGCCTGGTTTCTGCTGCGCGACAAGATCACGCTCACCGGCGACGTGACCGTGACCCGATTCGAGCGCGGGCCCAAGACCGTCCGCGTCACCGCGACGCAGACCAAGGATTCCTCGATCGGCTCGCTGACCTTGCTTCTGACGGAGGACCCCCTGGCGCTCAGGCAATGGACCGTGCTCGACGCTCAGGGCAAGAACGTCACGGTGGCGCTGACCGAGGTACAGGACGGCATCACGCTGGCCAACAGCCTGTTCGAGCTGCCCAACAAACTCGACAGATCGCCCCGGCCGCACTGAGCGATGCGCATGGGCTGGATTGCCGGCATTCTCGCGATCGCGGCGGCGGGCGTGGCGTTCGCCGTCGCGGCGGGCTATCAGATGTCACGCCCGGCTCAAGCGCCGGTCGGGCCGCCGCCGGACGATCTCGGCGCCGAGACGGTCCTGATCCCGTCGCCTTCCGGCAGCACGCTCCGCGGCTGGTTCGCGCCCGGCCGGCCGGGCGCCGGCGGCGTCCTGCTGCTGCATGGCGTGCAGGGCAATCGGCTGGCCACGCTGCCGCGCTTCCGGCTGCTGCATCAGGCCGGCTATGGCGTGCTGGCGATCGATTTCCAGGCGCATGGCGAGAGCCCGGGCAAGCTCATAACCTTCGGCCAGCTCGAAGCGCTCGATGCCGCGGCCGCCGTCGATTTCCTGCATAGCCGCCTGCCGGCGGAGAAGCTCGGCGCCATCGGCATCTCGCTCGGCGGTGCCGCCGCCCTGGTCGGGCCGAAGCCACTGCCGGTGCAGGCGCTGGTGCTCGAATCCGTCTATCCCGACATCGACAGGGCGATCGCCGACCGCATCGAGTACCGGCTCGGCCCTTGGGGCCGGTTGCTGGAACCGCCCTTCGTCCTGGTCGCGGGCCCAGCGCTCGGCATCTCGTCGAGCGTGCTGCGGCCGATCGACCGGATCGGTGAGGTGAAGGCGCCGATGTTCGTCATGGCCGGCATCGAGGACCGCTATACCAAGATCGACGAGACGCGGGAGATCTTCGCCCGCGCCAACGCCCCCAAGGAGCTGTGGGAAGTGCCGGGCGCCGGCCATAGCGATCTGCAGGCCCATGCCGGGGCCGAGTACGATCGCCGCCTTCTCGATTTTTTCGGCCGCACGCTGCGCGCCGTCGATCCGGCCGGCGGCGGCATGACACCGGCACCGTGACGATCACGAGCAGGGATCGAACGGCGCGGAACGCGGGCGTGCCGCACCTTTGTCGGGGCCGTGGAAACGCAGTTCGGCTGAGGTCCGGCGGTAAACGGCGGTGCCTCAATGTCGTCTCATGCAGGCCATCGGCTTCCGCTATGCAGTGAGCGCAGTTGTGGCTGAGCGAATCGACGCCAAATGCTTAGACGAAGTGTTCAGTGACCACAGATGTCCTGATTGTCCGATCCAGTTCCCCTGCTGGCTCGGGCTCCCAACGGCACTTCAGACGCCTGGGCATCCCCCCTGACCAGGCGTCACACGCGCAAGCGGCGTCCGATCCCCCCCGGTCGGGCGCCGTTTTTTTTGCGCGGTTTGCGGCTTGTCCGGCGGTTGCGAGGCTATGGCACTTCTGCTTTGATGCGCCCGCTCGCAATTTCGAGGTTTCTCCATGGGCTATGCCGTTCCCGTCACGCCAGTGACGACCGTTCCGGTCGTCGGCGGCGATCCGTTCCCCGTCCGCCGGATCTTCTGCGTCGGTCGCAATTATGCCGCCCACACGCGCGAGATGGGGCACGATCCCGACCGCGAGCTGCCCTTCTTCTTCACCAAGCCGGCCGATGCGCTGCTGATGACCGGCTCGGTCATGCCCTATCCGCCCAAGACCAACGATCTGCATCACGAGATCGAGCTGGTCGTCGCCATCGGCAAGGGCGGTGCCGACATTCCCGAGGCCGCAGCCCTCGACCATGTCTATGGCTATGCCGTCGGCCTCGACATGACGCGCCGCGACATCCAGGGCGAGGCCAAGAAGCTCGGCCGCCCGTGGGACATGGGCAAGGGCTTCGACCATTCCGCCCCGATCGCGCCGATCCATAGGGCGAGCGATGTCGGCCATATCGACCACGGCGCCATCTGGTTCAAGGTCAATGACGAGATCCGCCAGACGAGCGACGTGAAGGAGCTGATATGGTCGGTGCCGGAGATCATCGCCTTCCTGTCGGGCCTGGTCGAGCTCAAGCCCGGCGATCTGATCTTCAGCGGCACGCCCGAGGGTGTGGCCGCCGTCGTCCGCGGCGACAAGCTGCACGGCCATGTCGACAAGCTGACCGATCTCGAGGTCACGCTGCGCTGATGGCATTAAAGGTCGCGACCTGGAACATCAACTCGGTCCGGCTTCGGATCGAGAATGTCGCCCGCTTTCTGGAGGAATCGCAGACGGACGTGCTGTGCCTCCAGGAAACCAAGACGATGGACGAGTTCTTTCCGGAAGCCCGGTTCGAGGAGCTCGGCTACCGCTACCGCCATATCAGCGGCATGAAGAGCTATAACGGCGTCGCCATCCTGTCGCGCGTGCCGTTCCAGGCAACGGATAAGCCGACCTGGTGCGGCAAGACCGATTGCCGGCACGTGGTCGCCACGCTCGAGAACGGCATCGAACTGCACAATATCTATGTGCCGGCCGGCGGCGATATTCCCGACCCGGCGCTCAACGAGAAATTCGCCCACAAGCTCCAGTTCCTCGACGAGCTGACTGCCTGGTTCGCCGAGGCGGCTCCGCGCGGGAGGCCGATGATGGTGGTGGGCGATCTCAATATCGCGCCGCTCGAACACGACGTCTGGTCGCACAAGCAGCTGTTGGATGTGGTGAGCCACACGCCGGTCGAGGTCGAGCGGTTCGGCAAGCTGCAGGCGACGGCGAATTTCGTCGACACACACCGCCACTTCGTGCCGCCGGACCAGAAATCCTATAGCTGGTGGAGCTATCGCGCCCGGGATTGGGAGCTGAGCGATCGCGGGCGGCGGCTCGACCATATCTGGGTTACGCCGGATCTGGCGCCGGGGCTGACCGGTACTGAGATCCACCGCTCGCTGCGCGGCTGGGAGAAGGCGTCCGACCACGTTCCGGTGATCGTCACCCTCGGTAGCTGAGCGCCCCGGCGCGCGGTGTCTATGCCATCTTGAGGCGCTTGAATATCAGCGTCTTGATCTGGTCGAGCAGCAGCGCGAACGGAATGGCCACCCCCAGCACGCCCAGGACCACCCAGGGCGATAGCGGCGCCATGATGATGCCGCCGGTCGCCAGCAGCGTGATAATACCCAGATCGACCACGGACGACAGCATGAGCCAGTTGCTCGGTCGCGAGCTCCATAGACGCCGCCGCTCGCGGGCGACGTAGAGGACACCCTGGCCGCTGAAGACCAGCGTCACCGCCGCGAGGGTCCTGAGCGACACCATGTCCAGGCGAAGCCAGTATTTGCCGGCGGCCAGGATGCTGCTGCAAAAGAGCAGATTGCACGTGGCCATGATGGCGCCGGCCACGGTCAGATTATCGATCCGCCAGGCATTCGGCTTCGCGGAGGCCCGGACATTGTCGGTGGTCGCGGCCATGGCCAGGAAATCCCCCGTGACCATCAGGACCACCATCAGCATCGGCGTCAGGATGGCGTGCCCGGTCATGATGAGGCCGACCGTCAGGAACAGCAGCTGGTCGATCTTTCGCGTAACGGATCTGAGCGTATAGGTGAGGATGCGCTGGAAGGTTATCCGGCCCTCGCGGATGGCGGTGACGATGCCGCCCAGCCCCGGCTCGGTCAGTACGATGCCGGCCGCCGATTTCGCGACATCCGTCGCGGTAGAGACGGCGATCCCGATCTGCGCCTGCCGGAGTGCCGGCGCATCGTTGGCTCCATCCCCGCACATGCCGACGATATGTCCGGTTCGCTGAAGCGCCTTCACGAGATCGTATTTCTCTTCGGGCAGCACACCCGCAAACACCGAGAAAGCCTCGGGCGACGGCTGCGCGGCGATGGGACCCGGCGGGCAGAGGGCCGCACCGAGGCCGACCGCCTTCGCCACGACGGCCGCCGTCGCGGGCGCGTCGCCCGTCACCATCATCGTGCGCACCCCCAGGTGATTCAGCTCGGCGATCAGAGGCGCCGAGTCCGGCCGCGGCGGATCGCTGAGCGCGATGAGGCCGGCGAGCTCGAGCGCTTCCGCCGGCCCCACGCCCACGGCGAGCACCCGATAGCCTTGGGCTTCGAGCGCGATCGCGGCAGCACTGGCCGCCGCCGGCGATTGAATGAGAGTGCCGACCTGGGCGAAGGCTCCCTTGACGATCTGAAGGCGCCGGCCGTCGGCATCGCGCGCGACCGCCTCCGACATTTTTCTCGCCGGATCGAACGGGACGAACTTGACCAGCGCCGGCAATTCGGCCGCGGCGGGCCGAACTGCGGCGCGCCGGACGGCGGCGTCCACGGGATCCTGCCCGCCATCGGAGCTGGCAAGAGCGGCGAGGCCCAGGATCCGCGCCTCGTCGAAGCCGGGCATGGCATGCACGGAAGCGACCGTGAGGCTGTTCTCGGTAAGCGTGCCGGTCTTGTCGGCGCACAGAACGTCCATCGACGCCGCCTCGTCGAGCGCGGAAAGCCGCGTCGGCAGCACGCCCTGCCTCGCAAGCGCCCGCGCGCCCAGCGTGCTCGCCAGCGTGAAGGTCGCAGGCAGCGCCACGGGGATAGCCGCCAGGATGGCGGTGAGCACGAGCGGAACGATCTCCGCCGCCGGCATCCCCAACGCCGAGGCATAGGCCGTCTGGAGGAGGACGATCACGCCGTTGAAGATCGCGAGATTGCGCACGACGCGCAGGACGGCCTTCTGCTGAGAGCTCGTCACATGCGCGATCCGGACCAGCTCCGCCGTCCGTCCAAAGGTCGTGCGCGGGCCCGTCGCGGTCACTTCCGCCGTCGCTTCGCCGCGCCGGACCAGGGCGCCGGCGTAGGTCCGCCTGCCGGATCCGGCGTCGATGGGCAATGATTCGCCGGTCAGCATCGATTGATCGAGCAGGACATTGCCGTCGAGCAGGCGCACATCCGACGGCACGACGCCGCCGAGCGACAGCTTCACCACATCGCCCGGCACCAGCTCGGCGACGGGAACGATCTTCCAGACCCGGTCGCGGAGAACGGACGCATTGAGCGCAAGCCTCGATTTCAGCGCGTCCAGCGTCGCCTGCGCCCGGCCCTCCTGGAAGAAACCGAGGGCGGCGTTGAAGATGAGCAGGACGGCGATGACGGCGGCCTCGACATATTCGCCCAGCACCAGCTGGAGCAAGACAGCCGCTTCCAGCATGCAGGGCACGGGCGCCCAGAACTTCACCAGCGCCCGGCGCCAGAAATCCGACGCTGCATCGGGCATGGCGTTCGGGCCGATTTCCTCCAGCCTTTGCCGCGCCTCGGCGCTCGACAGCCCGGCGGGCGGCTCCTCCGGAAGAGCCTCGGCCAGCTGCGCCCGCGCCGCCATCGCCGTCGGAGCGCTTGAATTCGGCGTCATGTGCCGGACCATGGATCGGAGCCTCTATTCATCCTCGGGCGGCATGGCGCCGATCGCCAAGCCGTCCGGACGATCCTTCACACCGCGGTCCGACATATTGATGCGGATCAATTCAATCGAGCGTCGCGATCTGACGACCGCGCGAAGGCGGTGCTATTTCCGCCAATCGTAATCGCCGCCGGCCTTGAGCCGGATCACCTTGCCATCGGCATCGGTTTCGAACACCAGATCCTCGCCGACCAGCGCGCCGGACAGGAAGCGGAACCGGTCGGTCCCGTGCGGCTCAAGATAGATGCGGTTCCTGGCCGGGTCGGCGGCGCCGGGATCCTGCCAGGCGAGGCGGCCATTGACGATGACGATGGCGCTGCCGCCATGCTCGGAGCTGTAGAGCCCGATGTATTTCTGCCAGGCCGGATCGGCCGCGGGGACCGGCGGCGCCGGCAGCGCCTCGGCGATAGCCGGCGCCAGCAGCGCCAGCGCCTGGTCGGCGAGCCGGGTCGGACCGCCTTCGTCGGCGTTGGTCAGCACGATGACGCCCAATTGCGATGCCGGCTCGATCTCGAACCGGCCGGCATATCCTGCCGCCTGGCCGGCATGGCCGATGCGGATCACCGTGCCCACTCGCCGCGTCTGCCAGCCCAGCCCCTGGCCGCCGGAGAAATCCGGAAAAACCGCCTGAATGCGCAGCATCTCGCGCCGGCTGGCCGCAGCCAGGACCGGCCCATCCGTCTCCTCGAGCGCCCAGGCGGCGAGCTTGGCCATATCCTCGGCGGTCGAGACGATGCCGGCCGCCGGCGTCAGCCCGCCCATGGCGAGGAACGGCCGCGCCGGCCGGACGCCGTCGGCACCGCGCACGCCGTAACCGGTCGCGAGCGAGGTATCGTCGGGTGCGGGCTCGACGAGAGTATCCCGCATGCCGAGCGGCGTTAGGATGTGATGTGTGACGTAATCGGCATAGCGCTCGCCCGAGGCTGCCTCGATGACGAGGCCGAGCACGGCATAGCCTAGATTCGAGTATTTCCACTGAGACTCGCGCGGGATCGCCTCGGGCTCCTCGCCCATGTCGCGGATGAGCGCGGCGCGGTCGGGCATGGTCCGGTCGTCCCAGGAGGCACCCAGCGCCTCGCGCGGCAGACCGCCCAGATGCAGCAGCAGCTCGCGCAGCGTCACCACAGGATGAGGATCGCCCGCGAGCGCGAAGCCGGGCAGATGATCCGTCACCCGGTCGTCGAGCCGGAGCCGCCCGGCATCGCGCAGCTGCATCACGGCAAGGCCGGTCAGCAGCTTCGACATGGAGGCGAGGCGGAAGCGCGTCGCCGGACCGACCGGCGCCGAGCGGGCGAGATCCGCCATGCCGTAGGATCGACTCCACAGCAGCTCCTGGCCATGGACGATCGCGATGGCGAGGCCCGGCGTGCCGTGCTCGACGATATCGGCGCCGACGAGCCGGTCGAGCGCGCCCAGGGCCGCCGCCACCGGCGGCGCTGCGGCGAGCCGGTCCGCCGCGGACGCCTGGCCGGCCAGGCAAAGAAACAGCAAGGCGGCGATCCGTGTCATTTGCCGGACATGGCGGTGACCGTCAGCACCCCGCCCACATGCCGACCAAGGGAATCCCGGAACCCAGCCACATCCGGAAATGGCTCGAATCCAAGAGAATTCGCGCTTGGCGCGATGATGCCTCGCCGCTGCAGTCCTGTGGATAAGCCGCATGCGCGATGCGGAGGGAAGGGCCGCCGCGCTCGCAAAATCTTCATCGACCGAGCTTGTTTCGCTCATTGCCAGATCCATCCTGTCCAGGCAGGGTGCGCGACCCATTTCGCGACGGTTCCACGACGACCCCAATAGCAAGCTTTGGAGACTGTTATGCGGAGAATTCTCGGTCTCGGCGCCATGCTGGCCGCCGCGATCATGCTTTTCCTGGCCGCCCCGGCCGATGCCCAGACCCCCTCGGTGCCGGGCGCGAAGGTATTCTTCGTCAATATCAAGGATGGCGACACGGTCAAGAGCCCGTTCAAGGTCGAGTTCGGCCTTACCGGCATGAAGATCGCCAAGGCCGGCGACGAGACGCCGGGCACGGGCCATCACCATCTGCTGATCGACACCAAGCTCTCGCCCGAGGAGCTGACCCAGCCGATCGCCAACGACGATACGCACAAGCATTATGGCGGCGGTCAGACCGAGGCGACGATCACGCTGCCGCCGGGCAAGCACACGCTGCAGCTCGTGCTGGGCGATTGGTCGCATGTCCCGCACCAGCCACCGGTCATGTCGCAGGTCATCACCGTCAACGTCCAGTAATCCAGAGCCCGATGCTGTCAGGCCGATCCGGCCTGACAGCTGAATCGGTCTCTCATATATCGAAGCAGAGGGGCCGCTAGCACGGGATGGCGATGACCTCCAGCCACACCTATCCGCGAGCAGCACTTCTCGCTGACTATGCACGGGCCTCGGTCGGGCTGGTGCTGGCGACGATGGCGATCCTGCTGCCGCTGCATTGGATCCTGGCCACGGGCTTCGGCGCCGTCGCCGCCTTGCTGCTGTTCTTCGGCGCGCGGACCCTGGTCCGCCAGCGCAGCCGGATCGAGATCTCGCCGGACGGCATCGCCCTGATCGGCCCGTTCGGCCGGCGCATCGCCTGGACGGCGCTCGACGGGTTCCGGCTGCGCTATTTCTCGATGCGGCGCGACCGCAAGCTGGGCTGGATGGAGCTGCTGCTGGAAGGCGGCGGCAAGCGGATCGCCGTCGAAAGCCAGATCCAGGGCTTCGAGGACATCGTCACGGCCGCGGCCGAGGCCGCCGGCGCGCGGCGACTGGCGCTCGACGAGGCGAGCGAGACCAATCTCGCCGCCATGGGCGTGGCCGTGCCGCGCCTAGACCGCGATGACTTTAGGTCGATTCGACCTAAAGTCTGAATCGCTGTCTTGCCATCAGCTTCTACCGCACCAGGCGGTAACCCCCCGGCTCGGTGATCAGGATCTCGGCCTTCGACGGGTCGGGCTCGATCTTCTGGCGCAGGCGATAGACATGCGTCTCGAGCGTATGGGTCGTGACCCCGGCATTGTAGCCCCAGACCTCGTTCAGCAGCAGCTCGCGCGCGGTCGGCCGGTCGCCGGCGCGGAACAGATATTTGAGGATCGCCGTCTCCTTCTCGGTCAGGCGGATCTTCTTCTTGCCGTTGCTGTCGGTCAGCAGCTTGGCCGAGGGGCGGAAGCTGTAGGGGCCGAGCGCGAAGATCGCATCCTCGCTCTGCTCGTGCTGGCGGAGCTGGGCGCGGAGCCGGGCCAGCAGCACGCCCAGCCGGAACGGCTTGGTGACATAGTCGTTGGCGCCGGAATCGAGGCCGAGGATCATGTCGGCCTCGCTGTCCGCACCGGTCAGCATGATGATCGGCGTGCGCACGCCGTTGCGCCGCATCAGCCGGCACAGCTCGCGCCCATCGATGTCGGGCAGGCCGACATCGAGCAGGATCACGTCGAAATGCTGCTGCTTGACGATCTCCAGTGCCTTGGCGGCATTCTCGGCCGTCTCGGTCTCGAACTCCTCGTGCAGCCGAAGCTGCTCGACCAGCGCCTGGCGCAGCGGCTCGTCATCATCGACGAGCAGGATCTTCTTGGCCAGGCTCACGGACGCACCGTCACGCCGTGCCAGAAGGCGACATGGTCGCGGATGTTCTCGGCCGCGGCTTTGGGTTCCGGATAGTACCAGGCGGCATCCTTGTTCTCGATGCCGTCGACCACCACCGAATAATAATGCGCCGTGCCCTTCCACGGGCAGATCGAGGTGGTGTCGCTGGGCCGGAAGAATTCGCGCTTCACGGCGTCCGGCGGGAAATAGATGTTGCCCTCAACCGTCTCGAAGCGATCGCTTTCGGCGATCACGCGGCCTTGCCACAGGGCGCTCGGCATAACGACCTCCCGTTGGGATACCCGGATGTGCATCGATCTTCGGCGTTACAATAGTGGCGCGCCGCCTGGATCGCAATGAAGCGCCGTTCTAATCGGGTCCGGCCGATTAAGCCATCAGCGCGTCGAGGGCTGCGGCAAACCGATCGCCCGTCTCGTCCCAGCCCGGCAGCCGGCCGGCAGCGGCCAGCGCCCCGGCCGCGAGCGACCGGCGCAGCGCCGCATCCCCGATCAGCCGGCCGAGCGCCGACGCCAACGCCGCCTCGTCGCCCGGCGGCACCAGCAGCCCGGCCGATGGCGGCACGGTATCGGCGATGGCGCCCGCCGTGGTGCCGATGATCGGCAGCCCGAACGCCATCGCTTCGGTATAGGCCATGCCGTAGCCCTCGTGATAGGAGGGCAGCACGAAGAGATCGGCGGCGCGGTAGGCCTCGGCCAGCCGCGCCGGCGGCCATTCGCCGGCAAGGATGACGCGGTCGCCGAGCCCCGTCCGCGCGACCGTCTCCCGCAACAGCGCCGCGGTTTCAGGATTGCGTTCGAGGCTGCCGAGAATGGTGAGCCGCCAATCGGACGCGGCGAGGCGGGCGAGCGCCCGGACCAGCAGCAGGTGGCCTTTGCGCGGCGTCACCGTGCCGACCGAGAGCAGCCGTAGCGGCCCCGTACGCTCGGCACCGGACATGGGCACCGGATGGTCGAGCCCGGGCGGGACGATGCGGATCCGCTCGGCCTGCACGCCGTACTCGCCGACGCCGGCGGCACTCGCCGGGCTCGGGCAGATGACGCCCCGGCAAGCCGTCAGCAACCGGCGCTCGATCGCGCGGAAGCGCTCGACCGCCGCCGCGTCGAGCCCGGTCTCCTGCGCCAGTGGGTGATGAACCAGGACGATCGCGCGCGCGCGATGCGGATGCGCGGGCAGGCCGTCGAACGCGGCAAGCGCCAGCCCGTCGATGCACAGCGGTGCGTCCGCTCTGTCGAGCAGGGCCGCGGCGGCGGCGAAAGCTTCGGCGTCCGGCTCGGGATAGCGCCCCGGCAGCTCGACCACCTCGACCGCACGGCCGATCTCCCTCAGCCTGCCGACGACACGCCGGTCATAGATATAGCCGCCGGTAATCTGGTCGAGCCGGCCCGGCACGACGAAAGCCAGGCCGGCCACGGCTCAGAGCGTCCCTTCGAACGCGGCCCAGGCGACCGGGGATTCGCGCAGCACCACGCGGATCGAATGCAGCGCCCCCGCCGTGCCGGCGCCGAGCGCCCCTTCCGCCGCCTTGGCGGCGAGCTGGCCGAAGATCCAGCCGGCCAGGAACTCGGTCGTGGTGTTGCGGCCCTTGAAATCCTCGAGCGTATCGAGATTGCGGTAGGCCAGGGGCGCCAGCACGGCTTTCAGCACCTCGATCGCCCGACCGATGTCGCAGACGACGCCGTCGCGATCGAGATCGACCCGGCGAAACTCCGCCTCGACCGCATAGGTGGCGCCATGCAGCCCCTGCGCCGGTCCGAAAAGCTCGCCCTGAAAGCTGTGGGCGATCATCACATGATCGCTGACCGCAACGGTATACATGAAGGAAACCTCGTCTCAGGAATAGATGACCCGGTGGCAAAGCGCCCCCGCCGGATCGGTCGCCAGCCGCGCCATCGCGGCGGGCAGATCCGCGAAATCGGACGTGCCGGTCAGGAGCCGGTCGAATTTGGGATCGGCCAGCAGCGAGAGCGCCAGTGTCATTCGTCGGCGATAGCTCCAGCGCGCGCGCTGCGCCGTGGCGACGGACCCCACCTGCGACGATCGTATCGTGAGCCGCCGGCTGTGGAAGCCCGCGCCGAGCGGCAGCGTCACCGGCTTGTCGCCGTACCAGGAGAGATCGAGGATGGTCGCCTCGAAGGCGGCAAGGCCGAGGCCCAGCGCCAGCCCCGCCGGCGCACCGCTGGCATGGATGACGAGGTCGGCCTCGGTGCTCGCCCCCTCCGGCCGGGCGAAACCGACGCCGAGCGCGTCGGCGAGGGCGGCACGGCGCGGATCGATATCGACGAGCTCCACTTGGACGCCCGGAATGGCAGCCGCGAGGGCGGCAGCGCAAGCCCCGACGACGCCGGCGCCGATCACGGCGACCCGGTCGCCGAGGCGGGGGGCCGCGTCCCAGAGCCCGTTCACCGCCGTTTCCATATTGGCGGCGAGCACGGCGCGCGCGGTCGTCACCGCATCCGGCACGGGGATCACCGCCGAAACGGGCACGACATAGCGATCCTGGTGCGGATAGAGGGCGAAGACGCGCCGGCCGAGCAATTCGGGCGGCCCGGCCTCGACCAGCCCGACCGAGGCATAGCCGTACTTCACCGGAAAGGGAAAATCGCCGGCCTGGAACGGGCAGCGCATGACCGCATACTGGCTCGCGGGGATTCGGCCCTGAAAGACGAGGGCTTCGGTGCCGCGGCTGATGCCGCTGGCGAGCGTCCGGACCAGCACCTGGTCGGGCCCGGGTGCCGGCAGCGTCTCGGCGCGGATCTCGCCGCGCCCGGCGGCGACGGTCCAGAACGCCTTGGCGTCGGCCGTCGTCACTTGAGAATACATTCGACCATCAGATCGCGGCCCAGATCGAAGCGACGGACCTCGGGCCGGAGCGCGTGGGACAGGTCGCCGATCTCCGGCAAGGTGATGCCCGGCCGACCGGAACCGATGATCACGGGCGAGATCGTCACCTGCAGCCGGTCGAGCACGCCCTGCTGCAGGAATCGCGACACGGTGACGCCGCCGCCTTCGATGAACAGCCAGTGGAGGCCGCGATCCGCCAGCGCCTCGATGATCGCGGCACAGCACAGGATCGGACCGCGATCGGGAATGGCGACGATCTCGGCTTCGCCCAGGCGTTGCGATTTGGCGCAGGCGGCCGAGGCGAAGACCAGCGTCGGCGCCGCCCCGTCGCACAGCAACCCCAGGGCGGGATCGAGACTGAGATAGGGGTCGAGCACGATGCGCACGGGATTGCCGCCGGCGCAGCGGCGCACGGTGAGCTGCGGATCGTCGCGCCGGACCGTCTCGGCCCCGACGATGACGGCGTCGCAGAGCGCTCGCATCCGATGGTTATGCAGCACATCCTCGGGCCCGGTGATCCAGCGCGAGGCGCCGTTGGCGGCGGCAATCCTGCCGTCCAGGCTCTGGCCGAGATGCGCGACCACAAGACGCGGCCCGGCGGCGGCCAAAGGCAGATAGAGATCGAGCAGGGAATGGACCGCGTCGGACAGGCGTTGGCGGCTCGACCATTGGCCGTCGGCATGGATCTCCAGGAAGGTGCCGGCGAGATCGAGAAACAGCGGGAAGGCTTCCTCGTCGCCGTCGCGCAGCCGGTCGCGCACGGTCTGCACGACCGTCCAGGCAGTAGCTTCGTCGAGAAATTCAGGCGCAATCACAGGGGCTTCACTGTCCGATCTCAAGATTGAGGGCTCTAGGCGCGTTTCAGGGGAATGGGAAGGAGTTTGACGCAGTTCCAAAAGATATATGTAACTCCCGTCGCCGCCATCGTTACAACCGCCGAGCCCGTTCGCCTATTCCATGACACAAACGTCTCTACTTCCCGATCGTCGCCGACGCGGCGCGGCCCTCGCGCTCGCGGCGGGAGCCGGCCTGCTTGCCGGGTTCCTGCTGCTGCTCGGCCACAGAATCGGCAATACGGCCGGCCTTGGCGCCCTGTTCGTCTATGGCGTCGGCGCCTACCTGTTGTGGCAGCAGCTCGGGACCCTGCGCGATCACGATTTCGGCATCGCCAATACCGTGACGGTGCTGCGCGCAGCCATGATCGCGCTGCTGGCGGCTCTTATCATCGAGGCCCGTCCGCTCGACGACGCGCTCGGCTGGGCGGTCGTCGCGGGCGGCACTGTAGCATTGCTGCTCGACGGCGTGGACGGGCAGATCGCCCGGCGGCTCGGCCGAGCGAGCGGTTTCGGCGCCCGCTTCGACATGGAGGTCGACGCCGTCTTCGTGCTGCTGCTGGCGGCGCTGGCCTGGAGCGCCGGGCGCGCCGGCGCTTGGGTGCTGCTGAGCGGCGCCATGCGCTATCTGTGGGTCGCGGCTGCCATGGCCTGGCCGCTGCTGCGCCGTCCTCTGCCGCCGAGCCTGTTCCGCAAATCGGTCTGCGTCGCCCAGATCGCCCTGCTGCTGACCGCGCTTGCCCCGGCGCTGGCGCCGCCTTGGCCCTCGGCGCTCGCGGCGACGGGGCTGGGCCTGCTCGTTCTCTCCTTCGGTCGCGATTTTGTATGGCTCTTGCGCGGCACCGGTATGGCGATCGGGCCGCACCCATCATATGTAGAGGATGCTGGACGTGTATGATGCCGAGCGGGAGCCGAAAGAAGCAGGAATGTCGATGCAAGCTACGGCCAAAACTGCCCGGACCGCCGTTCCGGCCCGTCCGCATGCCGTCAATCGCGCCATTGCCGACCTGCGGCGCGGCGATGTGGTGCTGTTGCATGACGGCGATGCCGTCGCCCTGATCCAGGCGGCCGAGACGATCGACGATGCCGGGCTTGCCCGGCTCATGGCCTGGACCGGCGTCGCGCCCAGCCTCGCCACGACCCGCCGCCGCGCGGTGGCGCTCGACCTCGCGCCGGCCGAAACCGGTTCGGCCTCGGCGGTCGAGCTGAAGCCGTCGAGCGTGACCGCGACGCTGCTCAACGAGCTGGCCGATCCGACCATGGCGCGGCAGGTGTCGGCCCAGCCGATCGCCGTGACCGACGCGCCCAAGCACGGGCTCGCCGCCGCCGCGATCGAGCTGGCCAAGCTCGCCCGGCTGCTGCCGGCGACGGTGCTGTTTCCGATCGACGCGAAAAAGGGCCGCGACCTCGCCCGGCGCGAGGGTTTCATCGAGGTGACCGCCGAGACGGTGTTCGAGCATCGCACGGTGCTGGCCCGCACGCTGCGCCGGGTGACCGACGCGCGCGTGCCGCTCGCCGATGCCGAGGATACGCGGATCGTGGCCTTCCGCCCCGACGATGGCGGCGTCGACCATCTCGCCATTTTGATCGGCGAGCCGCGCGGGCCGGAACCGGTGCTGGCGCGCATCCATTCCGAATGCTTCACCGGCGACCTGCTCGGCAGCCTGCGCTGCGAGTGCGGCGAGCAGCTTCGCGGTGCGATCAAGAAGATCGCCGAAGCGGGTGGCGGCGTCGTCATCTACCTGGCCCAGGAAGGACGCGGTATCGGGCTCATCAACAAGCTCCGTGCCTATCGTCTGCAGGATACCGGCTTCGACACGGTCGACGCCAACGAGCAGCTGGGCTTCGACGCCGACGAGCGGGTCTATCAGCCGGCGGCCGAGATCCTGCGCCAGCTGGGCTTCGACAAGGTCCGGCTGCTGACCAACAATCCCGACAAGATCACAGCTCTGGCCCAGCATGGGATCGAGGTGGTGCGCGAGCCCCACGCCTTCGCACCCAACAACCATAACCGCGCCTATCTCGACACCAAGGCGACCCGGAGCGGCCATCTGTTCTGAGCGGACCGGCAAGATCTGCCGGTCGAACCGCCAAGATAAGCCATAAGCTCTTGAAATAGCCGGCTTTGGCGGCTGGCACTTCGCTTGCGAGGATGAGGCTCGCAACAGCGAAGGACCGCTATGGACGCCGTGTCGTCACCGCCGCCCACAGAAACGATCACCGTCACCGGCACCAAGCCGGCGCCGCCGAAATCGCATTTCTGGGCCGGGTCGTCCTTCAGCTTCCACGATCTGCTGGATACGATCAATCCGCTGCAGCATCTGCCGATCATCGCGCCGATCTACCGCGCCATCACCGGCGACACGATCGGCAATGTCGCGCGCGTCGTCGGCGACGGGCTTTTTGGCGGACCGATCGGCGCGGCTTCAGGCCTGGTTGAGGTCGCCGTGGTCGAGATAACCGGCGAGGATATCGGCCAGCACCTCATCGATCTGGTCGACGGCGACAAGGGGGGGTCACCGGACAAATCCGCCGCCCCGGCTGCCGCACCCGCGCCGGCGACGGCACCGGCCCTACCGCCGGGCCGGCCCAATCCGGCCTATCTTTCGGCCCTCCCGCAAGCGCAGGGGCAGCCTTCGGCCTTGCCGCAGTTCGGCAATGCCGGCACGGCCAGCAAGCTCGCCGCCGCGGCTCCGATCTCGCCGCTCGATGTCGCCAAGATGGCCGCCCAAGCCCAGGGTCAAGCGCAGGCATCGGCACCGCAGCAGCAGCCGGCCGCCTCGGCCGATGTGCCGGCCGAGGGCGTGGCGCTCGGCGCCAAACCCGGCATCGCCATCGATGTGACGCCTGCTGGCATCGCCAAGATGCGGGCGACATCGGCTGTCCACAATCCCGCGCCGGTGGCGCTCAACCTGCCGGCCGGCGCGCTCACCGCCATGCAGAGCTCGGCCATGCAGGGCGCGCCCGCGGCACAGGCGCCCGCCGATTTCGCCGAACGAATGAAAACGGCGCTGGCCAAGTACGACGCGCTGATGGCCGCCCGGGCGAGCGGCCAGAACGCCAGCGGCACCGGAACGGTCGATCAGACGCATTAGGCAGAGCCCGATCTATGCAATGCGCTCCTGCAGGGCGGGGGTTGGAATCGACGATGTCGCTTCGATCTTGCGAACGCTTATACGGTATCGCTTCGGCGCATTGCCGGTCGCGCGCTTGAAGGCGTTGCTGAACGCGCTTTCCGAGGTATAGCCGAGCAGGCCCGCCAATACCGAGACCGGCGTATCCTCGTCGCGCAAGGCCCGCTCCGCCAGCCGCATGCGCCACGCCGTGAGATAGGCGAAGGGCGCCACGCCGGCGACCGCCTTGAAGTGCTGGGCGAAGCTGGTCCGCGACATGGCGGCGGCCTTCGCCAGCTCTTCGAGCTGCCAGGGCCGGCCGGGATCGCCATGTATCAGCCGGAGCGCCGGCTCGAGCCGCTTGTCGGCGATCGCACGCAGCCATCCGGCCGCCAGAGTTCCGGACGCGGCGAGATGCGCGCGCAGGATCTGGACGAAAATGAGCTGGGCGAGCTGCATCGCGGCGAGGCCGGCCCCCGGCAGCTCGCCGTTCCGCTCGCGGACGAGCTGGTCGAGCAGCCAGTGCAGAACCGTCGCCTGGGGCGAGGCGGCCCGGACATGGATCAGCGGCGGCAGGACATCCGCCAGCAGCCCGCCGCACGCCGGGTCCAGCCGGACGCTGCCGCCGAGCAGAACGCAATCCTCGCCCTCACCGATCGTCGTGACCTTGCCGTGGCTGCCCGCGAACAAGCTGACCGCATCGAGCGGAAAGGCTTCGAGATCGGCGGCGAGAATGAAGGAACGGCGGGCCGAAAGCAGGAATACGTCTCCCTCCTCCACCCGTATCGGCGCCTCCCCGCCATCGATATTGAGCCAGCAGCCGCCCTTCACCAGCGCGAAGAATTTGAGCTTATCCGGTGCCGGGAAGCGGATCGCCCAAGCGCCGCCGGCCGTGAAGCCGCCGGAGACGATCGATTGGGCATTCACGAAACTGAGGACATCGGAAAAAGGATCTGTTTCCATTTCCGGACTTTCGCGCAGGTTTTTCGACATTTCAAGCATTCGCCGATCGGTTCGATGGGGCTATCCTGAGTTATAGCCCTCTATCGTCGGAAGGAGATTTCATGACATTGAGCATGCGTAAGCTTGGCACCCAGGGGCTCGAAGTATCGGCGATCGGCCTTGGCTGCATGGGCATGAGCCAATCCTACGGTCCCGCGGACGAGAAGGAGTCGATCGCGACGCTGCATCGTGCGATCGAGCTCGGATGCACCTTCTTCGACACGGCGGAGGTCTATGGCCCTCTCACCAACGAGACGCTGCTTGGAAAGGCGTTCAAGGACCGGCGCGATCAAGTGGTGATCGCGACCAAGTTCGGCTTCCGCTTCAAGGACGGAAAGCAGGTCGGCGTCGAAAGGGCCAGCCGACCCGAGCATATCCGCGAGGCGGTGGAAGGCTCCCTGAAACGGCTTCAGACCAGCTATATCGACCTCCTCTATCAGCACCGCATCGATCCCGCCGTGCCGATCGAGGAGGTCGCCGGCGCGGTGCGCGATCTGGTCTGGGAGGGAAAGGTCCGCTTCTTCGGTCTTTCCGAAGCCGGCATCACCAATATCCGCCGGGCCCACGCCACTCATCCCGTCTCGGCGCTGCAAAGCGAATATTCGCTGTGGGAGCGGAATCTGGAGCCGGAGATCATCCCGGTCCTGCGCGAGCTCGGCATCGGCCTCGTGCCCTTCTGTCCGCTCGGCCGCGGCTTCCTGGCCGGCGAGGCGCGCCGCGCGGAAGAATATCCGGAAGGTGATTATCGCCGGACCGATCCGCGCTATCAGGGCGAGAATTACGATGCCAACGCCGAGGCGGCCCGGATCGTGCGCGATGTCGCGGCCGACGCCGGCGCCACCGCCGGACAGGTGGCGCTCGCCTGGCTGCTGCAGAAGGGACCCGATATCGTGCCGATCCCCGGCACCAAGCGCCGTAAATATCTGGAGGAGAATGTGGCGGCCGCCACGGTCCGGCTCGACGCCGCGCAGATGCGGCGGCTGGACGAGGCCTTGGCGCCCGAAGCGATCGCCGGACAGCGCTATCCCGATTGGATCATGGCGACGATCGATCGCTGAACCAAACGCGCCAACCCGCGTGACACCGACGCCGGCCCGCGCTAAGCAGCGCTCATGAGCGATCTGCTGGTGACCCCTGACGGCTGGGCGTGGCTCGATGGCAGGCGGCTGCGCTGCGCCATCGGCCGCAGCGGCATCTCCGCCGCTAAGCGCGAAGGCGACGGCGCCACGCCGATCGGCGCCTGGGCTTGCCGATCGCTCTATTATCGCCCGGATCGTCTGAGCCGGCCCGAGACCGGGCTCGCCGTCCACGCGCTCACGCCGACCGACGGCTGGTGCGACGCGCCGGAGGACCCGGCCTACAACCGGCCGGTCACCCTGCCCTATCCGGCCGGGTGCGAGAGCTTGTGGCGCGAGGATCACGTCTACGATCTGATCGTGCCGCTCGGATACAATGACGATCCGGTCGTGCCCGGCCTGGGCAGCGCCATTTTTCTGCATTTGGCGCGGCCTGGCTATGCGCCGACCGAGGGTTGCGTGGCACTGGCCCCGGATGACTTGATGGCTTTTCTGGCGCGCGCCGATGGCAGTGCGCGCATCGTCGTCCGGAGCGAGGCATGAGCGGCAGCATTCATTTCAAGCAGCATGGCCGCCATGTGGCGATGTTGGAATTCGACAATCCGCCGATGAACACGATGGGCCAGGCGATGCGGGCGCAGTTCATGGCCCGGCTCGACGCGCTTGAGGCCGACGAGGAAATCCGCGCCATCGTCGTGACCGGCCGCGGCCGCGCCTTTTGCAGCGGCGACGATCTCAAGGAGGAGCGGGTCGCCGCCGCCAAGGCCCATCACAGCGATACGCCGCCGGCCGAGGCAGTGAGCTTCAGCCAGTTGCTCGAACGGATCGAGGGCTTCCGGGTGCCGGTCGTCGCCGCGATCAACGGCTGGTGCGTCGGCGGCGGGCTCGAGATCGCGCTCTGCTGCGATATCCGCATCGCCACCTCATCCGCTCGCTTCGTCTGCGCCGGAGTCAATGTCGGGCTCATGGCCTCGGCCTATCGGCTGCCGCGCCTGATCGGCGTGGCGCGGGCCAAGGCAATGCTGCTGACCGGCACGCCGCACGACGCGGCGGCTGCGGAGCGCTACGGCCTGGTCACAGCCATCCAGGAGCCGGAAGAGCTGGTCCCGGCCGCCCTCGCCCTCGCCACCCGCATCAGCACGCGGGCGCCGCTGTCGGTGGAGGCGACCAAGCGCATGGCCGGCCGGGCGCTCGACCTCGACGCGCAGGCGGCGGCATCGCTGCAGGCCGAGGAATTCAAGGTGCTCGTCCGCACCGAGGATCATGCCGAGGCGCTCACCGCCTTCGCCGAGAAGCGCGAGCCGATTTTCACCCGCCGCTGATCAATGGCCCATGTCGCGGGCGCCGAAGATCGCGGTGCCGATCCGGACATGGGTGGCGCCGAGCTTGGCTGCGATGCGATAGTCGCCGCTCATGCCCATGCTGAGCACGGGCAGGCCATGGCGCCGCGCCATGTCGCGCAGCAGGGCGAAATGCAGCGACGGCTCGTCGTCGGCCGGTGGAATGCACATGAGGCCGCCGACCGGCAGCTTCAGCCGCTCGACGCAATCGCGGATGAAATCATCGGCGTCGGCCGGCAGGATGCCGGCCTTCTGCGGCTCCTCGCCGGTATTGACCTCGATCAGGACCTGGCGCAGCCGGCCCGGCTGCTTCGCCAGGGCGTCGGCCAGCGCCTGCGCGAGCTTCGGCCGGTCGACGGTTTCGATCACGTCGAAATTCTGCACGGCCTCCTTGACCTTGTTGGTCTGCAGCGGACCGATCAGATGCAGCTCCAGATCGGGCACCCGGGCGCGCAGGGGCGCGAATTTGGCGATCGCCTCCTGAACCCGGTTCTCGCCGAAGATGCGCTGGCCCGCGGCCAATGCCGCTTTCACATCCTCGACCGGCTTGGTTTTGCTGACGGCGACGAGGGTCGCGGGCGGCATCGACAGCATGGCGAGCTCGCTTCGGAGGGCTGCGAGATTATCGGCGATATCGGTCATGACTCTATCTTTATCTCCTGACGCGATCATAGACGCATCCGGCTTTGAAGCGGACGCTGAACATGCTAGGAACGCTCACTTTGCAGCGAGCCGCTCGATCATCGACGGCATAAAGCGGCGTACCGGCCCAGGCGGGCTGGTATCGAGGAGCCCGATGTCGAACCGCACATACCTTGCCCTTTTCGTTCCCGTCCTGGTGGCGGCCGGTCTTCTCGCCGGCTGCGACAGCTCGTCTTCGCCGAACGATACCCCATCACAGGTATTAGGCACGGCGCCGGAGAAGAGCGACTCGATCTTCACCGGCGGCGGCCTGTTCAGCAGCGGCAAGCCGACGCAGCAGGCGTCGCTCGGCGTCGGCGTCAACGCCTTTCTGTGGCGGGCCTCGCTCGACACCGTGTCGTTCATGCCGATCTCGTCGGCCGACCCGTTCGGCGGCGTGATCATCACCGACTGGTACGCCCCGCCCGAGACGCCCACTGAGCGTTTCAAGGTCAATGTCTTCATCCTGGACAAGCAGCTGCGCGCCTCCGGCGTCAAGGCCACCCTGTTCCGGCAGACTCAGACCAGCGACGGGCACTGGATCGACGCACCGGTCGATCCCAAGGCATCGGGCGATTTCGAGAACACCATCCTGACGCGGGCACGTCAGCTTCGCATCAATTCGGGCGTGCCCGATCAGGAATAATCGCGTCGGTAAGCAGGCGGTCCTCCCGGCGCAGGGCCGCCCGCCGGGAGAGGCAGCAGGTCGATGACGACGGAACGGTATAATTTCCACGAGGCCGAGGATCGCTGGCGCAAAACCTGGCGCGAGGCGCGCAGCTTTGCCGCCGTCACCGATCCGAGCCGGCCGAAATATTATGTGCTGGAGATGTTTCCCTATCCGTCGGGAAAGCTCCATGTCGGCCATGCCCGCAACTACACGATGGGCGACGTGCTGACGCGCTTCAAGCGCGCGCGCGGCTTCAACGTGATGCACCCGATGGGCTGGGACGCGTTCGGCCTGCCGGCCGAGAATGCTGCGATCGCATCCGGCATCCATCCGGCCAAATGGACCTATGAGAATATCGCGACCATGCGCGGGCAGCTCCAGATGATGGGACTCGCCTATGATTGGGACCGCGAGATCGCGACCTGCCATCCGGGCTATTACCGGCACGAGCAGAAGATGTTCCTGGATTTCCTCAAGGCGGGCCTGGCCTACCGCAAGGAATCCTGGGTCAATTGGGATCCGGTCGAGCATACGGTGCTGGCTAACGAGCAGGTGATCGAGGGCCGCGGCTGGCGTTCCGGCGCGCTGGTCGAGAAGCGCCTTCTGTCGCAATGGTTCCTCAAGATCACCGATTTCGCCGACGATCTCCTGGACGGGATCGAGACGCTCGACCGCTGGCCGGATCGCGTGCGGGTCATGCAGGCGAACTGGATCGGCCGCTCCGAGGGCGCCCGCGTCCTGTTCGAGCTCCAGGGCGAGCGCTTCACCGGCGAGACGCTGGAGATCTTCACGACCCGGCCGGATACGCTGTTCGGCGCCTCCTTCTGCGCCATCTCGGCCAACCATCCGGCGGCGCGCCGGCTGGGCGAGGAGGATCAGGCGGTCGCGGACTTCAACGCCGAATGCAATCGCATGGGCACCAGCGAGGTCGCGGTCGAGACGGCGGAGAAAATGGGGCTGCGCACGCGCCTCACCGTCCGCCACCCGCTCGATCCGAGCTGGGAGCTGCCGGTCTATATCGCCAATTTCGTGCTGATGGAGTACGGCACCGGCGCCATCTTCGGCTGCCCCGCCCATGACCAGCGCGACCTGGACTTCGCCAACAAATACCAGCTGCCGGTGCGGACCGTGGTGCGCCCGGCCGATGGCGAGACGCCGGTCATCGGGACCGAGGCTTTCGTCTCGCAGGACGGCATCCTGGTCAATTCGCAATTCCTCGACGGGCTCGAGGTGCCGGCGGCCAAGCGCGCCGTCATCGCGAAGCTCGAGGAGATGAGCCGCGGCACGGGCACCATCCAGTACCGGCTGCGCGATTGGGGTGTGTCGCGCCAACGCTATTGGGGCTGCCCGATCCCGGTGATTCATTGCGGCAAATGCGGGATCGTTCCGGTACCGGAACAAGATCTGCCGGTCGAGCTGCCGGAAGATGTGAGCTTCGACCAGCCGGGCAATCCGCTCGACCGCCATCCGACCTGGAAGCATGTCAGGTGCCCGCAGTGCGGTGGCGCGGCCACGCGCGAGACCGACACTTTCGACACCTTCTTCGAATCCTCCTGGTATTTCGCGCGCTTCTGCTCGCCGCGCTCGGAGCAGGCGTTCGAACGCAAGGATGTCGATTACTGGCTGCCGGTCGACCAATATATCGGCGGCATCGAGCATGCGGTGCTGCACCTGCTCTATTCGCGCTTCTTCGTGCGCGCGTTGAAGCGCTGCGGCTATCTCGATCTCGAGGAACCGTTTGCCGGCCTGTTCACCCAGGGCATGGTCTGCCACGAATCCTATCGCGACCAGGATGGCGAATGGCTCTATCCCGAAGAGGTCGTGACCGGCGAGGATGGCGTCTTGAAAGACCGCCAAGGCCGCCCGGTTGCGATCGGCCGCAGCGAGAAGATGTCGAAATCCAAGAGGAATACCGTCGGGCTGGACGATATCTGCGCCGCTTACGGCGCTGATACCGCGCGGCTGTTCCTGCTGTCGGACAGCCCGCCGGAGCGCGATCTGGAATGGACGGCCGCCGGCATCGAAGGCACTTGGCGCTACGTCAACCGGATCTTCCGCCTGATCGCCGACCACGCCCAGGGACCGGCGGCGGCAAAGAGCAATGCCGTCAGCGAAACGCGGCGGCTGACCCACAAGACCATCGCCGCCGTGACCGAGGATCTGGAGCAGTTCCGCTTCAACCGCGGCGTCGCCCGGCTGCGCGAGCTGTCGAATCATCTGGAAAGCGTCGCCGGCACCGCCGATCCGGCCGACCTGCGCGAAGCGCTCGAGACGCTGGTGCTGCTGCTCGGGCCGATGATGCCGCATCTGGCCGAAGAGCTGTGGCGGATGCTCGGCCATGAGGCCATGGTCGTCGATCAGCCCTGGCCGGAAGCCGATCCGGCGCTGGTGCGCGACGATGTCGTGACGCTGGCCGTGCAAGTGAACGGCAAGCTGCGCGCGACGCTCGACCAGCCGCGCGATGTGGATCAGAATATCGCCAGGGCCGCGGCGCTCGCGCTGCCTGCGGTCGAGCGGGCGCTCGAAGGCAAGCCGGTCAAGAAGGTGATCATCGTGCCGAATCGGATCGTCAATGTCGTGGTCTGACACGCTTCGCCTCAGTGCCTGCGGCCTGGTCCTGGGATTGGCCGGCTGCGGCTTCCAGCCGCTCTACGGCGACCACGGCGTGGCCACCGACGTGGCGCCGCAGCTCGCGACCGTGCAGGTTTCCCAGATCGGCGAGCGCTTCGGCCAGCTCATGACCAACCAGCTCCACGATTCCTTCAACCCGCATAGCCTGCGGGTGGCCGCCGCCTATCAGCTCGATGTCGGCGTGACCGAGAACAAGTCGGACATCGCCGACCGCGCGGACGGCACCGCCAGCCGCACCAACCTGTCGATGATTGCGAACTGGACGCTGCGCCGGCTGAGCGACGGGACGATCGTGACGCGCGGGAGCGTCAAGGCGCAGACCGGCCACGACGTGCTGGTCAATGAATATGCCAACGTCGTCAGCGGCGATACCGACGAAAAGCAGGCGGTGAACGAGTGCGCCGAGCAGATTCAGACTCGGGTAGCGCTCTATATGCAGTCTCTGCAAGCCGCGAAGTGAAGCCGGCAGCGGCACAGCTCCGCGGCTTTCTACGCGACCCTCCCGCAAGCATCGCGGCGATCCTGCTGTTCGGTCCGGATGACGGGCTGGTGCGCGAGCGCGCCGACCAGCTTTGCCAAGCGGTACTCGGGCCGGCCAAGGATGATCCCTTCCGCCTGGCGGTGCTGACCGGCGATGTCCTACGGCAGGACCCGGCCCGACTGGCCGATGAGGCCGCCTCGATCGGTCTGTTCGGCGGCAAGCGCGTCGTGCGCGTGCGCGAGGCGGGCGACGCACTCTCCAAGACCTTGCAATTCGTGCTCGAACGGGCAGCCGGCGATTCCCTGATCCTCATCGAGGCCGGCGATCTCGGCCGCAGCTCGTCGCTGCGCAAGCTCGCCGAGGCGGCCCCCAACGCCGCCGCCATCGCCTGCTACGCCGACGGACCGCGCGAACTCGCCACGCTCATCCGCGAGATGATGGGACAACACAACATCTCGATCGGCGAAGAGGCCGTCTCCTATCTCGTCCAGAATCTGGGCGAAAATCGGTTGGTGAGCCGGCAGGAGCTGGAAAAGCTGATCCTGCTGGCCGGCGACGGCGGCAGGATCGGACTGGATGAGGCAATCGCTTCGGTCGGGGATTCGAGCGTGCTCGCCATCGAAGACGTCATCTATGATTCGCTCGATGGCGATGCCGGTGCGGTCGAGACTGCCCTCTCCCGCCTCTTCCTGGAGGGACAAGCGGCCGTCACCATCCTGCGCGCGGCACAGCGGCACGCTCAAAAGCTGCATCTGGCCGCGAGCCTGGTGGCGAAAGGGACCGCGATCGACGCGGTGGTGAACGGCATGCGGCCGCCGATCTTCTTCAAATATACCGACCGCTTCCGAGGCCAGCTCGGCGCCTGGCCGCCCGAACGGGCGCAAAGGCTACTGAAGCTGCTGCTGCAGGCGGAACTCGACTGCAAGACGACGGTCTATCCGGAAGAAACCATCTGCCGCCACGCGCTGAGCCTGGCCGGCCGCCTGCCGGGACGGCCGGCGCGCCGCTAGATCGGATCGGATTGTAATTCCTCTATAGAAATACAACTCTTCCGAGTTAGCGAAGCCGCTTCAGCAGATGGTCGAGCTGATCGAGCGTGCGGTACTGAATCACCATCTCGCCACCGGTGCCGCGCGGCTTGAGCTTGACCGCCAGCCCGAGATTTCCGGTCAATTCCCGTTCGAGCGAGAGCTGATCCATGTCAGGCGCCGCCGCGGCGCGCGCCGGACGGCGGGCCTTGGCCATCATCGCCTCGACCTGCCGGACATTGAGCCCACGATCGACGATCTGGTCGGCGATCTCGTCGGCCCGATCGGCACCGATCAGCGCCCGCGCGTGGCCGGCCGTGAGCTTGCCGGCAGCCAGATACTCGCGCACCTTCTCGCTGGCGCCGAGCAGCCGCATGGTGTTGGCGACGTGGCTCCGGCTCTTGCCGACGACTTGCGCCAGATCCTCCTGGCTATGCTGGAATTCCTCCATCAGCTTCGCATAGGCCTCGGCCTCTTCGAGCGGATTGAGGTCTTCACGCTGCAGATTCTCGACCAGCGCGATTTCCAGCGTCTCGCGATCGGTGAGATCGCGGATGATGACCGGCACCTCGTGCAGCTGCGCCTCTTGCGCGGCCCGCCAGCGGCGTTCGCCGGCGATCAGCTCATAGGTATTGGCCTGGGTCTTGTGCGGCCGAACCAGCAGCGGCGTCAGAATGCCCTTGTCGCGCACCGACTGGATGAGCCCGGCGAGCTTCTCCGCATCGAAGATGCGTCGCGGCTGGTACCGGGATGGGTGGATGTAGGCGATGGGGACGGTGCGTGTCGGCTTACGCAGCTCGGCCTCTTCGGAATCATCCTCGGCGAACAAGGCCGACAGGCCCTTGCCCAGACTACGGCGCTTATCGGTCACGATATGATCTCAATCGCCACCAAACCGGCCCTATTGCGCATAATCCTGCTCACGATAGAGCACTTCGCTGGCCAGGTGGATATAGGCCTGAGCACCGGCGCAACGCCAATCATAGAGCAGCACGGGCTTGCCGTGGCTCGGCGCCTCGGAGGTCCGCACATTGCGCGGGATCACCGTATTGTAGACTTTCTGGCCGAAATAGCCGCGGACGTCGGTCGCGACCAGATCACACAGATTGTTGCGCTTATCGAACATGGTAAGCACGACACCCTGGATATCGAGACCGGGATTGAGGTGCTTTTTCACCCGATCGATCGTCTTCACCAGATGGCTGAGCCCTTCGAGCGCATAGAATTCACATTGCAGCGGCACCATCACGGCATTGGCCGCGACCATCGCGTTCAAGGTCAGCAGCCCGAGCGATGGCGGGCAATCGACCAGCACATAATCATAGACGATGCGCAGGCGGGACAGCGCGTCGCGCAGCCGATATTCCCGCCGGTCCATCCCGACCAGCTCGATCTCGGCACCGGCGAGATCGGTCGATGCCGGCACCATCTGCAGCCCCGGGACCGAGGTCGAGACCAAGGCCGCTCCCAGCTCTTCCGATCCGACCAGCACATCGTAGGTCGTGACCACGCGCTGCTGGCGGGTGATGCCGAGCCCGGTCGAGGCGTTGCCTTGCGGGTCGATATCGATCAGCAGCACGCGCTTTTCCGCGGCTGCCAGCGCCGTGGCGAGATTGACCGCCGTGGTCGTCTTGCCGACACCGCCCTTTTGGTTGACCACAGCGAACACACGCGCCGATTTTGTTGCTCCGGCCGTGACGCCGATCGGTTCTGGGCTAACGCTCACGGACAATGGACTCCAATTTCAAAACGGCGCTCGACGCCTCGGAAAGGCTCGGGAACTCGGAAAAAACGAATTGCCAGTGCCGACGGGCCTCCGCGACCTCCTCCGTCCAGCGCTGGCCCTTCAGGAAATAGCACGAGCCACCGGGTTTAAGGAACCGCGATGAATATTCAAGAAGCCCGGGCAAGGGCGCCAGCGCCCGCGCGGTCACGATATCGGCGGCGATCGCGTCGACGGCCTCGATCCGAGCGGCGTGAATATTGAGCTTCGTCCCCGTTATCCGTGCTGCTTCCCGCAAGAATGCAACCTTGCGTGTATCCGACTCGACGAGATGGACCTCGGGCACTCCCATCAGCGCCAGGATCAGCCCGGGTAAGCCGGCGCCGCTGCCGAGATCGACCAAGGTTTCAGTGCCGGGCGGAAGCAGCGCCAGGAGCTGCACCGAATCGAGAATATGGCGGCGCCAGACATCGGCAAGCGTGCTCGCCGCCACCAGATTGATCTTTTTGTTCCATTTGCCGAGCAGCTCGACATAGGCCCGCAGCCGGACGCGCTGCTCAGGCGAGACACTGAGGCGTTCGGCGAAACCAGCTTCGCTCAGCACTGTTTCACGTGAAACAACGCTCACGCCGACAGCCGCTGGTGCGAGCGTTTCACATGCTTGAGCAACGCCATGAGCGCCGCGGGGGTAACGCCGGGAATGCGCCCCGCAGCGCCGAGCGTCGCCGGCCTAGCCCGATCGAGCTTCTGGCGGACCTCGTTCGAGAGGCTGCCGACCGTGGCGTAGTCCAGGTCGACTGGCAACACGAGCGCTTCGTCGCGCCGGAACGCCTGGATATCCTTCTGCTGCCGCTCGATATAGGCAGCGTAGCGGCCATCGATCTCGATCTGCTCCGCGATGTCGGCGCGCAATGCGCCAAGCTCGGGCCAGACCATCCGCAAGCGTGCGAGATCGATGCCGGGATGACCGAGCAGTTCGGCAGCATTTCGCCTCTGCCCATCGGCATTGACGGCAATGCCGTGCCGATGCAGGGCTGGCGGGGTCAAGGCGAGCCGACGGACCAACGCCTCCGCCTCGCTCAGCAAAGACGCTTTCTCTTGCCAGTGCGCGCGCCGAGCTGGCCCGACGCACCCAATGTCGATCCCTCGCCCGGTCAACCGGCGGTCGGCGTTATCTGCTCGCAGGAGCAGCCGGTACTCGGCGCGCGAGGTGAACATCCGATAGGGCTCGGCGGTCCCGCGATGCACGAGATCGTCGATCATGACCCCGACAAAGGCCTCGGCCCGGTCGAGCAGGAAGGGTTCGTTGCCCGCCGCTGCCAGCGCCGCGTTCAAGCCGGCGATCAGCCCCTGTCCCGCGGCTTCTTCATAACCGGTGGTCCCGTTGATCTGGCCGGCGAGATAAAGGCCCGGCAGTCGGCGGGTTTCCAATGTCGGCAGCAATTCGCGCGGATCGACGAAATCATATTCGATCGCATAGCCGGGTCGGATCATGCGTGCCTGTTCCAGCCCCGGGATCGTCTTGAGCAGCTCGAGCTGTACCTCGCGCGGCAGCGAGGTCGAGATGCCGTTGGGATAGACCGTATCGTCGTCCAGCCCCTCGGGCTCCAAGAAGATCTGATGCCGCTCGCGGTCGCCGAAACGGACGACCTTGTCCTCGATCGAGGGGCAATAGCGCGGACCGGTGCTTTCGATCTGCCCGGAATAGATCGGCGCCAGATGGAGATTGGCGCGGATCAGTGCATGGCTGGCTTCGGTCGTGCCGGTGATATGGCAGGCGATCTGCGGCGTGGTGATCCGCTCGGTCAGGAAGGAAAACGGTTCGGGCGGATCGTCGCCCGGCTGCTGCTCCAGGCCCGCCCAATCGATGGTCTTGCCGTCGAGCCGCGCCGGCGTGCCGGTCTTGAGCCGTCCCAGTGCGAAGCCGGCCCGCTCCAATGTCGCCGACAGTCCGACCGACGGCGCTTCGCCGACACGCCCGGCCGGAATCCGCTCCGTGCCGATATGAATGAGGCCGCGCAAGAACGTGCCGGTGGTCAGCACCACGCGCCCGCATTCGAGCACAGAGCCGTTGGCCAGCACGACGCCGCACACCCGGCCGGTGCTATCGAGCCGTAGA
The DNA here is from genome assembly GCA_035539155.1 of Aliidongia sp. Taxonomy (GTDB): domain Bacteria; phylum Pseudomonadota; class Alphaproteobacteria; order ATCC43930; family CGMCC-115725; genus JAXDMU01. The sequence goes on along the minus strand of DATLIZ010000025.1, from coordinate 161,613 downwards.
TCCTCGACCGACCCTTCGATGATCTCGAGCGTCGGCAGCTCGGCCAACAGCTCGGCCATGGCCAAGCGATAGAGCTTGCGATCGGCCTGCGCCCGCGGCCCCTGCACGGCCGGCCCCTTGGACCGATTCAGCATGCGAAACTGGATGCCCGCGCGATCGATGGCACGGCCCATGACACCGTCGAGCGCATCGATCTCGCGCACGATGTGGCCCTTGCCCAACCCGCCAATCGCCGGGTTGCACGACATCTCGCCGATCGTGTCCCGGCGATGGGTGACGAGCGCGGTGCGCGCACCGAGCCGGGCCGCGGCGGCCGCAGCCTCGCAACCGGCATGGCCACCGCCAACCACGACGATGTCGAATTTCACGGAATGGCTGATCATGGACGGAAGATATCACGCTATTTACCGATGCAAAACTCACGGAAGATCAAATCGAGCAGATCCTCAACATCGACCTTGCCGGTGATCTGGCCGATCGCGCGCAGGGCCAGCCGCAAATCCTCCGCGATCAGGGCTGCCTCCAGGGCTGTGCCCGACCGATCGAGGGCCATGAGGCATTGCTCCAATGCCGCCCGGTGCCGTTCCCTGGTGATGAGCGGCGCTGGCCCGGCCAGCAATGCCTCGGCCTTTTCGCCGATCCGGCGGATAAGCGTGTCGATCCCTTGGCCGGTCTCGACCGAGATGGCCAATTCCCCCGGCGGTGCCGGCTGAAGATCGCACTTGCTGCGGACAATCAGGGTCTCGACCCCGGTCCCCGGCATCAACGCGGCCACCGTTTCACGTGAAACATCGACTTGAACATCAAGCAAAATCAGGCACATATCTGCCATTTCCGCGCGCCGTCGCGCGCGCGCGACGCCCTCGGCCTCGATCGGGTCGGCGCTCTCGCGAATACCCGCCGTGTCGGCCAGCACGATCGGATAGCCGCCGAGATCCAGATGGATCTCGATGATATCCCGGGTCGTGCCGGCCGTCGCCGATACGATCGCCGCGTCCCGGCCGGCCAGAGCGTTGAGCAAGCTCGATTTGCCGCTGTTGGGCGGGCCGATGATGGCAATCGACATCCCGTCGCGGACGATCTCGCCGCGCCGCCCATCCGCGAGATGGTGCCGGATCTCCTCGCTCAGCCGGGCCGTCTCGCTGCCCACCCGCTCGAACAGATCTTCCGGCAACTCCTCGTCCGGGAAATCCAGCACGGCTTCGAGATAGGCCAGCGACCGGATCAGGCGGGCCGTCCAATCCGCCGTCGTTCGGGCGACGCTGCCGCCGAGCTGATGCAACGCTTGCCGACGCTGCGCCCCCGTCTCCGCCGCCACCAGATCGGCGATCGCCTCCGCCTCGGTCAGATCGAGCTTGCCATGCTCGAAGGCACGGCGGCTGAACTCTCCCGGCTCGGCCAACCGGCAGCCGGGCATGGCGCTCAAGGCGCCGGTCAGCCCCGCCAGCACCGCGGCACCGCCATGGATGTGGAACTCCACGACATCCTCGCCGGTGAAACTCTCCGGTCCCGGAAACCAGAGGATCAGCGCGCGATCGATCAGTTCGCCGTCACGCGGATCGGTCAGCCCGGCGAGCCGGGCCTGCCTCGGCTCGGGGAGACGCCCGGTCAGCGCCTTGAGCGCGAAGCCGGCTTGCGGACCGGACAGGCGTACCATCGCGACACCGGCGCGACCGCGTGCCGTGGCCGGCGCGAAGATCGTATCGGCCGGATTATTCATGCGCTCAGCCCTTGGCCGGAGCCTGATCGGGATGAAGCATGAGCCGCTCGACCCGCTCGCCCGCGACCAGATGCTTGGTCAGGATCTCGTCGATATCCTCGCGCGTGTCGTAGCGATACCAGATCCCTTCGGGATAGATCACCATGACCGGGCCGAGCTCGCAGCGATCGAGACAGCCGGCATTGTTGATCCGGGTCTCCGGCAGGCCCAGCTCCTTGGCGCGGACCTTCATATAGTTGCGCAATTTCTCGCTGCCCTTCTCGGTGCAGCAGCCGCGCTCATGGCCCGGCGGACGGACATTGGTGCAGACGAATACGTGAGTCCGATAATAGGGACGCTCGGCCGACTCCATGCTCTCTCCTCGATGTGATGCGATGCCGCCTCGGCAAGCGTTGGCTTGGCAGGGCCGAACCTAATAAGATGACCGGCCGAGGACAATTCTTGCGCAGGATCCATGTCTGAAAACCAGCTCGGCCACGAGACCAGCCCTTACCTGCTGCAGCACAAGGACAATCCCGTGCATTGGCGCGCCTGGAGCCCGGCGGTCCTGGCCGATGCGCAGGCCCAGGATAAGCCGATCCTGCTCTCGATCGGCTATGCCGCCTGTCATTGGTGCCATGTCATGGCGCATGAAAGCTTCGAGAACCCCGCCATCGCGGGCGTGATGAACGAGCTGTTCGTGCCGATCAAGGTCGATCGGGAGGAACGGCCCGATCTCGATGCGATCTATCAGCACGCGCTCGCGCTCCTCGGCGAGCAAGGCGGTTGGCCGCTGACCATGTTCCTGACGCCCGACGCCAAGCCCTTCTGGGGCGGAACCTACTTCCCGCCCGCCTCGCGCTGGGGCCGGCCCGGCTTTCCCGACGTACTGCGCGGCATCGCCCAGGCCTATCGCGAGCAGAAGGACAAGATCTCGACCAACGTCGAGGCGATCGGCCAGGGCCTCACCCATCTGTCGCAGCCGAAATCGGCCGGCCCGGTACCGCTCTCCGAGCTCGACCCGATCGCCGAGCGCTTCCTTGCCAATATCGATCCGCGGCATGGCGGCATCGGCGGCGCGCCGAAATTCCCGAACTGTTCGATCCTCGAACTGCTCTGGCGCGGTTACCGGCGCACCGACAACGAGGCGATGCGCGAGGCGGTACTAAACACGCTTATTCAAATGTCGCAGGGTGGCATCTACGATCATCTCGGTGGCGGCTTCGCCCGCTACTCCGTTGATGAACGTTGGCTGGTGCCGCATTTCGAGAAGATGCTCTACGACAATGCGCAGCTTGTCGAGCTGCTGGCCTGGGCCTGGCAGGAGACGGCGTCACCGCTCTATGGCCAGCGCATCGAGGAAACCATCGGCTGGCTGCTGCGCGAGATGATGGCGCCGGCCGGCGGCTTCGCATCCACCCTCGACGCCGACAGCGAACATGAGGAAGGCAAATTCTATGTCTGGACCGAGGCCGAGATCGACCGGCTGCTCGGCGCCGATGCCGGCCTGTTCAAGTCCCGCTACGACGTGACCACCGAAGGCAATTGGGAAGGCAAGACCATCCTCAACCGCTCGGCTCACCTGACGATCGGCGACGATGCCACCGAAGCGGCTCTGGCGCGTTCCCGCTCCATCCTGTTCGAGGCGCGCGCGCCGCGTGTCCGCCCCGGCCGCGACGACAAGGTGCTGGCCGATTGGAACGGGCTGATGATCTCGGCACTGGTCCGGGCCGCCGATGCGCTCGACCGGCCCGCCTGGCTCGATGCCGCCAAGGACGCTTACCGCTTCGTCACGACCACGATGATGAGCGGCGACCGGCTCGTCCACTCCTGGCGCGAGGGGCGCACCCATCCCGGCACGCTCGACGACTATGCCGATATGAGCCGGGCCGCCTTGCTGCTGCACGAGGCGACGGGTGACGGCGCCTATCTCGACCAGGCCCGTGCCTGGGCGGCGGCACTCGACCAGCATTTCGCCGATCCGGCCGGCGGCTATTTCTTCACGGCGGATGACACGGAAAGCCTGATCGTCCGCACCAAAACCGCCAATGACAGCGCCGTGCCCGCCGGCAACGGCACGATGATCCAGGTGCTCGCCCGGCTCTATATCCTGACCGGCGAGGAGTCCTACCGCGACAAGGCGGATGCGCTCGTCGCCGCGTTCTCGGGCGAGCTCGAGCGCAATTTCTTCCCGCTCGCCACATATCTCAACGGCATCGATTTCCTCGGCCAGCTCCTGCAGCTGGTCGTGGTCGGCGCCCGAGAGGACGAGACCGTGCAGGCGTTCCTCTCAGCGGCACAGCGCCGCTCCCAACCAAATCTGGTGATCCAGGTCGTGAGTCCGGACGCCTCTCTCCCGCCGGGACATCCCGCCGCGGGCAAGGGACAGATCGACGGTCGAGCCACCGCCTATATCTGTGCCGGCCGCGTCTGCTCGCTCCCGATCACCGATCCCACGGCGTTGGACGAAGCCCTTCGCCATTACTGACCCTTAGTTTCCGAGGATATCATGACGATCAAGATCGACACGGCCGATGGTCCGATGAACGCTTATATCGCCACGCCCAAGAGCGGCAGCGGTCCGGCGCTCGTCGTCATCCAGGAGATATTCGGCGTCAACAAGGTCATGCGCGACCTGGCCGATTCCTTCGCCGCGCAAGGCTATATCGCCGTCTGCCCGGATCTATTCTGGAGGATCGAGCCCGGCATCGACATCACCGACAAGACCGAAGCGGAATGGAAGCGCGCTTTCGAACTGTTCCAGGCCTTCAACGTCGATAAGGGTGTCGACGACATTGCCCGGACCATCGCCGCCGCCCGCAAGCTGCCCGGCGCCAGCGGCAAGGTCGGCACTGTCGGCTACTGCCTGGGCGGCAAGCTCGCCTTTCTCACCGTTACACGGACGGATGCGGATGCAGCAGTCGGCTATTACGGCGTCGGGCTCGACGGAATGGTCGGCGAGGCAAGCAAGATCCACAAGCCGCTGATGCTCCATATCGCCGGCAAGGACGAATATGGCCCGCCGCCGGTGCAAAAGGCCGTGCATGCCGCCCTTGACGGCAATCCGCTCGTCACTCTTCATGACTACCCGAATGACGATCACGCCTTCGCGCGCGTCGGCGGCCAGCATTACGACAAGGCCTCGGCCGATCTCGCGAACGGGCGGACCGCCGCCTTCTTCAAACAGCATCTCGCCTAAGGGAGAGCCCTGATGACCCACGCAATTCTCGTTCATAAGCCGGGCGGGCCTGAAGTGCTCGAATGGCAGGAGATCGAGGTCGGCGAGCCCGGGCCGGGCCAGATCCGGCTCAAGCACACCGCCGTCGGGCTCAACTTCATCGATGTCTATCATCGCACCGGCCTTTATCCGATGCCGCTGCCCTTCGTACCCGGCATGGAAGGCGCCGGCGTGGTCGAGGCCATCGGACCGGACGTGACCTCGCTCGCGGTCGGCGACCGCGTCGCCTATGCCGGCTCGATCGGCGGCTATTCCGAGGCCCGCCTGATCGCGGCGGACCGGGTGGTGAAGCTGCCCGACGCGATCTCGGACCAGACCGCGGCCGCGATGATGCTGCAGGGCATGACCGTGCAGTACCTCATCCGCAGCGTGTTCCCGGTCAAGTCGGGTGACACTATCCTGATCCATGCCGCCGCCGGCGGTGTCGGCCTCATCTTGTGCCAATGGGCGTCGTCGCTGGGTGCCACCGTGATCGGCACCGTTTCGAACGACGAGAAGGCGGCCCTGGCCAAGGCCAATGGCTGCCATCACACGATCAACTACACGACCGAGGATTTCCAAGCCCGCGTGCTGCAGATCACGGGCGGCAAGAAGCTGCCGGTCGTCTATGATTCGATCGGCCGAGACACTTTCATGAAGTCGCTCGATTGCCTGCGCCCGCGCGGGCTGATGGTGACCTTCGGCCAATCCTCCGGGCCGGTCGGGCCGATCGATCTCGGCATCCTCGGACAGAAGGGATCGCTGGTCGTGACCCGGCCGACGCTGCAATCCTTCATCGCCACGCGGGAAGATCTGGCGGCAACGGCGAACGATCTCTTCGATGTCGTCGCCTCCGGCAACGTCAAGATCTCGGTCAACCAGACCTACCCGCTCCGTGACGCAGCCCAGGCGCATCGCGATCTCGAGGCGCGCAAGACGACCGGATCGACGGTCCTCACCGTCTGATCGATCATCGATGTTCCGGTTCGGCCTGCCTTGGCTCCGCTTATCGCTGCTCGTCGTGCTTCTCGATCAGGCGTCCAAACGCCTGCTCGAGGGCACGATCGCGCCTTTCCAGCCGGTGCCGGTGGTGCCGTCCTTCAATCTGCTGCTGACCTATAATCCCGGTATCTCGTTCAGCTTCCTGCAGTTGCCGGGTGCCGTGCAGCGCTGGCCGCTGTCGATCTTCACCCTCATCGTGCTGGTGCTGCTGGTACGCTGGATGCGGGGCGTGCCGAAAGAGCGGTCGCTGCTTCTTGCCGGCATCGCCATGGTGATCGGGGGTGCGGCAGGCAACCTCATCGACCGGGTGCTGCGAGGCGAGATCACCGATTTCATCCAGCTCTACGCCGGAAGCTGGTCCTTCGCGATCTTCAACCTGGCCGACGCGGCACTCAATATCGGCGTCGGGCTCATCCTCATCGATACGTTCCGCCAGCGCAAGACGCCGGCGGTCGGCACCTGATCGGGTCAACCCCGACCAAGTGCCGATCGATCAGGTATTCATGGCGTCAAAGAATTCGGCGTTGCTCTTCGACTGCTTGAGCTTCTCGATCAGGAATTCCATGCCGTCGACGACACCCATCGGCATGAGCACGCGGCGCAGCACCCACATCTTGGACAGCGTGCCCTTCTCGACCAGCAGCTCTTCCTTGCGGGTGCCCGACTTGGTGATGTCGAGCGCCGGGAAGGTGCGCTTGTCGGCGACCTTGCGGTCGAGCACGATTTCCGAATTGCCGGTGCCCTTGAACTCTTCGAAGATCACTTCGTCCATGCGGGAGCCGGTATCGATGAGCGCCGTCGCGATGATGGTGAGCGACCCGCCTTCCTCGATATTGCGGGCGGCGCCGAAGAAGCGCTTCGGCCGCTGCAGCGCATTGGCGTCGACGCCGCCGGTCAGCACCTTGCCGGAGCTCGGCACCACGGTGTTGTAGGCGCGCGCCAGGCGCGTGACCGAGTCCAGCAGGATCACCACGTCGCGCTTATGCTCGACGAGACGCTTCGCCTTCTCGATCACCATCTCGGCGACCGAGACATGGCGCGAGGCCGGCTCGTCGAAGGTCGAGCTCACCACCTCACCCTTGACCGAGCGGGCCATGTCGGTGACTTCCTCCGGCCGCTCGTCGATCAGCAGGACGATGAGATAGACTTCCGGATGGTTGGCCGAGATCGCGTGCGCGATGTTCTGCAGCATCACGGTCTTACCGGTGCGCGGCGGCGCCACGATGATCGCGCGCTGTCCCTTGCCGAGCGGGGCGATGAGGTCGATGACCCGGGTGGTCAGATCCTTGCGGGTCGGGTCATTGAGCTCGAGCTTGAGCTTCTCTTCCGGATAGAGCGGCGTCAGATTGTCGAAATTGATCCGGTGACGGATCCGCTCCGGCTCCTCGAAATTGATCGAGTTGAGCTTCAGCAGCGCGAAATAGCGCTCGCCGTCCTTGGGCGCGCGGATCTGGCCTTCGACCGTGTCGCCGGTGCGCAGGCTGAAGCGCCTGACCTGGCTCGGGCTGACATAGATGTCGTCCGGACCCGGCAGATAATTGGCTTCGGGCGAGCGCAGGAAGCCGAATCCGTCCTGCAGAATCTCCAGCACGCCGTCGCCGAAGATCGGCATGTCGTTTTCGGCGAGCTGCTTCAGGATCGCGAACATCATGTCCTGCTTGCGCAGCGACGACGCGTTCTCGATCTGTAGTTCCTCGGCGTAAGCCAGAAGCTCTGCCGGGGTCTTTCGCTTCAATTCTTGGAGATTCATGGATGAGGTCGCGCTGGGAGAGGAACAGAAAGGAAGGACCCGGTTCACGCGCTCTCGAAGGGGTGGGCAGGGTTAACCCGCCGGGATACACCCGGACACGCGTGCAATTCTCGGGAAGGAACGCCGTCACTTCGGCGCATATGGTTCTTTAGGCGAGGTCTCGCCACAAGTCAAACAGGTTTATATCACGATAGCGTCACGCTGGCGACTCGTTCGCAGCGAGCCCGTGCGATCAAAATGGCTTCACCACCACGAGGATGACGATCAGCAGCATGGCGACCGCCGGCAGCTCGTTCACCATTCGATAGAATCTCGCCGAGTGAAGGTTACGATCCTGCTCGAAGCCGCGACGCCAACGCGACAAAAGGTGCTGAAAGACGAGCAGCAGAACGACCAGCGCGAGCTTGCCGTGGATCCAACCCATCTTCCAATCGACGATACCGGGTATGCCAGCCAGGATCAGCCCGAACAGCAAGGTCGAGAGCATCGCCGGCAGCATGATCCCGCGTGCCAGTCTCCGCTCCATCACCTTGAAGGTCTCCGAGCTGGGCGACCCCACCGGCGCGTCGGCATGATAGACGAACAGGCGCGGCAGATAGAGCAACCCCGCCATCCAAGCGATCACGCTGACGATATGCAGCACCTTGATCCAGGGATACGCGACAGCCAGGAAACTCATGCGATCCTCTCGAAGGCGCAGAGGCCGAAGGGCTTGGGGCAGATCCGATCGCTTTCGGCGGAGCAGAGGGAAACGCCTGAGTCGACCATGCGCCGGATCTCGGTTGCCAGCCCCGCTATGAAGGCCGGATCGGCATCGACCGTCGGCACCCGGATATAGGCCGGAACACCTTCCGCTTCAGCCAAGTGGCGGTATTCGATGTCGAGCTCGACCAGCGTTTCCGAATGTTCGGAGACGAAGGCGACGGGTGCGATCACCAGCGGCACGCGATCCCTGCCAGCACGCCGGACCTCGTCGTCGGTCGACGGGCCCAGCCATTTCATCGGGCCGACCCGGCTCTGATAGCACAGGGTGTAATCGAGCGCCGGCATGCCCAGCGCCTCGACGATGGCGGCGACGCTGCGCTCGACCTGCCACTGATAGGGGTCACCCCGCTCCACCGTCACCTTGGGCAAGCCGTGAGCGGAGAACAGCACCCGCGGCGCCGGTAGGCCGGGCGGCAATTGCGCCAGGCCGGCCCGCACCCGCTCCGCCACCGCCGCGACGAAGCCGGGCTGGCGCGGATAGCAGCACAGCGTCGAGACCGGTTGCGACAGGCCGACGCGCTGGGCCGCCTCAGCCCATTCCTTGACCGAGGAGGCCGAGGTGGTGCTGGAGAATTGCGGATAGAGCGGCAACAGCACGATGCGATCAGGGGACCAGTCGCGCACCGCCAGCACCTGGTCGTCCGCGCGCGGCTGCCAGTAGCGCATCACGATGAAGCATTTGAAGTCCGGCCCGAGCGCCGCTTCGAGCGCCGCTGCCTGGACCTCGGTGTTGGGCAGGATCGGCGAACCGCCGCCCATATGCTGATAAATATCACGCGCCACCGGCGCACGCCGTCCGGAGATCAATCGGGCGACGAGCCAGCGCAGCGGCTTCGGCAGGGCAATGATGGCCGGGTCATAGAAGAGGTTGAACAGGAATGGCTGAACCGCGTCGAGATTGTCCGGCCCGCCGAGGTTGAACAGGATGATCGCAGTCCTCATCCGATTACTGTGCCCTGGCTCGCCGCCCTGGTCGTCTTCAGAATGTGGGCGACACGCTCGACATGGGCGATCGGCGTTGCCGGCAGCACGCCATGGCCGAGATTGAAGACGAAGCGCCCGCGCCCGAACGCAGCCAGGATCTCGTGGATCTTCTCGTCCATCAGCGGACCGCCTGCGAGCAGGATCTCCGGATCGAGATTCCCCTGGATCGCTGCGATCGGCTGCAGTCGGTCCCGGGCGAAACCCAGCGGTAGCGTGTGATCGATCGCCAGCGCATCGACGCCGGTCTCTTGGGCATAATCGAGATATCGCGTGCCGATCCCTTTGGGGAAGCCGATCAACGGCACGGTGGGATGGGCAGCCTTGATCGCGGTGGCGATACGCTTGGCCGGGCCGAGCGCCCAGCGCCGGAACGCATCGCCCTCGAGCGCGCTCGCCCAGCTGTCGAAGAGCTGGATCGCTTCGACGCCGGCCCGAATCTGTGCGTCGAGATGCTCGATCGTGGCATCGGTCAACAGGTCGATGAGCAGCTGGAAGCCTTCGGTATCCTCAGCGGCCCATCGCTTGGTCCGGGCGAAATCCCGGCTGGAGCCGCCCTCGACCATATATGTCGCAAGCGTCCAGGGCGCGCCGGCGAAACCGATCAGCGTCGTTTCGGGCGCAAGCTCCGCCTTCACCTGGCGGATGGTCTGATAGATCGGTTCAAGCCGTCCGAGATCGAGTGAACCGCTCAGCCGAGCGAGACCGGCTCGGTCATGGATGGGATCGAGCTTGGGGCCTTCACCCTCCTGAAAGCCCACTTCCTGTCCGAGGCCGAGCGGGATGACGAGGATGTCCGAGAACAGGATTGCCGCATCCATCCCGTAGCGCTCGACCGGCTGCAGCGTCACGCGTGCGGCAAGGTCGGGATTCATGCATAGCGACAGGAAGCTTCCGGCCTGGGCGCGGATGGCCCGGTACTCGGGCAGATGCCGTCCGGCCTGCCGCATCAGCCAGAACGGATGCCGTTCGACCGGCATGCCGCGCAGTGCGCGGAGGAGCAGCTTATCGGTATGACTCATGGGTTGGGTGAACCGGGAATGCGCACGAGATGGACTCTCATCCTAAAGAAGGAAATTAGGTAAAGGATGTAGTTGTAGTAGATGCCTGTGGATTATGGGGATTACCGCTCGGCCCGGAACGCTCCACAGGATAGCATCGCATCGCCGACGGGCCACGCTATCCTGTGGAAGAATCCGTGTCATCGGTAGATGATCGAGGCGGGGTGGCGAGTCGATGATGAAACATGTGAACGGGAATTGGGTGGATAAGTCCGGCGGTCAAGCCGGTCATCCCCGTTTTCCGCTCCGTCCGCGATTCTTTTCCCCCGGGGGAAGGAAGCGGGTATGAACGGCGGGGAGCGGGGGCGGTTCCGGCCGGCGGGACAAAAGGGGGACTTATCCCCGCTATCGCCAAGCTTTTCCACAGAGATGGGATAGTTTCGTGACGGAATCGCGGTTTCACCTGCATCTCGTGTCGGACGCGACCGGCGAGACGGTTCATTCCCTTGCCCGTGCGTGCCTTGCGCAGTTCGAGGGGGCCGAGGCGATCGAGCATATCTGGTCGATGGTGCGCACGCGCACCCAGATCGAGCGGGTGATTGCCGGCGTCGATGCCAATCCCGGGGTGGTGCTGTACACGCTGGTCAATGAGGTGCTGCGCCAGCCATTGCAGGAATGCTGCCGCCGACTCAATGTTCCCGCCATCCCGGTGCTCGATCCGGCGATCGGTGCGCTCGGCGCCTATCTCGGCCGGTCGGCACGCAACCTGCCGGGCCAGCAGCACACGCTCAACCACGAATATTTCCAGCGCATCGACGCCATGACCTTCGCCATGACCCATGATGACGGCCAGGCGCCCTGGGGATTGAACGAGGCCGATGTCATCCTGGCCGGTGTCTCGCGCACTTCAAAGACGCCCACCTGCATCTATCTCGCCAATCGCGGCCTGAAGGCGGCGAACGTGCCGCTCGTGCCCGGCGTGCCGGTGCCGCCGGAGCTGTTCCAGGCGACGAAGCCGCTAATCGTCGGCCTCACCAATGATCCGGAGCGGCTGATCGCGATCCGGCGCAACCGCATGAATACGATTCAGGCCGGGCCGCCGACAGCGACCGACTATGTCGATCTCGAGGCGGTCAAGGCGGAGCTGACGGCGGCGCGGCGGCTCTATCATGAGCATAAATGGCCGGTGATCGACGTGACCCGCCGCTCGATCGAGGAAACCGCCGCCGCCATCCTCAAGCTCCTGGCGAAGCGGCAAGGCGCCGAGGCCTAGATCGTGCCTGACATGCTTATCCTGGCGTCGGGCAGCCCTATCCGTCGGGCTCTGCTGGAGCGGGCCGGCATCGCCGTCACGGTCGAGACCATGCCGGTCGACGAGGCCGAGATCCGTGAAGGCTTCGCGGCCGAGGGTGCCCCCGTCGAGGATTGCGCTATCGCGCTCGCGGAACTCAAGGCGATGCGGGTTTCGTCACGCCGGCCCGGCAGTTTAGTCATCGGCGCCGATCAGATCCTGGAATGCGAGGGTATCTGGTTCGAGAAACCGGCCGGCCGCGCCGAGGCACGTGCCCAGCTACAACGATTGCGCGGCCGAAGCCATCGCCTGGTCAGCGGCTGTACCGTGCTCCGTGACGGCCAGCGGATCTGGCATATCGTGGATGAAGCGACCCTGCGAATGCGCGACCTGTCGGAGGGCTTCATCGAGGATTATCTCGATCGGGCGGGCGATGCGGTGATGGGCTCGGTCGGCGCCTATCAGCTCGAAGGGCTGGGCGCGCAGCTTTTCGACCGGGTCGAGGGTGATTTCTTCACGGTGCTCGGCTTGCCGCTGCTGCCCTTGCTCGGCTTCCTGCGCGGCCGGGGCGTGATCGGACGATGAGCGCGTTTCGCCTTGCCGGCGTCATGGGCTGGCCGGTCGGCCATTCCCGCTCGCCGGTTCTGCATGGGCATTGGCTCGCCCGCCACGGCATCGCCGGCGCCTACGTGCCGCTGCCGGTGCGGCCGGCCGATCTGGAACAAGCGCTGCGGGCGCTGCCCGTGCTCGGCTTCGCCGGCGTCAATCTGACCGTGCCGCACAAGGAGGCTGGGGCCCGGCTGGTCGATCATCTCGATCCGGCGGCTGCCCGGCTCGGCTCGATCAATACGGTGCTGGTCCGTCCCGACGGCTCGCTCGAAGGCCGCTCGACCGATGGCTATGGCTTCATCCGGAATTTGCGCGAAGGGACCGGTTGGCAGCCCGGCCGCGGCGCCGTGGCACTGCTGGGCGCCGGCGGGGCCGCCCGGGCGATCGCAGCGGCCCTGATCGAAGCCGGCGAGACCGAGGTCCGCATCGCTAACCGCACCGACGCGAAGGCGGCGGAGCTGGCGGCGCCGGGGTCGGCGATCAAGCCTTGGCCTTGGGCCGAGCGCGGCAGGGCGCTTGCCGATTGCCATCTCCTGATCAACACGACCAGCCTGGGCATGACCGGCCAGCCGCCGCTCGAGCTCGACCTGGCGATGCTGCCGGGCGACGCGATCGTGACCGACATCGTCTATGTCCCGCTTGAAACTTCGTTGCTGGCGGAGGCTCGGCGGCGCGGCAATCCCACCCTCGACGGTCTCGGCATGCTGCTCCATCAAGCGGCCCCCGCCTTCGCCGGCTTCTTCGGAACCATGCCCACAGTGGATGCCGCTTTGCGGATGGCGGTGCTGGCGACCTTCGCATGATCGTCCTCGGCCTCACCGGCTCGATCGGCATGGGTAAGTCGACGGCCGCGACCATGCTCCGGCGGATGGGGCTGCCGCTGCACGATGCCGATGCGGTCGTGCATCGCCTGCTCGGACCGGGCGGGGCGGCTGTGCGCGAAGTGCTCTCGGCCTTTCCCGGCGTCGGGAGCTGGGAGCGCGGTATCGATCGCCAGAAGCTGGGCCGCCATGTCTTCGCCGATCCGCCGGCGCTGAAACGGCTCGAACGAATCCTCCATCCCAAGGTGCGCGCGGCCAATGCCCGCTTCCTTGCCGCCTGCGCCCGGCGGCGGGTCAGGACCGTGATCCAGGACGTGCCCCTGCTCTACGAGACCGGCGGCGATCGACATTGCGACGCGGTGCTGGTCGTCTCGGCACCCGCCTTCCTGCAAAGGCAGCGGGTCATGGCGCGGCCGGGCATGACCGAGGCGAAATTCCGCGCCATTCTGGGCAAGCAGATGCCGGATCGACTTAAGCGATCACTCACGCCATATGTAGTTGAAACCGGTCTTGGCAAGCGCCACAGCTTGATAATGCTGCGCCGCTTCGTCAAACTGGTGGAAGCAAGACACGGCACTGGATCGGCTTATCGGCATGCGCGAAATCGTCCTCGATACGGAAACCACCGGCCTCGATCCGGCTGACGGCCACCGCGTGGTCGAGGTTGCCTGCGTCGAGCTGTTCAATCTGCTGCCAACGGGCGAGGAGCTGCATTTCTACTGCAATCCCGAACGCGACATGCCGGCGGAGGCGATGGCGGTCCATGGCCTGACCGAGGAGTTCCTGCGCGGCCATCCGCTGTTCGACGATCAGGCCGAAAAATTCGTGAACTTCATGGGCGATGCCAAGCTCATCGCCCATAATGCAGAGTTCGACGTGCGTTTCCTGCAGGCCGAGCTGCAGCGCTGCAACCGGCCGCGCCTCGGCTGCGCGATCGTCGATACCGTGCAGATGGCGCGCCGTAAATATCCCGGCGCCTCGGCCAGTCTCGACGCGCTGTGCCGGCGCTTCGGCATCGATCTCTCCGGTCGTGCCAAGCACGGCGCACTGATCGATACCCGGCTGCTCGCCAAGGTCTATCTGGAGCTGATGGGCGGACAGCAGCCGGATCTGGGGTTGGCGGCCGGCGCCAGCCAGATCGCCATGGCAGCCGCGGTCGCGACCCAGCGGATCGCCCGTCCGCCCCGGCCCCACGCCGCGAGCGAGGAAGAGCTCGCGGCGCATCAGGCGATGCTTCAGGCGATGAAGGACCCGCTCTGGCTGAAGAGCTGAGCCCAGAGCCGGATCGGAATGGGGCCACCCGTTCCGTGAATCCGTCTCTATCCGAACCCCGTTAAGCGTCGGCCGGCGGGTTCGGCGGCGTGCCGGCCTCGGCGGCGCGCTGCATCTTGCGGCGCTGCAGATCGGCGAAATCGATCGGGTTGACCAGCAGCGGCGGAAAGCCGCCGTCGCGCGTGGCATCAGCGATGATCGCGCGGGCGAAGGGGAAGAGCAGCCGCGGCGTCTCGATCAGCACCAGAGCCGCCTGCATCTCGGCCGGGGCGTTGCGGACGGTGACGACGCCGCCGTAATCGAGCTCGACCAGGAAGGCGACCTCGTTGTTGCTCCGCGCCTCGATCTGGATGTTCAGCACGACCTCGAACAGCTCCTGATTGAGCTGCCGCGCCTTGACATCGATCTCGATCGTGACTTCCGGCGGACCGCTCTGAGACAGGAGGCTGTCGGGCGCCCGCGGATTCTCGAAGCTGAGATCGCGCAGATATTGCGCGTTGACGATCAGCGCGGGTGCTTGCTGGGCAGCGCCGTCTTGGCCGTTGGCGGCAACTTCGGACATGGATCTTGGCTCCGGATGGCGTGGAGCCGGTGGGCTAGCACGGAACCTCGTGTCGCGACAATCGGGATATCGTGACGGTTCGCCGGCGGTTGGCCAACCGTCACGCTCCGTTCAGAGAATGAACTTCGACAAGTCGCTGTTGCGGGCCAGCGCCGAGACCTGGGATTGGACATAGGCACGGTCGATGGTCACGACCGAGCCCGACGACATGTCCGATGCGCCGAAGCTGATCTGCTCCAACAGCCTTTCGAGCACGGTATGAAGCCGCCGCGCGCCGATATTCTCGACCGAGACATTGATCTCGACCGCGAGCGAGGCGATCTCGTCGATGCTTTCCGGCTGGAAATCGAGCGTGACGCCCTCGGTTTCGAGCAGCGCCACATATTGCTTGATCAGGCTCGCCTCGGTCTCGGTCAGGATGCGCTTGAAATCATCCTTGGTCAGGGCCTTGAGCTCGACCCGGATCGGCAGGCGGCCCTGCAGCTCGGGCAGGAGATCCGCGGGCTTCGCCAGATGGAAGGCGCCCGAGGCGATGAACAGGATGTGGTCGGTCTTGACCGAGCCGTATTTGGTCGCGACCACCGTGCCTTCGATCAGCGGCAGCAGGTCGCGCTGCACGCCTTCGCGGCTGACATCGGCGCCCGATCGCTCCGACCGCGCGCAGATCTTGTCGATCTCGTCGATGAAGACGATGCCGTTCTGCTCGGCCGAGACGATCGCCTCGCGCGTCACCGTCTCATTGTCGAGCAGCTTGTCGCTCTCCTCTGCGATGAGCGCCTCGTGGCTTTCCGCCACGGTCATGCGGCGTGTCTTGGTTCGGCCGGCGCCGAAGGTCTTGCCCAGGATCTCGCCCAGATTGACCATGCCCATCTGCGCGCCCGGCATGCCCGGCACCTCGAAGGTCGGCATCTGGCCGGCGCCGGTATCGGCCATCTGCAGCTCGATCTCGCGATCGTCGAGCTGACCTTCGCGCAGCATCTTGCGGAATTTCGAGCGCGTGTCGGCCGTGGCGCTGGTGCCGACCAGCGCGTCGAGCACCCGCTCCTCGGCGAGCGCATCGGCCTTCGCCGCGACCTCCTTGCGCAGGCGCTCGCGCGTCTGGGTCAGCGCCACCTCGATCAGGTCGCGGATGATCTGCTCGACATCGCGGCCGACATAGCCCACCTCGGTGAATTTCGTCGCCTCGACCTTGATGAAAGGCGCCTGGGCGAGCTTCGCCACGCGGCGCGCGATCTCGGTCTTGCCGACGCCGGTCGGACCGATCATCAGAATGTTCTTGGGCTGAACCTCCTCGCGCAGCGCTTCAGGCAACTGCTGGCGGCGCCAGCGGTTGCGGAGCGCGATGGCGACGGCGCGCTTGGCGTCGTTCTGGCCGATGATGAAACGATCGAGCTCGGAAACGATCTCACGCGGGCTGAAGGCGGCACTCATAGCGGACCCAGGCTTTCGACGATGATTTTCTCGTTGGTGTAGACGCAGATGCTGGCGGCGACGGCCATCGACCGGCGCACGACCGCCTCGGCGTCGAGCCCGT
This sequence comes from Aliidongia sp., assembly GCA_035539155.1. Classification (GTDB taxonomy): domain Bacteria; phylum Pseudomonadota; class Alphaproteobacteria; order ATCC43930; family CGMCC-115725; genus JAXDMU01. The sequence goes on along the minus strand of DATLIZ010000025.1, from coordinate 145,109 downwards.
CGATATCGATGAGCGCGCGGGCGGCGGACAGCGCGTAGGTGCCGCCGGAGCCGATGCCGATGATGCCGTCCTCCGGCTCCAGCACGTCGCCGTTGCCCGAGAGGATGAGCGAGGCGGAACGGTCGGCCACCGCCATCATGGCTTCGAGCCGGCGCAGATAGCGGTCGGTGCGCCAATCCTTGGCGAGCTCGACGCAGGCCCTGGTGAGCTGGCCCGCATGCTGCTCGAGCTTCGCTTCCAGCCGTTCGAACAGGGTGATCGCGTCGGCGGTGGCACCGGCGAAACCCGCGATGACCGAACCGTCGCCCAGGCGGCGGACCTTGCGGGCATTGGATTTGACGATGGTCGGGCCCATCGAGACCTGGCCGTCGCCGGCGAGGACGACCTGGTCGCCCTTGCGCACGCATAGGATGGTCGTGCCGTGCCAGGTAATGGCGTTGCTGTCTGACATGCTGCTCTTCGAAGGAACGGGGAGGTACTGGTGGCATGTGGGCAGCGGGCCTGCCGCGTCAAGTCTGGGCTGCCGAAACCCATGCTCATGGGCAGGAGGCTTCCGGTGCGCCGCCGTTCTTGCTAGAACCGCACCAATCCCTCGGAACCACAGGAGAGCGCGCGTGCGTCAGGGCAGCGTCGAGCGCAACACCCAGGAAACGCGGATCAAGGCAAAGCTCGATCTCGACGGGACCGGGCAATATCGCGTGGCCACCGGCATCGGCTTCCTCGATCACATGATCGAGCAGCTGTCGCGCCACAGCCTGATCGATATCGAGCTCGAGGCGCAGGGCGACCTGCATATCGATTTCCACCACACGACCGAGGATTGCGGCATCGTCATCGGCACGGCGCTCAACCAGGCGCTGGGCGAGCGCAAAGGCATCGAACGTTACGGCCACGCCTATATCCCGATGGACGAGGCGCTGACGCGGGTGGCGCTCGATCTCTCCAACCGGCCCTACCTGATCTGGAAGGTCGCGTTTTCCCGGCCCAAGCTGGGCGAGATGGATACGGAGCTGTTCAAGGAATTCTTCCAAGCGCTGTCGCAGGCGGCCGGCATGACGCTCCATATCGAGAATCTCTACGGCGATAATAACCACCACATCGTCGAATCCTGTTTCAAGGGGCTGGCCCGCGCGCTGCGCCAGGCCATCGCCATCGATCCGCGCAAGGCCGATGCGGTGCCGTCGACCAAGGGCACGCTCGGAGGTTCGCTGGCCTGATGGAGCGCTGCGTCATCATCGATTACGGCTCGGGCAATCTGCGCTCGGCCGCGAAAGCGTTCGAGCGCGCGGCGCTGGAGACCGGGGCCGATGTCGCGGTCGAGGTCACCGGCGACGCCGACGAGGTGCGCCGGGCCGATCGGATCGTGCTGCCCGGCGTCGGCGCCTTCGCCGATTGCCGCCGCGGTCTCGATGCGGTGCCCGGCCTGGTCGAGGCGCTGGAGACGCGCGTGCGGCAGGAAGGCGTGCCCTTTCTCGGCATCTGCGTGGGCATGCAGCTTCTGGCGGAGCGCGGGCTGGAGCACGAGGTCAGCGCCGGCCTCGGCTGGATCAAGGGCGATGTAGTCCGCATCGAAGGTCCCGGGCTGCGCGTGCCGCATATGGGCTGGAACGATCTCCTGATTCGCCGTCCGCACCCGGTGCTGGTCGGCATCCAGAACGGCGATCACGGCTATTTCGTCCATAGCTACCGCTTCGCCTGCACCGATCCCGGCGACGTGCTGGCAACGGTCGAGTATGGCGGCCCGGTCGTGGCCGCGATCGGGCGGGACAACATCGTCGGCACCCAATTCCATCCGGAGAAGAGCCAGGAAACCGGGTTGCGCCTGATCGCCGATTTCCTGCGCTGGCGGCCATGAGCGACAAGCCCGTCACCTCGGTCGATCGGCTGACCGCCTTTGCCGGAACCGATCTCGAAGATCTGTGCGACGCCGCCGACGCCGCGATCGAGGCTGGCGGCGGCTTCGGCTGGGTCAAGCCGCCGCCGCGTCATGTGTTCGAATCCTTTTGGAAGGGCGTGCTGATGGTGCCGGAGCGACAGCTCTTCATCGGCCGGCTCGACGGCACGATCGCGGCCTCGGCCCAACTGGTGAAGTCGGCCCGCAACAACGAGGCGCAGGCCTTCTCGGCGACGCTGATGTCGAGCTTCGTCGCACCCTGGGCGCGCGGCCACGGCCTCGCCAAGATGGTGACCATGGCGGTCGAGGAAGCGGCGTTGGCGAGCGGGGTGCAGATGATCAACCTCGATATCCGCGAAACCCAGACGGCCGCGATCCAGCTCTATGAGACGCTGGGCTATATGCGTTGGGGCGTCCATCCGCACTATGCCAGGGTGGATGGAAAGCTGATTCGCGGGTTCTATTATTGTAAGTTCATCGACCCGTCGCTGGAGGCAAGGCCGGGCATGGGTGGCCAATCGTGATTCTCTACCCCGCGATCGATCTCAAGGATGGCCATTGCGTGCGCCTGTTGCGCGGCGACATGGAGGCGGCGACCGTCTTTTCGACGGCGCCGGCCGAGCAGGCGAAGCGCTTCCAGGATGAAGGCTTTGCCTGGCTGCATCTGGTCGATCTCAACGGCGCCTTCGCCGGGCGTCCGGTCAATGGCGAGGCGGTCGAGGCGATCATCGATGCGGTCCGGATCCCGCTGCAGCTCGGCGGCGGCATCCGCGACCTGGCGACGGTGGAATATTGGCTCGGGCGCGGCGTCCGCCGGGTCATCCTCGGCACGATCGCGGTCAGCAATCCCGAGCTCGTCAAGACCGCCTGCGCGCGCTTTCCCGGCCAGGTCGCCGTCGGCATCGACGCGCGGGGCGGCATGGTCGCGGTCGAAGGCTGGGCGCAGCAATCCAAGATCCGGGCGCTGGAACTGGCGCTGCGCTTCGAGGATGCCGGCGCCGCGGCGGTCATCTACACTGATATCGACCGCGACGGCGCCTTGGGCGGCGTCAATGTCGAGGCGACCGCCGACCTCGCCTTCGCGCTAACCACGCCGGTCATCGCTTCCGGCGGCGTCGCCTCGATCCATGATCTCGAAGCGCTGAAGGCGGTGGCCTCCACCGGCATCGAAGGCGTCATCTGCGGCCGGGCGCTCTATGATGGCCGGATCGATCCGGCCGCGGCACTAGCCCTGCTGCGGAGCGCCTGATGCTGAAGATGCGGGTCATTCCCTGCCTCGACGTGAAGGATGGGCGCGTCGTCAAGGGCGTCAATTTCGTCGGCCTCAAGGATGCGGGCGACCCGGTCGAGCAGGCCCGGATCTATGATCAGGCCGGCGCCGACGAGCTGTGCTTTCTCGACATCACGGCGAGTGCTGAAGGGCGCGACACGCTTTTCGACGTTGTCCGGCGCACCGCCGAGCAATGTTTCATGCCGCTCACCGTCGGCGGCGGCGTGCGCAAGACCGAGGATATCCGCCAATTGTTGCTGGCCGGCGCCGACAAGGTTTCGATCAACACCGCAGCCGTCGGTCGGCCCGAGCTGGTGCGCGAGGCGGCGGAGAAATTCGGTAGCCAATGCATCGTCGTCGCGATCGACGCCAAATCGACCGGCCCCGGCAAATGGGGGGTCTTTACCCATGGCGGCAGGCGCGAGACCGGGCTCGATGCGATCGATTGGGCGCGCCAGCTCGTCGATTACGGCGCCGGCGAGATCCTGCTGACCTCGATGGATCGCGACGGCACCAAGTCGGGCTTCGATATCGCCCTCACCCGCGCCATCGCCGATGCCGTCAATGTGCCGGTGATCGCCTCCGGCGGCGTCGGCACGCTCGACCATCTGGTCGAAGGAATTCGCGACGGCCATGCAACGGCGGTTCTGGCCGCCTCGATCTTTCACTTCGGCACCTATACGATCGCCGAGGCCAAGCGGCACTTGGCCGCGCACGGCATCGGGATGCGCTGACAATGGCTAAGGATACCAACTCCGCCTCGCCGCTCGACCGGCTCTATGCCCGGATCGAGGCCGCACGCGGGAGCGATCCCGACAAATCCTACACGGCCAAGCTGTTCCAACGCGGCCGGGCCAAGATCGCGCAGAAGCTGGGCGAAGAGGCGGTCGAAGCGGTGATCGAGCTGGTGCGCGACGATAAGAAGGCGCTGATCGGCGAGAGCGCCGACCTGCTCTACCACCTGATGGTCGGCTGGGCGGCGGCCGGTATCCGTCCCGACGAGGTCTGGGCCGAGCTCGATCGGCGCGAAGGCATCAGCGGGCTCGCCGAAAAGGCCGCGCGCAAGCCGGGCTAGCCGACACAACAGGAGCGGCATCTTCACCGGCGGTTAAGGCCGGGCGGCGACACTGGGCCCATGCTGGGATGGGCACTAAAACGTCTGGTATTGTGCGGCGCTGCCTGCGCCGGCTGGCTCTATTTCTGGAATCATCGGGTCGAGTTCACGGCTGCCGTCTCGCATGCCCAGCTTCCGGCCGCGGCCCCCGTTCTACGCAAGGCCCCGGTCGGCAACTCGGTCAGCTTCACGCCCGACCGCTCCGGCCATGTCTTTCTCGACGTTTTCGTGAATGGCGTCGCCATTCCCTGCGTGATCGATACCGGCGCCACTTTTGTCGCCCTGTCGCCGCGCGCGGCCCAGGCCGCCGGCATCGCGCTCGACCGCCTGCGCTACACGACGCGGACCAGCACGGCGAACGGCCAGACCATGGCCGCACCCGTTTCGCTGCGCGATGTCCGGATCAGCCAGCTCGCGCTCGAAGATGTCGATGCGTTCGTGCTGCAGACGGATATGAATGTCTGTCTTCTCGGCCAGAGTTTCCTCAAGCGCCTGGACGGCTACGAGGTGCGCGACGGCACCTTCGTGATGAGGTTTTAGGCCGGCTTCGACTCACCGTTCAGAGACCGATTCAGCTATCAGGCCAGGATCGGCCTGATAGCATCGGGCTTTGGAACCCGGCCCACCCGGTTCAGACAGGGACCGTGCTGAACGGTTTCACGATGCTCCGATCGAGCTGCACATACCGATCCGCCGCCTCGCGCAGGCGCTGAGCGATCTTGTCGCCCCAGCTCAGCACCTCGACCCTGCAGCCCTGCGTCTTCAGATAATGCACCAGCGGCTCGTAATCGCCGTCGCCGGCGACCAGCGCCACCACATCGGCCTTGGCGGCGAGCGAGACCGCGTCGATCGTCAGCCAGCAATCGACATTCTTGGGCGGTGTCTTGACCTCGATCCCGAATTCCTGGCCGACCGCGTCGCGCAGATCGGACGGAAACGGCCGCTCCCGCGTCGCCGGACGATACAGGATCGCCCGCAGGATCTCGCGCGGACCCACGGGCTCGAGCAGCTTGCCGTAATCGATATCGCGCTGATGCCGGCCGTTGGCGCAGATGGTGAGGTTGTTGTCGTCGATCAGCACCACGACCTTCTGGTTCGGCAACATCCGCATCGCACCCGCATTCGCCGCGCGATGATCGGCCTTCAGAAGCTTGTCCGCCATGACATCCCTCCTTGTTGTCCTGCCTGAAGGACGCAAGGCGCGGTTGAGATTGACAGGGGTGCCGAAAGAAAGTTTCAGGGTCGGGCATTCGGGGCGACCCGAATTCGAGTCGACGACAGTCCGGCCGCGTTTTATTATCTCACACTAAGTAAAATCGACCGGCGCGATACGATATTGGGCGGCGATGCCCAGGGGTCGTCAGGAATATACTGTCGGGAGACAAAATATGCGCCCGTACTCCGTCGCGGTTGTCATCGTGTTCCTCGGCTTTATCCCCAGCATCTCCGCCATCGGCGGTGCCGCGGAATTTCCGACGGAGGAAGCGGCCCAGAAATATTGTCCGGACGACAAGGTCGTTTGGTACAACCGCGCGACCGGCAATTACCATTTCAAGGGTCACACCTGGTACGGGGTCGGCCGGGAAGGGACTTATATCTGTCTGAAGGAAGCCGTGGCGGCGGGCTATAAGACGCCTAAGGGGTGACCGACCCAGGCCGGGGCCGGCAACGCATGGCTGGTCCGACCGGAATTCCCTTGCCAGATCATTTCCGATATCGGATATATCCCGTCATCGGACCTGACCCGAAAGGAGCACCATCATGTGGCGGATCATCCGCACATGGCGGGACCGGGCGGTACAGGTTCTCACGCGGGTGGAAGATCTGACGCCCCATCTGCGCAAGGACCTGAATTTGTGGGAGGAGGGGGAGCATCTCGCGCCCGATTCCATCCGCAAACGGAACCGTCCCCTGCCTACATCATTTTGAGACTTGCACTGGTCCTCGGACCAGTGCATAGTCCCGCCCGCTTCAACCCACGTGACTGGAGGACGCCATGCTGTTCATCAATGCCATGCGGCATCTCGATCCAAGCTTCGGCGTCTACGAACTCTCGCCGCGAGCCGTCGGGGAAACCCTGCACACCGGAATGGCCGGGATGGCTTCGATTACCAAAGCGGGAATTCAATTCAGTCACGGGGCGGAAAATGCACATCTTGATCAAGATCTGGGGCGGGCCGCAGCTATATGTTGAGCGTGATCGGTGGTCAACACGAGGGCCGTTCCTAGAATGGCACCGGCACGGGCAGGAGATCCTGGTATGGGTCGGTCGTTGGCACCTCATCTACACGCCGTCCGCCTGGACGGCACGAAAACGGTCGCTCCCTGATGGGCGCGTTGCCTATTGAAGGGGACGAGATCAAGACCGTGGTCCGCGTCCTTGAGGAGTTTCGGCGGTTCGATCCGGACATGCCGATCCAGTACGCGCTGTCCTTCCTGACGATCGCGCAGAATGAAGGCCTATCGATGGGCGATCTCGCGCAGAAGCTCGGGATCGCCCAATCCTCCGCTTCGCGCAATATCGCAGCACTGTCGAAATGGCATTCCTTCGGCAAGGCCGGTCACGATCTGGTCGAAGCCCATGAAGACCCGCGCGAGCGGCGGCGCAAGATCGTGCGCCTGACCGCCCGGGGACATCACCTCATCGGCATATTGCGGGCGCTAGTCGCCGGCGAAACTATTCCAGCGGGGCTGGAGCCGGAGCCGGCGGAGCGCCCGGCGGCGCGCGGCCGCCGGGGTAGTCGTCTGGGATTGGCGCCCAGTTCCTCGCCATCAAGCTGACCCATCGAGCTGACGAGGCGTTCAGAGCGCGATTCCGTTCACATCCGGACGATGTGAACGGAAAAGATGCTTGTTTGCTTGAAAGATATTAATCCGCGTCGGCCGGCGTGGAATCGGGCGCACCGGACGCGGCGCGCATCACATTCAACACGGCCCGCAGGATCCGCGGCGACAATCGGCGCGCCTCGCGGCCGATTTCCAAACGCAGCCGCTCGTGCGGTGCCCGTCCCTGCTTGCCGACCTCGAGCTTGCTGGTCGAATGCATCAGGCCCGGATCGATATCCTGGAAAAAATATTCCAGCTCGACATTATAGCTTTGCGCCACGCGCCACAGCTTGTCGGCCGAGATCTTGTTCGAGCCCCGTTCGTATTTCTGAACCTGCTGGAACGTCAGGCCGAGCACCTTGCCCAAGGTCTCCTGGCTATGGCCATTGGTCACGCGGATCATCTTGATGCGCTTGCCAACGCTTTCATTGACAGCCCGAGCGATATCATCGATCTGTTCTGCCGCCTGGGGTTTTCCACTCATCTTACTGCTCCCGCTTTGGGCCGCATGCCATTGCATGACGGCCCTCCATTGCAATGATCGATCCTGCTCCCACTATCCCGCGAAGACCGATGTCGATGCCCATCCCATTCGACGATTCGATCATATGTTCGAAAATGGAAGACGCATATGATTATTTCATCCGGGGGTCGTCGAATTTTCGTAAAGAATGTGTCTGCGCCCTGGGAAAAGACCGCGGGCCGGCGCCGATGCCCGAACGAGACATTCTCGCTGAGCGAGAACCGATCGGCCTTTGCCTATAAAGTTTTAGGTCCGAGGTATCGGGACTTGGCCCGCCGAGCGCCGGTCAGCCGGCGCGACGGTAGGACAACGCTTCCGCGATATGAAGGCGATTTACGGTTTCGCTTGAGTCGAGGTCGGCCAATGTCCGCGCGACGCGCAATACCCGATGATAGCCACGGGCCGACAAGCGCAACCGCTCCGAGGCGTCGGTAAGAAGTCGTCTGCCGTCGGCATCGGGTGCGGCGACTTCGTCCAAAAGATCGCCTTCGGCCTCGGCATTGGTGCGGATGCGCCGGCCTGGCGGCAGCGCCGCGTAGCGCGCCGTCTGGCGGGCACGCGCGGCGGCGACGCGGCCGGCGACCTTGGCTGAATCCTCGGCCGGCGGCGGCAGGCTGAGATCGATCGGCCGGATCGCCGGCACGTCGACATGGATGTCGATGCGGTCGAGCAGCGGACCGGAAATCTTGCCCTGATATTCCTGGGCGCAGCGCGGAACGCGCGCGCAGGCCCGCGCGGCATCGTCGAGATAGCCGCAGCGACAGGGATTCATGGCCGCCACCAGCTGCACCCGCGCCGGATAGGTCACATGGCTGTTGGCCCGCGCGACCACGGCGCGGCCGGTCTCGATCGGCTGCCGGAGCGCTTCGAGCGCCGCGCGGTGGAATTCCGGCAGCTCGTCGAGAAACAGCACGCCCAGATGGGCCAGCGAGATCTCGCCCGGCCGCGCCCGCGATCCGCCGCCGACCAGTGCCGGCGCCGAGGCGGTATGGTGCGGCTCCCGAAATGGCCGGTAGCGCATCAGCCTGCCCTCGTCGAGCAGGCCTGCCACGGAATGGACCATGCTGACCTCCAGCGCCTCGGCCGGATCGAGCGGCGGCAGCAGCCCCGGCAGGGTCGAGGCCAGCATCGACTTGCCCGAGCCCGGCGGCCCCACCATCAGCATGTGATGGCCGCCGGCCGCTGCGATCTCGAGCGCGCGCTTGGCCGTCTCCTGGCCTTTCACTTCGCGCAGGTCGCGCGGCGCCATGCCGCCCTCGGCCAGCAGCGGCACCGGCGCCGTCAGCACCTGGCTGCCCTTGAAATGATTGATGAGCGCCAGCAATGTCGGCGGCGCCAGCACCTCGATCTCGCCGGCCCAGGCCGCCTCGCCGCCGCAGGCCGCCGGGCAGATGAGCCCGCGCTGCTGCGCCGCCGCCCCCATCGCCGCCGGCAGCGCGCCCGCGACGGCGCTCAGCGACCCGTCGAGCGCCAGCTCGCCCAGGCAGACATATTGCTCCAGCTCGTCCGCCGGCAGCACGCCCATCGACACCAGCAGCCCGGCCGCGATCGGCAAATCGTAGTGCGAGCCCTCTTTCAGCACGTCGGCCGGCGCCAGATTGACGATGATCCGCTTGGGCGGCAGCGACAGGCCGAGCGAGGTCAACGCCGCCCGCACCCGCTCGCGCGATTCGCCCACCGCCTTGTCCGGCAGCCCGACCATGACGAAGGAGGGAAGGCCCGAGGCCATCTGCACCTGCACCTCGATCGGCAGGATCTCGATGCCTTGGAAGGCGACCGTGTGTATGCGCGCGACCATCGGGGTTCCTCATGCAACTAGCGCACGAGCCTATGCGAGGAAGATGTCGAGGAGCTAGGGGAAAGCTGGTTGGGCCAGGGCATGGATCGCAAGGCCGACGGAGCCAGCGCTTGACGGTGGACACGGCGATGCGGAGTCCGGCTCGGATCAGGACGGCGTCAGGGAATCCGTCCGCCCTTAAATCTCCCCGTGCGGCGCCACCACGATGCAGGCGACATGCTCGCGGCCGAGCCGGCTGCAGGCGTCGTTCGCGGCGTCGGCGGAGAGGCCGGTGAGCTGGGCGCGGTACATGGTCGCCGCGTGCGGACGGGTCACGGTCGCCACCGCCGGGTGGGCGCGGTCGAGCGCGCCGTGGGCGTGGCTCTTGGCCTCGTTCGCGGCGGCCTCGGCCTGGATCGGGCTGCCGAAGGCGCCGACCTGCACGATCCAGCCGCCGCCGGCCGGCGCCTTGCCGGTCGAAGCGAGCAGCAGATGCGGCTTCTCTTCCGGCATCGGGATGCGGGCCGCGGCGGGCTGCGGCGCATAGGCGGCGAGCGGCGATTCGATCGGGCCGCGCGCCCGCTTGGCTGCGAGCTGTTGATTGAGATCGCCGATGGCGCCCGGATCGTAGGAAGGCGCCGGCTGATAGGAGACGGTTTGGATCGACGCTGCCTGAATGTGAGCCGGCATCGGCGGCGGCAGGGCCGCCATCTGCACCGGAGCCGGCAGCGGCGCTACCTGGACCGGCTTGATCGGCGCGGGGTCCGGCGGCGGCACGTAAGCGACCTGCTGGATAACGGGCGCCGGGCGGGGCGGGGCCATCGGTGCGGGCGCCGGCGTCACGACCGGCGCGGGGGTAGCGGCGGCGACTTGCAGGGTGCCGTTGAGCGCCCGCTGATTGAGCTCGTCGGACGAGGTCTCGGCGACGGCGTAGCGGGCGAGCGGTCCGGATGGAGCCCGGTCGCCGAGACGCGGGCCGATCGCGGCCATATAGCCCACGGTCTCGCTCGGCAGCGGCGTGCCGTTGTAGAGATAGGATTCGAACCGGCCCGGCCCGGCATTGTAGGCCGCGAGAAAACCCGGCGAGCCGTAGCGCGCATACATCTCGCCGATATAGGCGGTGCCGGCCATGATGTTGTCATGCGGCGAATAGGGGTCGGGGCCGAGCCCGTAGCGATCGCGCATCTGGGCGTAGGTCACGGGCATCAGCTGCATCAGCCCCATAGCGCCGGCGCCGGAAATGGTCAGCGAGCCGCCGATATATTGCTGCCCGCCGGATTCCTGGCGCATGACCTCGCGGATCCATTTCTCCGGCACGGAGAAGCGCCCCGACGCTTCGCGGATATAGGGTCCCCAGGGATCGCCCGGCGGCCCCGGCGGGGAATAATCGCCGGCCGCGGCGCGCTGAGCGGCGACCGCCGGGCTCGGCATGCCGCGTGTCGCCTGCTGCTGCGATCCGCCGGAACAGGCGGCCAATCCGGAGACGAGAGCGATGCCGAGGGCCAGGCGCGCGACGCCGCGCAATCCGGCCTCGGCACCCGGATTTTCCTCCGCTCTTCCGACAGACAACGAGCGCGCCATCGCCAGTGTTCCCCTGCTGGCTTCGAATCCAAGACCTTAAACAACAACCTTAAACCATAATATCAGTCCTGGGGCAATCACCCTGCGTCAAATGGACGACGGTGCAGATTGACGCGCGGCTCGGCATTTCCCAGATCAGGAGAATCGAAGGCTCATCCACGGAGAAGGGAATGGAGCAGAGCGGCACAACCGTATCCGTCCGCATCTCGATCGATCTGGACCGGCTCGAGCAGGAAGTGCGGGTTATCCGGCACGTCCATGACGATCCCGAGGAATCGGGGATCGCCGGCCTCGTCCAGCGCTTGCGCTACTTGGCGGCAAGCGCCAACCGCCTCGCCGACCGGCTGGAGCGAAGCGGCTGAACCGGTCTCACCGCCGCCGGCGCTTCTCGATCGCGTCCCAGATCCGGCCTTCGAGCTTGGCGCCGTCGAAGCGGTTGATCTCCTGCAGCCCGGTCGGCGAAGTGACGTTGATCTCGGTCAGATAGCCGCCGATCACGTCGATGCCGACGAAGAGCAGCCCCTGCTCCCGGAGGGTCGGGCCGATCGCGGCGCAGATCTCGCGCTCGCGCTGGGTGAGTTCGGTCTTCATCGCCGTGCCGCCGACATGCAGATTGGCGCGTGCCTCGCCACGCGCCGGCACGCGCAGCACGGCGCCGGCCGCTTCCCCGTCGATCAGGATGATGCGCTTGTCACCCTCGCGCACCTCCGGCAGATAACGCTGCACCATCACCGGCTCGCGCGCGATCTGCTCGAACATCTCCAGCAGCGAGACGATGTTCTCGTCGTTCTCCTGCAGGCGGAAGACGCCCGCGCCGCCATTGCCGAACAGCGGCTTGATGATGATGTCGCGATGCTCCTCGCGGAATTCCTTGATCGTCTGGCGGTCGCTGGTGATGAGCGTCGGCGGCATCAGCGGGCCGAAATGGGTGACGAACAGCTTCTCCGGCGCGTTGCGCACGCTGATCGGATCGTTCACCACCAGTGTCGTCGAGCGGATATGCTCCAGGAGGTGTGTCGCCGTGATATAGCCCATATCGAAGGGCGGATCCTGCCGCATCAGCACCACATCCATGGTGGCGAGATCCAGCACCTCGAACGGGCCGAGGCTGTGATGCCGACCGTGTTCGCGCCGAACCTCGAGCTTGCGCGCGCGAGCATAGAGGCGGCCGTTCCTCAGCCACATGTTTCTGGTCAGGTAATGATAGAGCAGATGGCCGCGCGCTTGCGCTTCGAGCGCCAGGACGAAGGTCGAATCGGCATCGATGTTGATGGTCTCGATCGGATCCATCTGGATGGCGACGGCAAGGCTCACAATGGCAATTCCTCTCCGGACGGGGCGTGTCAGTATAGAGCCTCGCCGCCCGCCGTGAACTGCTAAACCTGCTTCTATCCGGCCGTCACGCCGCAGTGCTGCTAAAGCCCCATCTGGCTGATCAGCTCGTTGACTCGTCGCTTGTAATCGATGCGCTTCGTGTCGAGCAGCGAAACGAGTTCCGGAAGCGAGGCCGACTTCTTCCCCGTGCTGACGAAGCCGGTTCCGGCCATCATATGCACGATGACGCCGACGCCCGCCTTCTTGCCCTTCGACTCGAAGGCCTTGTCGACCTCGCTCACCTTCTCGAGCGCGTTCTGAATAGTCAGCGGCGCATTCAGGACATCCTTCACCGCCTTCAGAATATGCTGGGCGGCCGAGCCATGCGGGCCGACCAGCGGAATGGCACCGCGAGCGACCCGGTGAATATCCTTGATGATTTGCCGGTCGGCATCGTGGATTTCGAGCTGCGGCATTTCATTGAGATTCGTGACCCGGCCGCAGATCTCGAAGCCCCTTTCGCTCAAAGCGGGCGTTGCTTCGATGTAGAATCCCGCCGTGCTCTTGTGCATGGCCTCGAACACCAGTTCAAGACTCGGCCCGAAGATCGCCACGGGATAGATGCCGACGCCTTTTTCGCTGAAGACGAAATCGCCGCGTGACCCCTGAAGCGCGGGAATGCTGCTTTCGCGCTCGATCGCGAACGCCCGCCTGCTCTTGGACAATACCTTCTGGCTGCGCATGCGCACATAGGTAATGCGGCCACCCATCTTCTCGACATATTTCTGCATTTCGAGCCTTCGGCCGGATGATTACGAATTTGCTACGCAATCCTTGGCCTATTCTCGATATCCTCCGTTACAATCTTAGTAGCCTATGGGGTGGAATCGGACTGCCTCGTCAGTTCAGCTTGCCGCGTACATGCTGAAGCAGAAGCGCCGCCTGCTCGCGTTCCGGTGAAGAGGGCGCGTGACGGATCGCCGCTTGCAAAGCTGTCGCCGCGCCACCGAACCGGTCCAGATGGGCGTTGAGCAAGCCTGCCTCGTACCAAAGCCCGGCATGATCCGGCGCCAGCAGCAGCATGCGCTCGATCACGGCGACGGCGTGCTCGGGCTCGCCGGCTCGGATCAGCCGGCTCTTGATGTTGTTCTGCAGGCGCAGCAGCACCTCGCGGTCGGGCACGCGCCGGCGAAAATGCGGCTGCAGCGTCGCGGTTTCGTCGAGGCCGCGCAACAGCTCGCCCAGCCGCTCCGCATCGCAGGCGATGCCGCCGGCGAAGGGATCGATAATCGCGTACCGGTCATCCTCGCCCAGACCGATCAGGAAATGGCCGGGAAAATTGAGTCCGGCGGCATCCCAGCCTTGGGCGCGGGCGACGTGGATATAGAGGATGCCGAGCGTTACCGGCAGGCCGCGGCGGCGATCGATCGCCCGCAATATATCGGCATTGGCGATGTCGTCATAATTCTCAGTGTCGCCGCGATAGCCGTAGACGCCGCCGATCACGGCGCCCAACGCCTCGACCTGCTCGTCCAGCTCGGCATCGCCGCCGGCCGCTTGCCTGACCGCGCTCGCCAGTTCCTTCAGATGCTGGCGCTGCGGCGCAGAATCGATGCCGGGCCGTTCAAGCTCGGCGAAGGCGATCGCCCCTTCGATCAACGGCAGCACCTGCCCCGTTTGCGACCCCAGCCGCCGCAGCAATGCCGCGGCCGCCTCCGTCATTTCAGCGGCTCGATCTGAATCGGCGCCGAGGTTGCTGGCGGCGATTGCGGTGCCGGCGCGAATTGCCCGGATGGCGGAGGATTCGGTGTTTGATAGGGCTGCTGCTGATATTGCGGTGCCGGGGCATATCCGCCCTGGCCGCCGGTCGAGATCGGTGCCGGCGCCGGGGGTGGCGGCGGTGCCGCGGGCGGAATGTTGCCCTGGCCCGGCACCTGCGTCTCGCCGGCACCGGAACGGATGCGGACATAATTCACGACACGGCGCACATCGGGGATGTTGCGCGCATGGTTCAGCACCAGATCGAGCTCCTCCTGGGTGCGGGCGATGCCGATGATGTAGACGACGCCGTCGACGGTCTCGATCGAGTAGTTGAGCGACTTGATGCCGCCGTCGAAGGTAAGCTCGGTCCTGAGCCGCGTCTGGATCCAATTATCCTTGGCATTGGCGCCGAAGCTCGACGCGTCGGAGAGCTTGATCTCGTTGATGACCTCGCGGACGCCGTTCACCTTCCAGGCGATGGCGACGGCCTGATCGCGCAGTGCCGGATCCGGTACGTTGCCGGTCAGCAGCACCCGGCCTTCGAATACGTTGATATAGACGTATTTCTCGATGGCACTGTTGGTGCCGACATAGTCGGCCTCGAGCTGCGACTTGATTCCCGTGTCGCTGAACGTGCCGCCGGGGCCGCGCTCCTGGGCCAGCGCATAGCCGCCGCCGGCGGCGCCGGCGCCGACCGCCGCGACCACGCAGCCGCCCAGACTGGTGCAGCACAGGGACAAAAGTGCGAGCCGAGCAAGCACGGAACGGGAAGATGTCACAGGGCGGCACTCCGTCATGGTCAAGGAATCAGCTATAGGATGACTGAATTGTGGCGACAACAGTGCAGATGCTGCCGGTCAGGCGGGGAGCCAGGCCGATTCGAGGTGGCGCGGCAATCGGTAAGGCATCACCAGCATGACATCGAAGCGCACGTCGAGGGCTGCGAGATTCGGGCGCGCGGCAATGAACTGGCGCGTTGCCATGGCGATCCGGCTCTGCTGGCGCATCGAGACTGATTCGGCGGCGGTGGCATAGTCAGCGCGCGCCTTGACCTCGATCACCGCCAGCGTCCGGCCGCGACGCGCGACGATGTCGAGCTCGCCCGCGGGGCAGCGCCAATGATGCGCCAGGATCCGATACGCTTTCAGCCGCAGCATCAGCATGCACAGCCGCTCGGCACGGCGGCCGTGGCGCTCGGCCTCCGCATAGCTGCGCCGCCTCACGGCTTGCCGAGCGCCAGCGCGCGCGCATAGATCTCCCGCCGCGGCTGGTCGAGCCGGGTTGCGACCTCGGAGGCTGCATCGCGCAGGCTGAGCCGGCCGAGCGCTTCGCGCAGCATCTCGTCGATCTCTTCCGGGGCCACGACCCGATCGAGCGGCGGTCCGATCACGACCACGATCTCGCCCCTGGGCGGTCCGTCCCGTTCATAGCGCCGGGCGAGCTCGCCGAGCGTGCCGCGCGCCACCTCCTCATAGAGCTTGGTCAGCTCGCGCGCGACCGCGGCCGGCCGGTCGCCCAGCATGCCGGTCATGTCGGCGAGCGAGGCGGCGAGGCGCGGCCCCGATTCGAAGAAGATCAGCGTCGTCCTGAGCGCCGCCACCTCGGCGAGCTGGCGGCGCCGCCCGGCGGATTTGGCGTCGAGGAAGCCCATGAACAGGAAACGGTCGCTCGGCAGGCCCGACAGCACCAGGGCCGCGAGCACGGCGGAGGGACCGGGCAGGCCCGCGACCGGCAGCCCGGCCGCGATGGCGTCGCGCACCAGCTTGTAGCCCGGGTCGGAAACGAGCGGCATGCCCGCGTCGGAGATGAGCGCGATGCGCTCGCCCCCGCGCAGCCGCTCCAGGAGCTGCGGCCGCACCCGGTCGGCATTGTGGTCGTGATAGGCCAGCAGCGGCGTGCGGATGCCGTGGATCGCCAGCAGCTTGGCGCTGACCCGCGTGTCCTCGCAGGCGATCGTGTCTGCCGAACGGAGCGTCTCGAGCGCACGCAGCGTTATGTCCTGAGCATTGCCGATCGGGGTCGCGACAATGTAAAGGCCGGGAGCCAAGCCGCGTTTACTTGGCACCGCCCCGCCGCTAGGCTCTGCGGCCGCCTCGATGGGCTCGGAGGAATCGTTCGTTGCGCTGTTCATCTCACCGTCTTGCGGGCGCGTCATGGCTCGTGATCCTCGCGCTCGGAGTGTCCGGCTGCGCGATCCAGAACGTACCGGTCGGTGCCCCTCTGTCGCAAGCGCCAGCCGAAGTCCCGCCACTGGCACCAGTCCCGCCGCCGCAGGCGGCACAGGAAGTTCCGCCCCCGCCGCCGGAGCGGCTGGTCGATGTCGGCGGCAAGATCGATGTCGCCCTGCTGCTGCCGCTGAGCGCGCCCGGCCGGGTCGGTGTGCTCGGCCACGACATGCTCGATTCAGCCCAGCTCGCCATGACCGAGCTCGCGGATGACGGCATGGCGCTCACACCCAAGGACACCAAGGGCACGCCCGACGGTGCCGCCGCGGCAGCGCGCAAGGCGGTGGCCGAGGGCGCGAAGCTCATCGTCGGTCCGTTGACGGCACCTGAGATCGAGGCGGTGCGGCCGATCGCGCTGCAGGCCGGCATCAATGTCCTCGCCTTCTCCAACGTCGCCCAGACGGCCGGCAACGGCGTGTTCCTGCTCGGGATCCTGCCGCAGGACGAGGTCCGGCGGATCACGCGATATGCCGCCTCGACCGGCATCGACCATTTCGCCGTGCTGGCGCCGTCCAACGCTTACGGCAAGCTCGCCAGCGACGCGTTCCAAACGGCCGTCGCCGACGCCGGCGGCACGCTCGACGCCTCCGGCTTCTACGATCCCAATTCCACCGATCTGCGTCAGGCGGCAAAGCGCCTGGCCGGCACGCCGGGCTTTTCCGCCCTGCTGCTGCCCGAACCGGATGCGGCGCGGCTCAAGACCGCCGCATCGCTGCTGCCGGCCTACGGCATCGACCCGACCAAGGTACGGCTGCTCGGCATCGGCGGTTCGGGCGAAGGCTGGGAGGCGAGTAATCTCGGCACCGAGGCGACCTTGAACGGTGGCTGGTTCGCGGCGCCCGCGGAGGAGGCGCGCGCCGGCTTCGAGCAGCGTTTCCTCGACGCCTTCGGACGTAAGCCGCAGCGCCTGGCGACGCTCGCTTACGATGCGGTCGGCGTCGCCGCCGTGCTCGAGCGCACGCCCGGCGCCGGCTTCTCGGCCGAGTCGATTACCAACCCCAGCGGCTTCGCCGGTGCCGACGGCATCTTCCGCCTGCTGCCCGACGGCACGGCGCAGCGTGGCCTGGCCGTTCTGCAGATTGAACGCAGCGGCACCAGTACAATCAGCCCGGCACCGGACACATTCGAGCAAACCGGGCAGTAAATGCCAAGAGTGCTTACAGTAAAATAGAGTCGATGCCAATAAAATAGGCATCGACTTTTAACTGTCAGCAAATGTTTACAAATTTTCCAATAAAACTGTCATCTCTCTAGCGGACGCTCCGCCGGCGTCGTTTAGCCCTACCCTTTTCCCTCCGTCAGAATCTTGATTGCTGTTGGCCTGCGACGGCGTGCAGCTGGTCTTTTCCTTTCGAATCGGCGGACGGGATGCGGAGCCGGGGCGAACGCGCCACCCGGAAATCGATCCAGAGAGGCGAATATGCACACGAACTCCGTCGGGCCGCTCGGAAGGAGCGCCGCCTGCGCTCTGGCCTTGTCCATCGCGCTTGTCGCCGCCCCGGCCCACGCTGATGCGCCGACCCAGACACCGATCAAGCACATCGTCGTCTTCTTCGAGGAAAACCAGTCCTTCGACCATTATTTCGGCACCTATCCGAACGCCGCCAACATTCCCGGCGAGACGAGCTGGGTGGGCGTGCCGGCGCCGCAATTCGTGCCGCGGCCGAACACGCCTACGGTGAACGGGCTGACGCCGGAGCTGCTGACCAACAATCCGAACAAGACGCTCAACGGCGCGCCTGCCAATCCGCAGCGCCTGCGCCCGATGGATGCCGCCGTCTGCTCCAACAACCATTCCTACACGCCGGAGCAGAACGCGGCCGATCACGGGCTCATGGACAAGTTCCCGCAGAGCACGGCGGGCACCGGCGAGGGCTGTTCGCCCGACGGCTCCACGGTCATGGATTTCGTCGACGGCAACACGATCACGGCGCTGTGGAACTACGCCAATCACTACGCCATGAGCGACAATTCCTTCGACGCCACCTTCGGCCCGACCCTGCCCGGCCATCTCAACCTGATCTCGGGCAACACCCATGGCGGCATCCTGCACAACGCCAGCAGCAGCAGCGCCGTCTTCATCGATCCGAACGACGGCACGGTCACCGACATCAACAATATCGCAGGATTTCTCGACGATTGCGGCAGCGATCACGGCGGTACCGTCAAGGCCGCGACGCTGGAGATGACCGGCCGCAATGTCGGCGATCTGCTGAATGCCAAGGGCGTCACCTGGGGCTATTTCCAGGGCGGCTTCGCGCCGTCGAGCCCGGCGGTGGTCGATGCCAACGGCAACACGGTCACGCCGGCGGCGTGCGCCGGCACGCTGGTCCAGCATCAAATGACCATCAACGGCACGACCTACACCGTGCCCAACCCGACCACGGGCTTCACCGGCGACATCCATACGCCGGCGACGGTCTATGCCACCGGCATCGCGCCGTTCAGCCACTATGCCAGCACGCGCAACCCGCATCACCTGCCGCCGAGCTCGCCGGCGATGATCGGCCAGACCGACCAGGCCAACCATAATTACGACACGGCCGATTTCTTCACGGCGCTGCAGAACGGCAATCTGCCGGCAGTCAGCTACGTCAAGGCGTTCGATCCCTATACCGGCCATCCGGGCAACTCCGATCCGCTGGTCGAGCAGGCCTGGCTGGTCCAGGGCATCAACGCCGTCATGAAATCATCGGCCTGGTCCTCGACCGCGATCATCATCGCCTGGGACGATTCGGACGGCTGGTATGACCATGTGCTGGGTCCCGTGCTCACCCCGTCGGGCACCAGCATCGACGCGCTCGCCGGCCCCGGCAATTGCGGCACGGTGACGGGTGCCGCCGATTCGCCGCGCTGCGGCCGCGGCCCGCGCCAGCCGCTGCTGGTGATCTCGCCCTATGCCAAGACCAACTATGTCGACCACACGCTCACCGACCAAGTCTCGATTCTCGCCTTCATCGAGCAGAATTGGGATCTGGGCTTCATCGACGGGCCGAACCCGCCGGCTCAGGGGACAGGTTCGACTGACCGCTATGCCGGCTCGATCGACGGCATGTTCGATTTTACCGACGCGCCCAATCTGCGCCAGCTGCAGCTCGATCCGGTGACCGGCACGGTCGCCGGCAAGAACTGGTAGAGCGATCCTCGAAGACGGGGCGGCTGAGGCCGCTCCGTCGTTATTTGGAATAGAAATAAATATAAAATGTATCTCTCGGTTGTACCGGGGAGACCCAAGATTGCCAAGAGCACTTATAGTATTCACCGATGAAATAACTCATCGAGTGGTAAAGGAAGCGAAAGTATAACAGTTGAACTGTCCGTATCATTGTCGCTAATCGAACCAAATTTCACGAAAATTATCGCAAAATTGTCATGGTTACGGGAGAATCTCTCGCACGCCTTCAACCCTATCCATTTCGACCCGTCCAACCTTCGACGATCGGCCGGCGCCATTGCGGGGCGGTGACAGGCGCGAGTCACGCTTCCGGACGGGGCGATCGACGGAACGGGAGCGGCACCGACAAGGGGCGAGCGCGTCGCTCCGCAACAAGCAGAGAGGCAAAACGATGCGGGTAAGACACTCTCGGTTATTTCAGCAAGTTTCCCGTTGCGTGCTCGGCCTGGCCGTCGCTCTGTCGGGGAATATTTCTCCGGCGCTGGCCGATATGCCGACCAAGACGCCGATCAAGCACGTCGTGGTCTTCTTCCAGGAAAACCAGTCGTTCGACCATTATTTCGGCACTTACCCGAACGCCGCCAATATTCCTGGCGAGACGAGCTGGGTCGGCATTCCGGCGAGCCAGTTCACGCCGCGCCCCAACACGCCGACAGTGAACGGGCTGACGGCAGAGCTGCTGACGAATAACCCGAACAAGACGCTCAACGGTGCGCCCGCCAATCCGCAGCGCCTGCGGCCGGCCGATGCGGTGGTTTGCGACAATAGTCACGATTACACCAAGGAACAGGACGCGGCCGATCACGGCCTCATGGACAAGTTTCCGCAGAGCACGGCCGGCACGGGCGAAGGCTGCCTGGCCGACGGCTCGAGCGTCATGAACTATGTCGACGGCAACACGGTCACGGCGCTGTGGAATTACGCCAACCATTATTCCATGAGCGACAATTCCTTCGATACGAACTACGGCCCGACGCTGCCCGGCCACATCAACCTCGTCTCGGGCAACACGCATGGCGGCATCCTGCACAACGCCTCCAGCAACAGCGCCGTCTTCATCAACCCGACTGACGGCTCGGTCACCGACATCAACAACATCGCGGGCTTCCTCGACGATTGCGGCAGCGACAAGGGCGGCACGGTCAATGCCGCGACGCTGGAGATGACCGGTCCGAACGTCGGCGACCTGCTGAACGCCAAAGGCGTCACCTGGGGCTGGTTCCAGGGCGGCTTTAAGCCGACCTCGCCGGCCGTCGTCGACGCCAACGGCAACACCGTGACGCCGGCCGTCTGCAGCACGGCCCACGCCAACCACCAGGTCGTGGTCAACGGCACCACCTACACCGTGCCGAACCCGACGATCGGCTTCACCAAGGACGTGCACACCCAGGGCACCGACTACAGCACCGGCGTCGTGCCGTTCATGCACTATGCCAGCACGCGCAACGTGCACCATCTGCCGCCGAGCTCGCCCACGATGATCGGCCAGACCGACCAGGCCAACCACCAGTACGATACGTCGGACTTCTTCACGGCGCTGCAGAACGGCAATCTGCCGGCGGTCAGCTACGTCAAGGCGCCGACCTATCTCTACGGCCATCCGGGTAATTCCGATCCGCTGGTCGAGCAGACCTGGCTGGTCCAGGGCATCAACGCCGTCATGCAGTCGCCCTTCTGGTCCTCGACCGCGATCATCATCGCCTGGGACGATTCGGATGGCTTCTACGACCACGTCATCGGCCCCGTGCTGACCCCCTCGGGTGCCAGCATCGACGCGCTCGCCGGCAGCGGCAGCTGCGGCACGCCGGTCGGCGGCGCCGACGCCGCCCGTTGCGGCCGCGGCCCGCGCCAGCCGCTGCTGGTGATCTCGCCCTATGCCAAGACCAACTATGTCGACCACACGCTGACCGACCAAGCCTCGATCCTGCTCTTCATCGAGCAGAACTGGGACCTGGGCTTCATCGACGGCCCGAACCCGCCGGCCCAGGGCACCGGCTCGGTCGACCGCTATGCCGGCCCGATCGACGGCATGTTCGACTTCACCGATGCGCCCAACCTGCGCCAGCTCCAGCTCGATCCGGTCCGCGGCACCGTGGTCGGCAAGAACTGGTAAGGGCCGACCTCAGCAGCCGCCGGCTCGGAAGAACCCGAGCCGGCGGTCATTTCAGACTTCCTGAGATTTAGGAGATTGACCATGAATGTTCGTTTGATGCTGGCCGCCCTGGCGGTCTCCGGTGTCGTTGCGGCCCAGCCCGCCAGCGCCGAGTTCGTCGATAACGGCAATTTCGCCAACGGCACCACCGCAGGCTGGACCCTCACCGGCGACACCTCGTTCGACACGGTCAGCCATGTCATCGCCTTCCCGGGCGACCGCAACGCGCCGGTCGGCAACGAAATCCAGCTCGCCACCAACGACTCGACGACCGAAGGCCAGCTGAAGCAGACGTTCGCGACCGGTCCCGGCACCTATGCGATCAGCTTCGCGCTGCAGTCGGAAGATGCCCTGACCGCGCTCGATCATTTCACCACCAAGATCGACGGCGTCACGATCTCGCCCCTGTCCGTGACCGGCGGCACCTCGGCGTTCGACTGGACGACGTACACGTTCCAGTTCACCGAGACCGGCAGCGATACCGATCTCGAGTTCGACATCACCGACGGGCCGTCCTTCTTCGATCTGACGGACATCTCGGTCGAGCTGCCCGAGCCGGCCAGCTGGGCGCTGACGCTGGCGGGCCTGGCCGCTCTCGTCCTTATCCGTCGCCGTAACGCGACTGCCGCCTGAGGACGATAGAAGAGGCGGGGCCGCATTCTGGCGGCCCCGTTCGATCAAGGAAATCCAATGTTGCGTTCCGCTTGCCTCATCGCTCTCGCTCTGCTCGGCTGGTCCGCGCAGGCTCATGCCGATTGGGATGATCGACCAGGTGTCGGCTTCAACGGCTCCTACCTGATCTCGACACCGGACGCGCCCTGTGGCACCGGCACGCCGCCGCGCGGTCACTTCCCGCCCGATCTGCCGACGTCCGGCCCGTTCCAGGCCTTGAAGCTGACGGTCAAGCAGGATCCCAACAGGCTTTGCTACGTGTTCGGCAGGCTGGCCGAGGCGCCGACGATCCGCGTCCGCCAGGATGACGATCTGATCGTTGTGCTGGAGAACGACATCACCGACCCCTCGGCGCTCGACAAGATCGTAGCGCCGGGCAAGCTCGACACGCCCAACCCCAAGGTTCCGACCAAGGCCGGCTTCTATCCGGTCGTTCCGGCAATGCACCACCAGGCGACGGGCGCCACCAACCTGCATCTTCACGGCTTCGCCGTGCCCCCGACCGTGCCGCAGGACGAGGTGCTGAAGACCTGTGTCGATCCGGAAACGGGGCCGGCGAATTGCGGCCAACGCCGCTTCACCTATCACTACCATATCCCCCTCACGATGCCGGCCGGCCTCTATTGGTATCATCCGCATGTCCATGGCGAGGTTCAGGCGCAGATGCTGATGGGCCTGTCGGGGGCGCTCATCGTCGAGGGGCCGGACGACGATGCCCGCCGTAATGCCGGCATCTTCGACCGCGTCTTCGTCTTCCGGCAATCCACCGATCTCGATGCGCAGAACCAGGCGGCTTCGGTGCCGTCCGCGCCGGTCCACGCCGCCACGGTCGAGCCGGAGGCCGCCAAGGCCAGGAAGGAACCACCGTCGCTCGGCGGCCGGATCGAGACCGCGCACGAGCTCGCCTGCTCGGACAAGACCGGCACCGACGAGCTGACCATGAACGGCGCCCTGGTCAAGGACGGCGACGCGACCGACGCCGATCTCGCAGCACTGGAGATTCCGGCCGGGCATAAGCAGTTCTGGCGCATCGTCAATGCCGCGACCGACGCGTTCCTCGATCTCGCCCTGGTCGACCAGGGCGGCAAGCCCGTGCCGGTAGAGGTGGTCGCGCGCGACGGCGCGCCGTTGAGCGACGATACCGGCAAGGAGCTGCCGCCGCAGGCGACGACCGAGGCCCAGCTCGTGCCGCCCTCGGGACGGATCGAGTTCCTGGTCACGGCGCCCGCCCCTGGCAAGAAGATCTATTTCGTCAGCCATGGCGTCGATACCGGCTGCGCCGGCGACAAGGTGCCCGAGCGTAAGCTCGCTTATCTAAGCGTCACGCGGACGGCGCTGGAGAACGTGCCGACCGAGGTTTTGACGCCGCCGGCCGCACCGAAGCAGGGGCCGTTCACGGGCCTGCTTGCGCGCAAGACCGACCGTGAACGGACGATCGCTTTCGCCGAATACCCGCATCCGGGTTCGGACGATCTCAACGATTTCTACATCGTCGAAAGAAAGCCGGGCGCCGTGTTGCGGCCGTTCGAGATGGACGGGCCGCCGGCGATCACGGTCAAGTCGGGAACGACCGAGGAGTGGACGGTCGAGAATTGGACCAACGAGCTTCACGCCTTCCATATTCATCAGGTCCATTTCCGGGTGCTCGACGTGAACGGCCGGCCGGTGCCCGAGACGCCGCTGCTCGATGTCGTGACCGTGCCGGCCGCCAGCCCGGCGGATGTCGCCACGGCCAAGGGCGTGGTGCCGGGGCGTGTGCGGGTCAAGCTCTACTTCCCCGCCGAGCTCGCGGGCGACATTCCGTTCCATTGCCATCTCGTCGACCATGAGGATGCCGGCATGATGGCCGTGCTCCGCGTGCTGCCGCCGGAAGGCGAGACACCGGAGAAGAAAGCCGAAATGAGCCCGGTCAAATGGGCCTCGCTGCTCGATCCGCCGATCTGCCGCAGCCCGCGCGCGTCGAGCGGCTCCGACGTGTCCGACTCTCAGGAGAGATGATTTGGTTCAAGTAACGAAATCATCGCGGAAGGAGTAGTTCAAATAATATTCAATATTCTTTCAATTGAAATACTGGTGTCATGAGAACTCTTTATTCTCTGATACCTTACCTGAAATGGCGCTGAAATATCGAATGCGTGCGGATGGCGATCAACGCGCCGACCGATATTGCTGCTGTATTTTCAGGCAGGCAGTGAGAGTTCCTTATTCGGAGGCACAAGCATGAAAGACTGTCGAATGCAGCATTGGAAGCGCCTGCTCACCGGCGCGCTGACCGCCGGCACCGCCCTGTCGGGCTTCGCCGCGCAAGCCGTCGCGGCGACCGGCCCGACCACGCCGATCCAGCACGTCATCGTCATCTTCGAAGAGAACAGAACCTTTGACAACTACTTCGGGACTTACCCGAACGCGGCGAACAATCCCGGCGAGACGAGCTGGATCGGCGTGCCCGCGCCGACCTTCACGCCCAAGCCGAACACGCCGACCGTCAACGGCCTGACGCCGGAGCTGCTGACCAACAACCCGAACATCAACAAGAACGGCGTCAAGGTGAACCCGATCCGGCTGCGTCCGGCGGATGCCATCACCTGCAGCAACAACAACGACTACACCAGCACGCAGCTGTCGGAAGATAGCGGTCTGATGGATCGCTTCCCGTCGCATGCGGCGGCGAGCGGTCAGGGCTGCCTCGCCGACGGCTCGACCGATCTCGGCTACTATGACGGCAACACCGTCACCGCGTTGTGGAATTACGCTCAGATGTACTCGATGAGCGACAACCACTACGACACGACCTACGGCTCTAGCCTGATCGGCCACATCAACCTGGTGTCGGGCAACACGCACGGCGCCATCCTCCACAACGCCACGACCAACGGCAGCGTCTTCATCAACCCGGCCGACGGCTCGGTCACCGCGATTGGCAACATCGCCGGCTTCCTCGATGATTGCGGCGACGATCGCGGCGGCACGTCGAAATCGGCGACGCTGGAATTCACCGGCACCAACGTCGGCGATCTGATGAATGCCCAAGGCGTCACCTGGGGCTGGTTCCAAGGCGGCTTCAAGGCGACCAAGGCCGCCACGCTGAAGGCGGACGGCACCACCTCGAGCCCGGCCCAGTGCAACACCGCCCACACCAACCATCAGTTCACGGTCAACGGCACGACCTTCAAGGTGCCGAACCCGACCATCAATCCGGGCTCGGACACGCATACTTCGGCGACGGACTACGCCACCAGCGTCGTGCCGTTCCAGCACTACGCCAGCACCCGCAACGTCCACCATCTGCCGGCCAGCTCGGTCGCCGCCATCGGCAGCAACGACCAGGCCAATCACCAGTACGACATCTCGGACTTCTTCACCGTCCTGGCCGCCGGCAACGTGCCGCAGGTCAGCTACCTGAAGGCGCCGAGCTATCAGTACGGCCACGGCTTCAACTCCGATCCGCTGACCGAGCAGACCTTCATCGTCCAGACGATCAACGCGATCGTCGCCTCGCCGATCTGGGCCAGCACCGCAATCATCATCGCCTGGGACGATTCGGGCGGCGACTATGACCATGTCATGGGGCCGGTCGCGAATCCCTCGATGATCAGCAGCGATGGTCTCGCCGGTGCCGGCACCTGCGGCACGCCGGGAACAGGGGCCGATCTCGCCCGTTGCGGCGTCGGTCCGCGCATGCCGCTGATGGTCATCTCGCCCTGGGCCAAGGAGAATTACGTCGATCATGTCCAGACCGACCTCACCTCGGTTCTGGCCTTCATCGAGCAGAATTTCACCCTCGGCTTCATCGACGGCCCGGTCGCTCCGGCCAAGGGAACCGGTTCGTTCGACCGCTATGCCGGCTCGATGATGGGCATGTTCGACTTCACCTCGAAGCCCAACCTCAGCCGTCCGATCCTGGACCCGATCATGGGTACCGTGGTCAGCGTCAACTAGGCAGTCCGCTGCCGAAGGAAACCGCCGCCGGCAAGCCGGCGGCGGTTTCCGCATTCATGTCGGTTCGAATGAAGTTCACCCGCTCGCCAAGACACCTCCTTTGGATCGCCGGCATCATATGGCTCGGTCTCGCCGGCAATGCGCGGGCCGATTGGGACGATGGTCCCGGCATGGGCTTCACCGGCGATTTTCTGCTGTCGAGCGACCGGGCGCCATGTGGCGTCGGCGTTCTGCCGCGCGGGCATTTCCCGCCGGAAATCCCGGTCCTTCAGCCGTTCCAGGGGGTGAAGTTGGTGGTTCGGCAGGATCCCAACCGGCTCTGCTATGTCTTCGGCAGGATCGCCGAGGCGCCGACCATCCGGGTCCGCCAAGGTGAGGACCTCTACATCACGCTCGATAACGAGATCACCGATCCCGCAGCCCTCGACAAGCTCGTGGCGCCGGGCAAGCTCGATGTGCCCAACCCCAGGGTCCCCGCGACGCCAGGTCTCTATCCGGTGATCCCGGCGATGCACCATCCGGCGACGGGCGCCACCAACCTGCATCTCCACGGTTTCGCGGTGCCGCCGACCGTGCCGCAGGACGAGGTGCTGAAAACCTGCATCGATCCCGCGACGGGGCCGGCGCATTGCGGCCGGCGCGAATTCACCTATCACTACCGGGTCTCGGCCAGCATGCCCGCCGGGCTCTACTGGTACCACCCGCATGTCCATGGCGAGGTCCAGGCGCAGATGCTGATGGGGCTGTCGGGCGCCATCGTGGTCGAAGGGCCGGAAGATGATGCGCGCCGCGCCGCCGGCATCGAGGACCGCATCTTCATCGTCCGCCAGTCGGCCGATCTCGACGCCCAGGTGCCGGCGCCCGTTGCAACGGACGCGACACCGGCCCCCCGGAAGACGTCCGCGCCCCATGGTCCGATTGACACCGCGCACGAGCTCGCCTGCTCGAACAAGGCCGCCACCGACGAGTTGACGCTGAATGGCGCGGTGGTGAAGGATGGCGAGGTCGCCGACGCCGACCTCGCCCAGATCGAGATCGGCACCGGGCGCACACAGCTCTGGCGCATCCTCAACGCCGCGACCGACGCTTTCCTCGATCTGGCGCTGCTGGATGAGGACGGCAAATCGGTGCCTGTCGAGATCGTGGCGCGCGACGGCGCACCGCTCATCGATGATCAGGGACGCGATCAGCCGGCGCTATCGACGACGGATTCGCAGACGGTCCCGCCCTCGGGACGGATCGAGTTCCTGGTCAAGGCGCCGGCGCCCGGGCGCAAGCTTTACCTCGTCAGCCACGCGGTCGATACCGGCTGTGCCGGCGACAAGGTGCCGGAACGTAAGCTCGCCTATCTCACCTCGACCGATAGTCCGGCGCCGTTGTCGCCGCCGGTGGTCACGCGCGGCCCGATGTCCGACTGGGTGATCGCGTCCGACACGCCGCCCCCTCCGCCGCCGCCCAACCCTTTCGCCGGCCTGCTCGCCCGCAAGACCGATCGGGCGCGGACCATCCTCCTCGCCGAATATCCGCATCCGGGCTCGGACGATCTCAACGATTTCTACATCGTCGAGAAAAAGCCCGGCGCCGCGATGCGGCCGTTCGAGATGGACGGGCCGCCCGCCATTACGGTCAAGGCCGGCACGACCGAGGAGTGGACCGTCGAGAATTGGACGAACGAGCTGCACGCGTTTCATATCCATCAGGTCCATTTCCGCGTGCTCGCGGTGAACGGCCAGCCGGTGGCCGACAAGCCACTGCTCGATGTCGTGACCGTGCCGGCCGCCGGCCCGGCCGATGTCACGACCGTCGGCGCGGTGACGCCGGGGCGCGTGCGGATCAAGGTGAGCTTTCCGGCCGATCTCGCCGGCGACATCCCGTTCCATTGCCACCTCACCGACCACGAGGATGCCGGCATGATGGCGATAATCCGGGTTATGCCCCTGTCGGCCGGCAGGCCGGAAAGAAGTGCAGGCGTCAGCCCAGCAGCAGGCCCAGCACGGCGTTGAGCCGCTGACGCCCGGCCGGGGTTGCCATAAGGCGCTCCTGGTCGAGCGTCACGAACCCGCCCTCGATCAGTCGGGCGAGGCCCTCGGCATCGAGCACCGCCTCGGGCGGGCGGCCCAGCTCATCCATGAAGCGCCGGCGCGGAATGCCTTCGGCCAGGCGTAGCCCCATCATCAGCATCTCTTCAAACCGGGCCTCCGGGTCGAGCGGCAAAGTTTCCTCGGTGCCGTGGCTGCCGCTTTCGACCGCGTCGAGCCAGCTTTCCGGGGCCTTCTTCTGCCGTGTGGCGTGCTTGATGCCGTCGAGGGTCAGCCGGCCATGGGCGCCGGGACCGACGCCGACATAATCGCCATAGCGCCAATAGGTCAGATTGTGCCGGCTCGCCTGGCCCGGCCGCGCATGGTTGGAAATTTCATAAGCGGGCATATCGGCTTGCGCGAGGCGATCCTGGGTCAGCTCGAAGAGTGCGCCGGCGAGGTCATCGTCGGGCAGGATGAAATCGCCGCGGGCATGGGCGGTGTGAAAGGCGGTGCCGGGCTCGATGGTGAGCTGATAGACCGACAGATGATCGCCGGCGAGATCGAGCGCCTGGTCGAGCTCGGCCGCCCAGCCTTCGAGCGTCTGGTTCGGCCGCGCATAGATGAGGTCGAAGCTCCAGCGCGCGAAATGCCGGGCCGCGAGCGCGATCGCCGCCCTCGCCTCGCCGGCCGAATGGGCGCGGCCGAGAAAGCGCAGGTCGCGGTCGTCAAGCGCCTGGATGCCGAGCGAGGCGCGATTGACTCCAGCCGAGCGGAAGCCGGCGAAGCGTTCGGCCTCGACCGAGGTTGGGTTGGCTTCGAGCGTGATCTCGGCATCCGCATCGAGGTCCCAGTTGCGGGCGATCCGCTCGATCACCGCACCGGCGGTGGCCGGCGCCATCAGCGACGGCGTGCCGCCGCCGAAGAAGATCGAGGTGACGCGCCGGCGCCCGGTCAGTCCGGCGTAATGATCGAGCTCGGCCAGCAGCGCCCGCCGCCAACGCGCCTCGTCGATCTCGACGCGGACATGGCTGTTGAAGTCGCAATAGGGGCATTTCTTCAGGCAGAAGGGCCAGTGCACATAGATGCCGAACCCGGCGTCGGTCATGGCGCGAAGCAGGCCTCGACCAGCTGCGCGAAGGCGCGGGCGCGATGGCTGATCCGGTGTTTCACCTCGGCATCGAGCTCGCCGAAGGTCAATTGGTAGCCGTCTGGCACGAAGATCGGGTCGTAGCCGAAACCCTTGTCGCCGCGCGGCGGAAAGGTCAGCACGCCTTCGATGCGGCCCTCGAAGCTTTCGACATGCCCGTCCGGCCAAGCGAGCGTCAGGGCCGAGACGAAGGCGGCACGCCGGTCGTCGGTGTCGAGCGCGTCCAGCTTCTCCTCGACCAGCGCCATGGCCGCGGCGAAATCCTTGTTCGGCCCGGCCCAGCGCGCCGAATAGATGCCGGGCGCGCCGCCGAGAGCGGCGACAGCCAGGCCGGAATCATCCGCCAGAGCCGGCAGGCCCGAGGCACGCGCGGCCGCAAGCGCCTTCAGCTCGGCATTGGCGATGAAGGTGAAGCCGGTCTCTTCCGGCTCGGGCAAGCCGCGCTCGCCGGCCGAGCTGACCTCCGCGCCGAAGGGTTTCAGAAGCTCGACGATCTCGCGCAGCTTGCCCTTGTTGTGGGTGGCGAGGACGAGCTCGCCGTCGGCGAAACGCCGCCTCGCCATCTCAGCCGAGGCCTGTGATCGCGCCGCGCTGCAGGCGGGTCAGCTCGCCGATGCCCTTGCGCGCCAGCTTCAAGAGGGAGGCGAACTGCTCCTCGGCGAAGGGAGCGGCCTCAGCCGTGGCCTGGATCTCGACGATCTTGCCGCTCGCGGTCAGCACGAAATTGGCGTCGGCTTCGGCCTCGGAATCCTCGGCATAGTCGAGGTCGAGCACGGCAGTGCCCTGATGGATGCCGCAGGAGATGGCGGCGACGGAATCGATCAGCGGCAGGGTCGCGAGCTGCTTGGCGTCGACCAGCTTCCGGAGCGCCAGATGCAATGCCACATAGCTGCCGGTGATCGAAGCGGTGCGGGTGCCGCCATCGGCCTGCAGCACGTCGCAATCGATCTTGATCTGGCGTTCGCCCAAGGCCTTGAGGTCGGTCACGGCGCGCAGCGCCCGGCCGATCAGCCGCTGGATCTCCTGAGTCCGGCCGGACTGCTTGCCGCGTGCCGCCTCGCGGTCGGTACGGGTATGGGTCGAGCGCGGCAGCATGCCGTATTCGGCGGTGACCCAGCCCGAGCCGGTGTTGCGCAGAAAGGGCGGCACCTTGTCGTCGATGCTGGCGGTGCACAGCACATGCGTGTCGCCGCACTTCACCAGGCACGAGCCCTCGGCATATTTGGCGAAATTCGGGACGAGGCTGACCGGGCGAAGCTGGTCGACGGCGCGACCTGAGGGACGGGGCATGGGCGGATGCTCATCGGGGACGGGGCCGGCACGCTACAAGCCGCGCGCGCTCGCGTCCATCGCGAACGCCATGCGCCTGTCTATTGACAGACCGCCTCGAGCTTATGCCCGTCGGGATCGAGCACGAAAGCGGCGTAATAGCTCGGGCCGTAATGCGGCCTGAGGCCGGGCCCACCCAGATCGGTGCCGCCGGTCCTGAGAGCGGCGGCATGGAAACGGTCGACGGCCTCGCGGCTCGGCGCGACCAGTGCCAGGTGGAAGCCCGGGCCGGGCGGCGTCACCGGTCCGGATTGAAGGAACAGCGCCAGCTTGTCGTTGCCGCCGGCCGGTCCGTAGCCGGCCGCCTCCGGCCCGTCCCAAACCCGCACCTGGCCGAGCTCGGCCAGCACCGCGTCATAGAACGCCATGGCGCGCGCCAGGTCGGCGACGCCGAACGACAGGTGACCGAGCATGCGCCGACTATTTCGCCATCGCCTCGAGGCTCGGCAGATCGACCGCGTTCACGGCCCCTTTGAGGTCGTCGATGCCGATCTGCGACCCCTCGGCCCGCACCATGAAGCGGCTGACCAGCACGACCGAGTAGTCGCCGCTCCGGGCGGTGCGGTCATATTCCTCGACCACGGTGCGGCCGTCGACCTGGCCCATCTTGGTGTAGCCGGTGGCGGTCTCCTGATTGCCGGAGATGCCGAGCGAGCTGCCCAAGGCGGCGAAGGCGCCCATGGTGCCGAGATCGGTCACGCTCAGGCTGACCGCGCTCGGACCGGTGCCGTATTTGGCCGTGACCGTGCTGGCGCCGAGGCCGGCGATCTGGCCGCCGCCGCTCGATATGTCGCGGCGCGCGCCGACGGGGAGCGTGTCGGGCAGGAAGCGCTTCAGCGTGTCGACCGGCACGCCTGGAGCCGCGCTGCCGGACTGCATGGTCTTGCTGGCGTCCTCCATGGTCTTCGCCGCTTTTTCCAGCTGGCCCAGATCGAGCGTGCCGCCGCCTGGCAGCTTGATCGCGCCGGTGACGCTCCCGTCGCTCGTCGCGGGCCGGTCACTGGTGCTTCCCATCATACCGCCACCCATCATGCCGCCGCCCATCATGGCGCCGGTGCCGACGATCGCGGTGGTGACCACGCCGATCAGGATGAACACGATGAAGCCGACGAGGATGATCACGGCGGTGTAGGGCACGGCCCGGTCCGCCGGCGTCTTCATCAGCATCGGCAGCCCGCGATAGAAGAGGTAGAGGCTATAGAGGCCGAGGATGGAGAGAATCCCCAGCATCGGGATCAGATGGAAGATGCCGGCGAGCCAGGAGGCGGTCGCCGCATAGGCTGCGACCTTCAAGGCTTGCACCTGATTGCGCTGGCCTTGGAAGGTGGGAGCAAGCGCATCGATGATCAGGGCCAGGACGAAGATGCCGGCCAGCGATAGAACATAGCTGACGATGGCCCCGCTCAGCGCGCCCATCAGCGACGGCCGATAGACGGCGATGCCGGGAACCTCGTAGCCGAAGACCAGCCCGCGGAGCATCCGGGCGACGGGCGGTATGGCGGCCAGGATCATGACATAGCCGGTATAGAGCGAGCCGATCGTGGCCGGCTCCCGGTCGATCTTCTGCCATTCCTGATCGGGCTTGGTCAGGATGCCGATGATGCGCGCGACGAGCGCCGGCTGGGTCGGTGCGGGTTCCGCTTGAGGCAGGGTCACGGCCGTTTCTCCGATCGAAGACCGAAACGCATGGTATCACAGCGTCATGACCGATGCGACCATCCGCCGCGCGCACGGGCCGGCGATTGACGATCCGGTATCTTGACGCTTGCGCAGCTTGGCTGGCGCAGACCACCATGCACGCGCAACGATAAGAACCCATGGGAGGAATAATGAATCCGATAAAAGGACTGGGGCTGGCGCTCGTCGCGGCCCTGGCGCTGCCCGCTATTGCCCAAGCGAAACCCTTCATGGTCGTCGGCAATGACGAGAAGGTGACGTGGGACGATGCCGGCCAGGTCGTGCTGTCGGCGCCCGGCAAGGATACGGTCTCGATCATCGATCTGGCCGATCCCGATCATCCCAAGCTCGTCACCAGCCTGCCATTGGAAAACTCGGTCATCGGCCCGCCGACCAATATCGCGATCACGCCCTCGGGGGCGCTGGCGCTGGTCGCCAACTCGGTCGACAACGTCACCGACAACGGCGCGCTGAAGCAGGTCCCGATCGATCAGCTCCACATCATCGACCTGACCGCCAACCCGCCCAAGCTGCTGACCACGCTTCAGGTCGGCAAGCAGCCTTCGGGTCTCGACATCAATGCCGCCGGCGACATGGCGATGATCGCCAACCGCGCCGACAAGTCGGTGACGGTGCTGTCGATCAAGGGCGCCGAGGTCAAGGTCACGGACACCATCGCCTTTCCCGACAGCGTCGCCCATGTCGCCTTCACGCCCGACGGCAGGCACGCGCTGGCCGTGCGCAACGTCGCCAATCTGGTCTCGGTCATCGATATCGGGGCGGACGGTAAGGCCGCCTACAACAAGCTCGACCTGCCGACCGGCACTACCCCCTACAATCTCGTCGTAACGCCCAACGGTAAGCTCGCCCTCTCGCTCGACCAGGGCAACAATGGCGGCGGCTGCGACGGCAATGTCGACGGGGTCTCGGTGATGGATCTCAAGGCACAGCCGCCGCATGTCATCGACCGGGTCGTGGTCGGCGACTGCCCCGAGGGCATGGCGATCAGCCCCAAGGGCGATCTCGCCATCGCCGTCCTGATCGGCGGCACCAACTCGGCCAAGAACGCCTGGTTCCACCGCAAGACCGGCTCGCTGGCACTGCTCGCCATCCATGGCGACAAGGTGACCAAGATCAAGGAGGTGGCGGCGGGTGCCCTTCCCGAGGCGATCGCCTTCTCGCCCGACGGCGGCACGCTCTATGTCGGCAATTTCTTCGATGACGATATCGCCATCTACAAGGTCAAAGGCACCGAGGTCACCGATACCGGCCGCCGGCTGAAGCTGCCGGGTCATCCCGCCGCTGGCCGCGCCGGACCGTAAGTCGAGGACTGGTCGGCACGGTCGTCGCCCTTCGCTCCGGCCGAGCGAAGGGCGACGCCTCGCGGCGAAGAGGATATGCTGCGCCAGCTGCGAGCTTCGGAAGTAGAGCGATGTTCGATGTTACCCTGACCTTCGACAATGGACCGGAACCCGAGGTCACGCCCAGGGTGCTGGAAACCCTTCGCCGCACCGGCGTTTCGGCGACCTTCTTCGTCATCGGGCAGAAGCTGGTGGCGCATCGGGCGCTGGCCGAACGGGCCGCAGCCGAGGGGCACTGGATCGGCAACCACACCTTCACCCATTCGATCCCGCTGGGCGAGCGCGTCGAGGCCGATGCGCCCGAGATGGAGATCGGGCGGACCCAGGCGATCATCGGCGATCTTGCCGGTGCCGAGCGGCTGTTCCGCCCGAATGGCGGCGGCGGAAAGCTGGGACCGCATCTGCTCAGCCCGGCGGCGGCGGACTATCTCAAACATGGCGGCTTCACCTGCGTCCTGTGGAACTGCGTGCCCGAGGATTGGCTCGATCCCGAAGGCTGGGCGGATCGCGCGCTTCAGGATTGTCGCTCGCGGGATTGGACCTTGCTGGTGGTGCACGATCTGCCGACCGGCGCCATGGCCCATCTCGATCGGTTCATCCATGGCGTTCGCGATGCGGGGGGACGGTTTCGTCAGGATTTCCCGCCGGATTGCCTGCCGCTGCGGGGCGGGCGCGAGACGGAATCGCTGGGCTCGTTCGTTGCAAGCTGATAATGGAGCAAGCCAATTCAAGTGCGGCGGTTGACGCGTTCTGCCACACTTCATAAGTATCGTCCTTTCTGGATCAATCGCGTCATAGGGCGAAGCGTGACCGACCGCCTTATCCCTTCGGGCCGAACTCTGACTGCCGATACGCCGATCGGTGCGCTCAGCGAGCGGAGCCGCGAGATTTTCCGCCAGATCGTCGACGCCTATGTCGAGACGGGCGAACCAGTCGGCTCGCGCACCATCTCGCGCCGCATGGGGCTCGGCCTGTCCTCGGCGACGATCCGTAACACCATGGCCGATCTCGAGGAGGCCGGGCTGCTCTATGCGCCGCACACCTCCGCCGGCCGGCTGCCGACCGATGCCGGGCTGCGGTTGTTCGTCGATGGGCTGCTCGAGGTCGGGCGGTTGAGCCAGGGCGAGCGCGAGAGCCTCGAGAGCCACTGCCGGACCAGCGGGCGTTCGCTGCCGCAGCTCCTGGAGCAGGCGACGACCGCCCTCTCCGGCCTGTCGCGCTGCGCCGGGCTGGTGCTGGCGCCCAAGACCGAACGCTCGCTGAAGCATGTCGAGTTCGTCAATCTCGGCCCGGGGCGCGCCCTCGTCGTGCTCGTGACCGAGGACGGCATGGTCGAGAACCGCATCGTCGAGGTGCCGATCGGCATTCCGGCCTCCGTATTGGTCACGGCCGGCAACTACCTTTCGGCGCGCATCGTCGGCCACACGCTCGAAGAAGCGCGGACCAAGCTCACCACCGATCTCGAAGCGAGCCGCGCCGAGCTCGACGAGATCACCACGCGGCTGGTCGAGGCCGGCTTCGCCAGCTGGGCCGGCGATGCGTCGAGCGGCGGCGCCCTCATCGTCCGCGGCCAGGCCAATCTGCTGGGCGATATCAACGCGCTCGAGGATCTCGAACGGGTCCGCACGCTCTTCGAGATGCTGGAGACCAAGGATTCGATGCTGCGCCTGATCGAGGCGGCCAACCGCGGCGAGGGCGTCCAGATCTTCATCGGCTCCGCCAACCCGCTGTTCGGCGTGGCGGGCTGTTCCATGGTGATCGCACCCTATATGAACAGCCGAGAGCAGATCGTCGGCGCCATCGGCGTGATCGGCCCGACGCGGATCAACTATGCCCGGATCATCCCCATGGTGGATTATACCGCCAAGGTGATCGGACGTTTCTTGGGATAGACAGGAACGAGATGAATATGAGCGACCCCGCGATGCCTTCCGACCCCGTTGACGAGACGCCGGATCGCGCCGCCGAGCCGGCACCGAAATCGGACCGCGAGCGTGTGATCGAGCTCGAAAGCGAGACGGCCCAGCTCAAGGACCAGCTCCTGCGCGCGCTGGCGGAGCAGGAGAATGTCCGCCGTCGCGCTCAGCGCGAGCGCGACGATGCGGTGAAATACGCCGCGCAGAAGATCGCCGCCGACCTGGTGTCGAGCGCCGACAATCTGCGTCGCGCCCTCGAGAGCATGCCCGAGGCGAAGGCCAAGGACGACGCGACCAAGCAGCTCCTGGCCGGCGTCGCCGCGACCGAGCGCGAGCTGCTGGGCGCCTTCGAGAAGCACGGTATCCGTAAGCTCGTCCCCGACGGCGAGAAGTTCGACCATAATTTCCACCAGGCGATGTTCGAGCTCGAGAATACCGGCAAGCCCGCCGGCACGATCGTCCAGGTGCTCCAGGCCGGGTACGTCCTGCATGACCGGCTGCTGCGGCCGGCCATGGTCGGCGTCGCCAAGGGCCCGATGCCCGCGGCGGAGCCAGGCCCCGAAGCTGCGGCGAAACCCGAAACGCCGGCCGAAAAGCCCGATCCCTATCACCGCGTGGATACCAAGGCGTAAGGTAGCTTCAGATTCACCCATGCAATTATCGATCCGGCCGTTGCAGGGTCCGATCGTGACCCATATATAACCGAGGGGGCGGCTTAGCCGCTCACTTTGGGGGAACCAGCGGTGCCCCTTGGGGCCGCGATTCCTGCTAACTTCGAAGAGGCGCTCATGAGCAAAGTCATCGGTATCGACCTCGGCACGACCAATTCCTGCGTCGCTGTCATGGAGGGTAAGACCGCCAAGGTGATCGAGAACAGCGAGGGTGCGCGTACCACTCCCTCGATGGTCGCATTCACCGAATCGGGCGAAAGGCTGGTTGGCCAGGCGGCCAAGCGGCAGGCCGTCACCAATCCGGAAAACACCTTCTTCGCGATCAAGCGGCTGATCGGCCGCCGGTTTGCCGACCAGGTCGTCAAGAAGGATGTGGATCTCGTCCCCTACAAGATCATCGGCGCCGACAATGGCGACGCTTGGGTCGAGAGCCGCGGCACCAAATACGCGCCGTCGCAGATCTCCGCCTTTATCCTGCAGAAGATGAAGGAAACAGCGGAGGCCTATCTCGGCGAGACCGTGACCCAGGCGGTCATCACCGTGCCGGCCTACTTCAACGACAGCCAGCGCCAGGCGACCAAGGATGCCGGCAAGATCGCCGGCCTCGAGGTGCTGCGCATCATCAACGAGCCGACCGCGGCAGCCTTGGCCTACGGCATGGAGCGGCGCGGCGCCGGCACGATCGCGGTCTATGACCTCGGCGGCGGCACCTTCGACGTGTCCATCCTCGAGATCGGCGACGGCGTGTTCGAGGTGAAGTCGACCAACGGCGACACGTTCCTGGGCGGCGAGGATTTCGACAAGAACATCATCGACTATCTGGCCGAGGAATTCCGCAAGGAGCAGGGCATCGACCTGCGCAAGGATCGCCTCGCCCTGCAGCGCCTGAAGGAAGCGGCGGAAAAGGCCAAGATCGAGCTCAGCTCCTCGATGCAGACCGAGGTCAATCTGCCGTTCATCACGGCCGATGCGGCTGGCCCGAAGCACCTCAACATCAAGCTGACGCGCGCCAAGCTCGAAAGCCTGGTCGAGGATCTGGTGCAGCGGACGATCGAGCCCTGCAAGGCGGCGCTGCGCGATGCCGGCCTCAAGGCGTCGGAGATCGACGAGGTGGTCCTGGTCGGCGGCATGACCCGCATGCCCAAGATCGCCGAGACCGTGAAGCAGATCTTCGGCAAGGAGCCGAACAAGGGCGTCAACCCGGACGAGGTCGTGGCCATCGGTGCCGCCATCCAGGCCGGCGTGCTCAAGGGCGAGGTCAAGGACGTTCTGCTGCTCGACGTGACGCCGCTGTCGCTCGGCATCGAGACGCTGGGCGGCGTGTTCACGCGCCTCATCGACCGCAACACCACGATCCCGACCAAGAAGGGCCAGACCTTCTCGACCGCCGAGGACAATCAGACCGCGGTTACCATCCGCGTGTTCCAGGGCGAGCGCGAGATGGCGGCGGACAACAAGCTTCTGGGTCAGTTCGACCTGATCGGCCTGCCGCCGGCACCGCGCGGCATGCCGCAGATCGAGGTTGGCTTCGACATCGACGCTAACGGCATCGTCCAGGTTTCGGCCAAGGACAAGGGCACGGGCAAGGAGCAGCAGATCCGCATCCAGGCCTCGGGCGGCTTGAACGACTCCGAGATCGACAAGATGGTCAAGGACGCGGAATCGCATGCCGCCGACGACAAGAAGAAGCGTGAGCTGGTCGAGGCGCGCAACCATGCCGAGGCCTTGATCCACTCGACCGAGCGCACGCTCAGCGAGTCGGGCGACAAGGTGGCGCCGGCGGACAAGCAGGGCGTCGAGACGGCGGTCGCGGCGCTGCGTGAATCGTTGGCCGGCGAGGATGCCGAGGCGATCACCGCGAAGACCGAGGCGCTGACCCAGGCGGCCATGAAGATCGGCGAAGCCATCTACAAGGCGGCCCAGGCGGAAGG
Source organism: Aliidongia sp. (assembly GCA_035539155.1). GTDB lineage: Bacteria > Pseudomonadota > Alphaproteobacteria > ATCC43930 > CGMCC-115725 > JAXDMU01. Next base: position 106,833 of record DATLIZ010000025.1, on the reverse strand, counting down.
TCCGCAGGCCGGTCCGGGCGAAGGCCCGACCGATCACGGTGCCGACCATGGCGCCCCGGGCGACGACAAGGTCGTCGATGCCGATTTCGAGGAAGTCGACGAGCGCAAGAAGGGCCAATCGGCCTGACCGGCGATTCGGCATTTGACTAGGTCTCGACGCCCGGGTCTCGCATGCAGCGCGGCTCGGGCGTCGGTCCGTCGGGATCGATGAACGATGGCGAAACAGGATTATTACGAAACATTGGGCGTGGCTCGCGGCGCCTCGGGCGACGAGCTCAAGAAAGCCTACCGCAAGCTCGCCATGCAATATCACCCGGATCGGAATCCGGGCGACAAGGCGGCCGAACAGAAGTTCAAGGAGCTGAACGAGGCCTATGACGTCCTGAAGGACGATCAGAAGCGCGCCGCTTATGACCGCTTCGGCCATGCCGCCTTCGAGAATGGCGCCGGCCCGCGCGCCGGTGCCGGTGCCGGCGATTTCGGCTTCGCGTCCGGCTTCGCCGATATCTTCGACGAGATGTTCGGCGGCTTCGCCGGCGGACGGCGCGGCCAGGGCGCCACCCGCGGCAGCGATCTTCGCTACAATCTGGAAATCTCGCTGGAAGACGCCTTCAAGGGTTCCTCAGCGCAAATCCGCGTGCCGACCTCGGTCAGCTGCGAAAGCTGCAGCGGCAGCGGTAGCGAGGCAGGCTCGCGGCCGGTCACCTGCACCACCTGCAACGGCAACGGCAAGGTCCGAGCCCAGCAGGGCTTCTTCACCATCGAGCGCACCTGCCCCAGTTGCGGCGGGGCCGGCCGGGTCATCGAGAATCCGTGCAAGAGCTGCGGCGGCCAGGGCCGGATCCGGCGCGAGAAGACGCTGTCGGTGAATATTCCGGCCGGTGTCGAGGACGGCACGCGCATTCGTCTCGCCGGCGAAGGCGAAGCGGGCCTGCGTGGTTCGGCACCCGGCGATCTCTACATCTTCCTCTCGGTGACGCCGCATCGGCTGTTCCAGCGCGACGCCGCCAATATCCATTGCCGCGTGCCGCTGCCCATGACCACGGCGGCGCTGGGCGGCCAGCTCGAAGTGCCGACCATCGAAGGCGCCCGCGCGCGCATCACCATCCCGCCGGGCACGCAGACGGGCGATCAGTTCCGCTTGAAGGGCAAGGGCATGTCGGTGCTGCGCTCGCCCGCGCGCGGCGACATGTATATCGAGGCCGTGGTCGAGACACCGGTCAGCCTGACCAAGCGGCAGCAGGAATTGCTGCGTGAGTTCGAAGGTTCCGGCGACAAGGACAAGACGAGCCCGGAATCGGAGGGCTTCTTCGCCAAGGTCCGGGAATTCTGGGAAGATCTGAGGGACTAGATTCGATGCTGTTCGATTTCGCCAAGATCTCCCCGACCGATTGCTACAAGCTGATGATCTCGACGATCACGCCCCGGCCGATCGCCTGGGTCGTCAGCCAGGACAAGGCAGGCGCGCTCAACGCCGCGCCGTTCTCCTTTTTCAATGCCTTCTCGGGCGACCCGCCGGTAATCGGCATCGGCATCGGCAGCCGTTCGCCCGGCACGCCCAAGGATACGCGCGCCAATATCCGGGAAACCGGCCAGTTCGTGGTCAATTTGACCAACGAGGAGCAGGCGCGGGCGATGAACATCACCGCCATCGATTTCGACAAGGGTGTCTCCGAGCTGGCCAAGGCCGGCCTCACGGCGGTGCCATCGGTGCATGTGAAGCCGCCGCGCATCGCCGAAAGCCCGGTCGCGATGGAATGCGAGCTGATGCAGATCGTCGATCTCGATGGCAAGAGCGGGCTGGTGCTGGGCCGCATCCTCGCCATGCATATCCGTGACGACGCCGTGCTCGATCCGGCGAAATGCTATGTCGATACGCCCAAGCTTGGCTTGATCGGCCGCATGCACGGCGCCGGCTGGTACGCGCGCACGACCGATCTTTTCAACATGCCGCGCATTCCGCTCGCGGAATGGGAAAAGACCGGGGAATAGCTACTCCGGGAAGCTGGATGCGGCGGGGAACCCGTCCGACGCCGACCAGGCGAGATGCTTGTCGGTGCGGACGTGCTTCACCCACTGTCCGTCGCCGTCATAGCGATATCGGATGAAATCGGTGACGAGCGGCAGATCCGCCGGCAACGGCTCGTCGTCCTTGAGCGCTTTGACGCGCGGATCGTCGAAATCCGGATGGCTCGACACTTCGCGGATCGCGTCGGCCTTGTCCGGGCTGTCCGGCCGCCATTCGATCCTGTTGGCATGGACGAGGGTAAGCGCCGTCCGCTCACCTGGCTTGTCCTCGGTCGATTGAAAGGCCAGCTTGTCGCCGGTGATGCTGAAAAAATAAGTGATCTGGCCGGCATACTCGCCTTCGCCGGTGCTGCAATCATCGACCAGCGTCCAGATCGTCCCCTCGCCCTGCCGGACCGGGGCAACCGCGCCCAGCTCGCAATCGAGCCGGTGCTCGCCCAGCACCGCGCCCTTGCGATCGACCAGCCGAACCAGGCCGCGTTCGAGCGGCCGGTCCTTGATCGAGGCGGCGAGAGCGGCGGGCTCCTTGCTGTTCCCCCACATGGCGGTGCGCAGGGCGGGCGTGATCCGGGCATCCTCCCAGATCTCGACGGTGCGCTCGTCCGCTTGGCCGGCGGCGGCCACCACCTGTCGCGCCTGCAGCGCCAGGCCGGTGGGTCCCTCGGGCTTGCAGCCGGCCAGCGCCAGCAGCATCGCGATGCCGATCGCTCGATAACTCATGGGGAGGGCGCCCGGCCGAACTGAGTCGAGAGGTCGCCGGCATATTGGGTCGGGCCGACATGGACGAGGCGGCTCGCCGCATCGGCCCAGATCTCGCCGCCCATCGCGGTCCAACGTGCGCAAAAGCTATAATCCTCGCTGAGATAGGTACCGGTGGCCGGATCGATCATGCAATCGAAGAGCGCGAATCGGTTCTCGCTCGGCCCGTGCTCGTCGCGGGCGGCATGCTGGCGGCGGAATTTGAGCTCGGGAAAATGCCGGCACATCGCCTCGAGTGCGGCCCGCCGGATCATCATGAAGCCGGTGCCGGCATAGCGAACCTGGATGAAGCCGTCGCGCACGCCGACGCGCGCCGGATCCGCCACCTCCATGACGTAATCCAGGCTGGCCGCGGCCGGATCGGGATGACCGGAGGCGAAAAGGCTCTTCGCCTTCGCCCAATTGACCCGCTTCACCGGATAGATCGCAGCGGTGATATCGGCGTCGAAATCGAGCAGGCGAAAGGCCTGGTCCGGCTCGAAGCCGATATCCGCGTCGATGAACAGGAGATGGGTCATCGCCGGCTCGTCGAGGAAATTGGCGACCAGATTCGCCCGCGCCCGCGTCACCAGGGCGTCGCCGCCGAGCATCTGCGTCTTCAGCTCGACTGCGCGCCCGGCACAGGCCTGGGCCAGCTTCAGGAGCGAACCGGCATAGAGGGTGGTCACCATGCCGCCGAAGCAGGGCGTCGCCACGAAGAGCCCGGCCATGTCAGGCGTGAACCTTGTGGCGGACCGGCTCGCCTTCTTCGAGCACGCGCGTCAGCGCCTCGCGGATCTGCCGGAGCTTCGATTCGTGATCGATCTTGAGGCCGAACACGTCCTTGACGAAGAACACGTCGACGACCTTCTCGCCATAGGTCGCGATCTTGGCGCCGGCGATCTGCACGCCTTCAGCCGTGAGCGCGCGGGTCAGGTCGAACAGCAGCGCCGGCCGGTCGCGGCCATTGACCTCGATCACGGTGTGGGCGGCGCTGGCCTTGTTGTCGATCAGCACGCGCGGCGGCACGGTGAAGACGCGCGTGCGGCTGGGATAGCCGGTGCCGCGCTTCAGCTCGGCCGCCGGATCGAGCTTGCTCGACAGCACATTCTCGAACAGCACGGCGAGCTTGGCCAGCTTGTCCGGCCGGTCAAACGCGCCGCCGCTGGGATCCTGGACCCAGAATGTGTCGAGCGCCATGCCGTTCGCCATGGTGACGATGCGGGCATCGACGATCTTGGCGCCGGCGACCGAGAGCGCGCCCGCGATGCGCGAGAACAGGCCCGGATGGTCGGCGGTGTAGACCGTGATCTCGGTCACCGACCGCATCGTGTCGACGCGGTTGATGACCGTCACCGGCGCGCCGGTTTGCTCTGCCTGGCGGATCATCCTCGCATGCCGGGCGAGTGCGGCCGGATCATGCGACAGCCAATAGAACGGATAGCCGCGCTGGGTGAAGGCGGCGAATTCGGCCTCGGTGAAGTCCGGCAACAGCTCGCGCACCTGCTCCTGCGCGCGGGCGATGCGCACGTCGCGGGCGTCGGCGATGACATTGCCCGACATCAGCTCCTGCGCGCGGCTGTAAAGCTCGCGCAGCAGCGCTCCTTTCCAGCCGTTCCAGACCTTGGGGCCGACCGCCCGGATATCGGCGGCGGTCAGGCACAGCAGCAGCTTCAAGCGCTCCGGCGACTGCACGACCTCGACGAAATTCTGCACCGTCTTGGCGTCGTCGATATCGCGCTTGAAGGCGGTCCGGCTCATATCGAGGTGATGCAGCACCAGCCAGGCGGCGGTCTCCGTCTCCTCGGCGGTGAGACCCAGCCGCGGGCCCAGCTTCTCGGCGATCCGGGCGCCCAGCTCTGAATGATCGCCGCCGCGGCCCTTGGCGATGTCGTGCAGCAGGACGGCGACATAGAGCGCCCGGCGCGAGGTGATGCTGTCGACGATCGAGCTGATGAGCGGCAGCTCTTCCTTGAGCTCGCCACGCTCCATCTTGGTCAGCATGCCGATGGCGAAGATCGTGTGCTCGTCGACCGTGAACACATGGTACATGTCGTATTGCATCTGCGCCACGACCCGGCCGAAATCGGGCACGAAGCGGCCGAACACACCCGCCTCGTTCATGCGCCGAAGCGTGATCTCCGGATCGTTGCGCGAGGTCAGGATCTCCATGAACAGGCGATTGGCCTCGGCATTCGCGCGCAGCCCGGCATCGATCAGCTTCAGCGACAAGGTCACGAGCCTGAGCGCGCGGGGATGGATGTCGAGCTTGTGGCTCTGCGCCACATGGAACAGGCGGATCAGATTGACCGGATCCTCGGCGAAGGCGTGGTCGCTGATCACCGTCAGCCGACCGCCATCGATCTTGAAGCCTTCGACTGTCCGATTGGAGGCGCTCGGGATCAGCCGCCGCCAGAGCGAGGTCGGCTTGCGCTTCTGCTCGGCCTCCAAGGCGGCGATGAAGATGCGCGTCAGATCGCCGACATCCTTGGCGATCAGGAAATAGTGCTTCATGAAGCGCTCGACGCCGCGCGCGCCGACATGGTCGGTATAGCCCATGAGCTGGCCGATCTCGGCCTGGACGTCGAAAGTCAGCCGCTCTTCGGGCCGCCCGGTCAGGTAATGCAGATGGCAGCGCACGGTCCATAGGAACATCTGGTCGCGCGCGAAGCGGCGGGCCTCGCCATGGGTGAGGATGCCGCGCTCTGCCAGCTCGCCGATCGTCTCGACGCGAAACAGGTATTTGGCGATCCAGATCAGCCCGTGCAGGTCGCGCAGGCCGCCCTTGCCTTCCTTGATGTTGGGCTCCAGCACATAGCGGCTGTCACCCAGCTTCTGATGGCGTGCGTCGCGCTCGGCCAGCTTGGCGTCGACGAAGGCGATGCCGCTGCCCTCGATGATCTCGGCCGAGAAGCGCTGCCGCAACGTCTCGAACGGCCCGGCATCGCCGGCGATGAACCGCATTTCGAGCAGCGCCGTGCGGATCGACAGGTCGCCCATGGCCTGGCGCAGCGATTCATCGATCGATCGGGTGGAGTGCCCGACCTTGAGGCCGACATCCCACAGCACGTAAAGCAGAAATTCGACGGCCTGCTCGGTATGGGGCGTCGCCTTGTAGGGCATCAGGAACAGGAGATCGATGTCGGATTGCGGCGCCAGCTCGCCGCGTCCGTAGCCGCCGACCGCCGCCACCGACAGAAGCTCGCCCGCGGTCGGGTTGGCGACCGGGAAAACCCGTTCGTTGACCACATGCAGCAGCGCCCGGATCACCACATCCATCAGATAGGCGCCGGCGGCGACGCATCGCGCGCCGTCCTGATCGGCCATGAACCGCCGTTCGATCTCGCTGCGGCCCCGCGTGAGCGTCGCTTTTACCACCTCGATGAGCCGACGCTGCAGCTCGCGCGATGGGCCTTCTACGGCTTCGTCGAGCCGGGCCTCCAGGAGTGCGGGATCGACGATGGCGTCCGCCTCCTCGATCTGCAGCGACGGCTGGGCCGCGGCCGGTACTGCCTCCTTCGTCGGCATCTCGACCGGCTTGGTCGGGGCCGCTACGCTCCGACGCCGGATTCCGCGCATCCCGTGCTTCCTTCTCTCATGGCGTACCAGATATCACGACGGCCAACTCTCGGTGCAAGAGAAAGCATGCGGCAGGAATGGGCACCGAAATTGCACGTTCTGCTCGCACATGCGCCTGCACCGATGGGCCTCATCTCTGATATAAGCTACCGCCATGACCGCATCGCCGACGATCGACGACCAGCGCCGTCACGCTCCCGCGACGGAGCGCAATCGTGACGCCATTCTGGCCATATTGGCCAAGATCCTGCCCGCGCACGGCACCATTCTCGAAATCGCCAGCGGCAGCGGCGAGCATGTGCAGCATTTTGCCGAGGCGCTGCCGGCCCTGCGCTGGCAACCCTCCGACATCGATCCGGCCGCACGCGCCAGCATCGCCGCCTGGACCGCCGATACCGACCTTGCCAATATCGAGCCGCCGCTGGCGCTCGATGCCGTGGCGCCCAATTGGCCGATCGACCGCGCGGATGCCGTCATCTCGATCAATATGGTGCATATCTCGCCCTGGGCGGCCGCGATCGGCCTGCTGTCCGGTGCCGCCCGGCTGCTGCCGGAAGGCGCGCCGCTCTATCTCTACGGCCCCTATCGGCGCGCGGGGCTCGAGCTGGTCGCCTCGAACGCCGCGTTCGACGAGGATCTGCGGCGGCGGAACCCGGTCTGGGGGCTGCGCAGCCTGGAGGCGCTGACCGAGGCGGCCGATGCTGCCGGCTTCGATCGCGACGAGCCGATCGAGATGCCGGCGAACAATCTCAGCCTGGTCTTTCGGCGCCGCTGAGCGATCGATGCGCGGCGCCCTCGACGCTCCCGGGGCGAAGATTCTGACCCGTCTGGTTCGGGAAGAATGGTTTCTGGCGATCAGCCTGATCACCGTCGGGGTGTTCGTGCTGCAGGGCGAGGCTCTCTCGAGCAAGCTCGCGAGCCCAGGCTGGCTCGGGCTCATCCTGTTCTGGCTGTTCACCGTGGTGCTGGGATCGGCGCTCGCCGTCGTACGCCACGCCGACCATCTCGCCCTTCGGCTCGGAGAGCCCTACGGCACGCTCATCCTGACGCTGTCGGTGACCGCCATCGAGGTCATGGCCATCTCCGCGGTCATGATGCATGGCGACAACAATCCCACACTGGTCCGCGACACGCTGATCTCGGTGGTCATGATCATCCTCAACGGCATGGTCGGGCTGTCGCTGCTCATTGGCGCTTGGCGGCACCGGGAGCAGCAATATAATTTGCAGGGCGCCAATACCTATCTGGGCGTCATCATCCCGCTCGCCGTGTTCAGCCTGGTTCTGCCCGATTTCACGGTGACCACGGCGGGGCCGACACTGTCCTTCGCCCAGGGCATCTTTCTGGCGTTCGCGTCGGCGGCGCTCTACTGCACTTTCCTGGCCATGCAGACCAGCCGGCATCGCGGCTATTTCACGCTCGGCGACAGTGATGATGACGGTCATGCCGGCTGGATGAAACGAACGCCGCGTTCGATCGCGCGGCATGCGATCCTGCTCGCGATCTACATGCTACCGGTCGTCATCCTGGCCGAGCATCTGGCGAAACCGGTGGATTACCTGATCGAGACGCTGCAGGCGCCGACGGCGCTCGGCGGCTTGATCATGGCGCTCCTGGTCGCGACGCCGGAGGCGATCGGGGCGGTGCGCGCCGCGATCGCCAACCGTCTCCAGCGCTCGGTGAACATCTTCCTGGGTTCGGTCCTGTCGACCATCGGGCTGACCGTGCCAGCCATGCTGACGATCAGCTATGTGACCGACCGCGCCATCGTCCTTGGCGCGCAGAACACCGATCTGGTCATGCTGCTGCTGACGCTGGTGGTGAGCATCGTCACCTTTGCCAGCGGCCGCACCAACGTCCTGCAGGGCGCCGTGCATCTATTGCTGTTCACGGCTTACCTGCTGCTGATCTTCCAAGGATGAGGGCACACACTAGAGCACGATCATATTGGCTGGAAACAGCCAATATGTGAATCGTACTCTAACTGTCTGAGTAGAGACGGATTCACGAAATGGGTGGACTCCACCCATTTCGATCCGGCTCTAGATCCGGGTAAGTAGAACTTACCCGGGCCTCAGTCGCCGGGCGCCCATCTCCGGCGGGCTCGGCTTTCGCGCCATGCGGCGCGCGCTCGCCGTCGCTCGCGATACCAAATCCCGAAGAGTGGGGATTTGGTATCAATCCTCGTCATCGCCGAGCAGGCTTTCCCACTCGGGATCGATCCCGCTCAGGCGCGAGGCCTCGATCTCGCGATAGAGCAGCCGCGCCTCAGCCGCCGGGCCGCGCCGCGTGCCGATCGCCAGCACCTCGATGCGCCGCCGCCAGCCGCCCAGGCTCACGGTGACGATGTCACCCGGCTTGACCGGCTGGGCCGGGCGCGACACGGTGCTGTCGGCCAGCTCGACGGCGCCCGCGCTGCACAGCCGGCCCGCGAGCGAGCGTGTCTTGCAGAGGCGCGCATGCCAAAGCCATTTGTCGATCCGCTCGCTCATCGGGGCTGCCGCTCCAGCTCCAACTCGCGCAGCTTGGCAAAGGGATTGTCGGACGCCGCCGGCTTGGGCCGACGCTGCGGCCTGTTGCCGTCGCGCCGGGCGCGGCGCGGCTGCGGCGCGAAATTGAGCCCGGATTCGGTTTCAATGCCGCGATATCCGAGCGCGGTCACGATCGCCGGCAAGTCGCCCAACGGTGCCGCGACCAAGGCCGCCAGCGCACCATCGAGCGCGAATTGCTTGCCGGCACGCGCCGCTCGGCGCAGGGCCGCGGCCAACAGCTCCAGCCGGTCGGCCCGGATCGCGCGCGGCCCGGTCATGCGATAGCCGATCGCATCGCCATAGGCCGTGCCCGGCAAGGCCGAGGCCTCGATCGAGAGACGGCCGGGCGGCGGTACCGGCGCCGGCAGGTCGAGCCCGTGAAAGATCGACCAGAGCAAGGCGCGCAACGCTACCGAAGCGGGCTTGAGCAGCCCGTCCAGATAGATCGTTTCCGTACCGAAACGAAATCCGGCGCGCGCCAGCCGCTTGCGGTCCGCGGGCGTGAGGCCGGCGATGAGCGTCGCGCCCTCCGCCGCCTCGATCGTGCCCAGCCCTTCGGCCAACCGAAAGGCGAGCCCGCGCCCGGCCGCCTCGGCCGGCGCTTCGAGCGCTTCGAGCAAGGGCCGCATGAGCCGCCGGATCTCGGTCTCGGCGAACCGCTCCAGCCGCTGGCGCACGGAAGTGCGCTCGGCACCTTCGAGGAAATCGGCGGCCAGCGGCTCGATCCGCGGTGTCAGCGGCACCGCGCCGGCGGCGAGCCTCGCCACGGCGGCGCCGTGCCAGCGGATGAACCCGTCGGCATCGAGCGCGAAGGCCTTATCCGGATCGGCGGAAAGGCGACGAGCCCGGCTCTGTACCTCCTGGCGCAGCACGCGATTGGCCGCGGCCAGCAGGGTGCGCGCCTCCTCGCCCTGGGCCGAGGGATCGGCGGTGAAGCGGAAGCCGGAGATGCGGCCGACGAAATGGCCTTCGACCCTGACCTCGCCCTCCTGGGTCACTGCACCCATGAGCTCGCGCGCCTCGGCCAGGTAGCGTACCAGCGAGGCGGAGCGACGATCGACGAAGCGCTGGGTGATGCGGTCATGGAGCGCGTCGGACAGCTTATCCTCGATCGCCCGCGTGCGCTCCTGCCAGGACTCGGCCTCGTCGAGCCAGTTCGGCCGGTGGGTGATATAGGTCCAGGTGCGGATATGGGCGATGCGCTGGACCAGCGCGTCGATATCGCCCTCCGTCCGGTCGAGGCGGGTGATCTGCTGCGCCACCCAATCGGCCGGCAGCCGCTCGGCCGGGCGGGTCAGATACCGCCAGATCTGGCCCAGCAGCCGGGCATGGTGCTCGCTCATGACCTTGCGGAAATCCGGGATCTGGCAGACATCCCAGAGCAGCTTGACCGCCGGCCGGTTGGTGGCGCGGGCGATGATCTCGGGCTGGCGAGCGAGCGCCTCGAGCGCCAGCTGATCGTCGGCGGCGGCCACGCGCCGCATCACGGGCAGGGGCGGCGGCGCCTCCAGGCTGCGCAGCAGCGCTTGGGCCGAGCGGAAATCCAGCTCGTCATTGCGCCACCAGACCTGCTTCAACGGATCGAAGCGGTGGTTCTCGACCGCCTCGACCAGCTCCGGCTCGAGCGGGCCGAGCTCGGCGGTGGTGCCGAAGGTGCCGTCATTCATATGCCGGCCGGCGCGGCCGGCGATCTGCGCGATCTCTGGGGCGGTCAGCCGGCGGGGGCCGCGCCCGTCGAACTTGCTGAGCTTGGCGAAGGCGACATGGTCGAGATCCATGTTCAACCCCATGCCGATGGCATCGGTCGCGACCATGTAATCGACCTCGCCCGACTGGTAGAGGGCGACCTGGGCGTTGCGGGCGCGCGGGCTCAAGGCGCCCATGACGATGGCGGTGCCGCCGCGCTGGCGGCGAACCAGCTCGGCGATCTCGAACACGTCGGCGATAGCGAAGGCGACCACGGCCGAGCGCGGCGGCAAGCGCGTCACCTTGCGCGGGCCGGTATAGGTCAAGGTCGAGAAGCGCGGCCGGGCGACCAACTCGGCCGAGGGCACCAGCCGGCGCAGCAGCGGCCGCGCGGTGTCCGAGCCCATGAACATGGTCTCCCAGCGGCCGCGCGCCCGCAGCAGCCGCTCGGTGAAGACATGGCCGCGTTCGGGATCGCCGACGAGCTGGATCTCGTCGACGGCTAGGAAATCGACCTCGCGCTCGAGCGGCATCGCCTCGACCGTGCAGACGAAATAGCGCGGATGCGGCGGCAGGATGCGTTCCTCGCCGGTGACCAGCGCCACGGCGGCCTTGCCCTTGATCCGGACGATGCGGTCGTAATTCTCCCGCGCCAGCAGGCGCAGCGGAAAACCGATCATCCCGCTCGCGTAACCGAGCATGCGTTCGATCGCGAGGTGCGTCTTGCCGGTGTTGGTCGGGCCGAGAACAGCGGTGATCCGGCCGGGGGCTTCGCTCGGGGCCATGGGCGAAAGATCGGCTGCCGCCGGCCGAAATGCAAGTCGGGCGACGGGGGAGGGAAAATCGCGCGACCGCTCGCCTGGATGGCCTGACGGAAACGGCCGCTCGCCATCAATGGCCCGGATGAAGCCGTGATCTGATGGCGCTCTTCTCAGAAAATCTTGGTTAAGGAAAGATTGGATTTTTTACGCTTTGGTAAACCTGGCAGGCCTAGACAGGTACGGTCAGAACAAGGCTGTTGCGCGCATGGGCGAGGATTTGGCTGTCGTCGAGCGAGACGCCGTTGCGGCGAACGGCCTGCTTGCGGCGCCGTCGTCCATCGGCGCGGAGATGCATCGCTGGGCGCGCGATCTCTTTCCAGTCTGCCGCAGCCTGACCGGCGACGGTGTTCGCCGCACGCTCGCCTATCTCAAGGCGCTGCTGCCCGCCCTGCAGATTCACGAGGTGCCGAGCGGCACCAAGGCGTTCGACTGGACCGTGCCGGACGAATGGAACATCCGCGCCGCCTATATCGAGAATGAAGCCGGCGAGCGGATCGTCGATTTCGCCGACAATAATCTGCATGTGCTCGGCTACTCCGAGCCGGTCGATCTGTGGCTCGACCGGGCCGAGCTCGACCGGCATCTCCATTCGCTGCCCGGCCAGCCCGACCTCATTCCCTACGTCACCAGCTACTATAAAAGGCGCTGGGGCTTCTGCCTGCCGGATCGGCTGCGCCAATCCTTGCCGGAGGGGCGCTACCACGTCGTCGTCGATGCGACGCTGGCGCCCGGCGCCCTGAGCTATGGCGAGCTGCTGCTGCCGGGCCGCGAGTCGGGCGAGGTGCTGATCTCGACCTATGTCTGCCATCCCTCGATGGCCAATAACGAGCTGGCCGGGCCGGTCGTGACCGCGGCACTCGCGCGCTGGCTCATGGCCATGCCGGAGCGGCGGCTTTCCTACCGGATCGTCTTCGTGCCGGAGACGCTGGGCTCGATCGTCTATCTGTCGCGTCATCTGCCGGCGCTGCGCGAGCGGGTCCGCGCCGGCTTCGTCGTCACCTGCGTCGGCGACGAGCGCGGCTATTCACTGCTCGAATCGCGGCTCGGCGGCACGCTCGCCGACCGGGTCGCCCATCATGTGCTGCGCCATATCGATCCGGCCTATCGGGCCTATAGCTTTCTCGAGCGCGGCAGCGACGAGCGGCAATATTGCAGCCCCGGGGTCGACCTGCCGGTCGCCTCGATCATGCGCAGCAAATACGGCACCTATCCGGAGTACCATACCTCCGCCGACGATCTGTCGCTGATCACGGCCGACGGTCTCGGCGGTTCGCTGGAGGCCTATCGCCGCGCCATGCTCATCCTGGAGCATGATGCCCGCTACCGAGTCACCGTTCCGTGCGAGCCGCAGCTCGGGACGCGCGGCCTCTATCCGATGCTGAGCGCCGCCGGTTCCACTAACGGCAAGGTGCGCGACATGATGAATGTGCTCGCCTATTGCGACGGCGATCATGATCTGATCGGCTTGGCCGAGCGGGTCGGGCTGTCCGCGCTCGCGGTGATCGAGATCCTTCAACCGCTCCTCGGCCAAGGGCTGGTCGAGCGGCTTCCTTCATCCCGCCGGGAGAGAGAATGAGCGCGCTGGACGACCTCAAATCCTGCTTCGTCGAGACCTTCGACCTCAGCGATACCGACCCGGCGATGCTGGCGTATCACGGCATTCCGGCCTGGGATTCGGTCGGCCATATGCAGCTGATCGCGGCGATCGAGACCCGCTTCGACATCATGATCGAGACCCAGGACATTCTCGACATGAGCGATTTTCGGCAGGCGGTCGCGATCGTGCGGAAATACGGCGTCGATGTCTGAGCCCCGCCTCGAAGGCTGTCCGGTGGCGCTCGTCACCGGCTCGACCCGCGGTATCGGCTGGGCCTGCGCGCGCCGTTTCGCCGAGGCGGGCTATGCCGTCATCATCAACGGCGTTTCCGACGAAGCGGCGATGACGGCGCGAGCGGCCGAGCTCGGGGAGGAATTCGGCGTGCCTACCCTGGCGATCCGGGCCGATGCCGGCGATGAGGCGCAGGTCGCGGCCTGCTATCAGGCGATCTTCAAGAAGCTGCGCCGGCTCGATGTCCTGGTGAACAATGCCGGCGTGCTCGCCGACGGCAAGATCGGGATGGTGCCGGGTCATCTTCTCCAGCGCGCCCTTGCCGTCAATGCCGCCGGCTCCTTCTATCATCTGCAATCGGCGGCGCGGCTGATGGGGCGCCATGGCGGCGGCGCCATCGTCAACCTGACCTCGATCATGGGCGTGCGCGGCGCCCCCGGCGCTTCGGCCTATGCGGCGTCGAAGGCCGCCATCGTCGGCCTTACCCTGTCGGCGGCGAAGGAGCTGGGGCCGCAGAATATCCGCGTCAATGCCGTCGCCCCGGGCATGATCGAGACCGATATGCTGTCGGGCCTCAAGCCCGCGGTGATCGAGGAACGGCGGCGCCTGATCCCGCTCGGCCGGCTGGGCACGGCCGACGAGGTTGCGCGTACGGTGCTGTTCCTGGCTGAGGCGCCGTACATCACCGGCCAGGTGCTCGGCGTCGATGGCGGCATGGGCGGGTGAGGCATGATCTTCGGCTTGGAGCGATGGGCCGACAGCGACGCGCCGGCGCTGCTCGACGATAGCGGCGAGAGCTGGCTCGGCTATCGCGACCTCGTGTCCGGCATGTCGAGGGAGGCCGCCGCCATCGCCGGGCTCGGCCGGCCCCTGGTCTTCCTCTTCGGGCGCAACGATATCCCGACCGCCGTCACCTATCTCGCCTGCCTGGAGGCCGGGGCACCGGTCGCCTCGCTGCGCGCCGATCTGGCGCCGGAGCGGAACGCGGCGCTGGTGGCGCTCTATCGCCCCGGGCTGGTCTGCGGCATCGATCCCGGACCCGGCTACGAGCCTGTGGCGGGCCGGGCGCTGCCTGCCTGGCGGCGGTTGGATCGAGCGGCAGAGGCGCATCCGTTGCTGGCACAGATGCTCTCGACCTCGGGCAGCACCGGCAGCCCGCGCATGGTGCGGCTCGCTCGCACGGCGGTGGAGGCGAACGCCCGCTCGATCCGGCAGGCGCTCGATATCGCCTCGGCGGAGTGCAGTCTGCTCAACCTGCCGCTCTCCTATTCCTACGGCCTGTCGGTGCTGAACAGCCATCTCGCCGCCGGCGCCTCGGTACTGCTGACCGAGCGGGGGCTGAACGAACGGCTTTTCTGGGACCGGCTGGCGGCGCATCGGGTCACGTCGATGCCGGGCGTGCCCTATCTCTATCAGACGCTGAAGCGTCTCGGCTTCGAGACGCTGGCGCCTGCGTCGCTCACCACCCTGACACAGGCCGGCGGCAAGCTTTCCGATGCGCTGGTCGAGCATTTCCATGGGCTGATGCGGGCGCGCGGCGGCCGCTTCTTCGTCATGTACGGCCAGACCGAGGCGACGGCGCGCATCGCCATTCTCGACAGCGCCGACCTGCCGGCCAAGCTCGGCTCGGCCGGCCGCGCCATTCCCGGCGGCGAACTCTCGATCGAGCCCGAGACCGGCGAGGTGATCTATCGCGGTCCGAACGTGATGCTGGGCTATGCCGAGGCGGCCGAGGATCTGGCCAAGGGCGACGAGCTCGGCGGGCGTCTCGCCACCGGCGATCTCGGCCGGCTGGATGGCGATGGCTTTCTCCACATCACCGGCCGGCTGAAGCGCATCGCCAAGATCAACGGGCTGCGCGTCAATCTCGATGAGGTCGAGACCCTGGCCGCCCGCCATGGCCCGGCAGCGGCCCTCGAAGGCGACAATCTGCTGATCATCGTGCTGGAAGCAGCGCTCGACGAGGCGGCCCGGCGGGAGGTGCGGCGCCAGCTTGCCCAGGCGCTGGCGCTGGCGCCGGCAAGCCTGCGGCTCCGCTGCGTCGACAAGCTGCCGGTCGGGTCCAACGGCAAGCTCGACCGCGACGCGTTGCGGCAGGTGGCATGACGGACTTCCTTCAGCTCCCGCCCTATGGCGTGCCGCAGCCGCAGAAAGACCGGCTGCTGGCCGATGGCTTGGCCGAGCTCACGCGCCACCATCGCGCCGCCTGTCCCGCCTATGACCGGGTGCTGAGCGCGCTCGGCCATGACCGTGCGGCGGAGCGGGTCGAGGATATTCCGTTCCTGCCGGTCTCGCTGTTCAAGAGCCACAGGCTGGCGAGCGTGCCCGATGGCGAGATCGTCAAGATCCTCACCAGCAGCGGTACCACCGGCCAGGCCGTCAGCCGCATCGTCCTCGACCGCGAGACCGCACACCGCCAGGCGCAGGCGCTGGCGATCATCATGGGTGCGCTGCTCGGGCCGGAGCGGTTGCCGATGGTGCTGATCGACAGCCAGTCGCTGCTGCGCGACCGGGCTTCCGTCAATGCCCGGGCGGCTGGCGTGCTCGGCATGATGCCGCTCGGGCGCCAGCATTTCTTCGCGCTCGATGGCGAGATGCGGCTCGATGTCGAAGGGCTGCGCGGCTTCCTCGAGAAATTCCGCGGCCAGCGCGTGCTGTTGTTCGGCTTCACCTACATCGTCTGGAAACACTTCGCGCCGGCCATGGCCGAGGCCGGCCTGCGGTTCGAGGATGCGATCCTCGTCCATTCCGGCGGCTGGAAGAAGCTGGCGGAGGAAGCGGTCGACAATGACGGCTTCAAGCGCGCCATCCGCGAGCGGACCGGCATCGGCCGCATCCATAATTTCTACGGCATGGCGGAGCAGGTCGGCAGCGTCTTCGTCGAGGGCGAGGACGGGCTGCTCTATCCGCCCGCCTTCGCCGACATCGTCATCCGCAATCCTCTGACCCTGCGCCCGGTGCCGGTGGGCGAGAGCGGCGTCGTGCAGGTGCTGAGCCTGCTGCCGCGCAGCTATCCCGGCCATTCGCTTCTGACCGAGGATCTGGGCCGGATCGTCCATGTCGACGGCGCGGCACCCGGCCATTGCGGCAAGGGCTTCGTCATCGAGGGCCGCGTGCCGCGCGCCGAGCTGCGCGGCTGCAGCGATGTGGCGGCGCGCATGGAGGAAGCATGAGCCGGGTGACGCTGCTGCCACAGGGCGAGGCCGAGATCGGCGCGGTCCTGGACCGGCTGGCAGCAGCACCACGCGCCCGGCCCTTCGCGCCCGACCGGATCGAGGCGCTGGGGCTGCTGTCCCGTACGCTGCTCGCCGATCGCGATCGGCGGCGGCAGGGCGAGGCGGTGGCGCTCGGCTATTGGCTGCGGCCGGCCAATATCGACGAGATGCGGCGGCGGTTCGAGGCGCTGGCGCGGCCCGATTGCCTGCGCATGCCGGCCGGGCTCGCCTTCCATGTGCCGCCGGCCAATGTCGACACGATGGGGATCTATTCCTGGGCGCTGTCCTTCCTGTGCGGCAATGTCTCGATCCTGCGCTTGTCCCAGCGCAGCAGCCCTCTCAGCCTCCGGCTGGTCGAGATCGTTCAGGACACCCTCGCCGCCCGGTCCTTGGCCGACTGCACGGCCTTCGTCAGCTATGGTCATGATGCCGAGATCACCGGCGCCATCTCCCGATGCGCCGATCTGCGGGTGATCTGGGGCGGCGACGCCTCGATCGCGGCCGTGCGCGCCGTGCCGTTGTCGCCGCATGCCAAGGAGGTGGTGTTCGCCGACCGCCTGTCGCTATCGGTCCTGTCGGTCCCGGCCTGGCTGGGGCTCGACGAGGCGGCGCGGACGGCGCTCGGCCAGCGCGCCTTCAACGACATCTATTCCTTCGACCAGATGGGCTGCTCCTCGCCGCGCCTCATCGTCTGGTGCGGTCCGCCCGATCAGGTTCGCACCGCCTCGGCCGGCTTTTCCGCGGCGCTGCGCCGGGAGATCGCGCGGCGCGGCTATCATGCCGCCCCGGCGACGGCGCTCGGCAAATACACGGCTGCCTGCGCCGCCGCGATCGATTGGCCGGTCGCCCGGATCGGTTTCGAGGATCTCGATTGGGTCGTGCTCGATCTGGGCGAGCGGCCCGGCCGCCTGCCGCAGATCGGCGGCGGGGGCGGTATCGCCGTCGAGATGCGCATCGATCGCCTCGCCGAGCTGGTGCCGCTACTGGATCGGCGGGTGCAGACCATCGCCCATTTCGGTTTCGATCGGGCGTCGCTCGCGGATTTCGCCGAGCGGGCCTGCGGCTGCGGCGGCGATCGCCTCGTTCCGATCGGCGAGGCGCTGAATTTCTCCAGCCTCTGGGACGGCTACGATCTGCTCCAGGAATTCACGCGCGCCGTCGAGCTGCGCTGAAGGCTCACTCCATCTTGCCGAGCGTAAGCGGCCGGCCGTGCCGGCGATAGAGCTCCTCGATGACGGCGCGCGACGAGGGCGTCAGCACATAAAGCTCGTCATCCTGCATGCGGCCGCCGATCAGGTCGACATAATCCCGGGCACGGAACATCATCGCCGTGCCATGGCCGATGGCGGCGATCTGCAGCTTCCCGGCCTCCTGCAAGAGCGGCCGACCGAGATCGCCATAGGCGACGGCGCCGTCGATCCGCGGCCGAACGCGATACCGGAAATCGATCGGCCGCCTTTCGCCGTCTTCGATGATCTCGCCGGGAAATGGCTTCACGTAGCGATAGCCGATATCGAGCCTCTCCTCGACGTAGTGGATGAAGGTATTGGCGATCATGTCGGCGCCGAGGAACAGGATCGCGGCGTTCCGCTCATGCAAGGTGGCGAACAGGCTTTCCGGTCCGAAGGGCTCGGCTTCCGCCGCGAGCGGCAGATCGTCATTGCCGAAGACACAGAAATTGAAGATCGGCGTGCGCGTCCGCAGCGCTGCGTGATGCTCGACGCAATGCCGGCTGAGGGCGCCGATCTGGCCCGGATCCCGCGCCGGGTCGAACAAGCGGGTGCGCGGGAAGTCATAATTGAAGGTCGGCAGCAGCACGGGCCGATTTCCGGCCGCTTCCATCAGCAACGCGATCCAGGCTTCGCATTGCGCCTCGGGCTCGGTCAGCCCGTCCGGAATGCCGATGCGCAACAGGTCGCTATGGACGAGGATCGGCGTGCCGGGCGGCAGCGGTGAGAATAACGCCGCCAGCTCTGCTGACAATCCTTGCCGCGGTACGGCGAAACGTTCCCAGATCGATCTCATCGCGGCGCCCGGTATTGCCATCCTTCAGGCGAGCATAGTGCAAATGTCGCAGCCTGTTCGATTTCGACTGTTCTCCCGCACCTCGACACTGGAGGAGGCCGAATATATTCGCAAGGGCGACTTCGCCCATTTGCATGAGCCGGGAGGCAGATCCGGAAGATAAGTCAATGCGTGCACTCGATGGCGATGGTCGAGCGGCGTGCCCGGTCCGGGAGACTGCCGTGCAATTTGGTGGCGGCGCCGCTCTCATAGCCGATCGACTTGGCGTCGAGGAATTCGCGGACCGACGTCACCTTGATTGCAAAGTTCGCATTCTGCGAGATGGTCCCGGCCACGCCCAGCATGCCGCCATTGATGGCGCTCTGAACCACGCCGATAACGGCGCCGTCGGCATCGAAGACCGGACCGCCGGAATTGCCGGACTGGATGGGGGCGGAAATCTGGATCTGCCTGGTATTGTCACCCGCGCCAGAGAGCGCGCTGACGATGCCTTCAGTGACACTCATATCCGTAGTGAGCATGCCGACCAGCGGGAATCCGGCGACCATGATCCTTTCACCCTGCCGGGCCGATCTGTCGCGCAGCACGACCGGTTCGCCCAGCAAGCCCGCTGGCCGCAACACCGCCAGATCACCGGACCGGTCCGTGGCGACGGGCGTGGCCTTTACTGGCTCGCCATTGGCGACATGGGTAAGGATCGCGGTACAGCCATCGATCACATGATTATTGGTTAGCACATCGCCGGCAGTATTGATGACGAAGCCCGAGCCGGTCTTCTTGCCTGATCCGGCAGCGGGTTTTGGCGCCTGGCCGCTACCATTCCCCGGCAGGCTGGCCATGGCCAGGACATTGTCCAGCGCTCCTTTGCCGGGAGTCCAGTTTCGGGCCGCCGCGCTGACACGTTGGACATCGTTGGCGCTAAGATGCGTGGCGAGATTGTCGGCATAACGCTGATGCGCGGGGCGGCTGGGATTGTCGTTGGGCATGCGGAGCAGCGCGACATCCAGCCAGAACAGTGCCAAGGCGTAATTCTGCGGCAGGCCGAACCCGTCGGCGAACTGTGTGCCGACATTGGCGAGGGCGACGGCGTGCCCTTGCTCGGCCGCCTTGACGGTCCAGCGGAGTGCCTCTTTGGGATCACGGGCGACGCCCCGCCCATTGCGGTACATGAAGCCAATCAGCGACTGGGCTTCACTATTGCCTTGCTCCGCCGCGGCCCGAAACCATTTGACGGCCTCGGCATCATTCTGCAGGTCGGCTGGGCCGGTTTGATAAACGATGCCGACATCCTTCTCGGCGTCGGGATCGCCCGTCTTGGCCGCCGCCAGGAACAGCTTCAACGCCCTGTTGCTGTCCGCGGAAGTGCCGATGCCCTTAAAGTAGAGCGCTCCAAGCTGCTTCTCCGCTTCCGGATTGCCGGCATCCGCAAGCGGCTTCAGCAACGAGATTGCTTTGTCGTAATCCTTGACCTGGATTGCGCTGCGGACCTCGGCCATGGAATTTGCCGACTGGGCATCGGCGCGACCGCCTGTCAGCACGACCGCCACGGCCGAAATCATCAGGCTCCAGCGAGCGCCCGCCATCTTCCGCCTCTTCCACAACATGCTTCAGTTGCAAAACACAAGATCCTAACCCGCCGGATCACGCAACGGAAAGAGAGAGATTGGAGCCTGCCCCGTATCAATTGCCGCAGACGGTTAAAGCCCTTTCAACCGGTTCAACCCGCTCACCAGCGCCTTGAACGAGGCCGTCGTGGTGTTGGCGTCGAGCCCGGCGCCGAAGGTCTTGCGGCCGCTCTGGTCGGCGATTTCGACGAAGCAGACGGCCTGCACATCGGAGCCGTGGCCGACCGCGTGCTCCTGATAATCCAGGAACTCGACGGCGACGCCGCAGCCCTGGACCAACGCATGCACGAAAGCGTCGATCGGACCGTTGCCCTGGCCCTCGATCGTACGGCTCACGCCGTTTTCCCCGATCTCGGCGCGGCAGCTCAACGTGTGAGCCGATTGCGGCGCGGCGCCCAGCCGGTAGTCGATCAGCGCCAGCGGCTCGTTCCGGTTGAGATATTCACGGTCGAAGAGCTGGCGGATCTGGCCGGCCGTGACTTCCTCGCCCGTCCGGTCGGCGACTTCCTGGACGACGCCGCTGAACTCGATCTGCAGGCCGCGCGGCAGGCGCATGCCGTATTCGCTTTCCATCAGCCAGGCGACGCCGCCCTTGCCGGACTGGCTGTTGACCCGAATGATCGCCTCGTAGGTCCTGCCGACATCCCGGGGGTCGATCGGCAGATACGGCACTTCCCAAATGCCGGAATTGCTCGATTGCTGCGCCGACATACCCTTCTTGATCGCGTCCTGATGCGAGCCTGAGAAGGCGGTGTAGACGAGCTGGCCGGCATAAGGATGGCGTGGATGCACCGGCAGGCGGGTGCAATATTCGGCGATCTCGATCGAGCGGTCGATGTTGCTGAAATCGAGGCCGGGATCCACGCCCTGGGTGAACATGTTGAGCGACAGCGCCACGATGTCGACATTGCCGGTGCGCTCGCCATTGCCGAACAGCGTGCCCTCGATCCGATCGGCGCCGGCCATGAGCGCCAGCTCGGTCGCGGCGATGGCGGTGCCGCGATCATTGTGCGGATGCAGGCTCAAGGTGATGCGCTCGCGCTGCTTCAGGTGCCGGTGCATCCATTCGATCTGGTCGGCATAGATGTTGGGCGTCGCCATCTCGACCGTGGCCGGCAGATTGAGGATCATCGGCCGCTCTTCGGTCGGGCCCCAGGCGCCCATGACCGCGTGGCTGACCTCGAGCGCATAGTCGAGCTCGGTGCCGGTGAAGCTCTCCGGCGAATATTGGAAGCGCAGATCCGTGCCCGACGCTTCGGCGCGCGGCGCCAGCTCCTTGACTATCCTGGTGCCGTCGAGCGCGATCTTCTTGACGCCCTCCCGGTCGGTGGCGAAGACGACGCGGCGCTGCAGGGTCGAGGTCGAATTATAGAGATGGAGAATGACCTTCTTCGCGCCTTCGACCGCGGCGAAGGTACGCTCGATCAGCTCCGGCCGCGCCTGGGTCAGAACCTGGATCGCGACATCGTCGGGGATGAGCCCCTGCTCGACGATCTCGCGGACGAAGCCGAAATCGGTATCGGACGCGGCCGGGAAACCGACCTCGATCTCCTTGAAGCCGAGCTCGACCAGATGGCGGAACAGCCTCAGCTTGCGGTCGAGCCCCATCGGCTCGACGAGCGCCTGGTTGCCGTCGCGGAGATCGACGCTGCACCAGATCGGCGCCTTGTCGATGATCCGGCCGGGCCATTGTCGATCGGGCAGATCGATGGGAGCGAAGAAACGGTATTTCGTGACGGGCATGGTGGTCATGATGCCTCTCCATCCTGCGAGAGGTTGCGCGCTGGGTTCGTCTCTCCGTCGCGATCCGGGCGCGACGGAACCTACCGGCCCTCGTCAGAAGGCCGGGGTGCTAAGTCGACGAAGCAGTCCGGTGCGCAAGGAACCCATCATAGTGGCCGCAACCTTAGCGAGGCCGGGTGACAGGGTCAACCCGATCCCCGCGTATGACGCCATTACCGCTTGCGCGGCGGCCCCCGCCTCTACATATCAAGGGCCGATTTCGATAATCCAGTTTGGTTGGGTCCATGGCAGAAACGAGAAGCTTCCAGGCCGAAGTCAGTCGGCTGCTCGATATCGTCGCGCACTCTCTCTACAGCGACAAGAAGGTCTTCCTGCGCGAGCTCATCTCGAACGCGTCGGATGCGTGTGATCGCCTGCGTTACCTGGCGCTCACCCAGCCGGAGCTGGGCGCGCCCGAGGGCAAGTATCGGGTGGTGTTGACGCCCGACAAGGACGCCAAGACGCTGACGATCGAGGATAACGGCATCGGCATGAGCGAGGCCGAGCTCATCGACAATCTCGGCACCATCGCGCGCTCGGGCACCGCCGCCTTCGTCAAGCAGATGGACGACGCCAAGAAAGCCGATCTCTCCATGATCGGCCAGTTCGGCGTCGGCTTCTATTCCGCCTTCATGGTCGCGGACAAGGTCGAGGTCACGTCGCGCAAGGCCGGCGAGGAAGCGGGGCATCGCTGGACCTCCGACGGCCGCGGCGAATTCACGGTCGAGCCGGCCGAGAAGGCCGAGACCGGCACCCGCATCGTGCTGCACGTCAAGCCGGACGAGGGCGACTTCCTGCTGCCGGTGCGGCTGCGCCACATCGTCAAGACCTATGCCGACCATGTGGCCTTGCCGATCGTGCTGGTCGAGGACGGTAAGGAAGAGACGCTCAATACCGCCTCGGCGCTCTGGACCCGGTCCAAATCCGAAATCACGCCCGAGCAGTACAAGGAATTCTACCATTCGGTCAGCCACAGCTTCGACGATCCCTGGCTGACGCTGCATTGGCGCGCCGAGGGCGTGCTCGAATACACCAACCTGCTGTTCGTGCCCTCGACCAAGCCGTTCGATCTGTTCGATCCGGCGCGCAAGCACAATATCCGGCTCTATGTCCGCCGGGTGTTCGTGACCGACGATTGCGCCGAGCTGCTGCCCTCCTATCTGCGTTTCGTCAAGGGCGTGGTCGATAGCGAGGATCTGCCGCTCAATATCAGCCGCGAGACGCTGCAGGCCAACCCGATGATCGGCAAGATCCGGATCGGCCTGACCAAGCGGATCCTGAGCGAGCTCGGCAAGAAAGCGGCCGACGCGCCGGAGGAGTTCAAGAGCTTCTGGCAGAATTTCGGCGCGGTGCTGAAGGAAGGCCTGTACGAGGATTTCGAGCAGCGCGAGACCATCCTGGGATTTGCCCGCTTCCGCTCGACCGCGTCGGACGATTTCATCTCGCTCGACGATTATATCGGCCGCATGAAGCCGGGTCAGAAGGCGATCTACACGATCACCGGCGATCGCGACGAGATCGTGCGCAAGAGCCCACAGCTCGAAGGCTATCGGGCCAAGGGCGTCGAGGTGCTGGTGCTGACCGACCCGGTCGACGAGTTCTGGCTGCCTTCGATCGGCAAGTTCAAGGATCTCGAGTTCAAGTCGGTGACGCGCGGCGGCGCCGATCTCGACGAGATCATCTCGTCGGACGACAAGCCGGCCGAGCCCAAGCCCGAGCCCTCTCAGGGCATGGCGAGCCTGATCGCGATGATGAAGTTGACGCTCGGCGACGTGGTCAAGGATGTGCGCAGCTCGGACCGGCTGACGGAGAGCGCCGTCTGTCTGGTCGCCGACGAGGGCGATATGGACATGCACTTGGCCCGGCTGCTGCGTCAGCACAAGCAGCTCGCGGATGAAGCCAAGCGCGTGCTCGAGATCAATCCGCAGCATGCCCTCATCCGGCGGCTGGCGGATCACGTCGGTGCCCCAGGCGGTGCGGCGCAGATCGAGGATGCCGCCTGGCTGCTGCTGGATCAGGCTCGCATCGTCGAAGGCGAGCCGCTGCCGGATCCGGCAAGCTTTGCCCGGCGTCTCGCCATGTTCCTGGAGCGTGGCCTTCAGTAAAAAAGAGGGGCGGCCCCTAGCGAAGGTTGGCCGCCCCGGCGTCTGCAAAGACGGACGCGAGGTTACGCTGAGCACCGCGGTATAAGCCGCAGGCGCCTTCAGACAACGGCCCAATCATGGCGAAACCCCGCCGGAATTGTGGCGAAACCGTGATTTGTACCGAAGCGAAACGCGCGCGGCGCGGCCCTCTTCGTATGGTCAGGTCGTTGCCGGCCGGCCGGGCCAATGTCAGGCGCGGCGGCGCAGCGAGCCGGGGTCCATCAGACCGAAGCTCATCATCGCCGGCGAGGCCGGTTCCGGGACCGAATTGACCGGGAAGTTGGCATCGATGAAGAAAGAGGTCGCCCCGATGATTCTCGGGGTTGAGCCAGGTATTGCCGCATGGCTGTCTGCTTCAAAGACACAAACCGGGCCTGATTACGGATCAGATGCTTAGCTGGATTCCGGCTCAGGCTCGCAATTGGACTTTGTGAAAATCTGCAAAAAGGCGAAAGCCACCAACTTCTGCCGCCGGCCCTTCGCAGAGGCTTTTCGTCGCGATGCTGTAACAAACTGTTACACCGAAGCTCTTCCTCCGTTATGCCCGGGAAACATATAAAGGCTAAGAATCGCGTAGGCGTGTCGTGGTAGGTCTCCACGGTGCAGCGGTGGGGCGTTCGAGTATCTTCGAGACGGGCAAGGCCCCGATCATGTCAATCATCGATGCTCTGCAGGATGGACGGCTCGCTCGGCCGTTCCGGTTGTTGGGTCGGATATTCGCGATAGGAGATCCTATGCTTGCACGCTTTCACGCCCGCGCGTTCGAGCTCATTTTCACGCTGGCTCTTCTAGCGGTCATCGCCCCTCTTTCCGTGGCCCATGCCTATATCGGTCCGGCGCTCGGACTGGGCGTGCTCGGCGCCGGCTTCGGGGTGCTGATGACCTCGGCCAGTGCGGTCTTCTACCTGTTCGCGCTCACCGTCCGGCGTGCGTTCAAACGGGTGATCGGCTTTTTCGCGCCCACCCGTTCCGCCGGAGCGGACGAGGCCGCGGCGCGCCAGCCCGAATAGCGTTCCTGCGCGGACCCGGCCCATATGAGTTTTGTTCATATGAAGTGGGAGGATAACTCGTTTGCCGGCAGGCCTCGGCGGCGGTAAAGCCTGTCTCGATCGAACGATCTGCTATACTGAGCGCGGATCGTCGGAACGAGGGAGCCCGTCCGTGAAATATGCCGGCCACGATACGCTGAAGACCCGCCGCACGCTCCAGGTGGGCGGCCAGGAATATGTCTATTACAGCCTGCCGGCCGCGGCCCAGGCAGCCGGTCTCGGCGATATCTCGCGCTTGCCCTTCTCGCTGCGCGTCCTCCTCGAAAATCTGGTGCGCCTGGAAAATGGCCGCACCGTCACGGTCGACGACATCAAGGCGGTCGGCGCCTGGATCGATACCCGGACTTCGGATGTCGAGATCGCCTTTCGCCCGGCCCGCGTGCTGATGCAGGATTTCACCGGCGTGCCGGCGGTCTGCGATCTGGCGGCGATGCGCCACGCCATGGTGAAGCTCGGCGGCGATCCGCAGCGCATCAACCCGCTCTCGCCGGTCGATCTCGTCATCGACCACTCCGTCATGGTCGACGAGTTCGGCCAGCCTTCCTCATTCCAGGCCAATGTCGCGCACGAGTTCGAGCGCAATGGCGAGCGCTACGCCTTCCTGCGCTGGGGCCAGGACGCGTTCGACAATTTCCGCGTCGTCCCGCCCGGCACCGGCATCTGCCACCAGGTGAACCTGGAGTACCTGTCCCAGGTCGCCTGGATCGGCGAGGAGGATGACGGCACCAAGGTCGTCTATCCCGACACGCTGGTCGGCACCGACAGCCACACCACCATGGTCAACGGCCTGGCCGTGCTCGGCTGGGGCGTCGGCGGCATCGAGGCCGAGGCGGCGATGCTGGGCCAGCCGATCTCGATGGTGCTGCCCGAAGTGGTGGGCTTCAAGCTTTCGGGCAAGCTGCGCGAGGGGGCGACCGCGACCGATCTGGTGCTGACCGTGACGCAGATGCTGCGCGCCAAGGGCGTGGTCGGCAGCTTCGTCGAGTTCTACGGCCCGGGCCTCGACAACATGACGATCGCCGACCGCGCCACGATCGGCAACATGGCGCCCGAATACGGCGCCACCTGCGGCTTCTTCCCGGTCGATCAGGAGACGCTGCGCTATCTCGCCTTCTCCGGTCGCGACAAGCACCGCATCGATCTCGCCGAAGCTTATGCCAAGGCGCAGGGCCTGTGGCGCGACGCCTCGACGCCGGATCCGGTCTTCACCGACACGCTCGAGCTCGATCTCGGCTCGGTCGAGCCGTCGCTCGCCGGCCCGCGCCGGCCGCAGGATCGGGTGCTGCTGAGCGGCGTTTCCGCAGGCTTCGCCAAGGAATTGCCGAAGCTGGCGCCGGACCCGAGCCAGCTCGAGCGCTCGGTCAAGGTCGAGGGCAGCGATTACGAGCTCAAGACCGGCGCGGTCGTCATCGCCGCGATCACCAGCTGCACCAATACCTCGAACCCGTCGGTCATGGTCGGCGCCGGCCTGCTCGCGCGCAATGCGGTGAAGCGCGGCCTCAAGGTCAAGCCCTGGGTCAAGACCTCGCTCGCCCCGGGCAGCCAGGTCGTCACCGACTATCTGGCGAAGGCCGGGCTCAACAAGGATCTGGATGCGCTCGGCTTCAATCTCGTCGGCTATGGTTGCACCACCTGCATCGGCAATTCCGGGCCGCTCCCGGACGCCATTGCCAAGGCGGTCGACGAGGGCAGTCTGGTGGTCGGCGCCGTGCTGTCGGGCAACCGCAATTTCGAGGGCCGGATCAGCCCGCAGGTCCGCGCCAATTACCTGGCCTCGCCGCCGCTGGTCGTGGCCTATGCGCTCGCCGGCTCCCTGGACATCAACCTCTCGACCGATCCGCTCGGCATCGACGACAAGGGTGCGCCGGTTTTCCTCAAGGATATCTGGCCGTCGACCCGCGAGATCGAGACGGTCGTGCATGATTGCCTGACCGAATCCATGTTCCGCTCGCGCTATGCCGACGTGTTCAAGGGGCCGGAGCAATGGCAGCAGATCGAGACCGCGACCGGCCAGACCTATCAGTGGATCGCGGGCTCGACCTATATCGCCGAGCCGCCCTTCTTCGAGAACATGCCGAAGGAGCCGGGCGCCATCACCGACATTCACAAGGCCCGGCCGTTGGCGCTGCTCGCCGACAGCATCACGACCGATCACATCTCGCCGGCCGGCTCGATCAAGAAGGACGGTCCGGCCGGCGCTTACCTCATGAGCTTCCAGGTGCGGCCGGCGGATTTCAATTCCTACGGATCGCGGCGCGGCAATCACGAGGTCATGATGCGCGGCACCTTTGCCAATACCCGCATCAAGAACGAGATGGTGCCGGGCATCGAGGGCGGCATCACCAAGCATCTGCCCGACGGCGCGGTCATGCCGATCTATGACGCGGCCATGAAGTATCAGGCGGAGGGCGTGCCGCTCGTCGTCATCGCCGGCAAGGAATACGGCACCGGCTCGTCGCGCGATTGGGCGGCCAAAGGCACCCGGCTCTTGGGCGTCAAGGCCGTTATCGCCGAGAGCTTCGAGCGCATCCATCGCTCGAACCTGGTTGGGATGGGTGTGCTGCCGTTGCAGTTCAAGAGCGGCATGAGCCGGCTGACGCTGAAGCTCGACGGCTCCGAACTCTTCGATATCACCGGCATCGAGCAGGGCATCAAGCCACGGATGGATGTCGCGGTGACGATCACCCGCGCCGACGGCTCCAAGGAGCAGATCGCGGTTATCTGCCGGATCGATACGCTCGACGAGGTCGAGTATTACCGCCATGGCGGCATCCTGCATTATGTGCTGCGCAACATGATGCGTGACGCCGCCTGACCGGCACCTCGATCCGGGTGGTCGGCGACGGCCGTCCGGATCGATGCGATGCCGCCCGTGCGAGGCGGCCTGCGACGAAGCGATATGCGATCGGGCTTGGCCCGGCTTCGTGCCGGGCTTATCCTCACTCGTCATGGAACCGGCCTCTCCTTCAGATACCGTGCATTGGCAGGCCGAGCTTCGGCCGCATCGCAGCCTTCCGCCGCGTGGCTTCCATGTGCTGATGGGGGTGCTCGCCCTTGTCAGCATCTTCGCCAGCATCGGCTTCACCTTGATCGGCGCCTGGCCGGTCTGCGGCTTTTTCGGCCTCGATGTGCTGCTGCTCTATATCGCCTTCCGGGCCAGTTACCGGAGCGGCCGGATGCGCGAGATCCTCCGCCTCGCCGGGGACGATCTGACCGTCGAGCGGATCAGCGTACGCGGCGAGTTGCGCTTCTGGCGGCTTCAGGCCTTCTGGATCAAGGTCCGGCTGATCGAGGGCGAGGATACCAGCCGGCTGCTGCTGACCAGCCATGGCCGGTCGCTGGTGGTCGGCGGCTTTCTTTCGCCGGTCGAGCGGCGCAGTCTGGCGACGGAGTTGAGCCTGGCCCTCGAACGCTGGCGCGCGACCCCCATCTAAGAGCCATGAGCATAAGCCTGATCGATCGACTGACCTGCTTCATCCTCGGCGAGGAAGCCCCTGCAAGCGACGGCGATGGGCGGCGATTGGCCGTGGCTGCCCTGCTGGTCCAGGCCGCGCGCATGGACGATCATTTCGAGCCGGCGGAGCGAACCGCGATCCTGCGGCTGCTGCGGACGCGCTTCGGGCTCGATCAGACGGCAGCCGAGCATCTCCTGGCCCTGGCCGAGCGGGCGGAAGCGAGGGCCGCCGGCCTCTATCGCTTCGCCAAGTCGGTGATCGACGCCTTCACGCCCGAGGAGCGGGTGGGCGTCATCGAGATGATGTGGGAAGTAGCCTATGCCGACGGTGTGCTCGATCCCGAGGAGGATGCGCTGGTCCGGCGCATCGCCGGATTGATCCATGTCGAGGACCGCGATCGAGGGGCCGCCCGCTTGCGCGCCCTTGCCCGACTCGGGCGGGTCTGATACCTACCGAGGCTTTGCTGCGACGTCGGACGGCACTTGGCAGCGCCGTCCCGGCCGAACTACGGGATCAAGCTCGATGACCTACGTCGTTACTGAAGACTGTATCAAGTGCAAGTATATGGATTGCGTGGAAGTTTGTCCGGTCGACTGCTTCTACGAGGGTGAGAACATGCTGGTCATCCACCCCGATGAATGCATCGATTGCGGCGTCTGCGAGCCCGAGTGCCCGGCCGAGGCGATCGTCCCGGACAGCGATGCCAAGGCCGAGCCCTGGCTGCAGCTCAATCGGGACTATTCCGGCTCCTGGCCGAACATCGCGCGCAAGGGCGAGGCTCCCGCCGATGCCGATGCCTTCAAGGGCGTTGCTGGCAAACACGAGAAATTTTTCTCGCCGAACGCGGCCAAACGCTGAATTTCACCGGCCCGAAAGGGCCGGCATCGCCCAGCGGAATCGGCGAGTCATAGAAGCCATGTCATCCCAGTATGTCGCCGCGCTGGTATTTGTTTGCGCTTTTGTGCTAGATTTTTAAGCGAACGGGGCGCTTTCGGCGACGTAACGCTTGTAGTCGCGTATCGCTCGTCTCCACCGGATGGTTGGATCATAGTTGGCGTCGCTGCGGAGCGTGGTGCCCGCGGAAATGCTGACGATACGGGCTCTCCGTTCTGGTCCAAGGATTTGAGAGAATCGGATGTCGGATAAGATTGGGTTCGCCGAAGGCGATTACGTCGTGTATCCGAGCCATGGTGTCGGGAAGATTCTCGGCATCGAAACTCAGGAAATTTCGGGTTACAAGCTCAGCGTGTTCGTCGTGCATTTCGACAAGGATCGCATGACGCTCCGTGTCCCTGTGACCAAGGCGAAGAATTCCGGCCTGCGCCGGCTGTCGACCCAGACCGAGATGCAGCTGGCGCTCGGCCGGCTCAAAGGCCGTTCCAAGGCCAAGCGGACGATGTGGAGCCGCCGCGCCCAGGAATACGAGGCGAAGATCAATTCGGGCGATCCGGCCTCGATCGCCGAGGTCGTGCGCGATCTCTACCGCAATGCCGGCCAGCCCGACCAGTCCTACAGTGAGCGGCAGATCTATCAGGCCGCGCTCGATCGGCTGGTGCGTGAGTTTGCCGCAGTGGAGTCGATCGACGAGGTGACCGCGACCCAGCGCCTCGAACAGATGCTCAACGCCGCCTGACCGGACGCCGCATGGCGAAGCGCGATCCGGCACCGGCAAGCGCTTCGGCCCATCGAAGCCGTCTTCCATCCTGCGGGGCACCGCCTTCATGACCGCGCCGCGAGCGGCACCGGTCGAACGCTTCGCGACCCTGGTCGGGCGCCGCCGTGTCTGGGCGGTCTCGGCGATTCATGCCGATATCCGGCGTCTCGAAGCGCTTCATGACGCGATCGAGAAGCGGCTGGAGCCGGGCGACGCGATCGTCTATCTCGGCAACATGATCGGACGCGGCGATGCCGTGTTCGAAACCATCGACGAGCTGCTGGCGTTCCGCCGCGCCTTCATCGGCCGCCATGCCGCCTTCGCCACAGATCTGGTCTATCTGCGCGGCAGCCAGGAAGAGATGTGGCAGAAGCTCCTGGAGCTGCAATTCGCGCCCAATCCCGGTGAGGTGCTGCGCTGGATGCTCGATCACGGCATCGGCCCGACGCTCACGGCATATGGTGTCGACTACCAGCAGGGGCTTGCGGCCTCGCGCGATGGTGCCGTCACCCTCACGCGCTGGACCAACGCCATCCGCGGCCGGGTCAACGCGGCCCCTGGGCATGCCAATCTCCTGACCGCCCTTCGCCGCGCCGCCTTCACCAGCGGTGAAGAGCTGTTGTTCGTCCATGCCGGGATCGACCCGACCCGCCCGCTGCCGGCCCAGCACGATGCCTTCTGGTGGGGCGGCGCCGGCTTTCTCGATCTGGCCGAGCCCTATGCCGGCTTCCGTAAGGTGGTGCGCGGGTTCGACCGGCATCATGGCGGGCTGCAAGTGGCGCCGTATGCGGTGTCGCTCGATCGCGGCTGTGGTTTCGGCGGTCCGCTGCTTTGCGCCTGCTTCGATCTCGACGGCACGATCGTCGAAAGCTTCGAGGCCTGAAGGCGGCCGACAGGGCCTCTCGAACAATTCTAAAAATCTTTCACGACGGCTGATCCAACCGCCGGCACTCCGCGTATCAAGTTCATTGATACGAGGGAACTGGACCATGGGTTACGTCGATAATGCGCAGGCGCAACGCGCCAACCTGGCCTTCATCAAGGCATCGATGCAGATACCGCTGCTCGAGCGCGATCACGAATTCGATCTGGCCCGCCGCTGGCGCGATGAGAGTGATGTGGCCGCCCTGCACGAGCTGGTGCGCGCCTATACCAGGCTGGTGATTTCGACTGCCGGGCGGTTTCGCAATTATGGGCTGCCGGTCGGCGATCTGGTGCAGGAGGGCAATCTCGGCCTGATGCAGGCCGCCGCCCGGTTCGAGCCGGCGCGGGATGTGCGCTTCTCGACCTATGCCACCTGGTGGATTCGTTCCGCCATGCAGGATTACGTGCTGCGGAACTGGTCGATCGTGCGCACCGGCACCACGGCTGCGCAAAAATCTCTATTCTTCAACCTACGCCGGCTGCGTGCTCGGATCGAGGATTCGACCGGGGGGCCCCTCACCGATGCCGGCCGGGCCGAGATCGCCGAGACGCTCAACGTGCCGCTCAGCGAGGTCGAGGGCATGGAACAGCGTATCTCGGCCAGCGACCAGTCGCTCAACGCGCCGATCGGCGATGAAGGCGAGGAGGCGTGGCAGGATCTGCTCCCCGACCAGCGTCCTTCGCCCGAATTGGCGGTGATGAGCCTGCGCGACGGCATGGCGCGGTCCAACTGGCTGGCGGAGGCGCTCGATGAGCTCCCGGCGCGCGAACGGACGATCATCAGCGAAAGGCGGCTGCGCGACGACGGCGCAACGCTCGAGCAGCTTGGCCGCACCTTCGGCATCTCCAAGGAGCGCGTGCGCCAGCTCGAGCACCGTGCGATCGGCAAGCTCCGCGAGTCGATGCTGCGCCGGGTCCAATCGGATTTGGACCTGTTGCCGGAAGAATAGCGCCCGCTCCTACTCTGCGCTAAACCGCTCCGGTCGAAGCGGCCGGAGCATCTTATGGCGATCCCGCGCATCATCCTGGGGCTGGGAATCCTGATCGCCGTCCCCGCCCGAGCGGCTCCGCTCAGCGACGCGGATCTTCTCGCCGCCTTGCCGGCGTCGGAGACGGCGAGAGTTGCCGCCGTCGCCGATGGCGGGACGCTCACCCTCGATGACGGCAAGATCGTCCGGCTCGCCGCGATCGAGGTGCCCCTGCCGCCGCTCGGCCGTGCCGCCGATACGCCCTGGGGCTGGGCCGACGCCGCGAAGGACAAGCTCGCGGCCCTCGTCGAAGGCCATGAGGTCACGGTTCGAGGTGCCGCCGCGACACCGGACCGCTACGGCCGGCTGGTTGCCGAGATCGTGCGCGACGACGGGCTCTGGCTCGAAGCCGCCCTGGTCGAAGAGGGCGCCGTGCGGGTCGAGACCACTCCGGACACTGCGGCCCTGGCCCCGGCACTGCTGAAGCGCGAGGCGGCGGCGCGCGGGCAGGGCCTGGGCCTCTGGCAGGCGCGTTTCTATGCCGTGCGGACGTCCGCCGAGCTGGAGCATGAAAGCGGCAGCTTCCAGATCGTCGAGACCGTGATCCGCAAGGTCGAGAACCGGCATGGCATCGTCTGGCTCGATCTCGGCAGCGACGCCGCCGCGCGGCTGGAACGGCCGGCGCGCAAGGCCTTCGAGATGGCCGGTCTCGATCCGCGGACACTGGCGGGCTCATCCGTCCGCCTGCGCGGCTGGGTCGAATGGCAGGGCCGGCCGGTGCTGGAGCTGACCCATCCCGAAGCACTCGAAAAGCTCCGCGGCGGCCCGGAAAATTGAGGCCGCGCCCGCGGCTTCGGTCCTACCCGCGCGCGCGAAGATGCGCTATAAGCGGCCGGGGTCCTCGTAGCTCAGCTGGATAGAGCATCAGTTTCCTAAACTGAGGGTCATGGGTTCGAATCCCGTCGAGGACACCAATTCACACCGATGAGTTGTAGTCGGCAGGCCTTTGGGCGCCTGTGGATAAGTCGTGCCGACTCCATTTTCATCAGAGAACATAATAGGAACATGAGTCGATCGTAAAAGGAGATCGACGACATGAGTCCTGGGTCTGGAGGTATCGGCGGCTATAACCCCGACGAGCCGCGCGATGAGCGCGGCCGTTGGACGACGGGCGGTGGCACGCCCCGGGCCGCGGAATGGCGGCGCAAGCCGATATATGACGGAAGCTCTCGCGGCAGGGCGACCGCATTGGCGACCCATGCCTATCTGGCTCTGCCGGGTGACTTGCGGCGCCGGTTCGGGCTCGGCGACAGCGACACGATCGATCTGCTCGACAGGTTGATCCGGGAAGGCGCACCGGACTCCGACTCTCGGCAGACGGCCTCCCCCGCCCACTACCAATTGCGGGCGGCAGCGTCAGCCGCAGCCGTTGCCGAAACGGCGGGTGAAATGGCCCAGGCTGGAGATCATCTGGCCTCTGCCGTCAAGGTAGTCGGTGTCGGCGCCTGGCCTCGCTTCATTAGATCGACTGCGCTCAGAAAGATCATCCCGATTTCCGAATCCGGCGACGAGGTGAATACGCCGCCGAAAAATGAGCAGCCCGTTCCTGATGATCTAGAGCTCGATCCCAACTGGCTGAAGCTACCGCCGGGCGACCGCATCGATGAGCTCGGCGACCTCATCGAATGGATTGCCAATGCTAAACCGGAAGATGAGGGGCCGATCCGAGCCGAGATAAAGCGGCTCTATTCGGAAGTCGGCGATAGAAACGGCGCCCTCATGCTGAATGAGGCACTAACCCAAGCGCTTCGACCCGGAACAACCAGGGAGGATCGCGAGGAAATACTGAGGGATTACGAGCATTATGCGCGTTATGACCCTGCCGATTTTGGCCTGCTCGACGATCTTCTCGCGCATGCGGCTCTCGAAAAGACACTTGCTCGGATTCTGGAGGCTGGAGAGGCCGTTCCGGGACATGGCAATCACCCGCTGGATGATGCGTGGGAGCTTGGCTGGGGCAAGCGCGGGGAGATAATAGAAAAGAGGTTGGGTAAGAATTTGCCGCAATTTTTCCCAACGATCGATAGGTTTACGCCTGATGGCATCGCGACAAGCATCAAGTCGCTTGATTTGAGAGGAGCCAGCTATCAAAACCCCCAACGCTTACTGCAACGAATTACAACTTATCTGAAAAGCGTTGCCGAATTCGAAGGCGCGAGCTTTGGCGATCGCCCCATCAGAGCCCAGGAAATTCGTGGCCGAGAATTATGTCTCGCCGTTCCAAATATTTCCCCAACCGCAGCGCAAAAGGTCGCCTTTGCAAGAGCGCTTGAAATAGCTGTACAACTAAATGTCAAGTTTACTTTGATACGCTTTTAGGAGGAGCGTGATGTTCTGCGAATGCTATCTACGGAAGGGCTTAGTCTACTTACCAGGACTCGCGAAAGCGACAGCTGGTTTTTACATCGGGATCGATCCAGTGCTTATAGTACCAATTGCCGATACGGATGCAGTCTTAAAAGCGATGCACGAAATCTGGATCAGCGGAAATCCGATCGTTCCGACGCCCCCACCAGATGAGCCAGCTGTCCTTCTAAAATACGTCAACGCGAAAACCTGGGGCGCCTTCGCGCGAGATGCCCTTCTTTGGACAATGGATGAGGATAACGGCGTCTGCAAGATCGTCGGCTATCGAAAGGTCCGGCATGGAGGCTACGTGCCGGATCCGGAGCAAACCATCACCTTGCCCGCCGGTGCCGGGTTCGACGAGATGGCGAAGCGGCTGGTCGAGATCATGCAGGCGGCCGCAGAGTTCAAACCCGAGCAGCGCTGATCTTCGAGCGCATGAAAAACCCCGCGCCCGGACGAGCCGGACGCGGGGTACGCTGTATTCAGACCTGTATCAGACGGCCGAACGGCGGCGGAACCAGGCCAGCATCGGCAGGCCGACCAGGAAGGCCCAGGTCGGCGCTTCCGGGATCGGCGAGGCGTTCGGGTCGACCAACTCGGCGCTGAGCAGGTTGAAATCGGCGTCGCCGCCGAGCGCCGAGAAATCCAGGTCGAACAGCTGGAAATCGCCGCCGGACTGGAGGGCGGCGAGCTGATCGGCGGTCAGGAACGAGACTTCGGAGATCTCGAGAAGACCGGGCGACAGCACCGTGACGCTGCCGATCCCGTCGAAATTATCGAGAACGCCGAGCTTCGAGCCGAAGGGGCCGTTGGTGGTGAGGTCGGACGGATCGATCGTGACGGCCGACGGATTATAACCGATCTCGATATCGAAGCCGGCGAGCAGATTGGCGCCCAGGCCGTTGGTCGAGACGGCGAGGTCCGTCGTGCCGCCGGTGGTGCTGGGCGCGAGGCTGACGAGCGCCGCGTTCGCGGCCGGAGCGGCCGCGAGGCTGAGACCGATCAGTGCCGCCGCGCCGAAAAGGCGAGTGAAAATCGCATTCATGAGAAGAGCTCCGCTAAATGATCGTGCTGATATAAATTCGACAGCGCGCTTACGGCGCGCAGCCGGCCTTGGTGCACACGTTGGTGCAGGCGCGCGCATCGGCGATGGTCACCGTGCCGTCCTGGTCGAAGTCACGCGGATCGCCGACGGCAACCTTGATGTTCAGCGACTTCATGATGGCGTTGATGTCGTTGCGGTCGACCTGGCCGTTGCTGTCAACGTCGCACATGAAGGCCTGGGTCAGCGGCTTGGCGCTCACATCGCAGGTCTGGCCCGGGTCGTTGGTCAGCGTGGCGACACCGGTGCTGGCCTCGATCGTGCGCAGAACCGAGCAATGATCGACGAACTCGTTGTCCGTCGTGCCCTGCTTGATGCCCGCGCCGACGACGACGCCGGGGATCAGGTTCGCCTCGGCGATCTGGAGCGGGTTGCCGGTGGCATCGACCGGCACCGGCGTCTTGCCGTCGGACAAGGTCAGGAAGTCGTGGCGCGGGTCGAAGGTCGAGGGCGTCTTGATGCCGTTGTTGGTATAGAGCTGACCGTTATCCTCGTCCCAAGTGACGATGAGCAGGCTGTTGTGGGTGATCGCCCACTGGGCATAGGCGCCGATGTTCTTGCGCAGCCAATTGTCGGCGGCGATGTTGAAGTTGGTGCCGTTGTCGCTGGCCTGGTCATGCTCGTCGTCGATCGCGTCCGGCGTCACGAAGGCGACGGTCGGCAGCGACGAGAAATCCGGATGGGACGGATCGGCGAACGGGTTGCCCGGCTGGCCGGGGAACTGGTTGAAGGTCCGGTTGGTGCTGGAGGGCAGCTCGTTCGAGGTGACCGGGCCGCCGGGGGTCGCCACCAGCGGGTCGGTGTCATTCAGTGCTTGCCAGGTGATCCAGGTCTGATGCTTGCGCTGCAGATTGGTCGCCTGGGTATCGACCGCACTCGGCGGCAGCGGCGTCGGGTTGGTGCCGCCGATGTTGAGGTTGATGTCGGTGCGGTCGCCGGGGAAGGGCAGGCCCTCGGTATAGCCGGCGAAGGTCAGGCCGGCGCGGATGAGCTGGGCGCCGATGTTCGGCGTGTTCAGCGGGATCTGGTCGCCATTCGTGCCGGGGATGGTGCCGTCATTGCCGCTGATCGGCACGATCGTGCCGTTATTGATGACAGCGACGCAGCTCGACGGCGTGCTGCAGACATCGGCGGTCAGGTTGAGGACCGGGCTGGTGTTCGTCGTGAACACGGTCTTCGCGGAACCCTGCTGCAGATGCGGGAAGTCGGTGACGCCCGGCACGTTCGGGGTCTGGCCGGCACCGGCGCCGAGAGCGAAGGTCGAGCCGACGCCCTGAGGCTGGCCGGAGATCTGGAAATTGTAGTTTGGCTCGCTGGAGTGATCGTCACCATGCGAGTTGGTCAGCAGCATGCCTTCCGGGATCAGCACATTGTTGAGGAAGGTGGCGGGTGCCGCCGGATTGGCGATGACCTGCGAAAGACTATGATTTTCCATCGTCACGATGACGATATGATCATATTGCGGCACAGCGAGCGCCGGCGTCGCCAACGCCGTGCCGGCGAGCAGCGCCGTTGCGAGGAAATATTTAGACATAAAGGGCTTCTCCGTCGGAGCGAAAATAGAGCGGCCGGATAATCTGGGTGGTATGTTACAGTCGCTTTACAAGTTTCCGATCAAAGAGATTAAAATTTGAGGCAAAGGGCATATTTATGCCGCAGCGCTCCCGACGGCCCTAAATATCTGCAAATTAAGGTCGAGAGAATCCGGCCTCTGCCCGGGCAAGGGCATGGCTAGAACGCTTTTGGTAAACTGTCCTATTCGAAATAAATCGATTTTTACTTTGTCGTCTTGCTCAAAGGCGGCGCGTTCTCTGCAAGGCGAGGACGATAAATTCCTCTCGTATGCGCGAATTAGTAAGAAGCGACTGACGATCGTTACAGCACGACCGGGTGCAGCCCGCCATCCATCGCCAAGCTGACGCCGGTGATGTAGCGGGCATCGTCGGAGGCGAGGAAGAGCACCGCATCGGCGATCTCCTCGGGTAGGGCCATGCGCCCCATCGGGATCCGGGCGACGGCATTGGCCCGCGCCTCTCCGACGCTGATCCCGGCGGCCTTGGCGTCGGCCTGCAGCCCTTCGGCCACGCGGTCGGTCTCGGTCAGGCCAGGGCTTACCCCCACCACGCGCACGCCTTTGCCGGCATAGGCGGTGCCGAGGCCGGCAGTCGCCAGCATCAGCGCCGCATTGGCGGCACCGCCCGCGAGATGAACGGACGAGGCAACCTTGCCGCCCGTGCCGATGATATTGACGATGACGCCGGTCCCGCGTGCCGCCATCCGCTTGATCACCGGATCGACGACATTGATGGTGGAGAAATATTTGGCGTCCATGGCGGCACGCCAGAAGGCGGGCGTCAGATCCTCGGGCGGCGCGCGTCGGGCGGCGCCGGCGGAATTCACCAGGATGTCGATCGGCCCGATGGCGGCTTCGACCCTGTCCACCATCGCGGCGGCGGCCTCGGCGTCGATGAGGTCGGCCTGGGTGCCGAAGATGCCGGGCACCTGACGCATCGCCGCCCCGATATTGGCTTCCGCGCGCGAACAGATCGCGACATGCGCGCCGGCGGCGGAGAAAGCCTTGGCACAGGCAAGGCCAATACCCTTCGAGCCGCCGGTCACCAGCACCCGCTTACCGTCGAGATCGCGCATTCTTCATCCCCTTTCGAGCCAGGCACAAATATTCCCCACGCGGACCAGCTTGTCCCGCCCATCGCATCCCTACCCTATACCGTCATTGACGGGATCCGACGCTGCGGCAAAGTCGAGCTGGATGAGATGCCCGCGCAATCGGGCGCGCGTTGAACGATCACGTGATTTTGGCTCGCGATCGAACAGCGAGAACCTTATCTGTAGTGGGGCCGGAAATTCCGGCCCCAATTCTCCAGGAGGTTCCAGCATGTCTGTGAATGTTCTCTACCGAACCAGCGCTTCGGCGACTGGCGGCCGCGACGGCCATGCCGAGACCAAGGACGGCAGCTTCAAGGTCAATCTCTCGACGCCCAAGGAGCTGGGCGGCGCCGGCGGCCCCGGCAACAATCCGGAGCAGCTCTTCGCCTCCGGCTATTCGGCCTGTTTCCTCGGCGCCATGAAGTTCGTCGCCTCGCAGGGCGGCCCCAAGGTGCCGGCCGACACGACCGTGACGGCCAATGTCGGCATCGGCCCGCGCTCGGAAGGCGGCTTCGGGCTCGAGGTCGCCCTCGAGATCTCGCTGCCGGGCCTGCCCAAGGCCGAGGCGGAGGCGCTGGTCGAGAAGGCGCATCAGGTGTGCCCCTACTCGAACGCCACGCGGAACAATATCGACGTGAAGCTGAGCGTCGTCTGAGCCGAAGGGGCCTGGTGCCGATTCCGGCACCAGGCCTTCATTCCGCCCGCTTAGGGCAGGGGACGGGCGAAGGGATGCGTGCTCGACAAGCCGCCATCGACGGCGAAAGCCTGACCATTGACATAGGATGCGTCGTCGCTCGCGAGGAACAGCGCCATGGTCGCGATCTCGCGCGGCTCGCCATGGCGCATCATCGGGTTGAGCTGGCCGATCTTGGCTTCGTTGCCGCGGTCGCGCGCGGCGTCGAACAGCGGCTTGGTCATGCCGGTCTCGATCAGGCCGGGGCAGATGGCATTGATGCGCACGCCGGTGCCGCGCAGCGAGTTGGCCGTGGTCTGGACCAGGCTGATGACGCCGGCCTTGCTGGCGGCATAGGGATGGCCCGACGCGTTGGCGCGCAGGCCCGCGACCGAGGCGGTGCAGACGATCGAGCCATGACCCTGGCGGATCATGTGAGGGGCCGCGTGTTTTACGGCTAGGAACGGTCCGATCAGATTGACGCGCAGCACCTCGGTCCATTGCTCGACGCTCTGCTCGAACAGCGGCACCAACCCGCCGCCGATGCCGGCATTGGCATAGATCACGTCGAGCCCGCCGAATTCGGTCACGGCGCGGTCGACGAAGCTCGCGACCTCGTTTTCGCTTCCGGCATCCGCCGCGAGCGCCAGCGCGTTGCCGCCGGTCGATTTGATCTGAGCCAGAGTCTCGGCGACGGCATCGGCGTTCTTGTCGACGGCGAGCACGGCGGCACCCTCGGCCGCGAACAGAATGGCGGTCGCGCGGCCGATGCCGCTGCCGGCACCCGTGATGATCGCCCGCTTGTCCCGGAGCCTTGCCATTGTCTTTCCTCCCGTATCCTTCGTTTTGATTGCCGTCGACTATGCCATGTTTTGCCGGGATGGCCAGACACGCGCGGCAGGTGAGCGGTCCATTCTCCTACGGCCGCACCTTTCGCCGTCCGATAGTAAGTCGATAATTAACTGCTACCAATAATACTGATCCGACAATACTGGGTTGTCTTGGCTCGAAGGTATTCAGATGTGGCGGTTTGTATAGCCGGCTGATCCCAAGAGCGGAAGCCAGCATTCCCTGCCCCACCGGTCGGGCATGCCCACAGAAGATCGGAGGATTGCCTTGGCGCGATGACCGCCGGGACGTCTCTCCGCTCGCCCGAAGGGAACGGCTCTATGACGCTGACAGAACTTTCCGTGTCCGGGCTAGATCGCCTGGCCGAACTCCTCGCGAGGGATCATCCGTCGCTCAAATATCTCCGCCTGCCCGGCGACGGCAAATATCAGACGGTGGAGACGAGACTCGATCGGGTGATGGCGGATGTCAGAGATCATCTCGCCGTCGCCTTCCACGGTCGTGCCACGACCGATTTTCCGATGCTCTATTGCGCCTGGGGCCGCGCCCGCGTCGGCTCGACCGCCCTCAACAACCTGTTCGGCATGGCCGGATTGCCTTCCTACTATCAACCGGTCAAGGCGGTCATGCGCTCGGTCTTGGCGGAAAGCGCCCCCTCCGTCTGGCAGCTGCCCGAAGCAGACGCGCATCCGCATATCTTCATCAAGGAAACGGCTGGCCCCTATCTTCCCGCCGAATGTCTCTATCTGCCACTGCAGGTGCTGTTGGAAGCGGGATATCCGGCCGATCGGCTGCATCTGCTGATTCTCGACCGCGATCCCCTGGCTTCGCTCGCCTCCTGGCTCGCCAAGTGGTCGGATCGTGTGGCGGAGCCGGTGCTCGTCCAGCATTTCATCCTGGCCACGCTCAACGCCGCCCGCGTGCGGGCCCATGCGCGCCGTGCCGGCATTCCGACCACGCATTATGTCTATGAGGCGAGCAAGGAACCGGCCGAAACCGTCGGTGCCCTGTTCTCGCGTCTGGGCCTGGATGGGCTGTTCGGGGCGACAGTGATCGACGGCTGGCAAGGCGCTGGCGAACTCGATGCCGCCGGCACGATCATCCGTTTCCCGGAGGAACCCGGAATCTACGCCGTGCCCGGCCTGCACGCCTCGGCATCCTCATATCGCTACCACGAGCGGACGAATGCGGCACGCACCCAGCCTTACGAAGCCGTGCTTGCGCGCTACGGCATTGCGGATTGTTATCGCGACTCCGTGACGGCCTGCATCGCCGATCTCGAACTCGACGCCGCATTGTCGCGGCGATTGTTCACGGATGGATCCGATGCGCCGCATGGGATGATCCGCCGGCTGGAAATGTCGGCGGCGGATTAATTTCGCAACCGACAACCTTAGGATACTATTTATACATGTATTACACCTAAGATAGGCGGTCTATCTACCAAATCGCAGGCCTAAAATGCTGAAACGGCTGCCGATCTCCTACCGCCTGTTGCTGTCCATTCCGATGCTGATCCTCGCGCTCGGCATCTGCGTCGTCTCAAATCTCGGCACGCTGCGAGACAGCCTGATCGATGACCGGAAGGAATCGCTGAAGCACCTCGTTGAGGTGGCTGAGCATGTCGTGGCCGGCTGGCAGGCGCGTGAGAAGGCGGGCGAGCTCGACCATGCCGCGGCGCAGAAGGGCGCCGCCGAGGAGCTGTTCAGACTGCGCTTCGGCGACGACACCTATTTCTTCGTCCAGACCTATGACGGCGTTACCGTCACCCATCTCAATCGCGATTTCATCGGCAAGAACCGGATCGACGCCAAGGATGCCGACGGCGTTCCGACCGTGCGCAGACAGATCGACGCGGCCAGGCGCGGCGGGGACTACGTCTATTATCGCACGACCCGGTCCGGCACGCTCGATGACAGCAGCCGGCTCCAAAAACTGTCCTATTGCAGCGGCTTCGAGCCTTGGCAATGGTCCGTCTGCACCGGCATCTATGTCGACGATGTCGATTCCATCTATGACCGGATCGTCGCGGTCGATGCCGGCATCGGCCTGCTGGTGCTGTGCGCGGCCTCCGGCCTCGCCTTTCTGGTCGCTCGCAGCATCAGTCGCCCGTTGTCGGCGATCACCGACCGCACCGGCCGGCTCGCCGACGGCGATCTCGATATCGACGTGCCCCATCTCGACGATCCCTACGAGATCGGCCGTCTGGCGCGTGCGCTCGACGTGTTCAAGATCAATCGGCGCAAGGCCGACCAGCTCGCCGCCGCCCAACAGGCCGAGCAGCTCGCCAAGCTCCGTCGGCAGGAAATGGTGGAGGCGCTCATCGCCGAGTTCCGGGAGCGCGCCACTGGCATCATCGCAACCGTCGCCCAGGCGGCCGAGCGGGTCCAGGCCAACGCCTCCGGCCTCGCGGCCATGGCGACCCAGAGCCTGAGCCTGATCGAGGCGGTCAATGTCGGCGCCGAGACCACCTCCGGAAATGTCGAGGCGATCGCTGCCGCGGCCGAGGAGATGTCGGCCGCCGTGTCCGAGGTCAACCGCCAGATCTCCCGTTCGACCGGCATCGCCGAGCGCGCCGTCGACG
Organism: Aliidongia sp.; assembly: GCA_035539155.1. Taxonomy (GTDB): domain Bacteria; phylum Pseudomonadota; class Alphaproteobacteria; order ATCC43930; family CGMCC-115725; genus JAXDMU01. Next base: position 64,497 of record DATLIZ010000025.1, on the reverse strand, counting down.
AGGCGAACTCGACCGGCGTCACCATGCAGGGCTTGACCGTGGCGGCGCGGCGGATCGGCTCGATCGTCGAAGTGATCCAGCGAATCGCCTCGCAGACCAATCTTCTGGCCTTGAATGCCACGATCGAGGCGGCACGCGCTGGCGATGCCGGCACGGGCTTCGCCGTCGTCGCCTCCGAGGTCAAGCAGCTCGCCAACCAAACCACCAAGGCGACCGAGGAGATCCAGTCCCAGGTCGGCGACATTCAGAACGAGACCGCCAAGGCGGTCGAGGCGATATCGAGTATCGCCTCCACTGTCGGCGAGATGCGCGCCATCGCCGCCGACATCGCCTCGGCGATGGAGGAGCAGGGTGCTACCTCGCACGAGATTGCGCGCAGCATCGGCAGAGCGGCGGACGGCAGCAAGGAAATTGCCGAGAATATCGGCGGCGTCGCCGAGGCTGCGGGATCCACCAATCAGGCCGCCGCCGGCTTCCGGGGTGCTGCCGACGATCTCAATCGCGAGGCCGCCACGCTCAATGGCGAGATGGCGGGTTTCTTCGACCGGATGCGCGCGGCCTGATCAGGCCGGCGCGACCGAGATCAGGTTCGTGGCACGCCAATCCTCGTCGAGCCGGAGCGTCAAACGGTCGCCGGCGCGAACGGATGGCGGTATGGCGACCGGGCTGAACGCCTCGGCCGACCAGATCAGCCTGTCCTGGAACGACAGTTCCTGGACCCAAAGCACGGCATTCAAGCTGCCGGCGGCGTCGATCGCGACGGCGGTGCTGTCGGGCAGGTGCCGGAACGGTTCGCCTCGATCGTAGCAGATCTCGGCAGCCAGCACGCGCTCGCCCAGGAACCGCCCGCCCGTTCGGGCATGCCGATAGGCGCTGCCGCCGCCCGGTTGCCATTTATAATCGCCGTAGAGCTTGGGTCGCGAGCGCATGAAGGCGAGTTCGCCGGCCACCGCTTCTTCGAGCGCGCTCAGCTTCAATCCGTACCGATTTTCGATATCGGCCACGGCCTGGCGCAGCTCCGCCCGCTCGGTTCCACCATCCTGGGCCGGCCAATCGCAGGGGATCGCCCAATAGCGCACCCGATCCGGCACGGTCACGGCATCGGGCTTGCCGAAACGATGCCTCAGCCCGGCGACCATGCGCGAGCGCGGCTCATCGACGACGATATGGTTGCTGTAGACGAAGGCGAGCAACGCATCGAACTTGCCCAAGCTCGGATCCTCGAGCGTGGCCAGATCCGCCTCGATGAAGCGGATGCGGTCCGCCATGCCATTCTCGCGCGCGAGCGCCTTGGCGAGATCGATATTGTCGCGATCGACCGCGACCACCTCCGCTGCCCCGGCCTCGATCCCCAGGAAGGAAAGCAGACCCGAGCCGCAGCCGGCATCGAGCACGCGCGCGCCCGGACGGATCGCTGTCCGCAGCGCCCGGCGGATGCTCTCGGTCCGGTCGACGCGCAGCAGCAGGCGCAGATGCATCGAAGCCGAGAAGACGACATCCGCCTTGGGCGCCGCTGCCTGGTCCGTCATGGCCGCTTCCTCGTCGTTGTGGGGGATCGATTATCGCCGATCTCGCCTTATAGTAGTCCAGGATAATGCCACTCGCCGCGGTGGGCGGACGACATTTTCTCTCTTACAGAGGACAGCCCACTGCCGGCTGGCGTCCCCGTGCGACTCTGATAGGCTTGACTCCGAGCTATTCGGTAGAGGGGTCGGAATGTCGTTTTCCGCGTCGAGCGCCGTCGCAGAAGAATGCCGGGATTATCCCTTTCGCTCGGGCGAACAACCGATCGGCTACGAAGCTATTGCATCGCTCGAGCTGACGAAGGTGAAAAGCCAGCTCTTCCCGACCATTCGCCATGCCGGCGGCACGGCCCGGAGCGCCCGCTCGATGCTGCCATCCCCGGCCGATTTCGACGAGAGTCGCGCGGTTCTCACCGAGCGCGGCCGATTTCGGCGCTGAGCTTCCGATATGAAGAGCGCATCCACGGATCCCGTCTTCTCCTACGCATCCGAAGAGGTGGGAGCCCTCAGCCGCGTCCTCATCCGAATCATCGAGCGTCTGAGCGGCCAGCCACACGTCAAGCAGCTCTATGAGGAGTACCGGGAAAAGCATCGGCCGTCGGAGCTGTTCTGGGACGATGCGCTCGATACGCTCCGCCTGACGCTGCGCATGAACCGCTCGCCGGCCGAGGCGATCCCGGCACGGGGACCGTTGGTCGTCATCGCCAACCATCCTTTCGGCGTGGTCGACGGAATTATCCTAAGCGCGCTGGTCGCGCGCCGCCGCGCCGATTTTCAGATCATGACCCATCGCGTGCTGCATCAGGCGCCGGAGGTGCGAGACCATATCATTCCGGTCGATTTCCGGGGCACGCGCACGGCGCTCGAGGTGAATGTGCAGGGGCGCCGAAAGGCCCGCGACTTGCTGGCCGCCGGCGGCGCGCTCATCGTCTTTCCGAGCGGCGGCGTCGCGCTGTCGGACGGGCCGCTCGGACGGGCGGTCGATCTGGACTGGAAGACACTGACCGCCGGCCTCGTGCTCGGCAGCGACGCCGATGTGCTGCCGATCTTCTTTCACGGCCAGAACAGCCGGCTTTACCAGATCGCTGGCAACATCCTGCAGACCTTGAAGCTATCGTTGCTGTTCCATGAGGTGGTGAACAAGATCGGTACCACCATCGATGTCACCATCGGCGAGCTGATACCCAATGCGCGGCTTCAGGCGATCGGCGATCGTCAGGCGGTGATCGATTTCCTCAAGACCGAAACCCATGCGCTCTGCCGGCTGCCGCCTTCAGGCGGCACCGCGACTCTGATCGATGCTCCAGGCCCCGCCGCCGGCCGCCGCCAGATATAGGAAGGCGAAGCAATAGACGATGGCGAGCTCGCCGCCATTGAGGATCGGAAAGAAGCCCTGCGGCGCATGCGCCATGAAATAAGCGACCGCCATCTCGCCCGACAGGATGAAGGCGACCGGCCTGGTAAGCAGCCCGATCAGGATCAGGGCGCCCCCCACCAGCTCGAAGATGCCGGCGATGCCGGCCGGTGACATGACCGGTAGGTTGGCGAACATGGGGATCGTCGGAAAGCCGAACAGCTTACCCGTGCCGTGCTCGACGAACAGCAGCCCGATCATGATGCGCAGCAGAGCCAGCAGATAGGGTGCCAGGGGCGCAAGGCGTTCCATCAATATCCTCCGGTTGCTGCATCCCGGATGATCCTAACCATTTGTAGAGAAAAAGGGAATGCGCGGTGCGATGGATCTGGGGCGTCGCTGCCCGGATGGACCCGATGACCGACGAGATGATGACGCTTCGTTCGATGCTTGAGAACGGCACGGTTGCCGACCGGCTGCCGGAGATGATCGGCTTTGCCGCGGATCGCCCCATGGAACTCGAGGTTCAGGGGCTTTGCGCACGTTTTCCGGACGGTCAGACAACCGCCACCACGGCAATGGCCAGGCCCAGCGCGACAATATCTTCGAGGATGGCGGCCGGATGATCGTTCCCGAACCCTGCTGCCAGGGCGCCGCGAGCGCGGGCTCCCAGCAATGTTCCGATGACGGCGCCGACGACGCCGGCGACCATTCCCAAAGGCCAGCTTCCCGCCGCTGTGGCGATCGCGGCGCCACTAAGCCCTCCCATAACGAGCCGGGCAATGAACTGAGGCGGCACTTTGCGGCTGGGCGTGCTCGGGAGCTGGTCGGTCACCAGCTCACCCGCCGCCGCCAACGTCAAGATCCAGGGAGTCCAGCGATAGCCGGCAAAAGCGAGCCAAGACGATGACAGGTCGAGAAAGCCACTCGAGGCTGCCCAGCTGACAACGGCGGGCGCGAGCAGGGCGCGAAGGCCGGCAACAACGCCGATAGCTAAAGCGAGAACGTAAATCATGGTCGTGTCCCTCCAACAGGATCGCGCATATGAGCCTCGCCCTCGGTGGGCAACCGCTCGCAACTCTTGATCGAGGCGCGCCCTTCGGCTTTTCCGTTCCGCTCGCGGGACCGAAACCGGCGACAGCGGAAGTTGATCCCGCCGCGTTCGGCGTAGCGGGTGGGCGCTGTCTCCGACGCGGCGACTTCGCTTATCGCGGGCATGGCTCGATCGTGTCAGGGACAATGACATGGCGGCGATCGGACCAGATGTTAGGAGGCGTAAGTTAGCGCTAAGCCTTGTTACCAGGGCCGCTCGAAACGGCGCCTAGGCCCGATCCCGCTGGGCGGCGTCAGGACCGAGGACAATCTTTCCAGGTCGGTCCGACCTGTAGGTCGTGGCCATGTTCTCGTGAAACACGCCATAGTCTCCCGGTCTTTTCCGCTCGGAGCTGCCCATGACCACGCGCCAACAAGCTGTCGATGCCGCCGCCCGCTGGTTCGATGACGGTCATTTCCTGGCCGAGCTCGACCGACGCGTGGCGCATCGGACCGAGAGCCAGGAGGCGGGCCGGCTGCCGCAGCTGTCGGCCTATCTGACCGAGGAGATCGGGCCGTCGCTGGAAAAGCTCGGCTTCACCTGGCAGGTAATCGACAATCCGGTCGACGGTTTCGGCCCCTTCCTGATCGGCGAGCGGCATGAGGGCGCGGGCTTGCCGACCGTGCTGACTTATGGTCACGGCGATGTCGTACGCGGCTACGACGATCAGTGGCGCGAGGGACTCCAGCCTTGGCGGATCACGGTCGAGGGCGAGCGCTGGTACGGGCGCGGCACCGCCGACAACAAGGGCCAGCACACGATCAATCTCGCCGCCATGGCGCGCGTGCTCGAGGTGCGCGGACATCTCGGCTTCAACGTCAAGATCCTGATCGAGACCGGCGAGGAAACCGGCTCGCCGGGACTGCGCGCGGTGTGCGAGCGCCATCGCGAGGCACTCAGGGCCGATCTCCTCATCGGCTCGGACGGGCCGCGGCTCAAGACCGAGATCCCGACGCTCTTTCTCGGCACGCGCGGCGCCTTCAATTTCGATCTGTCGCTGACGTTGCGCGAGGGCGGCCATCATTCCGGCAATTGGGGCGGCCTCCTCGCCAATCCGGGCACCATCCTCGCCAACGCCATCGCCAGCATGGTCGATGCCCGCGGCCGCATCCTGGTCGAGCGGCTGCGGCCGCCGCCGATCCCGAATTCGGTCAGGCGGGCGCTGGCGGGAGTCGAGCCGGGCGAGCCGTCAGGGCCGGCGATCGATCCCGATTGGGGCGAGCCCAGCCTGACCCCGGCCGAACGCGTCTTCGCCTGGAACACGCTCGAGGTGTTGGCCTATCGCACCGGCAATCCCGACCGGCCGGTCAACGCCATCCCGCCCTCGGCCTCGGCCCATATGCAGCTGCGCTTCGTCGTCGGCAGCGATTGGCCGAACTTCATTCCGATCATCCGCGAGCATCTCGACCGCCACGGCTTCCCAATGATCGAGGCGAAATCGGCGCGCATGGAGATGATGCCCGCGACCCGGCTCGATCCCGAGCATCCCTGGGTGGTCTGGGCCGGCCGCTCGATCGCGCGCACGACCGGCAAGGAGCCGACCATCCTGCCCAATCTCGGCGGCTCGCTGCCCAATGACTGCTTCTCTGAGACGCTGGGCCTGCCGACCGTCTGGGTCCCGCATTCCTACGCCGCCTGCTCGCAGCATGCGCCCGACGAGCATCTGCTGGCGCCGCTCGCGCGCGAAGGACTGCAGATGATGGCCGGGCTGTTCTGGGATCTGGGTGCCGGCGAGCCGCTGCCCCTCTGACCCTGCTATCGCATCGAACCTGCTCCGGAGGGCTTATGCGCCGCCTCACCATCCTCGCTTTGTCGCTGCTGCAGATCGGAACGGCCCGGGCGGCCGTCGACCATATCGAGATCCTCGACCGCCAGCCCTTCGCCGCAGGCACCGAATTCGGGGCGACCGGCGCCTATGAGAAGATCCGGGCGCGCGCCTTTTTCGCGATCGATCCCGAGCTGTCGGCCAATGCCGGCATCAGCGACGTCGCCCTGGCGCCGCTGGACGCCCAAGGCAAGGTTGAGTTCAGCGCCGATTTCCTGATGCTGCGGCCGGTCGATGCGGCGCGCGGCAACGGCACACTCCTCTACGACGTGGTCAATCGGGGCAATCCCGTGATGCTGGGCCAGCTCGACGAGGCGCCGTCCAATCTCGACCCGTCGAGCGCCGCCGATGCGGGCAACGGCTTCCTGTTCAAGCGCGGCTTCACTCTGCTCTGGTCGGCCTGGCAATGGGATGTCGCGGTCAAGCCGGGTGAGAAGCGGTTTGCGCTAAAGCCGCCGGTCGCGACCGATCATGGCAGGCCGATCACCGGCAAGGTCGCCTATGAGGTGATCGTCGATGCCCTGGCGCCGATGGCGAGCTTCGCCGGCATCGGCGGCCTGCCCTATCCCTTCGCCAAGTCCGGGGCGCCCGACGCCCAGCTCAGCTGGCGCGACCGGCCGGAAGGCGAGCGCCGGCCGATCGCTCATGCCGACTGGTCCTTCGCTGCGCCGGGCGACGACGGCATGCCTCAGGAGATCGCGCTCAAGGAGGGCTTTCGGCCCGGCCGGATCTACGAGCTGACCTATACCGCCAAGGACCCGGTGCTGGTCGGGCTGGGCATGGTCGGCATCCGTGACCTGCTTTCCTATCTCGGGGCCAACGGCTTCGAGGGCGCGCCGGCGCCGGCTCATACGCTGACCTTCGGCGTGTCCCAATCGGGCCGGCTGCTCAAGACCATGATCCTGCGCGGCCTGCATGTCGACGAGGCTGGAAAGAAGGTCTTCGACGGCGCGTTCATCCATGTCGCGGGCGGTGGAATGGGCGGGTTCGACGGCCGCTTTGCCATGCCGACCCGGCATTTCAGCGTGCTGCAGGATCATATCTATCCGACCGACTATTTCCCCTTCACCACCACGGTCGAGTATGAGCCGCTGACCGGCGCCGCAGGCTCGTTCCTCGATCGGGCGCACCGGCTGGATGCCGTCCCCAAACTCGTGATCACCAATGATTCAACGGAATATTGGAACCGCGCGGCGGCGCTCGCCCATACCACGCCCGACGGCACCGGCGACGTACCGGAAGCGCCCGAAGCGCGCATCTATCTGCTTGCCGGCGCCCAGCATTATGTCGGCCGGCAGCATGAGCGCGGCATCTACGACAATTGCGTCAACACGCTCGATCACTATCGGGTGCTGCGCGCCTTGATGGTGGCCCTCGATGGCTGGGTGCGTGACGGCACTCCGCCGCCGCCCAGCACGCATCCCCGCGTCGCCGATGGCACGCTCGTCCCGGTCGATGCCTACAAGCTCGTCTTTCCGCAAATTCCGGGGCTGCGGCTGCCTGAAAGCAATCTCAACCCGCCCCGTCTCGATTTCGGCCCGCGCTATGCCAACCTCGGCATCGCCGATATCGTGCCGCCGCGTGCCGGCCCGAACTTCACCGCGCTGGTGCCCGAGCCCAATGCGGACGGCATCGATCAGGGTGGCATCGAGCTGCCGGAGGTGTTGGTTCCGCTCGGCACCCGCCTCGGCTTCAACACCCGCAACGAGGCGGCCGGCTTTCCCTGGGCGACCGGGCGTTGGGATGGCTCCTTCATCCCCTTCGCCCGCACCGAGGCCGAGCGCGAGGCCTCGGGCGATCCGCGCCCGTCGCTGGCGGCGCGCTATCGTGATCGGGCGGATTACGAGCAGCGTCTGCGTCAGGCAGCGGCGCGGGTGGTGGGAGAAGGTTTCCTGCCGGCCGACGAGGTCGATCTCCTGGTCAAGCAGAACGGCGATCTCTACGACCGGATCATGGCGCACGACCCGGCCGACCGAAGCTGCGCTTATCTGTTCCCGAGCTGATCAGCCCCGGCAGAGCGGCGCCCAGGACAGGCTCTGCGACCAGCGCTGCTTGGGCGGCACCGGCGCGTAAGGCCAGCTCTCGACCGTCCGCCAGGCGCCGTCCCGGCGCTGCAGCAGCACGGCCGAATGGGCCGGCAGCTCGACATCGCTGCCGTCGCTGCAAGAGATGAGGGCGAGGTCGTAGCCGGCCTGGGCGGCTTGATCGAGGGCGCTCTGGTTGCCGTTGGTCAGCTCCAATATGTCGAGATCCGGATGGCGCGGCGGCGAGAAGCGCAGGATGCCGCGCAGCATGGGCGCCACGCTGCCGCCGTCGCCGGGCAGCAGCAGCGCCACCTTGCCGTCCGGGGCCAGATGCGGCGAGAGATGCTCGGCCAGCGACCAGACCAAAGGCTGCGGCATGTCGGCATCGAAGCGCAGCCGCTGGGCGAACCCGACCGGCACCAGCAGCATCAGCACGACCAGCGCCATGCCGGCCCGCCGCGTCAGCACCGGCCGCGTCGCGAGCCAGGTCTCGATCGGCGCGCGCAGACCCAGCACCAGCGCCAGCAGGATGATCAGCGACAGCTGAGTATTGTAGCGGAAATAGGAATGCGCCTCGACGCTCATCTCTCCGGGGAAATGACCGATATAGGTCAGCACGATGAAGGCGTTGTAAGCGAGGAACACGGCCGAGCCGAGGCCGAGCGCCCGGACCGTCTCGGCGCTCCGGCGTTGCCGCCAGGCGCGTAGAAGCAACGCGAACATCAGCAGCACGGTCGCGAAGAAGAACGGCTTCTCGATCACGACCTTGGCCATGCTGAGGGCGATCTCGGGCAGATTACCCCACTGCCATTGCGAGATCGGCAGGGGCTTGAGCTCGCCTTCGGGAAACCGTTCCAGCACGTAATAGCGCCAGGCGAGATAGAGCAACGCTCCGGGGGCGCCCGCTGCCGCGACGGCGCGCAGGCCGGCGCGCCAGCCGATGCGCCGGTCCCAGGCGGCGACCAGGAGCGCGCTCATCAGGAAGGCGAGGAAGAGGCCGAGCGCCTGCTGCTTGGTATTGACGAGGGCGGCAAGCACAAGGGCGAGCGGCACGAGCTCGGCCGGCCAACGCGTACCGCGCGCGAGCTTCTCCATCGCGGCGAGGCCGAGCCAGGCGGCGAAGGCCAGCGCCACCGCCAGCGGCGCTTCGCCATATCCCGCGAAGGAAGTGCGCGGCACGAAACCCGGATTGAACGCCGTCGCCAGCAACAGGCCGAAGGCGGTCGCGGCCCAGCCGGCCCTCGGCCCGGCGAGCACGCGCGCGAACAGCAGCCCGGCGGCCAGATGCAGCAGGATGGTGAACAGCGCCAGCCCGCCGGCCGCGAAGCCTCCGCCCAGGAACGAGCCCAGATAGGGCACGAACTGCGTGTTGTAGGGGGCGACCGGCAGGAAGGAATAGCTGGGCGGTCCCCCTTCGGCGGGAAAGACGCCGTGATCGACCAGATAAGCGGCGTTCGGCATCAGATTGAGAAAGATGTCGGACTGCGACGGCCGCATCGTCGCGGTGATGATCAGGATCGGCAAGGCCAGCGCCACGACGCGGCCAATCGCGGCCAGGTCGCCCGGCTCGCCGCGCCGCCATATGGCCAATCCGCCTAAGGCAAGCAGGCAGAAGAGGATCGCGGGCGCCGCGAGCGAGCCGATCCCGGCCACGCCCCACAGCGTCAGGATCAGGCTGAGCGCGCCCCAGCCCGCCATCATCTGCACGGCCGGCCCTTCGCGTCCGCGCAGCAGCAGCCGGCCGGCCAGCAGCATGATCAGCACCGCCCCCAGGATCTGGCCCAGGCCGATCAGGTCGCTCCAGCGGGTCGAAAGGATCAGATGTTTCATGAGGTCAGCGCCGGCATGGTTTCGAGCGCCGCCGCCAGCACTTCCGCTACCGTCAGATCGGCCAGGCTCGGCCGACTCAGCACGCGTACCTGGCCGCGCGGCGCGCAGCGCAGCGGCTCCGAGGCGGCCGAGAACAGCACGATGACGGGATGGCCGCCGGCGGCGGCGATATGGGTGGCGCCGGTGTCGTTGCCCACCGACAGCGTGGCGGCCCGGGCCAGATCGGCCAGGGCGGCGAGGTCGGTCTTGCCGACCAGATCGATCGCCGACGGGCAGAGCGCGCGGATCCGGTCGCCCAGCGCCTCTTCGCCGCGCCCGCCCAGCACCACGGGCAGCAGCCCTTGCGCCGCCAGCTTCTGCGCCAGCGCGCCATAATGCTCGGCCGGCCAGCGCTTGGCCGGATGGCGCGGCGAGGAGCCGGGGATCAGCAACGCGAAGCGCTTGCCGTCGAGCCCTTCCGGCAGGGTGCGCGTGGCGCCCGAGAAGGAGGGCAGCGGCGTCGGGAAGATGCCGGCCATCAGCAGCTGCTCGGCCTGCTTGTCGATCGTGTGCTGCGGATCGCGCTCCAGATTGGCGTGCGGATGCGAGCAGCGCCGGGCGATCCCGGACCATTCCGGCTGATTCCGCCAGGGCAGCAGCAGGGCGTATAGGCTCGACCGATCCGAAGTCTGCAGATCATAGACCCGGTCGAACCGCCCGGAACCGAGCGTGCGCCGGAGCGCCAGCCAGCCGGGGATATCGAGAAAGCCAGGACGGCGGTCGATCAGCACCTCATCGAAAAGGCCGGCAGCCCGGGCGAACTCGGCATAGGGCGCGGTCGTCAGCAGGCTCAGCCGATCATCGGCATGATGTCGACGGATCGCCTGCATCGGCCCCAACGCCTGGACGAAATCGCCGAGCGCGCTCAGCTTGATCACCAGGATCCGGCGCGGTCCGGGCCGCGGCGCGCGTCTGCGATGGATCGGCCGCGTGCCGGCGAGGGCGGTGAGATCGATCAGCGCGTCGAGCCGCTCGAACGCCTGGAACAGGTCGGCATGGGCCGCCATGTCTGCGCTGCCGAGACTGGCCTGCAGCGCGTCGATGACCGCCTCCCCGGCCGCGAGCTCGGGCGTGCCGTCGAGGGCCGCGAGGGCAGCGGCGTCGAGCTCATGGAATCGGGTCGGCGCGCGCGCATCGATGAGCGGGCGGACGAGCAGATGCACCAGCCCCGCCTTTCGTCCCTCCGGACCGAAATGCCGGCGCAGCAAATGCAGGTCCTGCGCCACGACATAGCGCCGGTCGGGCCCGCGCCCCGCCTCGTTCCAGGCGAAGAAGGCATGGAGCGGCGTTCCGGCCGGGAAGGCGGCCGCGGTCAGGGCCGGCAGGTCGGTCATGATCGCGGTACGACCGACAGCAGCAGATCTTCCAGCAGATGCGACTGCGCTCGCGCGCTGAACCGGTCGAGCGCATGCTGGCGGGCGGCCAGGGAGATCCGCCGTCGCGCCGCGGGATCGGCATGCAGGGATGCCACCGCGTCGGCAATGGCGCCGGCATCGGCCGGCGGCACCAGCAGCCCGGTCTTGCCATGCTCGACCGCCTCGATGATGCCGCCCTCGTCGGTGCCGATGACCGGCACGCCGGCGGCCAGCGCCTCCAGCACGACATTGGGCAGCCCCTCGGCATCGCCCGCGGCGGCGACCACGCTCGGCACGCAGACGGCGAAGGCGCGGCTCATGCGCTGCCGCACCGCCTCGTTCGATTGCCAGCCGAGGAAGCGGACCTGATCTAGGCCCGCGGCCTGGGCTTTGAGCTCGTCCTCGAGCGGGCCGCTGCCGATCAGCGCCAGCGGCCGGTCGATGCCGCGCGCGCGCCACAGACGCGCCGCTTCGATCAGATACCGGATGCCCTTCTTCTCGACGAAGCGGCCGGCGAACAGGATCTCGCCTTCGGCGTCCGGCTCCCGCACCGGTGCGGCGGCATCGATCTCGACGCCATAGCGCAGCACATGCAGCTTGGCGGCGGGAAAGCCGCGGCGCAGCAGCACCTCTCGGACGTAATCGGAGACGCAGATGATAGCCGCCGCCTCATGCTGCAGGGTGCCGAGCCGGCGCTGATAGATCGTCGGCAGCGCCCGGCGGTCGTAATGCTTGTCCTTGGAGGCGTCGCCGCCGTGATATGTGACGACCAGCGGGATGCCGAGGGCTCGCGCGATCGGCAAGGCAAGCGTGCCGCCCCGGCCGAAATGCGCATGCAGCACCCGTGCGCGCAGCGCCTTCAGCGAAGCCAGCGCCGGCACGCGGCCGAATTGCTTGAAAAGCTGGCGGGTCAGGCTGCCGAACAGATTGCCCGCCCCGATGATCAGCGGCTCGACACCGAGATCGCCGAGCCCGTCATCGGTCCTGCAGCCGATCCAGACCGGGCTGAGGCGATCGAATCCGACATATTGGCGGCGCAGGAAGTGGGCTTCGGATTTTGGGACGATCCGATCGCGATAGACGAGCACGGTATCCCGGGGGGCGATGCCGCCGGGCATTTCCTTCGGTTCTGCCAGAATCATCACGCCCGATTGTGATCAAAGGGTCGCCGCCCCTGGCGCGTGCTCTATCACATTTTCCCGCGAACGCCTCTGGTCTTTCGGTTCGGCAGCCATGCGGCCCAGCGCCACTGTTGCAGCCGTGCCGATGAAGAGCGTGCCGATCCACCATTCCTGCCAGATGCCGAAGCTCAAGCTGCCGGGACCGAAGGCGCCGGCGACCAGGGCGGCGATCATGGCGCGGGGGATTGGAGCGGCGAGCGCCGGATCGAGAAAGCTGCGCGACAGGCTCGCCAGAAGCGCGCCGAAGGCCAGGATCGCGCCGACGGCGCCCAGCTCCAGCCAGATCTGCAGCACGGCATTGTGCGGATGCAGCGGCAGCACGTCGCCATCGACGACGACCGGCCCGTCCGGCTCGCCGCAGCGATGGATCGTGACGTGCTCGGTGCCGCCGGGCATGCGCCGGGCGCTGTCGAGGCCGTAACCGAGCCAGGGCCGCTCATGGATCTTGCCGGAGACGAAGTTCCAGATGATCACCCGGTGCAGCCCGCTCGATTTATGCGCGGCGAGCCAGCAGGTTTGGCCCGGCGTCAGCTCGATCGGCACCAGGAACGGGATCGCCAGCGCGGCCAGGGCGAGTGCTGCGACCAGCACCCAGCGCAGGCTGGGCAGCGCCAGCACCAGGCCGGCGACGATGAGCGCGACGATCAGCGCCAGCTTCGACGACATTTCCCAGCCGGCCATGATCGCGGCTCCGCCGATGACCAACTGCGCCACCGCGAGCCGCGGCTGGCCCAGCCGCCACAGGCCGAAAGCCAAGGCCGGGATCAGGAAGGCGGCGAAATCGCCGCCTCGGCTATAGTGGCTCATCAGATTGGAGCTGCCGTCGCGCCTGTTGAACAGATGCGCCAGGGCCTGCTGGTCGAACGCCTCGGTGAAGACGATCACGGCGGCGATCATGAAGCCCCAGGCGAGCCCCCGGATGAACGGCAGGGCCGTAGCGCGCGGCAATTGCGACAGGCTGTGGATGAACAGCACGCCGCTCGCGAACAGGCCGACGAGACGCAGGCTCAGGATCAGGCTGGCCCGGGCGTCGAGCGACCAGAGGGCCGATAGCGGCAGGAACGCCAGCAGCGGCAGCCAGACCAGACCGGCGCGCAGCATCGGCCGCAGATCGAGGACGCCTTGCGACTGGGCGATCGCGGCCATGGTCAGCGCCAGAATCGGCAAGAGTGCCGCCATCGCCAGCGGGGTCGCATAGGCGAGCGGCCCGATAAGGGTGGAGAGCAGGAGGGCGAAGCCGGTCAACAGCCTTTCGCCCTGGCTCGGCACCGTCATGTCAGGCGGCCCTGCCCAGCACGCGCTGCTCGTCGCCGGCATAGATCCGGGCGATGCGGCGCAGACGGGCTTGGGCGGTCGGCACGGGGCATAGGAGGCTCGTCCATCGATGCCGATAGAGCGCCAGCCGATCGGCGCGGGTCAAGGCGGCCGGCGCCTCACGGCGGAAATAGCGCAGGCAGCGCGCGGCCTGGCGCCGGACGATCGCGGCGGCATCGGCCGACCGGCTTCGCTCGATCTCGGCCGCCAGGACCAGGCAGATGTCGCGGTACATGGCGGCGACGCGCCGCGACAGCCGGTTCTCGATCTCGCTCGGCTGCAGCGAGGCGATCGCCGCAACGCGCGCGACGTTGCCGCGCCGGGCCAGGCGCAGCGCCACGCATACATCCTGGGCCAGTCGGAGCTCCGTCGGCAGCGGCAGGATCGCGACCGCCTCCGCCGTGCGCATGAGCGCGCCCGACAGGTTGAAATCGATGCCGCGGGCAAAGCGCTCGAAAGGCTCGGGCACGAGGGCACTCGACGGGCTGTCGGCAACGGGAACGGGTTCGACCGGCCGGTCGATGCAGCCGCCGACGGCGAGGATGGCATCGTGCCGGTCGAGGGCGGCGGCGAGAAACCCGCTGCTGCCCGCGACGATCTCGTCATCCGCGTCGACAAGCCGCAGGAGCGGTTGCCGGGCCTCGCGAATCAGCCTTTCCGTGGCGGCGACGACGCCTCGGTTCCGATCGCCCTCGATCAGCCGAATCGGGCCGTCCAACAGCTTTGCGCGGACGATCTCGACCGATTCGTCCGTCGAGACATCGTCATAGATGATGATCTCGCCGCCCGTACGCTGGCACTCCGCCAGCACGGCGTCGAGTACGCGGCTGATATATTTCGACTTGTTGTAGAGCGTGATGCCGTATGAGATCGACAAGATGGTCCGCAGGTAGAGAAAGCGCCGGAAGATAGGCGGGCCGCTGGTGGAAATCACGTTTTTCCGCATCGCCATCCGGTTAGCGGTAACGGTTCTAGGGACGGTCGTTTTAGAGCAATGGTTTTAGTTCTGACTTCCCGGCCCAGCGCCCGGCATGCGGTCCGGGTCCAAATAGCGTCGTTCCTGGGCCGGGCTTTGGCGGCGCAGGACGGACGGGCGCGCGGCGTCCGCCGTCTATGGGTCAAGCTGGTCAAGGTGCTGTTCTTCGCGCTCCACCAGCGGCTGGGCTTGCCGTCGCCGGCCCGGCTCATGCTGCCGCACGGCCGTTCGATCGCCGTCGATTGCGCCGATACCGCCTTTCTTCAACATGCTCGGGTCGCCCGCGCCGGCGAATGTTACGAGCCGCCGGTAACGGCCTTGCTGGAGTTGCTCGCCCCGTTGCTCGGCACGGTCTATTATGTCGGGACCAATTGGGGCTATTATGCGGTGCTGCTCGCCAGCAACGCGGCGTTCCGGGGCGGCATCGAATGCTTCGAGATCAACCCGTCGAGCTTTCGCATGCTGGAGCGGGTGGTGGCCGGCGCCGGGATCGAGAAGAGCGTGACCCTGCATGCATTCGGTCTGTCCGACCGTTCCGGCACGGTCCGCATGAGCCTGGAAAAGCACAGCGTGCTGACCCGCATTCTGGCCGAAACCGATGATGCCGAGGGTGTTTCCGCCCGAGTCGAGCGGCTCGATGATCTCGGCCTGCCGCCACCGGATCTGCTCAAGCTCGACGTCGAGGGGCACGAGGCGCCGGTCTTCGCGGGCGCCTTGGCTCAGTTGCGGGCGGCGGCGCCCTTCATCATTTTCGAGACCGGCTGGCGCGATGACGAGGCCGGCATGCTGACGCCGCTTCGGATGATCGAGGCCGAGGGCTACGAGCTGTTCCGGCCGCTGCTCAGCGGCGGCCGGCTCGAAGCCGTTCCGTTCCGCAGCGCCGAGCGGGCGGGGATGAAGGAAAGCTTCGACATCCTTGCCGTCCCGTCGCGCCGTCGCGCCCAATTGCTTGCCCTGGCCGATGCCTGACCCGGGTCGGCCGTCGCGCCGCACCCTGCTGCGCGCCGCCGCCGCAGCACCCTGGCTGCTCGCCGGCCCGGCGCGGGCCCAGGGCGACGGGATTGCCGTCCGGATCGAGCAGGATATCCAGACCCTCGACCCGGCCGAGCGCGCCAGCGCCATCGAGGGCAACGTCATCCGGGCCGTCTGCCGGAATCTCGTCGCCTTCAAGCGCGGCAGCTTCGAGATCGAGAACGATGCCGCCGCCGAAATCCGCCAGGTCTCCGACACGGCGATCGAATTCACGCTCAAGGACGGGCTCGAATTCACCGGCGGCTACGGCCCGCTTACCGCCGACGACGTGAAATTCTCCTACGAGCGGTTCCTGTCAGTGGGGCCGGACGGGCGCAAGCCCGCCTATGCCGCCGATTGGGCCGCGCTCGATCGGATCGAGGTGACGGGGCCGCTCACCGGCCGGATCCTCCTCAAGCACCCGTCGGCGGCGCTCTGGGCCAATGCCATGGCCGATGTCTCGGGCGCCATCCTGTCGCGTGACGCCTGGACTAGGCTCGGCCGCGAGGCATCGCTGAAGCTCGTCGGTGCCGGCCCCTACCGGATCGAGGAATGGACGCCCAATCGCCGGCTGGTGCTGCGCCGGAACGAGGCTTATCTGGGCGACCCTTCGGATTTCGAGCGGATCACGCTGCGCCCGATCGCCGGCTCGACCACTTCCGTGCTGGCCTTCCGGGCGCATGAGCTGCAGCTCACCCGAATCGAGGCCAACGACAAGCATCGGCTGGAGCATCTGCCGGGAACGCGCCTCATCGATCTGCCTTCGATCAATTTCGTCTGGCTCGGCCTCAATATGGCGAAGCCGCCTTTCGACGATGCGCGGGTCAGACGGGCGATCCGGCTCGCCCTTGATCCGGGCGAGATCGTGACCGCCGCCTATGACGGCACGGTCGCGCCTGCCCGCGCCCTGCTCGCGCCCGGCATGCTGGGCTATTGGGAGGCGGCGCCCGTGCGGAAGCGCGATGTCGAGGCGGCGCGCAAGCTGCTCGGAGGCGGCTTCCGCGCGACCCTGACGCTGCTCAACAAATTCAACTACATCACGGCGGCCGAGGTGATCCAGGCGCAGCTCGCCGAGATCGGCGTCGCCGTCGATCTCAGGCCGCTCGACGGCGGCAGCTTCTGGTCCAGCGGCGACGGCGAGGTCGGCAAGCGGCTGGAGCTGTTCCTGCTGCGCTTCGGCGGCAAGGCCGATTCGAGCTTCATCAGCCAATGGTTCCTGCCCGCCCAGATCGGCAGCTGGAATTGGCAGCGCTGGAACGACCCGGAATATGCGAGGCTCTACGATCAGGCCGCCGCCGCCGGCGATCCCGCCGAGCGGGCAGCGCTCTATATTCGTATGCAGCAGCTCATGGACCGGTCGGATGCGATCATCCCGCTCACCCACGAGACCAGCCTCTTCCTCGACGATGCCGGACTCGATCCGGCGCTGCTGCCCAATGGCGACGATCAGCAATATGCGCTGTTCCGGCGTCTCTGAGCGATGATGGCGAAGGCGTTCCTGGGCCGGCTCGGCCAGACGGTCGCGGTGCTGGTCGCCGCCATGGCGCTGCTGTTCGCGCTGACGCTCATCATTCCGGGCAATCCGGCCGAGGCGATCCTGGGTCCGCGGGCGACGCCGGAATCGATCGTCGCGATCACCCGCCAGCTCGGCCTCGACCAGCCGGTCTGGGAACGGCTCTGGCGCTTCTTCGCCTTGCTGCTGACCGGCGATTTCGGCACCGACATCGTCAGCGGCCGGCCGATCGCCGTCATGATCGGCGAGGTTCTGCCCTTCACCCTGGCGCTCACGCTCGCCTCGATCCTGCTGGCGCTGCTGCTGGGCGTGCCGGCCGGCGTGCGCGCCGCCCTCCGTCCGGGCGGGACCGAAGACCGGCTGCTGGCGCTCGTCAGCGTCGGTTTCGTGGCCCTGCCCAATTTCGTCGTCGCGATCGGCCTGCTCATCATCTTCTCGCTCTGGCTCGACTGGCTGCCGGTGGACGGCGCCGGCCTGCCGGGCGATCTCGGCGACGAGCTGCTGCATCTGATCCTGCCGTCGCTCGCGGTGGCGCTCGGCTGGATCGGCTATATAGCCCGCCTCGTCCGCTCGGCGATGCTCGAGGTGCTGGGCCAGCCCTATATCCGCACCGCCAGGGCCTTCGGCCTGAGGCAGGGGCGGCTGATCTATCTTCATGCGCTGCGCAACGCGGCCCTGCCGGTGCTGGCCGTGCTCGGCGTCGGCATCGGGCAGCTGCTCGGCGGCGCCGTCTTCGCCGAGATCATCTTCGCCCGCCCGGGCATGGGCAGTCTGATCTTCAACGCCATCAACGCCCGCAACTATCCCGTCGTGCAGGCGAGCGTGTTCGTCATCGTGCTGCTGTTCGTCGCGACCAACCTCATGATCGATGCGCTCTTCCTCTGGCTCGATCCGCGGCTGCGCCGCCCGGCCGCCTCATGAGTCTCCTCAATCGCCTCTGGGCCTATCCGACCGGGCGGCTGGGCCTGGCGCTGGTGGCGCTGGTGCTGGCCTTCGGCCTGCTCGGGCCGTGGCTCAGCCCCTACGATCCGGTCGTGATCACGGTGCCGGACCGGTTCGCCGTGCCCTCATGGCAGCATCCGCTCGGCACCGACCAGATCGGCCGCGACCTGGCCACCCGCCTCGCCTATGGCACGCGGCTGGCGTTGGTCCTGGCCGTGATCGTGCTCGCCCTGGCGCTGGCGAGCGGCGTCACGCTCGGCATCCTCGCCGCCTTCGCGCCGCGCCGGCCGGCCCAGGCGATCCTGGTCGGGTTCGACATGCTGGCGGCGTTTCCGAGCGTGATCCTGGCGCTCGCGATCTTCGCAGCCCTCGGTCCCGGCCTCGACCGGCTCACCCTCATCATCGCCGCGACCATGATGCCGCATTTCGGCCGGGTCGCCCGCGCCCAGGCGCTGGGCTTCCGCGGCAGCCCCTTCATCGAGGCCGAGCGCGCGCTCGGCGCCTCGGCGCCGCGCATCCTCGTGCTGCATGTGCTGCCCAACATGCTGGGGGCGCTCATCGTGCTGGCCAGCCTCGATCTGCCGGTGGTGATCACGATCGAGGCGGGGCTGAGCTTCCTCGGCCTCGGCGTGCCGCCGCCGCAGCCGAGCCTCGGCAACCTCCTGAACGACGGCTACAGCACCATCGGCCGCACTCTCTGGCCCGTCGCGGGCGCGGCCGGCATCCTGGCGCTGGCGACGCTGGGATTTACGCTGTTCGGCGAGGCGCTACGCGACGCGCTCGACCGGCGGAGCGCGCCATGACGCTGCTGGAGCTGCGCGACCTCAGCCTCGATTACGCCGGCAAGCGCAGCCTCGACCGGCTGTCGCTGACACTGGAACGCGGCCGCATCCTTGGCCTCGTCGGCGAAAGCGGCAGCGGCAAGTCCAGCCTGGCGCTGGCCCTGATGGATCTGCTGCCAGGGAACGCCGCGCTCGACGGGCAGATCCTGCTCAACGGCACGGATCTGCGCGCGATCACGCCCCACCAGCGCGCCGCCCTGCGCGGGCGCAAGCTCGCCATGGTGTTCCAGGATCCGATGACGGCGCTGAATCCGCTCTTCCCGATCGGGCGGCAACTCGTCGATGCCCAGCGCGCGCGCCATCCCGAAGCGGGCCGCCGCGCGCTGCTCGATCGCGGCCGCGAGATGCTGCGGCGGGTCGGCATCGCCGATCCCGAGGCACGGCTCAAGGCCTATCCGCATGAGCTGTCGGGCGGCATGCGCCAGCGTGTGCTGATCGCCATGGCGCTGCTGTGCGAGCCGGATCTGCTGATCGCCGACGAGCCGACCACGGCGCTCGACGTGACCATCGAGGCGCAGATCATGGGACTGTTCGAGGAGCTGCGCGACCATTTCTCGGGCTCGATCCTGTTCATCTCGCACAGTCTGGCGCTGGTTTCGCGGCTCGCCGACGAGGTCGCCGTGCTCTATGCCGGCCATCTGATCGAGACGGCGCCGGCGCGGACCTTGTTCGCGCTGCCGGCCCATCCCTATACCCAGGCGCTGATCGCCTGCGAGACCGGCGAAGGCGAAGGCAAGATCGTGCCGACCATCCCCGGTGCCGTGCCCGCGCCCGGCAGCGATCTGCCCGGCTGCAGCTTCGCCCCGCGCTGCCCGGCGCGGCAGCCGCTCTGCATCGAGGCGGCGCCGCCGTTGCGCGATGTCGGCCAGGGGCGGCGCGCCGCTTGTCACTTCGCATGAGCGCGCTGCTCGAAGCCCGTGACGTGATCGTGCGCTTCGCGCGCATGGTCGCGGTCGACCGCGTCTCGATCGCGCTCGCGGCGGGCGAGACGTTGGGCCTCGCGGGCGAAAGCGGCAGCGGCAAGACCACGCTCGCCAAGGCGCTGATCGGGCTCCTGCCCTATCAAGGGCAGGTCGAAATCGAGGGGATGAGCCTCGACCGGCTCGACCGCGCCGGCCAGCTCCGGCTCCGGCGTCGGGTCCAGCTCGTGGCCCAGGACGCCGTTTCGTCCCTGTCGCCCCGGTTCACCGTCCGGCGGCTGATCGAGGAGCCGCTGCGCATCCACGGCCTGGGCGGTCTGGAGCGTGCCGCGGCACAGCTCGACGCGCTGGGGCTGGGGCCGGCCCTGCTCGACCGCTATCCGCACGAGCTGTCGGGCGGCCAGGCCAAGCGGGTGGCCCTCGCCCGCGCGCTCATTCTCGATCCCATCCTCATCGTCGCCGACGAGCCCACGGCCGGGCTCGACGTCTCGGTCCAGGGCGAGATCCTCAATATTCTGAGCGCGCTCCAGGCCGAACGTGGCCTGGCGCTGCTGCTGGTCAGCCACAATCTGACCGTGATCCGGCGCGTGACCGACCGGCTGGCGATCCTCTATCTCGGCCGGCTGGTCGAGACCGGGCCGACCCGTTTCTTGTTCGAACGCCCGGCCCATCCCTATACCGCGGCCCTGATCGCGGCGGCGCCGGTCATCGATGCCGAACGGGTGCATCCGCGCTCCGCCCCCGCCGGCGATCTGCCGAGCCCGTTTCATCCGCCCGAGGGCTGTCGCTTTCACCCGCGTTGCCCTTACGCCCAGGCTCGTTGCCGCATGGAATCGCCGGAACTGGTGCCGGCTGGCGAGGGGCGGATGGTCGCCTGCCACTTTCCTCTCGGATAGGCTACTCTACTTAAAATAGAGCGAGGGCGACCATGGCGACATTGAACAGTAACGAACGGGAAGCGGCGAACCGGGCGGAAGCAACGGCCCTTCTGATACGATCAGAATTTCGAGTCTATCGACCCGAAGCGGATGTGGCGGGCGAGGACTTGGTCATTCGTCGCCCTAATGGCGATATTCAAGCTGTACAGCTCAAAAGCCGAGCATATGTCGATTGGGCACGATATGGCGATAAAAAGCTTTGGATGCTATTTCCTGATTCGAAAGGGGAAATTCCTGGACGAGCATGGTACCTGGTCCCCCACGACGAATTATTTAACTGGATGAAGGATCGGCACGGTCATGCGCCAAAATGGAAGGATATTTGGACCGATCCTAAAATAAGTACGCAGTTGCGTGATTACTTAGAGCCGTTCTCGCACCGACATTGGCGTTTAGAAGGCATCATAACCGATGCTGACGTTCTGCCCGATTGAGGCGTCTTTCCATCCCTCGTTGACTACTCAGAACATCCCGGCAGATCGAACAGGGCGGCGAGGCCGCAGGCGGATCCGAGCATCTTGGCGCCCTCATGGCCGACGCCGGGCACTTCGTGCAGCTGCTGGGTCAGGCCAGGATGGCGTGCCTGCAGATAGGCGAAATAGGCATGGCCGCGGGCAAGGCGGTAAGGTCCTTGAACCTCGGCCTCGCAGCTCTTGTCGAGGGCGGCATGGTTGGGATCGATATCGTTGCCGCCGAGCAGATAGACAACGTCGCGGGCGACATAGCGCGTTTCGAGCGCCGTTACCGCCTCGCCCTCGACATAGGGCGGCGGCGCCTCGAAACCGTATTTCCATCGGTCGAAGCCCGGGCAGGCGGAACCGTCATCGGCGACTGGCCGGTCCTTGCTGAAATAGACGTAGGAGGACGGGTTGGCGACGAGGTAGCGGACATGGATGCCGCGTGCCGTCAGCACCGTTTCGCCCTTGCCGACCACGGCATAGCGCTGGACCACCTGGCCGCCGCCGGAATGGCCGGCGACGACGACCGTCTGCAGGGCGGGGAACAGGCTGCGGTCGGCCAGACGGGCCAGGATGGCGTCGATGGCCTCGAACGAGCTGAGCGCGGCCGGCCCGTGGGCCGGCTCTCCGCCCATCCAGGCGTCCGGCCCCCAATGGAGGAGCTGTGCCGGCAGCTCGTGCGGCGCCATGTCGAGATCGTCGAGGAATTGCGGCACGATCAGCAGCGTGCCCTTCGCCCCGTCGCCGGCGGCCGCCAGGGCGGCCTCGCCGGATTTCAGATAGACATCCGCATCGCGCAGCTTGCCGTGGAAGACCAGCAGGGCGCGGATGATGCCGGGCTGCGGCCGGGTCCAATCGGCCGAGACATAGAGCGGCAATTGGCCGGTGCCGGCGGCGGCCGTGACGGTCAGCCGCTGGTCGGCTACGACCTTCACCGGCTTGTTGTGCGGATCGGTATCGTCGCTCGCGGCGAGCGCGCTCCCGGTCAGCAGGAGGCCGCAGAGGGCCGCAAGGGCGAGGCGCATCAGTGCTTGTGCGGGTGCGGATGGCCGGGATCGACCCAGAACACCGATTCCGGCTTCTCCACCGGCTCGATCGCCAAATTCACCACGACCGGCTCCTGATCGCTGCGGCACAGCACGCATTCGAGCGGCTCGCCCGGATCGGCATTGATCTCCTGGTGCGGCACATAGGGCGGAACGTAGATGAAATCGCCCGGCCCCGCCTCGGCGACGAATTCCAGATTCTCGCCCCAGCGCATCCGCGCCTTGCCGCGCACGACATAGATGACGCTCTCGACATGGCCGTGATGATGGGCGCCGGTCTTGGCATTGGGATGGATCACCACCGTGCCGGCCCAGATCTTCTGGGCGCCGACGCGGGCGTTGGTGATGGCGGCCGCGCGATTCATGCCCGGCGTCTGCGCCGTGTTCCCGTCGAGCTGGTCGCTCTTGATCACGCGCACCCCGTCCAGGCGCCAATCATGCGGTGATTTCTCGTCGGTCATGCTCGGCTCCATTGCTCGATTCGGCGCCAATTCGATTGCTTTCGCGCCTTGCCGTCAACATCATCGCGTGATCCGGTCCCGATCGAGAAGCGCATCCGATGAGCATCACCTATGGCACGATCCGCGAATCCGTGGGCAAGTTGGTCGGCATCTCGGACTGGATCACGATCGATCAGGCCCGCATCAACCAGTTCGCCGACTGCACCGGCGATCATCAATGGATCCATGTCGATGTCGAGCGTGCCAAGCAGGGACCGTTCGGCGCCACCATCGCGCACGGATTCCTCACCCTGTCGCTGATCCCGCAGATGGGCTCCTGCGTCTGGGCCGAGCCTTCCGGCATCTCGGCCGCTTTCAATTACGGGCTCAATCGCGTGCGCTTCGCCTCGCCCGTCCGGTCGGGCTCGCGCGTCCGCGACCATGTCACCCTTGCCGCGATCGAGGAGCGCGAGGGCGGGGGCATCCTGGTGACGATGGAGCATCGCGTCGAGATCGAGGGCGAGGACAAGCCCGCTTTGGTCGCGACCACCCTCGCGCTGATCATGGGCTGAGCCGCCGGTGCTGATCGGAACGGTCGAGCTGGGCGGCCGCAGGCTACGGGTCGGGCATCGCGCAGGCGAGCCGACGCTGCTGATCTTCAACGGCATCGGCGCCGATATCGAGTTGATGCGGCCTTTGATCGAGGCGCTCGAGGGGTTCGGCATCGTCATCTTCGACATGCCCGGCATCGGCGGCTCGGCGCCGTCGCTGCTGCCCTACAGCTTTGCCGCCATGGCGCAGCTCGCCGACGAGCTGCTCGGCCGTCTCGGTCATGACGGCGCCGTCGATGTAATGGGCTATTCCTGGGGCGGCGCGCTCGCCCAGCAATTCGTCCGGCAATATCCCGAGCGGTGCCGAAAGCTGGTGCTGGCGGCGACCACGGCCGGTGCGGTCATGATCCCGGGCCAGCCGGCGAGCTGGGCCCGGCTCGCCGGTTCGCTGCATCAGACCGGCAATCGGATCGGCCAGCTCTATCAGCTCATGGCGACGGTCGGCTGGACCAGCATTCATTGGCTGCATCGCCTGGCCCAGCCCTGCCTGGTCCTGACCGGCGAGCGCGATACGATCGTACCGCCTGCGAACGGGCTGCTGCTCGCCTCGCATCTTGCCAACGCCCGGCTGCAATCGCTCGAGGGTGGCCATCTCTTCATCCGCGATCAGGCGGCTTCAGTGGCGAAAACGCTTCGTACCTTTCTCCGCGAGGAAGGCAGTACTACATCAAGCCAGGGAACGGCCAGCTGAGCGTCGGATGGAATTGATTTTGAAGGCTGATGGCGTGCCGGAACGGAAGCGGGTTCGGCTGCGTCGGATGCGGATGCTGGCGACCGGGCTCCTGCTTGCCATGGCGGCGATTCTCGCCGGCGCCGTGCTGCTGAAACCTCGCTATCCCTGGCTCGCCTGGGTCGAATCCTTCGCCGAAGCCTCGGTGGTGGGCGCCATGGCCGATTGGTTCGCCGTCGTCGCCCTCTTCCGCCATCCGCTCGGCCTGCCGATCCCGCACACGGCGATCGTGCCGCGCAACAAGGATCGGATCGGCGGCGAGCTCGGGCGCTTCGTCGAGCAGAATTTCCTCACGCCGGAAAATATCGTCGCCAAGCTTCAGCAGCTCGATCTGGTCGGGCGTGCCGCCGAATGGCTGGCCGTGCCGGAGAACAGCCGGTTCGCCGCCCGCTCGGTCCGGCACATGACGCCGCGTCTGCTCAACGCCTTCGACGATCGGCAGGTCGAGGCGCTGCTCGGCCAGACCTTCGTGCATTTCATCGCCGGCATCGATATCGCCAAGGTCTCGGGCGGCATTCTCAGCGCCGTCACAGCCGGCAACCGCCATCAGGCCGTGTTCGACGAGATCCTGTACGCCGTCGCCAGCTGGCTGCATCGCAACCGCACGGTGCTCAAGGAGAAATTCGGCGAGAAATCGACGCTGACGCCGGCCTTCGTCGATGCCTATATCGTCAACCGCTTCGTCGACGGCATCATCGACCTTATCGGCGAAGTCGCGGTTTCGCCGCGCCACGAACTGCGGCTCAGCTTCGACGAATTTCTGCAGAGCTTCATCCATCGGCTGCAGAACGAGTCCGATTTCCAGGCCAAGGCCGAGGCGCTGAAGCGCGAGGTGCTGGACCGGCTCGATCTCGGGGGTCTCGTCGGCACCGTCTGGGTCGAGATCAAGCACCAGATCGTCGCCGATGCCGAATCCGAGAATTCGGTGATCGAGGCGCAGCTCGCCGACGCGTTGGCCCGGCTGGCCGGCGCCGTGCTGGAGGATCAGCCGCTGCGCGAGCGGCTCAGCACCGAGACCTATCGGCTGGTGGAGGCCGGTCTGCTGCATGTGCGCCATCAGATCTCGACCCTGATCGAGGATGTGGTGAAGCGCTGGGATACGCGCGACGTGTCGGAAAAGATCGAGCTCGAGGTTGGACGCGACCTGCAATTCATCCGCCTCAACGGCACCATCGTCGGTGGCATCGTCGGGTCGGTGCTGCATGCGCTGCTGCTAGCGATCCAGTAGCGTCCGATCACTTCGACGTGAAATCCGCTATTCCCGTAACGTAATAGCGCCTATCTCCGAATCGCCGATGATACCGACGCGGCAGTTGGAAGGCGCCTCGACATGATTTTATTCCTGCTGGCCTATTTTGGCGGGGTTTTGACGATCGTCAGCCCGTGCATCCTGCCGGTTCTGCCCTTTGTCTTCGCGCGGGCAGAGCGGCCTTTCACGCAAGGGGCGCTGCCGATGCTGATCGGCATGGCGGCGACCTTCACGCTCGTTGCGAGTTTGGCGGCCGTGGCCGGCGGCTGGGCGGTCGAAGCCAATCAATATGGCCGTATCCTGGCTCTGGTGCTGCTGGCGCTGTTCGGCCTGACGCTGATCTCGACCCGGCTCGCCGAGCATATGGCGCGGCCGTTCGTGGCGATGGGCGCGCGCCTGTCGGAATCGGCGGGCAGCGAGGCGGGCTTCGTGCCGTCCTTTCTCATCGGCATCGCCACCGGCCTGCTCTGGGCGCCATGCGCCGGGCCGGTGCTGGGCATCATCCTGACCGGGGCGGCGCTGCACGGCGCCAGCATCGGCACGACGCTGGCGCTCTTGGCTTATGCCGCCGGTGCCGCCACCTCGCTCGCGTTGGCGCTGCTCATCGGCGGTCGCGTCTTCGCCGCGATGAAGCGCTCGCTCGGTGTCGGCGAATGGGTCCGGCGTGCGCTCGGCGCCGCCGTGCTCGCGGCCGTGCTGGTCATCGCCTTCGGGCTCGATACCGGCTTCCTCACCAACCTATCGCTCGCCAGCACCGGCTCGCTGGAACAAGGCCTGCTCGACCGGTTCCAGCCGGCCAAGCCCACGGATGCGATGAAGGCCGGCGGCGACACCGTGGCCGATGCCGGCGGTGCCATGAAGGCGGTCGGCAAGCTGGCTGCGCCCGGCGGCGATCTGCCGGTCGAAGGCACGTTTCCGTCGCTCT
Organism: Aliidongia sp.; assembly: GCA_035539155.1. GTDB lineage: Bacteria > Pseudomonadota > Alphaproteobacteria > ATCC43930 > CGMCC-115725 > JAXDMU01. The sequence continues at coordinate 38,358 of DATLIZ010000025.1, read as the reverse complement.
CCGGTGCGGTGACCTGGCTCAATTCGCCGCCGCTGACGCCGGAGGCGCTCAAGGGCAAGGTCGTGCTGGTCGATTTCTGGACCTATTCCTGCATCAACTGCCTGCGCGCCATCCCCTACGTCAAGGCCTGGGCCGAGAAGTATAAGGATCAGGGGCTGGTGGTGATCGGCGTGCATACGCCGGAATTCGCCTTCGAGAAGAATGTCGACAATGTGCGCGCCGCCGACACGCAGCTCGGCATCCAATATCCGGTCGCGATCGACAGCAACTACGCGATCTGGCGCGCCTTCGAGAATGAATATTGGCCGGCGCATTATTTCATCGATGCGCAGGGCCGCATCCGCCATCACCATTTCGGCGAGGGCGAATACGACGAGTCCGAGCGGGTGATCCAGAAGCTGCTGGCCGAGGCCGGCAACAAGGTCTCGTCCGACCTGGTCTCGGTCAAGGCCTCCGGCGCCGAGGCGGCGCCCGATCTGCACGATGTCGATTCGCCGGAAACCTATATCGGTTATGATCGCGCCGAGAATTTCATCTCGCCCGGCGGCGCCGTCGCCGATGCCGCGCACGACTATACCGTCAGCGAGCCTCGGCTCAACGAGTGGGGCCTGACCGGCGATTGGACCGTCGGCAACGAGCACGCTTTGCTCGACAAGCCGGATGGCGGCATCGTCTATCGTTTCCACGCCCGCGACCTGCATCTGGTGCTCGGCCCGTCGCCGGACGGCAAGCCGGTGCGGTTCCGCGTCACCATCGACGGCAAGCCGCCGGGTGATAGCCACGGCGCCGATACGGACGCCCGGGGCGAGGGTTCCGTGACCCAGCAGCGGCTCTATCAATTGGTCCGACAGGATGGCGCCGTTTCCGATCGCACCTTCGAGATCAAGTTCCTCGATCCGGGAGTCCAGGCCTTCGCGTTCACGTTCGGCTGATGATGGAGCTCAAGGCACGATCATCCTATGATCGTGGCGCTCCTGGCGGCGGCCGATCGAAGGACGCTTCGACATGATCCTGTTCCTGCTGGCTTATCTTGGCGGGGTTCTGACGATCGTCAGCCCGTGCGTATTGCCGGTTCTGCCCTTCGTCTTCGCACGGGCCGAGCGGCCGTTCACGCAAGGGGCGCTGCCGGTGCTGGTCGGCATGGCGGTGACCTTCGCGCTCGTCGCCAGCCTGGCCGCCGTTGCCGGCGGCTGGGCGGTCGAAGCCAATCAATATGGCCGTATTCTCGCTCTGGTGCTGCTGGCGCTGTTCGGATTGACGCTGATCTCGACCCGCCTCGCCGATTACCTGTCGCGCCCGCTTGTGGCTGTCGGCGCGCGCCTGTCGGAATCGGCGGGCAGTGAGGCGGGCTTCGCGCCGTCCTTTCTCATCGGCATCGCCACCGGCCTGCTCTGGGCGCCATGCGCCGGGCCGGTGCTGGGCATCATCCTGACCGGGGCGGCGCTGCACGGCGCCAGCATCGGCACGACGCTGGCACTGCTGGCCTATGCCGCCGGTGCCGCCACCTCGCTGGCGCTGGCGCTGCTCATCGGCGGGCGCGTGCTCGCCGCGATGAAGCGTTCGCTCGGCGTCGGCGAATGGGTCCGGCGTGGCTTGGGGGTCGCCGTGCTGGCGGCCGTGCTGGTCATCGCCTTCGGCCTCGATACCGGCTTCCTCACCAACCTCTCCGCCGCCAATACCGCTTCGCTCGAGCAGGGATTGCTCGATCGGTTCCAGCCCGGCGACGACCGCGCGTCGAGCGATCTCGCGGTCGAAGGCACGTTTCCCTCGCTCTCCGGTGCGCTGACCTGGCTCAACTCGCCGCCGCTGACGGCCGAGGTGCTCAAGGGCAAGGTCGTGCTGATCGATTTCTGGACCTATTCCTGCATCAACTGCCTGCGCACGATCCCTTACATCCGGGCCTGGGCCGAGAAGTATAAGGATCAGGGGCTGGTGGTGATCGGCGTGCATACGCCGGAATTCGCCTTCGAGAAGAATGTCGACAATGTGCGCACCGCGAATGCGCAGCTCGGCGTCCATTATCCGGTCGCGATCGACAGCAATTACACCGTCTGGCGCGCCTTCAAGAACCAGTATTGGCCGGCTTTCTACTTCATCGATGCGCAGGGGAACATCCGGCACCATGTTTTCGGCGAGGGCGAGTACGGCGAGTCCGAGCGGGTAATCCAGAAGCTGCTGGCCGAGGCCGGCAATAAGGTCTCGTCCGACCTGGTCTCTATCGAGGCGACCGGTGTCGAAGTGGCACCTGATGACGGCAATGTAAATTCACCGGAAACCTATATCGGCTACCGCGAGGCCGAGAATTTCGTCTCCCCCGGCGGTGTCGTCGCCGATGCCGCGCACGGTTACACGGCCGGCGAGCCTCGGCTCAACGAATGGGGTCTGGCCGGCGATTGGACGGTCGGCAGCGAGCATGGCACGCTCGGCCAACCCGACGGCAGCATCGTCTATCGTTTCCATGCGCGCGACCTGCATCTGGTGCTGGGGCCGCCGCCGAGTGGAGAGCCGGTGCGGTTCCGCGTCACCATCGACGGCGCGCCGCCCGGCGACAGTCACGGCACCGACACGGATGCCCAAGGCGAGGGCGCGGTGACCCAGCAGCGGCTTTATCAACTGGTCCGTCAGAGCGGTGCTGTTTCCGACCACACCTTCGAGATCAAGTTCTTCGATCCTGGCGTCCAGGCTTTCGTGTTCACTTTCGGCTGATGGCGGAGTTCAACGCATGACCTATCCGATGAATCGCGCCCTGTTCTTCCTCGTGCCGCTGGTGGCGGTCGGCGGGGTCTTTCTTGCCATGCCGCGCTCTGCGGCCGAAGAGGCGCGTCTCGTGCCGCCGCCCGCAACGGACGAGCCGGCCGGCCGGACCGACGGCTCGGAAGTGGCGGTGCTGGCCGGCGGCTGCTTCTGGGGCGTGCAGGGCGTGTTCCAACATGTCCAAGGCGTCTCCAGCGCCGTCTCCGGCTATACCGGCGGCGTCAAGGAAACCGCGCATTACGAGCTGGTCGGCACCGACGCCACCGGCCATGCCGAGTCGGTCAAGATCACCTTCGATCCGCACCGGATCAGCTATGGCCGCCTGCTGCAAATCTATTTCTCGGTGGCGCACGACCCGACCCGGCTCAACCGCCAAGGTCCGGATGTCGGCACCCAATATCGCTCGGCGATCTTCCCGACCAGCCCCGAACAGGCGCAGATCGCCAAGGCGTATATCGCCCAGCTCAACCAGACTCACAGCTTCGATGCCGCCATCGTCACCAAGATCGAACCGGGCAAGGAATTCTATCCGGCCGAGGATTACCATCAGGACTTCCTGACCCGGCACCCGACATATCCCTACATCGCCATCAACGACATGCCGAAGGTCGAGGCGCTGAAGGCGCTGTTTCCCGAGCTCTATCGGGATCAGCCGGCCTTGGTGTCGTCCTCGGTCGCCTCGAACTGAGCTGGCGGATGCTTGTCGCGGCCGGGTTCAGCCTCGGCGCGACAGCCGCTGGATCAGCCGATGGAAAGTCAGGGCGCCAAGCGAGGATTCGAGCCAGGCCGACAGCCCTGCCAACAGCACGGCGGCAGCGATCTCGCGATCGTGCGGCAGGACCGCGAGCAAGGCGGCGAAACCCAGCCAAAGAGCCAGAAGAACGAAGCGCGCCACCCTTCGCGCCTCAATCAGTTCGCTTGTCACCGCAAGCTGTTGGTGACCGAAACTGCGCATTTTTATCCCCTTGTCCCATGCCGGCGATTTTGTCCATTGTCGGCGAGGGATGGTGAAATTATCTATACGTGTTGTCCCTACCATGGACCGCGCCGGGCGAGCAATGCGTGGCGTGGCAGCGCGGCCCCGTGCCGCGGCCCGAACGAGCGAGCTGGAAGGAAGGCTTCGATGCGGAACGCCTATCACGCTGCCGGCCTTGCGTTTTTTCTCGCCTTTTGCGCACAGCCCGCCTCGGCGCAGGAATTCTCGACGCCCAATGCGGCCGTGACGGCGCCGCCGGCGGACAGCTCTGCTGTGCAGAAGCCGGGTTCGGCCTTCGACGGGCCGCAGCAGCCGGCACCGGCGCTCAGATTTCCGAGCCCGCTCGCCGGGGCCGGTAGCGGCAATCTTCCCGGCCAGGATCTGGCCGACGGCACCGGGGCTGGCGAGAATCGCGTCCGCCTGTCGCCGGCCGAGACCGATTCGCTCTTCAACTCGAAAGATTTCGAGCAATCGATGCAGCTCTATTCCCGCCCCGCCCATGGCGGCCATGAAGGGCCTGCCCGGCAATTCGGCCAGGCCGGCGAGGCGATGCTCGGCAACCTCGCCATCATGGGCGTGGCCGCGGCGATCGAAGGGCATCTCCCCGACGGGCACTAACCCGGGGCAGCCATGATCGGAAGGCGGGGTTCGCACCTTGGCTTTCCGGACGGTTCCTGCTCTAGGATATCTCCTTGACAGAGGAGATCGGGCAGGAATGGCGGAAATGGGCGAAGCCGCGTCGCCGGCGGTGCCGACCAGCGCCGAGGCGCCGCGGACATATGGGCGCATGTTGTCCGGCCGACGGCTGCATCTGCTCGATCCCAGCCCGATCGATCTCGATCTGAACGATCTCGTCATCGGCATCAGCCGCGTCAATCGCTGGTGCGGCCAGACCTTGGGCGAGGTCGGCTTCAACGTCGCCCATCATTCCGTGCTGGTCGAGCAGATTCTGGCCCAGATGGTCTGGCCGGGCGCGCCGTGGGAGGTGCGCCGCTGGGCGCTTGCCCATGACCTGGCCGAGGCGGTCTATGGCGATGTCGTGACCCCGGTCAAGGCCGTGCTCGGCCAGACTTATCGCGAGCTGGAGCGGCGGCTGGAGCGGGCCTTGTGCCTGGCGTTGGGCTTCGGTTCGGCGGTGCCGGCGGAATGGCGCAAGGCGGTCAAGCGCGCCGACCGGATCAGCGCCGTGACCGAGGCGGTCCGCCTCGCCGGCTGGAGCGAGCGCGAGGCGCGCCGGCTGGTCGGCGGCGGCTATCGCGGCAAGCTGTGGGACGGGCCGCTCGAACCCTGGGCCGAGGCCGAGGCGCGCGAGCGCTGGAAGGATCGGTTCCGTGCTCTCGGGGGCCGGATCTGACGATGGAAGCCGCCATTACCGGGCCGATCGTGCGCGGCACGCCCGCCTTCCATCGGACCAACCTGGCAATGTTCGCCGCCGGTTTCGTCACCTTCGCCCAGCTCTATTGCGTTCAGCCGCTCATGCCGATCTTTGCCGCCGAGTTCGGGGTAACGCCGGCCGAAAGCAGCCTCGCCGTCTCCCTCACCACTGCGGCCTTGGCCTTCACTCTCGTGCTCGCCGGCTCGCTCAGCGAGCGCTACGGTCGCAAGCGGGTGATGCTGTTGTCGTTGGTGGCGTCGAGCCTGCTTACCCTCGCCACCGCTGCCGTCGCATCGTTCGATCAGCTGCTCGTCCTGCGGCTGGTGATCGGTGCGGCGCTATCCGGCGTGCCGTCCGTCGCCATGGCTTATCTGGGCGAGGAGATCGCGGGGAACTCGGTCGGGCTTGCCATCGGCCTCTTCATCGGCGGCAGCGCCTTCGGCGGCATGGCCGGCCGGCTCGTCTGCGCGCTGCTCAGCGATTTCGCGAACTGGCGCCTCGGCCTCGCCGCCATCGGCTCGACCGGACTGATCTCGGCCGCGATCTTCTGGCGCGCCCTGCCCGAATCGCGTCATTTCACCGGCGGCGCGGTGCGCTGGGGACAGCAGGCGATGGCGGTCGGCCGGCATCTGACCGAGCGCGGCCTGCCTTTCCTGTTCCTGACCGGCTTTCTGCAGATGGGAACCTTCGTCACCATCTATAATTATGTGGGCTTCCGCCTGCTGGCCCCGCCTTTCCTGCTCAGCCAGAGCCTGGTCGGGGCACTCTTCAGCGTCTATCTGATCGGCATGGCGGCATCGGCGGTGACCGGCAGCCTCGCCGACCGCTTCGGGCGGCGCAAGCTGCTCTGGATCACGATCCTGGTCTCGCTCACCGGGGTGGAGTTGACACGGCTCGACAATATCGCTGCGATCGTGTCCGGCGTCGCCATCGTCACCATCGGCTTCTTCGGCAGCCACGCCCTCTGCAGCTCCTGGGTCGCGCGCCGCGCCCAGTTCGCGCGGGCGCAGGCATCGTCGCTCTATCTTTTTTTCTACTATATGGGTTCGAGCGTGGTCGGATCGCTGGGTGGCATCGTTTATGCCAGGGCCGGTTGGGATGGCGTCGCACTCGGGCTCGTCGTCCTGCAACTGATCGCGCTTGCGATCGCCGTCCGGCTGAGCGTGCTCGTACCGCTCGGTCCCAAGCTGGGAGAGAATGGATGAAGGCGTTGGTCACGGGGTTCGAGCCGTTCGGCGGCGACACGGTCAATCCGGCGCTCGAAGCCATCGGCATGCTGAGATCGAGCCTCGGGCCGCTCAGGATCGAGACGCGGCCGATGCCGACCGTGTTCGGCGCCGCGATCGAGGTACTCGACGCGGCGATCGAAGAAATCCGGCCCGACATCGTGCTCGCGGTCGGTCAGGCCGGCGGCCGGACCGAGCTCTGTCTCGAACGGGTCGCGATCAATGTCGATGATGCCCGCATTCCCGACAATGCCGGGCGCCAGCCGATCGACCGGCCGATCGTGCCCGGCGGGCCGGCCGCCTATTTCTCGACCCTGCCGATCAAGGCCGCGGTGCAGGCGCTGCGCCAGGCCGGGCTGCCGGCCGCGGTTTCGAACACGGCCGGCACCTTCGTCTGCAACCACATCTTCTACGGGCTGATGCATGCGGCCGCGCGTCGGGGCGATCGCCTGCGCGGCGGTTTCCTGCACATTCCCTTTCTGCCGCAGCAGGCCGCGCGTCAGCGGGGAGCCGCCTCGATGGCGCTCGAGCATATCGTGCAGGGCATCGAGATCATCCTCGCCGTCTCGGCGGAACGAGAGGCCGATCTGGTCCTGGCCGAGGGCGAAATTTCCTGAAAAAGGGGGACGGGATGGCCAAGCAAGCCAAGATCGAACCGGAGCCGCATTATCATGCGGCCCTCAACGAGCTGCAGATCGAGCTGGTCAAGTTCCAGCGCCAGCTCATCGCCAAGAACGAGCGCATCCTGGTGCTGTTCGAGGGGCGCGACACGGCCGGCAAGGACGGCACGATCAAGCATATCACCGAGCATCTGAGCCCGCGCGAGACGCGGGTGGTGGCCCTCGGCACGCCGTCGGACCTGGAGCGCTCGGCCTGGTATTTCCAGCGTTATGTCCGCTACCTGCCGACGGCACGTGAATTCGTGCTGTTCAATCGCAGCTGGTACAATCGCGCCGGGGTCGAGCGCGTTATGGGCTTCTGCACCAAGTCCGAGTACACCCAATTCATCAAATCGGTGCCGGATTTCGAGACGATGCTGGTCGATTCCGGCATCCAGCTTTTCAAGTATTATCTCGATATCAGCCGGGCCGAGCAGGAACAGCGGCTGGAGGATCGCCGGCACGATCCGCTGAAACAGTGGAAGATCAGCCCGATCGACGAGGCCGCCCTCTCCCATTGGGACGATTACAGCAAGGCGCGCGACAAGATGCTGGCCGACACGCATCATCGCAAAGGACCCTGGACCGTGGTGCGGGCTGACGACAAGCACACCGCGCGGCTGAACGTCATTCGCGATCTGCTGTCGCGCTTGAGCTATAAGGGCAAGGATTCAAAGCTGGCGAAGCCGGATCGCGAGATCGTCTTCGAGTTCCGGAAATCCGCCTATAAGGAAGGGCTGATCGCGCCCTGAGCGGGCCTCGTTTCGCCCATCAGCCGGCGGAGCAGAGGTCCCACGAGCGCCATGGCGACGGCTGCGGCGAGGCCGATGGCGCCGAGCCAGGTGAAGAGCCGCTCATAGCCTGCGAGCGAGGCTGCATCGGCGTCCGGCGTGCCGAGGCTCGCCAGCTTGCCAGCCTCCTGCGCCAGGAAATCGCCGCCGGCGGTGCCGAGGAACCAAAGCCCCATCATCGTGCTGCCGAGGCCCGGCGGCGCCAGCCGCGTCGTCGCGGACAAGCCGATCGGCGAGATCATGAGCTCGCCGATGCCGCTCAGCAGAAAAGACAGGACGAGCCAGCCGGGCGCGATGAGCCCGGTGCCGGCGAGCGCGCACGGGATTGCCAGCACGCCCATGCCGGCGGCGATGAAGACGAGTCCGATCGCGAATTTCGTCGGCGTCGCCAGATCGCCGCCGCGCCGGGCCAGCATGACCCAAAGCTGGGCCAGCACCGGCGCCAGCGCGATGATGAAGAGCGGGTTGAGGCTGAGATAGAGCGGGGCCGCCACATGCAGCCCCAGCACGGTGCGCGGCACGTGCCGGTCGGCCAGGAGGTTGAGGCTGCCGGCCGCCTGGTCATTGAGGAACCAGAGCACGATCGCGGCGACGCTCAGCGCCAGCCCGGCCGCGACCCGGCCCTGCTCGCGGGGCGCGCCGAGCTTGGCGGTCTGGCGGAGGAGCCAACCGATCGTACCGGCGGCGCCGGCTGCGAGCGCCAGCCCGACAAGCGCATGGAACTGCATCAGCAGCCAGGCGGAGGCGACCAGGGCCAGACACAGGAACGGCAGCCAGAGCGGCAGGCGCCGTGTCGCGTCTTCCGGCAGCGCCTTGCTGCCGCCGATGAAGGTCGCCATGCCGATCAGCATGCCGATCGCCGCACTGCCGAAGCCCCAGCTCCAGCCGAACCGGTCGGCGAGCGTGCCGCAGACGAGGGCGGAGGCGAAGGCGCCGATATTGACGCCCATGGTGAAGATCGAGAAGCCGGCATCGCGCCGGCTGTGCTCGCTGCCGTAAAGCCGGCCGACCAGGGTCGCGATGCTCGGCTTCATGAAGCCGTTGCCGACCGCGACCAGCGCCAGGGCCAGGAACAGCGCCTGCCGCGCCCCTTCGGGGGCGAGCAGCCCGTCGCAGGCGAGGCAGAGATGGCCCGCCGTCATCAGCGTCAGTCCGATCAGCACGGCCCGGCGATGGCCGGTCACCCGATCGGCGATGATGCCGCCCAGAAGCGGCATGGTGTAGACGAGCGCCAGATAGTTGCCGAGCGTGTCATAGGCGGTTTCGTCGTCGAACTTGAGCGCGCGGACCATGTAGAGGATCAGTAGCGCCCGCATGCCGAAATAGCTGAAGCGCTCCCAGGTCTCGGTCAGCGAGAGCGGGACCAGCCCCCAAGGGTGGCCGAAGAAGCTGCGTGCCGATGCCGGGATCTGCGGCCTCCGCTGCCGGGGCGCCGGCGGCGGCGCGGGAAGAGACTCCCACGATGGAAACGCGGATCGCCCGCGTCAAGCATCCTACTGGCAAAGCTCGCTATAGCGCGTGCGGCCCAGGCGATCCCGCGTGCTGGTGATCTCGGTCTCGGTCAATGCGCGCAGCGGCGGGGCGAGGCGGCGCCAGCTTTCGTCGCGATAGAGGTCGGAGAGCGCCCATTTCGTGGCGGAGATCACCGGGGTGGCCGTGAGCGCCGCCCGGATCGCGGCGGCCTCCCGAATCGCCTCGGCCCCTTCCGGCGTGCCCAGCGTCGCCCAGCCGCGGGCGGCGAATTCGACGGTGATGTTGGCGGTCGCCGAGATGCAGCCGGCGAAGCCGTCTTCCTTGGCCGTGGCGAGCGCGCCCTCGGCGCTTGGGAAGACATCGAGATCGGGCAGCGATTTGGCGAGGCCGCGGGCATAGGGCAGGTCGCCCGAGCTGTCCTTGACGCCGAGCAGCTGGTCGGGATGGGCGCGGTGCAGCCGCTCGACCACGGCGGGCGGATAGGGCACGCCCGAATTCTGTGGGAAATGATAGAGGTAGAGCCTCAAGCCCCGCGGGCCGACGCGGTCGATCACGGTCTCGACGAAGCCGGCCAGGCTGCCGTCATCGATGCCTTTGTAATAGAAGGGCGGCAGCAGCAGCGCGCCGGCGAAGCCGAGCTCGCGCGCGGCGCCGGTCAGCGCTACTGCATCGGCGAGCGCGGCCGCACCGGTGCCGACCAGGAAGCGGTCGAGCGGCAGGCCGGATTTGGCCACCGCCTGCATGGCGGCCAGCCTCTCGGCGACCGAAAAGGAGGTCGCCTCGCCGGTGGTGCCGAGGAGGTTGATGCCGTTGCAGCCGCGATCGAGCAGGCGGCGGCAATGGCCGACCAGCTTGTCGTGATCGATGGTGAAATCGGCATGAAGCGGCGTCGCTGCCGCGGCGATGATGCCTTTTACGCGTTCCATGCGCGCCCTCCCTGATCAGTCGGTGCGGCCGGGCACCAGGAAATCGAAATCGCAGCCCTCGTCCGCCTCCAGCACCGTTTGCTGGAAGAGCTTGGCATAGCCGCGCTCCGAACCGGGCGGCGGCGGGGGCGGCTGATAAGCGGCGCGGCGCCTTTCGAGCTCGGCATCGTCGACCAGCAGCTCGATCCGGCGCGCCGCCACGTCGAGCTTGATGCGATCGCCCGTTTGAACCAGCCCCAGCGGACCGCCGCTCGCCGCTTCCGGCGTCACATGCAGCACGATCGTGCCGAAGGCGGTGCCGCTCATGCGCGCGTCGGAAATACGGACCATGTCCTTGACGCCGGCGCGGGCGAGCTTCTTCGGAATCGGCAGATAGCCTGCCTCCGGCATGCCCGGGGCGCCCTTGGGGCCGGCATTCTGCAGCACCAGCACGTCGTCGGCCGTGACTTCGAGCGTCTCGTCGTCGATGCGCTTGGCCATGTCCTCGAGGCTGGTGAACACGACCGCGCGGCCTTCATGCTGCAACAGCGCCGGCGAGGCGGCGGATTGCTTGATGACGGCGCCGCGCGGGGCGAGATTGCCGTGCAGCACGGCCATGGCGCCGATCGGCTTCAACGGCGCCGATCGGGTGCGGATGACGGTCTGGTTGCGCACCTCCTCGGCCGCGTCGATCGAGTCGCCGAGCGGCTTGCCGGTCACGGTCAGCGCCGAGCGGTCGATCAGATCGCCCAGCTCCTTCAATAGTTTGGGCATGCCGCCGGCCCAGTGGAAATGCTCCATGTAATGGTCGCCCGACGGCTTGAGATCGATCAGCACCGGCACCTTGCGGCCGAGCTCGTCAAACGCGGCGAGATCGACCGGAATGCCGAGCCGGCCGGCGACCGCCGTCAGATGGATGAGGCCGTTGGTCGAGCCGCCGATCGCCTGCAGCACGGTCAGCGCGTTCTTGAACGCGGCCGGCGTCATGATCTCGCTCGGCTTCGGGCCGCCCTGGGCGAGGGCGGCGGCGCGCGTGCCGGTCTCCTCGGCCAGGCGGAAGCGGTCGGCATGGGTCGCGGGGATCGTGCCGGCGAGCGGCAGGGCCATGCCCAGCGCCTCGGTGGCGCAAGCCATGGTGCTGGCCGTGCCCATAACCATGCAGGTGCCGGCCGTGGGCGCCAGCCGTCCGCTTATCGTCTCCATCTCGGCCGCATCGATCTCGCCGGCACGGAAACGTCCCCAGAGCCGGCGACAATCGGTGCAGGCGCCCAGCACCTCGCCCTGATGATGGCCGACCAGCATGGGACCGACCGGCAGCACGATCGCGGGCAGATCGACGCTGGCGGCGGCCATCAGTTGGGCCGGAATGGTCTTGTCGCAGCCGCCGATGATGACGACGGCATCCATGGGCTGCGCCCGGATCATCTCCTCGGTGTCGATCGCCATCAGGTTCCGTAGGAACATGCTGGTCGGGTGCGAGAAGGATTCGTGGATCGAGATGGTCGGGAATTCCATCGGCAGGGCGCCGGCGAGCATGACGCCGCGCTTCACCGCCTCGATCAGCTTCGGCACGTTGCCGTGGCAAGCATTGTAGTCGCTGAAGGTATTGGTGATGCCGACGATCGGGCGGCCGAGCGAATCGTCGGTGTAGCCCATCGCCTTGATGAAGACCTTGCGCAGGAACAACGAAAAGGCGTCATCGCCGTAACTCGTCAACCCTTTGCGCATACCGGTAGTCACGAGCGTCTCTCCCTTCGATGTCGAAGGGTATTTGAAGCGACGCTGCAAGGCTTGTCGAGTTCCGACAATGAAGGACAGCCGCGCGCAGCCCGGCGTTTACCGCGAGCGCCTCGCGTTCTTTCAACTATCGAGCTGTAAGGATGCCCAGCAGGGCCAAGCGGGTATCTACCGGCCGCAAACGCAAATAAAGCGCCGCCCGCGCCCCGTGGCGCAGGCGGCGTCCTATATTATCCGAGACGAAGGCTCAGCCGGCGATCTCGACGCCGACCGCCTCGCGACCCTTCATGCCCTCGACCACGCGGAGCGTGACGGCCTGGCCATCCTGCAGCCCGGCGATACGGGCGCGTTCCAGCACGGACGCATGGATGAACACATCCTTGCCGCCATCCTGGACCGCCACGAAGCCGAAGCCCTTCGCCGGATTATACCACTTCACCGTACCGGTCATCTCGACCGCGGAGGCGAGCTGGTCGTCGCGAAGACGCGGGCCGCCGCCACCACCGCTACCGCCCATCGGGCGGCTTTGGCGCGGCGCTTCGGCCACGGCCGTGCTGGCATCGACCTCGAGAACCGCAGTGACCTGCGCGCCCTTCTGGCCCTGGCCCTTGTTGACCAGCAGCGTCGTACCCGGCGCCACCGCGCCGTGGCCCGAGGATTCGAGCACGGCGATATGGAGGAACGCATCGCCCGATCCGTCCTTCAGCTCGACGAAGCCGAAGCCCTTCTCGGGGTTGAACCATTTCACCACCGCGCTAACGGAGGGGCCGGTCGGCGCCACCGGCATGCGAGCACCGCCGCCGGGGCGCTCGCCGAACGGCATCGATCTCGGGCCCGCGCTATCCGCGCGCGACGACCATTGATCATCATCAAAGCCACGACGCCTCGGCTCGCGGAAATCCTTGCCTCTACCCACGGTTTTTTCTTCTCCTGAGATTCTACCTCGTGGCCCGGCCGCCGAGGCTTGATAAGTTTTCCAAGCTAACACGAAATGACCCGCTCCCGCGAGTCGATCCCGTGCGTGTGCGAGCTGAATCGCATCACTGAATTCGTAAGGGGTGTCTCAGGCGCGTTCGATCCGCGAGAAAAGGCCGCCGGCGGCAAGGGCCGGCCGGTCAGACGCGTCGGCTGCGATAGCGCGGATTCGCTTCTTCCTCGGCTGCTGCGGCAGCCACCTCGGCCTCGCGCGCCTTCTGTGCCGCGAAAGCCTGAAGCTCTTCCTGAAGCTGCGCTACGCGGGTCTCGAGCCCTTGGCGCATTTCCGGCGACAGGCGCGCATTGGCCAGCAAAGCGCGGCATTCGGCGATGGTGCGGCGGGTATATTCGGGGCCGGTTGGACGCTTGGGGAATTTCGAGAGGGGTTCGCGCATGTCTCGGTCCTTCTAGTCGTCCGGTCCAGGCCTAATAGCCTTCGCGTTCCAGGCGCTTGCGCATCGCCTTGCGATGACGGCGCGCCGTCTCGGCGGCCTCGCGCGTGCGACGCTCAGACGGCTTCTCATAAGAGCGACGGCGCTTCATCTCACGGAAGATCCCTTCGCGCTGCATCTTCTTCTTGAGGACGCGCAGCGCCTGCCCGACGTCATTGTCCCGAACGAGTACCTGCATTCCAGCTCCCAGCCGATCAATGGCTTATCCGCCCGCACGGTCCCATGACCGCGCGTCCGCCGGCAGGTCGAGGGTTGGGCAAAGCAATCCACCCGCGGGTCCCCGACCGGCCGCGAGATTTGTCCTACCACAGCTGAGCGCGCTCGTCGAGAGGCGGGATGACGGCGTTCCGCACGATTCCGCCATGCCCGCGGATCCAGGGTCCGGGGTGACCGGATATTTTTGCATGGGCTGAGGCTGCCCGCAGAAGTTTATAAGCATTACTTATCGTCTGTAATGCATCCTTTTGGGCGACCGTGAAACGGCGAAGGGTTGAGGACCATGCGATTGCATGCATTGAGTTGGGCGGCCATGGGGCTGGTCCTTTCCGCAACCGGGGCGTGGGCTCAGGGCGTTCCGACCATCCCGGCGACGACCGGCAAGGCCGAGGCCAAGGACGTGCCGGTCTATGTTTCCGGCATCGGCACGGTGCAAGCCTACAACAGCGTCGCCGTAAAGTCGCGCACTGACGGCCAGATCACGCAGGTGCTGTTCACCGAGGGGCAGGAGGTGAAGGCCGGCGACAAGCTGTTCCAGGTCGATCCTCGCCCCTATCAGGCCATTCTCGATCAGGCTCAGGCCGCCAAGGAGCGCGACCAGGGCCAGCTCGCCGGCGCCCAGCTCGACCTCGACCGGTTCAGCAAGCTGCTGACGACCGGGTACCAGACCCGGCAGAGCTATGACGATCAGAAGGCGACCGTGGCGCAGCTCCAGGGTGCGATCAAGGTCGACCAGGCCCAGATCGATGCGGCCAAGCTCAATCTCGAATATACCGACATCCGCGCGCCGATCGACGGCCGCACCGGCGCCCGGCTGGTCGATCAGGGCAACTACATCCAGGCGGCCCAGGGGACGAGCCTGGTCTCGATCACCCAGATCAAGCCGATCTACGTCTCCTTCACGCTCCCGCAGGATACTCTCGACGAGATTCGCCGGAACCAGGCCCAGGCGCCACTGCCTGTGGATGCCTTCGGCAGCGATCTCGTGACGAAATTGTCCGACGGGCATCTGACGCTCATCGACAATCAGATCGACCCGACGACCGGCACGATTCACCTCAAGGCGAGCTTCGACAACAAGGACGAGCGGCTGTGGCCGGGCGAGTTCGTCAATGCCCGGCTGATCCTGTCGGTACGTCACAATGCGGTGACGGTGCCGTTCCAGGCGGTGATGCAGGGCGCCCAGGGCAACTACGTCTATATCGTCAAGCCGGACGATACGGTCGAGCATCGCGCCGTTCAGGTCCTGCAGAGCCAGGACGGCATCGCGGTCATCGGCAGCGGCGTGGCGATCGGCGATCCGGTCGTGGTCGAAGGGCAGTATCGCCTGTTCGACGGCGCCAAGATCCGCGCGGACACGCCGCAGAAGACGGCGTCGAGCGCCGGTTGAGGCCGCGATCCTCGGATCGCGGGCAGGATGGCAACGGAAAGCGTTAGACCATGAATATCTCCGAGACCTTTATCCGGCGGCCGATCGCCACCTCGCTCCTGATGCTCGGCATCCTGGTGTTCGGGGCCGCGGTCTATAATCTGCTGCCGATCTCGGCGCTGCCGAACGTCGATTTCCCAACCATCACGGTCTCGGCCCAGCTGCCGGGCGCCAGCCCCGACACGATGGCCTCCTCGGTCGCGACGCCGCTCGAGCAGCAATTCGCGGCGATCCCGGGCTTGACCTCGATGACCTCGACCAGCGGCCTGGGCTCGACCAGCATCACGCTGCAATTCGACCTCAACCGCAATATCGACGGTGCGGCCGAGGATGTGCAGACCGCGATCAACGCCGCCGGCGGCCTTCTGCCCAAGGATCTGCCCAATCCGCCGACCTATAAGAAGACCAACCCGGCCGACCGGCCGGTGCTGATCTATGCCATCTACTCCGATGACATGCCGATCTATCGGGTCGACGATTACGCCTACACCATCCTGGCGCAGAAGCTGTCGGCCGTGACCGGCGTGTCCCAGGTCATCGTCGCCGGGCAGCAGACCTATGCGCCGCACATCCAGCTCAATCCGGGGGCGCTCGCCTCGCGCGGCATCGGCTTCGAGGATGTCCACAACGCGCTGACCGCGGCGACGCTCGACGAGCCCAAGGGCACGCTCGAAGGCAGCCGGCAGACTCTGACGCTCGATACCAACGATCAGTTGTTCGACGCCAAATCCTTCAACAATGTCATCATCGCCTATCGCAACGGCGCGCCGGTCAAGCTCAAGGATGTCGGCAACGTCATCGACGGCTCGCTGCTGCCGCGCACCAGCGCCTGGTTCAACGGCAAGCCGGCCGAGCTGCTGCTAATCCAGCGCCAGGCCGGCGCCAACACCATCGACATGGTCGACCAGATCAAGTCGCTGCTGCCGCAGCTGCGCGCCTCGATCCCGGAATCGGTCAAGATCGATCTGGTCAGCGACCGCTCGGGCACGATCCGCGCCTCGGTGAACGACGTGCAGTTCACGCTGATCCTGACGATCGGGCTGGTCGTCCTGGTGATCTTCCTGTTCCTGCGCAATCTGTGGGCGACGATCATCCCCAGCGTGACCGTGCCGCTGTCGCTGGTGGCGACCTTCGGCGTGATGTATCTGCTGAACTACAGCCTCGACAATCTGTCGCTGATGGGCCTGACCATCGCGGTCGGCTTCGTCGTCGACGACGCCATCGTCATGATCGAGAACATCGTCCGCTATCTGGAAGAGGGCGACCGGCCGATGGAGGCGGCGCTCAAGGGCGCCGGCCAGATCGGCTTCACCATCATCTCGATCACCTTCTCGCTGATCGCCGTGTTCATCCCGCTTCTGTTCATGGGCGGCATCGTCGGCCGGCTGTTCCGCGAATTCGCCGTCACCGTGACAGTGGCCGTGGTGGTTTCGGGCTTCGTCTCGCTGACCCTTACGCCGGTCATGTGCTCGCTCTTCCTCAAGCGCGAGAGCGAGGAGCGCCACGGCCGCTTCTATCGCGTGACCGAGGATTTCTTCGAATGGATGATCCGCGTCTACGACAAGGGCCTGCATTTCGTCTTCAGGCATCAGTTCCTGACGCTGCTCTCGACATTGGTGCTGATCGTCGCGACCGGCTGGCTCTACGTCATCATCCCCAAGGGCTTTTTCCCCGAGCAGGATACCGGCTTCATCTTCGGCCAGGCCGAGGCGCGGCAGGACATCTCCTTCGCCGGCATGGCCCAGCTCGAAGACCGGTTCATCAAGATCGCGCTGTCCGACCCGGACGTGGCGGATGTTGTGGGCTTTGCCGGCGCCACCGGCGGCAATGCCAGCGAGAACACTGCGCGCACCTTCATGCAGCTGAAGCCGTTCGAGGAGCGCACGGCATCGGCCCAGCAGATCATCCAGCGGCTCCGGCCCAAGATGGCCGAAGTGCCGGGCGCGTTCTTCTATATGCAGGCCGGCCAGGACATCAATATCGGCGGCCGGCTCAGCAAGACCGAGTACCAGTACACGCTGACCGACACGGATTCGGAGGAGCTCAATCATTGGGCGCCGATCCTGCTCGACGGCATGCAGAAACTGGCGCAGCTCCAGGACGTGACCTCGGACCAGCAGATCGCCGCCCCGCATGTCTCGATCGATATCGACCGCGACGCCGCCTACCGTCTGGGCCTGTCGCTCGGCCTGATCGACCAGACGCTCTATGACGCTTTCGGCCAGCGCCAAGTGGGCACGATCTATACCTCGACCAACCAGTATAAGGTCGTGCTGGAGGTCCAGCCGCAATTCCAGGACACGCAGGATGCGCTTCAGCACATCTATATCCCCGGCCCCGGCGGCGCCCAGGTGCCGCTCAGCACGATCGCGCATTACAGCTCCAAGGTCGAGCCGCTGACCGTCAATCATCAGGGCCAGTTCCCGGCGGTGACGATCTCCTTCAATCTCAGGCCGGGCATGGCGCTGGGCCAGGCGGTCGAAGGCATCAACGCGCTGCAGACCCAGCTGCATGTGCCGATCACGCTCCAGGGTGCGTTCCAGGGCAGCGCGCAGGCGTTCCAATCCTCGCTGTCCTCGACGCCGATCCTGATCGCGGCCGCCATCCTCGTCGTCTATATCGTGCTCGGCATGCTCTATGAGAGCTACATTCACCCGATCACGATTCTGTCAGCCCTGCCCTCCGCAGGCGTCGGCGCTCTCATCATGCTGATGATCTTCCATTATGATCTGAGCGTGATCGCGCTGGTCGGCATCATCCTGCTGATCGGCATCGTCAAGAAGAACGCCATCATGATGATCGACTTCGCGCTCGAGGCGGAACGACACGAAGGCAAGTCGCCGATGGAGGCGATCCATCAAGCCTGCCTCATGCGCTTCCGGCCGATCATGATGACGACCTTCGCGGCCCTCTTCGGCGGCCTGCCCATCGCCATCGGCCAGGGGGCAGGGTCCGAGCTGCGCCGGCCGCTCGGTATCGCCATCGTCGGCGGTCTGCTCGTCAGCCAAGTTTTGACTCTCTACACGACACCGGTGATCTATCTCTATCTTGATCGGTTGAGCGAATGGCTCGGCAGCCGGCGCCGGCACCGGGTCGAGGCGGCCGAGACGCTGGGCGCCGCCGAGCCGGCGACCGGCCGGCCGCGCTCGCCGCGCGAATGATGGGAGGCCGGCGATGGTGAGGCTGCGGCATCCGGGTTCGGCCCACGGCATCGAGCCGGCGATCGCTTGCGACGAGCTCGATCTGGGTCAGCCGGTGCCGGACGCCTTGCCGGTTCGCCGCACCTTCGGCTTCCTGCTGCAGGATACGTCGCGGCTGGTGCGCCGCCGCTTCATCCAGCTCGCGCGCGCGGCCGATCTGCCGATCAACCGGTCCGAAGCCTCGGTGCTGCTGCATGTCGATCACCAGGAAGGCATCAATCAGACCAACCTCGCCGGCGCGCTCGATATCGAGCCGATCTCGCTGGTCCGCCTGCTCGACCGGCTCGAAGTGCTGGGGCTGATCGAACGGCGGCGCCACCCGACCGACCGGCGGGTCTGGACGATCTGGCTGACCGAGGCGTCGGGGCCGATGCTCGATCGCATCCGGGCGATCACTCTGCGTGTGCGCGACCAGGCCTTCACCGGCTTCACCGAGGCAAGGCGGGCAGCGCTCATCGAGGAGCTGGGGGAGCTCCACGCCAATCTCCTGCGCTCGCCCGACGGAGCCTAGGGGTGATCTCGCCCGACGACGACAACGACGACGACGACCGGCAGACGCGTAGCCTCGCCGGCATGGCGCTCGTCCTGGCGCTGCTCGTCATCGGCTTGTTCCTGGTGCAGAAGCTCGCCGCCACCTCCGCGCTGCAGGATTGCATCCTGGAAGGCCGGACCAATTGCGCACCGATCGACGTGTCGCATCTGCAGTGATCGGCGCGCCATCGTTTGCTTGCGAGCTGAGCGGCCGCTTCGAGCACGCTGGAAAAAGACCCTATCTGCAATCTTCATAGTTGTTGATGAAACCTGGAGTCTGCATTAGGACTCTGCACGCCTTGGATGCGTTGGAATAGATCTATACGCACCAGACTGTGCGGGGCTCAACGGCGAGATGATAGGACTGACGCCGGCACAATGGCCATCTCGCCCGCTGCCCGGCCAAATCTGGTTTATCCTCGGCGGGTTCGCATTCCTCAAGTTGCTGATCCTCGGCTTGTACCGTCCGTTCAAAGCATCGGACACGGACGGTTACCGCTATGTCGCCGATGTGATGAGCCATGATTCCAGTTTCTGGTTCAGCGTCACCGATTGGCGGACGGCGGCGTTGCCGGGGGCGGTCTTTCGGCCGATCGGCTACCCCTTGCTGCTTGCACTGTTCCATAACGACCAGCTCGTCATCGCCTGCCAGATCGCGGCATCCGTCATCGTGGCGGCAATTCTCTGCCGCCTCGTTCTCGATGCCACCGGATCCGGGCGGGTCGGCGCCCTCGCCGGGGCGTTCTACCTCGGTGGCTATTCTATGTTGGTCGATAACACGCTGCTGAGCGACGGCCTCTACGCCGCACTCTTCAACATCGTTATCCTGACGCTGTTGGGCAGCGCTTATCGGAATCGGCCAATCACTGCCGGCCAAGCGTCGGCGCTGGGGATCGCCTGGGGTTGTTCGATCCTCGTGCGCGAAAGTGGTGCCTTTCTCACTCTCATACCTTTGGCGTTGCTGGTCGATCGCCGGCTTTCGGCAGACGATCTCGGTACTGTGCTGCTGGCGCGGCTTCGCCCTTTGGCCGCCTTTCTGGCGCCGGTGCTGGTCGTTGTCGGGCTCTATGTCGGCTGGAACGACTATCGAACCGGAGAAGCCTTCCTCGGTATCACCGGTGCGGCGAACTACCTCCGGCCGGTATTCGATATCGCGAAGGTGGGTGCCGCGGACCCGTTCGACGACAATTCCATTCTTTCGATGACGGTGAAGCGGACGATGAAGAATTTCAGCTTTCCCGAACAATTCGATCTGTTCCAGACGATGCAGAACGAGACCGGATTGACCCCGGTCGGACTGGAGAAGCTTTTTCGCGGTAAGTTCGCCGAGACAGTGGTCCATCATCCCATCGCCTATGCCGAAATCGTGGCGAAGAATCTTGATCCGGCGAATTACGCCGATCTGCTATTCAGTCCGATCTTCACCCTGAACGATCTCTTCCAATTGGCCGTGCCGCCCTATCAGCGCATCATTCCCGGCTTCGGCATAAAGAGCTGGAAGTCTTTGCTTGCCGACCGCAATTGGACCGGTATGGGGCTCGCGTTCGCGTCTGCCGTCAGTACGGCATGCGCCACGGCGCTATTCCTGATCGTACTAGTCGGCCTGCCGTTGCAGGCTGCCCGTCAACGGTGGACGCCGGAGCTTTCATTGGGGCTAAAGGCGCTCGGCGTCTTCGTAACTGTGGTGATTGCCTTCGCGCTCGTCCATACCGAAGCGCGGCTCGTTGTGCCGGCCATTCCGTCATTCCTGATAGCGACCGCGATCGCGATCATTTATCGCCCCCTACCGATCGTCTCCAGACTATCCTTCAGACCGGAAACAGCGCCGAGGTCGATCCAGGTCCGGCAGTTGGACGAGTAGGTTCTCCCACGTTAATATCCTGATCCGACATAAGAAATGGAGAAGATGATGTGGCAGCCGGCCACCGCCTATCCCGATCCCGCGGTTGAAATCCTCGATCCGAGCTTCGCCAAATACCGCGTCACCCTGGCCGCGGTCGAGCGGCTGGCGACCGGCTGCCGCTGGAGCGAGGGGCCGGTCTGGTTCGGCGATGGCCGCTACCTGCTGTGGAGCGACATTCCCAACAACCGGATGCTGCGCTGGGACGAGGAGACGGGGGCGGTCAGCGCCTTCCGCAAGCCTTCCGACAACGCCAACGGCAATACCCGCGACCGGCAGGGCCGCCTCATCACCTGCGAGCATCGCAGCCGCCGGGTCACGCGCACCGAATATGACGGCTCGATCACCGTCATCATGGACAGCTTCGAGGGCAAGCGGCTCAATTCGCCCAACGACGTTGTGGTGAAATCCGACGGCTCGATCTGGTTCACCGATCCGACCTTCGGCATCCTCAGCTACTACGAGGGCGAGCAGGCCGAGCCGGAGCTGCCGACCAATGTCTACCGCTTCGACCCGAAGACCGGTCGGGCGACGGTGATCACCGGCGAGATCCCGCGGCCGAACGGGATCTGTTTCTCGCCGGACGAAAGCCGGCTCTATGTCGTCGTCTCCGGTGCGGTGCCGCGTCTCATCATGGCCTATGATGTGGTCGATGACGGCGAGCGCATCGCCAATGGCCGGGTCTTCGTCGATGCCGGCGAGCATGGCGCGCCGGACGGTTTCCGCTGCGATGTCGACGGCAATCTCTGGGCCGGCTGGGGCATGGGGCCGGGGCATGACGGGGTCATGATCTTCTCGCCCCACGGCCAGCCGATCGGCCGGATCGCGCTGCCGGAACGCTGCGCCAATCTCTGCTTCGGCGGGCGCTGGCGCAACCGGCTGTTCATGGCGGCGAGCCAGTCGCTCTACGCGCTCTACGTCAACACTCAGGGCGTCGCCGGCGGCTGACCCAGATAGCCGAAGACGGCGCGGGCGACGCGCGCTTCGAGATCGGCCGCGTCGGTCTCGCCGCGCTCGCCCGCGGCATCGGTGATGCCCCGGGTCATGGCCTGTAGATCGAAGGCGAGGCGATCCCGATCCGCGCCGGCAAGCTCGGGCGAGCGGCCGAGCGCCTCGACGATGGCGCCATGGACGGCACTCAGCCGCTGGCCGCTTTCAGGTTGTCGCGGCAGCCGCGCCTCCTCGAAATCCAGCACGCGCGCCAGCGCCGGCCGTCGGAGCTGATGCCGCACGGCCGCGCCGATCATCCTTCCCAGCACCGTCCGCCAATCCGTCTCCTGCCGGGCCGCCTCGATATCGGTCCGGAGCAGAGCGGCCTCGCGCTCGATCAGCGCAATGGTGACCGCATCCTTGGCCGGGAAATATTGATAGAGCGAGCCGATGCTGACGCCGGCGCGCTCGGCGATGCGGTTGGTCGTATAGAGCGCCGGCCCGTCCTTCTCGAGAATGCGAGCCGCCGCCTCCAGGATCGCGGCGACGGTCTCGGCCGCGCGCGATTGGCGGGGCGTTTTCCGGGGCTTGAGCGGGTCTCGATCGGGCATGGCGGGATGCGAGTAATGAATATGAGCAAAAGCTCGTATTATCTCTGCGTCCTGTCAATGGTTTGAGAGAATTCCCATGGTTCCGGTCGACCCCGCCCGTTGCGCGGCCCTGCTGCGCGGCATCGGCGATCAGTTGCGGGCCGGCGTGCCGGTGCCCGCCGGCGCCGGCCTCGACAGCCTGTTCCGAGTCGTTCGCGCGGCGAATGGCTGGGCGGATGCGGCCATGCGCAGCGCTTTTCAGGCCCTCCACCCCGATATCGGCTGGGCGGGCGAAGCGTCGGCGCGGCAGGCCGAAGGCCTGCATTGGATCTACGATCCGATCGATGGCGCCTACCATTTCGCTCAGGGCATGCCGCTCTGGTCGTCGTCGCTGACACTGGTCCGGACCGGCCGGCCGATCGTCTCCTTCGTCTATGATCCGGCCCAGCGAGAAATGTTCATCGCTGAGAAGGAAGCAAGGCTCGACGGCGCGATCCTGCGCCTGACCGCGAAGCCCGATCTCGGGGCGGCCGTGCTCGGCACCGCCCTTCCGCCCGGCCGAGGGCCGGACGGTGCGCTCGTTCCGGCGGCGCTGGACGCGATCGGCCGCGCCGCCGGCCATGCCTTCGTCATCCGCATGATGGCGTCGGCCTCGCTCCAACTCGCCTATGTCGCGGCCGGCCGGCTGGACGGCTATTGGGAACTCGGCCGCGACATCCACGATTGGCTCGCCGGCGCCCATCTGGTGAGGGCGGCCGGCGGCATGGTGAGCGACCTCGTCGGCCGCGATTTCGGCTTCGATGCCGACGGCGTCGTCGCGGCGCCCGCCGGGCTCCACGCCGATCTGCTCGCCGTCCTCAGCCCGGGCGGATCCATTCGTCCAGCCGCGCCATGAGCGCCCGGGCGTCGCCCGCGAGATGCAGGATCTTCAGGCGCGATGTCTCGCCCGACCGGATCGTGATATCGGCCTTGCGCACCCGCAGCCTATCGGCCAGGAAGGCGATGAGCGCCTTGTTCGCGGCACCGTCGACCGGCGGGGCCGCCAGGCGCAATTGCAGCACGGCGCGCCCGTCCGGACCGGCGGCGACACCGTCGAGCTCGTTGCGCGCCGCGCGCGGCGTCAGCCGGATCGCCAGGCGGACGCCGTCGGACACAGCGGCATAAGGGGGCGCGGAAGCATCTTCGGTCATGGGCCGGCATCATGCGATACCGGCCCGCGCGGCGCTATTGCTGCGGCGTATCCGGATTGTCGACCGCCGGCAGGGCGGTGAACTGGCTCAGCCCGTGCCGGTTGACGAACAGCAGCACGTCGTCCTTGGAGGCCTCGGCCAGCTTTTCGGCGGCATTGTAAGGCCCGTCGACCGGCTGGCGGTTGATCGAGACCAGCACGTCACCGGGTGCCAGCCCGATCGCGGCTGCCGGGCTGCCGGCATCGATGCCGTCGATGATGGCACCCTGCAGCGTCGGCGATACATGCAACACCGTCCGCAGATCCGGGGTCAGCTCGGCGAAGCGGATGCCGAGCGCCATGGGGGCCGTCTCGGCGGGCGCCGCCGACTGCTTCTGCTGGGCCTCCGCCTGCTCGTCCGTCGGAGCCTGGCCGATGGTCGCCCGCAGGCTGACATCCTTGCCGTCGCGATTGGCGATCAAGTTCAGCTTGTCGCCGATGCGGGCGAGGGCGACCAGGCGGGAGATGTCGTGGGCGGCCTGGACCGGATGGCCGTTCGCCTGCTTGATCACGTCACCCTGGAGCAGCCCGGCCTTGGCGGCCGGCCCGCCGGCGTCGAGATCGTCGACCAGCAGGCCCGGCGGATTGTCGGGATCGAGCTTCAGGGCATGGGCGACATCGGGCGAGATCACCTGGACGGTCAGGCCCAGATAGCCGTGATCGGCATGGCCCTTGTCGCGCAGCTGCTTGACTACATCGCGGGCGATGTTGGACGGAATGGCGAAGCCGATGCCGACGCTGCCGCCGGTCGGCGAATAGATCGCGGTATTGATGCCGACGACCTTGCCGTTGGTCTCGAAGGTCGGACCGCCGGAGTTGCCGCGATTGATCGGCGCGTCGATCTGCAGGAAATCGTCGAACGGGCCCTGCTGGATGTCGCGGCCCAGGGCGGAGACGATGCCGGCCGTGACCGAGCCGCCGAGTCCGAACGGGTTGCCCACGGCCATGACCCAATCGCCGACCTGAACCTTGTCGCTGTCGCCCCACTGCAGAACCGGCAGGTTGCTCTTGGCCGCGATCTTCAGCAGCGCCAGGTCGGTCTTGGCATCGGCGCCGACCAGCGTCGCCGGATGCCGGGAATTGTCGGGGAGGATGACGGTGATCTTGGTCGCGCGGGCGACGACGTGGTTGTTGGTGACGATGAAGCCGCTGGGATCGATGATGAAGCCCGAGCCCAGCGAGAAGATCTTTTGCCCGGGCTGTGGCGGCTGGGGCGCGGCCGGAGCCGGTGCCGGCAGGCCGCGCTGCTCGAAATAGCGGCGCAGAAACTCGTCGAACGGCGTCTGCGCCGCCGCAGCCTGCGATTCCTCGGCCGGATCGGGCGCCACCTCGGCTGAGACGTTGACGACGGCCGGCATCACGCGCCGGACCAGCGGCGACAGGCTCGGCAGCGGCACCGATACGTCGACCAGCTTCTTCAGTATATCGGTGCCCGCTGCCTCGCTGGCGGGCATGGCGGCCAGCAGCGCGCCGGCCATGGCAATCCCTCGCCACCAGCCAGGGATCGTCCGGAAGGATCTTCTCATCACGGCTGTTGCCGTGTCGTCATTGGCTGTGTCACTGCGTCTCCGAGCCCTTCCAGTGGAAGGAGATATCTTTGCCTCCGCGGCCGGCACCGTCAATCGAGACCTCCTGCGTCTCGGTCTTGCCTTCGTAGCTGGCTCTGACGCGGTACTGGCCCGGCGGCAGCATAACATCGGTCAACGGCCCGGCGGAATCGAGCGCGAAGACGCTCTTGCCGCTCGGATTGCTGATGTCGAGGTTGACGCCGGTCACGAACTCGCCGCTGCCGCGTTCGGAAAACTCCATGCGCAGGCTGTATTTCGGGCCGTTCTCGCGCATGTAACTGATCTCGTTGTCGCCGATGCCGCCATTGATGTAGGTGGCTTCGCCATTGCTCCTGATGGCAACGGCGTCTTGGGCGCGAGCGAGCGAGGCTTGTGTAAACGGGCTGGCGCACACGATGCCCAACCCCACGAGGGCGAGCGCCGATCGATTGATGCGGATCATGTTGATCTCCTCGGCGTCGAGGCCGTTCGGTCAGGGCCGACGCTGTCTGATCAACGAGGTGCGGCGCCGGCGGGTTCCTGCAGGCCGGCCAGGATCTCGTAGGAGCGCAATCGGGCCGCATGATCATAGATGGCGGACGCCACCATGATCTCGTCGGCACCCGTTTCGCGGGCAAAACGATCGAGCCCAGCCTTCACGGTTTGGGGCGAGCCGACGAACGAGCAGGCGAGCATGCGCATGGCCTGGGCCTTCTCGACCGGCGACCAGTAGCTCTCGATATCCCCGATCGGCGGCCGGAGCTGGCCGCGCGTGCCGCGGAACATGTTGGTGAAGGCCTGCTGGATCGAGGTGAAGAGAAGGCGCGCTTCCTCGTCCGTCTCGGCGGCGATGACGTTGGCGCCGGCCATGACATAAGGCCGGTCGAGCTGTTTCGATGGCCGGAAGGTCGCCCGATAGATCTCGATCGCCTGCATCAGCGCATCGGGCGCGAAATGCGAGGCGAAAGCATAGGGCAGGCCGAGCATGGCGGCGAGCTGCGCCCCGAACAGGCTCGATCCCAGGATCCAGATCGGCACTTCGAGGCCGGTGCCGGGGACGGCCTGGATCACCTGGCCCAGTTGCAGCGGGCCGAGCAGCGCCTGCAGCTCGAGCACGTCCTGCGGGAAGGTGTCGGCGGCGCCGGGGTCCCGGCGCAGCGCCTGCATGGTACGCTGGTCGGTGCCGGGCGCCCGGCCGAGGCCGAGATCGATACGGCCCGGATAGAGGGAGGCGAGCGTGCCGAACTGCTCGGCGATGACCAGCGGCGAATGGTTCGGCAGCATGATGCCGCCCGAGCCGACGCGAATGGTGCTGGTGCCGCCGGCGACATAGCCGATCACGACGGATGTCGCGGCGCTGGCGATACCCACCATGTTGTGATGCTCGGCCAACCAATAGCGGCGGTAGCCCCATTTCTCGGCATGTTGCGCCAGATCGAGCGAGTGGCGCAGCGCGTCGCCCGGGGTCGAGCCCTGGGTCACCGGGGCAAGGTCCAGAACCGAAAAGGCAGGCATGAAGCATCGTCTCCAGAAGGGTCGAGACCCCTATATGGGGTCTCTCGCCGTCAGCGGTGATGCTCTATGTCGCCAATCGCGAATTCGGTTTCCCGCTCTGCAATTTGCACATGTTCCAGCGCGCGATGCTTCAGCTCCCGCGCTTCGGGCACGTCCTCGGCATGGTCCAGATCGCCGTGAACCTGGCGCAGGATCTCGAGCGCCCGATGCAGGCGGCCCGGCCGTTCGCGCGGCAGATCGATGCCGGTATGGTCGTTGACATCCTTGCCGTCATCGATCGCAGCGCGCTTGATCTCGGCGAAGGCGGCGTGGATCTCCTGGCGCGCCGTCTCCTCATGGGCACTGACGAAGGCGTCGCCCGGCCGGTTCTCCAGCATCCAGGCAGCGGCGCGCAGGTCGGCGAGCGCATGCAGATATGCCGGATGCGGACCGGGTACTTCCGCCCGCGCGGCCAGGGGGGCCAGCGCGACCAAGCCGGCCAGCGCCAAGGGGCCCAGGAGATGGGAAAGTTTTGCCATTATCGTTGGTTGCTCCGTTTGAACGCGATGTGCGTGAACGGACTTTATCACAGGAAGTTTCGCTTAAATTTATGTCAAGGAAGGGTGGAAATGGCGTCGACCCCGCGCCAGGCGCTCGGCCGCCCGGCCTTGTGCGCGGCGGCGAAGCGCGCGGCGCCGGCGACCCGGGGCGCGTTGAGCCCTTCGGTCTCGCGCATGCCGGCATAAACGGTGTGGCCGGCCTCGGCGAGGGCGCGGGCGGCCAGCGCGCCGAACCCGTTCGACGCGCCGGTGATGAAGATGATCTGCTTCATGATGATCTGCCCTTGGATCAGATAGCGCCGCCGTTGGAGCGCAGGGTCTGGCCGTTGATCCAGCCGCCGTCCGGGCCAGCCAGGAAGGCGACGAGGTCGGCGATATCTTCGGGCTGGCCGAGGCGTTCCAGCGGCGACAGCTTGGCGAGCCGGTCGATCACTTCCTGCGGCTTGCCCTTAAGGAACAGCTCGGTCGCGACCGGCCCCGGCGCCACGGCATTGACCGTGATGTTGCGGCCGCGCAGCTCCTTGGCCAGCACGCCGGTCATCGCCTCGACGGCGGCCTTGGTCGCGGCGTAGACGCCGTAGGTCGGGTACAGCAACGCGGCCTGGCTGCTCGAGAAATTGATGATGCGACCGCCGTTGCGCAAGCGCTTCGCCGCTTCGCGCAGGGTGTTGAAGGTGCCCTTGACGTTGACGCTCATGTGCCGGTCGAACAGCTCATCGTCGGTCTCGGCGATGCTCTTGGTGATCATGATGCCGGCATTGTTGACCAGCACGTCGACCCCGCCCAGCGCAGCTTCGGCCGTATCGAACATGGCGCGGACGGCGTTGGGATCGCTCACATCCGCCTTAGCGGTGAGCGCGCGACCGCCCTTGCTTTCGATCGTGCGGGCCAGCGCTTCGGCCGGGGCGGCATCGCCCGAATAATTCACGACAACGGCGAAGCCATCAGCCGCAAGCCGCTCCGCGACCGCGGCGCCGATGCCGCGCGAAGCCCCGGTAACGAGGGCTACCTTATTCGATTCGTTGGTCATTTCCATCTCCTTCGAATACGTCGCGGGGATTTCCGTCGGCGTTGAGAAATAGATGATCCTTTTCTGAATCCGCATAATCATCCATAATTCGGCATCACAATTCGGAAATTGCGAACAAACCAATGGACAGGTTCGATGCCATGCGCGTCTTCACGCGGATCGTGGAGCGACGCAGCTTCACACTCGCGGCCGAGGATCTGGGCCTGCCGCGCTCGACCGTGACCGACGCGGTGAAGCAGCTCGAGGCGCGGCTCGGCGTCCGGCTGCTGCAGCGGACGACGCGCCATGTCAGCCCGACCCTCGATGGCGAGGCTTATCATCGGCGCTGTCTTTCCCTCATTGCCGATCTCGAGGATGCCGAATCCGCCTTTTCCGGTGCCCGGCCGAAAGGGCTGCTGCGCATCGATGTCCACGGTACGCTGGCGCGCCATTTCGTCGTGCCGCATCTGCCGAAGTTCCTCGACGAATATCCGGATATCGAGCTGTTCATGGGTGAGGGTGACCGGCTGGTCGATCTCATCCGCGAAGGGGTCGATTGCGTCCTGCGGGTCGGCTACCTCCAGGACAGCGACATGGTCGGCCGGCGTGTCGGCCTGCTGGAGGAGGCGACCTGCGCCGGGCCGGATTACGTCCGCCGCTTCGGTCTGCCCGAGAGCGTCGAGACGCTCGACGGCCATCGCATGGTCGGGTTCCGCTCCTCGGCGAGCGGCGGGCTCCTTCCGCTCAAATTCACGGTCGGGGGCGAGATCCGCTCGGCCATGCTGCCGGCTACCGTGTCGGTCAATGGAGCGGAAAGCTTCGTCGCCATGGCGCGGCTCGGCCTGGGCCTGATGCAGGTACCGCGCTATCACGTCGAGGATGATTTCCTGCGCGGCACGCTGGTGCCCGTGCTCGAAGATTTTCCGCCGCCGCCCTCGCCGGTATCGCTGCTCTATCCGCGTAATCGCCAGCTGTCGCCGCGGGTTCGTGTCTTCATCGACTGGCTCACCCGCACCTTCGAGCGGGGCTAGCCCAGTTCGGCCCGCATGCGGTCGAGATAGGCGGTCAGCCCAGGGTGCCGGCGGGCTTCGCGGGCGAGCCCGGTCTCGACCGGCACCAGCAGGATATTGGCCAGCAGGCCGTAGAGACTCGCATCGAACGAGGTTGGCCGGGCGCCTACGGCGAAGGGGTAGGGTGCTACCGCCGTCGCGATCGCGGCGAGGTCGGCAGCACCGAGTGCCAGGATTTCCTCTGGCGTGTGGCGTCCATAGCCTTGGCCTCGAAGCGCGCGGCGGATGCCCCGCCGCGCGATCATGGCAATCATGTCGCGCAGCACGGGCGGCAGCGGCCCGAAGAAGACGGGCTTGACCGTTCGCCAGCCTTCGGGATCGATCCAGCGCGCATCGAGCAGCACGAAATAAAGGCTTTCCTCGCAGCAACGTCGGATCAGATGGCCGCGCGCCCGCTGTTCCTCGTCCAGCGCCGCGTCGAGCGGGTCGCCGTAACGCGTCTTGAGATGGTCGATGATCCGCCCGCTATCGGCGACGGTCGCATCTCCATCGGTAATGAAGGGCAGCTTGCCTTTCGGCGCCCGGAAGGGCAGCGCCTGCACGCATTCGAACGGAATGCCCGCCAGCCGGCAGTAGGTCTCGACCTTGAGGCAAAAGGGGCTGGGGTTGATGCCCCACGGAGCGGCGAAGACGTGAAGACGAAGCATACGCGTCTCCCGGGCGGCTAGGGCCGAACGCGCGTCGGCGCATTGCTCAAATATATGCCGGGTGTCGGACCGAGATGGATGCGCTATCTCCAGATCACGAACGAAACACGGATTTGTGATGTATGTCTCGAGTGGACTGAGGTCGCCTCTTCCAGCCCGCAGCTGCACTCGAAATATGCCGGGCGAGCGTCAACGCAGCGCCGTCATAGTCGAATCATTCTAAAGTGCAAAGGTCTCTATATATGAATGAGTTGCAGCCCTTTGTGCCCTTCCCGGCGCTCTGATTCATGTCGACCGGCCTCCCACTTCTATCACCTTGAAAAGTAAGAGCGCTGGCTTAGCCGGCGGTAATTTTCCGCCGTTCGGCATCGGCGTGCCGCCCGGTGGCGCTGAGATCGGCGTTGACAATCTCCCACGCGATTTTGCAAGTGAGAACGACTCTTAATCGCTTCGGATATCGGTCATGCATTTCTTCCTGGGCCAGGCTGTTTCCGGCCCGCGCCAATTTCGGCGCTCCTCAGCGATGCGGAAATTGTTCCTCCACGTGACTGCCGTCGCACTGCTTGCGTGCATGCCGCAAATCGCCCGCGCCGACGAGGCCGGCGGCAGTGTCGATGGCGGCGCATCGGCGTCGGAGGAGATTCTGGTGCAAGGCCAGCGCCAGCATAGCGGCGACCTGAAGCAGCAACCCAATCTCGACAAGACCGGCACGAAGCTGGAGGATCTGCCGAGCAGCGTCGAGGTGATCGACCGCGCCCTGGTCGACCAGCAGGGCGGCGTCTCGCTCAAGGACGCCATCAGCGATGCCAGCGGCATCGGCCAAGGCGGTTCGGATTCATTCGGTTTCGCCGACCGGTTTCTGATCCGCGGCCTCGACGCGCGGATCTATAATGATGGCTTCTCCGACGGCGACCAGCGCAACGGCATTCCGCATTCCCTGAACGGCGTCGAACGGATCGAGATCCTGAAGGGGCCGGGCTCGGCACTGTTCGGCAGCGGCCCGCCGGGCGGCACCATCAACATCGTGCATTTCCTGCCATCCGATACGCTCGGATATGGCGGCTCGGTCGAGTTCGGCTCGTTCAACACGCTGACGATCAATCCTTATATCACCGGCCCCACCGGCGTTCCGGGGCTGGATTTCCGGCTCGACGGGCTGGTGCAGCACACGACCGGCTTTCGCGACCTTGCCGGCCGCGACGACGAGATCCGGCCCGAGCTCAGCTATTCGGTCGATCATCATTTCATCACGCTCTCGGTCGATGCGCGTTTCATCAAGCAGACGCCGGATCCGGCCGGGCTTATCTATCTGCACGGCTCGCCGATCCCGGATGTCTCGGTCGACACCAAATATTCGACCCCGTTCAGCACCGGCGAGCAGACCCTGGC
The DNA here is from genome assembly GCA_035539155.1 of Aliidongia sp. GTDB lineage: Bacteria > Pseudomonadota > Alphaproteobacteria > ATCC43930 > CGMCC-115725 > JAXDMU01. The sequence continues at coordinate 7,295 of DATLIZ010000025.1, read as the reverse complement.
GCGCGTGAATGCCGCTGACGAATGGACGGTCTCGCCCTACCTCACCATCAACAACCGCTTCTCCTTCATGAATCGCGAGCTGTCGGTCCTGCGCAACGGCGACAGCGGCACCATCGTCGGCGACGCGCTGACCGGGCGCCAGCTGCGCCAGCAGCATGACGACATCAACGACTATGATTACGAGCTGGAACCGCTCTGGACCTTCCAGACCTGGGGCATCGGCCATACGCTGCTGACCGGCTTCGAGGCGCAGCGGCAGGATCTCCACAGCCAGCGCGCCACCGCGGACCTGCCCAACATCACCGACATCTTCGCGCCGGTCATTCCGGAAACCTCCGCCGCCAGCCTCAACTTCCTGCAGGACGCCAAGCATTCGGGCTTCAACGACGATCTGAGCTCGACCTATCTCAGCTTCTATGCGACCGACCAGATCGACCTGACCGAGCGCTGGAAGCTGCGCATGGGCATCCGCGAGGATTGGTGGGACACCGACCTGACGCCGCGGGTCTTCGTGCCGGGCCGGCTGCAGCCGAACGGCCAGCTGTTCGAGCCGGGCATCACCACGGGCCGGATCGATGCGCCGCTCTCCTGGAATGTCGGCACGCTCTACAAGCTGACGCCGGAATTCTCGCCCTACTTCGGTGTTTCCAAGAGCAATCTAACGGTCTTCTCCTCGGAATCGGACTCGACCGGTGTCGCCGCACCGGAATCGGCGCTCGAATATGAGGGCGGCTTCAAATCGAGCGCGTTCGATGGCCGCGTCACCATCACGGCCGCCGGCTTCGACGTGTCACGCAAGAACGTGTTCACCCTCGTCGGCGACGTGCCGTTCTTCAATAATCAAGAAACCTACGGCGCCGAGATCGATCTCGATGTGAGGATCACGCCGCAATGGCATCTCACCGCCAATGCCACCGGCCAGCACGCCTCGTTGACCAATAACCCGTCGAGCCCGACCTCGGACGGCAAGCGGCCGATCGGCGTGCCGGCGGCGATGGCCCATCTCTGGACCAGCTATGATTTCGCCGTCGCGGGGATCGAGGGCTTCCAGGTCGGCGCCGGCGTCAATTATCGCGACAAGATGTACGGCAACACGCTCAATACCAACGCCATCCCGAGCTACGTCACCGCCGATCTGGCGGCATCCTTCACGCATGATCGCTGGACCTATTCGGTCGGCATCAAGAACCTCACGGACAAGACCTATTTTGTGGCCGCCAACGGCGCCGGCGCGTTCGTCGGCGATCCGCTGACGGTCTATGGCCGCGTCGCCGTCAATTTCGGCGGCTGAGCACCGTCGGGGAGGCCGGGTCCGGTCGGGCCCGGCCCCTTCGCTCCGGGCCAGTCGAAACTTTCTCGCCGATCGTGATGCCAACGCGCCGGTCAACGAGCCGTCCTTACAGCGCAGCCCTGAGGCGAACGGCCGGATTCGAGAGACAATCGGCCGCAGTTTTGAACGCGTGGCGAGCGTGAGTTGATTCCCCCAACCGGTCATTATGGAAGATCGGTCATGGATCGGGGGGGTGCTTTGGGATGAGAACGTTGTCTGCGGCCATTCTGACGATGCTGCTGCTCGGCGCCAATGTTCCGGCACTGGCGGCGGGCGTCACCGAGGCGGAGCTGATGCAGGCGGCGACCGAGCTTGGCCGGCAATATGATGCCCATTACGCGGCCAAGGATCCGGCCGGTATGGCCGCGCTTTATGCGTCGGACGGGCTGCTGGTCTCGCCCTCCGGACCGATCGTCCGCGGCCGTGAAGCGCTGCAAGCCTATTACACCAAGCGCTTCGCCTCCGGCGCCCACAGCCATGCCATCAAGGTCGTGGAAGTGCACGTGAAGGGCGATGGCGGCTATGGCCTCGCCCAGTTCTCGGTTACCGTGCCGCGCGCAAGCGGCGGCATCGAAGAAGTCCATGGCAGCATCGTCGCCATCTACCAGCATGATCCCGATGGCTGGCATATGAGCCTCGTCCAACCGAGCGTGCCGGAAGCGGCCGGTAAATGAAATTGTCGCGGGTGGGCGAGCGAAATCGGCTCTCTGCAGCGCCCGATCCTCATTTCCGGTTGCGACTAATCGAGCCGGCCTCGACGGAAACGCCGCTAGCTTTGAGTCCCGGTTTCCAGGATCTGTCGTCGCGAAGGCTTCTCGGTGGGGCGGCGCCCGGTCGAATGATTGTCTATGTTTTGACCGGCCTTGTCGAATTTGTCGCACCGAGCTGTTGAGGCCCCTGATTTCTTGTCTGTTCTGATCGGAGTAAAGACCAGAGGGTGCATCTAAGGGTGATGACGCCGGATATAAAAATATACACTGCAGGCGACATATCCAGATTGAGCGTGGTCAATTGTTACATTGGTAACGAAGCGACTTTTCATCACATTTTTGGATGAGATTTTAAGGATGCGGCAATTCCTATCCTGGATGTAGCGTATCTACTTGATTAATTCGGTTGAATGATGAAGGATCTCCACGTTTATCGTCGGGATTTGCTTGTCAACACCAACCACGCCATCGAGGATCCGCCTCTCGAAAGGTGCCGTCCGCATAGAATAAGTCCTGCGGAATTTACGTCGTTGGGAAAAGGGCGGGATCTGGTCGCCCAGCGGGAATGCCCTCAATCGTATGCTCGGACGGTTCGATGAGATCTACAGGTGCATTTATGACGGAGCGCGTGCGGGCCGAATCCGTTTCGGCACGGGAGGCGTCGTCCGATGTGGAAGACGGAGATGCGATTTTGCGCTCGGCGCTGATCCTATTCTCGCAGTTGGACTACGATCAGGTGACGCTGAGAATGGTCGCCTGCAAGAGCGGTCTTTCAGACGGTGCCCCGGCATATCATTTCGGCAGCAAGGAGCAGCTCTTCGCCGCCGCTGTGGACGTGGCTTTGGCTCGCATCATCTCCTCCGCAGATGGCATCGCCGCGCTTGGTCGAAACGGCGTTGCTGTCGCCCCTCTCGGAATGCCGATGAAGGACGCCGACGATCCGGCGGCGTTGATATTGCGCGGGGCGGCCAACGCCCGGATCATGCCGATCTTGCGCAGCGCCATCGAACGGCATTTCGAGCGACCTTCGGTGGGGGGGCTCAAGGGCGCCGATGGCGACCAGCGTGCCGCACTCCTCTTCGCAGTGCTCATCGGCTCTCAGCTTGCATCGAAGATCATGGATGACGGCGTATCGTCGGCGCGCGATCCGGCAATCGTTTCTCGCCATCTCGATCCGCTCCTTCAAATGCTGATCGATCCGCCCCAACCGGACGAGGCAAAGCGATAGCGGGGCCTCTTCAGTCGTGGTGGGCGGGAAGGGATGTATGCATCCTTAGATTGTCACGAGTTTGGGGCGACGCATCGAGGCATACAAAATAGAACAGTTAACGATCTGTAGTAGAAGTTGGACATTTCTTGGACGAAATTCGTTTACAAACTCGGCGTTCGGCGCGCCGGATTTATGCTCGAAATCGTATAGCGAGATTGTTCTTCTCGAATCGTCCCGCATGGATATTTCAGCTGCCCTAAGCCGCTTCCGTACACTACTGGGGAACGGTTGCTAAGGGGCTGATGATTCGATCATTCTCGAATGTAGACTTTTGGCCGGATAAAGTTTACAGACGATGACATGAGACGCGCATCCTCATCCACGGTGCCGACACCATCGCTGTCAAAACGCCCGCGTAATGCAAATGCGACGCGTGAAGCCATTCTGCGCTCTGCTCTGATTGCCTTTTCCCAGTCGGGTTATGACGGTGTCGGCGTGCGGGAGATCGCCGGAGAAGCCGGCGTAACCGCCATGCTGGTGAATCGGTATTTCGGTTCGAAGGAAAAGCTGTTCGCTGCGGCCGTCGAGACAATCTTCTCCGAGGGTGAGCTGCTTAATGGCGACATCGCGACGCTGAGCCGCCACGCCGCCGGCTTCCTGGTCGGGGGCACTGCGTCGGATGCTTCACCGACCGGCGAGTTGCGGGCCGACCCGCTGCTCCTGATGCTGCGTTCGGCGGCCAGCCCGCAGGCGGCGGCAATTCTGCGAGACGGTCTCGAGCGGCATTTCCAGCAACCTTTGGCGGCATCGCTGCCCGGCATCGACGTGAGAGAGCGGGCGGTCCTGTTTCTCGGGCTGGTTGCCGGATTTCAGCTCATGTATAGGGTGATCGGCGCCAAGCCGCTCGTCGAGGCTGATCCGGAGCTGCTCGCGAAGCGGCTAGAATCGATGTTTCAGCTTCTGGTTTCGCCCCCACAGCGACGATCTGAGGCCCCTGCTCCGAAATCGGAGACCTTCGGGGCAGATCGGCTGGCCGAGCACGGGCCGATTAAAGCGGCTGCCGATTTATAACCGGGGAACGGCGAAGCGCGGCTTTGGCGATCGCGGTGCCATCTCGGGATCTTTCTGAATTCTCTGTTCGGCCGGATCAACTCGACACGCCGTTGGCGTTCCAAAGAAACGGGGGCTGCCGAACCGGCAGCCCCCGCTCTAGACAACGCGTTTCAGCTGCGATCAGAACTTGATCGCGACCTTGGTGTAGATGAAGCGGCCGACTACGTCGTAACCCGCACCGGTAACCGTCTGCGAGACCGAGACGCCGCCGGCGAGGAAAGGCGGCTCCTTGTCGAACAGGTTGTCGACACCGATCGTCACATGCATGTTCTTGTAGTCGTAGCTGCCGGAAAGGTCCGTGTAGAATTGGCCGTCCGCATGGCAGCCGAACTCGGTCGGCTCCGAGCAGCCTTCCGCAGTTTGCGAAGGCTGATCGGGTTTGACGTCACCATAGTACCGCTCGGTCGCGGTCACCGACCAATTGTCTTTGGCGAAGGTGCCCGATATCTGAGCCTTCCAGCGCGGCTCGGCCGTATCGTTGGATAAATCGAAAGTTCCCGCGTTTTGGGTCACGATGCCGCCGGTAATCAGATTGTCGGACAGCAGGTAGCTCGCCTGCCCGTCGATCGAGAACCTGCCGCCGAGCCCAGCCAAGCCGATCTTGTCGGAGTTGAACGCATAGCTCAGGCCGAGATCGATACCGTCGGTATTTTCGGCACCGAAATTGATGAGCGGATCCGCGACCGAAACCAGAATGCCGGTGCCCGGCGCGCGGATGACGCCAGCGCAGGGATCGGCGAGGCCGGATGGGGCCGAGCCCGGCGTTTCGCACGCGTTGAGCGGATCGTTCGCCAATCCGATGCTGTTGCGGATCAGCACGGTATAGTAGTCGACGGTGACCGACAGGCCGGGCACCCAGCGCGGGGTGAAGACGCCGCCGAGAGTCCATTCCTGCGACCGCTCGGGAGATAGGGTAGAGTTGCCGCCCTCGACCGTCGAGACCTGATTGATCGAGTCGGAGAAGTTCGCAATTTCGTTGGCGTTGAGGCCTGCCTTGGTAAGATCGGCGACGCATTGTGCCGACGGAGTCTTCTTGCCCCCCTTGGTATCGCAAGGGTCGGATCCGGCCGGCTCGTTGAGGAAGCTACCGCCGAACAACTCCTTGACCTGCGGCGCCCGGAAGCCGGTTGAACGGCTGCCACGGAGCCGGAAGTCGTCGGTCACCGCCCAATCGATGCCGGCCTTATAGGTCAGCGCCCGTCCGAAGGATGAGTAATAGTCATACCGGCTCGACACGTCGAAGGTGAGCGACTTGACGAGAGGTAGGTCTTTCAAGATCGGCGCATTCAACTCGATATAGCCGGATCCGACATTATAGGCGCCCTGGCTGGGCGAAGCGTTGCTGTTGGCGTCGCCCTGAACCTCGGTCGAGTCCGGCTGGTCGAAGGTGCTCTCGTTGCGATACTCGAAGCCGATAGAAGCCTGCAGCGGACCGGCCGGCAGCTGATAGATCGGGCCGCTGATGTTGCCGTAATAGTACGACTCCTCGATATCGCTGGTGCGCGTATTCGTGAAGGTCAGAAACTGAGCCTGCTGCGGCGTCAGCGTGTTGAAGCCGAAGAAGTTGGAAAGGCAAGGATCGCTTGCCGGGCCATTCAGGCCGGCAGCCTTGGCTTGATTGGTATTACACGATTCCAGGCCGAGCTCTTGTGCGGCGTGATCGAAATTGACCTCGTTGAACACACGGTCGGTCACAGTCGACTTGCCGTAGACGTAGCCGGTTTCCCAGTCGTATTTATCGAGGATCGTGCCCTGCAAAGCGAAGTGCAGGCGGTAAGTGTCGACGTCCTGGGTCTCGATACGATTGCCATTCTCGAAACGGCGCGTCAGGAACGAGGTGATGTCCTGAGGCGTGGAGCCGGGGACAACGGCGCCGCCCGGCAAGACGATATTGCCGGCGACGGTCGGATTGGCGAGATTGGGCGTGCCATCTGGCAGGAATTCCGGGACGAACAGGCCATTCGGGAATTTCGACGTGCCGACGTTGTTGCCCAGCGGCTCGGGATTGAGCTGCTGCTGCGAGGTGCGGTTGGTGTAGAACGCGTCGACCACGGCCGTGACATTCGGCAGAATGTCGTAATGACCGGCGAAGTTGAATTGGTTGCGATCCGTCTCGCCTTGCAGCAGCTGTTGCTGGGTCGTGTCGAAGAAGGGCGTATTGCCTTGGCCCGGGACCCCGACAATGATGCCCGGCGGGAAGATCGACGAGACATTCGGATTGTTGATGTTGGCGAACTGACCACCAACACCGAAGAAGAGCTTCTGGCCGCCGATCGTGGCGAGCGCGCCGGGAATGCGCGACGAGACCGCGGGATCGGCAAAATCGGTACCCGGATGCTGGTCGGACGAGAATTCACGGTCGCGCTGGAAGATCGGATCGGTGTGATCGTGGGCGACATTGATGATGATGTTGCCGCGATCGAAGTCGGAACCGAGCGTCGAGGAGACGCCGTAATGCATCCCGTCGCTCTTGTCGGTGATGCCGAAATCGCCGTCGAACTCGAGACCGTTGAAATGCTTCTTCAGCACGATGTTGATGACGCCGCCGATGGCGTCCGCACCGTAGATCGACGAGGCGCCGTCGCGCAGCACGTCGATATGGTCGATCATCTGAACCGGGATGTTCTGCAGATCAACGTTCGCCTGGCTGATCTCGTTGTCGGTCGCGACCATGCGCAGACCGTTGATCAGGACCAGGGTACGCTGGGCGCCGAGGTTGCGGAGGCCGACGACCGAATTACCGTTGCCGCCGTTGGTCTGCGCCGAGGAGATACCGCCCGCGAAGTCGACCGACGGCAGCTTCTTCAGAATGTCTTCCGCCGTGGTGGCGGAGGTCTTGGCGATGTCGTCGCTCGTCACGACCGTGATCGGGTTGGCGCTCGCGGCATCGGCATTCTTGATGCGCGTGCCGGTCACTTCGATCGTTTCGGTC
>DATLIZ010000024.1:0-64836 GCA_035539155.1 Aliidongia sp. | reverse complement strand
GCCTTCAAGCGCAGCCTGGGCGAGGCGCCGCACGCCTATATCATCGCCCGCCGGCTGGAGAGGGCGCGCGAGCTGATGCTGACCAGCGACATGGGCTTGAGCGAGTTGGCGCTCCAATGCGGCTTTTCCGACCAGGCGCATCTCACCAAGCTGTTCCGGCACCATGTCGGCAAGAGCCCGGCTGCCTGGCGACGCGATCATAGGGAGCTGGCGCAGTAAACCGGCGCCGAAGAGTTCGGCGCCGGCTGAGGGGGCAAATCGCGTCATTCGGCTGCGGCCGAGCGCGACAGCCTGATGATGTCCTGCTTCAACAGGTAGAGCGAGGCAACCAGCAGGACGACGTCCTTCAAGAGAAAGGCGTTGTTGATGGCCATCGCCGGGAAGCCGACGGCGGCCCAACCGTTCGGCATGAACGGGATGATGGTAACCGTCATGACGAAGGTGCCGGTCGAGCCGATAGCGCCGAGGATGCCGAGTGGCTTGTTCCAGAAGCCCGCGAGCAGAAGGGCACCGAACAGCCATTCGGAGACGCCGAGGAAGTAGCTGGCGCCGTGGACGCCGAACACGGGCTCGAGCCAAAAGATGAACGGGCCGTTGCTGATGAACGGGATCAGCACTTGCGCCTCGTAGTCGAACCACTTCTGATAACCGAACAGCGCAAAGATCAGCACCATCGCCGCGCGCATTAGATGATAGTCGAGGTCTCCCTGCACGAGACCGGATTGCGCCAGGCGCCGTACGAGCGAGTACATGGTTGTTTCCCTTTTGGTTGTGGCCGGGGGCGCCGCGATGACGGGCGCTCGCCGGTAGGCCGGCGCCTATGCGACGGTCGGGAAGTCGATGTCGGTGTTGTTGATACGATTGAAGACGTTGGTGAAAACCGTCAGTGCGATGGCGAGGCTGATATCGACCAGCTGCGCGTCGGTGTAGCCGGCGGAGCGGATCGTCTGGAACTCGCCGCCGCTGATGGTGCCGCTGGTCTGAGCGAGTATGCGGACGAAGCGGGCGAGCGCGTCGCGCTTGGGGTCGCCCGTCGGCTCGCCGGTGCGGAGCTGCCGAAGCGCGTCCGGCTTAAGGCCGGCGAGGTTGCCGAGGAAAGCGTGCGCCGTCGCGCAATAGTCGCAGCCTGTGACTTCGCTCACGATCAGCTTGATGGTTTCCTGGTCCTGCTTGCTGAGGCTGCCGGCCGCGAGCGCGGCTTCCGCCTGCAGCACCGCCTTGAGGGCCGTGGGCGCATGCGCGCCGATCACGGCAAAGGCGTTCGGCACGCGGCCGGCGACCTTCTTGATCTGCGCGTACACTTCAGCCGTGGCGCCGGTCACAGTATCGGGGGCAGGGGTAACGATGCGGGACATGATGACACTCCTTGATTCAGCTTCCTGCCGGCACCGATCGAGCACCGAGCCCACATTAGTTGGCGGCGATATGTGAGATTGTTAATGTCGTAAAATTCCAGATTCATGCTGATAAGTCTCAAATATGGAATCGTTCATGTCTCAACCGATGGATTGGCTGAGCCAGCTGCTCGAGATGGTGCCGGTACGCGGACGGCTTGATCTGCACTGCCTCTACGGCGCGCCCTGGCGCATCGATCAAGGGCCGGCTGCCGCCGGCGAGATCCCGTATCATGCCGTGCTCGCCGGGTCGGCGATGCTCGAAGATCCGATGGGCGGTCCGCCAAGGCGCCTCGTGGCCGGCGACATCCTGCTGCTTCCCCAAAACCCCCGGCACGTGCTGCACGATGGCGGCGGCTTGCCGCCGATCCCGGCCCAGGCCGATGCGCGCCTCAATGTGACCGTCAGTGAAAATGCCGGCCCGGGAGAGCGGCTGGACATGCTGTGCGGCCATTTCATGCTGCGCCCGCCGCACGACCGTCTGCTGCCGGACCATCTGCCTCCCGTTCTGATCGTCCACACCGCCGATCCCGAGGCCGAACGGGCGGGTACCGGAACCGAACTCGCCGATCTGGTCTCGCTCATGCGGACCGAAGCGGCCGTCGAGCACCTGGGGAGCCGCGCTATGTTGAATGCGCTGTCGACCGCTCTGTTCACGCTGACATTCCGGCTGGCGAGCGAGGCGGCAATCGCGCCGACCGGGCTCCTCGCGCTCGCCGGCCATCCGCGTCTGGCGCCGGCCCTGACGGCGCTGTTCCAGGATCCCGCTCACTCGTGGTCTCTACCCGAGCTGGCTCGGCTCTGCCACATGTCGCGTGCGACCTTGGTGCGCCATTTTCAGGAGCATCTCGGCCGCTCGGCGAACGAACTCCTGACCGACATCCGCATGACCTTGGCGACGAACGAGCTTCGCAGGCCATCCACCTCGATGGCGGCTGTGGCGGCAACGGTCGGTTATCAGTCTGAAGCGGCGTTTCAGCGCGCCTTCAAGCAACGGATGGGCATGACGCCGGCACAATGGCGTCGAGCATTCCGCTAGCGAAGCTGCAAGGGCGCCAACTTAGTGGCCGAGGCGGAATCGCGTGCCTGTCATGGTGCTCGTCCGCCCGTGGAAACCTTTTCATGAGCTCCAGCGAATACGAGAAGTCCCGCGGGCTGGGCAATCTCACCGATAAAGAAATTCCGGAGTCCGAATCCAAGGCCGGCCGCGCGGGAAGCCGGAGGAAATCGCAGAACTGACGGCCTTCCTGGGGCCGCCAGAAGCGCGAATCTCCACGTTCTTCGACCAGGAGTCGGTCGTGAGCCAGCCCGTAGTTACTCAGTCAGGCGGGTCCTCGTCATCGTGTTCGTCAGCCTGCAGGCGGCTCCGCACGGCTGCGATCGCTGTGGCTGTCACTCGTCACCAGGAAGGAAGTCGCTATGCCTCAATCGGAACATCTTGATTTAGTTATCCTCGGGAGCGGTCAGGGTGGAAAACTGCTCGCCTGGCATCTTGGGCGGTCCGGGAAAAAGGTCGCCGTCGTCGAGCGCCGTTGGGTCGGCGGCTCGTGCCCGGCCGTCGCCTGCCTGCCATCGAAAAACGAAATCTGGAGCGCCCGGGTCGCGCATCTCGTGCGGAACGCCGCCCATTTCGGCACGCTCGCCAGCGCGGTCAAGACCGATATGCGCGAGGTGCGTCGCCGCAAGCAGGATATGGTCGATCGAGAGATCGCATTCCACCTGAATGCTTACAAGGAAAGCGGTGCCGAGCTCATTATGGGCAGTGGTCGTTTCGTCGGTCCGAAGACGATCGAGGTAGCCCTCAATGACGGCGGCACGCGCCGGCTCACCGGTAACGAGATCGTCGTCAATGTAGGCTCGCACGCTGCCATTCCGAATATTCCGGGTTTGCGGGAGGCCCGCCCGCTCACCCACATCGAGGCGCTCGAGCTCGACGATCTGCCGCCGCACCTGATCGTGCTTGGCGGCGGCTATACCGGCGTTGAAATGGCGCAGGCTTATCGCCGCTTCGGCGCTCGGGTGACAATCATCGAGCCCGGACAGCAGCTCATGGGGCGCGAGGATGCCGATGTCGCGGAGGAGGTAGGCGGGATTCTGAGCGGCGAGGGGATCGACATCCTGCGGAATGCCAAGCCGCTCAGCGTCCATGGCCTGTCCGGCGACGTCGTGGCGGTGACGGTCCAGATGGGGGACGGAGAGCATAAGGTCGAGGGCAGTCATATACTCGTGGCGGCCGGGCGCGTCCCGAACACCGCAGACATCGGCCTCGACACGGCGGGGGTCGCGTTGGACGCGCATGGCTTCATCAAGGTAAACCATCGGCTCGAGGCGACCGTCCCCGGCGTCTGGGCTATCGGAGAGTGCGCGGGAAGCCCACAATTCACACATGTGTCGGTCGACGACTTCAGGATCGTCCGGGACAATATGGCCGGCGGCGACCGTCGGACCAATGATCGGCTGGTTCCCCATGTCACGTTCACGGATCCCCCGCTCGCCCGCGTCGGCCTTTCCGAGGGCGATGCGCAGCGCAAGGGCATCCCGGTCCGCGTGGCGAAGATGCCGATGCGCAATGTTCTGCGGACCGAAGCGACCGATGAGACCGAGGGATTTATGAAGGTGCTGGTGAGCACGGAGGATGACCGGATTCTCGGCTTCGCGATGATCGGCGCCGAGGCTGGCGAGGTGATGGCCGCGATCCAGACGGCAATGCTCGCTGGCTTGCCCTACCCCAAATTGCGTGACGCCGTCATCACGCACCTCACCATCGCCGAGGGCTTGGGGCCTCTGCTCGCAGGCGTGCCGGCGCGGCAGGTTTGACGCGCCGGATTGTAGAGCGGCCTCGACCAAGCGATCGTCTGGTCGGGGCCGCTCTGCGTCGCGGATCGGCCTAGAGATCGAGTTCGACCGCCGACACCGGCCTCGCGCAACAAATCAATGCGTTGCCGTCGGCCGGCGCATCGAGAGGTTCCGGGGCATAGTTCAGCTGGCCGTCGATCAAGCCGCTCTCGCAATTGTGGCAAACCCCCGAACGGCACGACCACCGCACCGGCACGGCACAGGCCTCGGCAAGCTCGAGCAGACTCGCAAACCGGTCGTCCCATGGCACGGCCAGGCCGCTCCTGGCGAAAGTAACGATCGGTCCCTTGCCTTGGGGGCCAATGGGCGCGTGCGGTCTCGGCGCTGCCGCTCCGGTCGGCCCTGGGGCGGGCGACCCGCCGGGTCCGAACACTTCGACATGGATTCGTGCGGGATCGACCTGCCAGCCGGTCAAGTCGGCCTGAAGATCGTCGAGGAATTTTGCCGGGCCGCAGAGGTAGAAATCGGCGTCTCGCGGCACGCCCAATTCCTGAAGGACGGCCAAGGAAAGATGACCCTGGCGATCGAAATCCCGACCCATCCGATCTTCCGCGGCCGGCCGGCTGTAAAAGATCCAGCGATGAGCGATTGGCAGGCGACGGAGCACAGCGTCGGCTTCGTTGCCGAACGCTTGGTGTGCCCCATCCCGGGCGCCATGAAGCCACCAGACAGGTCGCGGCGATGCGGCCTCGGCGGCGGCATGGAGCATCGAGAGCAGCGGCGTCACGCCGACGCCCGCGCTGAGGAGGACAATCGCCGAGGTGCCGTCTGCGAGCGTGAACGAGCCCCGGGGCGCGCTGATCTCGAGCCGGTTCCCGACCTGGATGGCTCGATGGAGGTATCCGCTCGCGAGGCCGCCTTCATTCTTGACGCCGATCCGATAAAGGGGCGCGTTCGGGGCGCTGCAGAGCGAATAGTTCCGGGCAACGACGGCCGCATCCGGTCCGGGCCGAACCCGAACGACGACATGCTGGCCCGGCAGGGCCGGCGGCAACGGCGTTCCGTCGTCGGCCGCCAGATCGAACGAACGAACCTCGGTGCTCTCCATGTTCGTACCGACGACCGTCACCGACCGGAATCCCCGCCAGGCGAGCGGCGCGGACGCGCCGGGACCGAGGCCGGCGTTACCGGTCCGGCCGCCTGCTTGCGCCGCCTTCAGCAGCGAATTTATCGACCGTTGCCAACCGGGGCTCAAGGCCGGAATGCGAACGGCGCGCTCCAGTGCTTCGACCGGATGATCGGCTGAATAAAGCAGCGCGTCGATCTCGGCGACCGTCATCGCTTCGGGTCCGTCGGCGATCTTCTCGATCGGATCGCCGGCGCCGATCTCTCCTTCCTCGATCACCCGGAAATAGAAGCCCGGCCGGCGATGCGACACCAGCAGGGCCGGCATGGCGGGATGATCGAGCCGCAAGCCCACCTTGTAGCAGGTGACGCGAGGTTGGCTGATCTCGAACACGCCCGTGCCGATCCGAAACCGATCGCCTATGCAAACCTCGGTGTCCGCGAGGCCATCGACCGTCAGATTCTCTCCAAAGCTGCCGTAGCCGAGATCCGGTCGTGCGAGATGCGCGGCCCAGTGCCGATAGGAATCGAGCTGATAGACCATGATGGCGCGCTGCTCCCCGCCATGGCCGGACAGATCGGCCTGGCCGTCGCCGGCGAGGTTCAGCCGGCCGGCGAACACGCGGCTTGCGACGGGCTCCTTCCAGATCCCCGTCCTGACGATCTTTCCTTGCCATTCCACGTCACGCGGCAGGCCGACATTCACCGAGACGACGACACCCATCGCAAACACCTCCGAACCGGCCGAGAAGCGCGCGAACCCCAACCTGGGTCGCGTCTCATAAGCTCATCCCTGGATGCATCCGCCGGTATTGTCGAACGTGCAATCCTCAGATAATTGCCCAGTAGTGGTTGGGCAAGTTAGAAGACTATGGATAGGCGTTTATAACACTTCCAGGCAGTCACACCCCGGTTTCTGGGGGCTCACGCGTTCCATGGCAGCGCGGCCGATCAGCTCTGCTCGGGAAGGATAGCAAACGGGACTGAAATCCATAACTTTTATGAATTTCCCTCGATGGCTTGGAGACGGGCAGATTGCCTGCATTCCCCCAACCGAACATCCCGACCGGCAAGAGCGCGTAAGACTTGAAAGAGAGCGGCATGACCGAGACCGGAGCGCCAAAGGATCGGGGATGGCGACGAGCTGAACCCGATCTGAACCGGTCAGCCTGGGATCATGGGATATCTTCATTCCGCGATTGCCGTGAGGCCCGCTCGCGATGTGCCGCCTGTTTGGCCCGATTCCCGCAGACGGCCATGCTGCACCACCTTCGCACTCTGCCTCGCGTTCGATCGACGAAGAGCAGCGTACAAGACGGCCCCTCGCACGCCTTCACGTCCGTGAAATCGTGGTCGCAGAGAAGGTCGGCCATTGCACGCGCGATCGGCAGCAACAGCGAATCCGGCGAACGCCATCGCCGCTTTGCGCGCCATGCCAAACCGGAGACAGTTCGGTCGGCGATGGCCGACTCATGTTGGTGCCCGTGATGGTGTTCCCGGGCCACGATCTGGCCGAACTCCTCATCTCGGGCCAAGACCTGGTTGAGCGGTTCCAGCTGCTGCAGGGCCGCCTCCTCGAGGGGCCGGCCCTTGTGCGTATGGACGAAAGCCCTGAACCACTCCCGCAGCGCGCGCGCCTGCCCGGCAGCCGCGTTGAGTTCGCCCGGTACGGCAGCCTTTTTCAGCGCTGCGGGCACGTCGGGGGGGATCAGGCCGGCCTTGACCAGCCAGTCCAACAGGTCCTCGCCCGATGCCAGCCATTCCACCTGCGTATCCACCGGGACCGCGATCGAATTCAAAAAATCGAGACCGAGAGCGTCGGCAATAAATATCGGGGGCGGTCGATTATCTTTCATGAGGCAATACCTTAGTGCCGTTCAAGGCCTCTTCTCGAGCCGTGGACGGCCCATACGTAACCACTCCGACGCCAGTTGACAAGTTAATCCATTTAAGTAACCCTCCGTAATGTTGTTGAGAGGTTATTGTGAGGGATGTGGGAACAAGTCGGATGGCCGCCGAAATCTGCGGAATTCTTGAGCGAGGCATTGCCGCGGCCTGCGGCGCGGGAAGCGGTTATGCGACGCAACGCCGTGCCGAACCGTGCCGTCCGGGCTCGCACCTCATGGCAGAGAACTCCCATGACCGCCGCGCGAGGCAGTGAAGATGTCAGTACGCCAACCGGGATCGGATCGGCTCAGCGCGTTCTCCGACGGCGTCTTCGCCGTCATCATCACGATCCTGGTGCTCGATCTCAAGCCGCCGGCCTCGTCGTCCCTCACCGGGCTCCTTGCCCTATGGCCTACGGCGGTCGGCTACGCGGTCAGCTATCTCTTCATCGCGATCGTCTGGGTCAACCATCACCATCTGCTGCGCTACGCCGATATCGCGACTCCCCGTTTCATCTGGGGAAATTTCGCCCACCTGTTCACCGTATCGCTGATACCGTTCGCGACCGCATGGATTGCCGACACCGAATTGGCCCCCATTCCGGTCGCACTCTATGCCGCCGTATTCATCCTCGTGAACCTGACCTATCTCGTCCTCTGCCGGGAAGCGGTCGGCCGGCCGCGTAACGCATGCGCCTGTAACCTAGTTATGGCCAATTGACAAGTTATTGAAGCTTGCTCATAACGCCCTATGGAAGACTGTAGTGCGGCCATAGAGGCGAGAAACCTCAGCATCGACATAGCGCGCCTGATCTGGTTGTTGCTGCCGCGCGCGATGGGAAACTAGGAGTCCCCCTGCAGCGAACGAGGCTCGAACGCAATCCAATCACCGGCGGCAGTCGGAGAGCTCCGGCTCCGCCTCGAGGAATTGATTATGCAGCGCCGCCCGATGATCCTCAGTGCGTTCTTCTTCAACCCGCAGGGCGACCACCGCATGTCGTGGCGCCATCCGCGCGCGCCCGGGCGGGAGGTCTTCGATCTCGCCTACTACGCTAAGCTCGCGGCCTCGGCCGAGGCCGCGCGGCTGGACGCCATTTTCGTCGCCGACCATCTGGCGATATGGGACACGTTCGAAAGCAACATCGCGCATTATGCGAATGCCCGTCTCGAGCCCATCACGTTGCTCTCCGCACTGGCCGCAGTCACCAGCCGCGTCGGATTGATCGCCACGGCGTCTGCGTCATATAGCGAGCCCTACAATATCGCCCGTGCCTTCGCCTCTCTCGACCACATCAGCCATGGTCGTGCCGGCTGGAACGTCGTGACCTCGGCGATGAACGAAGAAGCGATGAACTTTGGCCGGGACGGCAATATCGAACATTCGTTCCGCTATGAGCGTGCCGCCGAATTTCTCGAGACGGCCAAGGCGCTCTGGGACAGCCTCGATGACGACGCGCTCTTGCTCGACAAGGACACAGGCTTCTTCGCCGATCCGAAGCGCGTGCATCGCATCAATCACGTCGGGAAACACTTCAGGGTGAGGGGGCCGCTGAACGTCCCGCGGCCGCCCCAGGGACATCCCGTCATCGTCCAGGCCGGTTCGTCGGAGGACGGAAAGAATCTGGCGGCGGCGCACGCCGACCTCAACTTCGCGCTGGTGCGGACGATCGCGGACGGCCAGCGATATCGGCAGGATTTCGATGCGCGGCTTCAGAAGAACGGCCGCAATGCCGGCGATCTCAAAGTGCTTCCCGGCATCCTGCCGATCGTCGCGGCGTCCCGGGCGGAGGCGAAGGAAAAGCAGGATTTCCTTGAGACGCTCGTGCCCGAGCGGGTCGGTATCGATCTGGTATCGAGCTGGTGCGGCCTCGACCTCTCGACCTATCCGATCGACGGCCCGTTGCCGCCGCTCCCCGACGCCTCGAGCTATGACGGACAGCGCACCAATCTGGAACGGCTGAAGGCTTTCGCTGAGGAGGGGCTCACCATCCGGGAAGTGGCCCGCCGGATTTCGAGCGCGGGTACCGCGCCGGTCATGTCGGGCACGCCGAACGATATTGCCGATGAGATGGAGGCATGGCACGCCGCAGGAGCGGCCGACGGCTTCGCGCTGATGTTCCCGCTTCTGCCCGAGGATTGGACCGGCTTTGCCGAACAGGTCGTTCCGGAGCTTCGGCGGCGGGGCCTGGTCCGCAGAGAATATGGCGAGGGAACGTTGCGCGACCGGCTGGGCCTGCCCAGGCCGGCCGGCAAGTTCAGCCGCTTCTGAGCTTGGCCGGTGACATGAGCGCCTTCAACCGGTTCGGGCGGATCGCCACTGCGTGCGATGCGATGTCCGCCTCGTCGGATGAAGGAGGTCTTGCGGCAGCGTTGCTGCGGGCCGCGCTCGAACACGGCAGCGCTCTTTCCGGTGCCGTCCTGCTTCGAGCCGGATGCGCGCTCGTCGTGGAGGTCTGGGCATCCGCCGAATGGACGGGGTCGGAGAGGCGGCCGGTTGACCGGCGGACAGCAGATCTCGCACTTCCATGCTTTATTGACCTGCTCGCAGGTCTGCTTTGGGAACCGGCCGTGGCCGAGGGGCCTGTCGAGCTGCTCCCTTCCAGGACCGACATGTCCCGGCGTTCCGACACCTCGATCCTGTGCGTCCCGCTCGTCTATGGAACGGATGTCCTGGGCATGCTTTGCCTGGAGCGCGACATTCGAAGCATTCCGGTCGAGGAAGAGGGGATTGCGGCCCTTTCGGTGCTCGCCTCCCAGGCGTCGATCGCGCTGACGGTTCAGCGGCTGGACCGAACGCTCGCGGGCGAGAGCCAAGCCCGCCGCGACGCGGAAGGCGCCTTGCGCGAAACGCACAACTCGATGATCAAGCATCAGCAGATCGGCCGTATGGGCGATTTTCGGCTCAACACCCGCACGCTCGAATCACGCGGCTCGGCCGAATGCTACAAAATGTTCGGCTATGATTTCAGCTCGGGACACGTCCCCTATTCGACCTGGGCGGGCAAGCTGCATCCCGATGACATCGAGCGGGTAAAGCGCGTCATGTTCGGCGCATTCGCCGAGCGTCGGCCGCTGAGCTTCGAATACCGCATCCTCGTCGATGGCGAGGTAAGGCATATCTCATCCGAGGGGCAGCCGGAGGTCGATGCGAACGGCGATCTGATCTACTGGGGCGTCGTGACCGACGTGACGGAACGGAAGGCGGCAGAGGAAGCTCTCCGCAATGCCCAAGCCGAGCTCGCCAAGGCGCTCCGGCTCGCCTCGATCGGTGAACTTGCCGGATCGATCGTGCACGAAATCAACCAGCCGCTTACAGCCATCATCACGAGCGCCGAAACCTGCAAGCGCTGGCTTGATGGAGAACCGCCCCGTATTCCTGACGCGCGCATATCGGTCGTCCGCGTGATTCAGGAAAGCGAGCGGGCCGCTGCCGTCGTCGCGGGCCTCAGAAACCTTGCGCGTGGTTCGGAAATCCGCTTGGCGGACTTGGAGCTCAATGAGGCGGTCCAGGAAGTCCTCCTTGTTGCAGGGGCGGATCTCAGCCGTGCCGGGGTCGGCGTTCGATCCGATCTCGACCCGAACATACCCACCGTGCGGGGCGACCGCGTCCAGATACAACAGGTTGTCTTCAATCTCATTCGCAACAGCATCGAGGCAATGATCGACGTGACGGATCGGCGTCGCGTGCTGCTGATATCTTCCAGGATTACGGAAGACGCGCATGCCGAAGTCACGCTGACGGATTCGGGAGAGGGAATCGAGGCGAGCAAGAGGGAGCATCTCTTCGATGCGCTCTTCAGCACGAAAGGCGCTGGAATGGGGTTTGGACTGTCGATCTGCCGAAAGATCATCAAGGCCCACAACGGGCGCATTCAGCTCGTACCAAATCCCGACCATGGCGTGACGTTCAGCTTCGCCCTGCCGCTGAGCCCCCACGTCGCCGGCGGGGCGTGACAAAGGCGTCTCGGCGAACAGCGCGACAGGCCCCCATCGTCCATTCGGCCTCCTGCGCCTGATACCTTAGGATGATCCGGTCCCATCCTTCGAGACGATTGAGCGGCCTCCCTCATTCGGGCAAAATCAATCATTGTCCCAACCGCACTTTCGAGCAGCCGGCGGATCATTCCGGCCGCAACATAAGAAGCGGATAATGCAAGCGCGGAACGAGGTTGATCGAGGGAATCTGTGCGACAGGCATCACCTCCCTCCCAGCAGAACCGGAAGCAGGTCGATCGCCTGCTCGCGGACGGAATGCTGACCGATGGACGACCCGCTCATTTCGATCATTGATGATGACGGAGCGACGCGGGACTCTCTTTCGGATCTTCTGTGACCCGACAGTTAGTCTTGTGCTGTGACGAACCGGGATAATCCGGGCTGGAACGGGATCTGGCGGGACGAAGGTCTAGCAAGACGGCGGATTTGACGCTCAGGTCGTCACGCGGGGCGCGACCATTTCGCTATGTCGGCGCGCGCCACATAGAACGGCGGATCGCACACATTGCGTCACATATTTTTGGTCCGGCGATGCGTCACGATGGTTGCTTAAAATACCACATAATCTATCAGTAGGTGCGTCTTGATACGCAATGTCGGGTGTTCTAGTTTCCGCGGCGCGTTCCCCGCCTCCGACCAATCTCAAGCCGGGCGTTTGCTAGAGGTCGGCTGAGAGGCTGCTCGGCGCAACTCGTCGCGAAGCTGGTCGAGTGCATAACGAAGCGCGCCGCGCCGTTCTGCATCATCCCCAATCGCAGCGAGACGATCGTAAATCGATCCAACGATCTGCCCCTGATTCACGGGCGCCAAGCGCTGGCCTTGGTCCTTATATACCGATACGACCCCGTCTATCACCCGACCCAATAGATCCGGATCTATCGCAGGGCGCGGGTCATCTGGTGACGATGTACGGGGGCGCATCTCGCCCTTTCCGGTTAGCAGCCAATCGACTGAAAAACCCATATCTGCAAGCTTGTCGAGCGTCTCGCCGGTGGGGAGATCGCCGCTCTCATAACGCCCCCAGGTATTTCGCTTTACGGCGACCCGATCTGCCATTTCGGCCTGATTGAGCCCGCATGCCTCTCGGATAAGCCGAAACCGATTTGCCCGATTCATCGTGCACAGCTTTCGGGCGGAAAGCTGTGCAGGGGCGGCGAGGAAAGCTGTGCGCGCACAGCTTCACCATAACTATCTGATACAAAAAGAGATTTATCGATTCGTACCCGCCGTGGGGACGCGAGTATGCCTGTAGGAAGCTGTGCACGAAAATAGTGGTTTTCTCTGATCGATTTTTCGTGCATGTTCATTCCCACGAGCATTCTCCCCCACGGTATGCCACCCCTGATGAGTCCTCTCCCGACCTTCACCGACGCACGTGAGCGCAGCATTTGGGTGCAAGCCCAGCTGCGCCTGGTCGGCAGCTCCTTCGCCGCCATCGCCCGTCTCCACGGCTGGAGCCGACGGGCGGTGGCGAACGCGATGCTGAACGCTTCGAACCCGCAGGAGCAGGCCATTGCCGACATGCTCGGCCTGTCCCAGCGCGAGCTGTTCCCGGAGCGGTACGACCGTGCCGGAAAGCGCCTGCATCACGTCCGCCAGAATACGGCGCCCCGCGTTACCGGCAATGTCAAACATGACGAGGCGGCTTGACCATGGCCCGGACAGCCGAACCGATGCCTGAACACGGCCCATTCTGGCGCGAGACGCTCGGCATGATCGAGCTGATCCTTGTGGCGGCCCTGGCGATCGGCGCTGCGCTCTTCTGGGCGCTCCTCGACTCGATGCGGGGAGAGGCGTGATGCGCAACCGGCACGATGAGCGCACGCTCGATCTCCTCGACTGGACCCCGCCGCAAGTTTCCCCGCAGGTCGATGCCGAGCTGGTCCGCGCCGGCAGCCTGCGCGGCCGGATCTCGCGAGCGGTCGCCCTCGTGCTGCGCGATTGCGATCTGCCGCGGGAGCTGGTTGCGGAACGCATGGGCGAGTTTCTCGGCGAGGAAGTCGCCAGATCCAGCCTCGACGGCTATGCCAGCCAGGCGCGCGAAGAACATACGATCTCGGCGATCCGGCTGGTGGCGCTCGCCCATGTCACCGGCGATATGCGGGCGCTTCAGGTGTTGATCGAGCCGCTCGATCAAGCCGTCATTCCGGCCCGTTACCTGCCGGCGATCGAAGCCGAGATCAAGGCCGAACAGGCCGAGGCGCTGGCGGCCCGCGCCGATGAACTGCGGTCCCAGGCGCAGCTCGCGCGGCGGCAATGGAAGGCGCCGCGCAAATGAGCGCGCAGGTGACGGCCGAGACGGTCGCGACCGCGATGGGTGTCCATCGCACGAGTATCGTTCGCCGGGCCGAACGCGAGAGCTGGCCGCACGTTACCGGCGCCGTCCGCGGCGGCCGGCAGCATCTCTACACGGTGCAGAGCCTGCCAGCCGAGATCCGCACCGCGGTCATGGCCATGCTGGCGAAAGAGGAAGCATCGAGCGCCGCAGCGCTCGCGGCCGGCACCGCGTCCGCCGCCCGGCTCAAGCTCGCCGCGACCCTCGACGACCGGGCGGCCACGGCGGCCCGCCAGCTGGGCCTTGCGCAGTTCATGCGCCTGCCCGAGCCGCGCCAGCGCAAGGCCGAGGCGCGCGCGGTCCTGGTCGAGCTGGCGCGGCGCTACGTCTCGACCTCGGGCCTGCCGAAGAAGCGCGGCCAGGAGCTGTTCGCGCACCAATACAATGACGGCGGCATCGAGGTGCCGGCCTGGGTGCGCGAGGCGCGTCAGTCGCTCTGCGCCAACAGCATCGACAATTGGACCAAGGCGCTGCAGGAACAGGGTCTTGCCCGGCTCGCCGGCCGCCAGGGCGAGCACCGCCGCGGCCAGGGCATCATCGACCGCACACCGGAGCTGCGCGAGTTCGTGCTCGGCATGCTGGTCGAGCATCCGCACGCCTCGGCCGAGCATGTGATGAAGGGCATCCGCGCCCGCTTCGTCGAAGCGCTGCAGCCGAGCTACCGGACGCTGCAGCGCTGGCTCGCCGACTGGAAGGCTGATAACCAGCAGCTCTTCACCGCGATGAACAGCCCCGACGCCTGGCGCTCGCGCTACCAGGCCGCCGGCGGCGACGCCGCGGCCAAGATCCTGCGGCTTAACCAGCGCTGGGAGGCGGACAGCACCAAGGCCGATCTGCTGCTCGCGGACGGCACCCGCCATGTCGTGGTCGGGCTCATCGACGTCTATTCAAGGCGCTTGAAGCTGCAGGTGTCGCGCAGCAGCAGCTCGGCCGCGGTCGCCTCGGTGTTGCGCCGGGCGCTGGTCGATTGGGGCGTGCCCGAGCAGCTCGGCACCGACAATGGCTCGGACTATGTCTCGAACCATGTCGTGCGCATCGTCGCCGGCCTCGGCATCGACCACAACATCGCGCCGCCCTTCACGCCCGAACATAAGCCCTTCATCGAGCGCGCCTTCGGCACCTTCTGCCGCGACCTGGTCGAGCTGCTGCCCGGCTTCGTCGGCCACGACGTGGCCCAGCGCAAGGAGATCGAGGCGCGGCGCAGCTTCGCCCAGCGCCTCATGAAATCCGGCGGCAGCCCGGTCGAGCTGCGCATGACGCCGGAGGAGCTGCAGCTCTTCTGCGATCAATGGACCGACCGGGTCTACGGCATCGAGCCGCATGGCGGCCTCAGCGGCAGCTCGCCGTTCGAGACTGCGGCGGCCTGGGCGCAGCCGATCCAGCGCATTACCGACGAGCGCGCGCTCGACGTGCTGCTGGCACCGGCGCCGGGCGGCGACGGGCTGCGCACCATCGGCAAGAAGGGCATCAAGCTCGACCGCGCCTGGTTCGAGGCGCCCGAGCTGGGCGGGCTCGAAGGCCAGGATGTCCGCGTGCTGCTCGACGAGGCCGATATCGGCGAGATCTATGTGTTCGATCTCGACGGCAAGTTCATCGCCAAGGCGATCTGCCCCGAGCGCACCGGCGTCAGCCGGCAGGAGCTGGCCGCCCAGCGCAAGGCGCACCAGAAACGCTCGATCGCCGAGCAGAAGAAGGCGCTCAAGGACGCGGCCAAGCGCGCCAACACCGGCGCCATCGTCGACGAGATCCTGCAGGCGCGCGCCACGACCGCGGGCAAGCTCGTCGCCTTCCCGGCCCGGAGCGAGAGCTACACCACGCCGGATCTGGCGGCGGCGGCCTCGGCCGCCCGCGCGAACGACCGGCAGGAAGTGGCGGCTGCGGCCGACATCGTCTCGCGCCGCGCCGCCAAGCAGGCCGAGATCGAGGCCGATCTCATGGCGCCCGCGCCCGTCATTCCGATCCCCTCGGCCGAGACCCACTTCGCCCGCGCCATCGATATCGAACGCCGGATCGCCGCCGGCGAGGCCGTTACCGAGCCCGACCGGCTGTGGCTCGACCGTTACCGCAACACCCCGCCATACCGCGCTCGCAAGGCCATGCTGGCCGATTACGGCGACGCGATCCTGACCGCATGAGAAAGGCGCCGCCGCCCTTGCGGGCCGCGGCGTCAGGTTCCGTTTAGGGAGTACGCACACCATGGCCAACGAGCTTCGGCCCGTCAACACCATCGCCCCCTTGCGCAATGTCGCCGCCTTCGCCGAGCTGGTCGACCGCGTCGTCAACCGCACGCCAGGATTGCCCGGCATGGCGACGTTCCACGGGTTTTCCGGCTACGGCAAGACCTTCGCCGCGATCTACGCCGCCAACAAGCACCGCGCCTATCACGTCCAGGTCAAATCGGTCTGGACGCGCAAGAAGCTGTGCCAGTCGATCCTGGCCGAGATGGGCGTGCAGCCGGCCGCGACCATCCCCGACATGATGGACCAGATCGGCCAGCAGCTCTCGCTCTCGCGCCGGCCGCTGATCATCGACGAGGCCGACTTCCTCGTTGCCAAGGGCATGATCGAGGTGGTCCGCGACATCTATGAGTCGAGCCAGGCCGCGATCATCCTGGTCGGCGAGGAAGGCTTGCCGTCCATGCTGAAGCGCTGGGAGCGTGTCCATGGCCGCATGCTCGATTGGGTGCCGGCGCAGCCGGCCTCGCTCGGCGATGCCCGCCACCTGGCGCAGCTCTATTGCCGCGGCATCGAGGTGGCGGACGATCTGCTGGCGCCGCTGCATGACGCCTCGGGCGGCTCGGTACGCCGGATCTGCGTCAACCTCGACCGGGTGCGCGAGCATGCCGAGACCGGCGGCCTCGCCCGCATCGGCCGGGCCGAATTCCAAATCGAGTTCTTCACCGGCAACGCGCCGGCCTCGCGGCGGGCCGCGTGATGGTCAAGCATCCCGGCCGCAAGCCCGTGCATCTGGTCGCCGCCGCCCGGCATCCGGGCTCGCGCCAGGCGATGTGGGAGGCGATGCGCAGGCTGCGCCGCTTCACGGTCACCTCGATCACGAACGAGACCAACGCGGTTCGCGATACGGCCCGGACCTTCGTCGAGAGCCTGGCTCGTGGCGGCTTCCTCGCCGCGGTCGGAACGACCGAGCCGGTCGATCGCATGTTCTTCAAGCCTGGCTCGGGCCAGAAGGTGCCGACCGTCTATGAGCTGGTCCAGGATATCGGCGTCGAGGCGCCGCGCGTCCGCCGCGACGGCTCGCTCTGCACCCAGGGCCTGCCCCGCGAGCAAATGTGGCGGACCATGAAGCTGCTCGCGGAGTTCACGCCGCGCGAGCTGGCGGTCGCCGCCTCGACCGAGGCGCATCCGGTCGCCGACGAGGATGCGCGGGACTACGTCAAGCATCTGCTGCGCGCGGACTATCTGCGCATCATCGTGCCGGCGACCAAGCGCCGGCAGGCGCGTTACCGGCTGGTGCGCAACACCGGCCCCAAACCGCCGATGGTGCAGCGCCTCAAATCGGTGTTCGACCCGAACCTGCGCCAGATCGTCTGGCACGATGAGCCGGCGGAATGAGTGCCGTGAGCGAACCGGCCTGGCTTGCCCTGCTGCGCGGCGCCGTGGCGCGCCTCGGCACGATCAAGGCCGTAGCCGACCAGCTCGGCTACAGCCGCACCGCGATCTCCTTGGTGCTCGCGGGCAAGTATGGCGACCGCTCGACCACAGCGCTCGAACGCGCGGTCATGACCCGGCTCGATCAGGTCGCCTGCCCGGTGCTGGGCGAGATCGCCGGCGAGGATTGCGCTGCTCATCAGGCGGCGCCCTTCAGCGCCAGCAACCCGCAGCGCATCGCGCTCTACCGGGCCTGCCGCGCCGGCTGCCCGCATTCCCGCCGCGCCGAGAGGGCATCATGAGCTTCCTCCGCTATCCGCCCGGCATGCTGCCGTCGCAGGCATTGACCGAGATGGCCGAGCACGCCCGCGACTGCCTGCGCGACGACCAGGGCATCTATATGGACATCCTCGACGGCGAAGGCTTCGTCCGGCTGCTGCGCGAGCTGGCGGCGCGGATGCGCATCGTCGAGCAGCGCGCCTCGCTGCGCCCGCTGCCGCGGATCGAGGGCAACGTCACGCTGCTGCGCCCGCGCGGCCGGCAGCACAAATCCCGGCCCGATGGGGACGCGGCGTGAGACCGGTCGCGCCGACCGGCGCCGACATCGCGATCGAGCATGTGCTGTGGTCCGCGGCCCAGCAGCTGACCCCGCGCGAGACCATGGCCGCCTTCGGCGTGTTCTGGCCGGCGGCCAAGGAGCCGAGCTGGCACGACGCCACCCTCGCCCTGTCCTGCACCTGGCGCCGGCTCGGCTGCTCTCATGACCGGCGCGCGGCATGAGCCTCGCCCGTCTCGCCACCACCGGCGCCGTCACCGGCCCCCGGTCCCGGCGTCCGAACCTGTGGCGCCGTTTCCTGCATCTGTTGAGGAGGTAAGAGTGTCCCGCATCAAGCGACCGGCGGTGCCGGTGCCGCAAAGCCGCGACGAGTTCGAGGCGCTGGCCGTCAGGCTGGCCGAGACCAAGCGGAAGATCGAGCGGATCGCCGACGAGG
Source organism: Aliidongia sp. (assembly GCA_035539155.1). Lineage (GTDB taxonomy): Bacteria > Pseudomonadota > Alphaproteobacteria > ATCC43930 > CGMCC-115725 > JAXDMU01. Next base: position 46,704 of record DATLIZ010000024.1, on the reverse strand, counting down.
CCGCCGATGCCATCGCCCAAACCAAGCTCAAGGCCAAGCAGGCGGCGGCCGAGTCGATGAAGGAAGCCGAGGCGCTGTGGTCGGCGGTCGCCGCCTTCGCCGAGGCGCATCGGGCCGAGCTGCTGCCCAAGGATCGCAAGAGCGTCGCCATCGCCGCCGGTGTCATCGGCTGGCGCCTGAGCAATCCCGCGATCGAGATCTCGGCCGACGAGCAGGATCTGATCCAGCGCCTCGACCGTGACGGGCTCGGCCGCTTCCTGCGCGAGACCGTCGAGATCGACAAGGCGGCGCTGCTGGCCGAGCCCACCGTCGCCGAGACGATCGACGGCATCGCCATCCGCCAGGTCGAGAGCCTGTTCTTCCAGCCGCTCGATCTCGACAAGGAGCTGACCTTCAAGCCGACCAAGGCCAGGGAGGCGGCGTGATGCCCGAGATCCGCGACGCCTCGAACCCGATGTCGCCCGCTCATACCGCCTCGGTCCAGGCGGTCTGGGATCTGGCCGAGCAGCTTCGGCCGGTCCATGGCGACAATGCCGTCTTGAGCGCGCTCATCACCGTCTACCTCAACGGCTCGCTCGCCCTCGGCCGAGGCACGGCCGTGCGGCGCATGCTGGAGCTGGTGTTGCGCGAGCTGCCCGAGCTGGAGGCAGGCTTCGCCGCCAAGGGGCTCATGACCCAGCCGGCGGCCGGACGGGCGTGATGAGCCGCCGCCAGGCCACCGATGCCGCCGTGCTGGAGCTGACCCTGGCGGCCAGCATCGTCATGCGCGCACTGCCGGGCCGGGCACGGCAAGCGCGCTGCCGGCTGGAGCTGGCGGTCGGCCGCGTCGTCGTGCTCGCCGGCGCCGGCCATCTCGATATCCCGCCACCGTCCCGCGAGACCGCCTTCGAGCGGCTCGCCGCCGCGATCGGCGCCGCGCGTTCCGCCGGCGTCGATTGGCGCGACGTGGTGTGCCTGGTCAATGGCGATGACGAGCGTTGAGAGGAAACCCATGAAGCCCTTGCATTCCGAGTTCATTCCGACCGCCGACCTGATCCACCTGGTCGCCGCCCGCATCCTGTCGCAGCGGCCCGAGCTGGGTGGCGGCCAGGCTTGGGTGATCGAGATCGTGGTCCTGCCCGGCCGGGGCATCCGGCTCGACGTGCTCGGTGCTCCCGAGGCACCGCGATGACCGCGCCCGCGACCGACCTGCTGCGCAACCGGCAGCTCGCCGCCATCCATGCCGGCCGCAAGCAGCTCGGCCTCGCCGAGGATGACTATCGCGCGCTCGTGCGCCGACACTCGGGCGAGCGGACGCGAAGCGCCGGCGAGCTGACGCCGAAGGAACGCGGCGAGCTGCTCGACCATCTGCGCCGCTGCGGTGCCGGCACCAAGAACGCGCCGAGCGCGCGCGGCACCGACGCGCGGCGCCAGGCGGCGAAGCTCCGGGCGCTGTGGCTGTCGCTCTGGCAGCTCGGGCAGGTCGAGCGGCCGGACGATGCCGCGCTCGCTGCCTTCGTCATGCGCCAGACCGGCATCGAGGCGCTGCGGTGGAATTCTGCTGCGGATCTGAACCGGGCGACCGAGGCGCTCAAGGGCTGGTGCGAGCGCGTCGGCTACCATCCCGAACCGTCGCGCATGGAAGGGCCGTGCAAGGGGCGGTACGAGCCGGTCCTGATCCGGGCGCAATGGGAAAGGCTGATCCAGCTCGGCGTGTTCAAGCATGGGATATTCGCCGCGCTTCATACCTGGCTGCATAAGCAGGGCTGGCCGGTCAGTGATCCGGGCTGGCTGGAGGTCGAGGCGGCCCAGGAGGCGGTGAAGCGACTCGGCAAATGGGTGCGCCGAGTCGCGCGCGGGCAGCCTGAGAGGGACGCCGATGGCTAAGCTGGAGCTGCGCGCCGGCATGCTGCCCGAGCTGCTGCAGGAGATCGCCCGGCTCACCACCGTGTCGATCGCCGTTTCGATCGCGCGGGAATGGGGTGGCGGGAGGCTCTACTTCCCGCGGAAGATGGCGGCCGATCACAGATTGGCGCGCCGAATTGGGCTCAAGGCGGCCACCCGACTCTGCCGGGAGCTAGGCGGCGAGAAGTTCGAGATCCCGGCGGCACGGCATTATTTGCGCTGGCTCGACGCACGGGCACTCCGAGTGCTCAGGCTCAGCCATCAGGAGATCGCCGAATTGCTTAAGGTGAATAGAAAGCGCGTTGCAGAGCTGTTGGAAGGGTTTGATCCCCAGGGAATCGAGCTGGACGAACTGGTACTGGTGATTGGTCTGCATTACCGAGTCAAAGGGCGGGCCCGCTCGGCCGGCCGGATGAAAACGGAAGCAGTACAGAGGGATTTCGGGTTTCCGCCAGCGCCGGGCGGGATGCGGTACACCTACGCCTAGCCAGCTGATCGGCGATAAATGGGTCGCCTAAACTGCGTCAGTTGAATAGCTTCCGGGGGCCTCCCAACCCCAGATAGTTGATCCTCATTGCAGTAAGCTCCGACCTATCATACGTTCGGCGGGTGTGCCCGCCGGGGGGAGCATATTAAATGCCGTCATCGCCAAGTGTGCCTTCTGCGCTATCTGCGCCCTCAGCTATTTCGCTTCCATCGGTGGCTACGACTACCGGCCCAATGCTAACGGCTCTCACAGCAGCTCTGGGCGTCGAACGCTCGATCCTGGCTGGTGACGATCAAATCGAGCACGCTTGGTCCAATCTACCACGCTTGCTTTCGCGAGTTCCAATAGAGCAACGGAGCGAGACACTTGTCCGGATGTGTGTGGCGGTGGCAACTGGATTATTCGACAGTGCGGTCAACTACGCTTGGAATGCCGCAATTATTGAGCTACGGGATAAAGTTCGACGCTTTGGATTAACGGTTGTACCTCAGATAACTGGAAGATCGTTCGATGAAAACGTTCTCATTGACCTTAAAGACGCTGAGCTGCTGCAGCTTTGCTTAAAGCTTAATTTGATATCTGAGGACGGTTACTTTCTGCTCGATCAGTGTCGCGACATTCGGAATAACTTTTCGGCGGCACATCCCTCCGTTGGCGTGCTCGACGAGGACGAGTTCGTAAATTTTCTGAACCGAATTGGTCGGCACGCTCTTGCTAACGAACGCAACCCACGCGGCGTTGATATCCAGGCTTTTATTTCCGCGATAAAAAGCGGCAGATTTAATGATGTACAATTTGAAACTTGGCGAAGCCGGGTGGCCGACACTTTTGATGCGCAGCGGGAGCTTTTGTTCGGGACATTACATGGTATATATTGCGATCCCAGTTCTGGTGAGGAGGCGCGGGTCAATGCTCTGAGGATCTGTGAAGCATTTAGTTCAATAATGACCCCAAAGGCCCAATCAGATTTGGTCAGCCGCCACCAGGACTATCGCGCAGCCGGGGATGAACCACGACATAGAGCTTCCCAGCAGTTTTTTGAACGGCTTGGTTTCCTGGCACAGCTCGGCGATACGGAGTTGCATAGCGTTATCGTGTCAGCGACTAAGAACCTTCTCTCGATCCATGCCGGCTTCAACAATTTCTATAACGAACCCCCATTTGCTGAACGTCTTGCTGGATTGGTGGCACAAAATCGTGTGCCTGATTCAGCACAACACGAATTTGTAGATGCAGTCGTTACCTGCGCGGCCGGCAATCAATATGGTGTGTCTCATGCGGCGATGCCGACCTATGAGAAATTGATCCGATCGTTTTCACCCGCGGAAATCCTGATTATGCTCGGGCTTCCCGCCCAACAAAATGTGGTAGCAAAGCGAGTCCACGCTTATGGAGGCTGCCGAACCCGTTTCATTAATCTGATCAGATTGCTCGATACAAAGAGCATACCCACACCAGCGCGAGCTGCCTATGATATATGGATGGCAGAAGGTGCGGCAAGTTAAAGTAATTTACCAACGAGAATGATGGCCCAATCCAGGCTTGACGACGAAGGACTATATGGTCCGAGTATGAAATATACTGAAAGCGGTTCTTATATTTCAGGCATTTTTGTTGAATCATGACACGGCGCTTCATATCCGAATGTAACCCCATTTGACACCCTGCTTTCAGGATAACTAGGCATGATAGTCGAGATTCCAGGGTCCGCAGACTTCAAGAAAACAAGTTTAAATTTATTGAATCTGGCATGGTATATTGCCATCGCTTCTCTTGAAGCATATAGTTTTTCCGACATCATTCATCCTGTTGATACGCCCGTCCAACATATACCCGGGATTGATGGAACCCTCCGCACTATCGGTGGCCCAGATACCACATGGAGCCCGCAGGAAAGGGAGGTTGCCGAACAACAATACTGGCGCCGATCCCAGCCAGCGCTTGCGAACGCACTTTCTCTTATCCAACAAGCAATTGAGATGGCGCTTAAGGGACAGATTGCCGAAATCTCACCATTTCTTCTGATCGCTCGTGACGCTCGTGATTATCCGACCAAAAGTGCTCAGCAGGATGTGTCATTTTCAGCCTTCCGCAGCCTTGATGCTGCAGACTTGCTGAAAGTCCACAACACCGTCTGCTCTGAACGTCTCGACGACAAATTTGAAGGATTTTGGAACTCGATTCGGCGGCAGAGAAACGTCTTCATTCATTCGGTAGTCCCAATCTCAGAAGTATTAAAGCCAACAGATCTCATTGAGAAAATTCTCCTCACAGTTCGCACAATGCATCGCGAGCAAGAGTGGTTTGGGCACCGGGTAGAGTATTGTCAAAAGGATGAAATCGAAGCGGCTTTCAGTACCGACTCGGGCAGTCGGTTTGGCAGGGTTCTTCAAGAATTTGAGATTGTATTTCATTACCTTTCGAGCAAAGCCCTTCGAGAATATTTTGGGCTGGACCGCCGTCGGCGTACCTATATGTGCACCCACTGTATGAAGGAGTGTGATTCAGATATTTGGAACGATCTGCATCAGCATTTTGCTCAGTTCGACGGCAAAGATCCTTCTTCGTCAGCTGTTAAATGTGCTTTGTGCGCAAGAAGTATTAAGATATTCCGTGGCCAATGCATGGACAAGGAATGTAAATCGTCCGTGTTGTGCGATGACGTAGAGTATGGTCGTATTTGTTTGATCTGCGGAATAGGTCAGTCCGATTAAAAATTATTATTATTAGTCTTTGTGAGGCGCCCCGTGTAGAGGGTAGCCTGCTTTAATAGATCTTTCCGGCACGCTCGGCCGAGTGGTGAACCTTCTTTCCCTCGACCTCACCTATTCCTTGCCGGGGCCGTTGGCATTGGCGTTAGTGCCCGCTTGTTGCTCGAAACCGCCTATACGGCGGGTGCGTGACTTCCGCTGCCTTTCCTGCTCTTCTCGGCGCAGATCTGACTGTTCGTATCGCTATGGGCCGGAGAACCCCGCTTCAAGGTGGGTCCGTCTTGCATTCGGCCGCCGGCGTGGCCTGAAGCTGTCTTTGGGGCCCTGATCCCGTCCCCTTATTTCCCCATCCCGCCGCAGCGATGCTTGCGGCCATGGACACCGCACCCCCATCCCGGATCTTCTTCGCCCAGCTGCGCGAGCAGGTCATCCGCCCCGCCCTCGGCCTGCTCGAACTCGGCGACGGGCCGACCGTCATCAACCTGCTGCTCGGCACGGCCGCACAGGAGAGCGGCGGCCGGTTCCTGCGGCAATACCCGAGCGGCCCCGCGCTCGGCTTCTGGCAGATCGAACCCACGACGCACCGTGACGTGCTCACCAACTTCGTGGCCTTCCGCCCGGATCTGCGCGCCCGACTCGCAGCGCTCGCGGTGCCCGGCACCGACCGCGACGATCAGCTCGCCTGGAACCTGCGCTACGCCTGCGCCATCGCCCGGCTGATCTATCTGCGCGCCCCGGCGCCGCTGCCGGGCACGTCCGATCCCGCGCTCTTGGGCGCCTTTTGGAAGGCGCACTACAACACCGCCGGCGGTGCCGGCGCCGCGGACGAGTTCGTCCGCTCCTTCTCGACCTACATCGGAGACCCGGTCAATGTCTAACCGCCTGTGGCAGGCGGCGCTCGCGCCTGCCTGCCTTGTTGCCTCTGTCGCCCCCGCCTGCGCCGCCACCGTCGATGTGAGCGGCGTGGTCACCTCCGTTTCCGGCGTGGCGCTCGCCGCCTTCGGCGTCGTCGTCTCCTGGGCCGCCCATCGCGCCGTGTCGGTGCTGGAGCGCTGGAGCGGCTCGCAGCTCCAGGATCTGCACGGCACCGCCATCGACGATGCCGTCCAGCTCGCCACCAGCTATGTCCAGGCCAAGCTCGCCGCCGTCGCCGATCCCGCCGCCAAGCTGCAGATCCGCGACCAGGTCATCGCCGAGGCGGCGCAGATGGTGGCGCTCCAGGTGCCGAACGCGCTCGATGCGTTGGGCCTGACGCCGGACGGCGTCGCCGCCAAGCTCAAGATGATGCTGGGCCTGGCCGAACCGCCGGCGCCAGTCGCCCCGGCCTCGGCGCCGACCGGCTCGATCGCCGGAACCGTCGCGGCCGGCCTGGCGCTGGCGCTCGCCACCCTGCCGCTGGTCGGCTGCCTCGGCTCGACGCCGAGCGCCACCGACACGGCCTCGGGCACGGCGGCCGGCTCGACCACCGCCGCGGCGCCGTCCGCGGATCAGCAGGCGTTCGACAATGCCTGCTGGACGGCCGACGCGCTCGACGCCGCCTTCAAGATCGCGGAGGCGACGGGCAAGATCCCGGACGGCCTCGTCACCACGGAGCAGGATGCCAAGGCCGGCGTCGACGCGCTGTGCGCCGGCCCGGCCCCGACCGATCTCAAGGATGCCGTCAGCAAGATCGAGGCGGCCGGCGTCCAGATCGCGGCTCAGATCGCCAGCCAGTAAGTGGCCGACGAGATCGATAAGGCGCAGGCGCGGGACGAGGAGTTCCGCGCCGACGCGCTCGCCAGCTGGGCACGCCGGGCGCACGGCGCTGTCGTCCCTGCGCCCGAGCTGCCGCGCGATTGCCTCGCCTGCGGCGACGAGATCCCGATCGAGCGGCTGAAGGCGCTGCCGGCGGCGATCTTCTGCCGCGACTGCCAAGACCGCCAGGAAAGACGGCCTCATGAACCTCGCCAATATCCATGATTGGGCGGCGATCGTGCCGATCCTGGCCGGGCTGATCGGCATCGGCAGCTTCGTCGGCCGGCTCTATCTCAGGAACGGCTATGCCACCAAGGCCGATCTCAGTGACACCAAACGCTCGCTGCTGGCGCTCGGCAAGCGCACCGAGGCGCTCGAAGCCCAGCTCGCCGGCGTCGCCACGCGCGAGGATGTCAACCGCGTGCTGATGGCGGTCGAGCGGGCCGACGGCGACCGGCGGGCGCTCGCGGCCGAGGTCGGCGGCATCCGCGACCTGGTCGCCCGCATCGAGAAGCCGCTCGACCTCATCCAGGAACATTTGCTGCGGGACCGCTCATGAGCTTCGCCGATCTGCTCCAGGCCGATCGCCGCCTGGTCATCCTCCGCCTGCTGGCGCAATCGCCGGGCTCGGCCGCCAACAGCAGCATCATCGCCACCGGCCTGGCCGAGCTGGGCCACCGGATCTCGCGCGACCTGGTTGCGACCGAGCTGGCCTGGCTGGCCGAGCAGCGCTTGGTCACGACCGAGACGGTCGAGGCCGGAATGAAGAGCATCGTCGTGGCGACGCTGACCGAGCGCGGTCTCGACGTGCAAGACGGGCGCGTCACGGTGCCCGGCGTCAAGCGGCCGACGCCCTGAGCCATGCCGCGTGCCTCCACCATCGACAAGCTCGCGCCCGAGCTGCGCCAGGCCATCGCCGATCTGCGCGACCAGGGCGTCACCATCGACGAGATCCTGGCCAAGCTGCGCGAGCTGGGCGCCGACGTGTCGCGCTCGGCCTTGGGCCGCCACGTCAAGGATCTCGACCAGATCGCCGACAAGCTGCGCCGATCGCGCGAGGTCGCCGACGTGCTGGTCCGGCGTCTCGGCGATGCGCCCGAGAGCAAGCAGGCGCGCGTCAATATCGAGCTGATGCATGCGGTGATCATGGATCTCTTCGTCGGCGATGACGGCACGCCGGTGCAGCTCGATCCCGAGAGCGTCATGCTGCTGTCGCGCTCGATCGCGTCGCTGGCGAGCGCGTCGAAGACCGATGCCGACCTGGTCATCAAGGTCCGGCGCGAGATCGCGGCCGAGCAGAAGGCCAAGCTCGACGCCATGGACCGCGAGGCGAGCAAGGGCGGCAGCAAGCGCGGCTTCGATCCCGAGACGCTGAAGCGCGTGCGCACGGAGATCTACGGGCTGCCGGGATGACACGCGCACCCAGCCGACAGGTTCGGCGTAAGCAGGAACGGCAGGCCGCCAAGGCCGCTGTGCCGCTCTGCCGCTATCAGATCGATTGGATGCTCGACAAGTCCCGGTTCAAGATCGGGATGTTCGCGCGCCAGACCGGCAAGACCTTCACCACCACGCTGGAGATCGCCGACGATTGCTATGCGGCCGAGGCCGAAGGCCGCCGCGCGCGCTGGGTCATCCTCTCGCGCGGCGAGCGCCAGGCCAAGGAGGCGATCGAAGGGCTGAAGCTCCACGCCCAGGCATACGGTCTCGCGGTCGAGGAGCTGGAGTATGATTGGAAGGCGAACGACGTCGCCTACAAGGCGCTGGAGATCGTCTTCCCCGGCGGCTCGCGCGTTACCGCGCTGCCGGCCAATCCCGACACGGCGCGCGGCTTCAGCGCCAATGTCTTCCTCGACGAGTTCGCCTTCCACCGCGACAGCCGCGAGATCTGGAAGGCGCTGTTCCCGGTCATCTCGGCCGGCTTCCGGATCATCGTCACCTCGACGCCGAACGGCAAAGGCAACAAGTTCTACGAGCTGATGACCGCGGCCGACGGCATCTGGTCGCGCCATACCGTCGATATCTATCGCGCCGTCGCCGAGGGCCTGCCGCGCGATATCGACGAGCTGCGCGCCGGCCTCGCCGACGAGGATGGCTGGGCGCAGGAGTTCGAGCTGCACTGGCTCGACGAGGCGAGCGCCTGGCTGCCCTATGACCTGATCTCCTCGGTCGAGCATGACGAGGCCGGCCGGCCGGATCTCTATCGCGGCGGCCCGTGCTTCCTCGGCAATGATATCGGCCGCAAGAAGGATCTCTGGGTCGGGGCCGTGATCGAGCCGGTCGGCGATGTCCATTGGCTGCGCGAGCTCGCCATCCTCAAGGGCGCCTCGTTCGCCCGCCAGGACGAGGAGCTGGACCGGCTCATGGCAACCTACAATGTCGCCCGCGCCTGCATGGACGAGACCGGCATGGGCATGAAGCCGGTCGAGGATGCCAAGGCCCGGCACGGCCAGCGCCGGATCGAGGGCATTACCTTCACCCAGGCCAGCAAGCTCACCATGGCGACCTTGGGCAAGGAGGCGTTCGAGGACCGCACGATCCGCATCCCGATGGGCGACGTGAAGCTCCGCAAGGATCTGCACCTCTTGAAGAAGGTCTCCGGCCCGACCGGGCTGCCGCGCTTCGTCGCCGAGGATGATGACGGCACCGCCGACAGCCATGCCGACCGCGCCTGGTCGATCTTCCTGGCGCTCACCGCCGCCGGCCGGCCGATCCATCGCATGCAGGTCAAGACGTCCGGCGTGCGAAGGGCGACCACCAACCTCGACGATTACCTGATGCGGAGATAGCGATGGCCGACGAAGCCCCGAAGCCCGAATCATCGGCGCGGACGGCGCCCGGCGTGCTCGGCGCCGAAGTCGCGAATGTGCTGCGCAACGTTTATGTGCGGCCGTTCGCCGGCATCCTCTATCCGTTCGACCCGACCCTGCGCACGCGCGGCGGCGGCTGGGACTACCAGATCTATGAGCGGGCCGAGGAAGATCCGCGCGTCTACGCCATGCTGCAGAAGCGCAAAGGGGCGCTCGCGGCCTATCCCATCCAGCTCGATGCCGCCTCGGAAGATCCGGTCGACGTCGCGGCGAAGGAGCTGGTCGAGCGGGCCTTGAAGCTCTTTCCGTTCCAGCGCGTGGTGAAGGATCTGCTCGACGCGGTCATGAAGGGCTTCGCCGTCGACGAGATCATGTGGAGCGTGGTCGATGGCGAGATCATGCCAACCGGCGCCTATCGCCGCGATCAGCGCCGCTTCCGCTTCGGCGAGGATTACTCGCTGCGCCTGATCGACTGGCAGAACCTGCTGCTTGGTCTGCCGGTGCCCGACCGCAAGTTCATCGTGCACAGCTTCGACCGCCATGACGGCGACCCCTATGGCCGCGGTCTCGGCCGCATGCTGTTCTGGAAATGGCTGTTCAAGCGCCAGAACGAGGCGAGCTGGCTGATCCATAACGAGAAGTTCGCGAGCCCGACCGTCCATGGCAAGCATGACCCGGAAGCCAGCGAGCAGACCAAGGAAGCGCTGCTCGCCTCCTGCTCGGCGGTGGCGCTCGAGACGGCGATCATCACCGACAGTAACACCGAAATCGAGTTGCTCGAGGCGGAAGGGCGCGGTGCCGGCGACACCTATGCCGCCTTCAAGGACAGCCAGAACGACGACATCACCGAGATCGTGCTCGGCGCCACCTTCACCGCCGCCTCGGGCGGGCTCGACGGCGCCAGCGGCGCCGATGCCGACACCGACGACCGGCTTGAACTGGCGAAGTCCGACGCCGGCGACTTGGCTGAGACACTCAACGGCACGCTGGTCAAATGGATCGTCGAGCTGAATTTGCCGGCCGCTCGGCCGCCGACGCTCCGATGGCTGATCGATGCCGAGGAGGATCTGACGGCACGGGCGGCGATCGACGACAAGATCCGTACCTGGGGCTACAAGCCGACCTTGGCCTATGTGCAGGAGAAGTATGGCGGCGAATGGGTCGAGGCGGCAGCGCCGCCGGCACCCGATCCGTTCGCGCAGGATAGTCCTGCGCCGGCATCCTTCGCCGAAGGCAGCACCCCACCGGGCGTGCTCGCCGTCTCGGCCTTCGCCCAGCGCGGCACCGACCAGGTGCGCTCGACCATCGACGGCTGGGTCGGCCAGGTCCGCCAGCTCATGGGCCAGGCCGGCTCGATCGAGGAGCTGCGCGACCGGCTGATCGAGCTGTACCCGTCGATGTCCGGCGCGATGTTCGCCGAGGTCATGAGCGAGGCGCTGCAGGTCGGCGATCTCGCCGGCCGTTACGAGGCCGGCCGTGGCCGATGAGCCGGTAACGCCGGAATACGCCGCCCTGCCGTTCCAGGAGGCGGTCGAGTTCTTCCGGCAGAAGGTCAACGTCCCGTCCGCCAAATGGGCCGACGTCCTCGGCGGTGCCCATGCCCGCGCCTTCACCGTCGCCGGCGCCACCAAGGAAGGCATGCTCGCCGACTTCCGCACGGCGATCGACAGCGCCATCGCCGACGGCACCACGCTCGACACCTTCCGCAAGGGCTTCGACGACATCGTCCAGCGCTATGGCTGGGACTACAAGGGCGGCCGGGCCTGGCGGACGCGCACCATCTTCGAGACCAACCTCTCGACCGCCTATGCCGCCGGCCGTTATGCGCAGATGACCGACCCGGACGTGGTCCGGCTCAATCCCTATTGGCGCTACCGGCATTCCGACAACGTCAAGCATCCCCGGCCGGAGCATCTGGCCTGGGACGGGCTCGTGCTGCGCCATGACGATCCGTGGTGGTCAACGCACATGCCGCCCAATGGCTGGGGCTGCCAATGCTCGGCCGAGCCGCTGTCGGAACGAGAGCTGAAGGCGTTGGGCAAGAACGGTCCCGATCGGGCGCCGGCGTCGGACATGCGGCCGGCCACCCTCAACACCTCGGCCGGGCCGGTCACCATTCAGGTGCCCAAGGGCGTCGATCCCGGCTGGGGCTACAGCGTCGGCGAGGCGGCCTCGGGCAAGAAGCTCGCCGAGCTGCAGATGGATGCCTGGCGCGCAGAGGGCGAGGCCGCCTGGGAGAGCTTGACGCCGGGGGATTGGGCAAGCGCTGGCAGGCCGAAGGCGCTGCCGGTGGATGAGGCCGCAGCGTCGCCGGCGTCGGCCCCGGTCGGGCTGCAGGCGGCGATCGAGCGCGCGATCGGCGGCTCAACCGCAGCACTGCCATTGCCGACCGGCGATACCGTGCAGATCGATGCCGCGGCACTAGCCGCGCACCTGCCGGCCGGCCAGGCGCGATTCGTGCCGCTGCTGCCCGAGCTGCTGCGCGACCCGGCCGAGATCTGGCTGCGGTTCGAGCGGCACAAGGGCACGGGCAAGGTTGTGTTGCGGCAGCGGCTGATCAAGCTGCTGCGGTTTGCCGATCGGCAAACGGTCGCGATGGTGCTGCAGGCGAGCGGCGGCAGTCTCGATACCTGGACGGTGCTGCACGATCTCGACCAGCTGCAGGCTCAGCGGGCCGGGCATTTGCTGTGGGCGCGACCGTGAACAGTAGCGTCGGCGTCAGGATCACCGTCACCGACAAGGAGATCCGCGAGGCGCTCACCCGCCTGGCCGAGAAGGATGGTGGGCTCGTTCGAGTCGCCCTCAAGAATATCGGCCAGGCGCTGCTGAAATCGACGCGCGCCCGATTCGATAGCGAGACGGCGCCGGACGGATCGCATTGGAAGCCGCTGAACCCGGAATACAAGCAGGGCAAGCGGGGCTTGAAGATCCTGCAGGGCGCCGGAGTCGCCGGCGGGCTGCTGGGCTCGATCAATGCGCGCGTGACCGGCAACCGGCTGGAGATCGGGACCAACAAGGTCTATGCGGCGATCCATCAGTTCGGCGGGGTGATCGTGCCGAAGCGCTATCCGGCTTTGGTGTTCAGGATCGGCGGCAAGCTCGCGTTTGCCAGAAAGGTGACGATACCGGCGCGGCCGTTCTTGGGGGTTTCGGCGGGAGATCGGAAGATGGCACTGGAAGTGGCGGGCCGTATCGCCACCCTTAAATAACAAGGAGACTGATAGCGAAGCAGCAACAAGCGATGCTGACTTGTCCATGGCTGCCTTACTAAACGACCGAGCCCGGATGGCTGATGCACACCCCATGACAACCCAAGCTACCGCATTCGACGACATTGCAGTTATCAGTGGTATTATAATCCGGAATGCGCCTGAATGGGAGAATCGGGAGGATTATCATGCATCTTGCTCACCTAGTGATTCGGAATCTTCGGGCGCTGACAGACATAGATTTCCCCCTCAGCTCCCGAGTTAACGTTATCGTCGGGCCGAACGCGGTGGGTAAGACAACCATACTGCAAGCTGTACGTCTGGCGAAAGCCATACTAGCCCCACGGACACAAAATGAAACGCAGCAAGTCCTTATCTCGCTGGGCGCTGCTTCCCCACATTTTCCACAAAGGTTATTCCTTAATAGCCTCGCGAGAGAAATCACGCAGCCGGTTGAGATCCGTTGTACCTATGCCCTGCTCGATGAAGAGATTGCTATCTTGCGATCCTCCATGCCATCACTGGTACAAAGTGTTGTTGCTTCAAGGATCGGACAAGCTTTTGCGAATCCAGCGATCTTGCTTCAGTTTATGCAATCTTCTGAGGGCCAAACGGCAATCACAGCAACTACGATCGAAGTTAGCGGGGTCCTATCTCGGCTGGAGTCTGATAAGTCTCTAGTACTTGGTGTGTCAATGAATGGTGCTACAGGACAGATTATTGCATCTGACCCGCTCGCCGGCGCAATGATTGCCTTCCTTGATCAAAGACTCCCACCCTCTATCTCGCTTTTCTCGTTCTTCCCTGCTGATAGAGCGCTTCCAATGGGCGAGGTAAATCTTCAACTTGGAGGCCCCGATATGCAGCAACAAATGGAGGCCCATAACTCGCAGCCACAACTAAAATATCTTCGCCTAAAAAACCTTATTATTAATTCACTTGTCGTGACTGGAACTGAGCGTGATGATCTTCAGGGTGAATTCGAAACAATATTCTCCGGATTACTGGCCGGCCGCAAGATAAAGCTCATAAACGTAAACGAACTCGGGTTGCTTTCGGTCATTACGGAAGAAATATCTACAGGCCGCTTGATTGAACTGGACAGCTTGAGCAGTGGCGAAAAAAATATCGCACTAACGTTTTTGATTGTGGCGCGCTCCATCGCAAAGGGGGGTGTAGCCTTATTTGATGAGCCAGAGCTACATCTCAATCCCGCAGTGGCAAAGGATGTTCTACCATTTATCATAAATCAGTATGCCATACCAAAAGACATTCAGTTTATCATGTGCACTCATTCTCCGGAAATACTTTCGGGAGCGTTTGGAAATGAGGACTGCGCGCTTTTACACTTAAAGTCAGCCTCGGTCATCTCGCGAGTAGGAAGGAGAGCTCTTGATGAATACGCAGACGCGCTCCAACGTCTCGGAACGTCAGTTAGCGAAAGCCTTCTCTACGAAGGAACTGTGTTAGTGGAAGGCGATGACGATGTAGCCTTTCTGGAAGGTGGTTTCCCTGAGATCTTCAGAAAATACAAAGTTAAAGATCGAGGCGGCCGACGAGAAATAGAGAAAACGATCGCTGATCTCCAAGCTATGGAAGGTAGGGGGGAAAAGGTCGCGCCCATATTCCTTATCTTTGACCGTGATGAAGAGCCAACTGGTCTAAAATCTTCGGCTGCAGTTCGAGTTATGCAGTGGACCCGGCGATGTGTCGAGAACTACATGATCGATCTAGATGTAATTGCGGACCTGCTGAAGGATTCGTCCGTTACTAGAAGGCCGATCAGCAGTGAGGGCGAAGCTCATAAATTAACGCGAGAACTCGCCCAGAAGCAGTTGCTACTAGTGGCTGCGAGGGACACTTTTAACAGCTATGGTTATCTTAATCCTTGCCTTACGAAAGAGGATTTACAGATGGGAGATTTAGAATCGCTTGGAAGCGCCTTCTACGATCGAATTTCTACAGCTCGTGCGTCTATCCCAGACAGCCCCAAGGATGCGTGGATTGCTCAATTTGAGAAGAACGTTAACGAGCGCAAGCAGGCTCTGCATTTGGTTTGGGATAGTAAGTGGAGAGATCTCTGCGATGGGAAGAAATTGATATCGGACTTGCATAAAGCTGCGGATTTGAGAATGTCGGAGTCCGCCTTCAAAGCCCGAATTACGCAAAGAATGCGTGATACATCTTCAGACTTGTGGAGAGTGGTTAAGGGTATCTTGGAGGACTTTATGAAGCGGCCGGCAGGGTAGCTTTCGAAGTCATCGCAGCGCCCAAAATTTCTTACGGACCGAGGGTGGGTAACGTCGGCGACGCGCACGATGATCGGGCATTCTGTTAAGGGATGGGGGCTCGTAGATACCCGATATTGGGCTATGGCACGCCAAGGCCCCGTTACACCCTCGTTACTGACGATGTTTCAGGCAAAGATGATCATCCGTTCTTGGTGCGGCCATAGGTCCCTGATTTCTTGGCGCTAGGGTCCCGATCCCGCACCCTTATCTCTTGCCTCCATTCGCCTGAGAATCCGCCTCGATCAGCCCGACCATCGGGCAGCGTCGAGCGGACCTCATGCAGCAATTCGAGATCTTCAAGGCCGGCACCCACACCGCGGTAAGCGGCGCCACCATCGCCTTCAGCACCACCGACCTGGCCGATGCCGTCGCCGCCTATGATCCGGCGCTGCATGAGGCGCCGCTGGTGGTCGGTCATCCGGCGATGGACGCGCCGGCCTATGGCTGGGTCCAGTCGCTGAAGCTCGCTGGCGACCGTCTGGTGGCGGTGCCGCAGCAGGTCGATACGGCCTTTGGCGAACTGGTGCAGGCCGGCCGCTTCAAGCAGCGCAGCGCCAGCTTCTATCCGCCCGATCACCCGGCCAACCCCAAGCCCGGCCATTGGTATCTGAAGCATGTCGGCTTCCTCGGCGCCGCCGCTCCGGCGGTGAAGGGCTTGAAGCCGGTGGCGTTCGGCGAGATCGAGGGCACGCTCGACTTCGCCGACTGGCAGGGCCTGGCCGTCGCCGGCCTGTTCGGCAAGCTTCGGGATTTCTTCATCGCGCAGTTCGGCCAGGACAAGGCCGATGCGGTGCTGCCGAGCGACGCCATCGACAGCCTCAAATTCGACGCCGCCCAGCCCGATTGCGATCCGGCGCCGGCAGACCCCACCCCTTCCTATGCGGAGAACCCCAGGATGACCGTGACCAACCCGGCCGGCGCCGTGCCGACCGAGGCCGAGCTGCGGGCGCGTGCCGACAAGCTCGCCGCCGACGAAAAGAAGCACGCAGCCAACGAGGCCGCCTTCGCCGAGCTGCAGCGTACCGTGCGCTCCGCCCAGATCGTGACCCTGGTCGACGGTCTCGTTGCCGGCCGCAAGCTGCCCTCGGGTGAGAAGGCCGGCCTGATCGCCTTCATGGAAGCGCTGCCGGCCGGCGACCACGTGATCGAGTTCGCCGAAGCCGGCGGCAAGACCGCCAAGCTGGCGCCGTTGGACTACCTTAGCGGCCTCTTCGCCCGCCTGCCGAACCTGGTGCATTTCGGTGAGGTGGCGCCGGCGCTCGATCCCGTGAACTTCGCCGAGGATGCCAACAGCATCACGACGCTGTCGCAGCGCTACATCGCCGAGCAGAAGGCGATCGGCCGGACGGTCTCGCCGGCCGAGGCGGTCTCGCATGTGACGAGGGCTCGGCGATGAGCATCGGCCATAGCCGCGCCCGCACCGCGCAGGCGGCGATCGTCCAGTGCCGCTTCGTCAAGCCCGGCACCCAATCGGGCACCGCCATCCAGGCCGCCGCCGCCACCGACAGCCTCACGGGCGTCTCCCAGCTCTTCAACAACCCGCAGGCCGGCCAGCGCGTCGACGTCATCGTCGCCGGGCCGGCCAAGCTGGAGCTGGGCGCCACCGTCAAGGACGGCGACTTGCTCACCGCCGATGCCGAGGGGCGCGGCGTCGGCATCGGTGCGGCGCCGGCCGCCGGCACCCGCGTCGGCGCCCAGGCGCTCTTCCCCGGCAATGTCGGTGACGTGATCGACGTCATCGTCGTCAACAGCCTCGCGTAACGGAGACCCCGCATGTCGCTCATTTCCGCCGTCTCGGGCGCCGTCATCCCGGCCTCCAACGGGTCGAGCTTCCCGATCACGCCCGAGCTGACCTCGGTCGCGATCCAGTACCGCAACCCGGCCCAGACCCTCATCGCCGACGACGTCATGCCGATGACGCCGCCCATGGGCACCAAGAAGTTCAAGTACACCAAGTTCGATCTCGGCAATAACTTCACCATCCCCGATCTGCAGGTGGGGTCGCGCTCGAAGCCGGGCGAGTACGAGGTGCCCGGCGTGGAGGTGCCCGACGAGTGCGTCGATTACGGGCTCGAAGGCTTCATCCCGCAGGATGACATCGACCAGGCCGCCTCGCTCCGGGCCATGGATCAGTCGATCATCGATCCGCAGCTCCTCCAGACCGAGGTCTTGACCGATGTCGTCATCCTCGGCCGCGAGCGCCGCGTCTCGAACATCGTCTTCAATCCGGCCAACTATCTGCCGCAGCTGACCGAGGATCTCTCGGCCAATAGCGGCGCGCAGCAGTTCGACAATTTTGCGTCGAGCGACCCGATCGCCGTGCTGACCGCATTCCTCGACAGCTGCGTGGTGCGCCCGAACATGCTCGTCTTCGGCCAGGTCGCCTGGTCCGCGATCCGCCGCCATCCGCGCATCATGAAGGCGATCAACCGCGACGCCGGCGACACCGGCACCGCCAGCCGGCAACAGGTCGCGGACATCTTCGAGGTGGCGCAGATCAAGGTCGGCTCGTCCTGGGTGAACCTCACCCTCAACGGCACCAACCCGACGCTCGCCCGCACCTGGGGGCCGCATTGCGCCGGCCTGTTCGTCGATCCCCAGGCCGCGCGCACCAAGGGGCTGACCTGGGGCTTCACCGCCAACTATCGCGGCCGGTATGCCGGCGCGCTGCCCGATCAGCGCATGGGCGCCCGTGGCGGCGTCTGGGTCCGCGTGATCGAGACCGTCAAGGAAGAGGTTGCGGCCCAGGAGGCCGGCTTCCTGCTCACCAACGTCGCCGGCCAGATCCCGGCGGCCGAGCCCGAGCAGAACTGATCCTCATGACCGCCGGCACCTTCCTCGCGCGTGACGATCTCGGCTACGTGATCCAGCTGCTGCCTTATCGGCCGAATGGCGGCTGGGGCGTGGCGACCGGCACCAAGGTGGTGACGGTCGGCCCGTTCCAAGCCGGCACGCGGATCGTCACGCTGCGGGCAGTGGTGGCACCGGTCTTCTGGCAGGACGGCGCGGTCGGCGTCACGGTCGCAGCCCCGACCGGGAACTTCGCCGGCAGCGGGCCGCATTATCTCGCCGCCGGCGAGACGGTCGATGTCGCGCTCGGCGGCGCCCAGGGCGACGAGCCGCTCGCCGTCGAGATCGCCGTGGTCTCGGCCACGGGTGTGGCCGGCAATCTCTATGTCTCGGAGCGCGGCTGATGGCCTATGCCGCGCTCACGGACCTGGTCGCGCGCTTCGGCGAGAAGGAGATGATCCTTCTTTCCGACGACGACAATACCGGTACCATCGACGAGGCGGTGGTCGACCAGGTGCTGGCCGATGTCACGGCCAGGATCGACGGCTACCTGACCGACCGCTACAGCCTGCCCTTGGCGCAGGTGCCGCCGGCGCTGGTGCCGCTCGCCTGCGACCTCGCCCGTTACCTGCTCTCGACCCGTAACGGCCGCACCCGGCCGACCGAGGCGATCAAGGAACGCTACGACGACGCGCTTACCTGGCTCGGCAAGGTCGCCGAGGGCAAGTACGGGCTCGGCCTGACCGCGACCGAGCAGGAGATCCCCGAGACCGGCGGCCCGCAATTCGTGGCCGAGCGGCGGATCTTCACCCGGCGGACCCTCCATGACTATGTGAGGCCGCCCAGATGGTAGCGCTCGCGCCCAGCGTCATTGCCGCGGTCGAGGACGAGATCGCCTCGGCGCTCAAGACGGTGCTCGGTCCCTATGTCCGCGCTTGCGAGAGTGTCCCGGCCGGGATCACCCCCGAGGAATGGGGCGACCGGCTGCGCGCGACCCCGGCGCTCTATGTGAGCTTCGGCGGCGGCGAGGCGCGGCCCACCCGCAACCCGACCTTGGACGGCCGCTTCTCGGTCTATGCCGCCACCGGCGCCGATGGCCGCGAGGAGCAGCGCCGGCGCGGCAGCAAGGTCGCGATCGGCGCCTACCAGCTGGTCGAGTATGTGGTCTCCATCATCCATTCCAAGCAGATCGGCGCCTATGGCGTGCCGCAGCTCCAGGATGTCAGCAACCTCTGGTCCGAAGTGTTCGACAGCCTCGGCCTCACCGTCTACGCGGCGACCTTCAAGATCCCGTTCGATTTTCCGGGCGTGGTCGATCCGGACACGCTCGGCAGCTTCCAGACCTTCGACGGGCAGATCCCGTTCGCGCCGCCGGCGCCGGACGCATCCATCCCGCTCGATCCCAGCCTCGTCGCCATCGATGGCGACGTCACCCTCACCGGAGCCTGATCCATGACCGATCTCAAGGCCGTGCAGGCGGCGCCCGGCCGCCTGGTGCGCGACCCGCAAAGCAAGAACCGGCCGATCAAGCCCGGCAGGAAGGTCGATCTCGACGATCCCTTCTGGTACCGGCGCTGGCAGAGCGGCGACATCGTCGCCTTCGTGCCGCCGGAACCGGCCCCGTCATCGCCGCCCGCATCGCCGCCGCCGGCGGCACCGGCGCCGAAGCCCGCAACCACCAAGCCGGCCGACAGCGCCGCGCCGCAGGAATAGGCCCATGTCGGTCATCAGCTTCAACTCGATCCCGCTCGATATCCGTAAGCCCGGCTCGCATATCGAGTTCGACAACAGCAAGGCCAACAGCCCGCTGCCGATCCAGGTGCATCGCATCCTGTATCTCGGCCAGCGCCTGCCGACCGGCACGGTCAAGGCCAACATCCCGACCCAGATCACCGCACCCGGCCAGGGCGCGCAGTATTTTGGCCGGGGCTCGATGCTGGCCCAGATGATCACCGCCGGCAAGAACGCCAACGCCACCACCGAGATGTGGGCCGTGGCGCTCGACGACAATCCCGAAGGCACGCCGGCCACTGGCTCGGTGCTGATCGCCGGCTCGCCGAGTGCCAACGCCACGGCGCAGCTCTATGCCAACGGCACCGTCGTGCAGGTGGCCGTCACCACCGGCATGGCAGCCGCCGACATCGCCGCCGCCTTCGTCGAGGAGATCGAGGCCAATCCCGATCTCGCCGTGACCGCCGCGATCGACCCGACCACGCCGGCGCAGATCGACGTTACCGCCAAGCATAAGGGCGCGGCCGGTAACGACATCGATCTGCGGCTGACCTACTTCACCGGCGATACGGTGCCGGCCGGCCTCACCATCACGATCACGCCGATGGCCGGCGGCGAGGGCAACCCGTCGCTGACGCCGGCGATCGCTGCCCTCGGCAGCACCTGGTATCATAGCTGGGGCAACCCTTACACCGATCCCAGCAACGTCCAGATCCTGACTGCCGAGCTGATCCGGCGCGGCGGCCCGATGGTGCAGCAGCAGGCGCGGTCCTACTCGGTCGTCAATGGCAGCGTCGGCACGCTTGCCGCTTACGGCCAGGCGCAGAACAGCCAATGGACCACCTTCATGGGTGCGCAGCGCCTGCCGATCCCGACTTGGGTGGCGGCATCCATCATCACCGCGATCGTCGCCTTCAACGCGCCGCTCGACCCGGCCCGGCCGCTCTCGTCGCTGGCGCTGCCCGGCTTCATGGCGCCGGCCAAGCCCGACCTGTTCGTCGACGAGGATCAGGAGCTGCTGCTGCATGACGGCATCAGCACCTTCGATGTCGGCGACGACGGCACGGTCACCATCGACCGGCTCATCACCACCTTCCAGCTCGATCCGCAGGGCTTGCCCGACACCTCGTACCTGTCGGTCGAGACGGTGCTGACGCTTAATTTCTTGAGCTTCTGGCTGCGGTCGCGCATCGCCACCAGCTGGCCGCGCTTCAAGCTCGCCGATGACGGCAACAGCTTCCCGGTCGGCGTCAACGTCACCACGCCCAAGCTCATTGCCGCCGATCTCGTCGCCGGCAGCCAGCTGCTCTTCAATGCCGGCATCATCCAGAACCTGGCCGATTTCCAGAAGAACCTGATCGTCCAACGCAACGCGTCCGACCCCGACCGGGTCGATGCCGTGCTGCCCTGGTCGATCGTCGGTCAGTTCCTGGTCTTCGCCGGCCAGATCCAGTTCAGTTTCTGAGGTAAAACATGGCCCAGCAACGCACCGGCCGCGCCTTCGTCCGCGCCAACGGCACCCTCTACGAGACGCTCGACGGCGCCAAGCTGTCGAACATCGCCGGTATCGAACGCAGCGCGGTCACCGGCGCGGCGGTCTTCGGCTTCACCGAGAAGACCGCGATCCCGACGATCGATTGCGACTTCGCCCATGGCCCCGGCGTCTCGGTCGCGACGCTGATCGCGATGACCGACGTCACCATCACCTTCGAGTGCGACAGCGGCGTCACCTTCGTCCTCGGCGATGCCTGGTGCTCGAAGGGCGGCGATCTCGCGGCGGACGGCAGCGCCAAGCTCACCGTCCAGTTCATGGCGCTCACCTGCCAGGAGCAGGGCACCACCGGATAACGCCATACCGGGGGGCCGCCGGGGCCAGAAGGCCAGCGGGTCTCGCCGAAGGCAAACGTCAGCCAGCGATGCCTCGATCGGCAGGACGAAGGCGTGACAGCCGGAGAGACGGCACCCACTCATTGGAGCGCATATCCGTGACCAACATTACCAATCCCGACGGTTCCGTCACCGTCACTCTCGGTTTCCCGATCCTGGTCGAGAACAAGTCCGTGACCAGCCTGACCCTGACGCGGCCGAAGTTCGCGGACCTGAAGGTGATGGACGAGGCCAAGGGCAATACCGCCAGGAATGGGCGCCTCATCGCCAAGCTGTCGAAGATCCCGCCTTCGAGCCTGGAGCAGCTCGACGGCGCCGACTTCATGGCGCTCAACGAAGTCGTGAGCGCTTTTTTGGAGCCGTCCCCGGCAACTGGCGACGACTTTGCCTCGAACTCCAGCACCTCGGAAACTTCCACCACGGCCACCTGATGGCGATGGCGCCCGACGAGTTGCTGGTCTGGCACCAGGAGCTGGTCGGGCTCATGAAGGATATGCAGCGTGGCTGATCTGAAGCTCTCCCTGGTCGTCGAGGCGATCGATCGCGCCACCGCCGTGTTCCGGCAGGTCTCCCAAGCGGTGGGCCTGCCGGCTGCGGCGGCCGAGAAGGGGCTTGCCCGCATCCAGAGCGGCGCCGAGGGCGTCACCAATGCCGTCGCCGGCATCGGCCTCGGCGTCGGCGCCGCGATCGAGCTGAAGGAGATCGTCGGGACCGCCGAGTATTTTGACCGGCTGCGCATCAATAGCGGCGCCTCGGCCGAGACGGTCGATCATCTGCGCGAGGTGCTGCTCGAGACGGCGAAGGCGGCGCGCATTCCGAGCGACGAGCTGACCGCGAGCCTCAAGGGCGTGCTGGCATCGGGCCAGGGGCTCGGCTTCTTCCAGGACAACATCAAGAGCCTCGCCACCGGCATCCAGCTCCTCAATGGCGACGGCGAGGAGCTGGGGCAGAGCTTCGCCCAGCTCTCGAACAAGCTGCAGATCAAGTCGCCGGAAGAGCTGGCCCAAGCTTTCGCCACCGTGCGCCAGCAGCTGCGCGGCGTCGCCGGCGGCTTCGACGAGTTCGCGCCGCAGCTCGGCCGCCTCTCGGCCGACTACGCACTGCTCGGCCAATCGGGCCTGCAGGCGTCGAAGGATCTGGGTGCGCTTTATGCGCTCGTCCGGCTCGGCACCACCACCAACCGCCAGGCGACCGGCGGCGTCGAGAATTTGATCCATTTCGTGCAGGACAAGAGCGGGCGGGACGCGATCAAGAGCCTCAACATCTCGGTCGCGGACACGCCCGAGGATGAGCGCAACAACCGGCTGCGCCCGCTGCCCGACATCATCTCCGATATCGCCAAGACCTATGTGCAGAACCCGGCCCTGGTCGAGGCGCGGCTCGGGCCGGGCATCGTCTCGCCGCTCAAGGTCGGCTTCGGCGAGATCGCCCAGACCGGCCGGCTCGATACGCTCGATCGCAAGCGCGCCATCACAGGCGATCCGGCCAAGGACGCTGCCGATGCAGCGCAGATCGGGACCAACGTCAGCGGCAGCATCAATGCCGTCAATGACGCGGTGAAGGGGGCGGCTGAGAGCTTTGAGGGGCTGTTCTCGTGGATCGCTAAACTGGTGGCGCCAGTCGCTGGTCTGATTGGCAACTTTGTGGCGTTCGCCGGATCGCTGATCTTTCTTGGTAACGCCATCAAACTAACCCGGACGTGGGGTGGCGCTGCGCTCGACGAATTTGTGGGTATCGGACGGGCGTTGTTCTCGATTGGGCCGACCGCCGCCGGCATAGCGTTGCGCCTTGCCGCCGTGACGGAAAGCATTGGGGGCCTTGTTTCCGGCATCCCCTTGCTCGGGCCGCTCTTCTCGGGCTTGAGTGCGGGTTTCCTCTCGGTCGGCCTCGCGATCGAGGCGACGCCGATCGGCTGGATCTTGACCGGCATCGCCGCCATCGCCGGCGCGGCCTACCTGATCTACGAGAATTGGGGCGGCATTAGCAGCTATTTCGAGGAGAAGTGGTCGGCGGTCAAAACCGCGTTCGACCAGAGCTGGACAAATGGCATCGTCGTCGCACTCCAGGAATTCAATCCTGTCGCCATCGTCGGCGACGCCATGGATGCCTTGGTGCTGAAGCTCACCGGCGTCGATCTCTACGATGTCGGCAAAAAGATCGTCGGCACGCTGAAGTCCGGCCTCACCGATGCCTTCGGCGACTACGGTTCCCAAGTCGCGAGTGTCGCCGCTGACGGGGCCAAGTCGGCCTTGGCCGCGGTCTCGCCGACGCTCGCCGCGCTCTTGGCGCTCACATCCACGTCGGGCGCGGCGGCACCGATCGCCGATTTGCCGTCGTCATTGGACGCGCCTCGTCAGTCATTCGCGGCGCCGACGCTCGGGGCACCGGCGCCGACTGCGGTCGGGTCGGATCGGGCCAATCCGCAGGCTCTGGCCCGTCTGCCGATCGATCTCAATTTGAGCTTGGCGTTCGATGGCGCGCCGCAGGGGTTGCGGCTGGTTCAAACCCGGAGCGGCGATCCGAACACGAGGGTCAATGCCAATGTCGACACCGGCCTCGGCATGGTGGCGCAGCCGTGAGGACCGCTTACGCCCGGCTGGATGCTTTGGCCCGCATCACGGCTGTTTCCTTGAGCTTGCGTTCTTCGTCCTTCAGAAGACCGCTTCGCGAGGCCGAATATGCGAAGCAGTACACAACGAGAGAGATCGGCAAATATCCCCAGCTCCAATGCCAGCCTGTAGTGGCCGAAGTTCCTACCGCGATGAAGATCGTGATAAGCAGAGCTTGGAAGCGCGCTCTTTGCTCCAGCTTCTTCATCTCGGCCTTCGCCGCTCTATCCCGCTCGCTCGCCATCTCGGCCGCTCCGTCGTCGCTTAGCACTCGCGAGGCGCGATAATGGCATTCAGAGACTCCATCCGCCAGGGCTCTTTCCGCGGCGTTTCGTTCAAATACGAGGATGCCGGCGGCGACAACGGCAGGCGCGGTCAGAAGCACGAATATCCCAAGCGCGACGTGCCGCTATGGGAGGATCTCGGCCGCAAGGGACGGCAATACCGGCTAGACGTCTTCGTCGTCGGCGCGGACTGGAACAAGCAGCGCGACGCGCTCATCGCCGCTTGCGACCAGCCCGGCCTCGGCACGCTCGTCCATCCGCTGCTGGGCAACCTCACCGTCGCCTGCTCTGACTGCGCGTGGCAGGAGAGCGTCACCACGCTCGGCCGGACGGATTTCTCGCTCACCTTCGAGGAGGGGGCGCCGCACGACTTCACCTCGTCGGCGAGCCCCGACACTGGCAGCGCCGTCGACAATGCCGGCACGGCCGCGAGCCAGGCCAGCCAAACCTCGTTCGCCAGCTCGTTCAACACCAGCGGCTTGGCTTCGAAGGTGCCGGCCGGCGCCGCCACCTCGCTCCTCGGCGCCACCTCGGCCGTGCAGGGCGCGATCGGCTTCGTCAAGGATCAGGTTGCGGGCGGCGCGGGCGGCTGGTTCTCCTACGTCACGGACGGCGTCAAGTTCGTGCAGGCGCAATACAATGACGTGGCCGGCGCGGTGCGGCTCGCGACCGGCGCGGTCAATGGCGTGATCGCCAGCGCCAACCAGGCCGTGACCTGGGTCGCCAACCTCACCAACCTGCAGGGTGCCGGCGGCATCCTCGGCTCGATCGACGGGCTCGGCCAGAACCTGGCCGGCCTGGTCAACCGGGTCAGCGGTCTCTTCACGACGGGCTCGGGCGACGCCTTTACCAGCTGGGCGCAGCAGCGCACGGCCGGGCCGGCCGCGACCGTCACCGTCAACGCCTTCGCCGCCTCGGTCACCGCCGCAGCACCCGGCGCCGCCATCAACGCCTTTCTGTCGGGAACGCCGCCCGCGCCGCAGGGCAGCGCCCCGCCGGCGACGAAGAGCACGGGCGGCTACAATGCCGCGACGATCCAGAACGTCTTCACGCTGCAGCTTCAGATCGCCTCGGCGCTGGCACGGCCGGCGATGCCGCCGGCGCAGCCGGGCACCGCCGATGCCCAGGTCACGACCAACGCCTTCGCCCTCTATGACGTGATGCGTCAACAGGCGATCGTCGAGGCCGCCGGCGCGCTCTCGGCCTTCCCGTTCTCGACCGGCGACCAGGCGCAGACCATGAGCGGTCAGCTCACCAGCGCCATCGACAATGAGCTGGCCACCGTCACCGACGACAATGTGTTCGACGCGATGCGGGCGCTGCGCATCGCAATCATCCAGGACGTGGCCGCGCGCTCGGCCGGCCTGCCCGACACCGTGTCGATGACGCTGCAGGCGAGCCTGCCGGCGGTGGTGCTGGCCTTCCGGCTCTACGGCGATCCGAGCCAGGCCGCCGACATCATCGCCCGCAACGATATCCGCAATCCGATGTTCCTGCCGTCCGGCACGGCGATCGAGGTGCTGAGCAATGGCTGACGGGCTCAATCCCGATGTCGCCCTCAAGGTCGGCGGCCAGCTCAATCGTGGCTGGGTCGGGATCGAGGTGACGCGCTCGATCGAGGCCATCGCCGGCAGCTTCCGCCTGACCGTGACCGATCGCTGGCCGGGGCTCCAGGCGCAGCGCCAGGTGCAGCCGGGCGATGCCTGCGCGCTCCTGGTCGATGGCGAGACGGTCATCACCGGCTGGCTCGACGACACCGCCCCGCAATACGATGCCGAGAAGCACGAGGTTGCCTTCACCGGCCGGGACGCGACCGGCGACCTGGTCGATTGCTCGGCCGTGCATCCGACCGGCACCTGGGGTGCCAGCGTGCCGGGCGAGCAGATCATCGCCGAGCTGACCAAGCCCTTCGGCATCGCGGTCAAGGCCGAGGTCGATGCCGGCATAGCGCATAACTTCGCGCTGCAGGCCGGCGAGACCGTGTTCGAGGCGATCGAGCGCATCTGCCGCATGGCCGGCGTGCTGCCTGTCTCTGACGGGATGGGCGGTCTCTTGCTGACCCGTGGCGGCGCCGGCGGCAGCTACGCGCCGCTGGTGCTCGGCCGGAATATCCTCAAAGGCGCCGGCACCTTCAGCAACAAGCAGCGCTACAGCGAGTACATCGTCCATAGCCAGATGAATGATTTCTTCATCGGCTCGGACAATCAGGTGGTCGCGCAGGGCACGGCGACAGACCCCGGCGTCAAGCGTTACCGGCCGCTCGTGATCATCGCCGAATACCCGAACAGTAACGGCGATCTGAATGAGGTCTTCCAGCGCCGCGCCACCTGGGAAAGCACGGTCAGGGCCGGCCGCGCCCGGCGGGCGGTGCTGACCGTCGCCGGCTGGCGCGATGACAACGGCAAGCTCTGGCATCCCAACGGCACCGTGCCGGTGACTGATCCGTTCCTGGGCTTCGACAACGAGACGCTGGTCATCGCGGCCGTGAAGCTGAAGCTCGACGAGACCGGCACCACGGCCGAGCTGACCGTCAATCCGCCGGCGGCCTTCCAACTGACGCCTCTGCCCGAGAGCTTCGATTACGCGCCCGTCGCCCGCCAGAGCGAGAAGCTGCAGTTCCCGCCGAGCCGGCAGGACAGCACCGGCCGGATCGCGCCGCCATCATGATCAACACCATCGCCAAGCTCACGGCCCCGCTGGTCCGCCGGGTCATGCTGATGATCGGCCGGGGCGGCGTCTCGGCGATCGACGACACGACGGCGCTGCAGACGGTGCAGATCAACGGCCTGCCGGGCGAGGTCGCCTCGCTGCCGCGTTACCAGGAATATGGCCGGACCGCCGTGCCGCAGCCGGGCGCCCAGAGCGTCCAAGCCTATATCGGCGGGTTGCGCGGCAACGGCATGGTCATCGTCATCGACGATCCGCGCGTCCGGCCGACCGGGCTCAAGCCAGGCGAGCTGATGGACTACACCGACGAGGGGCCGATCCTGCACCACCAGCGCGGCCGGTTGACCTTGATGACCGTCGATACGCTGGTGATCCAAGCGACCACCAAGATCCGCTTCGAGACACCGCTGCTCGAAGTGACCGGCGACATCACCGACCATGCGGACGATGGCAGCGGCGAGACCATGGCCGCGCAGCGCTCGGTCTTCAACGGCCACGCGCACCTGGTCGTCGACGTCCAGGGCGGCGAAGCAACCATCAACACCAACAAGCCGAGCCAGCAGGAATAGCGATGGATATCGGCACCTTCTTCGATCCCGCCACCGGCAAGTTCTTCTGGAAGATCGCCAATGGTGATCTCGTCGGCGACGACAGCCTGCAGACCGCGATCATCATCAGCCTGTTCTCGGACCGCCAGGCCGATCCCAACGACGTGCTGCCGGACGATGCCGTCGATCTCAACGGCAACATCGTCCAGGCCGGCAGCGGCGATCGGCGCGGCTGGTATGGCGACTGGCTGACGCCGGCCGCCCGCAATGTCCCCGTTGGTCAGCCCTTGCCGACGCCGACCTTCCTGACCGGCTCGCGCCTGTGGCTGCTGCGCCGAGAGAAGCAGCTGCCGGCCGTGCTGCGGAAGGCCGAGCTTTACGGCACCGAGGCGCTGCAATGGCTGGTCAACCAGAAGATCGTGCAGTCCTTCACCGTTACCGCCGAGATCGTGCGGCAGGGCGTGCTCGGCCTGGTCGTCGATCTGGTCCGGCCCAACGGCCAGCCGAGTTCCTTCCGCTTCCAGTTCGCCGTGGGAGCGACCTGATGCCTACGACCACTCCCAATCTTGCGACGCTGGTCGATGATTTCCGCACCGATCTGCAGACCCGCATAGCGGGCGCCGATCCGCAATTGCCGGCCTCCAACGTCAACGCGCTGGCGGTCGTCGTCGGCACGGGGATGCGCGGCCTCTATGCCAAGATCGACTTCCTGTCCCGGCAGATCCTACCGACCACCTCAGAAGCCGAGTTCCTGCAGCAGCAGGGATCGCTGTTCACGCTGTTCCCGAAGCTGCCCTCGGTCGCCTCGGGGCAGGGCACGGCCACCGGCACCAACGGCGTGATCGTCCCGGCCGGCAGCTCGCTCGGCCGCGCCGACCAGACGATCTACGTGACCACGGCCGATGCGACCATCGCCAACGGCACGGCCGTGCTGCCGATCGCCGCCGTCACCGCCGGCAGTGCCGCGAACTATCCGGCCGGCACGCTCCGCTTCGTCAATCCGATCAACGGCGTGAACCTGACCGTGACGATCGCGGCCCCCGGCCTCGCCGGCGGCCTCGATGCCGAGACCGAGGACGAGTTCCGCGCCCGTGTCATCGAGCGTTACCAGAACCCGCCGCAAGGGGGTGCCGCCAACGACTATATCGCCTGGGCCAGCACCGTCGCCGGCGTCACCCGCGTGTTCCCGTTCCCCGGATGGATGGGCGCCGGCACGGTCGGCGTCACCTTCGTGCTCGACGATCAGGTCGGCAGCATCATCCCGTCGCCGCAGACGGTGGCGGCCGTCCAGGCCGCGATCAATGCGCGCGCCCCGGTCACGGCCGTGCCGATCGTGTTCGCCCCGACGCCGCTGCCGCTCGATCTCACCATCCATCTGATACCGGACAGTGCCGCCACGCGCTCGCTCGTGACCGGCAATCTGCAGGCGCTCATCGCCCGCGAGGCCATTCCCGGCAGCACCCTGATCTTCAGCCATATCGAGAATGCCGTGTTCAGCGCGGTCGGCGCTGGCGATGCCCAGATCCAATCGCCGATCGCGAGCCCGGTCGTCGGGCCGGGGCAGCTGCTCGTGCTCGGCACCATGAGCTTCGTCTGATGCCGACCGCTGACCAATGGCAGGACGCGCTGCTGAAGCTGCTGCCGCCCGGCGCGGCCTTCCCGCGCGATCCGACCGGCCCCATGGGCCGCGTGCTCGGCGCCGTCGCCGACAGCCTGGCGCGGTGCGAGGCGCGGGCGCTCGATCTGGTCCAGGTCGAGGCCGATCCGCGCTCGACCGTCGAGATGCTGCCCGATTGGGAAGCGGCGCTCGGACTGCCCGATCCCTGCGCCGGGCCGTCGCCGACCATCGAGCTGCGCCGGGCGCAGGTGGTGGCGCGCTATATCGGCCAGGGCGGCCAGACCGCGGCGTACTTCATCTCGGTCGCGGCGGCGCTCGGTTATCCGATCACCATCACGCCGCGCCGGCCATCGCAGTTCGGCAAGAAGTTCGGCACGCCCTTCGGCGGCACGGCCTGGGCCTTCACCTGGCAGATCAATGCGCCGACCCTGACGATCCGGCGCTTCAAGTTCGGCGCCGGCGCGTTCGGCGAGCCCTTCACCAGCGTCGGCAACACCGTGCTCATCTGCGAGCTGCAGCGCCTGGCGCCGGCCCACACAATTCCCCTGTTCAAGTTCGGATGAGGACCGCATGGATCGCTTGATCGCCACGGGCACCGTAAGCCAAGCCGCCGCCGACACGGCACCGGCGACCGGCACGCCCGCCTTCGCAACGGACGGCAACCCGCAAACCGGCGTCGAGGCGACGGACTGGCCGGCCTATCAGTACAACGCCTTCCAGGAAGAGAATATCAGCGCCATCGTCGATGCCGGACTCGTGCCTGACCGCACGGTCAACAACCAGCTCTCACAGGCCATCGCGATCCGGGGCGGCGTCTTTGCCGGCGATACGGGTGCGGTCAATGCGCTGGTGGTCCAGGTCACGCCGGCGACCAACATGCCGCCCGGCTATACGCTTCGCCTCAAGGTCGCCCATACCAATACCGGCCCCGCGACGGTCGCGGTCAATGGCGGCGGCACGATCCCGATCGTCAATCCCGATGGCTCGCCGCTCTCGGCCAATCAGCTCCTGGCCGGCAGCATCGCCACGCTCATCTTCGACGGGGCGAGCTTCCAGGTTCAATCGCCCGCCGGCTTCCATCCGGGCTTCTCGCGGCTTCAGGCCTTCGCGGCCTCGGGAACCTTCACGCCGCCGCCCGGATGCTTCTTCTTCTTCGTCGAGGCTTGGTCGGCCGGCGGCGGCGGCTCTGGCAATCCGGCCAATCAGGCGGGCGCCAACGGCGGCGGCGGCGCTTACGGCGCCGGCTTCTTCCCCTGCACGCCGGGCGTGCCGATCCCGATCACCATCGGTGCCGGCGGCACGGGTGGCGCCCCCGGCGGTGCCGATGGCGGCCCCGGCGGCACGACCAGCGTCGGCACACTGCTGACCATCCTGGGCGCCTCCGGCGGCATCCACTCGTCCGGCAATGTCGGCACCGGCGCACCGGCTCCAACAGCACCCTTCGCCATCGCCGGCGGCACTTCCGGCCCAAACAGCATCGTGTCGAGCGTTCTCCAGCAAAACATCGGCGGCAGCGCACCACGCGGAGGCCAGGGCGGTGTCTCGACCAACGGCGGCGGTGGAGGGGGCGTGATTCCGGGCGGCGGCGGCTCCGCCGGAACCAACATATCCGTCGCGTTGCCGGGCGGTCCCGGTGCGCGCGGCCAGGTCAACATCTCCTTCTAAGGCGGCAACATGCAGCTCTATGCCCATATCGTCGGCGGCGCAGTCCGCGAGATCGTCACGCCGATCGACGGCTTCACGCTCGCCCAGTGCTTCGATGCCGACTTCGCCTCGGCCTGCGTCGCCTGCGATGCCACCGTCCAGCCCGGCTGGGCCTACACCGCGCCGGCGACATTCACGGCGCCGCCGGCACCGCCGCCGCCCAGCCTGGTCGACCAGGCCAACGCCGCGCTCGCGGTCGGTTGCCAGATCGTCTCGACCGGCACGCCGGCGCTCAGCGGCACCTATCCCTGCGATATGACCGCGCAGCAGCGGCTCGCCGGCAACGCCATCTTCGTCCAGATCAACGGCAAGTTCCCCGGCAGCGACCCGAGCCAGATCGCCTGGATCGACATGGCGGGCGATGCGCATGTGTTCACCAGCACCGCGACGTTCCTGACGTTCGCCTCGGCCATCGCCTCCTATGTGGCACAGCTCGACGAGGTGATCTTCGGGCAGGTGCAGACGCTGCCGGCGCAGCCCGTGACGATCGCCTGAGCCTTGCTCGGCCGGTCGGAATTATTCCCATCAATCCCCTGTCGCTCAAGCGGCGGGGGCCGGGGTGTTACTAGCACCCCAAGCCGCGAGCGTGGGGCTCGCCCGATCGAGATCGACCCGCCTCCCCTGCAGGGGCGGGCAGCAATAGGTCAGCCCTCACGATGGTGTCGAGTCAAAGAGTTCAACCCGTTGCCGCCTATATCGGCGGCAAGAGCAAGCTTGCCGCCCGGATCATCCAGCGAATCGAGGCGATCCCGCACGATCTCTATGCCGAGCCCTTCGTCGGCATGGGCGGGGTGTTCCTGCGCCGCGAGCGCCCGGCCAAGGTCGAGATCATCAACGACCGCTCGCGCGACGTGGCGACTCTGTTCCGCATCCTGCAGCGCCACTTCCCGCAGTTCCTCGACGTGCTCAAATGGCAGCTCACCAGCCGGGCCGAGTTCGAGCGGCTCGCCACCGTCGATCCCATGACGCTGACCGATCTGGAGCGCGCAGCGCGGTTCCTCTATCTGCAGCGCACCGGCTTCGGCGGCAAGGTCGCGGGCCGGAACTTCGGGATCAGCCGGACGGGGCCGGCACGGTTCGATCTGACCAAGCTGGTGCCGCTGCTCGAAGCCGTGCATGAGCGGCTGTCGGCGGTGACGATCGAGTGCCTGCCCTATGAGGAGTTCATCCGGCGCTACGATCGGCCGGGGGCGTTGTTCTATCTGGACCCACCATATTACGGGTCCGAGGATGACTATAGCGACACAGGCGACCTGTTCTCGCGGCTCGACTTCGGCCGGCTCGCCATGCTGCTCCAGACCGTCAAGGGCAAGGCGATCGTCTCGATCAACGATCATCCGGCCATACGTGCGGCATTCGCTGGGTTCGAGATCGAGGAGGTGGAGACGAGCTATACGATAAGGGGCAACGGCCGCGCGAAGCGGGTCGGCGAATTGATCTTTTCGCGATGAGAGTGCCCATCCTTGGGCGCCGCCCGTCCCAAGGCCGCAAATCAAGCGGCACACTTTCCTTTGTCATCAAGGATATCATGTCAAATTGGATTCAGTTAAAATACGCAATACAAAGATATCTCAGGACACAATTGAATATATATGCGCCTCATTTAAAACATAGATCAGGTATATCTTGCATTCTATTGACAGTTTTGAATGGGACATCAAAAGAAGATTTCCCCGAAAGGCGATACAATGTCACTTATTAGACATCACATTATAGACACTGTCGAATGCCAATTACCGGCAATGAGAAGGGATCTTGATGCGCTCTCGTCCGGCAAGACGTGCATGCGCGAATTTGGAGATACTGGCAATTCTGTAAATGTCACGCAGCGCTGGATAGATCGTTTGCAGGCTATGATCCTGGTCTATGAGTACGCGTCTTCATATCACAACTGATCAAGCTCAGCCGTTGATGACCTATCACCAATCAGCGCGATGAAGTGGTCCTAAACGCTTCTCGTGGAGCAGCGGAAATAGGGATCTAAATCCATCGTGGCGACGTTAACTAATAGCCGGATGGCGGCGCTCGATCGCCCGCTCTGGTGCAGTGGATTATCTCATGTCCCCAACGACAAAAGCCCATGCTCGCTCGCTGATTATCCGGTATGGGGTAGATGCCCCAGTTCTGGCAGAGCTGGCTATTTTAACAGCCCGGAGCGCCGGCATGAAAGCGATTGCTGACGAATGGCTAATGACGCTCACCGCTATCAATGAGTTTAAGGAAACTGCCGCTGCTCGAATTCCGCCATCGGCTATCGAATTTTCGGACCAAGAATAACTGTCGTTGGGCACAAAACTAAGTGGCGCGCTACATCTTCTCCGGTCGGACGGCTATCGGACAGAGCTGTTTGCGACGGCGATGGCGTTCCTGGCTTCCAGCGGGGCGTTGCGTTCCAATTGCATCATTACCGACATCCAGATGCCCGGACTGAGCGGCTTTGAGCTGAAGCGGCGTCTCAATGCCGAGGAGAATATGACACCGGTCATCATGATCACGGGACACTCCGAGGAGCAGCTTGACGGCGAGGCGCGCGACAGCGGCGCCATCTGCTTGCTCAGAAAGCCCTTTGCTCCTCATGTCCTGCTGTCGTGGGTCGGCAGAACGCTTGGACGCTGACAACCGGCCCGATCGCGCCGGCTCCAGCGATCAAGCCCGTCTTCAATTGGCGCACTCATTCGGCGAGAGGAGGAAAGTGACATGCAGCTCCATCAAGTTCGCTATTTTCTGGCTCTCGCGGAAACCCTCAATTTCACGCGCGCTGCGGAGATGTGCAATGTCAGCCAGTCGGCGCTGACCAAGGCGGTCCAGAAGCTCGAGCGGGAGCTCGACGGTCCGCTGGTCCATCGGGAACGCCATTTCACGCAGCTCACCGACCTCGGCAAGGTGGTGCTGCCGATGCTGTCGAGGACGTTCGCCGCGGCGGAGGCTGTCCGGGCGCAGGCGCGGGCTTATAAGCACCGGGAAATCGCGCCGCTGAAGGTCGGCCTGGTGCCTTCGATCTCCGCGACCGTCATCGTCGATCCGCTTGCGGACATATCACGGCTGATTCCGGGGTTGCAGGTGGAGATGGTCGAGGCGCAGGCCGAAGTGTTGCTCGGCATGCTGCTGGAAGGCGACCTGAATGTTGCACTGGTCGGGGATTGCTCGGAGCTGCCGGAGCGGATCGATCATTGGAGGCTGTTCGACGAACGATACGTTGTCCTCGCGGCGGCGTCGCACCCGCTCGCGCAATACCGCGAAGTCCCGCTCGACGCGCTTGAGGAGACCGTCTGGCTGGGGCGGATAGACTGCGAAATAGCAGGCCGCTTCAGGCAGGTTTGCTTCGCGGAGAACGCCTGCATGAAGGTGGGGCATCGCGGCCGCCATGAAAACCATCTGCAGCACATGGCGGCGGCAGGCCTGGGCGCGATGCTCGCTCCCGAGCACGCGCCCAGGCTCGCTTCTCTCCGTGCGATCCCGCTCGAGGGCGATCCGCTCCGGCGAGAAGTCCAACTCCTCGTCGTCGCCGGCCGGCGCTATTCGCCAGCGCTCGATGCGTTCATCAAAATCGCCCGCCTGCGCGACTGGGGCGCCGACATCGAGCGCCCTCTGGCAATTACCCCGGTGCGCCGGGTCAATGGCCTCGTCCAACCGGAGCCGGACGAAACCCGGGTCTCCGCCGATCAGCCGGACGAGGGCGTCTCGGCCATCAGCAGCAATTGTTCCAGGATGACGCTCAGTCCGACCCCCGATCTCAAATCCGGCTCGACATAGGTAGCGGCGACGGCGCCATGGCGGTCGATGATGAAGGTCGAGGGGACTGGAAGCAGCCACACCCGCGTCCCATGCCGCATGCCGAGGTCGATGCCGTTCTGCAATAGGCACGACTTCATTTCTTCAGGAAGCGAAGAGAGGATGCCGAAGGCCAATCCGATGCCGTAATCGACATCGGACAGAACTGCCAAATCCAACTGCCGCTCCCGGCGGAGTTCGCGAGAAAACCCCCCGGTATCGGGCGAGATCGCGACCAGGGTTGCGCCGAGGGCCCTGAACTCTGCGCTCGCCGCCTGAAAAGCGCCCAACTTCGCGGCGCAGCCCACAGACCAGCTGCCACAGAAGAAACTGATGACCAACGGACCGTCGTCGCGCAGTTCCCGCGAGGACACCAACCGCCCGTTCGAATCCGGCAATAGAAATTCGGGCGCGGGATCGCCGGGCTTGAGCGCCTGCTTGGCGGCGTCGAGGGTGACGAACCATTTGGAAAGGTTGGAATGGAGCTTCAGAGCGGCTCCATCGAACCCTTCCAAAATGTCGCGCTCGATGCCGCGCTTATCCGAGGGGCCACGCCCCCTTCCCGGAGTCTTCATCGCATGATCCGAAACCTGGGTTCTGGCGGTCCGCGGATTCACGAACGTTCAGGCTTCCGCGCAAAATGGAGAAACGCGACGAACGCCCCTTCGTTGGACGAACGCTGCCCCCGCCGACTGACAGCGCTATCCTTTTTCCTCCAACCCCAAAATCTCCGCCATTCGAGCCAGCTCTGCCAGAGAATTCGCGAGCATCTTCCGCATAGCCGCGCCGCGATGGTTCTTGACGGTGATCTCGGCGATCCCAAGATCCGCGGCAACCTGCTTGTTCGTCCGTCCGCAGCTCACCAGAACGACGACTTCCCGCTCGCGCGCCGTAAGCGTCGAATAACGCTGCCGAAGCGTCGCTTCCGGAATCCGTTCGCGCCGCCTCCGGTCCAGCTTAACACATGCCGCGACGGCGTCGAGCAGGTCCTGGTCCCGGAAGGGCTTTGTGAGGAAGTCGACAGCGCCGGCCTTCATGCCCTGGACGGACATTTGGATATCGCCGAACCCGGTCATGAGAATCACCGGGAGGCGACTTTTAGCTTGTGCCAGATATTCCTGCAATTCTAGCCCGCTCGTGCCGGGCAGGCGGATGTCCAACAGCAGGCAGCCGGGGCCGTCTTCGATTTCGGCCTGGAGGAATTCCGACGCCGAGGCGTAGAGGCGGACATCGTACTTCATCGACCGCAGCAGGTCGTTCAGCGATGCCCGGATCGCTTCATCGTCGTCGACGACATGAATGGATGCGGCATCAGGCATAGTACGCTCCCGGTTTCCCTTCTCTCGTGAAATGCCGGGCCAGAGCGACGCGGATTCCCTCGCGCGCCGAACGGCGTCCGAAGGGAAGGCAGGACGTAATTGCGTCGATCCTGCGCCAGCAAACGTAAACTATTATGGAAACTAATATCGAAGGGGGAGCGAGTCGAGAGCGGCCATCCGGGTGGGGTCTCCCGATGATAGCCGGCTCAGTCTGTGCTGGATCGCTGTCAGGATAGCCGTCCCGCATTGCCGTTAGCGCCTCGCGCTACCGATTTAGCTGTTGCCGACCCAGTAATGGATTCGATGACCAATGGATATTGGCCTCTGTCAAACATGCATGGGACGGTCGGCACCTAGGCTCCGCGCAGGCCCCAGCGGGTACGCCGACCTATGTCCGGTCCGACGTCGATCCGAAGCCACCCCTTTCTCCGCCGGCACGCCGGGGCGCGTCTCGGCGATGGGCGTTCGGCTGTACGGCGTCGGGCTTTTTGGCGGATCTCGGCTGATAGCGATGCGCTGAGAACGGGGTTGGAGCGGATATGACAAATATTGATCGTTGGCTTCGCCTCTTTCTCGTGATTGCGCGCTGCCGGTCCGTGTCAGGTGCTGCCGAGGAACTGGACCTCACGCAATCGGGGCTGAGTCGCCAGTTGGCGAGCCTCGAGGCATATCTTGGCCAACGTTTGTTTGAGCGGCATGGTCGAGGAATGGAGCTGACCGAGATCGGGCAACATCTCGAAACAACTGCACGCCCCGCCTATGAGCTCTTGGACAGCACGGTCTTCAAGCTGCGCAAAGAGCAGGGCGTGACAGAGGGCAGCCTCCGTATCGCGACGATCCATACGCTCGGCAGCTACTTCGTCACCACCGTCTTCGGGAAATTCATGACGATGCGCCCGAGCGTCAATGTCTCAATTTTAGGGCGAAGCTCGCCGAGCGTGGTCGATCTGGTCGAAAGCGGCAAGGCCGATATCGGTTTCGTCTATGACGTAGCGGTTGCGACGGACGCACTCGATATCGTGCCATTGTTCGAGCAGACGATGAGCTTGGTCGTGCATGAGCGATCCGCTCTCGCGAGCGAGTCCGCGATTGATCTAACGGCGCTGTCGGTACCGCTTGTGGTGTTTCCCCAGGAATATGTCCTTCGCAAGATGCTCCATGGCGGCGGATTTTCCTTCGAGGTGGCAGCCGAGGTGGAAACGCTCGATGCCATGCTTCAGATGGTCTCGGTCACCAGCGGCCAATGCATCCTGCCCGACCAAATTCCTATCGAGGTCTTGCGAGACCACCGGTTGATACGGATCCAAATCGCCAAGCCCCTGCTGCGCCGCCGCGTTGTCGCCATTAAGCGGCACGACCGTCCCGCCTCGCCGATCGGCGAGCTTTTGCTCGATATCGCGCAGAGCGTGGTCGTCTGAAGACATGAACCTCATAGCTTTTATGATTTCCAGTCGATAGCTCGAATCCTGCCGCCCACACATACTCCTCCTATCGAACATGCCTTACGGCATAGACGATGAAGGAGGAGATGGTGAACAGTTCAAGCGCAGAAGGGTATTTCGATCGTTGCCCTCGGAGATGTCGTTTTTACTGCTTGCCTTCTCGCGGTTACCAAGGATGAGACAGGTCTGTCAACTTCGATTGCTGACCCGAGACGAGTCCGGGAGCGGCCGACGGCGCTGAGTGCCGAGTGGGCGACAGTATGTTGCCCGTGCATTCAGTATTCGATCTTTCGTGTATCGACGCTCTGCTTACCAAAATGTCTGAAGTCCTACAAAATCATCCATGATCCAATACTGAACTCAAGGAGAGTATCATGACTGTCGCGTTGAATGTTCTTCGGATTTCCTTCGCCGCGCTCATGTTCATGAGCGTTGCCGCGTGCACCGCCAGTGTGCCGGCTGACAAGCTCATCGCCAGTGAACTTGCGGTGCCCGCTTGGGATACTCCCGCCAATTAGTGTTGCGGCGACGGATTTTACACTTGGCATCCTTTGGGATGCCAAGTGGGGTCCAAGGATAGCGTCCCAATCGTTGGCCTATCGCGGCGCGAATACCATCGAGATCGGCCGTAGCGACCGCTCGTTCGGAACGCCCTTGGGGCTCCGAACGAGCGGTCGCTACAATATTTCGGTGCGAGATCTGATTTCACCGATGCCGTCAGCCGCTCGGCCCCGGCGCTTCGCCGGGGCCGAGCGTGCGGAAATCAGCGCTGCCGGTCGCTCTGGCGGCACCAATAATCGAAGGTGCTCCTCACGATCGATGGCTTCAGCAGAAAATCGTGAGCCTCGGCCGCTAGCACGGCATCCACCGGCTTCACCTCGCCGAAAGTCCGGGCCCGGACCTGCGTACGGGCGGCACGTTCGAGATACACCGCCAGGTAGGTGGCCTCCTCGATGCAGTCGCCGGCGGTCAATTGGCCATGGTGTGCCAGCAGGATCGATCGCTTGTTCCCGAGCGCCTTCGATATGATCACGCCCTCCTGGTCGGCGATCGGCACGCCCGGCCAGTCGGCCAGGAAGGCGCAGTCGTTATAGAACGGGGTCATGTCCATGTGCGACACGACCAGAGGCTGCCGCGCCGCGACCAGCGCCGACACCCAAGGCGAATGCGTGTGAATGATCGCATGGCGGTCTGGCCGCGCTTCATAGACCCAAAGATGGAAGCGCGTAGCCGGATTGGCCATGCCCTCGCCCGACACGGTCTTGAGGTCTCGATCGACTTCGATGAAATCGTCCGCTGTTGCCTCGTCGAAGCCGAGGCCGAAGCGGAGCGTCCAATATGCATGGGGACGCTCCGAACGGGCCGTGATCTGGCCGGCGAGCCCGGCCTCCTGGCCCGTCATCGCCAAGATCCGGCAAGCATAGGCCATTGTCTCCTGGATCGTCCGTGCCTCGAAATGGAGATTCTGCAACATCTCTCTGGTAGCGCGCTCATCGAAATACTCTTTGGCGCGCAGGTCGGCCATAGTGTTCTCTTCCATCATATCTACTTCAGGATGTTGATGATTGCGATCAGTATGGTGGTGCGTACGCCTTCGAGCTATCGAGCGGAAATGAAACAAGCTATGAGTTTCCGTCCCTGCGTCGAAGAGGCAAATGCCGGGCCGGCCTGCGCTGCGATAACGGGCGCGCCGATAGAAGCCGCCCTCTTCGGGAGCTTTCGAAACCGGTCGAATGGGGGAGGAGGCGCGGGCCGTGCCGGGCGTAGATACAGTGCCTGGTCGTCGGATCCTAAGCCGTACGGGCTTTTTCCTTCATCGAAAGCGCGCTAACGCAGCCGACGATGCCCAGAATGCCAAGATAGACGGCGATCAGCGTCGGGTTGCCACTGCCCTTAGCGAGCAGCCTGCTCGCGATGATCGGGGCGAGGCCGTCGCCGAAGGTGCCAGTCACCTGCACCGCGAGCAAGATCCCGCTATAGCGGAGTTCGGGTGGGAACTGGGCCAGGAATAGATTGACCTCCGGTCCGTAGACCAGGGGATAGATCACCCCGAGCGCGCCGACTATCGCGAGATAGATCTGCCATTCGCTGCCCGCAGCGAGCAACTCGAAGAACACGAAACCGAAACCGGCCACGCCGAGCGCGCCGGCCGCGAATACGCGGCGATGGCCAATCTTGTCGCCGAGCGCGCCGGCGAGGGGAATGAGAACGCACGCGACCACCACGCCGCAAATGATGGCGTTCAGAATGAGCGGTTTGGCAAGGCCAAGCTGGACCGTTCCATAAGAGAGCGCAAAATTTGCCGTTACATAGAACCAGGTGACCTCCACGAGGCGCGCTCCGGCGACCTTGAGCAGGGCGATCGGATGCTCGAGGATGACCTTGACGACCGGCGCCTTGACCGCCGCCCTACGCTTGTTCGTCGATCCGAGATCCGGGACCGTCGGTAGGCGATCACGGATGAACCACCCGATCAATGGCAGGACCACGCTCAGCAGAAGCGGAACGAGCCAATCCCAATACCGTATTTCGGCTGCCGGCAAATGAATGGCCATTGCGATCGCGAGCGACGAGAGCATCAAGCCGGGGGCGGCGCCTGCCTGGAGCAAGGCGCGGGAAAGGCCCTTCTTGCGCGGCGGTGCGTGCTCGACCGCCATCGTGGCGCCGCCGCCCCATTGACCGGCGGTCGTCAATCCTCGGACGATGTGCGAAAGCGCGAGCCGGACCGCAGCGCGATACCCGATGCGGGCGCAGGTCAGAGCGAGGCCGATCGCGATGGTCGGCACGCCCATCAAGACGAGGGTCAGCAGGAACATGGATTTCCGCGCGACCGGATCGCCGAAATGGCCAAACACGATCCCACTCACCGGCCGGGCGAAAGAGCCGATGGCACAGGTCGCGAAGGCGGCCAGCATACCGACCGCGGGATCGAAAGCCGGAAAGAACAGTTTTTTGAAGATGAGCGCGGTAGCCGGGCCATAGATGAGGAAGCCGTGCCGCTCAATCGTCGCCCTGAGCATGCTGGCGATGCCGGTGACGATTGATCGCCGCCGACGTCCGGTCGCCGACGGCGCAGAGGCGGTTTCAGCGGCTTGGATATTTCCCTGCGGCAACATAGCCCGCGCTCCCGTTGTGGCGGCGAGGCCATGTCGGACCTCGCCGGAATACCGCCAGGGGGAAAACGGAGGAGCCATTGCCAGGCGAGGTGCTGGTAGTGCCGGCTCCGCGAAAGCCCTCTTGAGCGTGGTCGGTACCTTGCCGGACGGACCATTCGCGAAGCCATGAAGCCGGTGTGATAACTCGTATTACTATCGGTCGTCGTCGATGCGGTGGTCTCGGTACCTGAGCAGTCTCAATGTCTTCCAGATCGGCGCGATCGATCGAGCCGATGTTTCGACCCGTTTTGGCCCGGTTCTAAGCAGCCGTGGCCGAGATCCGGTTGCGCCGCAAGACGTCGCGGAGTGTCCGGGTCGGGTGAACTCGGGGCCGGTGCCGGCCGAATACCGGCGTGGACCGGCCTTGGTTAAAGCGGGCCGCGCAGCGGATCCGGTCTATCCGTCATCTCGCGCCGTCTCTCGGCGCGCCGCTTGCTTCGCACGGTTTCCGCAAACTGCCATGTTGCACCAGCGCCGTCCTCGCCCGTTGGTGCGGTCGAGGAAGAGCAGGTTGCAGCCTGCGCCTTCGCATTCGCGGATTTGCGAGAAGTCTTCCTCGCAGACGAGTTCGCCCATCGCCTCGGCAATCGGCAGTAGGAGCGAATCGGGCGAACGCCAATGCCGTTGCGGGCGCCAGGCAAGCGCCGCGGCACCTGGGCGCCTGCAGCAGCTCGAGGCGAGGTCGACTTGGCCGTAGCGAAGGTCGCGTTCCATAATGCGATTCAATGGCTGCAACTCGCCGACCACGTCCGCAGGCAGTGGGCTGCCCTTATGCTTCATGACGAACATCCGGAACCAGTCGGCGAGCGTTCGGGCCTGGGAAGCGATGGCGTCAAGCTCCCCCGGAACCGCGTTCGTGCGTACGGCGGTGAGCGTTTCGGGCGGCACCAGCTTTGCCGCGTCGAGCCAGGCCAGAAGATCGTCGCTGGTCTTGAGGGGCGGCGTTCTGACCGACGGTGGCGGAGCGATGGCGTTCAGGAAGTCCAATCCGAGCGCATCTGCGATGAAGCTTGAGGTTGGTCGGTAGCTGCGCATAGCGGTTTGCCTCGACATGCCGGCCGGGTTTCCCCTGCCGGGGTGAACCTACATACCCCAACAACCCAGTCTGACGGGTTGCCAGGCGGGGAAATGACCATGCGTGGAGCCAGAGAGCGGTTGCCGGACCGAAGCTTGCGGGTGTCGATCGGCGACGGATCTTGTGCGATCCGGCGCGACATCAGCTGCCGCGCGCCCAGGGTTGCCAGCGCGTCATCGTCCAAATGTTCTGCGAAGGTTCGTCTGCAGCGGCGGCCGTCTCGCAATAGAAACGGCGCACATCGGCGATCGGCAGAATTTGTCGGCCAGCGATAGGCGGGTCCGATAAGTGTCACGGCGGTGCCGCGCGGATGCCGCCGAAAGGAGATCTCAGTCACCGCTGAGCGCTCCGAGCCTTTTCAGGATGAGACTCGGTCTTGCGATCGCCGTGAAGTCCAGGCTGGTCGCGGCATCCAGGACCAGCCCATTGCGGCCGATTATGAATGTGGCGGGAAGCGGCAGCATCCAGATCGAGTTGCCGTGGCGTGCTTCAAGGTCCGCCCCCAAGGCTTTGAGTGCCGGACGGGCCGTGCACGGCACGGAAAAAACGGCGCCGAACGACAGCCCGATCCCTGAATCGACGTCGGACAGGATCCGCAGGTCGAGCCCCTCCGTGGATTTCAGGTTCCGCGGCAGCATCCCCGTGTCGGGTGTCAGCGTCACGACCGTTGCGGACAGCGCGTCGAACGCCGTCGCCGCGGCCTGGAAGATGTGGAGTTCGGCCACGGAGAAGGGGCACCAGCTGCCACGGAAGAACCGGACGACCAGGGGCCCCTTGGAAAGAAGCTCGTTCGACCCAACCAAGTGTCCTTGATGATCCGGCAACAGAAAGGCCGGTGCTGGGGCGCCCGCCTTCAAGGCCGCACAGCCGACGCCGGTCTTGGCGATGTGGGTCTGCACTCCCGCGTATATCGGAAGCAGAGCGGCGCCCCGGCCCCGCAAGATTTCGCTGCGAACCCGTTCCAGCGTCGTTTCTGTCGGCTGCGCTGCGTATTGCTCATCCATGGCCTGTTCCCGAATATTTGCGACAGGGCGAGGGCCGTTCCATTCGGCAACCCTGGATAAATTCTGAGATGCCGCCACCATCGAATAAACAGTCCCAATGACCTCGTGTGCCGCAACGAAAACCCATACAACAGCGACTTAGTATGAGATGGCTGTCTGGCGCGGGGAAATTCCTTAAGGTAATGATTCACGGCGATCCGGTCGCGGACGGCTCGACTGGATTTTATACGCCGCCCGACCGGGCCACGCTTGCAAGGACTGAAGCGAAACGGCCGGCCCGATAAGATGAAGCCAACTAGGCAGGGCGCGTGGTTTCACCGGAAATCATAGAGATCGGACTGCTGAAGGCCGCGCTCGAGCCGGCCTCTGCGCCAAGTCGTCGCCGACCCGCGTATTCACGGCGGGTATCGAATTTATAACATGTGTCTATTTCCTGATGCGACGCGATGCGATCAAGCTCCCGCCGTTATCCAACGCACAGGAAGCGGCAGATGCAGAACTTCACCTTCAATAGAGCGCTGCGAGCTCGGACAAAAGTGAACTGTGCTTTACTTGTCCTCGCGTCCGCCCTCTTGCTCTTCGCGACGGATGCGGCGTGGGCTTCGGGTCGCGTGCGGCTGCCGGCCGACGAAGTCCCGTCGACGCACGAAGGCGTCGTCAACACCGTCGAGGGCGTTGCGATCAAAGGCTATGATCCCGTTGCGTACTTCACGGGCGGTCGGCCGCGGCTCGGCGATCCGAAGATCACCGCGGAATTCGACGGGGCCACTTGGCGCTTCGCAACGGAGGCCCATCGCAAGGCGTTCGTGGCCGATCCGGCGAAATACGAACCCGACTTCGGCGGCTTTTGTGCGTACGGGGTCGCGCACGGCAACAAGGTCGACATCGATCCGGCGGCGTACACGATCGTCAATGACCGGCTTTATCTGAACGTCACGCTCGACGTTCGTCGCATGTGGCTCAAGGATCTGCCGGAGGAATTGGCGGATGGCGACAAGAACTGGCCGACCGTCAAGCTCAAGACCGACATCATCCGTTGAAGACCCGGTAGCATCGGCGTCGACGGTGGCGGGAGTGCTGGAACGCATGCGGACCTGGCTTCCAGCATCGGAGCCCTCTTCCGACATCCGTGCCCGCGATGCCGTCCTAGGCGCAGCGCTGATCCTGTTCTCGCATTTCGGCTACGACCAAGTCACGGTGGAGAAGGTCGCGCGGGAGGCGGGCCTCGCGGAGAGTTTTGTCTGGGATCTGTTCGGGACCAAAGAAGAGCTGTTCGCAGTCGTCGTCAAAGCAGCTTTGGCCGACACGATAGGCACCGGAGATGATATCGAGACGCTTGGTCGACGCGTTGTCGATGCAGTGCTTCCTGGAAGGCCAACGAGAGAAGCCGGCAATCCTGCGATACTGATATTGCGCGGGGCCGGCAACGCTCTGGCTGCACCGATCCTACGAAGATGCATCGAGCGGCATTTCGAAGAGCTTATGGCGATAGCGCCGAAAGGTGCCGACGATAGCCAGCGCGCGGCGCTTCTTTTCGCCGTGCTCTTCGGATTTCAGGTTGCTTGGAAGGTCATGGGCGATGACATGCTGTCAACGGCCGATCCGGCAATTCTGCAACGTCATCTCGTTCTTCTGCTCCAGACCTTGATCGATCCTCTGGAAACGGACGAGGCAAGGCCGTAGCGGATCGGCATGACGCTAAGGGGGCCGAAACTGGATGCGAACCCGCACCTTGGTTTCGATAAGCGTTCATGGGAATGGGGCTTCCGGACGATCGCATTCACCATGACCTTTAGTTATGAAATCGATTAGTCCATTGTGCTGGACGGTAATGGTTGAGCAGAGCACTGTGAAATCAGTCTGAAGCTGTTATTTCACCGATATACCTTCAGCTTCATTTGGAATAGTGCCAAACATAAGGGGCATATGTTGTGACAAACGGCTGGATCTCACCATCCGCGGCCCGGGCGGTTTCTTGCCTGGCGGTTGCGC
Source organism: Aliidongia sp. (assembly GCA_035539155.1). Lineage (GTDB taxonomy): Bacteria > Pseudomonadota > Alphaproteobacteria > ATCC43930 > CGMCC-115725 > JAXDMU01. The sequence continues at coordinate 1,985 of DATLIZ010000024.1, read as the reverse complement.
TCGCGCTCGCCTTCGGCCTGTCGGGCCAGGTCGAAGCCGATTCCCTCAACTTCTCCGGTGCCGGCAAGCCGGTTCCGGCGCCGGTCAAGACCGATGCCGCCATCCCGCCGCCCGCCGACGGCGGTCCGAAGCGTGTCCAGATCACCGGCGAGATCATCGATAGCTGGTGCCAGATCAGCGGCATCATGGGCATCGGCACCGGCACCGCCCATCATCAATGCGCGATCTGGTGCGCTGCCGGCGGCGGCCCGATCGGCATCCAGGGCAAGGACGGCCGGGCCTATATCCTGCTCAAGGTCGAGGATAAGGACCCCATCGCCAATCAGACCGCGATCGATATCGAGACCGACGAGGTCAAGGTCGATGCCGACTGGTACGTGCGCGACAACGTCAATTACCTGATCGTCCACAAGATCCTGGACAATAACGGCATCGTCCTGCGCAACGACCGGGACTACGGCATCATTCCGTACGGAGAATAATCATGCGCCGTTTGCTCAATTTTCTCGCCCTTGCCGGGCTCGGTCTCATCCTGATCGGACCCGTCGAAAGCCGGGCGTCGGACAGCCTCAGCATCAGCGACGAGGAGCCGGTCGTTCTCAAGGGCAAGGTCGTCGATATCGTCTGCGAGCTCGCCCATGACTGCACGCCCAATTGCGGCGGCGGCAAGCGGCAGCTCGGCGTCAAGACGGCCGAGAACAAGATCTATTTCGCCAGCAAAGGCCATGTCATCTTCGCCGGCCTCACCAACGATCTCATCCCCTATTGCGGCCAGGAGATCATCGCCGACGGCCTCACCACCTCGAATTTCGGCTCGACGCTGCTGTTCATCCAACGCTTCAAGACCAGCGAGACCGGCGATTGGATCGATGCCACCCGGTTCCGGGCCGATTGGGCCAAGGCGCACGGCGTCGCACCCGACAGCGAGACGGCGGCGCATTGGTTCAAGACGGACCCGGTCGTCCGTGCCGCCATCGAGGCGCACGGCAAGCTGGGGCTGGTGCCGTGAGGGGAGGGCTGGCGGCGGCATTGTCGCTGATGGCGGCGGCCTGGCCCGCGTTCGCCCATGATCATCCCGATTCCGCTGCGCCGGCGTCGGGGACGGTCGAGATCCCGGGCCTGCCCGGGCTCGGCGGTCCGTTCGCGCTCATCGACCAGAAGGGCATGGTCCGGACCGACCAGGAGTTCCTGGGCAAGCTGATGCTGGTGACGTTCGGCTATACCGACTGTCCCGATATCTGCCCGCTGCAGATGCAGAAGCTGACGGAGGCCTTGGCCCTGGCCGGTCCCGCCGTCGCCGGCCAAATCGTGCCGCTGTTCATCACGGTCGATCCGAGCCATGACACGCCGGACCGGCTGGCGGGTTTCTTGTCCGCCTTCGATCCCTCGATCATCGGCTTGACCGGCTCGCGCGAGGCGATCGGCAAGGTCGCGCGCGCCTATCACGTTCACGCGGTCGAAGCGCCCGGCGCCGGCAAGGCCCATGAGATCGATCACTCCGACCTGCAATATCTCATGGGCCGAGACGGCAAGTTCCTGACCTTGATCCTGCCCAACGCGAGCGCGGCCGACATCGCCGCCCGTCTGGCGAAATACGCCGGCCAAGCCTGAGCCGAAAGAAGATCGTTCCCGGCTTCGTCGAGCACTGATCGGTACCTTTCTGGAGGATGTGAAATGCGACTGAAGCACAGCCTGGCCTACGGAGCCTTGCTCGGCGCGGCGCTGGTGGGGGGCCGGGCATCGGCGGCCGAGAACGCAGACCTCACCAGCCTGCTGGCCCAGCAGCAGCAGCAGATCCAGCAGCTTCAGCAGCAGCTCCAGACGCTGCAGCAGACGGTGAAACAGGAGCAGGCCCAACGCGCGGCCGCGCCGGTGCCGGCGGCGGCCCCCGCCGCCCCCGTGGCCTCGGACGCGCCCAAGGTCGTGCAGACCCCGACCAACCGCTTCTACCTCTCGACCGCCGATGGCCAGAACACGATCGGTCT
>DATLIZ010000023.1:0-382379 GCA_035539155.1 Aliidongia sp. | reverse complement strand
GCTTCTTCGCCAAGCGCCCGAACGAACCGTCGATGGGCTCTGGCGCCGTATCGGCCAACTCCTGGACCACTTCAAACCAGACGAGTGCGAAAACTATCTCCATGCCGCAGGCTATGGAAAGTCATTCTGAAAACGCTCTAGATATATTGTTAGAGCCGGTTCCTGCCCGAGAGGACGGGCCAGCCATTGCCCGGCTGAGCGGCGAGCCGATCGTGGAGCAGGGCCAGCACCAGGAAGAAGCCGGTATGGGCGAGCGCGAAGCAGAGAATGCCGAGCCCGCTCAGCGTCGACATGCCGGCGAAGCCCTCGCCCAGCAGCGGCAGCACGATCGCGGCATTGGCGATCCAGAAGAGGAGGGCGGCGACGAGCCCGGCCCACAGCGGCCGATGCTGCCAGCGCGGCGCGATCAGAAGGGCGTAGATGAGCGCCATCACGAGCGCTACGCCGACCTTGAAGCCGAGCATGAACGGGGGCGTTTCCGGTCCCGGCAGGCCGAGGCCGGTCCAGAGCCGGTCGGCGCCCAATGCCGCGAGCGGCGGCGAGGCCCACAGCTTCACCAGCTTCTGCAGGCCGCCATGGGCGGTGGGAATGCCGGCGGCGTCGAAGCCGTCGAGCAGGGCGATATTGACCGCGATCGCCACCGCCCCGGCCAGCAATGCCGCCGGGGCGCGCGCGAGCCGCATCAATCCTTGCCTTTGGTCTGCGCCAGATAGGCCACGATCGGGGCGACATCCGCCTCGTCGACCGGCGCCTTGTAGACATTGATCATCTTGTGCACTTCGGCGTCCCAGGCCGCGCGCGGCAGGGCCGGCTGGTTCAGCACCATGCCGGCGGAATGGCAGGCGAGGCAGTTGCCGTTGATGGCGTCCGCCTCCTTGCCGCCGGGGAACATGCGCTCGCCGGTCGGCAGCTCGACCTTCACCGATTTCAGCTCGGGCGCCGTCTGGGCCGCGGCGGCCGAGGTCAACGCGCCGAGCAGCAGCCCCACGGGCAGGATCCTTGTCAGCATCTCGGAGCTCCCAGAGCCGGATCGGAATGGGTGGAATCCACCCATTTCGTGAATCCGTCTCTATTCAAATAGTTAGACTACGATTCACGCATTGGCTGTTTCCAGCCAATGCGATCGTGCTCTAGGCGGCCGTGACGAGCGTGGTCTCGACGACATTGCGCATGAAAGCGCCGGGATTCCAGTTCGCCACGTCCGGCTGGATGAGGCCGTCGCTGTTGGTGCAGCGGACCTGAAGCGAGTGCTCGCCCTTCCCGGTCAGGGTGAAATTGGTCTCCCATCGGCGGAAGCTGTATTTGCCCTCGTCCTTGCCGAGCGTCGCTTCCTGCCAGCTTTTGCCGCCATCGGCGGAGAATTCGACCTTGGCGACGCCGGTATCGCCGCCGAAGGCGATGCCGCGCACGAGCGTCGGCGCCCCAGCCGTCACGGCTGCGCCGGGCTTGAGATTGGTGACGAAGGAGCGCGGCACCATCCGATTGATCGGCACCATCTTCACGCCGGTTTGGCCGGGCTTCATATCCGCACGCGGCGTGTCCGGGATCGTGTAGGCGGTCTTCATCCAGAAATTATCATCGGGCTTATCGAGCACCTCGATGTCGCTCAACATCTTGATCCAATAGGTCGAATACCAGCCGGGCACGATCAGGCGCAGCGGGAAGCCGTTGACTAGCGGCAGTTGCTCGCCATTCATGGCGAAGGCGACCATGACCTCGCCGTCGCGCGCATGGTCGATGTCGAGCGACTTCATGAAATCGGGCGCGCCGTCCACGACCGGCTCGTCGAGCCCGTTGAAGCGCACCTGGACGGCGCCGGCCTTGACGCCCGCCCGGTCGAGCACGTCCTTGAGGCGCACGCCCATCCATTTGGCATTGCCCATGGCGCCGTTCGACCATTGGCCGCCGGGCACGCGCGGCAGGAAGTAGCCCCGCGAATTGCCGGAGCATTGATTGACGGCGGCCATCTCGACGCGCGGCAGATCGTGGGTGAGCTCCTGCAGCGTCAGCGACAGGGGCTTCTCGACATGGCCGCGCACGGCGAGCCGGAAGCTGCCGACATCGACGGCTTCCGGAATGACGGCCCAGTGCCACCGCACGAAGAACTGATCGTTGGGCGTGAAGACGCCGCGATCGAACACCTCGAACGGCGTCTCCAGCAGCGGTGGCCGCGTGCGCTGCAGGATCATGGCCCCCTTCTGGGGAAATTCCGTCGTGATCGCCCGCTCTTCGGGTCCGCCCGGCAGCGGCAGCTTGACTGTGTCCGCCAAGGCCGGCCCGGCGGCGAGCGCCAGCCCGACAGCGCCCACCCGCTCAAGAAAATGCCGGCGGGTCGATAATGTCGATGAGCCTGAGAAACGCATGCCGTCTCCTCCCTTTTTGTGATCGCTGTCGACGATCGAAGGTTGGACGCTCGTTCAGGCAGTTTATTCCGGTTGAGAGTTCAATTTCCAGCGGGATGGAAACGGCCGCAGCAGGCTTCGCGGAAATCGTCAGGCCCGTCTTTGCACGCTCCCGGCGGCGCGCAAGAAGACCATGTAGATTGCGGCAAGGCCGACGATCCAGCCCAATCCCAGAAGCGTGGGCAGGCGAAGATGCTCGTTCGCGGCCATCGTCGCCAGCACGCCGAGAATGAAGAGAATGACGACATAGTTCGAGACCGGCGCCAGGGGCATGCGCAGCGGCGTGCCGGCTTCGTCGCCGCCACACCGGTGCCTGCGGCGCAGATGAGCGAGGACGATCATCGCCCAGGTCCACAATAGCGGTACCGCAGCACTGATCACCAGCAGGCCGAAGGCCTGTGCGGGAACGAGGTAGTTGAGGCCGACCGTGCCGAGTTGGATCGCCATCAGGAGCCGGATCGCCCGCGCCGGGACGCCGCGCCGGTCGAGCGGAGCGAGCCAGCCTGGCGCCTGGCCGCGCACGGCGAGCGCGCGCATCAGGCGCCCGACGGCGAACAGTGCCGAATTGCAGGACGATAGGATGGCCGTGATCACGACGAAATTGAATAGTCCGGCGGCACCCGGGATGCCGATCTTGTCGAAGACGGTGACGAAGGGGCTCACATCCGGCGCGATCTGGGGCCAGGGGATCAGCGCCAGGACGATGGCGAGCGCGCCGATGTAGAAGACGAGAATGCGCAGGATGAGGCCGTTGATCGCCTTGGGCAGCGTCTTTTCCGGGTTTTCCGCTTCGGCGGCGGCGAGGCCGATCATCTCGATGCCGCCGAAGGCGAAGAAGGCGATCGGCAAGACGCCGACCAGGCTCGACCCGCCGGCGGGGAGCAGTCCGCCATAGCGCCAGAAATTGGCGACATTCGCGTCGATCTCGCCGTTCCTGTAGCCGACCAGAAGCAGGGCCGTGCCGATCGCGATCAAGGCCAGGATCGTCAGGATCTTGATCGAGGCGAGCCAGAATTCCGCTTCGCCGAAGGCGCGCGCGCCGAGCCGGTTGATCGCATAGAGCATTGCCAGGGCTACGAGTGCCGGAATCCATTGCGGTAGCGCGGGCCACCAGAAATGCATGAGCACGCCGATCGCGGTGAGCTCCGCCATGCCGCCGATGATGGCGCCCAGCAGATAGACCCAGCCGGTGACGAAGCCGAAGCCGGGACCGAGATATTCGCCGGCATAGGCCGAGAAGGAGCCGTCGCGCGGCTCTTCCAGGGCCATCTGGCCGAGCGCCCTGGCAATGAAGAAGATGATCGCGCCGGTCAGCGCGTAGGCGAGCAGCAGGGCCGGTCCGGCGGTATGGATTCCCTCCGCCGAGCCGAGAAACAGCCCAGAACCGATGGCGCCGCCGAGGGCGATGAATTGCAGGTGCCGGGCAGAGAGTTTTGGAACAGGTATCGCGGAAATGCTCACGGCCCTTCGCCTGAAATCGCCAAATAATAATCGATCATGTCGCACGTGAATGCGGCCATCGTTGAAGCTTGAATGACTTCCATATGCGAAACGAGCCGCTCGAATAAAGCGGTGCTGCGTTACATACTTATCGCGGCCGCGTAAATTGCGTTACAGCCGTAATGGGCTGTACGCTGATGTGCCTGTTATCAGATGACCCGCCGGCCCACGGTCCAGACGCCGCGCACCAGCGGCACCTCGTGATCCTCGACCCGGACGAGGTCGGCGCGCAGTCCCGGTGCCAGGCGGCCGCGATCGGCGAGGCCGACGCGGGCGGCGGGCTCACCGGCAACGGTGCGCACGGCGCGCGGCAGATCCCAGCCGGGCACTTGCTCGGCCAGGATGAAGGCGCCGTGCAGCAGGCTCTGCGGCACGTAGTCGGAGCTGAGAATGTCGAGCAGCCCCTGCTCGGCGAGGCCGAGCGCCGAGACGTTGCCGGAATGGGAGCCGCCGCGCACGACGTTGGGGCCGCCCATCAGGATCGCCATGCCCCGCTCGCGCGAGGCGCGGGCGGCCTCGTCGGTGGTCGGGAATTCGGCGATGGACATCCCATCCAGGATCGCTTCCTCGACATGGTCGAGCGTCGCATCGTCGTGGCTCGCCAGCGTCAGCCCGTTCTCGCGGGCGAGATCGACGATGGCGCGGCGATTGGGCACGCCGTAGGTGCGCGCGGCCTCCGTCTGTCGATCGGCGAAGGCGAGGAATTCCTCCTCCGACCAGCCATATTTCTTCTTGTAGTAATAGCGGTACTTGTCGAGCGTCGTGAATTGCCGCTGCCCCGGCGTGTGATCCATGACCGAGACCAGCCGCAGCAGCGGATCGCCCAGGAACTCCTCGAACAGAGTCACGACATCGGCGTGGCTGATCTCGCAGCGCAGATGCAGCAGATGGTCGGCGCGCAGCATCTCCTTGGCCGTCGCCTCGCGGATGGCGGCGGTCATGGCGGCGAGATTCTCCAGCCGGTCGCCACCGCTCGACGCCTCGCCGACGGCGAGCGCATCGAGCACCGTGGTGATGCCGGCGGCCGCGACCTGGGCATCGTGCCCGACCACGGCAGCCATGGACGGCCAGCGCGTGCCGGGGCGCGGTACGAAATGCTTTTCCAGATTGTCGGTATGAAGCTCGACCAAACCGGGCAGCAGATAGTCGCCGCCAAGGTCGAGGGCGCCCGGAACGCTGCTCCGCCCTTCGGCAATCTCGGCGATCCTTCCGTCGCGGACGACCAGCGTGCCTTCGATCACGCGGTCTTCCAGCACCAGCTTGCCGTTGGTGAACACGCCGTCCCGACTATCGCCCATCATGCTGCCGCCTTGGTCTCGGTCATGTCGTAAATCCGAGTGGCGACACGGTCGCGCACCTCGATATCGTGGAAGATGCCGATGATCGCAGCACCGCGCGTCAGCGCCTCGTCGATCAGCCCCAGCACGGCCCTGCGGTTGTCGCCGTCGAGCGATGCCGTCGGTTCGTCCAGGAGCAGCACCGGATACTCGACCGCGAAGCCGCGGGCAATGTTGATTCGCTGCTGCTCGCCGCCGGAAAAGGTCGCGGGTGCCAGCGACCAGAGCGCTTCCGGCAGGTTGAGCCGGGCGAGCAATGAGGCTGCCCGATCGCGCGCTTCTTCGGCGGACAGTCCGCGCAGCCGCATCGGCTCGGCCACGATCTCGATCGCCGGCACGCGTGGGATGACGCGCAGAAACTGGCTCACATAGCCGATCGTGGTGCGCCGGAGCTGCAGGATCCGGCGCGGCTCGGCCGCGGCGAGATCGACCCAGCCCTCCGGCCGGGCGACGAGGATGCGGCCGGCGGCGGCCTTGTAATTGCCGTGGATGGTCCTGAGCAGCGTCGATTTGCCGGTGCCGGACCGGCCGTGGAGCGCCACGCATTCGCCGGGCGAGACGGTGAGATCGACGCGCGCGAGCACATCGATCCGGGCGCCGCCCTGATTGTGGAGGGTGAAGCTCTTGGCCAGGCCCTCGATGCGCAGAACCGGTTCCATCCTCACACCTGCAGGATCGAGGCGACGAGCAATTGCGAATAGGGGTGCTGCGGATCGTCGAGCACCTGATCGGTTAGGCCGGTCTCGACCACGAGACCGCCGCGCATCACCATCAGCCGGTGCGCCAGCAGCCGGGCGACGGCGAGGTCGTGGGTGACGATCACGGCCGCCAGGCCCAACTCGGCGACGAGGCCGCGGATGAGGTCGAGAAGGCGCGCCTGAACCGAGACGTCGAGCCCGCCGGTCGGCTCGTCCATGAAGACGAGGCGCGGCTTGGTGACGAGGTTGCGCGCGATCTGGAGGCGCTGCTGCATGCCGCCGGAGAAGCGTGATGGCGGATCGTCGATGCGGTCGCCCGGAATCTCGACCGCGTCCAGCCAGGACAGCGCCTCGGTGCGGATGCGGCCGTAATGGCGGGCGCCCACCGCCATCAGGGGCTCGCCGATATTGGCGCCGGCGCTGACCGTCAGGCGCAGCCCGTCGCGCGGATTCTGGTGGACGATGCCCCAATCGGTGCGCATCAGGCGCCGCCGCACCGGCTGGGCGAGCTTATGGATGTCGGCGATGGTGCCGTCGCGCTGCTGATAGAGCACTTCGCCGGCGGAGGGCTCGAGCCGGCCCGAGAGTGCCGCCAGCAGGCTGGTCTTGCCCGAGCCGCTTTCGCCGACGATGCCCAGCACCTCGCCGGGCCAGAGATCGAAGCTCACATCCCGGCAGCCGATCCGCTCGCCATAGGCGACGGCGACGCCGCGCGCCGAAAGCAAGGGCGGATCGTCGTCGAGCATCGGCAGCGCGCTCATTCCGCCGCCGCCTTGGCCGCCCTGCGGCTGCGGCAGTAATCCGTGTCCGAGCAGACATGGAGCCTGGTGCCGCGATCGTCGGTGATGATCTCGTCGAGGAAGCTTTCGGTCGAGCCGCAGAGCGCGCAGGCCTCATCCCAGCTTTCGACCATGAAGGGGTAATCCTCGAAATCCAGGCTCTTGACCTTGGTGTAAGGCGGGACGGCATAGATCCGCTTCTCGCGCCCGGCGCCGAAGAGCTGCAGCGCCGGATTCATGTCCATCTTGGGATTGTCGAATTTCGGGATCGGCGAGGGCCGCATCAGGTAGCGGTCATTGACCAGCACCGGGTAGTCGTAGCTGGTCGCGATCCGGCCGAGATGCGCGATATCCTCGTAGAAGCGCACATGCATGCTGCCATACTCGCTTAGCGCATGCATCACGCGCGTCTCGGTCTCGCGCGGCTCCAGCCAGCGCAGCGGCTCGGGGATCGGCACCTGATACACGATGATCTGGCCGGCTGCGAGCGGCGTCTCCGGGATGCGGTGGCGGGTCTGGACGATCGTCGCCTCTGGCGTCCGCTCGGTCGTGGCGACGCCGGCCGTGCGCGCGAAGAAGCGGCGGATCGAGATGGCGTTGGTCGTGTCGTCGGCGCCCTGGTCGATCACCTTCAGCACATCGTCGCGACCGATGATCCCGGCCGTGACCTGGATGCCGCCCGTACCCCAGCCATAGGGCAGCGGCATCTCGCGGCTGCCGAACGGCACCTGATAGCCGGGGATCGCCACCGCCTTGAGGATGGCGCGGCGGATCATCCGCTTGGTCTGCTCGTCGAGATAGGCGAAATTATAGCCGGCGAGAGGCTCGGTCACTCCGCCGCCTCCTTGGTCTCGTGCGCGGCGCGTAGCTGGCGCAGGAGCGTCAGCTCGGACTGGAAATCGACATAGTGCGGCAGCTTCAGATGCTGCACGAAGCCCTGCGCCTCGACCGTGTCGGAATGGTAGAGCACGAATTCCTCGTCCTGGGACGGGGCCGTCACCGGCTCGCCCAGCTCGCGCGCCCGGAGTGCGCGATCGACCAGCGCCATCGCCATCGCCTTGCGCTCGCAATGGCCGAATCCCAGCCCATAGCCGCGGGTGAATTGCGGCGGCACCGTTGCCGAGCCCTTGAACTGATTGACCATGTCGCATTCGGTGACGGTGATCTCGCCGATCTCGACCGGGAAGCCCAGCTCCTCCGGCACGATCTCGACCGTGACATCGACGAGCCGGATCTCGCCGGCGAAGGGATGGTTGCGGGCATAGCCGCGCTGGGTCGAATAGCCCATGGCGAGCAGGAAGCCCTCGTCGCCGCGCGCCAGATTCTGCAGCCGCACGGCCCGGTCGGCGGGGAAATCGAGCGGCTCGCGCGTTAGGTCCGGTGGCGCGGTGCCGTCGCTTTCGGGCGCCGGCTCGATGAGACCGTCTCGGCCGAGCAGCTCGGCCACGCGCGGCATCGGCGCCTCGACCGTGCCGTGCGCGGTCGGGCGCAAGGGCGGTTCCGACTCGGCCGCCAGACTGAAATCCAGTAGCCGATGCGTATAGTCGAAGGTCGGACCCAGCACCTGGCCCCCCGGCACATCCTTGAAGGCGGCCGAGACGCGGCGGCGGACGAGCCCGGCGCCGGTCTCGATCGGCTGGGATACAGCGAGGCGGGGGAGCGTTGTGCGATAGGCGCGCAGCAGAAAGATCGCCTCGACCAGATCGCCGGCCGCCTGCTTGATCGCGAGCGCCGCCAGGCCGCGATCGAAGACCGAGCCCTCGGTCATCACCCGGTCGACGGCCAGGGCGAGCTGCTGCTCGATCTGCTCGAGCGAAAGCTCGGGCACGGCGGGATCGCCGCGCCGTTCCGCCGCCATGAGCGCATGGGCGGCGTCGATCGCCTGTTCGCCGCCCTTAACCGCGATATACATCGGCTAGCCTCCGCTGACGAGGGTGGTGCGCGGCAGCGCCGCGAGACGGTCGCCGGCTGTGAGGATGAGATCGAGCCCGCGCGGGAAAAGCGGCGCCAAGGCGGCGCGCGCGGCCCAGAAATCCACGGGCAGCCCGGCGATGCCGAGGCGGGCCGCGTGCTGGATGCCGGGGCCGGTCAGGCGCAGCGGTCCCTCGTCGTCGAGCTGCGCCACCTCGATCACCAGCATGGTCGAGCGGTCGGGATAGGCGTCCGAGCCGAGCGGGAAACGGTCGAGCGGCGGCAGCGCCAAGGGCTCGGCGACGAAAGCGAAGGCCGCTTGTTCCGGAGCCGGAACGATCGGGCAATTGCAGTGGAAGCGCAGATGGGCAGCGGCCGGCATCGCCGCGGGGTCGAGCCAGACCGGTGTCTCGAAATCGAGCAGGGTCAGCGCCGTGGCGGTCGCGGCGCGGCCGAGGCCCGGCGGCAGGTCGGCGGGGCGGGCCATCGTCACGATCCGGCCGGGATGCGACATCGCATCGAGGATCTGGCGGAAGACCAGTTGCGCCTCGTCGACCGGATCGGCGAAGCCCGCTTGGGGCTGGAGGGCATTCTTCATTCACCGCGCACCATCGTGAGAAACTCGACCTTCGTCGCCGCCGCCTCGTTCGCCCGCTGCGCCCGTCGGGCCGCCTGCGCGGCGGCGAGCGGGCCGATCAGCCCGCGCTCGATCGCATCGTGCCGCGCCGGATCCTGCAGCATCGCATCGAACAAGGCTGCGAGCTCGGCATGGCGCCGGCTGCGGCCGGCGACATGGCCGAAGCCCGTGGGTCCGTCGGCAAGTTGAAGCGCGCAGCGGGTCATGGTCATCTCGCCGACATTGAAGGGCGCGCCGGTACCCGCGATACGGCCGCGCACCATGACCAGCCCGGTCTCGGCCGGCCGCAGCATGCGATAGGCGGGCGGATCGTCGAGCGCTGTCCAATAGGCTTCGAGCGGCGCCGGCCCGGCCTTGGCGAGCACGCCCATCCAGCGCTGCCGCGCCTTGGTGTCGTTCGATGTGGATGAGTCGAATATTTGTCTAGACATCCGTATCTCTCAAAGCCAAAATGTCGGAAAGTCGCTAAGCTGTAAAGCCGGCGCCGTGAGAAATATTTGCGACAGAGGTCGAGCCGTGCTGGAGACCGACGAGACGATCGATGAAGAGGCGATCGAGCGCGGCCAGGGCGTGTCGCTCTGGCGCCAGATCGACCAAAGCCTCAGCCGCGAAATCGCCTCCGGCAATTGGCAGCCCGGCGAAAAGCTGCCGACGGAGCAGGCCCTGTCGATCCGTTTCGGCGTCAACCGCCACACGATCCGCCGCGCGATCCAGGCGATGGTGCAGCGCGGACTGCTCAGGGTCGAACAGGGGCGGGGCACCTTCGTCCAGGAAGGCATCATCGATTACGTCGTCGGCCGGCGTACCCGTTTCACCGAGAATATCCAGCGCAACCGCCGGCATCCGTCCTACGAGGTGCTGAAGGCGGGCGAGATGCTGCCGCCCTTCGCCGTGGCGCGGCAGCTCAAGCTCGCGCCTCGTGCCCCGGTCGTGATGGTGGAAAGGCTGAGTTCGGCCGGCGGCTCGCCGATCTCGCTCTCGACCATGTATTTCCCCGCCGCCCGCTTCGCCGGATTCGACAAGGCGCATGCGGAAGCGGGCTCGGTGACAGAGGCGCTCAAGCGTTTCGGCGTGGCGGACTATACCCGCGCCGTGACGCGCCTGACCGCCCGCCTGCCGACCGCCGAGGAGGCGCGGCACCTGAAGCAGCCGGTGACCCGGCCGGTGCTGCTGTCCGAAGCGGTCGATATCGATGCCGAGGGCGTGCCGATCGCCGTCAACGTCACCCGGTTCGCCAGCGACCGGGTGCAGATCGTGTTCGGCGGCGACGGCTCTGACGCAATGCCGCAGCCGGATTTGTCTTTGTTGGCCAGATAGATCTGGAATTCTTTTCGAGTCGGATCTATATTCCCTCGCCGAAGTGTGTGCGAATCGATCTCGCGCGTCCGTCAGGGGAAGGTTCGGTGGCCAAGGATTCAGGGGAAAAAGCGGGCGCGTCGCGCCTGCATCGGCGGGAGCTGCTGCGCTGCGCCGGCCTCATGGGGCTGGGCGCTTTCAGCATGTCCCTGACCACGCAGGCGCTTGCCGCCGAGCGGGTGAAAGCCGCCATCGCGCCGCGGCGCGTGCCGATCATCGTCATCGATCCCGGCCATGGCGGCATCGATCCCGGCTGCATCGGCTATAGCGGCACCTACGAGAAGAACATCTCCTTCGCGACCGCGCGGGAGATCGCCCATCTCCTCGAATCGACCAAGCGCTACAAGGTCGTGCTGACGCGCGACGATGACGAGTTCATTGCGTTGCACGAGCGGGTCGAGCGCGCGCGCGCCGCCGCCGGAGACCTCTTCATCTCGGTCCATGCCGACGCCATTCCCGACCGCAGCGTCCGCGGCGCCTCCGTCTTCACGCTTTCGGAAAAGGCGTCTGACGCCGCCGCGGCCGAACTGGCCCAGCGCGAGAACAAGGCCGACATGGTGGCCGGCATCGATCTCGGCGGCAAAAGCCGCGAAGTCTCCGACATTCTGATCGATCTCGCCCGGCGGCAGACCAACAACATGTCGATCGGCCTCGCCCGGCAACTCGTCAGCAAGCTCGGCACCGAGGTCGCGATGCTGGAGAACAGCCACCGCTCGGCCGGATTCGCCGTGCTCAAGGCGCCCGATATCCCGTCCGCCCTGGTCGAGCTCGGCTGCCTGTCCAATCGCGAGGAAGACAAGCTGCTGCGCGCCGCCGCCTATCGGCACAAGCTCGCCATCGGGATCGCGCAGTCGGTGGATGCCTATTACTCGCAGATCGTGCGCGCCTGACGCGTTCGGCGGCCGGCTTTGGCTTGGCAGGGACGGGCCGGTCGCGCTAGGATGGTGCCGTATTTCGTGCTGGAGCCCGTGATGAACAGACTGGCGCTGTCCGCGTTCGCAATCGCCGCCCTTCTCGGCACCTTTGCCGGCGGGGCGCGCGCCTTCACCTATGACGGGCGGGCGAGCTACGATACCAGTACGAATGTGTCGCTGCACTATCAGGATCCGGATCCCGATTCGAAGTTCCGGAGCAACAATCTGAGCAACAGCAACGCGCCCGGCCAGAACGGCAGCTCCGGCAAGTTCGGCAATTTCTCCTTCAAATTCAGCGGCGGCAGCAGCAACGGCTTCGGCGGCCCGGCCAACCAGTTCGTGCCGAGCGGCAACAGCGCCTTCGGCTCGCCCTTCGGGCCCAACAATCTCGATCTGGCGCTCGGCAACCGGCACTGAGCCGGCCCGCAGCGCTGGGTTTCCTTCCGGCCGCTCGCTCGGCCGGGCTTTTTCCTTCGAATCAGAGGTAGCATGATGGCGACAGCCCTCGAGGCCGCGCGGTTAATTCTCGACGCCCACCGTTCCGGTCAGCCGACCGATCGCTTGCCGGAATCCTGCCGGCCGCAAAGCATCGCCGACGCTTACGCCATCCAGGACGAGATCATGAAGGTCTTGGGGCCGATCGGCGGCTGGAAGGTCGGCACGGCCGGCCCGGCGGCGGAGCCGAGCTGCGCGCCGGTCGGCAAGAGCGTCATCTTCGAGAGCGGCAAGGTTCTGAGCGCGAAGGATTTCCACAAGCTCGCCCTCGAGATCGAGTTCGCCTTCCGCATCCTGAAGGATCTGCCGGCGCGCGGCACGGCTTACGGCTATGACGAGGTCGTCGAGGCGATCGAGTTCGTGCCGCTGATCGAGGTCATCGGCACGCGCTACCGCGAGATCGCGGGCCTGAGCGCGCCCGAGATGCTGGCCGACGCCAACGCCAACGGCGCCTTCATCGTCGGGGCCGCCATCCGCGACTGGCGCAAGATCGATTTCGCCGCCGTGACGGTCGAGCTCACGATCGACGGCAAGCTCGCGCAGACGGCGCTCAACACCCATCCGCTCGGCGGTGATCCGGCCAAGCTCGTGGTCTGGCAGGCCAATCATGCGGCCGGCCGCACCGGCGGGCTCAAGCAGGGCGATATCGTCACGACCGGCGCGCTCAAGGGCATGAGCCCGGCTGGTGCGGGCAAGGGCGTCGGCACGTGGGAGGCTTACGGCCGGGTCGAGGTTTCCTTCAACTGACCTGCTGAGTTACGGCTGGCTCGAGCGAGCCAGCCGCTGCTTGGCCAGCCGCTCCATGTCGCGCAGCGTGTCGCGCAGCACCATGTCGGCGAGGCTGGTCATGCGCGCGAAGGATCTGAGGAAGCTGTCGGTGCGCGGCAGCTGAAACAGCGTTTCTTCCGCGTCGGTGCCGTCGATCGGTACGCAGACCGACAATACCTGCTCATGCGGGTTGATGATCAGCTCGCGGACGCGGGTGCCGGCGGTGGAGCGGATATAGTCGACGACTCGCGGAATCTCCTCCCGTCCCAGTTCCGAGACGATGGTCATCCGATGAGCGATCCGCGTCGTCGATGCTTCGAGGAGTGCCCGCGCGAACGGGCGGACGAAGCTTTCATCGAAACCGAGGAGCGCCATGGCCTCGGCGGCGCAATATTCGGACCGCATCTCCAGCGTCGCCCAGACCGAGGCGCGGCCGCCGTGATAATCTGCGGAGGCAATGTCGAAATTGAGCTTCTCGATGGCCAATGGCGAGGCGATCGCATTGGCGCACAGAAAGGCGAAGCAGGCGGGCTCGCGCTTGCACGACATCACGGTGCTGAGGTCGAGATGTTTGTCGTGCATCGGCTGCGGGCGTTCGATCATTGGGTGCGTCCAGTTTCGATAATCGGGTGCCGGGATACGGCATCGGTGAAAGGTTCGTTTCCGGTGGACCGTTTCGAGGTTCGGCAGGGCCGCGAAGGGCGCGATTTTCACGCAACGCATACTCGGCTCCGACACCCTCAGTGTTCCCTGAGCCCGTTAAAAAGCACCTAACGCGCTAGCGTCGAAGGATGGCAAAAGTTGGAAACAAAAAACAAAGGTCATATTTGAACGAATTTCTTTGATGTTCTTCTTGAAACGGCTTTTTAATCCCTTCTCGGCAAAATGTGGTCATTAAGGTTGCCGGAGGCGGCTATGAGCTCTTTGATGGAAACAATTGATCGAACTTTGATCAATATTGGGCGCGAACCACGCGATTTGCTATTGGAAACGATCGAAGCCTTCGACGTCATGGAACTGACGGATGAGGAGCAGATCTGCGCCATCGCCAGCGCGCTGGCGTCCAGCGCACGTTCTTCTCATCGCCGGCACATGGCGAAATATCTGGAAGCCGTCCGGGTCTGGTCGTTGGAGTTGGCGTCGTCCGCTCTGCCGGCACCCCCGCGGCTCAGGTCGCAGCCCTTGTCGAGGGAGATCGCGGCGGGAGCCGATCTGCTGATCGCCGGCGCCGAGCAACTGATCGAGGTGCTGCGTGAGGCCGAGATCGGCTTGCAGGATCGGCTGGTGGCTGAATTGACCCTGTTCACGCGGCTGCTCGGCCGGCAGGACGCCAACACCATCCATCGCGTCATCCAATGCGTCGCGAACGCCGCCGCGGTAGCCGACTTCCAGATCGGCGACATCGTTTCGGTGCCGCTGGGCGACATGCTGATCTCGAGCGAGCCGCTGTCGCTCGAAGACATGATGCCGCGCGGCACCGCTTGATCAAGGGACGCGCGTGATGCGATAGGTGCATCGTCGCCCGCCGGCGGCGATGTGATCTACCCGTTCGATCTGAAAGTCGGGGCCGAGCGCCGATTTGAAGATGGTGAGCTCGGCCGTGCAGAAGCCCAGGCAGGCCGTCGCGGCGACGCTGATCGGACAATGATTCTCGATCATCAGGAAACCGTCCTCTTCCTCGCGCCATTCCGCCATATAGCCTTCCGCCGACCGCAGCTCGGTCAAGGCCGCGACCTTGCCGGCCAAATTCGATCGGGTCGCCAGCCGCGACTGATAGGCGCCGAGTTGGTCCAGCCCGCGCCGGGCGACGATGCGGTCGAGTGCCGCCTCGCCCAATTCGGCCCGGATCGCCGCGATCAGCTCGACCGTCAATTGCGCATGGGTGTCGGGAAAGCGGGCGTGGCCGGCCTCCGTCAGAAGCCATTGCCGCTTCGGACGTCCGCGCCCGGCGGTCTGATCCTGAAAATCGACGAGCTGGCTGGCATGGAGCCGGTCGAGCTGCTGACGGATCGCCTGCGGCGTGACGCCCAGTGCCTGCGCCATCGCCTCGGCGCCGGCGGCACCGTGGGTTTTCAAATGGAACAGGATTCTCTCGCCCGGGCTGCTCAATTCCCGCTCCCTGATCGTATTCGGCGATCTTCTAGCCTGTTCGACACGTCTCGTCATGCTTTGCCGTGCATGGACACAAAGACGACTCTGCCTTTCCGTTCCGTCGGTTGACAGCTCGGGCCGCGCCGCGCTCCTCTGGTGCCAATAGCTGGGAGGTGACGGAATGACGGGCATGGCTGCGGACGACATCGTGGTGCCGGCGGAGCTTCTGGAGCGTCAGCTCTGCAACATCTTCACCGCCTGGGGAATGCCGGCGCCGATGATCGCGACCACGCTCGAGATCATGCTCTGGGCGGATCTCTCGGGCATCGACAGCCATGGTGCCGGTATGATGAGCCATTACCGCCGGCTGGTCGATGCGGGCATGGTCTCGATGCAGCCAGAGATAAAAGTGGTGCGCGAGAACGCGGTGACGGCGCTGGTCGATGGCGGCGGCGGGCTCGGCCATGTCCCGTCGGTGACGGCGACCGATCTCGCCTGCGACAAGGCCGCCCAATCCGGCATCGGCGTCGTCGCCGTGCGCAACTCCAACCATTACGGTGCCGCCGGCGCCTATGCCGACCGGGCGGCGGGCCGCGGCCTGATCGGCATCTCGATGACGGCGGTCTCGCGCCCGGCCGTGGTGCCGCTCTGGGGTGCCGATGCCATGTTCGGTACCAATCCCATCGCCTTCGCCGCACCCGCCGGCCGCAATCCGCCCTTCCTCCTCGATATGGCGACCAGCACGGCCGCCGTCGGCAAGCTCACCATCGCCGCGCGCAAGGGCAAGAATGTGCCGGAGGGCTGGGCGGTCGACAGCGAGGGGAACGCGCTCATCGATCCTGAGCAAGGCATCGCCGCCCGCCGCCTGACACCGCTCGGCGTCTCGCGCGAGATGGGCGGGCACAAGGGCTATGGCCTCGCCATGATGGTCGAGATCCTGTGCACGACGCTCGCGGGCGCGCAGTTCGGGCCGATCCGCGACAAGCGCGATCCGGATGCCGCCCGTCTCGATGTCGGGCATTTCTTCCTGGCGCTCGATCCCGGCGCCTTCCGCGATCCGGCCGATTTCCGCAACGATCTCGACGACATGATCGACGCGCTGCATGCGACCCGACCCGTGGATCCGGCGCGGCCGGTGCTGGTGGCGGGCGATCCGGAGGTCGCGGCGCGCGCGGCGCGGCAGCGCGACGGCATTCCCATGACGCGCAAGCTGGTCGAGGAGCTGCGCGATATCGCCGCCGGGGCGGGGGCCGGCTTCGTGCTGGACCGGAACTAGACCGCGATGACTTTAGGTCGAAGCGACCTAAAGTCTGAATCGCTGTCTAATCATATGTTTAGAGGCTGATTCAGACATTAAGTCGCCTCGACTTAATGTCATCAGACTCTGGGCTATCTGGTCAGCAGGATGTTGCACCAATCGGGGAGGGCCGCGCATCTCGGCGGTTGCGCTACACCTGCCGGCAGCCCTTCCACGTCGGTGCCGCAGGCGGTGCTCACCATCGCCTCGGTCACATCGGTGGCGCCGGTGAATTTCGCCTGCGAGATGTTCGCGCCGGCAAGCTTCATATCCTTGACGGCGGCGGCGGTGAAATCGGCGCCGATCAGCGTGGAGCCCGACAAGTCCGCCCCTTCCAGATGCGCGCCGGCGAAGACCGTGCCCATGCCGCAGACATGGTCGGCGACGACATGCCAGAGCGAGGCGGCGGGGAATTGCGCGCCCAGCAGATTGGCGTAGGACAGCTTGGCTTGGGCGAGGTTGACGCCGTCGGCCTGGACCTCGTCGAGCCGGGCCAGCCGCAGATCGGCCGCCCAGAGCCGGGCATTGCGGAGAAGCGCGCCTTTGAGGTCGCTCTGCGGTGCGAAGAGATGGGCGCCCTGCATGTCGCGGAGATCGGCGTTCTTGAGCGCCGGGCCGGTAAAGGAGGCGAGTGCTGCCGGAATGCCGTTCGGCTCGTCGCTCGCGGCCGGCGTGTCGCGTTCCGCCGACAGCCTGGCGTCGGTCAGCCGGGCGGCGGAGCGGAAGCCGACCGCATCGAGGATTTCGGTCGAAAGCCGGCTGCAGCTCGACAGAAACGACGATGCCGGTTCCGGCGTCAGCACGCCGATCGATAGGAAGATCAAGGCCACGGTCGACAGCGCGCACGGCAGGTGACTGCTGAGATCGCGCAGCATGAATCGCTGCTCGCGCTGATCGACGCCCAGTGTCATCGCGGCTCGGGTGTAGCAGATGCCGGCGGTGGTGATGGCGAGGCCGAACAGCAGCACCAGGAAGCTGGTGCCGGCCCAATCATGGCGCGGCAGGTAGCGCAGCCAGACCGCGGCGATGGTCAGCGGGGTCACCCCCCATATCAGGATACGGGACAGGCCGTTCTCGACCCGCGTCGCGCCCGGCCGGCAATCGCGCAGCCGGCTGAAATTCGCCTGCAGCATGCCGCTGAAGAACCAGGTGTCGGCCGTGCGGTCGGCGGTCTTGCCGTCCGGCAGATAGGCGGGCAACTCGGCCAGCGTTTCCCACAGGCGCTGCAGCGATAGCTGCAGATAGAGGAACATGCCGTAGAGCATGAGTGGTGCTACCCAGAAGAATCCGACGATCGGCAGCTCGACCGAGAGGACCGGCAATGGCGAGGTCGAGCTGTTCGCCACCAGGGCCGCGTCCGAGGTGGTGGCGAGCGTGATCCAGGCATAGAGGCAGAAGCCGAGCAGCGTCAGCAGCGTGCGGCTGGCCGTGGCGCTCAGCTCGGACGCGGTCGCGAGCAGGCTCGAGGTGACCGTCTCGATCGCGATGGTGGCGCCTGAAAGATTGCAGGCGCGGAACCGGCAGCCATCGAGCTTGGCATCGGTGAAATCCGCGAAGGTGAGGTCGCTGCCGCAGAAATCGACATTGCGCAGGTCGGCGCCATTGAATCGAGCCCGCGGCAGCTCGGCCTTCTTGAAGCAGGCGTGATGCAGATCGGCACCGGTGAAATCGGCGTCGTCCAGCACGGCGCCGGAAAAGTCGGCATGGGTGAGGTCGGCGCCTTTGAAGCTGGCATTGCGAAGAACCGAGCCGGCAAAATCCTTGCTGCCGGGCCAGCTCGCAAAGTCAAATTTCAGATTGGTTTGCTCTAGCGCGTCCGAATGTTCGGGAAGCGTGCCGTCTCCCATGTCCCACCTCCGAAGAAGCACGGGATTTTATCAAGCTTTCCCTAGTATCGACCAATCAAATTTGCGACGTCGACAAGGATCGAAACATCAAGTTCGCAACCTGCGGCCGTATCACTTGCCGTGCTCCACGACCCGCCAAGGCGGCAGCTCGATCCGGGCCGTCGTCCCCAGCCCCTCGACGCTGGTGAGCGCCAGCGAGCCGCCATGCAGCTCGATCAGCCCCTTGGCGATCGCCAGCCCCAGGCCGGCGCCGTCGATACGGCGCTGATAGGCGCCGCCGCCACGGAAGAACGGCTCGAAGGCGCGATTGAGCTCGGCCGCGGACATGCCGATACCGTCATCGATGACCTCGATCACCGCCGGCTCATGCAGCCGGAGCGCCAGGCGCAGCGTGACCTGGCCGTTCTCGCCGCTGAATTTGATGGCGTTGGAGACGAGGTTGATCAGCACCTGGCGCAGCGCGCGGTCGTCGCACAGCAGGCACAGGCCGGGATCGACCTCCTCGACGAGCATGCCCAGCGCGCGCTCCGGCGAGGCGACGCGGGCCCAGTCGAGGCACGACCGCACCAGCTCGACCAGATCGACCGTCTCCTCGGCTGCGACCTGCTTGCCGCTGTTGAGGCGGGACAGGTCGAGCACGTCATTGATCAGCGACAACAGATGCTGGCCTGCCGATTCGATATCGCGGGCGTACGCGACGTAGCGCGGCACGCCGACCGGCCCCAGCACCTCCTGCGAGATCATGTCGGCGAAGCCGATGATGGCGTTGAGCGGCGTGCGGAGCTCGTGGCTCATATTGGCCAGCATCTCGTCGCGCATGCGGATGAGCGCCAGCGCCTGATCGCGCGACATGCGCATCGCCACTTCCTGGCGCCGGATGCGCGTGAGGTCGGTCGCCTGCACCAGCGTCAGCCCGGCGCCCCTGCCGTCGATGCGGGCGCGGACGATCGAGCGCGTGTCGATCTCGACGATACGAGGCCCGAGCTCGGGTGACCAGATCTCGACCTCCGAAGCGGGCTTGCCCGAATCGATCAGGCGGCTGGGGTCGACGCCGAGGCGCCGGGCCAACGTTTCGGCGGTGCCGATCGGCAGGTCTTGCGGCTCCAGCCCGAACAGGCGGCGGAACATGCCGTTGCTTTCGACCAGCCGCAGCGGCTCATTGTCTCGGCCGCTGATCAGGGCGGCGCCGGCGCTGCTCGATTCCATGATGGCCGAGCGCAGCCTGCCGGCGCCGAAGGCGCGCTGGCCGAACTCGCCGATCTGGAAGCCCAGCTCCGCGGCGGCGGCGCTGTCGGAGGCGACGAGCGTCTGGCGCAGCGCTGCCGCAAGCGCCAGGAAGGCTTCGATCCGATGCGGCTCCCAGGCATGGACGGTAGCAGCGCCGTCCTCGGCCGGTTCCTGCTCCTGACGAAAGGCGACGAGACCGATACGCGGCGACGCCGCGATCATCACCGCCATCATGCCGCCGGTCCGGCTTCTTTCTTCGGCGGTGAAGGCGCCGTAGGAGGATAAGCGATCGGTCGTCCAGATCTTGCCGACGTTCCAGCCGGCGAGGCTCGGCAGCTTGGCGATCATGGTGTCGGGCGAGGGGCCGCGGCCGACGACGATGCAATCGGCGCCGCACAACAGGGCGACGCCGTCGGCGCCAGCGGTGACGGCGAGCAGGCGCTCGCCGAACAGCAGCGCTTCGACCGGCGAATGGCCGTCTGCGCAGGCCCTGTCGAAGGCGATGACGGCATCGGCGGCGAGCCGGCGCGCGCGCTGCCGGGCGCTGCGCTCCAGCCGCTCGGCGGCGGCGACGACCAGAGGCCCCAGATCGAGCGCGAAGCGCCGTGCCGCCTGGGTCAGCCGGCGTTCATGCCAATGTTCCGCGACCAGATGGCCCCAGACCTCGTCATTGGCGCTGAGCGGCACTACCGCGGCGGCGGCGGCGCCGTACTCGCGAAGCTGGTCCATCTGCTCGAGCGAGGGCGCCAGCAGCTCGGCGCGGCCGAGGACCGGGCGCAGCGTCTCGATTCCGGGCGCCGAGAGCAGCCGCACGGGGGCAGCCGCCAGGTCGGCGACCACGGCGAGCCGGCTCGGTGCCGTCAACGGCACGATCGCCTGTGCCGTCGCCGCCCGGCCGAACAGCGAAGGGAGGGCCGAATCGCGTGATTCGCCGATGATCTCGACGCCGCCCGCGACGGTGCGCGCCAGTGCCACCAAGCTGTAGCTGGCGGCCTCGGCGAAGCGCGTGCAGACGATCTGCGCCACGTCGCGCAGGCTGGTCGCTTCGGCCAGATTGGCCGCCGTGGTCTCCAGAAGGGCGCCCATGAGACGGACATCGACCGGCGCGTCGGCCGGCTCCAGCTCGACCAGGACGGATTGGCCGTCGGCGACCAGCCGCATGTCGAAACTGCCGGCCGGCAGCATCACGGTCCGCCGTTCCTCGGCGATCGGCGCCAGGCTATGGATGCGCTGGGCCAGCTTGTCGCCGAGCAGGCTCTGCACCGGTGCGCCGAAAGCATGGCGCAGATCGATCGGCAGCAGCCGCTGAACGTTTTCGCTGGCATGGATCAGGTTCAGGTCAGGCCGGTCGAACACCATGACGCAGCCATGCAGCTGTACCTGCACATCGGAAACGACTGCATTGCTGCGAGGCGGTGTGTTCATACCGGGGTCTGCAACAGCCGGTTTCCGCGTGCCCGTAATGTGCGTGCTCACCCTATCCTCGGACGCCATGTTCCCTCGCGTCGTAACGTGTATCATTGTCACGCGGACGACCTGCCGGGCGCAAGTCAATCATGAAGCTCTTCGCGAGCTTCACTGTATTCGAACGTAAATTACCAGTTGTGGTGCGTTTTAGTTACAGTTTAACCAGTTTCAGTCGAGCTTCTCCGCCACCGCCAGCCAAACGGCCTCCGCCGCTTCGAGCGACTTGGCGAGTTCCGCCAGCTGCCGCATCAGCTCGGTTCGCTTGGGGCTGTCGAGTCTGGGGTCAAGCAGGGCCAGTTCGACCTTGCTCTTCTCGGTGCCGATCCGGTTGAGCGTCGTTTCCGCGTCTCGTGCCTGGCGGCGCAGTTGCTCGCTCTGCTTGCGTCCCTCGGCGCCGCGTGGCCGTTCGGGCGGCTTCTCCTTCTTCGCCGAATCGTTCCGCTTGGGGCCGCTCTTCGGCCCCAGCATGTAGCGGCGATAATCTTCGAGATCACCGTCGAACGGCTTCACCCGCCCGTCCGCCACCAGCCAGAGCCGGTCCGCCGTCAGTTCCAGCAGATGCCAATCATGAGTAATGAGAATAACGGCGCCCGAATAATCATTGATCGCCTCGGCCAAGGCTTCGCGGCTGTCGATGTCGAGGTGGTTGGTCGGTTCATCGAAGATCAGCAGCGGTGGCGCGTCATGGGTAATGAGCGCGAAATTGAGCCGCGCCCGCTCGCCGCCCGACAGGTCCTTGACCTTGACGAACGCCTTGTCGGCGGAGAAGCCGAAGCGGCCGAGCCGGTTGCGCACCTCGAGCTCGCGCGCGCCCCGCATGAGCTCGGCCATATGGCTGAAGGGGGTGCCGTCCGGCGACATGTCCTCGATCTGATGCTGAGCGAAGAAGCCGATGCGCAGCTTCGACGAGCGGTGCTGCTCGCCCGTCATGGGAGCGAGGCGGCCGGCGACGAGCTTGGCGAAGGTCGATTTGCCGTTGCCGTTGGCGCCCAGGAGCGCGATCCGGTCGTCCGGATCGATGCGCAGATCGATCCCGGTCAGGATCGGCTTGCCGGTCTCGTAGCCGACCGAGACGTGATTGAACGCCAGCAGGGGCGGGCTCAGCTCCGCCGGCGCCGGAAACTCGAAGGCGAGGGCGGCCGAATCGCGCAGCACGGCGACCGGCGCCAGCTTCTCGATCATCTTGAGTCTGCTCTGCGCCTGACGCGCCTTCGAGGCCTTGTAGCGGAACCGGTCGACGAAGGATTGCAGATGCTTGCGCCGCTCGTCCTGCTTCGCCGCCATCGCCTGGGACTGGGCGATCTTCTCGGCGCGCAGCCGCTCGAAATCGTCGTAGCCGCCCGAGTAATAGGTCAGCGTCATCTGATCGAGATGGAGGATGTGGTCGACGGCGCTGTTGAGGATCTGCCGGTCGTGGCTGACCAACAGCAGCGTGTGCGGATAGGAGCGCAGGTAATTGTCGAGCCAGACCGTCGCTTCGAGATCGAGATGGTTGGTCGGCTCGTCCAGCAGCAGCAGGTCGGGCTCGGCGAACAACACGGCGGCCAAGGCCACGCGCATGCGCCAGCCGCCGGAGAAGCTCGACATCGGCCGGCCCTGCATCGATTCGTCGAAGCCCAGGCCGGCCAGGATCTGCGCTGCCCGGGCCGGTGCGGCGTGGGCGTCGATATCGAGCAGGCGGGAATGGATCTCGCCGATCCGGTCGGGATCCTCGGCCGTGTCGGCCTCGGCCAGAAGGGCCGCGCGCTCGGCGTCGGCGGCCAGCACCACATCGAGCGGCGTCTCGACCCCGCCGGGGGCTTCCTGCGCAACGATGCCGATGCGGCTGCCGCGATTGCGCTCGATCGAGCCGCCGTCGGGCTGCAGTTCGCCCAGGATCAGGCCGAGGAGCGTGGATTTGCCGGCGCCGTTGCGCCCGACCAGGCCGACCCGATGGCCGTCGGGAATCTGCGCCGAGGCGTTCTCCAGAAGCGTTCGCCCGGCGATGCGGTAGATCAGGGATGAGATGGTCAGCATGGGCCGGCGTGATAACACGGCCATCCCTGCCGGACCGCAATTTTTTATGCATCGGAACGGCTCGCTTTTTCGATGGCGTGCTGGCAGTCTCCCGGCGTCACATGCTCGACCAGCCGCCAGACTATCCGCCCGCGCCCGATTACCCCGCCGAGAGCGAGGCCGAACGGCGCGCGACCGAGGTCCTGCGCAGCGTCTTCGGCTATGCTGCCTTCCGCGGCCAGCAGCTGCCGGTGATCGAGCATGTCATAGAGGGCGGCGACGCGCTGGTGCTGATGCCGACGGGCGGCGGCAAGTCGCTCTGCTTCCAGATCCCGGCCATGGTCAGGCCGGGACTCGGCATCGTCGTCTCGCCGCTGATCGCGCTCATGAAGGATCAGGTTGATGCGCTGCGCCAGGCCGGCGTGCGCGCCGCTTATCTCAATTCGAGCCTGGCCTCCGGCGAGGCGAGGGCGGTCGAGGAGCAACTGCGCGAGGGCTCGCTCGATCTTCTCTACGTGGCGCCGGAGCGGCTGGTCATGCCGCATTTCCTCGAGCTGCTGGAAAGACTGCAGCTGTCGCTCTTCGCCATCGACGAGGCGCATTGCGTCTCGCAATGGGGCCATAATTTCCGGCCGGAATACCGTCAGCTCACGATCCTGCACGACCGTTTCCCCGGCGTGCCGCGCATCGCCCTCACGGCCACGGCGGACGGGCCGACGCGCAAGGATATCGTCGAGCGGCTGCAGCTTGGCCAGGCACAGATCTTCGTCGCCGGCTTCGACCGGCCGAACATCTCTTACCGCGTGATCGAAAAGCGCGAGGCCAAAGGACAGCTGCTCGAGTTCCTGCGCACCGAGCATCCGGCCGATGCCGGCATCGTCTATTGCCTGTCGCGCCGCAAGGTCGACGAGATGGCGGATTGGCTGAGCGGCCACGGCCGGTTGGCGCTGCCTTATCATGCCGGTCTCGATGCCGAGACGCGCCAGCGGCATCAGGACCGCTTCATCAAGGATGAGGGCGTCATCGTCGTCGCCACCGTCGCCTTCGGCATGGGGATCGACAAGCCCAATGTCCGTTTCGTCGCCCATCTGGACGTGCCCCGTTCGCTCGAAGCCTATTACCAGGAAACCGGCCGCGCCGGCCGCGACGGGCTGCCCGCCGATGCCTGGATGACCTATGGCCTGGGCGATGTGATCCAGCTCCGGCAGATGGTCGCGGGATCCGAACTGGAAGAGCGGCAGAAACGGGTGGAGCTGCAGAAGCTCGAAGCGCTTCTGGGCTATTGCGAGAGCGCCGGCTGCCGTCGCCAGGTGCTGCTGAATTATTTCGGCGACGCGCTGCCGCAGCCTTGCGGCAATTGCGATATCTGCCTCAACCCGGTCAAACGCTGGGACGGCACGGAGGCGGCGCGCAAGGCGCTCTCGGCGGTCTATCGCACCGGCCAGCGCTTCGGCGTCCAGCATCTGGTCGACGTGCTCACGGGCAAGGAGACCGAGCGGGTCATCCAATGGAGCCACCATCTGATCAAGACCTTCGGCGTCGGTGCCGAAATCAGCCGCACCGCGTGGCAATCGATCTTTCGCCAGCTCGTCGCCGGCGGCTATCTTGCGGTCGATCTCGAAGGTCATGGCGGCTTGCGCTTCGGTCCCAAGGCGGAGCCGGTGATCAAGGGGCAGGAAACGGTCGAGTTCCGTGTCGACCGCGCTGCGGAACCGACAGGCCGGCGATCCGCGGGTGGCCGGAAGGGGGCCGCCCCGGTCGAACTGGAACCGGACGAGACCAGGTTGTTCGAGGCGCTGCGCAAGCTGCGCATGGACCTGGCCAAGGAGCAGGGTCTGCCACCTTACGTGATCTTTCACGACACGACCTTGGTCGCAATGGCGCGCGCCAAGCCGCTCGACCGGGAGGAAATGGGCCAGATCCCCGGCGTCGGGCGCTCCAAGCTCGACCGCTATGGCGATCAGTTCCTGGCTGTGATCGCGGCCGGCTGAGTTCCGGCTCGATAATGCCACCACAGGTTTTGCTCAGGCGGTTGCCTTTGAGGCTGTACAACAACTGTACGTTGCTCCTATAGTGGCGCTGCGCGGCCCGCCGGGCCGTGGGGACGGGCAGCGTTGTTTCGGTGATTCTGAAGTTTTGCTTCCTCCTATGGCTGAGTTTGGGCTTCGCTTCCGCCGAGGCGGCACCGGCTATTCCGACCGATGCCTTGACCATCGGCGTGCTGAGCGAGCCGAAGCTGCTGCACCCGCTCCGCGACGTGGCCTTCAGCAAATATTTCCTGTTCGGCTTTGTCGATCGCTCTCTGGTCGGGCGAGATGAAAGCTGGATGATGAGCTGCTTTCTCTGCGCTTTGGTGCCGAGCGAGGCCAACGGCAACCTCAAGATCGTGGATCTGCCGGACCATCGGCGCGGCATGGATGCGAGCTTCGCGATCCGGCCCGAGGCACGCTGGGCCGATGGCGAGCCGGTGACGAGCCGGGATGTAAGCTTCACGCTCGAGGTTGCCCGCGCGATCGGTGTGCAGAACTCGGACGGCGATGCCTATCGTCACATGATCGGGGTCACGGTGGTCGACCAGCGCCGCTTCGTGCTGCATTTCGACAAGGTCGATTATTCCTTCATATCCGGCAGTAAGTTCTTTCTGCTGTCGGAGCATGTCGAGGCGCCCCGCTTCCGTGCCGCAACCGATCCCGAGACCTATCTCGACCGCAGCGCCTATGCCCGGGATCCCACCGCACCGGGGCTGTGGAACGGCCCCTATCGGATCGACGCGATCAGCGACCGGGAGATCGTGCTTGCGCAAAATCCCTATTGGGGTGGTGCAGCGCCGCAATTCAAGAAGATCGTGCTGCGCGAGTTTCCGGACGTGGCCTCGCTGACCCAGGCCATCGTCGCCGGCACGGTGGATTTCATCTCCGGCGAGACCGGCCTGCAGCCGGCAGAGGCACTCGATCTGGCCGCCGCCTATCCCGACCGGTTCGAGTTCGTCACCAAGCCGGGCATCCGCTATGGGCATATCGATCTCAACCTCGCCAATCCGCTGTTGGCCGACCGCCGGGTTCGGCAGGCATTGATGCTCGGGCTCGACCGGCCCGCGATGGTGCGCCAGCTGTTCGCCGATCCCCGGCCGATCGCGGACAGCTTTCTGGCGCCGGTCAACTTGTCCGTGCCGACGACCGATCACACCTATCCCAGCGATCCGGCACGAGCGGAGGCGCTGCTGGCCGAGGCCGGCTATCGCCGGGGGCCTGACGGCATCCTCCTCGATCCGGCCGGCCGCCGTTTCTCGATCACCCTCGTTTCATCGAGTGCTCAGCAGAAATACGTCCAGCAAGGCGAATGGCTGAAGCAGGCTTGGGGTCGGCTCGGTATCGAAACGAAGCTCGATTTCGTGTCGCCCGATCGGCTGTTTGCCGAAATTCTCCCGCGCCGCCAGTTCGATGCCGCCTTCTACATTTGGGTGATGGGGCCTGAATCCTCGCCGGTGAACGTGCTGTCGAGTGCCTCGATTCCGAACGAGGCGAACGGCTTCAGCGGCCAGAATTATTCCGGTCTGGCGGACAGGCGCATGGACGGGGCGATCGACGATCTCGTCTCGGAGCTCGATCCCGCCAAGCGCCTGGCGATCTGGGGGCGGGTGCAGGACATCTATGCCGAGGAGCTGCCGGCCCTGCCGCTCTATTTCCAGGACCAGACCTATCTGGTGCCACGCTGGCTCACCGGCCTCGGCCCGGTCGGCCACGGCACGCCGACCAGCTTCTGGGTCGAGAATTGGCGGGCGGGGTAGGGCTCGAGGCCGAACGGATGGCTGGGTTCATTCCTTCTCTCCTGTAAACAGGGCCAGGATCTGCAGCCAGATCGTGTAGACAAAGCACCACCAGATCGCAGTTGCCGGCTGCGTGACGTTCAGCCAACTCCTCCAAGTGGCTTCATTCCCGCCGCCGATGACGAGGGTGTAAAGCGATGTCAACCCAAGGCCGCTGAGAAAAAGGTAGATGGTGGCAGAACCCGGCCGGTGCGAATCGGGTGGGCTGGCGGCCTCGGCCGACTTCTCCGCGCTCGCAGGGTTCGACACCGACACAATCTCCTCGGTCGAGTGTCGGAAATCACGCTCCCGGCTCGTTAATGCTTACTGAAGGTTGCGAAACCCTCTCACTCCGTCAGCACTTCGCGCAGGACGCGGGCCAGATCCTCCTTGCGATAGGGCTTGCTCAAGAGCCTGAGGTTGGTGAGGACGAGGGCCGGTTCGAGCTTGACTTCGGGGAAGCCCGAGGTCAGCACGATCTTGATGGCGGGGAACCGCGCCATGATCGTCTCGGCGAGCTGGAAACCGTTCATGCCGCCCGGCAGGATGACATCGGTGAAAACGAGATCGACCGATCCCGCTTCGAGTGCCGCCAGCGCCTCGGCGCCGGTTCCCGCCTCGACGATGCGGTAGCCGAGCGCGGTGAGCTGTCGGACGACGACCTTGCGCAGCGCCGGATTGTCCTCGACCACCAGGATCGTCTCTTCCTGTCCCGGCACGATCGGCTGCATGCGGGCCGCTTCCTCTGCTTCCGCCGGTTCGGCGACGCAAGGCAGATAGAGCCGGAAGGTCGTGCCGACGCCTTCCTCGCTATAGACGTTGATGTGCCCGCCCGACTGCTTCATGAAGCCGAACACCATGCTGAGGCCGAGCCCGCTGCCGCGATCGCGCTCCTTGGTGGTGAAGAAGGGCTCGAAGATATGGGCCATGGCCGAGGCGGGAATGCCGGAACCGGTGTCGCTCACCTCGATCATCGCATAGTCGCCGGCCTTTACGTCCGGATGCTCGGCCGCGTAGTCGGCGTCGAGATGGCGCAGATCGGTGCAGATGATCAGCCGGCCGCCACGGGGCATCGCATCGCGCGCATTGTTGGCGAGATTGGTCAGCGCCGATTCGAGCTGGGCCGGATCGACCTTGACCAGGCAGCGCCGGCCGCTGAGATCGAGCGATATCTCGATATCCTCGCCGAGCACGCGGCCGAGGAGGGCGATGATGCCGGATACGAGCGCGTTGATGTCGACATGCTGCGGCTGCAGCGGCTGGCGCCGGGCGAAGGCGAGCAGTCGGCGCGTCAGGTCGGCGCCCCTGAGTGCCGCGTCGAGCGCTTCGCCTCCCAGCTCCTCGACATCCGCATCGCCGGGGCGGAGCGAACGCAGAATGTCCAGATTGCCGATGACGATGCCGAGCAGATTATTGAAATCATGGGCCATGCCGCCGGTGAGGTTGCCGATGGCCTCCATCTTCTGTGCCTGCCGCAGCTGCGCCTCGACGCCGCGCTTGTGGGTCACGTCCTCGACCACGTAGATGACGGCCCGCACCCGGCGCTCGGCGTCGAATACCGGCGCCATAGCTAGGCTCACATCGATCTGCGTGCCGTCGCGGCGCGGCCGCCGGCGCTCGATATCGGTCAGATGCTCGCCTTTCATGACCCGGGTCATGC
Organism: Aliidongia sp.; assembly: GCA_035539155.1. Classification (GTDB taxonomy): domain Bacteria; phylum Pseudomonadota; class Alphaproteobacteria; order ATCC43930; family CGMCC-115725; genus JAXDMU01. The sequence continues at coordinate 354,193 of DATLIZ010000023.1, read as the reverse complement.
GCTCGAGCGTCTCGGCCTTCTCCTCGGGCGGGGAGATGTCCAGTATCTGACGCCCGATCATTTCCTCGGCCGCATAGCCGAACATCTGCTCGGCCGTGCGATTCCAGCTCAGCACCGAATGGTCGAGCGCCACGACGGCAATGGCAAAGGGGGCGGCGTCGAAGGTCGCCCGCAGTAGCTCGGTGCTTTCGCGCAGCGCCGCCTCACGCTCGGTGAGCGTCTGATTGAGCCGGGAAAGCTCCTGCGTGCGTGCTTCGACGCGCGCTTCCAGCTCCTCGTTGACATAGCGCCTGATACCGTCCGGACCGACGCGGACGACCATGTTGGGGGAATTTTCGGCGAGCAGGCGGTAATCCTCGGCGATGGCGGCGGTGGCCCGCTCGGCCTGCTCGCGCCGGCCGATCTGAGAGGCGAGACGGGCGCCGACGATAGCAATGGCGAGCACCAGAAATCCCACGATCGTGCTCTGGCTCCAGGCATCCTGGCGCCAAGCTTTCAGGACTTCCTCCTTCGCCAACGCGGCGACGACGACGAGGGGAAAATTATCGACGCGGCGATAGCTGACGAGCCGTGTGATGCCGTCGAGCGGCGAGATACTCTCCATGGCGCCGGCGGGGGCCTGAGGCAGATGCTCATGGAAGAGGGGGCCGTTCGCCAGGCTCCTGCCGATGTTCGATTCGAGGAAGGGGCGGCGCGTCATCAATATGCCGTCGTCGCGCGTCAGCCCGATGGCGCCCTGCTGCCCGATCTCGAAGCTGTCGTAGAATTTCAGGAAATAGTTCATGTCGATGGCGCCGATCACGATGCCGGCGAAACTGCCATCGGAATGGTTGAAGCGGCGCGTCACCGGAATGTTCCAGATGCGCGAGGCGCGCCCGACGATCGGGGCGCCGATATAGAGGTTGCGATCGTCGTGATCCAAATGGTGCCGGAAATATTCGCGGTCGGAGTTGTTGCGGTCGGCAGACTGGTTCGGCACCACCGTCGTCACCCAGTCGCCATGCTCGTCGAAGATGGCGAAATTGGCGATTGCCGGAAATTGCGCGATCCGGTCGATCATCAGCCGGTGCAGCCGGTCGATCTGCGCTGGCCCCATGCCGTCATGCTCCAGCCGTTCGACCACGCCCAGAAGGGTGACGTCGACGGTGCGCAGCGTGTCGCTCGCCTGCTGGGAAATCGAGCGCACGAGATTTTCAGTGTCCGCCCGTCCGGCCCTCAGCGCATCCCGCCGATCGGTCCAGATCTGCAGCGCGGTAAGCGATAGCAGCACCAGGCAGATGGCCGCGACGAAGCCGGCGACGGTCGTTTTCGGCGATCGACGCTGCTGCATTTGGCGCCGAGAAATGCTGATGCCTGATTCGGAGAGGGACTTCACATTATGGCCTTGAACCGATCGGACTGTGGCCGGGCATGCGGTGCACGGCAGAGACGAAGCTCTCGGTGCCGATATCCACTTCAGGATCGGAAGGCCCAAAATTAATGCAGAGCGACCATGGATACAATCCCAGAATCATCAACTAGGAGTTGTTCGCCGATCGGACGCCGTTAATGGGGCGTTCATCGCTGCGGTCCAAGACTGTGCCGGTGTAGCTTGGAGGAAGTCCCCGTGTCGCTGGTGCTGGTGATCGATGACGATCCGATGATGCGCAGCCTGATGGCACGGCTCATCGAATCCATGGGGCATACCACCATGACGGCGGAGAATGGCGAGGATGGGCTCGCCCTGTTCGAGCAGTTCCGGCCAGCCCTTGTCGTCACCGACCTGGTCATGCCGTTGGGGGGGGGCGACGAGCTCATTCCTCGAATTCGCCGCATCGTGCCCGACGTGAAGATCATCGCCGTCTCCGGCCGCGCCGTGACCGGCAGCGCCGAGGAGGCGCGGCTCCTCGCTGCCGATGCCATGGTCGGCAAGCCGTTCCGGGTCGCCGAATTCATCGGCACGATCGACAACATCCTGGGCCGCTCGAATATCTGCCTGAGTTCCTGAGCCCGCGATCCTCCCGCCGCCAAACGGTGCTCGACAGGCTGGTCGGCCCGTTGTAACAGGGCAGGAAAGCGGGAGGATACTCATGCGCGTGGTAATCACGGGCGGAACCGGCTTCGTCGGCCGCAAGCTGGCGGCTCGGCTGCTCGCCGATGGCGAGATCGTCGGCCCCGACGGCAAGCGCGGCGAGCTTACCGAACTGGTGCTGTTCGATCAGGCGGCTCCCATGCCGCCACTGCCGCCCGACCGCCGCCTGCGTCTCGTCACCGGCGACATTGCCGACACGGCCACGGTCGAACGCCTGATCGCACCGGGAACGGCCAGCATCTTCCATCTGGCGGCCGTGGTGAGCGCCGCCGCCGAGGCCGATCTCGATCTCGGGCTGCGCGTCAATCTCGACGGTACCCGGGCGGTGCTCGATGCCTGCCGCCGGCTGCCGGTGCCGCCACGCCTGCTGTTCGCTTCGTCGGTCGCGATCTATGGCGGCGATCCCCCGCTCCATGTCGGCGATCTGACGCCGCCCAAGCCCCGCACTTCCTACGGCGCGCAGAAGGCCGCGGGCGAGCTGCTGGTTTCCGATTACAGCCGGCGCGGCCTGATCGACGGCCGCACCGCGCGGCTGCCGACCATCGTCGTGCGTCCGGGACGGCCGAACAAGGCGGCGTCCACCTTCGCCTCCTCGATCCTGCGCGAGCCGCTTTCGGGATTGCCGGCCAATTGCCCGGTGTCGCTCGAGAGCCGCATGGCGATCCTGTCGCCGCGCCGGCTGATCGAGTGCTTGATGCGGCTCCATGATCTCGACGGCGCCGCGCTCCGGCTCGACCGCACGCTGCTGCTGCCGGGGATCAGCGCCGGCATCGGCGAGATGCTCGCGGCACTGGAGCGGGCCGGCGGCAGGAAGGCGGCCGATCTGGTCAGCCACGACCGCGATCCGGTGATCCAGAAGATCGTCGATGGCTGGCCCATGTCGCTCGACGCTCCCCGCGCCGTCTCGCTCGGCTTTGCCGCCGATCGCGATATCGACGAGATCGTCGAGGCCTTCATTGCGGACGATCTGCCCGCCCAGAAGGCGCTCGTCGCCGGCTGACCGACACCGTCATTCTTTATTCACAGGGAGAGGGGAGACCATGAAGCTCCTGCGTTACGGTCCTGCGGGGCAGGAAAAGCCCGGCCTCGTCGATGCCGACGGCAAGATCCGCGATCTCAGCGGCCATGTCGCCGACATCGCCGGCGAGGCGCTGTCGCCCGCCGGCCTCGCCAAGCTCAGGGCGCTCGATCCCAAGAGCTTGAAGCTGGTCGAGGGCAATCCACGCCTCGGCCCCTGCGTCGGCATCATTCCGAAGCTGGTCGCGGTCGGTCTCAATTACTATGACCATGCCGCCGAGACCGGCAATCCGGTGCCGACGGAGCCGATCCTGTTCATGAAGGCGACCAGCTCGATCACCGGCCCCAACGACAATGTCATGATCCCGCGCGGCTCGGAAAAGACCGATTGGGAGGTCGAACTCGGCATCGTCATCGGCAGCGTCAGCCGTTATGTGCCGATCGAGGAGGCCCTGGCGCATGTCGCGGGCTATTGCGTCGTCAACGATGTCTCCGAGCGCGCTTACCAGATGGAGCGCGGCGGGCAGTGGACCAAGGGCAAGAGCGCCGATACCTTCGCTCCCATCGGCCCGTGGCTCGTCACCGCCGACGAGGTGCCCGATCCGCAGAAGCTCGACATGTTCCTCGATGTCAACGGCAAGCGCTGCCAGACCGGCAATACCAGCACCATGATCTTCGCCGTGGCGCATTTGGTGAGCTATATCAGCCATTTCATGACGCTGATGCCGGGCGACGTGATCCCGACCGGCACGCCGCCGGGCGTCGGGCTGGGGATGAAGCCGCCGGTATTCCTGAAGCCGGGCGATGAAATGCGGCTCGGCATCGCCGGCCTGGGCGAGCAACGCCAGAAAGTCGTGGCTTTCCAGTAACGCTTCGAAACTTGTCGCTCTGTTTGCGCCGGCCGGTCGAGAGAATCTTTACTCGACCGGTAGCGCCGGTCATGGTACTGGAATAGGGTTGTTGCTGGCGCATGTGTGCCACATAATTTAACCATGCTACCCCAGAGCGATCATGTATGAACGTCGGTCCGGCTCCTTCCACGGTGATGATGCAACCTCCGGGCGTCAGGTCACGACTCGGGTGAAATGGTTTAACGCAACCAAAGGTTTCGGCTTCGTCACGCCGACCGACGGCAGTCAGGACGCGTTTCTGCCGATGGCGATCCTGCGCCGCGCGGGATACGAGGATGTCGGCGAGGGCGCCACTCTCACCTGCGAGATCGGCGAAGGGGCCAAGGGGCCGCTGGTCCTGAACGTGATCGATGTCGATCCATCGACCGCCCAGCCGGCACCCGAGCGGCGCAGCCATGGCGGCAGTGGCAGCTACGATCAGGGACCGCGTTCGGCCGCCTCGACGCTCGATGGCTCGGTCAAATGGTTCGAGCCGGGCAAGGGCTACGGCTTCATCTCGCCCGATGGCGGCGGCAAGGACATCTTCATCCATATCACCGCGCTCCGGCGCAGCGGCCTCGAAGGGCTCGAACCCGGCGCCCGCGTCCGGGTCGATGTCGTCGACGGCCGCAAGGGCCTCGAGGCCGACCGCGTCGAGGTGATCTGAGGCCACCCTCCATCTGGAGCCGACATGAATTCACGCCCCGGATCGCATCGATCCGGGGCGTTATCGTTTCAAAATATCGGCTTCGCCGCCCAGTCCGGCACCAGGTGGCGGAGCGCGATGTTGAGCTGGGCGATCGCGCCCAGGCCAGAGCCGGCCGAGCGCGTCGCCGGGATGAGCGCTTCCAGCCCCAGCTGAAACCCGTCCCCGGAATAGAGAATGCCGGGCGCCACCGTCGCCTGCGTGCCGATGCCGTAGCCGTTGGTGGCCGGCGTGGTCATGGCGAACTCAACCAGAGGGGTCAGCCGGGCGATGAAGCCGTCATCGTCCTCCACACGCAAGTACCGAAGGCTGTACTGGATCGTGGCGCCGATCGAAATCAGCTCAGGCGTGTGATCGATGCCGCCGCGGCCGGTCGAGACAGGCTCGTCCGGAAAGCTATAGGCCAGCGTGCCGGTGATGGCGAAGGGCCGCAGCAGTTGAGTATCGAGATCGCCCATGCCCTTGCCGAAATAGAGCATCGGACCGGTGGCACCGAACCGGTCGGCGCCGACGCGCTCGGCACCGCTGCCGCCGAATTCCCGCACGATGCTGCCCGACAGCATGAATTCATGCGGCGCATCCCGAATCGCGACGCCCTTCAGCGCCACTTCCAGATTCTGCCAGCCCTCGAAGCTCTTGGCGCCGGTCGGGTCGATCCGCGTATAGCCGTCGGTGATCTGAACATCGACCCGCTCGGTCAGCCGCTTGTCGAGCTCGAAGGCGAGATCCTGCCGGTGGAAACCCGGGGCCGAGGCGATGCCGTTCTGGCGGATGGCGGAGAAGGTCGGGAGCGAGGTCTCGTCGTCCACACCGGGCTCGTCGATGGTCAGGGTCTTGGGAAACTCCCGCCCTTGATCGTCATCGTCGTCATCATCGCCGGCCCGCGCCGCCGAAGGCGTCAGCACAAGACATAGCAGGAACAGAAGACGCAGTGCCGCCCAGTCCACCGGTCGATCCCCCCATCAAACCAAGGATATGGTAGCGCGGTATGTTCCGCCGCCGCCATGATGCCTAGGAACTATGGCTTGCCGGCAGGCGGCGCTCCGGCCGGGGGTGCTTGTCCCGGCGGCGCCTGTCCCGGCGGTGTCTGGCCCGGTGTCGTCTGATCAGGCTTCGGGGGCGGCTTGACGCCGACGAAGACCTCGCAATCGCTGGTCCCGTCATTGCGGAACATATAGTCCTCCCCCGGCTTGGCCAGATGGTCGGGGTCGGAAAGGTTGAAGCCATTGCCTTTGGCGACGCCCAGCACCGCCGCCCCGCCATTCTTGGCGTGAAGGCGGACGACATAGCGGCCGATCTGATCCTCGTTGAAGCGCGAGACGGAGCACGCGTGCGACAGCTCGGGTGACCGCTTGCCGGCCTCCCAGTAATTCGATTGCGAATCCATCAGCTTCTGGGTCGCCGCCGCGGGCGATGCGATGGCGGCGAGGAGCAGGAACGACAGGGGACCGTGCCAATGCATGCTGCAATCTCGACCTTGCGGCCGGGGCTCCCGGCACTCTAACCTCGCGGGAAGATAGCAGGCGCCGATGACCGCGCCCAGCCGGGAGACCAAGATGTCCGCCGATCCTCGCGCCATCCGCGCCCAATGCACCCGGATCCTGTCCGGCCACCGGCAAAAGACCGGCCGGCAATGGTTCGAGGCGCTGGCGCAATCGAGCTTCGCCGAGTTGCCGCCGGACACCTATGGCGAAGGGGCGGCCATCCATGCGTTGGAGCATGAGGTGGCGGGCCTGCTCGGCAAGCCGGCGGCGCTGTTCTCGCCCAAGGGGGTCATCACCCAGCAGGTGGCGCTGCGCCTCTGGACCGAGCAGTCGGGCGTCGCCACCGTGGCGCTCCATCCGAAATGCCATATCGCGGTCGACGAGCGTGACGCGATCGAGCGGCTGCACCATCTGCCGTTGACCCGGCTCGGCAATGATTTCAGCCCCTTCACCGCCGCCGACCTCGATGGCGCCGCCGAGGTGCTGGGGGCGGTGACGGTCGAGCTGCCGCTGCGCCGCGCCGGCTTCAAGCTGACACCCTGGGACGAGCTGCAGGCGATCTCCGACTGGTGCCGCGACCGATCGGTGCCGTTCCATCTCGACGGCGCGCGCCTCTGGGAATCGCAGCCCTATTACGGCAAGCCACTGCACGAGATCGCGGCACTCGCCGACTCGGTCTATGTCTCGCTCTACAAGGGGTTGGGCGGCCTTGCCGGCTGCATGCTCGCGGGGCCTGAGGATTTCATCAAATCGGCCCGGGTCTGGCAGGCGCGCCATGGCGGCTTCCTGCCTCACGCCTTTCCCTATGTCGTCTCCGCGCTCGAAGGGCTGCGCCACCACCTGCCGCTGATGCCGAACTATGTGGCGCGGGCCCGATCGGTCGCGGCCTCGCTGGCCGAGCTCGACGGCGTCAGGATCGTGCCCGAGCCGCCGCAGACCAACGGCTTCCAGATCTATCTGCCGGCAGCGCCGGCGGCATTGGAGGCGGCGCATCTGCGCCTGGCCGAGCGCGAGCGCGCCTGGCTCTTCGGCCGCTTCGCGCCGACGGCGCTGCCCGATATGGCGATGGTCGAGATCTCGGTCGGCGACGCGCTCGAGGATTGGACCGACAGCGAGATCACGGGCGCGGTCGGCAGGCTGATCGATCTCGCGCAAGATGGCGGCTGACCACGATCTCCTGATCGTCGGCGGCGGCATCAACGGTGCCGGCATCGCCCGCGACGCGGCGGGGCGTGGGCACCGCGTCCTGTTGTGCGAGCAGGGCGATCTGGCGCAGGCTACGTCCTCGGCCAGCACCAAGCTCATCCATGGCGGGCTGCGCTATCTCGAATATTACGAGTTCCGCCTGGTGCGCGAGGCGCTGATCGAGCGCGAGCGGCTGCTCGCCATCGCCCCGCACATCATCTGGCCGCTGCGTTTCATCCTGCCGCACGAGGCGCATCTGCGGCCGGCCTGGATGATCCGCCTCGGCCTGTTCCTCTACGATCATCTGGGCGGGCGCAGGCGGCTGCCCGCCTCCGAGGGCGTCTCGCTCGCGGGCGGGCCGCTCAAGCCGGAATTCCGGCGCGGCTTCGCCTATTCCGATTGCTGGGTCGAGGATAGCCGGCTCGTGGCCTTGAACGCCGTCGATGCGCGCCGGCATGGCGCCGAGATCCTGACGCGCACGCGGCTCGCCGAGGCGGCGCGGCGCGACGGCGTCTGGACGGCGAGCCTCGAGGATGTCGAGACCGGCGCCCGCCGCAGCGTCACCGCCCGCATCCTGGTCAATGCCGCCGGCCCCTGGGTGGCGGAAACGTTGGGGCGTCGTCTCGGTCTCAACTCCGCCAAGCATGTCCGGCTGATCAAGGGCAGTCATATCATCGTGCCCCGGCTCTACGAGGGCGAGCATGCCTATATGCTGCAGAATCCCGACCGGCGCATCATCTTCACCATCCCCTACGAGCAGCGTTTCACCCTCATCGGCACGACCGACCTGCCGTTCGAGGGCGATCCCGCGAAGGTCGCGATCTCGGCCGAGGAGATCGACTATCTGTGCGGCAGTGTCGCCCGCTATTTCACCCGACCCTGCAAGCCGGCCGACATGGTGTGGAGCTATGCCGGGGTCCGGCCGCTCTATGACGATGCCGCCGAGAACGCCTCGGCGGTGACGCGCGACTATGTGCTCGATCTCGACGCGCCGGCCGGTGAGGCGCCGCTGCTGTCGGTCTTCGGCGGCAAGATCACGACCTACCGGCGCCTGGCCGAGCATGCGCTGGAGAAGCTCGGGCCCCATCTCCAAGGTGGAAAGTCCTGGACTGCGGGCGAGGCGCTGCCCGGCGGCGATCTGCCCGATCTCGATTTCGAGCGTTTCCTCGCCGGACTCATGGCGCGGCGGCCGTTCCTGCCCGCCGCCTTGGCGCGGCGGCTGGCGCGAGCCTACGGCACGCGAGTCGAGGCGCTGGTGGGCGAGGCGCGCGCGCTCGCCGATCTCGGGCAGGATTTCGGTGGCGGCCTGACCCGGGCGGAGGTCGATTATCTCGTCGCCGAGGAATGGGCGCGCTCGGCCGAGGATATATTGTGGCGCCGCTCCAAGCTCGGGCTGCATGTGCCGGCGGGCACGGCGGAGCGGCTCGCCGATTATCTGGCCGGTTCCGAGCAGCCGCGCCGGGCCGGGGAGGGCAGGGCATGAACGACTATGTCGGCGCCATCGACCAGGGCACCACCAGCACGCGCTTCATCGTGTTCGACCGCCAGGGCAAGCAGATCTCGGTGGCGCAGCGCGAGCATCGCCAGATCTATCCGCAGCCCGGCTGGGTCGAGCACGACCCGATGGAGATCTGGGGCAATACCGAGGGCGTCATCGCCGAAGCGCTGGCGCGGGCCGGGCTGGAGCGCAGCCAGCTCGTCGCGGTCGGGCTCACCAACCAGCGCGAGACGACCGTGCTGTGGGATCGCCGCAACGGCCGCCCGCTCGCCAATGCCCTGGTCTGGCAGGACACCCGCGTCGAACCGATGGTGGCGGCGCTTGCCCGCGAGGGCGGCCAGGACCGGTTCCGCGCCCGCACCGGCCTGCCGCTCGCTAGCTATTTCAGCGGCCTCAAGCTGCGCTGGCTGCTCGACAACGTCCCCGACGCGCGTGCCATGGCCGAGGCCGGCGACGCGCTCTTCGGCACGATCGACAGTTGGCTGCTCTGGCGCCTGACCGGCCGGCATGTGACCGACGTGACCAATGCCAGCCGTACCCAGCTCATGAATCTGGCGACGCTCGACTGGGACGAGTCGCTGCTCGCCGAGTTTGGCGTGCCGCGCGCGGTGCTGCCCGAGATCGTGTCGTCGAGCGAGGTGTATGGCGAGGCCGATGGCATGCTCGCCGGCGTCAAGCTCGCGGGCATCCTCGGCGACCAGCAGGCGGCTCTCGTCGGCCAGGCCTGCTTCCAGCCGGGCGAGGCCAAGAACACCTACGGCACCGGCTGCTTCCTGCTGATGAATACCGGCGAGAAGCCGGTCGCCTCGACCGCCGGGCTCGTCACCACCGTCGCCTATCGCTTCGGTAAGGAGCCGGCCTGCTACGCGCTCGAAGGCTCGATCGCCATCACCGGCGCCCTGGTGCAGTGGCTGCGCGACAATCTCGGCCTCATCCGGTCGAGCGGCGAGATCGAGACGCTGGCGCGGAGCGTCGAGGATAATGGCGATGTCTATATCGTGCCGGCCTTCTCCGGCCTCTATGCGCCCTATTGGCGCGCCGATGCGCGCGGCGTCATCGCCGGCCTCACCCGCTTCGCCACCAAGGCGCATCTCGCCCGCGCCTGCTTGGAGGCGACGGCTTATCAGACCAAGGAGGTGATCGACGCGATGACCGAGGATTCCGGCATCGCGATCGAGGAGCTGCGCAGCGATGGCGGCATGGTCGTGAACGAGCTCTTGATGCAGTTCCAGGCCGATATCCTGGATGTGCCGGTGGTGCGGCCGGTCGTGGCCGAGACGACGGCGCTCGGCGCCGCCTATGCCGCCGGCCTCGCCACCGGCTATTGGGCCAGCCGCGAGGATCTGGTGCGCAATTGGCAGCGCGATCGGGTGTGGCGGCCGGATATGAGCGCCGAGCGCCGCGCCGCGCTGTTCGCGGCCTGGAAGAAGGCGGTGACGTGCTCCTTCGACTGGAAGGAGTGAATGGCCGAATCCCGTCTGCTGCTGGCCTGCTTGCGCGCGGATCGGGCCAAGATCCAGGCGTTGCTGGCCGGGCCGATCGATTGGGCCGGCTTCGTGCAGCTTTCGCTCGATCACGGCGTCACGGCGCTCTCGTTCCGGCATCTACTGGCGCATCATCGCGACTCCGTCCCGGACGAGATCGCCGAGGCGGCGGCCGCCTTCCAGGCCGAAAGCGCGCGCCAAGCCCGGCGCGGCGTGGAGGATCTGTTCGCGATCCTCGACCGGCTGGACGCGATCGGCGTGCCGGCGGTGCCGCTCAAGGGCCCGATGCTGGCGGATCTCCTCTATGGTGACCTGGCGCTCCGGCCGTTTCGCGATCTCGATTTCCTGATCCATGAAACCGACATCGCGCCATGCCTCGCCGTGCTCGCCGATCTCGGCTATCGCCCGCGCGAACGGCTCAATGCGCTCGAGGCGCGGGCGCAGCAGCGCTATGCCGGCGAGGTCATCCGGTTTCGCGGGGAAGACCGGCCGGTCGAGCCGCACTGGGCCTTCGCACCCCATACCATGGCCGTGCCGTTCGATTACGACGCGCTTTGGCTGCGGGTCCGCACATCCCGGCTCGAAGGGCGCGCCGTGCTGGCGCTCGATCCCGGCGACCTGCTGCTCAGCCTCGTCATCCACGGCGCCAAGGAGCAATGGTCGCAGCTCAAATGGCTGTGCGACCTGGCCGCCCTGCTGCGGCGCCATCCGGAACTCGATTGGGAGGATCTGTTCGACCGCGCCCGGCGGCAAGGCTGCGCGCGCATGCTGCGGCTGGGCCTGGCGCTCGTTCATTCGGTCTTGGCGCTCGATGTACCGGCGGCGGCACTCGCCGACCCGGTGGCGCTCCGTCTCGCGGCGGACATTCGCGCCCGCCTGTTCCAGCCCGGCTACGAGCCGCCTTCGATCTTCCATCTGTGCCGGTTCGGCTGGGAGCTGCGCGAAAGGCGGCGTGACCGGCTACGCTATTTCCTGCGGACGATAGCGACGCCGCGGGTCCAGCATTTCGGGATCGTCAAGTTGCCGGCATCGCTCTTCTTCGCCTATGTGCCGATCAAGCTCGTGCACGATTATGTCTTGCTGCCGCTCTGGCTCGCCGTGAAGCGGGCCAGAGCGAGGCCGATCGGTCTCTAAATATATGATTAGACAGCGATTCAGACTTTAGGTCGATTCGACCTAAAGTCATCGCGGTCTGGCCGATCAGCCCGGGATTACCGGGCCGTAAGCGGAATCGGCGGCCGCGGGCTTCGAGGCTGCGGACAACAGCAGCGTCACTGCCGGCGCCGTGATCGCGGCCCGTCCGGCCTTGCGCAGGAAAGCGCGCCGCTCTTCAAGAGCCTTGCTGTCCAAATCGGAATTCATCTCTGCCATAATGCCTCCTGGAAAAAGCTCGCCCCGGCTTACCGCACCAGGGCGCGAATCTTGCCTTGCCCAAATAATTTGAAGACTGATTCACCGCTCGGCGCCGTTTCGGTGCAGGCGGACCAACCCTCACCCCGTCTGGACGAGCCCTCGCCCGGACAAATCGGAGTGTGGAATTTGTAGCAAATTTTATTTGATCTGGCGCGAATATTTTCGCGCTTATTCCCGCGGGCGTACGAGTTGTCGCACCAGCGCCACGGCTTGGTCGAGGTCGGACATCGGCAGCTCGAAGCAGGCGAGGCCGCTCATCCAGGCGACCAGGTCCGCCACGTTCTGCCGATCGAGCGCCGCCGGAATCGCCATGCATTCCGCCATTATCCGGTGTAGCGCCTCGACTCGCGACAAGGGCAGCAGCGCCGTTTCCGCCGCCGCGTCATAGCGCGGGAAGACCAGCCAGCGCGCGGTCCATCCATCTGCGCGGCCCTGAAGGGCAGGCGGCGGCAGGTAGCGAACCCGCTTGCCATCTTCGCGCAGATGGATCGGCAGGCCGGCCAGCGCGGGATAGCGGCTCGCCAGCAAATCCCAGCCGCCGGCTTTCACCGCCGGGCTCAGCGGCACCGGTCGGACGCTCAAGCTTCCCGGCGCCAGCAGGGCCGCTTCGTCGGAGAGATAGATCAGGCCCGCGCGCGCCAGGGCCAGCGTCAGCACCGATTTGCCGCTGCCCGAGGGAGCCGGCAGCAGCAGGCAGCCATCATCGGCGCCGAGCACGCCGGCATGGATATAGAGAAAGTACCGGGCGTGGTTGATGGCGGTGACCCACACCTGGCTCTTGACCAAGGGCGCGAGCCCGTCGAGCGAGGTTCGCCCCAGCGCCGCGCCGTCGCGATGGACCTCGTGCCCGTCCGGACCGGAGAGCAGATCGAACGTCACGTCCGGCGCGCCGTCGCCAACGGCGAGATGGGCCAGCACCGGATGGACGCGTGCGACCTGCGCCGGTTCGGCGAAGCGTATCAGCAGAGTCGAATCGAGCAACCGGTAAAGGCGGCGCTTGGCGAACATCGAATCCGGTCGCTCGATGCCGTGCCCTTGCGGGATCGCAACGGGTGCCCGGTTCGCGATTGGACGATCCGAACCGGCGAGGAGGCCGAGATCCCGCCATTGGGCGAGGCTGTCCCGCACGAACCGGTCGGCCTCGGCGGCGGGCAGGCCGAAGAGCTCGGCGAGCGCCGTGCCGATCGCGGCTTCCGCCATGCCCTCCTCCAGGCAGCACCAGATGAAGGCGGCGGAATGGTTGAGCGCGTGGAGTTCCTGCCGGGGCTCGGAGAAGAGCAGCCCCGCCTCGTCGAGCAGGAACAGACGGGTTCCGTCGGCGGGGCGGGGCGGCAAGGTCAGGAGGCGTTGCGCTGCGCCGCCGGCAGCTCGATCGGCGCCAGCATCGCCTTGCCGCGAATCATGTCGGCGGCCTTTTCCGCGATCATGATCGTGGGCGCGTTGGTATTGCCGCTGACCAGGCGCGGCATGATCGAGGCGTCGATCACGCGCAGCCCCTCGACGCCATGGACGCGGAGCCGGTCGTCGACCACGGCGTCCGCATCCTGGCCCATCTTGCAGGTGCCGACGGGGTGATAGAGCGTCTCGGAATTGCGGCGGATGAAATCGTCGAGCTCCTTGTCGGCGGTGACGCCGGTTCCGGGCGCCAGCTCCTCGCCCCGATAGGGATCGAACGCCTTCTGCCCGATCACCTCGCGGCTGATCCTGAGCCCGGCGCGCAGCGTGCGCAGATCATTCTCGGAGTCGAGATAGTTCGGCTCGATCACCGGATGCGCCAGCGGGTCGATCGAGCGCAGCTTGATATGCCCCCGGCTCTCCGGGCGCGACAAGTTGAAATAGGACATGAAACCATGGCGCGGAATCATGTCGCGGCCATGGTCGTTATAGAGCGCCATGACGAAATGATATTGCAGGTCCGGATCGGCGACCTCCGGCCGCGACTTGACGAAGGCGAGCGCCTCGAGCCCTGGTGTGGCGCTCGGCCCGGATTTGAACAGGTAATACTGTGCCAGCGCGCGGGCGACGCCCAGGGGCTTGACGTTCCGGAACAGCGAGATCGGCTGGGTGCATTCCCATTTCACCATCGAATGCAGATGGTCCTGGAGATTGCGGCCGACGCCCTTGAGCTCAACGACCGGCGCGATGCCGTGCTCGCGCAGATGATCGCCGTCGCCGATGCCGGAGAGCAGCAGAAGCTGCGGCGAGTTGATGGTGCCGCCCGACAGCAGCACCTCGCGCTCGGAGCGGGCGGTCTGGACGCCGCCGTCCTGGACGTATTCGACTCCGACGGCGCGCTTGCCCTCGAACAGGATGCGCGTGGTTTGCGCCTTGGTGATGACGGTGAGGTTCGGCCGCGACAGCGCCGGCTTCAGGTAGCAGACGGCGGCGCTCGCCCGCCTGGCGTCGCCGATGGTGCTGTCGATCGGGCCGAAGCCTTCCTGGCCGGCGCCGTTGAAATCGTCGTTATAAGGATATCCGGCTTGCTGGCCGGCCTCGACCCAGGCCTTGGACAGCGTGCTCTTCACCGTCGGGCGCATGACGCGCAGCAGACCGTCGCCGCCGTGATAATCGTTGCCGCCGCGCTCATAGCGCTCCGACCGGCGGAAATAGGGCAGGCAATCGGCATAGGACCACCCCTCGTTGCCGAGCTGGCGCCACATGTCGTAGTCGCTGTGGCAGCCGCGGATATAGACCATGCCGTTGACCGAGGAGGAGCCGCCCAGCACCTTGCCGCGCGGCCAGAACAGCGTGCGGCCGGCGAGGTTCTTCTGCGGCTCGGTGTGATAGCCCCAATCGACGCTGCCGCTGCGCATCAGCGCGACATAGCCGGCCGGCATATGGATGAAGGGGTTGGTGTCGCGGTCGCCGGCCTCCAGCAACAGGACCTTGACCGAACTGTCTTCGGTCAAGCGATTGGCGAGCACGCAGCCGGCGGAGCCCGCGCCGACGATGACATAGTCGTACATTCCGATTCTCCCCGTGTGATCGCGTTCTGAGCGCGTCCTTGTTTTGAAGTTGACTCGGATGGCCGGCGGGTGTCCACGTCATTCAAACGATAAAAGCCAGGGAGAGGAACATGGCGGAGGCGTATATCGTCGCGGCGGCGCGCACGGCCGGCGGACGCAAGGGCGGGCGGCTCAAGGATTGGCATCCGGCCGATCTCGGCGCCAAGGTCCTGGATGCGCTGGTCGAGCGCACCGGCGCAGATCCGGCGATCATCGAGGATGTCATTTTCGGTTGTGTCGGCCAGGTCGGCGAACAGGCGATCAATATCGCGCGCAATTGCGTGCTCGCCTCGTCCCTGCCGGAAAGCGTGCCCGCGACCTCGGTCGACCGGCAATGCGGCTCGTCCCAGCAGGCGCTGCATTTCGCGGCGCAGGCGGTGATGTCGGGCGCCATGGACGTGGTCATCGCCGGCGGCGTCGAGAGCATGACGCGCGTGCCCATGGGCCTGTCGGCGGCGCTGCCGGCCAAGAACGGCTTCGGCGTCTATAAGAGCCCGAAGCTGGAAGAGCGCTATCCCAATATCCAGTTCAGCCAGTTCACCGGCGCCGAGATGATGGCGCGCAAATACGGACTCTCCAAGGACGAGCTCGATCGCTTCGCCTATGACAGCCACCGCAAGGCGATCGCGGCAACCCAGGCAGGCCACTTCAGGGACGAGATCGTCCCGCTCGAGGTGAGGCTGGAGGATGGCACTGCGGAAACCCATGCGATCGACGAGGGCATCCGATTCGAGGCTAATCTCGATGCCATGCGCCAGGTCAAGTTGCTGGTCGAAGGCGGCGCCATCACCGCGGCCAGTTCCAGCCAGGTCTGCGACGGTGCCTCGGGCGTCATGATCGTCAATGAGCGCGGGCTGAAGGCGCTCGGGATCGAGCCGATGGCGCGCATCCACCACATGACCGTGATAGGCGGCGATCCGGTGATCATGCTCGACGCGCCCCTGCCGGCCTCGAAGCGGGCGCTTGCAAAGGCGGGCATGAGCATCGACGAGATCGATCTCTACGAGGTCAATGAAGCTTTCGCCTCGGTGCCGACGGCGTGGCTCAGGACACTGGAGGCCGATCCGGAGCGGCTCAACGTCCATGGCGGTGCGATCGCACTCGGTCATCCGCTCGGTGCTTCGGGGACCAAGCTCATGACGACCCTTGTCCATGCGCTGAAGAGCCGGAACAAGCGCTACGGGCTGCAGACCATGTGCGAGGGCGGCGGGCTCGCCAATGTGACGATCGTCGAGCGCCTCTGAGAGGTGCCATGGTCCCGGACCGTTAAGCTGTTTTACTTTGTCTTGGGACCGGCGGTAGTGTCGGTCCCGACTCTCGCGGCTGGCGATAACGAAACTTCTCGAAGATGGTGGCATGAAGCGCGCGTTGATCAGCGGCATTACCGGCCAGGACGGCTCCTACCTGACCGAATTCCTGCTGCGGAAGGGCTATGAGGTTCACGGGCTGATCCGGCGCGCGAGCTCGTTCAACACCGAGCGGATCGATCATCTCTATCACGATCCTCACGAGACCGGGTCCCGGCTGTCGCTGCATTATGGCGACTTGACCGACGGCACGGTGCTGCGTCGGGTGTTGGAGGAGGTGAAACCGGACGAGGTCTACAATCTCGGTGCCCAGAGCCATGTGAAAGTCTCGTTCGACGTGCCGGAATATACCGCCGACGTGGTCGCGAACGGCGCCTTGCGGCTGCTCGATGCGGTGCGCGACCATATCCTGAACCACAAGCGGGAGGTTCGGCTCTACCAGGCCGGCTCGTCCGAGATGTTCGGTGCCGCGGCACCGCCGCAGGACGAGACCACGGCCTTCTATCCGCGCAGCCCTTATGCGGTCAGCAAGGTCGCGGCGCACTGGTACGGCATCAATTATCGCGAAGCTTACGGGATGTTCGTGACCAACGGCATCCTGTTCAATCATGAGAGCCCGCGGCGCGGCGAAACCTTCGTCACGCGCAAGATCACCCGCGCCATCGGGCGCATTCGCGAAGGGCTGCAGGACAAGCTCTATCTCGGCAATCTCGACGCCAAGCGCGATTGGGGCTTCGCCGGCGACTATGTCGAGGCGATGTGGCTGATGCTGCAGCACGACCGTCCCGACGATTTCGTGGTCGCGACCGGCGAGGCCTATTCGGTCCGGGAGTTCGTCGAAAAGGCATTCGCGGCGGCAGGACTCGACTGGCAGGAGCATGTCGAGATCGATCCGCGCTATTTCCGGCCGACCGAAGTCGATTTCCTGCAAGGCGATTCGTCGAAGGCACGCGCGGCGCTCAATTGGGCGCCGCGGGTCTCGTTCGACCAACTGGTGCGGATGATGGTCGAGTCCGATCTCGACCTGGCGAAGCAGGAAGCGGTGCTGCGCTCGGCCGGCCATGCCGTGCCGCTGCGCGGCGCCGGTCGCGGTTGAGGAGAGAGGTCATTTCTACGCCCCCGTTCGATCTCACCGGCAAGCGGGTCTTTGTCGCCGGCCATAACGGCATGGTCGGCCGCGCACTGGTCCGGCGGCTGGCGCAAACGGACAGCGAGCTCGTCACGGTCGAGCGCAGGCAAGTCGATCTGCGCGACCAGTCGGCGACCTTCCGTTGGCTCGAAGAGACGAAGCCCGACATCGTCATCCTCGCGGCCGCGAAGGTCGGCGGCATTCTCGCCAACGCCACCTATCCGGCCGAATTCCTCTACGACAATCTCGCCATCGAGATGAATGTCATCGAGGGCGCCCGGCGTGCCGGCATCGAACGCCTGCTGTTTCTGGGCTCGTCCTGCATCTATCCCAAGCTCGCCGAGCAACCGATGCGGGAGGAAGCGCTGCTCGCCGGCCCGCTCGAACCGACCAACGAATGGTACGCCGTCGCCAAGATCGCCGGCATCAAGCTGTGCCAAGCCTATCGCCGGCAATATGGCCTGAATTACATCTCGGCCATGCCGACCAATCTCTACGGTCCCTACGACAATTGGGACCTCGCGACGAGCCATGTGCTGCCGGCTCTGATGGCGAAGACGCATCAGGCGAAGCTCGAGGGGCAGGCGGAGATGGTGCTGTGGGGCACGGGCACGCCCAGGCGCGAATTCATGCATGTCGACGATCTGGCCGAGGCCTGCCTGTTCCTGCTCGAACGCTACGATGGCGACGAGCATCTCAATGTCGGCATCGGCGAGGATCTCAGCATCAACGAACTGGCCCAGCTTGTTGCCGGCACGGTCGGCTGGCGCGGCCGGTTCGTGCATGACCTGACCAAGCCCGACGGCACGCCGCGCAAGCTCATGGACGTGTCGCGGCTGAGGGGCCTCGGCTGGTCGCCGCGGATCTCGCTGACCGAAGGTGTCGCATCGACCTATCGCTGGTATCTCGACATGCTCGAAGGCCAGCATGGCGAGGCCGATCGCCGGCGGCATGGTTAGAGCCGGATCGGAATGGGTGGACCACCCATTCCGTGAATCCGTCTCTATTCAAATAGTAGAGAGGAAGATGGCAGCGCTGAAGCTCTACGCCTTTTGGCGGTCGTCGGCGGCCTATCGGATCCGCGTCGCTCTTGCCCTCAAGGGCATCGAGGCCGAGGAAATTCCGATCGACCTCGATGCCGGCGAGCAATTCGCGCCCGAATTCCTGGCGGTCAATCCCGAAGGGGCGGTGCCGGCCCTGATCGAACCGGGTCAGCGGCCGCTGACCCAATCGATCGCCATCTTGGAATATCTGGAAGAGCGCTATCCCCACCCGGCGCTGATGCCGGCGGATGCGCATGGGCGGGCGCGGGTGCGCTCGCTCGCCGCCCTCATGGTCAGCGACACGCATCCGCTGGTGGTGCCGAGGGTGCGCGAATATCTGATGGGCAAGGCGGGTTTAGACCTACCGGCCTGGCGCGCCTGGCAGATCCACTGGTTCACGCGCGGCCTTCAGGCGATGGAGAAGCGGCTGGCCGCGGATCCCGCCACCGGCGCCTTCTGCCATGGCGATACGCCCACCATCGCCGATATCTGCCTGGCCAGCGTCCGTGCCGTCGCGCGCGTGTTCAAGGTCGAGGTGTCGGACATTCCGACGGTGACGCGCATCCTCGATCGCTGCGAGACGCTCGACGCCTTCGCCCGCGCCAACCCGGCGCTGCAGCAAGGCGCGCCGAAATAAGGCGGGAAGCGGATTCGCCCTCCCGCCGTCTTATTCACAGGATCTGGTCGGCTACTTGTTGAACGTCTTGGCCGCAGCCGCGCAGACGGCTTCGTCCTGGGAGCCGGCGCCACCCGAGCAGCCGATGGCACCGACGATCCTGCCGTCCTCGATCAGCGGAATGCCGCCGCGCGAGGCGACGACGTCATCGAGGGTCAATGAATAGGTGTTGCCCTTCTGGATGGCGTCCTCGAAAGCCTTGGTCGGCCGGCGATATTTGACCGCCGTGCGGGCCTTGTGCTCCGAGATGGAGATCGAGGCGAGCTGGGCGCCGTCCATGCGGCCGAAGGCGACGAGGTTGGCGCCGCTGTCGACGACCGCGACATTCATCTGCCAGCCGCGCTTGTTGGCTTCCTCGATCGCCGCCTGGATCAGCGACTGGGCGCGCTGCAGCGAGATCGGCGCGCCATAGGGATTGTTGAACGGCATCTTCTCGGGAATGACGTCGAGCGGATTGGCCGTCTCTGCCGGTTGCTGGGCATAGGCGCCGGCGCCGAGCAGCGTGGCGCCCATGATGGCGGCACCGATGATGCGGAATTTCACGAGCGGATTCTCCCCGGTATTTGATTGCCGGCGCCATGGGGCGCCAGCGGGGCCAATCTAGCGAGTGTCGGCTGTGTCGCCCAGCGGCTCTTATCGCCGGGCGCGAGTCGGAATCAGGACGGGCAATGGCAGGCCGCCAGATGATCGATGTCGCCATGCGGCTCGAGCGCGGGCCGCTCCCGCCGGCAGCGATCGATCACCTGCCAGCAGCGCGGATGGAAGGCGCAGCCCGGCGGCGGATCGAGCGGGCTGGGCGGCTCGCCGGTCAGGCGAATGCGGCGATGGAGCCGTGTCCGGCGCGGATCCGGTTCCGGGCTGGCCGAGAGTAGCGCCTGCGTATAGGGATGCGCGGGGTGTTCCCATAGCGTGGCGGCGGCGCCGGTCTCGACGAGTCGGCCGAGATACATGACCGCGATCCGATCCGAGACGTGCCGGACGATCGCCAGATCATGCGAGATGAAGACGAGGCTCAGCCCCAGCCGCGCCTTCAGTTCGGCCAGCAGATTGACGATCTGCGCCTGCACCGACACGTCGAGTGCCGAAACCGCCTCGTCGCAGACGAGAATGCGCGGCTCCAGCGCCAGCGCGCGGGCGATGCCGATGCGCTGGCGCTGGCCGCCCGAGAATTCATGCGGATAGCGGCCCATCACCGCCGGATCGAGCCCGACCAGGCTCAACAGCCCCGCAACCGCCTCGCGCCGCGCTTTTCGGCCGGGATGGAGCCCATGCACCGCGAAAGGTTCGCCGACGATCTCGGCGACGCTCATGCGCGGGTCGAGCGCGGTGAACGGATCCTGGAACACCATCTGGATATGGCGGCTGAGATCCAGCCGTCCCGTCGTTCCGGCGGCGCCCTCGAAGGACACGCTGCCGGTATCGGGCTGCTCCAACCCCACCAGCAGGCGGGCCAGCGTCGATTTGCCACAGCCTGACTCGCCGACGATGCCGAGCGTCTCGCCGGCACCGAGCGACAGGCTGACCCCGTCGACGGCGGTGAGGCGCCGGCGAGCGCCGGTCCAAAGCCGGCCGACCGGGAAGCTCTTGCGCAGATCATGGGCGGCGAGAACGGCGTCAGGCATGCCCGGCCTCCATCGCCCGCGGAAAATGGCAGGCGACCGTCGCATTCGGCCCCCGCTCGCGCAAGGCGGGACGCTCGGCGGCGCAGAGCGGTTGCGCATAGGCGCAGCGCGTGTGGAAGGCGCAGCCTCCCGGCAGCGCCGCTGGGTTGGCCGGCACGCCGGGAATGGCGCGGAGCGCCGCATCGCCGCGCGGAGTCGAGGTGAGCAGCGCTTCGGTATAGGGATGGGCCGGGGCGGCGAAGAGCGGTTCGACCGGCGCCGTCTCGACGATCCGGCCGGCATACATCACCGCGACGCGATCGGCGATCTCGGCGACCACGCCCAGATCGTGCGTGATCAGCAGGATCGCCATGCCCAGCTCGCGCCGCAGCCGGTCGAGCAGCTCCAGGATCTGAGCCTGGACGGTGACGTCGAGCGCCGTGGTCGGCTCGTCGGCGATCAGAAGCCGCGGCCTGAGCGCGATCGCCATGGCGATGAGCACGCGCTGGCGCATGCCGCCCGAGAGCTGGTGCGGATAATCGTCGATTCGCTGCTCGGGTGCGGCGATGCCGACCAGGCGTAGGAGATCGAGCGAGGCGCGCCGGGCTTCAGCCCGCGAGGTGCCGCCATGCAGCCGAAAGAGTTCGCTCAATTGCGTGCCGATGGTGAAGACCGGATTGAGCGCCGACAGTGCGTCCTGGAAGACGAGGCTCATGCGGCTGCCGCGCAGCGCACGGGCCTCCGTCTCGCTGATCTCCAGGAGATCGGCCGTGTCGAGCCGCAGCCGGTCGGCACGGACGGTCGCCGTGGGCGGGCGCAGCAGCCCCATGATGGCGCGGGCCGTCGCCGATTTGCCCGAGCCGGATTCACCGAGCAGCGCCAGGATCTCGCCGCGCGCCAAGTCGAATGTCAGATCGGAGACTGCCGGCACCGTGCCGCTGCCGGTACGGAACGTCACGCACAGGCCCCGGACGCTCAGGGCTGGTGCGACATCGGCGTCGGAAGCTAGCGGATCCAGGCCCATGGCGATCGCGGCTCATCCGGGAAAGAGGTGATGATGGTTGACGGAGCATGACCGACTTTGCAACCGTGTTGGCGACGGTGATCGGCGGGGCGGTCGCCGCGATCAGGGAAAACTTCCCAATGCGATCAAAGAGCTGTGGCTTACGACTTTGGGTCGAGCTGGCGCTCGTCCTATGGCTGGGTGTTATGCCGTTGCAGGCCCGCGCGGAGAGCGCGCCGCTGCGCCTGACGGTCGGGACGACCGCCGATATGATCGACTACAATCCGCTGACCAGCGACAGCCGGACGGACCGATGGATTCTGGATCTGATGTATCCCAGCCTCATGCGGGTCACCGAGGATGGCGGCACGGCCGACGTGCTGGCGGTAGATTGGCAATATGCGGATGAGGGCCGGATCGTCCGTCTCAAGATCCGGGACGATTTCCGCTGGAGCGACGGCGTGCCGATCACGGCCGAGGATGTCGCCTTCACGATCGAGGCGATCAAGCGCGAGAATCTCGGCGTCACCGCCGCCTCGATCCCGGCCTTCGAGGCAGCCAAGGTCCTGTCTCCGACGGAGGTGGAGTTCAGGTTGAGCCGGCCGGACGGCACCTTCAAGAGCGCCGTCGGCCTGTGGATGCCGATCGTGCCGGCGCATGTCTTCGGCAAGGTCGGCCAGATCAAGGGGTTTGCCAACGACCATGATTGGGTCAGCGCCGGCCCCTACAGGCTGGTCAAGGTCGAGCGCGGCCAACGCTATGTGATGGAGCGTGTCGATAGCTATCCGATGGCGCCGAACGGCAGGCCCACCCTCGACGAGGTCGTGTTCCGGGTCTTCCCGGACGTGAATGCCGAGGTGCTGGCGCTCCGCAACGGCGATCTCGATCTCGTCGCCAACACCTTGCCGCCCAATCTGGCGCGGTCGCTCGAAAACAACCCGACCATCACGTTGCAGCCGGTCAAGTCGCTGGGCTTCGCTCATATCGAGTTCAATCTGAAACGCTCGCCGCTCGATCAGGTGGAGGTTCGGCAAGCGATCGCGCATGCGATCAATTACGACGCGATCCGACGGGTCGTGCTGCGCGGCGCCGGCCTATCGAGCGATTCCAGCGTGCTCACGCCGACGCTCAAATTCTGGCACGATCCGTCGGTCACCGAATACAGCTTCGATCCCAACGCGGCGCGGGCGCTTCTGGCCAAGGCCGGAATTTCCCACCTCTCGGTCAGCATGGTCTACGACCAGGCCGACCCGTATATCGCCAGTTGGGCTCAGATCTTCCGCGATTCCGCCGCTGAAGCGGGTATCGAGATCAAGCTCAACGGCATGGAGCGCAACACCTACCTGCAGCGCACGCACGACCATGATTTCGAGATTTATGCGGGTTCCTGGTCGATCATGGACAATCCGCCCTCCTATCTGGGCTTCGCCTTCAAGACCGGCGCCTTCGTCAATTTCGGCCAGCTCTCCGACCCTGCGCTCGACAAGCTGATCGACCGGGCACAAGAGGCGCTGACGCCGGAGGCGGCACTCGATCCGGTGCGCGAAGCGGCCAAGCTCATCCATGACGAGGTCTATGACGACCCGCTCTATGTTCAGGAGTTCCGCATCGCCTTCAACGCGTCGCGCTGGACCGGCTTCGAGGTCCAGCCGAGCGACCTCCTGTCGATCGTCAATCCGCAGTCGCTCGCGCGCGTCACCGCGGTGCCGGCCAAATAATGGCACTGCTGCAGTTTCTCGGCCGCCGGGCATTGCGGGGACTGCTGACTTTCTGGTTCGCGGTGACGGTCACATTCTTCGTCCTGCGGCTGCTCCCCGGCGATCCGACCATGGCAGTGGCCGATCCCGGCATGACCGAGGCGGTGCGCCAGTCGCTGCTGGAGCATTATGGCCTCGATCGCCCGCTTTGGGTGCAATACGAGCTCTATCTGCTGCAGCTCGCCCATGGCGATCTCGGCCTTTCCTTCCGCCAGCATGTCCCGGTGACCTCGGTGCTGGCGGCGCGGCTGCCCTGGACCCTGCTGCTCACCGGCAGCGCGCTCGTGGTCACCGTGCTGCTGGGCATTCCGCTCGGCGTGCTCGCCGCCACGCATCGCCGCGGCTGGATCGATCGCGCCATCCAGATCTTCGCCGTTACCGGTCAATCGCTGTTCGTGCCCAGCGTCGGCATCCTGCTGCTCTATTCGGCCGGGCTGATGCTCAAGCTGTTCCCGATCGGGGGCGCCATAGATGCCGATCTGACCGGGGTCGCGGCATTGCGCAGCATCGTCATGCATCTGGTGCTGCCCTGCCTCAGCCTCGTCCTGGTCCAGCTCGGCCCCTATGTCCTCACCCTGCGCGCGACCCTCAGCCATGCGCTCGCTCAGGATTATTGCGATCTGGCCCGCGCCAAGGGAGCGGGGCCGATGCGGATCGTTTGGCGGCATGCGCTGCGCAACGCGCTCTTGCCGACCACGACGCTGCTCGGCCTGCAGATCGGCTTCCTCGTCGGCGGTGCCGTCCTGACCGAAACCGTCTTCGCCTATCCCGGCCTCGGCCGCGCGATGTTCGAGGCGGTCGGCCAGCTCGATTTTCCGGTGCTGCAAGGCGCCTTCGTCATGCTGGCCGCGACCGTGGTGCTGGCCAATCTGCTGACGGATCTCGCCTGCGGGCTGATCGATCCGCGCGTCAGGCTGGCATGAGCGAGGGGCGCGTCTGGCGGCGCTTCCGGCGCAATCCCATCGGCCTCGGCTCCGTCGCCATCCTGCTGGCCAACCTTCTCGTCGCTGCGGCGGCTCCGCTCATCGCCGCTTATCCGACCGGCTATGGCGAGGATCTGCTGGTCGGCCCGTCGCTCGACCATTGGTGCGGCACCGACGATCTCGGCCGCGACGTGTTCGCCCAGATCGTCTGGGGGACGAGGATCAGCCTGCTGGTCGGCTGCGCCGCCTCGGCGCTGGCCATCGTCATCGGCGTCGGTGTCGGCCTCGCCGCCGCCTATTTCCGGCGGCTCGACGCGGTGCTCGGCATGCTCGTCGATCTGTCGCTGTCGCTGCCGGTGCTGCCGTTGATGATCCTGGTGGCGGCGCTGGTCGGTCCGAGCGTCGGCAGCCTAGTGATCGTCATCGGCCTGTTCTCGTGGCCCGAGGTCGCCCGCGTCGTCCGGGCCGAGGCGATGGCGGTCGTGCGCCTGCCCTATATCGAAGCATCGCGGCTGCTCGGCGGCTCGCATGGCTGGATCCTCTGGCGCCACCTGCTGCCGGCGACGGCCCCGATCATCATCGTCGCCGTCGTGCTGACCTCGGCGCGCGCCGTGCTGTCCGAGGCCGGCCTGTCCTTTCTGGGGCTGGGCGACGCCAATGCCTGGTCCTGGGGCAAGATCCTGCACAATGCCCAGATGTCCGGCTCGCTCGCGACCGCCTGGTGGACGACGCTGTTTCCCTCGGCGGCGATTCTGGTCCTGGTCGTGGCCGCGACGCTCGCCGCCATCGCCTATGACGATGCCCGGCACCCGCACGCGCCGGACTAGAGCACGATCGCATTGGCTGGGAACAGCCAAAGCGTGAATCGTACTCCAACTAACAGAGCCGGATCGGAAGGAGATCCCATGTTCGTCGAGATCAACGGCAACAAGCTCAATGTCGAGGTACTGGGCGACAATCCAAAGGCGCCGGTGATGATCTGCCATCACGGCGCGCCGGGCCTGGGCTCGATGGCCGAGCCTCTGAGCACGTTCGGCCCCTTCTCCGACCGCTACCGGGTCGTCGTCTTCGATGCGCGCGGCAGCGGCCGAAGCGAGGGCACGCCGCCTTTCACTCATGAGCAATGGGCGGCCGATGTCGACGGACTCCGGCAATGGATGGGCGCCCAGTCCATCATCATGGCGGGCGGCTCCTATGGCGGCTTCATCTCGATGGAATATGCGCTGCGCTATCCCGAGCGGGTGAAGGCGGTCGTGCTGCGCGACACCTCGGCCGACAGCGCGTTCCACGAGGTCGCCATGGCCAACGCGCTCGGCTCCGCGCGGGTCGCGATCGACCGCGCCAAGCTCGACCGGATCATGGCGGGACGCAGCCGCGACGATGCCGATCTCAAGGATTGCTGGCGCGAGATCCTGCCGCTCTATGACCATCACTACGACCCGGCCAAGGTCGAGGAAAGGGTCGAGGCGACGCCCTATCGCTACGCCACCCATAATTTCGCCTTCACCCACAATTTGCCGAACTACGACCTGAAGCCGCAGCTCGGCCGGATCGCCTGTCCGACCCTGGTCACGGTCGGCCGACACGATTGGATCACGCCCGTCGCCTGCAGCGAGACCATAGCCTCGCTCATTCCGAATTCGCGGCTGGTGATCTTCGAGAATTCCGGTCATTCGCCGCAGGTCGAGGAGGCGGGCGCTTTCCGCCGGCTGGTCGGTGAATTCCTGGCCGAGCATGTGCCGGCCGAGGCTTGAGAAGGGGGAAGCGAGATGGACGATAGGACGCAACGGATCCTCGACGAGGTCTCGATCGATCTGCCTTGGCGGTTGGTCGAGGAATTCGCGGTGCTGCCGCGCTGCCTGCCCGAGGATGTGAACCGGGGAGCCGATCGGATCGCGGCGCATCTGGCCGCCGAAGGCGTGCCGGTGACGATGCATGACGCCGAGATCTATCTCAGCATCCCGCTTCATGCCGAGGTCAGGGCCGGCGGCAAGGTCTTTCGCGGCAAGCCGCCCTCCTACAGCACGAGCTGCCCGGACGGGATCGAGGGCGAGCTCATCTATGTGCCGGCCGCCTATTCGAAATCGATCAGCACCTTGTTCGAGCAGACCAAGGCGAGCGATGCCGTGCGCGGCAAGATCGTCATCTCTGAGGGCTATGCGCTGCCCGGCAAGGTCGCCGAGATGGAAAGCGCCGGCGCCTTGGGCGTCATCGCCATCAATCCCGGCACCGATGTCCATTGGGGCATCTGCACGCCGATCTGGGGCTCGCCAGGCCTCGAAGACCTGCCGCGCAAGCCGAACATTCCGGTCGTCGCCATCAACAATCCCGACGGGCTGGCGCTGATCGAGCTCGCCCGCGCCGGCGGTCGCGTCACGATCGCGACCCGGCTGGAGGAGGGCTGGTACAGCCAGAAGCTGCCGGTGGTCGAGATCCCGGGGCGGCACGAACCGGATCGGTTCGTCCTGCTGCACGGGCATTACGACAGCTGGGATGTCGGCGTCGGCGACAATGCCACCGGCGATGCGACCCTACTGGAGATCGCCCGCGTGCTGTGGCGGCAGCGCGACGCGCTCGACCGCTCCGTCCGCATCGCCTGGTGGCCGGGCCATTCGACCGGGCGCTATGCCGGCTCGACCTGGTATGCCGACCGGTTCGCGGCCGAGCTCGACGAGGGCTGCGTCGCCCAGATCAATTGCGACAGCCCCGGCTGCCGCTGGGCCACGACCTACCTCAACCTCTCGGTCATGTCCGAGGCCGAGGATTTCCTCGTCCGCCAGATCCGCGAGATCAGCGACGGGCCGATCGGGCCGGAGCGGCCGCTGCGCGCCGGCGACTATTCCTTCAACAATATCGGGCTCAGCGGTCTCCTGATGCTGAGTTCGACCATGACGACCGAGGATCGCGAGGCGCGCGGCTATTACGCGGTCGGCGGCTGCGGCGGCAACATCGCCTGGCATACCGAGAACGACACCCTGGAGATCGCCGATCGCGAGGTGATGGTCCGCGATATCAAGCTCTATCTGCTGAGCGTGCTGGGCGTCGCCAATGCCCCCTTGCTGCCCTTCGACTGGCGGGCGACGGCGCGGGAATTCGAGCGCACGATCGAGCGGTATCAGGATGCTGCCGGTGCTGCGTTCGATCTGGGGCCGGCGCGGGCGGCGCTCGCCGCGTTCGCCGAGCTGCTCGGGCGACTCTATGGCTGTGCGGTGCCGACGGAGAAGGCCAACGAGGCGATCTTGCGGCTGGCCCGCATCCTCGTGCCGCTCAACTATACGCGCGGGCCGCGGTTCGGGCATGATCCGGCCATGTCGGTCCCGGCCTTGCCGAGCTTGGCCATGGCGCTCGAGATCGCAGCGCTCGATCCGTCACTCCAGCCCTTTGCGCGGACCCAGCTCATCCGCGGACAGAACCGCTTCCTCGGTGCCCTCGCCGAAGCGCGGCGCGTGGTGGCCTGGGCGATAGGCTGAGGATCAGGAGGTCGGCGTGACCAGCCGTTCAAGCTGCGGCTGCGGTCCGCCGAACCCGGAAACGCCCTTGCTGGCGTAGAGCGCCATGAATTGCCGGATGCAGCCGGCCTGGCGGAAATTCTCCGCGACCCGCTCGATCGCGGCTTGGCTCATCTGCCGGCGCAGCGCCGGATCGGCGCCGATCCGTCGGACGGCGTCGGCGAGCGCCTGGGGATTGCCGGGCGGGACGATGAGCCCGGCCTTGCCGATGATGAAGGCGGAATCGCCGACATCGGTCGCTACCACCGGCAGGCCGCAGGCCATCGCCTCGAGGATCGCGTTCGAGGTGCCCTCGCCATAGGCGGCACTCGACACATAGATGTCGGATGCGTTGAGGATCGTCTCGATGTCGTGCCGGATACCCAGTCCGATCAGATTGCGCGGTTTCTTCAGGAACTCCGTGCCCATGCCGATCGCGATGCCGACGGTCTCAGGCAAGCGGGAAAGCGCATCCTGGAAGGTCGGATAATCCTTCATCTGATGCCGCCGGGCCGCCATCACCACTACCAGCGCATCGTCCGCGATGCCCAGCCCGGCGCGGCCTGCGGCGCGCAGCGCCGGGTCGGGCCGAAAACGCTCCGGCTTGATGCCGTTATGGATCACCGTCATGCGGTCGCCAGCATAGCCGATCTTGCAGTGATCCTCCTTGCCGGCATTGGAGTTCACGATGATGCGATCGGGGGCCCAGGAAAAGAGCGCGCATAGCCTGACGATCAGGCTGAACATCGGCCGCCGCTCGAAACGCGTGATGTTGGTGCAGCGCACGCCCCAGAACAGCTTGGTCGAGCGCCGGCGGCCCGACAGCCACAGCGCGAACAGCGACAGCAGGTCGGCGTGATACATCCAGCTCTGCAGGATGTCCGGCCGGAATTGCCGGATGATACCGGCGAGCCGGATGAGGCCGGGCAGGGAGGGTCTACCGCGCTCCATGTCGAGCGACACGACCTTGATGCCCATCTCGCGGATCACGTCGTGGAAATGGCCCGACGAGGTGAGCGAGACGACCAGGATGTCCTGGAGCTGAGGCCGCGTGCCTTCCAGGATCAGCGACAGCGAGCGCTCGGCGCCGCCGACGGTAAGCCCGGTGATCACGTGCAGGATCTTCAGCCGCCCTGTGGCGGGCGCGAAGTCGGCCAGGCTGTCGCGGGCGGTCATCGATGCCCGCTCGGGCTCAGGTGCCGCGTGGGGGAACCCAAAACGTCGTTGCCGTCCGCAGCGCGGAACGAGACGACCGTCGGGAAAGGCGGCTTAACCATCATGTTCTAATTCTATGCCTGTTCGATCGAAAGCGGGCTAGCCCTCGAAACGCGAAACGCTTCAAGTCCATAAACGTTCACAGTCTCTGAAATCATCCGGTCCATGTCGAACTGTCGCCGGACGAAGTCAGGTCCGAGGGTTTCGCACGCCTCGCGCAGCTCCGGATTGTCCAGCAGATGAAGAACAGCGGTGGCGACGGCATCCGGGGATGGGCGGTCGACGATCCACCCCGTTCTGCCGGGATCGACCGCTTCACGGGTACCGCCTGCCTCTGTCGCAACCACCGGGGTTCCTACCCATTGGGCTTCAATCACTGCGTTAGGCAGGCCTTCACTGTAAGAGGTCAATAGAAACACGTCCATGGCCGAAATGGCTGTCAGAGGATCGTCGGTCACGCCCGGCAGGCTGAAGCGGTCCGTCAGCCCCAGCTTGCCGATGAGCGCCTCGACTTCGCCGTGGAGAACTCCTTGGCCGAAGATGATGAAATTTGCGGTTGCGCATTGGCGCGCGACTTTCGCCGCCGCCTCAACCCAAAGCAACGGATTTTTTTCCGGATAGAGACGGAATGCGCCACCGATCAGCAGCGCGCCTCGGGAGATGCCGTAGCGGGCGCGAAAGGCGGCGCGGGCGTCCGGACCGGCCCGTCCGGCCGCGCCGAAATCGAGGGCGTTCCGGATCACGCGAATCCGCGATGGCGGCATGGCGAGCCAAGCGGCGTAGTCCGTGGCGCCAGCCTCGCTGTTATTGAGGAAAACCACATTGGGCAGCCCGCACAACGCCTTGTAGGCGGGTTCCATGTAGCTCCGATAGAAGGCGAAGTGGCGAGGGTTCAGATTCCGTCCCGAGATGACAATTTTCGGAACGCCCGCCAACGCCGCGGCCAGACCGGCGCGGATATTGCTCCAATCGAGCCAGGCATGCACGACGGCAGGCTTCAGCGCGCGGAATTCCAGATAGAGATTGGCGATATCGACCCGAAGCCCCATCGGCAGGGAAGTGGCGGCGGCCAGCTCCGGCGGCAGCCCTTGGGCGGCGCCGACCTCGTCCGCGACGGGCATGCGGATGGCGCGTACCGGCACGCCGGCTTCCAGGAGGGGGGGCAGGAAGAAATCATAGCGTGCGGAATGGTCGGGCAGCAGCAGGTCGCACAGAAGCTGCACCGGTGCGCCGCTTCGATGGAGGCCGAGCACCGTGTACATGACCTGGCGTTCGGCGCCGCCGGGACTCAAATTGGGGCAGACGAAGACGATCGGGGCGCCGGGCTCGGCGGAGACCGGCTTCGCGTTCCGCAGCAAGCGGTCGAAGGCCTCCGAATCCGTCGGCCTCATCGCGGCGACCGCCTGCCGGATCAGCCGCCCGGCCCGAGCGGCCAGAGCGAGCGGCAGCTTCAGCCAGAGCGGACCGCAGCGGACCGACAGCCCGCTTATGTTGCGCCGGATCGCGGCGATGAGCATCGCCGGCGTGATCCGGCGCCAGGAACCCAGGAAATAGATGGGTGCCGCCGTCTGCGGCAGTTGCCACCGGCCCGGCGCCTGATAGAATCCCAGCCGCGGGTCGTCGAGCCGGTCGGCGGGCAACTGGCTATGGCGCGGATCGTCCTTGTGGACGAGCCCGGCGACCATCGGATGGCCGAGCCAGCCATCGATCTCCTCGATCGGCAGTGTCTCGGTCATTGCCACGCAGATCTGGCCGAGACCGCGCGACTTGGCGTCGTCGAGGGCGCTCCGGATGAGCAGGGCATATCGCCGCTCGCTCATCGCTCACCCGATCCGTCGGCCACTCGGTCCCCCTATCGCCATTATGTATACAGCCACATATCTCATATCGCTAAAGTGGCATAATCGTGACAGGATTTTGCGACGTCTTATCGACCGGCCCGGTACCGCTCGATCGCGTCGATCAGCGTCACCTCGCTCGCCTCGATCATCCGGTCCAGTCCGAAACAGGCCTCGATGCGGGCGCGGGCATCGAGGCCGAGCTTGTACCGTTCGTCGGCCGGCAGGTCGAGCACGGCCTGCCAGGCCCGGACTAGACTTTCGGGTGAACGGGGCGGCACGATCCGGCCGCATGCGCCGATCACCACGCTACTGTCGCCGATATCGGTCGCGACGCAAGGAACGCCGCAGGCCATCGCCTCGCCCAGCACGTTCGGAAACGCCTCGCCGAAGCGCGAGGAGAGGGTGCAGAGATCGAAGGCGTTGTAAAGCGCGGGCAGATCGAGGCGTGGCCCGGTCCACAGCACGCGGCTGCCGATCCCCAACGCCTCCGCCTGGGCCTGGAGCTGCCGCCGCAACGTCTCCGGCCCGCCGCCGACCACGACCAGCCTTGCCGCCGGGCGGTCGGGCAGGTAGCGCGCGGACGCTTCCAGCAGCGTCGCATGGTCCTTCATCGGGTCGAGCCGCGCGACCATGCCGATCACCGGCGCCTGCTCGTCGAGGCCGAGCTCCTGCCTGGCCCGGTGCCGTGCCTCTCGATCGAGCCGGAAGCGGGCGGTATCGATGCCGTTCGGTATTACCGCGATGCGCGCCTCGTCGACACGGTGTGCCACGAGCTCCTGGCGGGTCGAGCGGGCGTTGGTGATGATCACGGCCGGTCGGCCGCCGAGGCGGCGCAAGGCGGCATCGACGGCCCATCGGGCGAAATCATAGGCGTCGGGCTCGATGTCGGTGCCGCGCACGCCCCAGGCGATGACAGGCGCCTCCGGCAGCCAGGTCGCCAGGCCCGATATCAGGTTCGGTACCTGCAGCCAGCTATAGAGCAGGTCCGGGCGCAACCGGGCGAGCGTGCGCCGGAAGCGGCCGACGAAGCCGACGAGGTCGTAGCGATGGCGCTTGCCGAGATCGACGATCTCGATCCGGGCGTCGAGCGCGTCCAGCAGCGCGCCGTTCGCGTACAGCAACAGGATCGAGATCCGATGGCCACGCGCGGCCAGCCCGTTGGCGAGTGCTACGAGCTGGCGCTCGGCGCCGCCGATTTCGAGCGCGCGGATCATGAAGGCCAGATGCTTGCGGGCGTGCTGCGTCATCGAATGCTGCAAGAGCGGCGGGGCGGCGCTCTCTAGCACGGAAATGACGGAGCGGCGATGCCGCGCATCTTCGGGCGGGGTTTTACAGCTCCTCGGCCGTCGCCCAGGCCTCGAAATCGTGCATCGGCCTTTCGGGCGGGTTGCCCATCTTCCGAGGATCGATATAGGGAAAGACGATCATGCCGAAGACGATATCGGCCCGCTCGCCCGTTTTCGAGACGGGCAGCAACAGCCTGATGAACTGCATCCATTTCTTCGGGCCTTCAGCCAGGTGGCCGCCATAAACGACCGGTCGCTCGCGCTCCAGCACCCCCCGGAACAGGCGTGTCCGACTGGAGACGGCGGCGGGAACGACCAACTCGTCCAGATAATGACCGGTGGGATCCCGGTGAAAGGCGGCGCCGATTTCCGTTCCGGCCAGCCGGCAGTGGAAGCGGTCGCCGATCGCCTCATAGAGGAAGAGGTTGGGCAGGATGCGGGCCGGCATATCGACCGGATCGATCGCGCGCTTGAGCGGCGGCCGCCGCCCCATCCGGCGATCGCGCCAGAAATCGAAGCAGTCCCGGAGTCCGGTTCCGGCAAGGCGGGCACTAAAGGATGGCTCCGCGGCGGACACGCGCCGCGGTACATCGCTTTCTTCCCGGCTCGGCCCGTCCTCGAAGACGACGCTCACATCGGCACTCCCCGTCGAGGCGGCAGCATTCTCGATCTGCGGCCTGACGTAGAGAGGATGATACGAAATTCTCCGGCGTTTCGCACCCCCGGCTGAGGGGCCGGTAAAATCGGGGTTCTCGCCCCGATTCGGCGGACAAGATCGAGTTGTCGACCTCGCCCTCGGGGGCGCTCTACGGATCTGATCGGGCCTCCTTAAGGGTTTGTTTGCCTTAGAGGAAACATCTCGATTTGCCGATAATCAAAGGTTGATGAAAGGGTGCGGCCGAGCTACGGTCCGGGCGTGAAGCCAGCACTTTCTATATATTTCGACTTTGCGCGCGCCTTTGCTGCGTTGGCCGTCGTCCTGACGCATCTGTCGGAGCTCTTCTTTCCGAATTATTCGACCGTTATCCCCGGGCACGATGCGGTCATGCTGTTCTTCGTGCTCTCGGGCTATGTGATCGCTTATGTGAGCGACCGCCCGTCATTGACGCTCCGTCGCTATCTGTTCGACCGCTTGTCCCGGCTCTGGTCGGTGCAGGTGCCGGCGGCGCTCCTGGCCGGCGTGGCGATGGTCCTCGTCGGCGCGGTCCAGCTTCCGGGCGGCACCGCCTGGGCTCCGACATGGTCGAGCTTCCTGCTGGATACGATCGCCAACCTGACCTTTCTGGGGCAGGGATGGTCGAGCCCCATCCTCTCGCCCTACAACACGCCGGTCTGGTCGCTCAATTACGAGGCTTGGTACTACGCCATTTTCGCGGCCTGGATCTTCCTCCCGGGGCGGACCAGAATCTTCGTTGGCGCCGCGCTCTGCGTCCTCGCCGGGCCGAAGGTCATGGCGCTGATGCCATGCTGGCTCGCCGGTGTCGTCCTCTATCGGTACCGAGACCGAATTGTAATGGGCGAGCGTGCGGCAGCGGCCCTCTTCATCGGCGCCCTTGCGCTCTATGCGGTCTGCTATGCGCTCGATACCCGCGTGCTCGCGGTTCATTTCGTCCAGCGTATCTCACACGGCCAATCCTATCACCTCGGATGGTCGACGCCGTTCCTCTCCGATTATTTCGTGGCACTCCTCGTTTCGGCGCAATTCGCCGCCGTGATGAGCATGCCGAGGCTGGGCCAGGCCCTGGAGAGGTGGAAGGCGCCCATTGTCTGGGCCGCCTCCTATACGCTGTCGCTCTATCTGTTCCACATGCCGCTGGCGATCATGCTGTTCGCCGGCGCCGGCTTGGACGCGTACGGCACGGCCGGCGCGCTGATCACCTTGTCGGCGATCCTGCTGTCGGTCGTCCTCTTGGGGACGATCACGGAGCATCGGCGGTCCGATTGGCGGCGTTGGATGGCATGGATATTTTCCATTCGCTCTTTCCGCCGCGCGACCGCGCCGGCCAATCAGTGACGCGGTGCTCGGGCGGGCCAACAGATTCGCCGACAGCGATCTCCGGATGGGCGCGGCCGGCGCGCCGCACATCTTCAAAAGCACACGAGCCAGGGCCCACGCCTGTCTAAGACGGCGCGGGTCATGGCGGCAACGGAGTCCGATCGCGGCTCTGTGAACGCCTGTCGAACAGGCTTCGCGAATTTTCCACGTATCATTGGCCTGCAGTCCTACCCCGTTCCGGTTTGTTCTTCCGAACGAACGGCGTGGGCCATGAAAAAACGTGAGGGAAACTGGTGCTACCGCACAGGATTTAACCGTGGGCCTCCCCCTTACCAAGGGGGTGTCCGCCTTGTGCTTGCTCTCCTTGTGCGGACTCTGTAATCAGGGGGCGCCTCGCGCTCCGGGCATTGTGAAACAGGGCAGGCAGGTGAGTTCACATCGAGGATCCCCGCGCCTTGGGGAAAGTTTTGCAAGGTTTCTTAGTTATGTATGTGGCCGCTCCCGCGGGGCCGTGCGTTGCAGCCCTATACTGAGCTTTCTGCCGGCGTGATCGGCACTGCCACGCCCGAAGGCGGCACGATTGTCGGGATCCGGGCGGAGCGCAACATCGGGCTGGATCTCGTGCGAACGGTGGCCATCCTGCTGGTGATGCTTGGCCATCTCATGCCGGTTTTCCAGGCGCCGCCACCCTGGCCCGATATCGCGACCTATATTTCCGATCTCGGAGTCGAGCTGTTCTTTTCGCTTAGCGGATTCCTGATCGGGCAAATTTTATTGGACACGCCGCCGGGGGCGACTCGCCGATTCTGGATTCGTCGTTGGCTTCGGACATTGCCGGCCTATTACTTCTATTACGCACTTTTCGCGCTGGTGCAGCCGCCGGCCAAAATATCGACACTCTTTTTTGTGCAGCAATTTTTCCCTCCGCCGACTGGATTCTTCGTCGTGGCTTGGTCATTGGCGATGGAGGAGTGGTTTTACCTTCTGTTTCCGATCATATGCTTGGGGCTCGGGGCATTTGTGTGGCCGAACCAAAAGCGGCATGTGATCGTTCTTCGATCGGCTCTTGCCGTCATCACCGCCTGTTGCGCAATTCGATTCGGTGCGCTCCATTTTCTTCTGCACTGGCCGCACGTCCTGGGCGAGTTGAGCTTTCGGGCCCATCCCATCGTTCGCCTCGATTGTTGCGCCTATGGCGTTGTCCTGGCGGCACTCGTCCGGATGGATCCGGTGAGGTTGCAGGCGCTGGTCGCCCGCTGGCGGCCGATACGGGGGATCCTCTGCTGTATCATTCCCTTTGCGTTGTTGGGGGTTGTGTTCATCGTTCTCGTTACCGGCAATCACGAGGTGGAGCGAAGGATATTCTTTCCGCTCTGGGCGGCTTCTTACTACACATTTGACTATCCCGTTAAAGATCTTACCGCCACCATTCTTGTCATGATCATATATTTCACCGAATTTAGTTTTTCTTCCGGAGTACGATATTGCATTCAGAAATGCGGCATGATTAGTTACAGTATTTACCTAGTTCATACCTTGGTCAATTTAACTTGGACAACCGTCTTTGTAAGCTTATTTGGCATGAGCGGCGGTGTGGCGGTCTATCTGATGGTCGTCATTTTCTGCGCCATGCTCTCATATCGTCTTATCGAGCGGCCATTCCTGGCCGTTCGGGAGCGTTTCTTTCCCGGTTTACCGTCGAGATCGTCGCCCCGCCATTCGGAGCGGAAACTCGATGCAATCCCCGCGAAATAAGCTGGGCTGGGTGGCCATAGGTTCGATGCCGGCTGACCGGTCCAAATTTTTGGAAGTTCGAATGCGATATTTTTGGCTATTGCGGCTGCTCGGCTTCGAAATCATTACCGTGATGGTGCATTGGTCGGTTCACCGAGGCTATTTCCAGGTTGAGGATTATCTCTGGCTGCACCTATCCAATTGGCAAAGTGTAGCGAGGTCATTTTACGGCAATTGGGGGTATGGGATCGCTTATCGGCCGCTGACGCGGCTGAGCTATTGGCTCGACGAACTCGCCTTTGGGGATTGGGCGCCGGGATGGCATTTTACCAATGTGGCGCTACACGGGTTGGCGGCGGCACTGCTTGCACAGCTGCTTGAAAGGCTTGGACTTCGGCGGCTGCCTGCGACTGCCGCCGGACTGCTGTTCGTGGCGGCGCCGTTCACCGCAGAGAGCGTCGCATTCATCTCCGATCGCACCACGATCATCTGCTTCATCTTCATGTTGCTTTCAGCACTGGCCTGGCTTTCGGCGCTCTATCGCCCGCGCCGGACGATGATCCTTGCCATGGTCGTATGCGCGGCGGCGGCCGGCATGAGCTATGAGGCGGGCTTCATCCTGCCGATCGTGCTCGGGTGTCTGCTGCCGCTCGCGGTCCGGCAATCAGGGGGTTCGCTTCCGCGGGTCATCTTCCTGACGGGCATGGCGGGCCTGATCATGGCGGTCCTGCTGGGCGTTCGAGCCCTTTTCCTGGGTATGGTAACGACCAACATCGATGGCCGTCAGCCAGATCTGATGACGGCGATCACTTCCAATGGACGGGAGATCGCCCATCTGTTCGATCTGAACTTCGGGGCGCTCGCGCTTTGGAGTCTTGCCGTGGCGATGATCGCGGCGCTGGCGATACGGGGCGTCCGACTGGCGGTGCTGACCGCGCTCGTTCTTTCGGTGGTGCTGTATCTGCCGTTCCTCATGGTGGATGCCGTCGGCGATCGTTTTCTCTACATGGCAGTGGCGCCGCTCTGCGTGCTGCCGGTACTGGCGGCGAACAGGCTGGGGCGCTATGGCATGAGCGCGGTCGTTGCGATCGCTCTTATTCTGTTCTTGCCCGGATTCATCACCGTTACGCACGCGAACTCCAGGGCAATATCCGACGCCGGCCAGGCCGTTGGGCTGCTCAGGCGGAACATCATTCGTGATCTGCCCAATGATCATATTCCAGACATCGTCGATGACGTTCCATTCCATCAAGATGGACGGCCGCTCTTCGGAGATTTCTTTGAGGTGGCGGTCATGGATGCGGTCAAGCCGACGGGTCCATGGGCGATCCGGACCGAGTTCGCGGAAAAAAGCCCGATCATCATCTATGATCTGATGCGCCGCGAGACGCATTTCTGGCGGCTAGACCCCGAGACCAAGCATCTCGTGGCGCTCACCAAGCAGGAGTGGCTGAACCGTCACTCCGAGATCCAGAGCGTGATTGCGACCATCAGCGCCGACGGCTCAAGCTTGGGGCTGGTTTCGCAATCGGAGGCTTGCGCCGCCGTCAACGCCACGCTGACCCCAATATCAGAAGAGTTGATCAAAGGCGCAGGGCCACCTCCGTCGGATCTCGTGGCGAGTGCGGCCACCCCCGAGGATGGAGGCGTGATCTATGTACCCCTCGAGGACGGGTTTGCAGCCTTCATCGCAACGCTGCAAAATAAGGGCTCGGCTCCCCGTTCCGTTCATGTCTCGGCTAATACCGGCGCAGCGGCGCTGCCGCTTGCGCTCTCGCTGTGCGAAAACAACCCGGCCACCGGTCTCTGTCTCGACCCGGCTGCCGGCGGTGTCGATACGATGATCGCGCCGGGGACGAGCAGAAGCTTCACCATCTTTGCGAAGGCCTGCGGGCAGATCAGCCTGGATCAGCAGCGCAATCGGATCTTCTTCGATATCGAGGATGGTGCAAATCTTTCATTCTCGACTGATGTCGCTGTGCGGACAGTTCCATAACGGCATTGCGCTCTTGGTGTAGGCAGAGATCGGGCAGGTGCTACAGGCGGAGGCGCTTGAACAGCCGTTCCGGCACCAGGGATATCAGGGCCATGACGAGCCGCCAGATGCGCCGAACATAAACGACGTCACGTCCATGCGCGATGGCGCCGAGGATTGCCTCGGCAACCTCCTCGGGCTCTGCCGTCAGCCAAGCAGGAAGCGTCATCTCCTCCGTCATCCGGGTGCGAACAAATCCAGGCTTCACCGTGATGACCCGCACGCCTGCGGAGGCTAACCGGTTACGCAGCCCGGATAGAAAAGCTGAGAAACCGGCTTTGGCGGAGCCATAGATATAGTTCGAGGCTCGCCCGCGATCTCCCGCGACCGAGCTGATGCCGATGATGATGCCGTTCCCGCGTCTTTCCATCTGATTGCCAATTTCGCCGAGCAACAAGATCGGTCCCAGATAGTTGGTTCTGACCACCCGTTCCGCGGCGCCGGTATCGGCTTCCGACCGGGCCTGCTCGCCGAGAAGGCCTGCGACCATGACCACAATATTGGGCGGCTCGGGCATCGATGCCAGGAGTGGCGCAAAGCTCTCTATATCCAACAGGTCGAATGCGGCAACCGCGACGGTCACGCCGAAGCGGAGGCGCAGATCGGCCGCGTCGGACGTCAGATCATCAGGCTCGCGAGCCGCGAGAATGAGGGAATTTCCGCGCCTTGCAAAAGCGCGCGCAAGGGCACGGCCGATATCCGAGGTTGCGCCAAGGATGAGGGCGGTTTTCGAGTGATCCGTCACAGGCCGAGCCGAATGGATTGAGCGGACGCGAACCGATGATGCGGGTCGACCGCTTCGCGTACGGCCCGAAACCGAGAAAGCATCGGATAACCGTGAAGCATTTCCGGTCCGCTTCGGGCATCCTTAGCGAGATAGAGGCGACCGCCTGCACCGGCGACGATCTCGTCGAGCGCCGCGAGCAGCGCCGGAATGCCGGGCTTTGCCGGAAAGTCGAGCGCCAGCGTGTAGCCCTCCATCGGAAAAGAGAGGTAGCCCGGGTCGGCTGCGCCGAAGAGCTTAAGGACGGCAAGAAAGGCA
Source organism: Aliidongia sp. (assembly GCA_035539155.1). Taxonomy (GTDB): domain Bacteria; phylum Pseudomonadota; class Alphaproteobacteria; order ATCC43930; family CGMCC-115725; genus JAXDMU01. The sequence goes on along the minus strand of DATLIZ010000023.1, from coordinate 315,364 downwards.
GCCTCTCCCGCAGCTTTGATACGGTCGAGGAGTGCTCCAATCGCCATCCGGCCCGCCGCGCGCGGCACGACGCACTGATACTGGAGAAAGCCTGCGGCTCCATAGCACCGATTCCAGGCACCTAGCGCGTCGAGCGGGTAAAAATAGCGATCATAGGGGATAAGGGTCGAACCGTCCGAGGCGCGGTTGTAATAGGCCGTTGCGAAGAGGCGTGCCGTCCGGTGGTTGAGCAGGAAGGAGGGGAGGTCGCACGGTACCGACAGGCGAACCGGCGGCGGCGGTGTGAGGCCGGCATCCCTGACTTCGTCGCGCTTGGCATGCTCTCCAAGATAAACCACCGCGCGCCCGTGGGCGGTGTCGGAGAGCGCGTCGACCCAGGCGACAGAATAGGTGGCGGTGCTTTCAGACTCCATGAGCGCCATCGTTTCATCGAGCTTTCCGGTCTTGATCGCTCGCTGCCGAATCATGCCGGTCTCGACCCGGATCAGTCGGAACGAGGCCGTAAGAATCAATCCGGTCAACCCCATGCCGCCGCACGTTGCCCAGAACAGCTCGGCCTCTTGCTGGGGCGAGCAGCTTACGGCTCGCCCATCGGCGAGCATCATCTCGAGAGATTCGACGTGTCGGCTAAAGCTTCCTGCGGCGCCGTGATTCTTACCGTGAACGTCAGCGGCGACCATGCCGCCGATCGTCACGAATTTGGTACCTGGCGTTACCGGTGGGAAAAAGCCTCGCGGGATCGAAAATGCCAGGAGGTCGGCCAGCAACAGTCCGGCCTCGCACTGGATCGTCCCGGTTCTGGTATCAAAGGCTAGAATACGGTCGCTGCGAAGAGTCTCAAGGACGCAGTCCGTGTTGAGGGCTGCGTCGCCATATGCGCGTCCATTGCCGCGCGGGATCAAGCTCGGATATCGGTCGAGGATCGCCACCGCGTCCTGCCGGGAACTCATGCGCCGACGCGTGCAGTCGAGACGGGGGTTGCGTCCCCAACCCGATAGCATGACCATGGCAGACCCCGCTTTACGACTTATCAGCCTTTTGGCATACGGCACTGGGCTTGGCTACCGCCCTTTTGCAGGGCCGGGATCCGCGATCGGTATCCTGCCCGGATCTCATTGGTCTTGGGCGTGTGCGCTTCCGGAGCTTGACCGCTATAGGCGTCAAGACGGATTGTCCGGTGCGCGAGACTGTCATTTCAATGTTCAGCCTTCCGCACACTGTCCTTGTCAGCATTCGAGGCGGACTTCCAGCATGAGCGTTTCCGTCGCGGTCTCCGAATATCCCCTGGTGGTGGATCTGGATGGCACGCTGATACAGTCTGACATCTTGGTGGAGAGCTTCTTCGAACTCCTCTCGAGCCGGCCGTTGCGGGCTTTGGCCTCTTTGAGGTCGTTGGGAGAAGGCCGCGCCGCCTTCAAGGCACGACTCGCCAATGAGGTCACGCTTGATCTGAGCACGCTTCCCTTCAATGAAGAGTTGCTCGCCTTCCTGCGTGCCGAGAAGGCCAGGGGACGGCGAGTATATTTGGCGTCGGCGGCGCATGAGAGCTGCGTCAAGGAGATCGCAGCACGTCTCGGCCTTTTCGATGGCGTCTTCGCTTCGGACGGTAAGAACAATCTGAAAGGCAAGGCCAAGGCAGACGCCTTATGTGCCGCCTTCGGGCATGGCGGATTTGATTATGCCGGCAACGACCAGATAGATCTCGCGGTGTGGAGCGAGGCTAGAGGGGCGATCGCCGTCAACGCGTCCGCCAAGCTCATATGGGCGGTTCGTCAGCGCTTCGGAGATGTTGTGATCATCTCGCCGCGACGCGCAGACTTCGCGGAGTACGGGCGTGCCCTTCGTCTTCATCAATGGCTGAAGAATCTGCTCGTCTTCGTCCCGGCGTTCACCGCGCACCATTTCGAGGGGACGACGATTCTCGCCTGTTGCATTGCCTTTCTCAGCTTCAGCCTTTGCGCCTCCAGTGTTTATTTGGTGAATGATCTGCTCGATCTGCGGAGCGACCGCGACCATCCGACAAAACGTCATCGGCCGCTTGCGGCCGGGCGGCTGGGCGTCTTCAACGGCATAATATTGGTTCCCACGACAGCAGCAGCGGCCGTGATGCTGGCGCTGCTTCTCCCGTGGCAATTCTTCGGCACGCTGGCGGTCTACTGCACGCTGACGCTTTCTTATTCGCTCTACATCAAGCGAAAGATCATGCTCGATGTCGTAGCATTGGCATGCCTCTACGGCATGCGGCTATGGGCGGGCGCCGCGGCTGTCTCGGTTCCTCTGTCTCCTTGGCTTTTGAGTTTTGCGCTCTTCCTGTTCCTGAGCCTCGCTCTCGTCAAGCGGTGGACGGAGCTGTCCGACCGGGCCGAGACCGGCAAGGGCGATCCAGTCGGGCGGGGATATCGCGTAAGCGATCTTCCGGTTATTCAGGCCATGGCGACAGCAAGCGGCTATATAGCCGTCATGATTTTTGGCCTGTATATCAACAGCACCACCGTCGTTCAGCTTTATGCCCGGCCCGGATACCTGTGGGCCATCCCCGTTATTCTACTCTATTGGATCAGCCGCATCCTTCTTCTCACCCATAGGGGCGAGATGCATGATGATCCTGTCCTGTTCGCCGCGACGGATCGTACCAGCCTTCTCTGCGCCGGCCTTATCGGATTGGTCGTAGGGGTGAGTGGCATGCAATGAAGGCACCGAACGCCAGTTGATGGAGCGGCTGGAGTTCGACCTTCTGTTCAAAAGTGTTCCGTCAGTTTCGGTCGCGAGTCGTCGCGGCTGAAAACGGCAAGCCCTGGGAAAGCCCTGGAAAAACTGGTGCTGCCGCACAGGATTGAACTGTGGACCTCCCCCTTACCAAGGGGGTGCTCTACCACTGAGCTACGGCAGCGCGCGGGCCGGGCCCGTCGAAGCGGCGCGGACCATGCCATAGTGGAACGCGAGGTGCAAGCGGTGCCACAGTGAGGCCGCAATCCTGCATCATGCATGGCGAGGGGCCGGGGCTAAGGGGATCATGGGCGAAGACGAGACGGAGAAACCGGCGCTGACCGACTCGGCGAAGCGCCGGCAGGAACGCGAGCGCGAACGGCTGGCGGCGGCCCTGCGCGAGAATCTGCAGAAACGCAAGCAGCAGGCACGCTTACGCGACGCCGACGAATGAGCATGCATTTTCCCTTTGCAACGCCACGCGTTCCGCGCGATGGCAATAGCGCCGGAACGGCCTCGACCCGGTGACAGCGACGATCAGGATCGACAATGGATAAGATCAGAATACGAGGCGGACAGGCGCTCGACGGCACCATCGTGATCAGCGGCTCCAAGAATGCCGGCCTGCCGCTGATGGCGGCGAGCCTGCTGACGGACGGGACGCTCGAGCTCGCCAACCTGCCCAACCTCGCCGATATCGTCTCCATGACGCATCTGCTGGAGCAGCACGGGGTCGCGATCGGCACGGGCGAGCGCGGCGCCATGCAGCTTCGGGCCGAGCGTATCGGCTCGACCACGGCGCCCTACGATCTGGTGCGCAAGATGCGCGCCTCCGTGCTGGTGCTGGGGCCGCTCCTCGCGCGCGCCGGCCATGCCCGCGTGTCGCTGCCCGGCGGCTGCGCCATCGGCGCCCGCCCGGTCGACCTCCATATCAAGGGCCTGCAGCAGATGGGCGCCGAGATCGAGATCGACCAGGGCTATATCGAGGCGCGCGCGCCCAAGGGCCTCAAGGGGGCGGAGATCCTGTTCCCCTTCGTCTCCGTCGGCGCTACCGAGAATCTGATGATGGCGGCGAGCCTCGCCGAGGGCGAGACGGTGCTGGTCAATACCGCGCGTGAGCCCGAGATCATCGATCTCGCCCATTGCCTCATCGCCATGGGGGCCGAGATCGAGGGCGCCGGCACCGACCGGATCACCATCCGTGGCCGTGACCGCCTCAATGGCGCCAAGCATCGCGTCATCGCCGACCGGATCGAGACCGGCACCTACATGATGGCGGGCGCCATCACCGGCGGGGCGGTGAGCCTCACCGGCACCTCGATCGGCCTGGTCAGCGCCGTCGCCAATGTCTTGAACAATGCCGGCGTCGCCGTGACCGAGATCGAGGACGGCATCCGCGTCACCGGTTCCAACGGCTGGGGCCGGCCGCATGTCGCCGGCACCGATGTCATGACCGAGCCGTTCCCGGGCTTCCCGACCGATCTGCAGGCGCAGATGATGGCGCTGATGACGATCGCCGACGGCGCCGCCATGATCACCGAGACGATCTTCGAGAATCGTTTCATGCATGTGCCGGAGCTGTGCCGCATGGGAGCCAACATCAATGTCCACGGTGCCTCGGCGATGATCCGCGGGGTGAAGAAGCTGACCGGTGCCCCGGTCATGGCGACCGATCTCCGCGCCTCGGTCTCGCTCGTGCTCGCTGGCCTCGCCGCCGAGGGCGAGACGGTGGTCAATCGCGTCTATCATCTCGACCGCGGCTACGAGCAGCTCGAAGCGAAGCTCGCCGCCTGCGGTGCCGACATCGAACGTCTCGCGGAGGGTTGATGATGAACCAGTCCCTGCGTCTCGCCGCCGTCGATGCCGAGGATCTGGCCGTGATCGCCACATGTCTCCAGGACGCGCTGGTGCTGGTCGGCGATATGGCTTACCTGCCCAAGGATCATCGCTTCGTCCTGGTCGCCAACCGCTTCCTGTGGGAGAGCAAGGCCGAGGACGGCAGCTATGCCCGTACCAACGCCGGCCTCGTCTTCGACAAGGTAGCGCGCGTGCAGCGGCGCAACGTCGATCTCGGCAAGCAGGATACGATCCTATCGCTGCTGACCATCCAGCAGCAGCCGGGGATGATCGAGCTCACCTTCGCCGGCGACGCCTCGATTCGGCTCGAAACAGCGGAAATCCAATGCCGCCTCGAGGATCTGGACGAGCCCTGGCCGACCAACTGGAAGCCCAAGCATAAGCTCGATTGAGCGTGCTTTCCCGGCATGGGTGCCCTGTCGCGCTGGACAGGCGCGCCGGAGCGCTCTAAATCCGGCTGGATTCAAGCTCGACGGGAGGGGCGCTGTGCCCGGGAACGAGACGCTGGTGCTGGCGCTGCCCAAAGGACGGATCCTGAAGCAGGTGGTGCCGCTGCTCGGGCGCGTCGGCATCGAGATCGAGCCGGCGTTCGACGACGAGGAGTCGCGCCAGCTCCGCTTCAAGACCAATGTCGCCGAGCTCGATGTCATCCGGGTGCGCAATTTCGATGTCGCGACCTTCGTGGCGTTCGGTGCCGCCCATTTCGGCATTGCCGGCAACGACGTGCTGATGGAATTCGATTACCCGGAGATCTACGCGCCGCTCGACCTCAAGGTCGGGCAGTGCCACCTGGCCGTGGCCGGGCCCGCCGATCTCGTCGCCAAGGACGAGCCGTCGCGCTGGAGCCATGTCCGCGTCGCCACCAAATATCCCGAGATCACCCGTCGCTATTTCGCCGCGCGCGGCGTCCAGGCCGAATGCATCAAGCTCAACGGCGCCATGGAATTGGCGCCGACGCTCGGCCTGTGCCGGCGCATCGTCGATCTGGTCCAGACCGGCGTGACCCTGAAGGCCAACGGCCTGGTCGAGATCGAGCGGATCGCCGATATCACCTCGCGCTTCATCGTCAACCGCGCGGCTTTGAAGACCCGGCCGGGCGAGGTTGGCGATTGGCTCGAACGGTTCCGACAGGCGGTCGACAATGTCGCGGCCTGATGGACCCCGCCGGCTCGACACCAGCAGCGAGGATTTCGCCCAGGCCTTCGCGGCACTCGCCGACGAGACACGCGAGGCGGCCGAGGAGGTGACGGGCGCCGTCGCCGCCATCCTGGCCGATGTGCGTGCGCGCGGCGATGCGGCGCTGATCGACTATACACGCCGTTGGGACCGGTTCGAGGCGACGGCAGAGACGCTGGCCATCACCGCCGACGAGGTCGATCGGGCGGTCGCCGCCTGTGCGCCAAAGACGCTCGACGCGCTGAAGCTCGCCGCCAGCCGTATCCGCGCCTATCACGAAAGCCAGAAGCCGGCCGATCTCGACTGGATCGATGCGAGCGGCGTCCGGCTCGGCGCGCGCTGGCGGGCGATCGGGGCGGTCGGACTCTATGTGCCCGGCGGTACCGCTTCCTATCCGAGCTCCGTGCTGATGAACGCCGTGCCGGCCGCGGTCGCCGGCGTCGAGCGCCTGGTCATGGTCGTGCCGACGCCCGACGGGCAGCTCAATCCGCTGGTGCTGGCCGCGGCCCGGCTCGCCGGCGTCCACGAGATCTACCGCGTCGGCGGCGCCCAGGCCGTGGCGGCGTTGGCTTACGGTACAGCCACGATCCGGCCTGTCGACAAGATCGTCGGTCCCGGCAACGCCTATGTCGCCGCCGCCAAGCGGCAGGTGTTCGGCACGGTCGGCATCGACACCATCGCCGGCCCGTCCGAGATCCTGGTCATCGCCGACCGGCACAACGATCCGGTCTGGATCGCGGCCGATCTCCTGTCGCAGGCCGAGCATGATCCGGTCGCACAATCGATCCTGATCACCGACGATCGGGACTTCGCCGACGCCGTGGCGCTCGCGGTCGAGCAGCAGCTCGAAACCCTGCCGCGCCGGGCCATCGCCGGCGAAAGCTGGCGGCGTTTCGGCGCCATCATCGTCACCCGCACGCTCGACGAGGCGGTGCCGCTGGTCGACCGGATGGCGCCCGAGCATCTGGAGATCGCGACCGACGATCCCGATATTCTGGCCGGCCGCATCCGCAATGCCGGCGCCATGTTCCTCGGCCGCTACACGCCGGAGGCGGTGGGCGATTACGTCGCCGGGCCGAACCATGTGCTGCCGACCGCGCGAGCGGCGCGCTTTTCCTCCGGGCTCGGCGTCAATGATTTCGTCAAGCGCACGACCTTGCTCGCCTGCGATCCCGTGAGCCTGGCCGCGATCGGCCCGGCGGCGATCACGCTGGCCGAGGCCGAAAGCCTCGACGCCCATGCCCGTTCCGTCGCGATCCGGCTGGCGAGACCGGCATGAGCGACGAGGCGGCGCGCATTGCCGGGATCACGCTCGACGAGCGTACCGTCATCCGCCGCAGCGCCGATATCGAGCATGAACGGGCGGTCGCGATCTTCGATCTGCTCGAAGAGAATTTGTTCCGGCATAAGGGTGGACTCACCGGTCCGTTCCATCTGCATCTCTCGCTCGAGGACAACCGGTTGATCCTCGATATCCAGTCGCTCGACCGCACCTCGCTCGACAAGGTCACGCTGGCGCTCTCCAGCTTCCGCTCGATCGTTCGCGACTATTTCCTGATCTGCGAGAGCTATTTCACCGCCATCCGCAAATCCAGCCCGACGCAGATCGAGGCGATCGATATGGGCCGGCGCGGGCTTCACAATGACGGCTCCGAGCTGCTGCGCGAGCGCCTCGCCGACAAGGTCGAGGTGGATCACGACACGGCGCGCCGTCTCTTCACCCTGATCTGCGTCCTGCATATCCGGGGCTAGCGGCAGATGGCGCCTATGCCTTCCGCTGTCCTGTTCGCGTGCACGATGAATTCCGTCCGCTCGCCCATGGCCGAGGCGATCATGAAGCATCTGCACGGCCGCCGCGTCTTCGTCGATTCGCGCGGCGTCAGGGCGGGCGAGCCCGATCCTTTCGTGGCCGTGGTCATGGACGAGATCGGCATCGATCTCACCAAGCACCACGCCAAGAGCTTCGAGGAACACGACGACAGCTATTTCGATCTGGTCATCACCCTCTCGCCCGAGGCGCATCACCACGCGCTGGAGATGACCCGCACCATGGCCTGCGAGGTCGAGTTCTGGCCGACCTTCGACCCGACCGCCGTCGAAGGCAACCGCGACGCCAAGCTCGACGCCTATCGCTCGGTACGCGACGCGCTGCTGCAGAAGATCAGCCTGCGCTTTCCGCTGGGGCCAAGGTCCGAGGTTTGAACCTCAACTCCTCTGGACGATCTGGCTCGACTGGTGATGGACCATCCGCCACAGCCCGTTCTCCATGACGAAGAGGTTGGTGGCGGCGAGCGAGACGGTTTCGAGCTGTTCCTCGCACACGACCATGGCGACGCCGTCGAACAGGGTCGCCCGCTCGTCGAAGCACAGGACGGTTGGCGGCGACGGGCCGGTCAGGATGGCGCGCCAGCTCGCCAGCACCTCGTCGCGCCCGGCCAGCGGCGCCCAGCCCGGATGAATGCAGCTTACCGCCGCCTCGCGCGCCCACAACCGGTCCATGGCGGCCAAGTCGCGCGTGCTGAAGGCGCGGTAGAATTCAAGATTCTGGCTGAGGGCGGTATCGGCGTCGGTCATGGCGATTCGGATTGGAGACCGGCAGACCCTGATGGTCAAGCCTGACCACCAGGTCTGCCAGTCCCGCGGCGCCCACCGCACAAGCAAAAGCGACGTTGATGAAGCGCGTGACGCGCCGGGACAGCGGCACGAGGCTCAGACCTTCAGCTGGGCGAGCGACAGGATATGACCGTCGGGATCCTTGAACCATGCCACCTTCTGGCCGTTGGGGGCGGTCCAGACGCCGCGCTCATCCTGCTCCAGCCCGGGAAAGCGTTCGAAGGCGACACCCCTCGCGGCCAAAATCGCCGCCATCGCCCCGATATCGCCCACTTCCCAGCCGAGCGCCGTATAAGGCGGCGGGCTGGGCGGGGCGCCCTTCTGGATGCGCAGCAAAGTGCCGCCGCCGGTGAAGACCAGGGCAAACGGCGTGTCCTCGACCAGCTCGAGCCCGAGCGTATCGCGATAGAAATGCAGGGCCCCATCGGGCTTGGCCGTCGCGACGAAGGCCATGATCGGTGCGTTGCCAAGCGGCATGGGGCATCCTTTCACTCGAACCCCGAGCATAGCGCGAAACCGTTTGGCCTGCGCGCTGGCCTCGGTCATACATTGTCGCGAAAGGGCCAGATCATGCGCTCGACCCACTCCAGCGATTATCAGCGTTCGCCGCATCTCGTGCTCGCGATGGCCAAGGACTATCCGGCCGGGCACGACATTCATCCGCATCGGCACGAGCGGGCGCAGCTGGTTCATGCCGTGAGCGGCGTCATGCGCGTCACCACCGAGGACGGCACCTGGGTCGTGCCGACCTGGCGCGCTTTATGGATTCCGAGCGGCATCACCCATGCGATCCATATGCATGGGGTGGTCGCGATGCGCACCCTCTATATCGAGCCCGGTGCCGCCCTTCACCTCCCGCCGCGTTGCGGCGTCGTCGAGGTGCCGCCGCTGCTGCGAGAGCTGATCCTGGCGGCGACGGCGCAGGCGCCCGACGAGCCCGATCAGGACGGACGGCACGGGCTGATCACCGCGCTGATCCTGCGCGAGCTCGAGACCGTGCCGTCGGTGCCGCTACATGTGCCGATGCCGCGCGACAAGCGGCTCGCCGCGATCTGCGCGGCGCTGGCGGCCGAGCCCGAGCGGGCCGATACGCTGGATGAATGGGCCGACCGGGTCGGCGCCAGCCGGCGCACTGTCGCGCGCCGCTTCCGGGCGGAGACCGGGATGAGCTTCGCCGCCTGGCGCCAGCAGCTTCGGCTGGTCGAGGCGCTGAGCCGGCTCGCCGCGGGCGCGCCGGTGACGCTGGTGGCGCAGGATCTGGGTTATGACAGCCCCAGCGCCTTCGCCGCCATGTTCCGGCGCAGCCTGGGTTGCGCGCCCAGCCGCTATTTCGAGCCGGCTACTTCAGCGCGTCCTTGACGTAGGGTCCCCAGACGCTGGCCAGCGCCAAGGTCTGATGTCCCTTGGTCTTGTCCGAACCGGGCACCAGCACGTAGCGGCCATGCTTCAGCCGCTTCATCGCCGCCTCCATCACGCCGAGCTCGGGCGGATTCAGCAGATCGTCGCCGAAATTCACCGCCACGACCTTGGCCTTGATCTTCTCGATATCCCCGGACGGATCGTAGTCATACGAGGATTCGAACCAGTAGAGCAGGTCGTTGGCGTCGAGCTTGGCGATCTGGCCGATCGCCTTGTCGTAGTAATCGTTGGCGGCGGCGCGGGTCGGCGCTTCCTTCTGCAAGGACGGCGCGCTGTTCTGCATGATCGCCGCGATCTCATAGAAATGGCTATAGAGCGCCGGCTCGGTCTCGTAGTCGCCATTGTGCCATTCGGGATCGGCGCGCACGGATTCGATGACCAGCCGGCGCCACAGCATGTTGCGCCCGGCGATGGCGATCGGCTGGGAGGCCACAGGCATCAGCGCGTCCATCATGTCGGGATGAGCCTCGCCCCACATCCAGACCTGCATGCCGCCCATGGAGGTGCCGAGCACCAGCTTCAGATGCTTGATGCCGAGCCCCTCCGTCACGACCCGATACTGGCCTTCGACCACGTCCTTGTAGCCGTAATGCGGGAAATGCCCCTTCATCCCGTCGCTGGGCTTGGTCGATCCGCCGCGGCCGAGCCCGTCGGGCAGGATAATGAAATATTTCCCGGCATCGAGCGGCTGACCCTTGCCGAACAACTCGCCGGCGAGCGACGGGGCGAGGAAGTTCTTTCCCGTGCCGCTCGTCCCATGCAGCATCAGCACCGCATTGGTGATCTGGCCTTGGGCATTGCGCTCGGCCGTGCCGAGGGTGGTGTAGTGGAACTTGGCTTCGGGCAGCGTCTCGCCATTGGCGAGGTGGAAATCCTTGACGGTCAGATCCGCTTCCTGAAGATTCGGATAGCTTTCGGCCCGCGCCGGCACCGCTTGAGCGAGCAGCGCGCCGAGTGCCGCAGCGCCGAGCGCCTGTCCGATATGCTTCAGCGTCGATGATGTTTTCGGATCAGCCTTCATTCCCCTGCCGCCCCATGAGTTTAGGAAGCCGAAGGCTAAGGCAGCGCGGGGTAGAGCGTCCAGCCGATCCTGACCGCCCGGTGGAAAAGCCGCAGCCCATTTGCTTATCTCTGCCAGGAGATGTCCCAGCGAAGAGGATAGCGTCATGACGCCTGAGACCGGGCTGACCGAGCGGCAGCAAAAATGGTTCGAATCGGTGCGTTCCGGCCTGGAGCGCGAGACCGGCAAGAGCCTGGACGAATGGGTGAAGATCGCCATGACCTGTCCCGAGACCGGCCATCGCGCCCGGCTGAGATGGTTCAAGGAGACTCACGGCCTGCTGCAGAACCGCGCCTCCTTCGTGCTGTCGACCGCCTTCCCGCCGGCCGAGGGCTGGGACGCGCCCGAGGCGCTGCGTGCGGCACTCTGGTCAGATCCGGCCGCGCGCGCGATCTTCGAGGCGGTGAAGCGGGCGGCCGAGGCGCTGCCGGAGATCGTCGCCGGCCAGCGCAAGGGCTATTCGGCCTGGTCGCGCAAGGTGCAGTTCGCGGCGCTGCGCCCCGTCAGGGGCGGAACGGCGATGCTCGGCCTGGCGCTGCCGCCCGAGGCCGATCCGCGCTTGCAGATGCCCAAGAACGAGGGTTGGTCCGAGCGGCTGAAGAGCCGCCTGCCGCTCGCGGCGCCGGAAGAGGTGGATATGACGATCGACGCACTGCTGAGGCGGGCCTGGGAAGCGAGCTGATGGTGAGGGGGCGGGCCGCGACCTATCAAATTGTAACTTTTAGTTGAGTGATCGCCGATTTCCTGTAGGATGGTCGGTATGCACAGGATCCGATGAGGCCTGCACGACATTGCTCCGTCGATCGTCCTCCGGGACAGCGCGAATATTTGGGATGCACCGATATTTCGGCGCTGAAAGCCTTGCTGTCCTTATAGGGATGGCGACGGACCAACAGTTAACAGTGTCGATCCGACATGAGTGCAGGCCGCTGGCGGCGCTCCTCGGGCGAGGTATGTCCTCAAGCGATCGGCTTGAGCTTCAGGGAGGCTGTCATGGCGATACAAGACAACTGGCGGTGGTGCAATAAATGCCAGGCGATGTGCTTTGCCGGCAGCGCCGCTCTGGGCGCTTGCCCGGCGGGCGGGCAGCATGATCATGGCGGCAGCGGCGACTATGCGCTCGTCGACAACGATACCAACGTCCCCGGTCAGGATAATTGGCGCTGGTGCAACAAGTGCCAGGTGCTGTCCTTCGCCGGTAATGCGACTTTGGGCGCGTGCGCGGCCGGCGGGTTGCACAACCATAGCGGCAGCGGCAACTACGTCTTGTCACAGACTCAGAATGGTACGCTAGGCCAGGACAATTGGCGGTGGTGCAACAAATGCCAGGAGCTGACCTTTGCCGGCAGTCCTTCGCTCGGCGCCTGCCCGGCGGGTGGCTTGCACGCCCATAACGGCAGCGGCGACTATGTCATGGCTCAGGTGACCGATTGCAGCCCGCTGCTCCAGCAGGCGAACGCGCTGCAAAAGGAGATACTGGGGATCCAGTCCGCGCCCGGCTATATCCAGGGTCCGAACGACCCTCAACCGGGTAAGCCCGATCCGGAGCTGTTGGCCGAGGTCAAGGCGCTGCAACTCCAGCACACGGCGAAGACGGGCGCCTACGATACCTGCGAAGCCGCCATGAACGATATTCTCGATGTCGTCTGCGACGAGACCCGATGCGTCTCGATCAAGGCGGTCTACGCCAATATCGCGGCCCGGTTGAACGGCAAGGTTGTGGGCTATTCCTGCTCGGTCGGCCGCTCGCTCACCTATCAATCCTTCGGGCACGCACGAACGAGCGCCAACGCGCCGGCCCAATCCTTCCTGTCGTCGACCAAGATCCCGGTGGCGAGCGTCAGCAAGGTGGTGACGGCGCTCGCCGCCATCAGCGTCCTCGGCAAGCATGGCGTCAGCCTCGATGCGCCGATCGGATCGCATTTACCGAACGACTGGGTGCTCGATCCCAACGTCGCCGCAATCACCTTCCGGCAATTACTGTCGCATCGCAGCGGCATCAAAGATTACGGCAACGTCTCGCAGGATTATGCCGCCCTGAAGAAATTCTTCACGCAGAAGGTCGATCCCACCAAGAACTCGTCCTGTACCGGGGCGGCGGTGATCAACCCGCCGGATCCGATCAATCCGAACAACAAATCGCCCTGCTACAGCAATTACAATTTCGCCATCTTCCGCGTGCTGCTGCCGATGATCGACGGGTTCACGGACGATCCGGTGCATCGGGCCGAGAACATGGCGGCCGCCTATGTCAAGATCGCGCAGACCCACGTCTTTGAGCCGGTCGGTGCCGTCGGCGTCGATGCCAAGCCGCCGACCAACGGTCCGCAGGCGACCGCCTATGCATTTTCCTATAAGTTTCCCGGCACCAGCGCTGGGGTCGATTGGAAGGACGATACGCTGATCGTCGGCGCGGCCGGCTGGTATTTGGCGGTCGAGGATATCGCCAAGGTGCTGGCCAGCCTGAACAAGAATGACGGCAGGATCCTGACGCCGGCGCAACTCCAGGATATGGAGACAACGCCGCTCGGCTGGGACACGCTCACCGATGCCGCGGGATATCGCTGGATCGAGAAAAACGGCGGCTGGGGTGCCGACAACACGGCGATCAGCACGTCGATTGCGCTGTTCGGCCCCGGCGTGCTGGGTGTTCTGTTCATCAACTCCGACATTTCGGGTGAGCCCAATGTCGGTGCCGCCACAGTGCTCCACGATGCCTATATGAGCGCGCTTACGCCCCGGCCCTAGCCGTTAAGCCGGAACGGCCAAGTGCTGGGTTCGGATGATGATGAGCGCCGCTTCGGCGGCCTCGTTCAACGCGGATCGCAGCTCGTCCAGCCTGTCGCGGTCGCCGGCGTGGCAGATCGTCTCGAGGCGCCTTGCCATCGCCTCCAGCCGGCGCGCGCCGAAATTGCCCGCCGTTGAGATGAGGTCGTGCGCTTCACGCGCCAGCCCGTCGAGATCCTTCGCGGCGGCGAGCTCGTCGATCCGTTCGAGCCGGGCGGTGGTGCCTTCGATGAAGGCGTTGACGAGCTCGGCGAATTCCGGGGCGGAAACGAATTGCTGCAGCGTCTCGAGCCGCGTCTCGTCGAGGGCAGGGGCATCGGCGGCGGCAGGCTCCGGCAGCACCTCCGGCACGGGCTGTGGTTCGGGCGGCTGGTTCAGCGCCCGGCGGTCGATGACCTGCAGCATGAGCTTGGCGTCGATCGGCTTCGAGACGTAATCATCCATCCCGCTGGCCAGATATTGCTCGCGCACGCCCTCCATGGCGTTGGCGGTGAGGGCGATGATCGGCACGCGGCCGCGCGGCCCGGCATAGGCGCGAATGAGCTTGGTCGCCTCGATGCCGTCCATGATCGGCATCTGCACATCCATCAGGATGACGTCGTAATCCTTGTTGAAGGCGGCTTCGACCGCCTCCTTGCCGTTGCCCGCGACATCGACGCGGTGGTTGGCGCGCTCCAGGATGGCGAGGGCGACCTTCTGGTTGATGAGATTGTCCTCGACCAGCAGGATCCGCCGGCTCGCCGAGATCGGCATTGCGGTCGGCTCGGCCACTGCCGGCTTCGGCGGCGGCAGGTCGGACGCCGTGCCGTTCAGGCATTCCAGAAGATCGCGGCTCTTCACCGGCTTCATCACGATGGCGCATCCGCTCCGTTCATGCTTGGCATCGAGCCCGCTGTCGGTTGAGGTCGCGACGATGATCTTGCCATGAAAATGCGGCGATTGCTCCAGGACTCGGTCGACCAGCTCGGCGCCGTTCATACCCGGCATGGCATAGTCGGTCAGGATGAAGTCGAAATGGGTTCCCGATTCCGCGGCACTGCTGAGCATGGCGAGGGCGGTGAAGGCGTCATCGGCCTCGTAAACGGTCAGGCCCCAGCCTTCGAGCTGGCCGCGGAAGATGCGCCGGTCGAGCGCGATGTCGTCCACGACCAGGATGGTCTTGCCGTGCAGCCAGGCGTCGCCCTCGGTGCGCTTCGGCAGCGGCTCCAACGCGCGATCGAGCTTGGCGGTGAACCAGAAGGTGCTGCCGGCAGGGCCGCTCATCACGTCGATCGTGCCGCCCATCAGCTCGACCAGCTGCTGCGAGATGGCGAGGCCGAGGCCGGTGCCGCCGAAGCGGCGGGTAATCGAGCTGTCGGCCTGGCTGAATTTCTGGAACAGGTGCTGCCGCGCCTCGGGCGTGATGCCGATGCCGGTATCGGTGACCTCGATGCGCAGGACCCGGCTGTCGCCGACCCCGGCCATGGTCGAGGCCTCGATGGTGACGCCGCCCTTCTCGGTAAATTTCACGGCGTTGCCGACGAGGTTGATCAGGATCTGGCGCAGGCGATTCGGGTCGCCGCGGAAGTCGCTCTTGGCGCTCGGCCGGACGAGGGCGCCCAGATGCAGCCTCTTCTCGCTGGCACGCGGCGACATCATCTCGACCACGCCCTCGATCAGCGCTTCGAGGTCGAAATCCACCGAATCGAGATCGACCCGGCCGGCTTCGAGCTTCGAGATGTCGAGAATGTCGTTGATGATCGCGAGCAGCCCGTCGCCCGAGCTCTGGATCGCCTGGGTGTAGGAGCGCTGCTCGGCGTCGAGATCGGTGCGCAGCAACAGGCCGGCCATGCCGAGCACGCCGTTCATCGGCGTGCGGATCTCGTGGCTCATATTGGCGAGGAACTCGGATTTCGCCTGGTTGGCCGCCTCGGCCGCCTCGCGCGCCCGATCGGCGTCGTGGCGGGCGATCTTCAGCTGCTCGGCCGCGGCGATCAGGTCGGTCGCCTGCTCCTCGAGTTGGCGGCGCCCTTCCTCGACCTCGATCTCGCGGCGCTTGCGGTCGCTGATGTCGCGCACGATCGCGACCTGGCCGCCTTCGGGCATGGGGGCGGCACTGACCTCGATCCAACGCCCGGAGGCGAGCTGCCGCTCGCGATGCAGTATACCGTTGCGGCTCGCCACCTCGTTCTCGAAATCGGCCTGTTCGGCCTCGTAGCCCAGGCCGAATTTGCCGTCCTCGTTGACGGCGAGGCGCAGCGCCTTGCCCGGGTCGACGGCCGAGAGCGCCACTTCGGGATCGACGCCCAGGATGTCGAAGATCGCCCGGTTCCAGGCGATGAGCTTATGCTCGCGGTCGATCACCCGGATGCCGTCGGGCAGGGTCTTCAGGATGGTGTTGAGGATCGTGTTCTTTTCCAGCGTCGCGGCGGCGGCGGCGCTGGCGTCGCGCTTGGCCGCCTCGCTGCGCCGGCTCTGGCGCCACAGCAGGATGCCCAGCACGAGCACGAACAGCGCCACGGCGCTCGAAATCTCCATGTTGCGCGTGGTGTTGCGCTGCCATTCGGCCAGGATGCTGTCGATCGGCAAGGCCACGGCGATGACGAAGCGCCCGTCTTCCGAACGGTGGTAGGTGATCAGCCGGGCCACGCCGTCGATGCCGCTCGCCGTGAATGTGGAGAGGTCGAGCGAGGCGATGTGGGTTGGCAGATCAGGATCGTCGCCGTAGCGCTGTCCGACCAGCGCGTCGTTGTAGGGCTTGCCGGTCAGGAGCGTGCCGTCGAGCCGCATCAGCGCGATGCCGCCATTCTTGCCGACATCGATCGTGTCGTAGAAGCGGCGGAAATAATTGAGATCGACATCTGCGACCGCGACCCCGGCGAAGCTGCCGTCGGGCGCGTCGATCCGGCGGCTGATGGCGAAGGTCCAGCGATCGTCCAGCCGGTTGCGCCGCGGTTGGCCGACGAAATAATCGTTGGTGATGGTCTTCTGATGGATCTGAAAATAATCGCGGCCGGCCACCGACAACGAACGCACATCGTAGGATTGCGAATCCGCCAGCAGCCCGCCCTCGGCGTTGGCCACCATCAACTCCTTGACCTGCAGCAGCCCGTCCGAGCGTTCCTGCAGGAACCCGTGCAACGAATCTTCCGTGTAGCTATCGATGCCGGCCTGTTGGATGAGATCGACCGCCGTGCGCAGCACGATATTGGCGCCCTCGAGCGCACGGTCGGAATTCTGCGTGATCGCGCGCGCCAGATTGCGCTCGGCGACGCCGGCGCTGGCCAGTTCCGTCTGCCGGGATTCGAGCGCGAACCATCCCGAAAGGGCGACGACGGCGGCCGCCGCCATGGCGACGACGAAAAGCGCTATCGCAGAACGCGGTACGCGCATTCAATAATGTCCTTTCCACCAAACGGCCGCCAGTCGATCAAAGCTAGGAGAAAAGCCTTAGCATTACGTTACTTGCGCAAATCGGTCGGCACGCTCGGCCCCCGCCCGCAAGGCACGAATCTCCAGCATTCATCGGATCATAGCGAAATGCGTTGCGGTGCGACATCCCTGTCGCGGCAGGCCGGGGCGAAGGCGGTGGCATGCGGCCCGGCCGGCGATTTCGGAATGATGCCGGAACATGATTGTCGATCATGGCTGCCGAAGACTTGCGGTTGGAAAGCTTCGACTTGCCGAGGCTTCAACCTTTGAGCGCGTCGTCCACGATCTTGGCGAAGATCTGATCGAGCTCCAGCGCCAGGGCATCGAGCTTCGGATTGTCGTAGAGCGCCAGGATCGAGCTCGGCGTGCGATAGGTGATCGCGGCCTTGCGGTTGGCGCTCTCCGTGACATAAAGCCGGATCGGCGCTTCCATGCCGGCCAGCAGATCGGCTTCCATGATCCGCGCGGCATAGTCGTTGCGGAACACCAGCACCGTGGCGTTGGCCGGAATCGGCGGGGCGCGGCGTTGGGCGGTGGCCACGGCGAGCACGGTCATGCCGTTGGCGGCAACCGATTTCTCCAGCTTTCCCAGCAGCTCGTGGAAGGAATAGTCGGTCGGCCAGGAGAAGGTGCCGGGGTAGGGGCCGACCATTTCCGGCTCTTCCTGCGCCCGTGCCGCGGTGCTCGAGAGAAGCATTCCCGGCAACAGAAGAAGCAGGGCCGCGAGCAATAGACCGCTGCGCCGGGCGATGATCGCAAGCCTCATCTTCGACGCTCCCTTGATTGACGTCCCCCAGATATAGATCGGCACCGGCGCCGGTCACAGGCGGCGATGCGGCGCGGCGGGAACATTTTTCGCCGGTGGTCCGTCCGTTTCCGTGGCGCGCTGCTCTCGACCGACGCGTTGGCCGGGGCTACACAGTCAATGATCGAGGAGAATGCCATGGTTGGGTCCGACACGCAGCATGCCGAGCAGGTCGCCTATTGGAACGGGCCGGGCGGCGCTCATTGGGCGGCGCAGCAGGCGCGGACCGATGCGGGGCTCGCCGAGGTCGCGGCCGTGGCGATCGATCGGGCCCGGGTGCGCCCGGGCGAAACGGTGCTGGATATCGGCTGCGGCTCCGGCGCCACCACGGCGGGTCTCGCCGAAGCGGTCGGGCCGGCGGGGCGGGTGATCGCCCTCGACGTGTCCGGCCCCATGCTGGCGGCGGCGTCGCGACGGCTCGCCGGCCTCGGCAATGTCGATTTCGTGCTGGCCGATGCCGCCTCATACCGCTTTCCCGAGGGCGTGGCCGATCTGCTGTTCTCGCGCTTCGGCGTGATGTTCTTCGGCGAGCCGGCCGAGGCCTTCGCCAACATGCGCCGCGCGCTCAAGCCGGACGGGCGGGTGAGCTTCGCCTGCTGGCGCCCGATCGCCGAAAATCCCTGGGTGAGCGTCACGTTGGAGGCTGTCTATGAGCATGTGGCCCGCCCGCCCAGGCCCGATCCGGAAAGCCCCGGCGGCTTCTCCTTCGGCGATCCGGATCGGGTGCGGCGCATCCTGACCGATGCCGGTTTCGCGGAACCCTCGTTCGAGCCAGTCGACTTCGTGTTCGATCTGGCCTTGGGCGGCGGGCTGGAGGCGGCCGTCGACCAGGTCGTCGAGATCGGTCCGGCGAGCCGTCTGCTCGACGGCCAGCCGCCCGAGCTGCTGGCCGCGGCCAAGGAATCCCTCCGGCGCGTGCTCGCTCCCTATGAACAGGACGGCCGTGTGGCATTGCCGTCGGCGATCTGGATCGTCCAAGCTACGCTCTGAACAACAAGCTCGAAGGAGCCTTCATGTCCGCCCGCAAGACGCCCGAGACGCTGCGCAGCTATCGCTGGTTCGGCGTCGATGATCTCCGCTCCTTCGGCCATCGCAGCCGCGCCAAGCAGATGGGCTTCGCGCCCGAGGATTTCGCCGGCAAGCCGGTGATCGCGATCCTCAATACCTGGAGCGAGATGAACCCCTGCCACACGCATTTCCGCGACCGCGTGGTCGAGGTGAAGCGCGGCGTGCTGCAGGCGGGCGGCTTTCCGGTCGAGCTGCCGGCGGTGTCGCTGGGCGAGCCCTTCATGAAGCCGTCGGCGATGCTCTACCGCAATCTGCTGGCGATGGAGGCGGAGGAGCTGCTGCGGGCCAATCCGATCGACGGCGTGGTCCTGATGGGCGGCTGCGACAAGACCACGCCGGCGCTGCTCATGGGCGCCATCAGCATGAACATCCCGGCCATCTTCATGCCAGCCGGTCCCATGCTGCGCGGGCAATGGCACGGCCAGACGCTGGGCAGCGGCAGCGACACCTGGAAATATTGGGCCGAGCTGCGCGCCGGCCGGATCACCCGCGATGAATGGGGCGAGATAGAGGACGGCATCGCCCGCTCGCCCGGCCATTGCATGACCATGGGCACCGCCTCGACCATGACCTCGGTGGCCGAGGCGATGGGCTTCACGCTGCCGGGTGCCGCCTCGATCCCGGCGGCGGATTCGAACCATCCGCGCATGGCGGCCTCGACCGGCCGGCGCATCGTCGAGATGGTCTGGGCCGATCTGAAGCCGACCGATATCCTGACCTCGGCCGCCGTCGATAACGGCATCGTCGCGGCGCTGGCGCTCGGCGGCTCGACCAACGCGATCATCCATATCACCGCCATCGCCGGCCGGGCCGGCATCAAGGTGCCGCTCGAACGCTGGGACGAGCTCGCGCGGCGCGTGCCGGTGCTGGCCGATATCCGCCCGTCGGGCCGCTACCTGATGGAGGATTTCTTCTATGCTGGCGGCTTGCGCGCCGTGCTCTCGCGCCTCGGCGACCTGTTGGCGCTCGATGCAATGACCGCCAACGGCAAGAGCCTCGGCGCCAATCTCGACGGAGTCGCCGGCTATAACGACGAGGTCGTCCGCCTGCGCTCCAACCCGGTCAAGGCGGAAGGCTCGCTCGTCGTGCTGCGCGGCAATCTGGCGCCGCACGGGGCGGTCATCAAGCGCAGCGCCGCCTCGCCCGAGCTGCTGCAGCATCGTGGCAAGGCGATTGTGTTCCGCGACTACGACGATATGGCCCGCCGCATCGACGATCCCGATCTGCCGGTCGAGCCCGGCTCCGTGCTGGTGCTGCAGAGCGCCGGTCCGCTCGGCGGGCCGGGCATGCCGGAATGGGGCATGCTGCCGATCCCCAAGAAGCTGCTCGAAGCCGGCGTGCGCGACATGGTGCGGATCTCGGACGCGCGCATGAGCGGCACGAGCTACGGCACCTGCGTGCTGCATGTCTCGCCCGAATCCCATGTCGGCGGGCCGCTGGCCCTGGTGCGTGAAGGCGATGAGATCCTGCTCGATGTGGCGGCCGGCAAGCTGGAGCTGTGCGTGGACGAGGCCGAGCTCGAACGTCGTCGCGCCGAATGGGTCCCGCCGCCGGCGCCGTACGGACGCGGCTACGGCGCCCTCTATGCGAAGCACGTGACCCAGGCGCATGAGGGCTGCGATTTCGACTTCCTCGCCGCCGGTCCGCCGATCCCCGAGCCCGCGATCCACTGAGCTGCCGTTGGCTCTCTGCCCGGTCGCAGATTGACGCCGTCTTTCGCTTCTGCTATTTCTGTCTAGACTGAAATAACAGAAGACGAGCGATGCTGCTCACCCCCGTCATCGAACGCTACGTGCTCCATTGGGGCGAGATGGGGACGCGCTGGGGTGTCAACCGCTCGGTGGCGCAGATCCATGCGCTGCTCTATCTGGCCGCAGCGCCGCTGACGGCGGAGGAGATCGCCGACACGCTCGGCATTGCCCGCTCGAACGTCAGCACCAGCCTGCGCGAGTTGCAGAATTGGAACCTGATCCAGCTTACCCACGTGCTCGGCGACCGGCGCGATCATTTCGAGGCGAAGCGCGACAGCTGGGAAATGCTGATGACGATCGTCGAGGGCCGCAAAAGGCGCGAGATCGATCCGACCTTGGCGACGCTCCGGCAATGCGTGGCGGATGCCGAGACCGATCACCAGACCCCGGCGGAGGCCAAGGCCCGGATCGCCGAGATGCTGACTTTCATCGAGACACTGACGAACTGGTACGAGGATGTCCGCAAGGTGCCGCGCCCGACGCTGGTCAAGCTGATGAAGCTCGGCGCGAAGGTGGCGCGCTTCGTCGGGCGGTGATCCCTTTTTTTGACAGGATATTTCTGTCCATACAGAAACAACTGTTGTTCCGGTAGAGAATAGGAGGCGCTTCATGATGGCTCGTTCGTCCGCCCCCGCCGCGATCGCGGCATCTCCCGCCATCGATTTCGAGCGACTGGTCGGCGCGTTCGGTTGGCGCCGTCTGCCGGCCGATATCCGTCGGCGCTTTGGTCATGAGCCCGAGCCGGGACACGACATCCGCTATGTCGGCATCATGAGCCGGGTCGATTGCTCGCTCGCCGGGCTGGCGCTGGCGCAGCTCTGCCGGCTGATCGGCACGCCCTTCGCGCCCTATCGCGGCGCCGACATCCCGGTCGATATCCTGCTGCGTGCGACACCGTCCGGCGACGGCATCGTTTGGATGCGCGATTACCATTATCCCGGTCTGGACCCGATCCGCGTCAGCTCGACCAAGCAGGCGGCCGGCGACGGCACCTTGCTCGAATGCGTCGCCTACGGCTTCGGCATGCGGCTCGAAGTATTCGAGGCCGATCGCATCCTGCATTTCCGCAGCCTCGGCTATTTTTGGCAGGTGTGGGGCCGGCGCGTGCCCTTGCCCGATCTGCTGTCACCCGGCCGAGCCCATGTCATCCATCAGGATCTGGGGCGAGGCCGCTTCCGCTTCGCCATGACCATTCGCCACCCTCTGCTCGGCATGCTGTTCGAGCAGGATGGCATCTTCCGCGACGAAGGAGACCGGCCATGATTTCGGTTCTCGGCATGCTGACCGTGCAGAGCCTACTCGGCGCCTTCGACAATCTCTGGCACCACGAGCTGACCGAGGCGCTGCCGAGCCGGCCTTCGGCGCGGGGCGAGCTCATGCTGCATGCGGTCCGCGAATTCCTCTACGCGATCATCTTCATCGGGATCGCCTGGTGGCGCTGGCAAGGGGCGTGGGCCATCTGCTTCGCCGCCATCCTGGCGATCGAGATCCTGGTCACGCTGACGGATTTCGTCGTCGAGGACCGGACGCGGCGGCTGCCCGCCTTCGAACGGGTGCTGCACACCATCCTCGCCATCAATTTCGGCGCACTTCTGGCGCTCTGGTTGCCGGAGCTGTGGCGCTGGAGCCAAGGCCCGAGCGGTTTCGTCGCCGTAGATTACGGGCTGCTGTCCTGGATCATGAGCCTGTTCGGCATCGGCGTCTTCGCCTGGTCGATCCGCGACTTGGCGGCGGTCGTCCGGCTCGGCCTGCCCGATTGGCAGCGTCGCCCGATCCGCGCCGGCACGAACGAGGCGTCCCGGACCGTGCTCGTCACCGGCGCCACCGGCTTCATCGGCCAGGCGCTCGTTCGCGCCCTGGTCGCGCGCGGCGACCATGTCGTGGCACTCGCCCGCGATCCGCTCAAGGCGCGCTACCTCTTCGGCCCGCACGCCGAGATCCATCGGCGGCTCGACGAGATCGCGCCGGGCGACCGCATCGACGCCATCGTCAACCTGGCCGGCGAGCCGCTCGCGGGCGGCGTGTGGACCCGCGGGCGCAAGCGGCGCTTCGTCGAGAGCCGTGTCGGCGTCACCGCCGAGATCGGCACGCTGATCGGGCGGCTCGACCGTCGCCCCGCTGTCCTCATCAGCGGCTCGGCCGTGGGCTTCTACGGCGATCGCGGCGAGGAGGCGCTGTTCGAGGCGAGCGGCGATCGGCCGATCTTCCTGTCCGAGCTGTGCCGCCGCTGGGAAGAGGCGGCCGAGGCGGCGGCCGGGCGGGACACGCGGCTATGCCGGCTGCGCATCGGCTTCGTGCTCGGGCGCCGGGGCGGCGCCTTGCCGCCGCTGGCGCTCGCGGCCCGGCTCGGAACGGGGGCGGTGCTGGGCGGCGGCGGCCAGTTTCTGTCCTGGATCCATATTGCCGATCTCGTGCGCCTGATCCTGATGGCACTCGACGAGCCGCTGGCCGGCATCATCAATGCGACGGCGCCGGAACCGGCCACGCAGCGCGATTTCGCGGCGGCGCTCGCCCGCCAATTCGGCCGGCGTGCGCGGCTCACCGTACCGGCCTGGGTGCTCCGTCTCGGCCTCGGCGAGCTGTCGAGCCTGTTTTTGGCGAGCCAGCGCGTGCTGTCGACCGTGCCCGGCTTCACCTGGCGCTTTCCCCGGTTGGAGGCGGCCCTGGCGGATCTCTACGGATCGAAAGCTGAGGTGCCGGCAGACGCGCCGGTCACCGTGTTCATGAACGAGGCTTGCCCGGCCTGCCGGACCGAGCTCGACCATTATGCGACGCTGGCGGATCGGAGCGCGCTCAGCATCCGGCCGATCGGCGGCGATCCGGCGGCGCTCGCGGCCTACGGCCTCACCGAGGCGGATTGCCGGCGGCGGCTCTTCGCTTTCGATCGCGAGGGCGATCTCGTCGGCGGCATCGATGCGATGGCGGCGATCTGGCGCGAGCTGCCGCGGTATCGCTGGGCCGCGTGGCTGGCGGCGCTGCCGGGACTGCACCGGATCGGCGGCCTCATCTATGATGGGCTGGTCGTGCCCGGCATGGCCGCCTGGAATCGGCGGCACGGCCGATGAGCGGAGGCGAATCATGGTAACGGCACTCGGCAGGCCGCTCTATCCGCGGCTGCTCGGCGACACGTTCGACCGACTGCCCTCGGTCATCCGTGCTGTGCATGAAGCAAGCCCGCTTCTGGTCGTGAGCGGCACCAGCACGGTGACCGAAGGCACCTTCTGGGCAAGCCGGGCGCTCCGCCGCCTGCTGCGCCTGCCGGCGCCGGGCAGCGGTCTGCCGCTGCGCGTCGTGTTCGAGGCGCGCGGCGATGGCGAGAGGTTGTCGCGCCACTATCCGGGCGCCACGCTGACCACGATGCAGAAGCCGGCGGGCCGCTCCGGCAGCGGCTTGCTCTGCGAGAAATTCGGGCCGTTCTCGCTGATCATCCAGCTCGAAGCGCGCTCGCACAGCCTGTCCTTCACGCTCATCGATGTCCGGTTCATGGGGCTGTCGGTGCCGCGCTGGCTCATGCCGCGCCTGACCGCGCGCGAAAGCGCCGATGACGGGCGTTACCATTTCTTCGTTCGGATCGATGTGCCCGGGCTCGGCCGGCTCATCCAATATCAAGGCTGCCTCGACCTGCCCGAGGCGGTCTAGGAAATTGCCGGGGGCGGAAGCGGCCGTCCCCGGCATTGTCTCCGTCAGGCCGCGCGGATGCGGGCGAGGAACCCGTCGATCCGCTGCTGCAGCGTGGCCGAGCCTTCGTTCATCCGGGTCGACATCTCCGCGACCTGGCCGGCGGCGTCCCGGCTGTCGCGGGCGGCCGCCTCGACATGGGTGATCGTTCTCGACACCTCGGTGGTGCCCACCGCCGCCTCGTTGGTGCTGTCGGCGATGGTTTGTGTGACATCGCGCTGCTCGCCGATCGCCGCCGCGATGGCCGCGGCGATCTCGCTCACCCGGTTGATCGTGTCGCCGATATGCGTGATCGCATCGGCCGTATCCGATGTCGCCTGCTGCATCGCGGTGATCTGTCCGGCGATCTCGTCGGTCGCGCGCGCCGTCTGCCCGGCCAGGTTCTTCACCTCTTGCGCCACGACGGCGAAGCCCTTGCCGGCCTCGCCGGCGCGCGCCGCCTCGATCGTGGCGTTCAAGGCCAGCAGATTGGTCTGGCTGGCGATGACGCCGATCAGCTTGGACACGTCAGAGATCTTCTCCGCGGCATCGGTCAGGCTGCGAACCTGGCCGACGGCACTGCCGGCGCTCGCCACCGCCTCGCCGACGATGGTGGAAGAGATCAGGACCTGCTCGTTGATGGCGCCGATCGATTTCGACATATGCTCGGTCGAGCCCGCGACCGACTTGACGCTGGCGCTCGCCTGCTCGGAGGCGACGGCTACGGCGGAGACCTGGACGCTGGTCGTCTCGGCCGTATTGGTCATGAAGGAAGCGGTTTCCTGCAGCCGGTGGGCGGCGTCGCCGAATTCCTGGACGACTCTGCTCACATCGCGTTCGAGCTCGTCGGCCATTTGCCGTAGCAACAGCCGCCGCTCCTCGGCCTGTGCTGCTTCCGCGGCTTCCCGCTCGGCATTGAGCTCGCCGATGCGGACGGCGTAGTTCCTGAAGATTTCCGCCGATTTCGCCATCTGCCCGACCTCGTCGGAGCGATCGGCATAGGGAACGGCCGTATCCTGGTGGTTGGCGAGCGCCACCATCACCTCGGACAGCCTGACGATGGGGCGGACGACCCGGCGTTCGAACGCGACGGTGACGAAGATCCCGATCGCGATCACGGCGACGACGATGCTGAGCGCGAACCAGATGCCGTTGAGACCGCTATCCCGGTCGGCTCCGGCGATCTGTCGCGCGGCCTCGAGCGCGCCGTCGCGAATCTTCAGCAGCGAGGCGTTGGCGTCCACGGCGGATTTGCGCCAATCGTCCAGCGATACGGCGTAGGGGGTGCCGGCGGCCGCCGATTGCATGACCTGCTCGCGCAGCGGCTTGGTGCGCCCGAAATAGACGTCCCGCGCCGTGGCGATGGCCTGGCGCAAGACGGAAGGCGACGCCGCGGTCTCGCCGTCGGCGAGGATCCGGCTCCAGAGCTGGTCGATGCGGCCGGACGTGAAATTGAGCTTGTCGCGTTCCTCCGCGGTCGCGGCACGGCTGCCCGCGATCATGTTGGAGAGCGCCAGCGAATTGACGGCCGCCAATTGCCGGATCTGCCAGCCCGACTGGGCGACATCGAGGAAGTCGCCCGAATCGGGGCTGAGCCTGATGGATTCCTTGATGCCCGCGGCCAGGGCGTCGTTGAGGATGTTGACCACCTCGTTATAGGCGTTCAGCGCCTCGTTGGCGGCGCCGGGCGTGCGGTCGCTCGATGGCTTTACCCATTCCTGCGCGGCCTTCTGGCGCGCGGCCGCCACCTTCGCGCGGATGGTCTCGACCTGGCGGACCAGGTCCGGCCGCTTCGCTTGGGCGAGCGTCACGATCTGGGCCAAGGCGGCATCGCTGGCGGTGCGATTATTCTCGAACTCGTGCAGAACCGCGTCACCGGCGGGCGTGGTTCCCTTCAGCGCGCTGTTCACAGGGCCGCGCTCGATGGTAAGGCCGCCGGCAGCGCTGAATTCCGCATCGATGAGTACTTCTTCATCGAAAGCACTGCTTGACCGATCGTAGATCGACCATTTCTGATAAAGCTGGAATCCGGCAAAGGATAAAATGATACCGATTAGCAGCATTGTGATGAAAATGGCCGAAGCTCTAATTGACATGCCCTGTATCCTCGCGGCTCTGAGGCGATGGTTAGACTTGTTAAGTGTATGTTAAAATAGTAACAATCGCGTTAACGTCAGTTTCGAAATTCCGATATCTGCACACAACCGCAACCTCCCAGCCGATCGTCTTCGTAATCTTCCCTCGATGATTGGATAAATCGACCATGGAGCGATAGTGCGGCCAACGTAAACAACCTTGATTCCCCACGCCGCTCGGAGCTCAGCGCTCGGTGCCTGGAGCGGGCTCATCGTGAAGCGCGGCGGCGGCGAGTGCCGCGGCGCCGATCGCGGCCATGACCAGGAGGACACAGCCGGTCCAGCCGGCGCCGTTCCAGGCGAAACCGGGCAGGATCGATCCCAGGCTGCCGCCGACATAGAAACAGCAGACATAAAGGCCGACGGCGGCACCCTTGGCGTGTCCCCCCATTCGGCCGACGAAGCCCAGTGCCAGGGATTGGACCAGGAAGATGCCGGCGACGAAGAGGCTGAGGCCGAGCATGACCGGTATCGCATGTGGTGCCAGCAGGACCGCCTGCCCGACGAGGCAGAGGCCGAGCGCGCAGCGCATGGCGTTGCGCATGCCCAGCCGGCGCAGCAGCGGAGCGGTGAGAGAGGTCGAGGTGGCGGACAGGGGATAGATGAGGAAGATGAGCCCAGTCTCCGCGGCGGAGAAGGAGAAGGGAGGTGCCGCCAGGCGGAAGCCGACATAGGAGAGTGTGGCGGTCATGCTGAACAGCGCTGCCGCCCCGATCGCGCAGGCGGCGCGGATACGGCGATTGCCCAGATGCTGCCGCATGCCCCGAATATGGCTAAGGAGGCTGCCGGGAGGGCGGCTCGGCGCCTTCGGCAGCCAGGCGCCGACGAGCAGACCGCACAGCGCCGAGATCGCGGCGAGAACCAGGAAGCTGCCTTCCCAGCCGATCCGGTCCCACAGGCCGCCGGTGATGAATCGCCCGGCGAAGCCGCCGAGGGCCGAGCCGCTGACGTAGAGCGCCGTCGCCGAGGCCGCGATCGGGCCGCGCCAGCGTTCGCCGGCATAGGCGACCGCGCCGGAAAACAGGGCGGGCAAGACCAGGCCCTGGAGGAATCGGACCGCGAGCACCTGATCGAGGCTGGTGCAGAGCGACAGGAGGATGGTCAGCGGCACGAGCAGGAGGATGGCCGCGAGCATGGCGCGCTTGTGGCCGAACCGGTCGGTCAGCGGCCCGGCGATCGGCGCCGCGAGGGCGACCGAGAGCGTGGTCACGCCGATGACCGAGCCGGCGGCGGCCTTGCTGACGCCGAACATGGTCGCCATTTCCGGCATCACCGATTGGGGCGCGTAGAGGGGCAGGAAGGCGGCAACGCCGATGAGCGACATGGCCAGCCGTTCCCTGCCGGTCATGCCCGCCGATACCGGCCCGTCGCGGGCGATATCGGCGGCCGGCAGATCGAGCGAGGTCACAGCGCTACGTCGTTCCAGAACTGCCGATGGCTGTCGACGCTGCTTTTCCGGTCGACGATCACTTCGATCAAGTCCGGTCCCGGCTTCGCCAGCGCCAGTCGGAGCGCGCTGCGGAAGCCGGCGAGGTCGTCGACCGCATGGTGGCGCCAGCGGCAGGCGATGGCGGCGGCGCCGATATCGACGGTGGGCGGCGCCAGGAAATCCCGGAACTCGGGAATGCCGGCGACCGGCTGGTACTCGAAGATGGCGCCGCCGCCATTGTTGATGACGATCAGCACCGTGTCGGTGTCCTGGGCAAGCTGGAGGGAGCCAACATCATGGGCGAATGCCATGTCGCCGATATAGCCCACCACCTTGTCGGAAGAGGCGGCGGCGAGCCCGAGCAGGACGGCGATACTGCCGTCGATGCCGTTGGTGCCCCGGTTGGCGACGAGGCGGATCGGGCGATCGCCGGTGCCGGAAAAGCCGTCGAAATCCCGGACCGGTGTGGAATTGCCGATGAAGATCGTGCTCTCGGCCGGCATCTCCGCGACGAGCTGCCGGATCACGGCGCTTTCCCAGAACGGGCCGTCCGTTCCGGCAAGCAGCCCTTCCGCCCGCCGCTCTTCGGCGAGGAAGGTGTCCAGCCATTCGGCCGGGCCTTGTGTCATCCGGCCGAGCATTTCCCGACAGAGGACGGCGGGGCTGCCGCGGAGAACCCGCGTGGTGCGCAGCACGGGGTCCGGCCAGGCGGCGGTCTGATCGACCACGACGTGATGCGCGGCACCGCATTCCGCCAGCCATTTCAGGATCGGCTTCGATGTTGGCGTGCCGCCGAAGCGGAGAATCCAATGCGGGGCGGCGTCGGTGATGAATCGCGGTGCCCTGAGAAAGGCGTCGGCATGGGTCACGAGGGTGGAGCGATCATGCCGGCCGAAGCGCACGCCCGACGAGGCATCCGCGATCAGCGGGCATCGAATCTCGGCGGCGAGGCGAGCCACCATCGCGGCGGCTTCGCCCTGCAGCTCCTCTGGGCCGCAGATGATGAGGCCGGGCTGTCCCGACATGATCGCCGCCAGATCGCAGAGATCGTCGGCATCGGGCCGGATCGTCGGCACCGTGAAACGCGGCGGCTGCGGCAGGTTCGCACGGCGGCGATGGCGCGGGATCAGCGGCTCCTCGAACGGCACGTTCAGATGTACCGGCCCCGGCACCGGCCATTGCGCCTTTTCGACGAAGCTGGCGACGAGGGACGGCAGGATGCCGATGCTCGCGTCGGGAAGATGAAAATGCCGGGAGGCGCGGACATAGCCGCCGTAGATGCCGGTCTGCTCGATCGTCTGGGCGACGGCGCGGCCATGCTCGGACGGGCTCTTGTCGCACGATAGAAGGATCAGCGGGACCTGCCCCTCCGACGCCTCGATGATGGCGGGATACCATTGGCCGACGGCCGATCCGGAGGTGCAGATCAGCAGCGGCGGAGTTCCCGTGGCCTTGGCCAGCCCGAGGGCGAAGAAGGCGGCGCTCCGTTCGTCGATGACGATGCTGCACCGCAGAAGAGGATTCCCGCGACAAGCGAGGGAAATCGGCGCCATTTGCGCGCCAGGCGAGAGAACCGCGTGGCGAACCCCGGCATGCACGAACGCATCGACGATCGCCGTCGCCCAGGCGAAATTGAAGGCGGCGCGCCCGCCACCCGGTTCGATTTCTCTAGTGGAATTCAAGGCAGAAGAAAGGTCCGGCTTAACCGCAGAGGATACGTCAAGCATGTTCTGCTAATCCTTGTGCCGATGAAGAATTTTCTTCCGTCAACGTCAGGAGGGCCCGCCCGTAACTGTACAGATTTTCTGTACTATTTCTTGTCGCTGATGTTTTCTATCTCACTCAGAGGTAAAAGATGACCCTTCGTAGAATCGGTTACTAACGTCGCCTCGTTGTTAGGGAGGTGTATTTTCTCGTTGGCCAATTTCCCTCCCCTCCAGCGGCTGGCATGATATGCACGTCTCGCTATTCGATCCATAATAGATCGAAAATTAATTTAAAGAGTGTTAATGGCGGATCATTTCAGAGTATACGTCTCTATCTTGGAGGTAGATATTGAGTCATGGCCCTCATCAACCAAGTGATAAGGTTGCCATTGTTTCGGAATCATTGCACAAAATACGTGCAGCACAGTATTTTAGATAAAGTCTACGCTTCAGGTGGGCCAATCTCGCCCGACGGCATGGCTGATTCGTAACGAGCATACAAGAGCCCGTTTCGATTTGCACGCGTAAAAAGAGTGTTGATTAGGTCGTGTTCGTCCTTGGCATGCCTCTAACAGGCTGCGTCGGGCCGCCTTCCGTGCTGGCAGGCACGAACCCCGCTTTATCTATGATGCGCTGCACCATAATCGGTCGTCGACCAGCCCGCATCGGGCGCCCGGCTTGAAAGCGGGACGCCCGGCGCAGGACAGAAAGTTCAGGCGAGCGGCGTCAGGTCGAAGCCTTCGGCGATTTCGCCTGCGGCCTGACGCAGCCGGCCGAGCATGGCCAGATGCGGCCAGGCGCCAAGGCTCACCCGTGCCACGCCGAGCGCCGCCAACTGCCGAAGCGGCAGCGATTGCGCCGTCGCCATGACATTGACCGGAGCGGGAACCGCCTTCACCAGGGCCGCGATTTCCTCGGGCTGGACGAGGCCGGGCACGAAGATGCCGTCGGCACCGGCCTCGAGGTAGCGTTCCGCCCGCCGGACCGTTTCGTTCAGCCGATCCCCGGCCTCGATCTCGTCGAGCATATAGGTGTCGATGCGGGCATTGACGAAGAGCGGCACGCTCATCTCCCAAGCCCGATCGCGGATAGCCTCCAGCTTCTCGCCATGCGCGGACGGATCGGCGAGCCGGCGAACGCCGCCGACGAGCCCGTCCTCGACATTGATGCCGACCACGCCGGCACGCAGCAGGGCGCCCACCGTCTCCGCCGCCATGGTGGGCGACTCGCCGTAGCCGGCCTCGATATCGACGGTGAGCGGCACCTCGATGGCGCTGGCGATCCGCCCGGCCAGTCCGATCACCAGCTCCTTCGGCACCGTCTCGCCATCGGCGAAGCCGAGCGACGCCGCCATGGCATAGCTGCTGGTCGCCGCCGCCGGCAGGCCGGCCGCCGCGATCGCCCGGATCGAGGCGGCATCCCAGCCATTGACCAGCAGCAGCGGCTCGCCCGGCCGATGCAGGGCGCGGAACCTGTCCGCCTTCGACGGCGCGCGTCCCGCCATGGCCATTCCCAGATCTTCTCCGTACATGATCGTTCTCAGCCACTTAGTTGCGATGGGTCGTAATAGAAACGTTCCTCGGCGATCCGGTCGCCCTGCCAGCGCTGCCGCGCCAACTCGTCGAGCCGGACGATGGTGCCGTCCGGCCGAGCGATCTCGAACACCCAGTTGAGCACGGCCTCGTCGCCCGAGACGAAGACCGGGCCGGCTTGACGGGCGCCGACGATCTTCACCCGTTCCATGACGCCGCGCTCATGCGCGATCAGCGCCTCGACGCCGCGTCGCGGCGGCTCGCCATTCTCCTGCATGCTCGCCTCGGCATGATAGAACTGCTCCAGCGCCTCGATGAACTTTCCTTGTTCGACCAGGGCGATCAGCCCCTTGATCCGTTCCGTGCTCGGCATGGTCCGCTCCGTTCTATTGGGTGCGGCGAGCTTGCGACGTTCGGCGCCGGCCCGTCGCGCAGATCCGGATGGAACAAAGCAAAATCGGCCGACGATGAGCTTCTGGGCTCACAGCCGGCAGCGGCGAACCTCACTTGGGGCGGCACCCAGCAGGCGGCGCATGCAGCTCGCCATGTGGCTCTGATGCGCGAAGCCCGCCGCCAGCGCCACCTCGCTCATCGCCATGTCGCTGTCGAGCAGCAGGGTCTTGGCCCGCTCGACCCTGCGCTGGATGACATATTGATGGACCGGCATGCCCAAGGATTGCCGGAACAGCGCCTTGAAATGCGATGCGCTGACGCCGGCGATCGACGCGAGGCCGACGAGCGGCAAATCTTGGTCGAGATGGGTATCGATGAAATCGAGCACCCGCCGCCGCTGGGGCTTCGACAAGCCCTGCCGATAGACGGGGCCGGCCGCGTAGCGGCGCACCAGATGCGCCGACAGCGCCAGCCCGAGGCTTTCGGCGAGCAGCCCGCCGCCCGGATGACCGGCCTCGTAATCGGCCTGAAGCGCCCAGCCGATATGCTCGATCATCGGGTCGCGCAGATGCAGCTGCGGCGCGATCTCGATCCGGTCGGCATGGATGCCGAGGCTTTCCGCCGCCGTCGCCAGCAGGGACGGGGGGAGCGCGATGGCGAAGACCGTGCTCGGCCCATCTTCTTCCCAGGTGCCCGGCAGGCCGGCGGGAACGATGTCGATATCGCCGCGCCGCTGGACGCGCCGGTCGTGCCGGCCGTCGCAGCGGCAGGAGGCGAGAACCGGCCCGCTGGCATGGAGGGCCAGCAGATGCTCGGGGGTCGCCGGCCGTTCGAAGACACCCGCCGAGCCGGAAAAGAGCATGAGATCGAAACCGATCGCGGGGCGCACGATCGGATGCGGTCCACTGACGAGAGTCGTCACGGCAGCTTGGGCCGCGCTATCCTGCGGGTGCATCCCATAAGCAAATACCGCTTGCCCGGCGAAGGCAAGCGGTATCGGCAAGGTTACTGCGTGCGGACGGCCACGCTGGTCGAGCCGCGCACGACGCCGCTATCGTCGCTGAACACGACGAAAACCCGGTTGGTCGCCGCGTTCAGCGGGACATTGCCGCTGCCGGAGACGAAGACGCCGTAGGCGGCCGTGCCGCTGGCCGGGATCGCGCTGGTCACGCTCGGCGCCGGAGGAGCGAGGCAGGTGCCCGCGCCGCCGACCTGGCAGATCGTCAGCGTGATCGGCAGCGACGTGCTCCCGGTATTGGCCGAGGCGGTGATGTTCGCGGCAGCGCCGACATTGGCGGTTGCTACCGCGAAGGCGCCGTTCCCGGTATTGCCCGGAATGTCGACGATGCCGTCGCTGCTGCCGGTCACCGCCAAGGCGACATCGTCGGGCACCGGCGTCGTCGAGATCGACAACAGGATGGTGTTGACGCCGGCCGCCACTGGCGTGGCATCGACGCCCGCGCAATCATAGCCCATCGTGATCGTGGTCGGGACGAGCGGACCGGTCGGCGTGAAGGCCAGCAGGAAAGTCTGGAACGCACCGGGCTGGATCGTCGCCGGCGTGTTGATGGTCCCGTTGACGTGGTTGTTGCTGGGATCGGTCGTCTGATAGCTGAAAATAGCAGGAATTGGCGTGATCGCCCTGGGAGCGCAATTGGATAGCGGTGTCGTGCCGGCATTGATCATGAGCGCGAAGACGGTGGCGACCGTCGTCGTAACGCCCGATGTCGAGGCGATGAAGCCGGGGATGATCGGGCCGGTCCCGCCACCACCACCACCACCACCACCACCGCCGCCACCGCCGCCACCTCCTCCACCGCCATTGGTGCTGAGCGCGACCTCGACCGAGCGGCTGCCCGGCAGGATGGCTGCGGCGACCGGGCTCGCACCGAGATTGGTCGGTAAAGTGCCGATCTTGTTACTGCTGCTTTCCGTGAACCAGAGCGTGCCGTTGGGGCCGACGGCCAGACCGGCGGGTGCGCTGCTGCCGGTCGGAATCACGGTTTCAGAGGCCGTGCCGCTCATGGTGATCCGGCCGAGCCGACCGGCGCTGCCCTCGGCGAACCACATGGCGCCGTCGGATGCCATGGTGATGGCGGTCGGGTGCGCGCCGCCGCTCGGAATGTTGAACTCGGTGATGCCGCCGGCCATGGTGATCCGGCCGATCTTGTTGCTGACGCTTTCGGTGAACCACATGGCACCGTCCGGCCCGGGCGCGATCGAGCTCGGCTGCGAGCCGCCGGAAGGAATCTGAAATTCCGTCACGTTGCCGGCGGTGGTGATGCGGCCGATCCGGCTGGCATTCTGCTCGGTGAACCAGAGCGCTCCGTCCGGACCCGGCGCGATGCCGGTAGGCTGGCTGAACGCTGTCGGGATCGCAAACTCGGTGATTGCGCCGTCGAGCGTGATCTGGCCGATCCTGCCCGACCCGGTCGGGGCGCCGGCCTGTGTCTGCGGACCGCCGTCGGTGAACCAGATATTCCCGTCGGGTCCCACGGTCAGGCATTTGAGGAAGCTGCCGGAGGCGGGATTGGGGAATTCGCTGATCGAGCCGCCCGTCGTGATCCGGCCGATCTTGTTGCCGTTCCCTTCGGTGAACCACAGCGCCCCATCGGGGCCGGCAATGATGCATTGCGGCAGGGCCGATCCGGTCGGGAGCGCGAATTCGTTGAAGCCGCCGCCGGTCGTGACCTGCCCGATCCTGTTGCCGGTGGATTCGGCGAACCACAGGGTGCCGTCCGCGCCGGCGGCGATCCCCAGCGGATGGCTGCTCGCGGTCGGCACGCCGAACTCGCTGATGGATTGCGCCATTGCCGGGCCGGTACCGATCAGGGCCAATGCCGTCGCTGCCGCAAGCCGTCCCTTCGCCGCCATGGAATTCGTCCTTCTCACCGTAACGCTACCGCCGAAACCTGCTGCTACTCTCTCGGCAACCTGATGTCTTCTGAAATTCGACGACACAGACCAAATATTGAGTTTAAGTTGTACTTAATAAAATTCTATCTAATTTGACCGAATCTCGGCCGTCATCCATCGAAAGCTATACCTATACTGATTTATGTAAGGTTGACGGCCGGGCCCGCCATGCTCGGCCGACGATCCGGGTGCGATCTCGGGCGACGCTCAGCCGAGATCCGCTTCGGCCAGGAACCGGACGCCATGTCCGTCCAGCCGCCGGCGGGCGGCGTCGAGGCTCGTCCCTTCGGTGAGCTTCAGGCCGATGGCGCGGCAGGCATCCTCGACGATAAAGGCCTCGAACCCTTGCCGGGCGGCATCCTCGGCGGAATAGGCGACGCAGAAATCGGTGGCGAGGCCGGCCAGGAACAGCCGCCTGAAGCCGCGTTCGCGCAGCATTCCGGAGAGGCCGGTCGCGGTCTTGCGGTCATTCTCGAAGAAGGCCGAATAGCTGTCGATCTCCGGCCGGAACCCTTTGCGGACAATGAGCTCGATCCGGTTCCGGTCGAGCCGGGGATGGAGGGCGGCGCCGGCGCTGCCCTGGATCGCGTGGTCGGGCCACAGCGTCTGCGGTCCGTAGGGCATGGTGACGGTCTCGAACGCGCGCTTGCCCGGATGCGTGCTGGCGAAGGAGGAATGGCCCGGCGGATGCCAGTCCTGGGTCGCGAAGACATGGCCGAAGCGAGGCATCAGCCGGTTGGCGGCGGCGACCACGGCCTCGCCATCCTCGACCGGCAGCTCGCCGCCGGGCATGAAGGTCGGCTGGATGTCGATCAGGCCGAGAATGTCGGTCTTGGGGTCGAGCGTGATCCTGGCCATGGCCTCTCGCTCCTCAGACGATGACCGGGAGATCGTCGACGCCTTCGACGCCGAACACCGCGCGATAGCGCTCGACCTCTTCGGCCGGGCCGGTCGCCTTGGTGAAATTGTCGCTGAGCTTCACCGCCGGTCGGCCGTTGGCGGAGACGACCTTGCAGACCAGGCTGATCGGCTCGAACGCGCCATTGTCGTGAGGATGACAATGGCGGAAATCGTTGGTCAGGAGCGTGCCCCAGCCATAGGCGTCGATGATCCGGCCGCTGAAATGCTCATGCAGCCGGACGATCTCCTCGACATCGAGCCCGTCACTGAACAACAGGCGCTTGGATTTGGGATCGCGCCGCCGCGCCGCCAGCCAGGCGAGATATTCCTCCCCGGCCTTGAACGGTTCCTTGCTGTCGATGCGCACGCCGCGCCAATCGGCGACCCAGTCGGGGGCGTCGGCGAAGAACTGGCTGCTGCCGAAGGTGTCGGGCAGCATCACCAGCAGGGCGCCGTCATAGGTCTGCTGCCACAGCTCGAGCACGCGATACTGGGCGGCCTTGAGCGCCTCCGGCCCGTCGGCGAGGGCGGCCAGCACCATCGGCAGCTCATGGGCATTGGTGCCGATCGGCTCCAGATCGTGCTTGAAGGCGAGATAGGTGTTGGAGGTGCCGGAAAAGCCCTCGAGCTCGGCCGCCAGCGCCTGCACCACATATTCCTGCCAGAGGAAGCTGTGCCGGCGCCGCGTGCCGAAATCGGCGAGGCTCAAGCCCGGGGCGGCGCTCAGCATCTCGATCTTGCTCCACAGCTTGGCCTTGGCGCGGGCATAGAAGATGTCGAGCTCGAACTCGCTCATCCGGGCGAGCCCGGCGCGGCTGCGCAGCTCGCCGATCGTCGCCAGCGCATAGATCTCCCACATGGTCGATTGCGTCCAGCGTCCGGGAAAGGCGAGCTCGATCTGTCCGTCCTTGACCTCCAGCCGATAGTCGTCGAGCTGGAAGCCGCCCAGCCATTCGATGAATTCCGGGCGGAAGATGCCGCGCTTGCCATAGAAGCTGTTGCCCTGCAGCCAGACCAGCTCGGACCGGCGGAAGCGCAGCGAGCGGACATGGTCGAGCTGGCGGCGCAGCTCGGCGAGATCGATCTCCTCCGCGAGACGCACCCGGTGCGTCCGGTTGATCAGGTGAAACTCCGCCTCGACCTCGGGGAAATGCAGCCAGATGAACTGCAGCATCAGCAGCTTGTAGAAATCGGTGTCGAGCAGGCTGCGCACCGCCCAATCGGCCTCGAAATTATGGTTATGCGCGCGCTGCGACAGGTTGATGATCATGATGGGACTCCGGCCTACAAGCCGTAATGGTTGGTGATCGGCAGGCGCCAGCCCTTGTCGTAGCCGCGCGGGCTCAGCACCACGCCGGGCGGTCCCTGGCGGCGCTTATATTCGGCATGCCAGACCAGCCGGCCGATCCGGTCGGCATAGGCGGGATCGATCTCGGCGCCGATTTCCGCCGAGGCGAGGCTGGCGGCGCGCTCGGTGCCGTTCAACCCCTCGACCAGATGATGCAGCACCGCGTCGAGATGGGCGTAGCTGCCGAGTGCCGCCTCGTCGGTCTGGTCCGCCTTGAGCTCGGCCGAGGGCGGCTTGGCGATGATCCGCTCGGGCATGACCGGCCCGTCCGGTCCCAGCAGGTCCGACGGACGCTGCCGGTTGCGCCAGCGGGCGAGGGCGAAGACGCTAGTCTTGTAAACATCCTTCAGCACCGAATAGCCGCCGCACATATCGCCGTAGAGCGTCGCGTAGCCGACCGACATCTCCGATTTGTTGCCGGTCGAGAGCACGAGCGGCCCCAGCTTGTTGCTGATCGCCATCAGCACCATGCCGCGCGCGCGGGCCTGGATGTTCTCCTCGGTCGTATCGTCCGGCAATCCCGCGAACAGCGGACCCAGCATCGACCGGAAGGCGCTCATGGCGGGGCCGATATCGACCGTGTCGAGGCGCGCGCCCAGCAGCCGGGCGCATGCCGCCGCATCCTCCATGCTCTCGGCCGAGGTATAGGGCGAGGGCATGCGCACGAGCCTGACCTTGTCCGGGCCGAGCGCATCGACCGCAACCGCGGCGGAGAGCGCGCTGTCGAGGCCGCCCGACAGGCCGAGCACGATGCCGGGAAAGCCGTTCTTGCCGACATGATCGGCGAGGCCCAGCACCATCGCCCGATAGAGTGCCTCGAGCGGCTCCGGATAGAAGCTCGGCGGCTCGCCCAGAAAGTCGCCGCGCGTCAGATCCGGCCCGTGCATGCCCCGTTCCAGCGCCAGATCGAAGCAGGCCTCGCGGAAGGCCGCCTGCGCCAGGATATTGCCGTGGCGATCGAGCGCGAAGGAGCCGCCGTCGAAGACCAGCTCGTCCTGGCCGCCGACCTGGTTCACATAGATGAGCGGCAGGCCGAGCGCCGCCACCGTCCGGCGCGCGAGCGCCAGGCGGATCGCCTGTTTGCCGAGCTTGAAATGGCTGCCGTTCGGAATGATGAGCAGCTCCGCCCCCTCGTCGGCGAGCGCACGGGCGACATCGCCATGCCAGAGATCCTCGCAGATGAGCACGCCCAGCTTGACGCCGCGGAACGCGATCGGCGTGGGTATCGGCCCCTCGGCGAAGGTCCGCCTTTCGTCGTAGACTTCTTCATTGGGCAGCCAATGCTTCAGCACCATCCTGATGGTGCCGTCGGTATCGACGAGGAACATGGCGTTATAAGGCAGGGCGGCACCCGGCTGCGGACCGCCGATCAGGACCGCCGGCCCGTTCCCGCCGCGCATCTCCAGGGCGAGATCGGCCAGTGCTGTCTGGAAATCGCGGACGAAGCCGGGGCGCAGCGCCAGGTCCTGGACCGGATATCCCGCCCCGAAGAATTCGCTGAAGACCAGCAGGTCGGCCCGGTCGCGATGGCTCGCGCGATAGCGCCGGACGATGTCGAAATTGCCGGATATCGCCCCGACCGTGGGATTGGCCTGGACGCAGGTGATGCGCAGCCCGGCCGTCGAAGGATAGGTCATGATGGGAGCTCCTATGCCGATACGGGCGGCGTCAGCCGCGGGATGCGTAGGACAGCATGGTCTCGATGATGTGCCAGTGATCCTCGAACATGCGTTCGGGATCGAGCGCGCTGATCGGCAGCCAGAAGGCATGGCGGGCATCGTCGCCACCGCGCACCTTGGGCAGCCCGGCCGTGTCGCCGGCCAGCATGATCAGGAAGGCGTGGGTGATCGTTCGCCCGCGCGCGCTACGATAGGGATAGTCGAAGACCTGCGAGGCCTTGATCGAGCCTTCAAGGAAGCCGGTCGGCACCTTGAGGCGCGCCTCCTCGCGCAACTCGCGGATCATCGAATCCTTGATCCGCTCGTTCTGCTCGACGAAGCCGCCGGGCAGCGCCCACAGGCCTTTGCCCGGATTGTTCCGGCGCTCGATAATCAGGATATGGCCGCTCTGGACGACCACCGCGTCGGCGGTGACGAAGGTCGGCGGGTAGGGGGCGCTCGCCCATTTCCGCCGATAGTCGCGAATGAAAGCGGCCTCCTCGGCGAGGGCCGCATAGATGGGACCGCGGGCGAAGGTGCCGAGGAAGGTCGCGACATTGGGCGGAAGCTGCGCCCGGTAGCGGCCGAGCGCCGCCTCGGCATCGGCGAAATAGTCCTCGCGCATCGGCGTCGCCGAGATGCCCTCGACCGCCGGCGCCGCCATCGAGGTCCATTGCGGGAACATCTTCAGATAATAGCTCGAATGGTCCTTGGCGTGGCCGATGAGGCAGATGCGCGCCGGCTCGTCCGCTGTTTGCGCCTGGATCGCGGCTTGAACGTCGCGGGTCCATTCCACGTCATTGTAACGGTCGATCAGCGGGACGAGCGTGATGCGGCTGCGTTCCGCCGGCGCGAAGGCACCGAGGATTGTCTCGCTCACTTCGTCGAAATTGAGCGGGTTGCGCGCGCTCCGCGCCTGCCGGCAGGAGCCGACCAGGACGATCAGCCGGCGTCCGTGCGCGAGCGCCAGGCGCATGACCGCGAGATGGCCGTTATGGAAGAAACGGAAGCGGCCGATGAAGACCATGACATCATGGTCGTAGCCCGGCGTTCGGGATTTCTGCGGGGATGCGGAATTGGCGGACGGACGTCCGGCGTCGATTCTTTGCGTCATGCTCAGCAAGCTCCTTGCTGAAATATCGTCGCGGTCGTTCCACGACATGACTCTAAGGTCGGACGCTATGCGGTTCCCGTCAAGAGGCTGCCTTTAGGGCAGCCATGCGAAACGGCAATGCTTTTGAGCTCAGGCGGCGACTTGGCTGCGCATCGCCCGGTCCGCGTGCCGTGCCGGCACTTGGGCCTTGCGATATTCCTGCAGCTCGTTGAGCGAGCGCTGCAGCGCCTTGAACTCCTCACGATCCTCGCGATCCATCACATCCAGGCAGCTGAGCTTGATTTCGACGAGATCGATCAGCGTCTCGATAGAGCGGGTCGAAAACTGCGCCATGACATCCTCCCGACCAAAATTAACCGTGTTCAATCTGCCCGGTGGCGTGTTAACGAATTCTCTCCAAACGCGCAGATTTTCTCAATTTCCACGGGGCGTAGGTGATGTCCCGTAGATTCGTCGGGTCGCCGCTCCGCAGGGCGGGCGAATGCAAGAAAGTCTTTACCAGTGCGTCGTTAAATCGGGTGATTGCGGGCGGTGGGTCGCACGGCCTTGCGATCGCCGGCGGTCATGATCGGCGTCCCGTAAAACCTTCGCGCCGGTCGGCTTCTCGCCGCTGTCGTGCTATCAGAGACGATTGTGAGTCAAATCACGACAGCCGTTCCCCCGTCCCGCGATTTGACCGAACCGTCCTCCGGTCCCGCGCGCCAGCGCCGGCTCGCCGCGGCGGCCGTGGCCGGCTCCGTCATCTGGGCGTTGCAATTCGTCGTGCTGCTGCTCTATCCGGGCTTTCCCTTCGAGATCCATCCGGGCTTCCTGCTCAGCTCCATCGGCTTGGCCGCGTTCCTGATCCTGGCGCTGGCGCTTCGGCCGGGCGGCGGCTCGCGCGTGCGGCCGAGCACGGGTATTCTCGCCGGCATCGGAACGGCGAGCGTCCATATGATGCTCATCGCCGGGCTGCCGTCGGGCGAGGGACAGGGCATCGTGCCGGGCTGGGGCCTGCTGTCGCTGTTGATCGGCGCCATGACCGGCGGTGCCATCGCCTGGGCAGCACCTCTGGTCATCGATCGGTGGGGGGCCGC
Organism: Aliidongia sp.; assembly: GCA_035539155.1. Classification (GTDB taxonomy): domain Bacteria; phylum Pseudomonadota; class Alphaproteobacteria; order ATCC43930; family CGMCC-115725; genus JAXDMU01. Next base: position 274,847 of record DATLIZ010000023.1, on the reverse strand, counting down.
TTGCGGAGGCGTCGCAGCGGTGGCGGGGCTGATGCTCATGCATGTGACCGGCTATGCCGCGGTTACCGGCCAGGTCTCGGCGGCGCTCGTGCTGCTGATCGTCGTGACCATTCTGTTCTGCGGCAGCTTCGGCCTGCTGATCGGCATGCGCCTGGGCGATCTTTCGATCGTGGCCAGCCGGCGGTCCGTGGCGCTCCGCGAGCGTTTCCGCATCATCGCCGAGGCGTTGCCGATCCCGATCGTGCTGACGACCGCCAATAATGAGCGTGTGATCTTCGCCAATCAGCGCACCGAGCAGGAGTTCTTTCCCAATGGCGAGGCCGGCACGGGACGCTTCTCCGATCTTCTCTTCGCCGATCCCGACGAGCAGAGGCGGCTGATCGAGCAGCTGAAAAAGACCGGCGCCATCGAGAATCACGAGGTCGAGATGCGCCGGGCCGACGGCTCGACCTTCTGGGCGCTGATGGCGGCCAAGATCATCAATTTCACCGGCGAGCCGGCGATGCTGGCGGGATATTCCGACATTTCCGACCGCAAGGCGGCGGAGGCCGCACTGCTCGACAGCGAGGTGCGATACGCGCTGATCTCGCGCGCGTCCAATGACGGCATCTGGGATTGGGATATCCCGTCGGGCAAGGTCTATTACTCGAGCCGCTGGAAGGAGATCGTTGGCATTGCGGCGAGCCAGCGCATCTCCGACGTCGAGGATTGGCTCGCGCGGGTCCATCCCGACGATGCGCCGCGCCTGCGCGAGGAGATCGCCGATCACATCGCCGGCCGCACGCCCCAGCTCGACAGCGAATACCGGATCCGCCATGGCGACGGCCGCTATTGCTGGATGCAATGCCGCGCGATCGCGCTGCGCAACAATCTGGGCGAGCCGATCCGGATGGCCGGCTCGCAATCCGACATCACGCTGCGCAAGACCTACGAGAACAATCTGATCAACGCCGCCTACGAGGACCGGCTGACCGGCATCAACAATCGCGCCTTCTTCACGCACCTGGTCGATTCGCGCAATACCGCCCGCTCGATCGAGGGGACGGCGATCCTGCTGTTCAATGTCGATCAGTTCCGCCGCATCAACGATAGCCTCGGCAGCGGCGCCGGCGACGCACTACTGATCGCCGTCGCCCGGCGGCTCGCTGGCAAGGTCAAGCCGCAGGACGCGCTGTCCCGGCTCGGCGCCGACGAGTTCGCGATCTGGCTGCAGGACGCGCGCGACCATCAGGCGGCGCTCGACATCGCCGAGCAGATGCTGAACGAGCTGTCGCCGCCTTATCCGCTGGGCGATGTCGAGATGCCCGTCGCCATCTCGATCGGCATCGCGGCACCCACGCTCGGTGACGCCGCCAGCGGCAGCGATCTCTTGCGCAATGCCAGGCTGGCGCTCGACCGGGCCAAGCTCCTGGGCGGGAGCCGGGCCGAGCTTTTCGACGAGGCGTTGCTGCGCGAGACCAACATGCGCCGGCGCCTGTCCAAGGATCTGGCCAATGCCGATCGCCTCGGCCAGATCTTTTTCGAGTACCAGCCGGTGGTGACGCTCGAGCCCGACGGCGCCAACCGGATCACCGGCTTCGAGACGCTGATGCGCTGGCGCCATCCGGAGCTGGGTCTCATCCCGCCGGCGCGCTTCATTCCGATCGCCGAGGAGACCGGCCTGATCGGCCCGCTCGGCATCTTCGCCATCGAGAGTGCCGCGCGCGAGGTCCGGCGCTGGATCGATCTCGGCATCGTGCCGGACGCGTTCGCCGTGGCGGTGAACCTGTCGACGCGCCAGATCTCGGATCGGGGCGGCGTCATGCGCCTCCACGCGCTGCTCGACCGCCTGCCGGTGCCGCTCAGCTGCCTCAAGCTGGAGATCACGGAAAGCGTGCTGATGAGCGATCCGGAAGCGATGGCGACGATCCTGCAGGCGCTCAGGGAGCGGGGCGTGGAATTGTCGCTCGACGATTTCGGCACCGGCTATTCCTCGCTGAGCTACCTCCATCGCTTTCCGCTCGACGTGCTCAAGATCGACCGCTCCTTCGTCAGCCGCATGCTGAACTCGCCCGAGGCTTTCCGGCTGATCCGCTCGATCATCGAGCTCGGGCACGATCTCGGCCTCAAGGTCGTCGCCGAAGGCGTCGAATCGGGCGAGGAGGCGGAGCGGCTCCGGGCGCTCAATTGCGATCAGGCTCAAGGCTATTTCTTCTCGCGCCCGGTTCCTTGCGAGCAGGCTGAGGCGCTGTTGGCGAAGCGGGTGATCGGATGACGAGCCCGGAGCTGCAGCGGGCGAAGAAGGCGGGAACCACGGCCTTCGCGTTGATGGAGCAGCGGCAGATCTCGCCGACGCCGCAGAACTACATGGTCTGGTACAGCTACTGCTACGGCGCCAATCCGGGGCTGAAACGCGCCCTGGATATCCTGCTCAGCAACGGCCAGGAATTCACGCCCGAACTGTCGGCGGATCTGCACGAGCGCTTCTTCGGCTCCGACAAGCAGAGCGAATCGGTCCGGCAGATCAGTCAGCGGCTCGAGGGCTCGGTCAGGCGCGCGCTCAACATGCTGTCGAAGGCCGGCGACGATGCGCGGCACTACAATGAAACGCTGGGTGAAAGCGCCGCCAGCCTCGCGAATTCGGGCGAGGTCACCCGGGCCGCCGACATCATCCGAACGGTGATGCAGGATACCCAGGAGATGCTCCAGCGCAGCGATCATCTCGAGCGCCAGCTCGATAAATCGACGGCCGAGATCGGCGAGCTGCGCAAACAGATCGAGGATGTCAGCCGCGAGGCGCTGACCGACGCGCTGACCGGCATCGGCAATCGCAAGCTGTTCGATCAGCGGCTGAAGCAGATGATGACCGACGCGATCGAGGAGGGGACCGAGCTCGGCCTGCTCATGCTCGACATCGATTACTTCAAGAAATTCAACGACACTTACGGCCACCAGCTCGGCGACGAGGTGCTGCGGCTGGTGTCGCGCGCACTCGTCGACGGCATCAAGGGGCGCGATCTCGCCGCCCGTTACGGCGGCGAGGAATTCGCCATCCTGCTGCCGGGTACGCGCCTCGTCGATGCGGCGCGCGTGGCCGAGCTGTTGCGGGCCAGCATTTCCACCAAAGACCTGATCAAGCGCGATACCAAGGAGAAGCTGGGCTCGGTCACCATGTCGATCGGGGTCTCGGCGTTCCGTCTGGGCGAAGCGGCCCATCTCTTCATCGGGCGGGCCGATGCGGCGCTCTATCTGGCCAAGCAGTCGGGGCGCAATCGGGTCGTGACCGAGCTAGACATCGCCAATACCCGGGAAAGCCCGCCGCGCGTCAAGAGTGCGCCCGCCGCCAGCTAGGGCATCCTGCTCCGTCAGATCAAGCGGCACGACGAACCGACCTCCATGGCCGGACCTGGCCCGATGGCAGGCTGGCCTCAGCCGCCAGGGATAGAACAAGCACGCGCGCCGGATTTTCCATCGGCATGACGATGCCGTGCTCGCTCGCATGGCGGAATCCGAACCGCCCGTAATAGGGCTCGTCGCCGACCAGAAGCACGGTCCGATGGCCGAGCTCGGCGGCGCGGGCCAGGCTCGTGCGCATGAGCAGGCCGCCCAGCCCATCGCCGCGCCGATCCGCCCGGATGGCGATCGGGCCTAGCAGGAGCGCCGGCACGCGGCCGATCACGATCGGCCAGTAGCGGATCGTACCCACGATCTGGCCGCCCTCGCGGGCAATCATGCAAAGCGGCTCGATCCGTTCGATGCCCTGCCGATAGGAATAGGAGATCTTGGACCGCCGATTCGGGCCGAAGGCGGCGTCGAGAAGGGATTCGATGGCAGGCAGGTCGGTAGGCTGCTCAAGCGCTATGTCGATCATCGGGCTCTTTCTGAAAACAAGCGGGTCGGAAAGGTGTCCGCCTGTCGAGAGCCACGGCCGGTCAGCTATCGGCTGAACGCCTTTGCCCGCGCACAAGCGAACGGAGTCGGGACGCGGCGGCGCCGCGTCGCAAGCTCGTTCGTCGTCGTAGGATAGGCGTGTGCATGGGCACTCGGCTGATCGTTTCGGGCCAGCGCAACATGGGATCCGGGGCCGCCTCTGTCAAGCCTTTGATCTCACGTTTCATTCGGCCGTTTCCATTGCAACTATTCGGCGGCTCGACGCGTGTAATTGCCGCAATATAAGGCGGCGAATGACAAAGGTAGTATTCCGATGCCGTCCGCTTCGTTACAATGGCCTGAATTTACCAAAGTTACAGGGGACTGTTCCGTTGAAGCGAGTCATATCCAGCTTGATCGTCTCGTCGCTGACTCTTTCGCCGGCGCTCGCCAATGCCGCCTGCTTCACCGATACGGAGTGGCGGGCGGCTCATGTCCGCGTTCTGCAGACCGATCTGCAGGTAGCGGCGCTCGAATGCGCCAATGTCGAGGGCCATAGTTACACCAACGAGTACAACACCTTCATCGCGCGCATGAGCGACATGCTGGTGGTCGAGGCGAAGCGGCTCAAGGAACATTTCCAGCGGGCCTTCGGCGGCGCCTCGGGACGGGAGCTCGACACCTTCGTCACCAAGGTGGCGAACGACGCATCGGGCCGCAGCATGCAGGACATGTCGTTCTGCGCCAACTCGGCATCGCTGTTCCAGAACGCGCTGGCGATCGAGAAGCCGCAGCTCGAGCAGGCGGCGCTGGACTACGTCACCGATCACAGCGCCATCGGCGACGAGTGCCCGGCGGCGCCAGCGTCCAAGAAGAGCGCCAAGAAGGTCGCCGCGGCCGCACAGAAATAAACTCTCCCGGCTTCCTTACCGCCTAAGATAAAGCCCCAGCCCGTCCAGGGCTGGGGCTTTTTCGCATGCCGATCCAGGCAAATGAAAAGCGCGCCCGGATGACCGGGCGCGCCAATGTGCTTATGCGGTAAGCGGGGAAGCTTACTGCAGGTCGATCGTTGCGCGCCGGTTCTGCGGCTCGCGGACGCCGTCCTTGGTCGGAACCAGCAGGCCGGACTTGCCGACGCCGATCGTCGAGATCTCGTCGCCGGAGACGCCATCGGTCACGAGCTGCTTCTTGACCGAAGCGGCGCGACGTTCCGACAGGCCCTGATTGTACTTGTCCGAGCCGACCGTGTCGGTATGGCCGGTGACGGTCAGATGGGCGACATGGCCCGCCTTCACGGTATCGGCCGCGGCCTGGATGGTCTTGGCGGCGGCGGCGGTGATGTCCGACTTGTTGAAGTCGAAGAACACCTGGAACTCACGCGCCGGTTCGACCGGCGGAGCCGGCGGGGCCGGCGGCGGCGAGACGGGCGGCGGCGCCACAACCGGCGGGGCCGCTGCGGGCGGCTCGCCGAAATTGAAGCGCATCGTGGCCAGGATGTTGTGCGTGCCCAGATTGTAGGATGACCGGATGCTGCCATTGTTGGCGGCATTGCCCGGGACCGTGATCACCAAGTCGCTGGTGCCGATATAGCGATATTCCAGGCCGACATGGAAGCCCGGCGCCAGCGCATATTCCACACCGGCGATGGCTTGGTAGCCGAACACGGTGTCGTGCGTGTTGACGGGATTGAAGCCGACCCCGGTGGCGATACCGTCGACGCGGGCGCTGTCGAAGCCGAGACCGAAGCCCACATGCGGCGACCAGGGCGTGCCCGTGTCGAAATCATAGAGCAGGTTACCGAACACGGTCTGCTGAGTCGCCCGGCCGCTGTTCGAGTTGACGAACGCGCCGCCGCTCGACTGGGTGAAATTCCCGCTCGCATCGTTCTGGTGCCAGCCGAATTCGAGCTCTCCCCTGAGCCCGTTGCCGAAGCCCCAGCCGACCGCGCCGACGCCCAGGAAGCCGGTATCGAAATCCACATGAGTGTCAGTGGCGACACCCTTGGCCGTGATCGAATTCTCCCACGCGGGGCCGCCGCCTACCGAAATATAAGGACCATAGGTAGGGTCGTCCGCCAACGCCGCGGTCGACATCGAGCCGAGTAGCACCGCGGCGCATACACCGAGCTGATTCTTCATCGTTATTCCCCTCCACGCGACAAGCACATAAGTCCGAAGACCTTACAGACATCAGGCGCTAACTATTCAGTGAGTGTAGTGACGATAGCCACAACTTTCCGAACGAAAGCCGCCATTTCCGATAGCTGTGGCGCAAAATCCACGCTCATCGCCCCGCCGCGCCCCCGGAGGGGCGGTAATGCAGCATCATCCGTGCATTGGCGCCATCGGCCTCAACGCCAATACGGCGAAGGGCACGGGTCTTTGCTCGCCGGGGCGCTGCATTGGGTCGCACGATCGCGGCACAGTTGGAGGTTGGCATTCCGTGTCAACTTGCGCACCATGAGTTTCGTCCATCAGGGACAGCAGGGGAAGCAGATGCAGGGTCAGCAATTCAGGTTCGGTTACGCGCTTGCCGCGATCGTCGCCGGCGCAGCGCTCCTCGCGCCGCCGGTCGGGGCGGCGGAAGATGTCGCCGCCGTTGTGGCCAAGCGCCAGGCGGCGATGAAGGCGCTCGGCGCCAGCGTCAAGACGGTCAGCGAATATGCGCAGGGCAAGGCGGATCAGGCCGCCGCCATTGCCGCTTCGCAGAAAATCCAGGAGATCGGCAAGACCGTGCCTTCACTGTTCCCGCCCCATACCGGCCTGGAGGAATTGCCCGGCAAGAGCGGCGCCAAGCCCGAAATCTGGTCCGATCCGCAAAAGTTCAAGGATGCCGCGGCGGCGCTGGCGAGCGGAAGCGATGCGCTGGCCAAGGTCGTGGCCGCCGGCGACGTGGCCTCGACCGGCGCCAGCCTAAAGGCGCTCGGCCATGATGCCTGCGGGACCTGCCACGATACCTATCGGGTCAAGATTTGACGGTACGGGCCAGGTATCGGATCACCGCGGTCGCGGCGCTCGCCGCGGCCCTGGCGGGGTCCGCGGCTCGGGCCGCCGACCCCGACGCGGTCGCGCGCGGCGCCTATCTGGCGACCGCGGCCGGTTGCCCGACATGCCATACCGACGCCAAGGATAGCGGACCGGCACTGGCCGGCGGCCGGGCGCTGCAGACCCCGTTCGGCACTTTCTACACACCGAACATCAGCCCCGACCCGCAATTCGGCATCGGCAAATGGAGCGACGCCGATTTTCTGAGAGCGCTGCGCAAAGGCGTCTCACCTTCCGGCAGCGATTACTACCCGGCCTTTCCCTATACTTCCTTCACCTTGATGAAGGATGCCGACATTCTCGACATCAAGGCCTGGCTGTTCAGTCAACCGCCGGTGCCGAAGCCCAACCGCCCGCACGAGATCAGCTTTCCCTATTCGGTCCGGCTGCTGATGGTGCCGTGGAAGATCCTCTATTTCCGCGAAGGCTCGTTTCAGGGCAAGCCGGCGCAGTCGCCCGAATGGAATCGCGGCGCCTATCTGGTCAAGGCGGTCGCCCATTGCGCCGAATGCCATACGCCGCGGAACGCGCTGGGCGCGCTCGACAAGGGGCGCTGGCTCGCTGGCGTCGTCGACGGACCGGACGGGCTCAACGCGCCCGACATCACGCCTCATCCCGCAGCACTCGGCAAATGGAGCACGGCCGATGTCGAAGCCCTGCTCAAGGACGGCATCACGCCGGACGGTGATTTCGTCGGCAAGGGCATGAAGGAAGTGGTGGCCGAGACCTCGCAGCTCACGGCCGAGGATCTGCATGCGATCGGCGTCTATCTGAAGGCCGTCCCGCCGCAACCGCCACCGCCCAAGCACTAGAATACGATCGTACTCTAACTGTTTGAATAGAGCCGGATCGGGCAGGGCGGCGGGGTCAGATGCCGCCGAAAGGCTGCGGCTCGCTTGAGTGATAGCCCTGGGGCGGCGGGTAGCGCACCTGGATGCGGCGCCGGACATTGGCGGCATTCTCCGCGAACACAAGTATGCGCCGGCCGCGTGCCCATTCCGCCGCGATCGTGCCGGGCTTGGCGTCTTCGGTCGCGCCGTAGCGGACGATCACCAGCCAGGGTTGGTAGGAATTCTGAATAATCTGATCGAGCACGTAAACGGTCGTCGGCAGGCGGTGCTGGGTTTCATGCAGGCGCTGCCGCGCTTCGCGCAGCGAGGTTTCGGTCTGGTCGATCTCGGCCGAGATCTCCTCCAGATCCTGCTCGGCCCGCGCCCGATTCATCTCGGCGGCATTGTTCTCCGCATGCAGCGAGACGATCTGCTGCGCCAGCATCGCGGCCTGCTGGGGGATGGAGCCCAACCTGGTCTTCAGCCCTTCGAAGGCAACCCAGCTCATGATGCCGAACACGGCCGCGGCGACGAGCAGCAGGCCGATCCAATCCTCGCCGGGCATCTCAGGCGCCCGCCGCGGAGGTATGATCTATGCGTTCCGCGACGCGAACCGAGAAGCCGTCGGCTTGGCGGAAACGCTTCTCGACGACGGCCAGGGCCGCCGCCTGATTACGGTTCCAGGCGCGCGCCACGCGCGGGAGCTTCCACAGATTGCGCTCGGGGGCCGACAGGGTGGTCGAATCGAGGCTGTTCGGATGTCGGCTGATCAGGAAGTCGAAAGCGGCTTGCCCCGCATCCGTCCCGAACTCGAAAGTCAGTTCGAAGCTCTGTTTCGGCAGCCGCCCGATATCCTCCTCGATCTTGCGGAGTTCCACTCGCATGGCGGCGAGCTTGGCGGCAGCCTCATCTCGCCTTCCCAGCAATTCCCCGACGCCGTTCCGCTCCGCCGCGCGCTCGCCGCGCAGCTTCTTCGCCTCGTCCTGCGCAGCCTTCAGCCCATGCTGCCGTTCGGCCGCGCGCACCATGGGGGCGCCGGCCGTGACCAGACACAGGAAGCCGAGAAAGGCCAGCAGGAACGCCCCGATGGCAAAATCGAACATGCCTTCGTTCCGAACTCAAGGTGCCGTTGCCGAAAAAATCCGCCGGTGCATACGAAAGCAGCGACCCAGCGAGCTTACACCACGGCCCTTATCCGAAGGTTAGCGGGCGACGCCCCCGGCCGACTTTCTCAGCCCTGCACCTTCCAGGTACCGTCCGGCTGCTGGCAGGCGACGCCGTTGGCGGGGGTCTGCTGCCCATCGACGACAATCGTCTGCTGGAAGGACCGGCATTGCGTGCCGCCCTGCTGATAGGATTGCTGCGGCACGATCGTGCCGTAATTGCCGTTGTTGGGATTCTGCCATTGAACCGGCTGGCCCGAGGCGAAGGCGCGCTGGCTCGCCTGATTGGCATAGGCGAGATCGTTCTCGTCGATGCCGCGGCCGATCGCGTTGCCGGCGAAGGCGCCGAGGACGCCGCCCAGGATCGTCGTCGCGACTCGGCCGCCGCCCTTGCCGAACTGGTTGCCGATCAGCGCGCCGGCGCCGGCGCCCAACAGCGTGCCGCCGGTCGTGTTGTTGGCGCCGAAGGTGCCGGGCGGAGCGTAGCCCGGCTGACCTGGTCCCGGCGTGTAGCATCCCGTCAAAATCAGCATCGCACTGAGGGCGGCGAAGGCTGTCGGCTTCATGGCTCAATATCCGTTCGACTGTAAGGCTGGGAAGAATGTAGCAAGCGGCCCGACAACTTAAAGGCCCTTGCGCCGGTTCACGGAACCGTGACGCCGCCAAAATTAGAATGCGTGCGCGGGGAAGATCGGCTCACACGGCCTCGACCGCCGCCGTGAAGATATAGCCGGTTCCGCGGACCGTCTTGATCAGATTGGGGTTTTGCGGATCGTCCTCGAGCTTGCGGCGGAGCCGGCCGACCTGCACGTCGATCGTGCGGTCGAAGGGGCCCGCCTCGCGGTTGCGCGCCAGATCGAGCAGCCGGTCGCGGGTCAGTACCTGATTGGCGTTCGCCACGAAGGCGGCGAGCAGGTCGAACTCGCCGGTCGTCAGCCGTACCTCCTCGCCCGACGGCGAGAACAGCTCGCGGCTGGCGAGGTCGAGCTTCCAGCCATGAAACTGGGCGACGGCGGGGCGGTCGGAGCTCTTGATGTCGCCCGCAGAGGCTCGCCGCAGCACGCTCTTCACGCGCGCGAGCAGCTCGCGAAGATGAAACGGCTTGGGCAAATAGTCGTCGGCCCCCATTTCCAGGCCGATGATCCGGTCCAGGGTCTCGCCGCGTCCGGTCAGGATGATGATGCCGACATTGGAGTCGGATCGAAGCGCCCGGGCCAGGCTCAGCCCGTCCTCGCCGGGCAGCATGAGGTCGAGCAGCACGAGATCGATCTGCGCCTGCGCCATGACCTTGCGCATGCTGGCACCATCATGCGCGGTACTGACCTTAAAGCCTTCATCGGTGAGATAGCTACGAACCATCTCGCAAATGTCCTCGTGGTCGTCGACAATCAGAATGTGGTCAGTCGCTCTCATCGAACTCAGTCCGCCTTGGTTCCCGGCCCTCGTGGTCGATCCACTGTTCGAATTCCGAAGGTAAGACAAGTTCGGTTGCCGGACCAATCAGATAGTGGAGCAGATTACCACGAGCGGACCCCGTCGCCGATGCCGCGTCGCCCCCGCGCCAGCAGGAGCCGATCATATCATTCGCCGGTTGCGACGGCATACAGGGCAATTTAGCGCCCCGAGATGATCTCGCATTGTGAATTCCCAAAGTTCGTGCTCGCCTTGCGGGTTTCTCTGTGCCGCGTCACCCGGGAAGAAGCAAGTCGTATCAATCCTGTAAATCCTCCTTACCAGACGTTACAAAACATTACACTAAAATCCATTCCATGACATCGTCTGATTACATGCCTCCCATAAGCTCCGTCATAAGCGCTGGCCCTGGATTGCGACCGGCCGGCGCGCCAAATGGAGGCTATGCTATGTCGGACATGTTCCATCGCATCGAGCTCGAGATTCCCCGGCTGCGCCGTTATGCGCGCGCCTTGACCCGCGACGTGTCGGGTGCGGATGATCTGGTTCAGGATTGCCTTTCGCGCGCTCTGGCGAAGGTGCATCTGTGGCAGGAAGGAACCGATCTACGCGCCTGGCTCTTCACCATCCTTCACAATCAGTATGTCAACCATGTGCGCCGCGCGGTGCGCGAAGGCTCGTCGGTGGCGCTGAACGAGAGCGAGATCAATCTCACCACGGCGCCCGCCCAAGGCAAGAAGCTGGAGATCCGCGATATGGAGCGGGCTCTCGGGATGCTGCCGGAAGAGCAGCGCACCGTCATCCTGCTCGTCGGGCTCGAAGGCATGCGCTACGAGGAAGTGGCCGAGATTCTGGGCGTGCCGGTCGGCACCGTGCGTTCGCGCCTTTCGCGCGGCCGCGAGACGCTGCGTCAGCTCATGGACATCACCGTGATGGCCGATGGCGAAACGCCGCGCCGGGCCTCGCGACGCCGCACGCCCACTCGCTTCTCGTTCCAGACCTATATGCAATCGCGCGGCCGTCCGGCGCTCCAGCAGGCCGCCGCCCAAGCCCAAGCCTAAGTCTCGGGCGGCGAATCGGCGGCTCCGGGCCGCCGATTCGCCGCGTCGGTCACGGTTACTGTCAGCAATGGGTTGCCAGACGGCCGAGACCGTCGAGCAGCCCTTCCCACCAACCCCCCAGCTGCCGCAAATGTTCCACCAGCGCCTGCCCATGCAGGGCCGGGTGGTCCGGCGGCAGCTTTTCCCACCCCCGGTGCTCGACGATCACCCGCGTGCCGCCGGGCACGGGGCGGAACCGAACCTCGACCTCCGTCGCCTGTCCGGGAAGATAGTTGGTCGCGCGCCATTCGATGATCAGCAGCCGGCCGGGCTCCCAGGCCAGGATGCGGCCGACCTCATGAAAATCGCCCTCGCCGTAATGCTCGACCAGCCTGCCGCCGAGGCCGGGCTCGAAACGAAGCTCGCCCGACCGCTTGCCGCGGAAACGGTAGGCCGGCGAGCGGCGCCACCATCGGTCGATCTCGCCGGTGAAGAGCTCGAAGGCGCGCTCGGGCGAGACGGCGATGGTGACCGCGACCGTGGCGCTGGCGCTCATCCTTGCCCTCGCTCGGCCGCCTCGGCATAGCGCTTGAACGAATCGAGCTGATCGCTCCACAGCGCCTGAACCGTCTCGAGCCACGCCTGCAACTGCTCGAAAGGCTGTGGCCGAAGCTGGTAGAGCCGCACGCGCGCATCCTCGTCGAGCCGCGCCTCCTCGATCAGGCGGCTCGTCCGCAGCACGCGCAGATGCTTGCTCATCAGCGGCGCGCCCATATCGAAGGCGGCGGCGAGTTCGCCCGCCCGATACGGCCGCGCGCGCAGCAGATCGATCATCTGCCGCCGCGTCGGATCGGCGAGCGCGGCCAGGATATGGTCGAGCTCCGCTCCTGTTGCCGTCACGGCTTCATGTCGACGATGAGTCCGGTCGCCGCATTCATCTCTTCCGTCGAGACGTCGCGGATATGTTGGCTGAAGGTCCAGTGATGTCCTTCCCCGTCGAGGGCGCGATAGATCCGGTCGCCATAGAACTGATCGGAGGGCTCGGCCACGATCTTGGCGCCGGCTTGCCTGGCTTGGGCGCAATGAGCCGCGACGTCTTCGACCTGGAGATGGATATTCTGGGTGTTGGCGCCCCCCAAGGTTTTGGGGCTCTTGGCGAATTCGGACCAGCCGCCCGGGCCGAGCATGATCCGCCCGTCCTTGTGGCTCATCTCGGCATGCACCACGGCGCCCTTCTCGTCGGTGACGCGCAGATTGGTTTCCAGCCCGAACGCGCTTTCGAGGAAGTCGAGGGCGGCGGCGACATCCTCATAATACAAGGCGGAGGTGACAGGGGGGCGGACCGGCATGACAAATCTCCTTGTCGATTTGGAAAATATTTCCATATTCGTGAACTATTATCAAGCCCGTTCCGCGCCCCTATAGTCCTCTTCGGGGTTTTTCACGGGCGAGGGCGGACATGCGGGTCTTACTGGGTTTGGCGGCTTTGGCCGCGCTGATGCCGGCGGCGCGTGCCGACGAGATCGGCAGCTTCAAGAATGATTGGACCGGCAACCGCATCGTGGTCGAGGCGATCTCCGATCCGAAGGTGCAGGGCGTCACCTGCCATCTCACCCATTTCGACCGCAGCGTCATCGACCGGCTGAGCAAGGGCAACTGGTTCGAGGATCCGTCGAACTCCTCGATCTCCTGCCGCCAGACCGGACCGATCACGGTGGGGTCGATCGATGCCGGCGATGCGGGCGAGGAGGTCTTTTCCGAGCGCGCCAGCCTGGTGTTCAAATCGATAGCGATCCGCCGGATCTACGACCGCAAGAACGATACGCTGATCTATGTCGCCTATGCCCGCCAGGTGAAGGATGCCAGCGCCAAGATGGCGATCACCACCGTGCCGCTCGGCCTCGCCGGCGCCACCTGGACCGGCAAGAAGCCGCAATGACCGATCTCGACCAACTCGACACGCCCTCGCTGCTGCTCGACGAGGATCGGATGGCGCGCAATGCCGATCGGCTGAACCAGCGCATGGCGGCGCTCGGCGTCACGCTCCGGCCGCATCTCAAGACGGCGAAATCGGTCGAGGTCGCGCGCCGAATCCTCGGTGATCCGGCGCGGCCGGCTACGGTCTCGACGCTGAAGGAGGCCGAGATCTTCGCGGCGGCCGGCATGTGTGATCTGCTCTACACGATGGGTATGGCACCGTCCAAGCTCGACCGTGCCGTGGCGCTGCGCCGACGGGGAGCGGATCTCAAGCTGGTGGTCGACAGCGTCGAGGCGGCCGAGGCCGTGGCCGCGCACGCCCGGGTGGAGGATGACCCGATCCCGGTGCTGATTGAGATCGATTCGGACGATCACCGCGCAGGGGTCAAGCCCGAGGCGGCGGAACGGCTCGTCGCGATCGGCCGGGCGCTCGAGGCCGGGGCCGCGCTCGGCGGTGTCATGACCCATGCCGGCGCCTCCTACGACGCGCGCGGCGAGGCCGCGCTCGTCGCCATGGCCGAGCAGGAGCGGGCTGCCGCGGTCACGGCCGCCGGGGTGCTTCGGGCGGCCGGGCTGCCTTGCCCGATCGTCAGCGTCGGCTCGACGCCGACCGCGCATTTCGCGAAATCGCTCGACGGCGTCACCGAGGTCCGGGCCGGTGTCTATATGTTCTTCGACCTGGTCATGGCCGGCATCGGCGTCTGCTCGCTCGACGACATTGCGCTGAGCGTGCTCGCCACGGTCATCGGCCATCAGCGCGACAAGGGCTGGATACTGGTCGATGCCGGCTGGATGGCGATGTCGCGCGATCGCGGCACGGCCAAGCAGCCGGTCGATCAGGGCTATGGCGTCGCCTGCGATCTCGATCTCAAACCCTATGCCGACCTGATCATGGTCGATGCCAATCAGGAGCATGGGTTGCTGGCGATCCGGCCGGGCGGCACGGCGGCACTCCCCGATCTGCCGCTTGGCGCGCGCGTGCGCATCCTGCCCAATCATGCCTGCGCCACCGGCGCCCAGCATGATTGCTACGAGGTAGTGGGGTCGGGGGCGCGCCAGGTGCGCGCGACCTGGCCGCGTTTCAATGGTTGGTGAGCGGCATGACGGATCACGTTGAAATCATCGTCGCCGGCGCCGGTGTCGTCGGCCTCGCCGTGGCGCGGGCGCTGGCCCGGCTCGGGCGCGAGGTGCTGGTGCTCGATGCGGCCGAGGGCATCGGCACCGAGACCTCCTCGCGCAACAGCGAGGTCGTCCATGCCGGGATCTATTATCCGCAAGGCAGCCTGAAGGCGGCCTTATGCGTGGCCGGGCGCGAGCGCCTCTACGGCTTCTGCGCCGAGCATGGCGTGCCGGTGCGGCGGCTGGGCAAGCTCATCGTCGCCACCAGCGAGGCCGAGAACAAGCTGCTCGAAGGCGTCGCTCGCCGTGCCGCCGCCAACGGCGTCGGCGATCTGCGCTGGCTCGAGGCCAGGGAGGCGCAGGCGATGGAGCCGGCGCTCAATTGCACGGCCGCCCTGCTGTCGCCCTCGACCGGCATCGTCGACAGCCATGCGCTGATGTTGGCCTATCAGGGCGATGCCGAGGCGGCGGGGGCACTCTTCGCCTTCCATGCGCCGATCGAGCGCGGCAGCGCCACCGGCCGCGGTGTGGCACTCGAGATCGGCGGTGAGGAGCCGTTCGAGCTCACCTGCGACTGGTTCGTCAACAGCGCCGGCCTCAACGCCGTCACCGTCGCCAACCGCATCGAGGGCGTGCCGAGCCAGACGGTGCCCAAAGCCTATCTGTGCAAGGGCTCTTACTATTCACTGACCGGGCGGGCGCCTTTCTCCCATCTCATCTACCCGACGCCCGAGCATGCCGGGCTCGGCGTCCATCTGACGCTCGATCTGGGCGGCCAGGCCCGTTTCGGCCCGGATACGGAATGGGTCGATCATATCGACTATAATGTCGATATCGCGCGGGCTGCGGGCTTCTATGCCGCGATCCGGCGCTACTGGCCGGCGCTGCCGGACGGCGCGTTGCAGCCGGGCTATTCCGGCATGCGGCCCAAGATCAGCGGACCCGGCGAGCCGGCCGCCGATTTCCGCATCGATGGGCCGGCGGCGCATGGCGTGCCCGGCCTCGTCAATCTGTTCGGGATCGAATCGCCAGGCCTGACCGCCTCGCTCGCGATCGCCGGCGAGGTGGCGGCGATCGTCGAGCAGGGACGGTAGGAGCGGGTTCAGCTCTTGGGCAGGTGCGCCAGGTAGTAGGCCAGATCGGCGATCTGATCGTCGCTGATCGGGGCCACCACTTCCGACATGGTGCCGTCATAGCCCTGGCGGGTGTTGTTCTTGTACTCGCGCAGCGTCTTGGCGAGGTAGTCCTCGCGCTGGTCGGCGATGCGCGGAATATTGTCCCGGCCCGAGAAATCCGCATTGTGGCAGGAATTGCAGTGGAATTGCTGCGTCATCGCCTGCGCGCGCTGCATGCGGGCGGCGTCCGGCGCGTCGGCCGGTGGATTGGGCTTCGGCAAGGTGCCGAGATAGTCCGAGAAGGTCCTGAGATCGTCGTCGGTGAAATCCTTGGCGATCTCGTTCATGGGCTCGAAGGTTCTGAGCTTCTCGCGGAACATGAAGAGCTGGATCAGGGAGTAGCCGGGCTGCTGCGCGCCGAGCGAGGGAATGTTCTCCGTCTGGGATTGCCCGTTATCGCCATGGCAGGCGGTGCATTGGGCCGCGCGCTCCTGAATGGTTTCCGCCGCCGTGGCGGGCAGGGCTGCACAGAGCAGGGCTAGAACGGCGAATTTGGCGCGCATCGATCTTTCCGCGGGTTGCTTCGGGGGATAGGGGTCAAGGATCGGAAAGGAGGCCGGACGGAGCCCCGCCCGGCCTCTCGAGTCAGCGCTTAGTGGGCGGCGACTTTCTTTCCGTAGGTGACGCGATAGACGGCACCGTTCCAATCGTCCGAGACGAGCAGCGAGCCATCCTTCATGGGCTGCACATCGACCGGACGGCCGAGATAGTTGTTGTTGTCGATGAAGCCGGTCAGGAACGGCTTGACCGATTTCACGGTGCCGTCCTTGTTCAGCGTCACAGCGACGACATCGCCGCCGAGCTTCTTCGTCCGGTTCCACGAGCCGTGGCGGGCGATGAAGATGACGTTCTTATATTCCTTGGGGAACATGCTGCCGGTGTAGAAGCGCATGCCCAGCGATGCGGTGTGCGCGCCCAGCAATCCGGCCGGCGGGGTGAAGTCGCTGCAGGAATGACCCCAGCCGAAATCCGGGTCGGAGATGTTGCCCTGATAGCAATAGGGCGCGCCGAAATCCTCGCCGACCTTGGTGAGGCGGTTGAGCTTGTCCTCGGGCACGTCCTCGGACACCCAGTCGCGGCCATTGTCGGTGAAGTAGAACTGCTTGTTCTCGGGATTCCAGTCGAAGCCCACCGAATTGCGCACGCCCAGCGCGATCACCTCGGCGCCGGTGCCGTCGAGATTCATGCGGCGGATCTGGCCGTGGGCCGAATCATGCAGCACGTTGTTGCCGGGCTGGCCGACCGGGACATAGAGCTTGTTGTCCGGGCCGATGGAGATGAACTTCCAGCCATGGGCCTCGTCCTTCGGCAGATCGGTGTAGAACACCGTCGGCTTCGGCGGGTTGTCGAGCTGGCTCTCGATATTGTCGATCTTGGAGATCTGCGACAGCTCGGCGATGTAGAGCGTGCCGTCATGGAAGGCGACACCGTTCGGCCGATGCAGGCCGGAGGCGACGATCTTCACCTCATGCTTGTCGGCGGTGACGGCATAGACCTTGTCGACCGTGCGGCTGCCGACGAACAGCGTGCCCTTGTCGCTCAGCCGGATCTCGCGGGCGTTGGCCATGCCCGACGCATAGACCTCGACATTGAAGCCCGGCGGCGCCTTGAGCTTGGCAGTCGGCAGCTTGTCGGCGGCGGTGGCGATCGGCGGGCCGGAAACGGGGGCGAGCTTGGCGGCCTCGGAATTGTCGGGCCGGCCGATCAGCGGCGAGCCGGGCGGCAGGGCCGGGGCGGCCGGTGCTGCGGCCGGGGTCGCCGGCACTGGGGCGGGCGGCTGCTGGGCAACGGCGTCGAAGGCGAACAGGCTGAAGACGGCGCTGGCGAGCAGCCCGCGCCGCAGGGCGGATGAGGAAACCATACTGACGTTCTCCCAGTTCGAAGGTCGTTTGGGCACGCACGGCTAACGCTGCGGGCGTGTTCCACATCGCCACTTTGGAATATCCCAACGCCGCTGGACAACCGCCAATATTCCGATGGCAGGGCCGCGACGGAATGTCTCGGGAGGGTGCGGGCCGAACGCCTATCCCTTTGTCGCCAAAACCGTTTCGAGCTGATCCATCAGCCGGTCCATGCGCTTGACCAGCGCCCGGTAGGGTTCCGGGGTCGCCATGTCGAGGCCGGCCTGCTTGACCACCGGATAGGGATCGTCGGCATAGCCGGCCTTGAGCATGTCGAGATACCGGTCGCGGAACTCGGTGTCGCCGCGCTCGATGCCGTCGGCGAAATAGGCGGCCGCCGCGATCGAGGTAGCGTACTGATAGACGTAGAAATCATTGTAGAAATGCGGGATGTAGGCCCATTCCACGGCGAACAGATCGTCGATTTTGACGCCGTCCTGCCCGTCGCCGTAATAGCGCTTGAGCAGGTCGAGATAGAGCTTGCTCAGGCTCTCGCCGGTGACGCTGTCGCCGCGCTCGGAGGCCTCGTGGGCGGCCAGTTCGAACTCGGCGAGCATGGCCTGGCGGAAATAGGTCGCGCGCAGCAGCTCCAGCTCCTGGCTCAGCGCAAAGATCTTCGCCGAGCGGCTGGCGCTGGCGGCGATGACGTGATCCGCCAGCAGCATTTCGTTGGTCGTCGACGGAATCTCCGCCGTGAAGATCTTGTAATGCGAATTCTCGAAGGGCTGGGCGCGGTCGGCCAGCACCGTATGCATCGCATGGCCCCATTCATGGGCCACGGTCGAGACGCTCTCGTAATTGCCGCTGAAGCTCAGCAGCACATAGGGATGCACGTCATAGGCCGCCCCTTGCATAAAGGCGCCGGCCTCCTTGCCGGGCTGGACGCGCGAATGCATGGCGTGGCTGGCGAAGCCCGCGGCCAGATCGGTGTGATATTGCTCGCCCAGCGGCTTCACCGCTTCGAGCACGAGCTGCTCGGCTTCGTCCAATTTGTAGGTCTTGGTGGATTTCGCCAGCGGCACATACATGTCCCAATAGCGTTCGTCGGGCAGGTTCAACAACCGCTTGCGGATGGCCAGGTAGCGATGCAGCGTCGGCAGGCCGGCATTGGTCTCCTGCACCAGGGTCCGGTAGACGGTCTCGGGTACGGCGGTGTTGCCGAGCGCATAACTCAGCCCGTTCGGATATTTGCGCGCCTTGGCCTCGAAGGTCGTGCCGTTGAGATGGGCGGCCAAGGTGGCGCCGAGCGTCTTCTGGTAGCGGTTCATCTCTTTCCAGAAGGTCTCGAAGACCAGCTGGCGCACGGCGCGGTCGGCATCGTCGCGATGGGCGACATAGCCTTCGGGGTCGAGCCGCACATCCTGGCCGCGGATCTTGACGGTCGGCCACGGAATCTCTGCATTCGACAGCAGCGAATAGATGTGGCCCGGCTGATCGAGCACGTCCCCGGCGCCGGCGAGCAGCGCCTCGCCTTCCGGCGTCAGCGTATGGTCCGCCATGCGCAGGATGTTCCGGAGCTCGTGGCCATGCTTGGCGAGGCCCGGCTCGGCGGCGATGAAGCCGTTCACCCGCTCGGCGCCGATCGCGATGATTTCCGGCCGCAGGAACGAGGTCGCCTCGTCGAACTTGTTCCCGAGCGCGCTGGCGAGCTGCGCGCGCGCCTGGTTGTCGCTGATGCGCGTATCCTCGTCGGCCTTGAGATGGGCATAGGCCGACAGCCGATCGAGCCGCTTGCGCACGGACGAGATCCGGTCGAGAGCGGCCAGCAGCGAGCCGGCGTCACGCCCGAGCGTGCCCTTCAGCGCGGTGAGCCCGCCCAGGTCGGATTCGAGAGAGGCCTTCTCGGCTTGCCAGGCGGCATCGTCCGGATAGAGCGGGCGCAGATCCCAGACATCCGCCGGCACCTCGCCGGCCGGAAGATTGGCCGACCGCGCCGACAGCGGTTGCATCGCAAGCAGGCCGGCCGAGACGAGCAGGGCCAAGCGGGAAATCATCATGGGGCGGGATACCTAAGGAGAGTGGGCGCGGACACGATAGCCAGCCCCGTCCGCTCCCGCCCCTAAACTTTTTGTAATATAGGCTCGACCCTAAACCGACCGGATGGCGCCGCCGTCGATCCGGATCATCGAGCCGGTGACGTAGCTCGCCTGCTCGCTGGCGAGGAAGGCCGCGACCGCGCCGAACTCGGCGATCGTGCCGTAGCGTCCGACCGGTATCTCGGCGGCGGCGCGTTCGGCGACCTCGGCCTCGCTCTTGCCGGTGCGACCGGCGATGGTCCGGTCGAGCTGGGCCACGCGCTCGGTCGAGATCCGGCCGGGTAGCAGCATATTGACGGTGATGCCGTCGCGTCCGACCTCGCCGGCCAGGGTCTTGGACCAGCCGACCAGGGCCGAGCGCAGCGTGTTCGACATGCCGATCGCCGCGATCGGCTGGATCACGCCCGACGAGGCCACGGTCATGATCCGGCCCCAGCGTCGCGTGCGCATGCCGGGCAAGGCGAGATCGGTCAGGCCGATGATGTTGAGCACCATCATCTCGAACTGTTTCACCCAGCCGTCGCGCTCGAGCCCGGCCACGTTGGACGGTGGCGGCCCGCCGGAATTGTTGATCAGGATATCGATACCGCCGAGTTCGCTCTCGGCCCGGCGGAACGCCGTCTCGATGGCGCCCCGGTCGGCGAGATCGGCCGCGATGGCGAGCGCCCTGCCGCCCGTGGCACGGATCTCGGCGGCGGCTTGATCGAGTGCGGCTTGTTGCCGCGATACCAGCGCCACGGCGACCCCTTCGGCGGCCAGCGCGTCGGCGATGCCGCGCCCGATGCCGCGGCCGCCGCCCATTACCAGGGCCTGCTTGCCCGTCAGTCCCAAATCCATCGCTCAACCTCCACTGTCCGGCTTCGAGAGATTTTACTGTCCGCGAGGGCATAAGCAGCACGCCGCAAACGTCTCTGCAATAGTCACTGGCCTGATGCGATCTATCATGCTTGATAATCGTTGGGCAGATGCTGGCGGAGGAGGGTCATGGTTTCCGCGGCGAAATCGATCGGGGCGGTGCTCGTAGCTGCGGGGCTGGTCTTGGCATTGCCCGCCGCGGCGGACGGTCAATGCGCACTCGTTGCCAAGGCGTCGCTGCCGGTTCTGCCGGGCATCGACGCCGTGACGGTGATCCCGACCCATATCGACGACAAGGCGACGTGGATGATGATCGACACCGGCGCCATCCGCAGCATGGTGCAGGGCCATGCCGCCGATCAGATGGGGTTTGCGCGCGAGGCGCTCGATAGCAATTTGAACACGGCGCAAAGCCTCACCACCACGCCGGCGCCGGTTGTCGCCGGCCGCAGCCGGCGTGGTGGCGGCGGCGGCGTTGCCGTTCAGCCGTCGCCGTCGCCGCAGATCAACACGGACGAGATCGCGTTGCTCAACCGGCGCCAGATCGAGGCCTTCTCCGTCTACGGGCTCGGCGGCAAGCCGATCCGGGAGCAGACGCGCGGCCATGCCGTGCGGCTGGGGGCGCTCGGCTTCACCGACGCGTCCTTCCTCATCATTCCGGATATCCTGGGCGAGAAGTCCGAGGTTGCCGGCATGATCGGCATGGATCTACTGCGCGATTACGATATCGAGTTCGATATGGCCGGCCATTTCGTCAATTTGTTCAGCCCCGACCATTGCGCCGGCAACGTCGTCTATTGGGCCAAGGAATATCTGAGCACGCCGATCGAGGTGAACCGCGACGGCCAGGTGCTGCTCGATGTGAAGCTCGACGGCAAGACCGTCCGGGCTCTCCTCGACACCGGCTCCAGCGAGACCACCCTCGATCAGGCCGTGGCGAGCTGGCGGTTCGACGTGACGCCAGAGACCGAAGGGGTGACCAAGGTCGGCGACACGCGTGCCGCCGACGGTTCGGTTCTCACCTCCTACGAATATCAATTCAAGTCGTTGGAGATCGTCGGCATCACCTTCCACGATCCGGCACTGCGTCTCGTGCCGACGCGGCGGCCTTCCGCCGATCGAGGTTTCAGCTTGCGGGAAAGGGTCGCGGACGACGGGCCCGATATCATCCTGGGGATGAGCCAGTTGCGCCGGCTGCGGATCTATCTGGCGCTGCGCGAAGGCATGCTCTACGTGACGCCCGCCACGGCGTCGGTCGCAACGCCGGTAAGCAAGGCCGGGTAGCGCCGATGCCCGCCGTCAGCACTTCTCTCCCGGTTACCATCGTAATGCCGTGCTTGCGGATGTAACCCTATTTCTCTGACTGTCTCGCTATACATTTCGTACTATCGATTTTGGCGCGATTTCTCGCGCGTACGGGCGAATATTTTAGGATCTGTCATGATCGACGCTGAGGTCGTTGAGTCCAATACTCAATTCATTTCTATGTGGCGGGTGCTTGCCGGCGATCGGCCGGGCGCCGAGTTGATCGATCGAGCGGGCCTGGCGATCCGTTGGGCCGATAGCCCGTTCGTCTTTTGGAACGCGATCTTTCTAACGACGCCGGTTTCGGAGGCGGCGACGCTCGCAGACCGGCTGGCGGCCGCGGCGGCCTATATGCGGACAAGGCGGCAGGCGGGTCTCATCTTCATTTCCGAAGATTATGTCGCGGGGCCGGCAAAGTGGGAATTCGACGTGATCCTGGCGAAGGAGAAGCTCGAATTCGCGCTTAATGTGAGAGGCATGGTCGGCGACATCCTGCCTTTCCCTTCTCCCGTGCAATCCACGCTTCGCTTCGTCCGGGTCGCCGACGAAACGACCTTGCGCGACTATGCCGATCTCAACAGCGAAGGCTACGGCTTCTCCCTGGAAGCGGGCAGGGCCGGCCTCGCCGGTTCGAAATTCTGGAAGGAAACCGCCTATGCCTATGTCGGCTATGAGGACGACGAGCCCGTCTCGGCGGCGGCGGCGATCGTGAATGACGGGCTGCTTTTCCTGGCCCTGGTCGCGACCAAGCCGACGGCGCAGCGGAAGGGATATGGCGAAGCGACCGTCCGATACGCCCTGCAGGCAGCCCATGAGGCGACGGGGCTGAGTCGCACGCTTCTGCATGCGACCGACGCGGGCTTCCCGGTCTATCGCCGCATCGGCTATCACTTCACGACGAAGTTCCTGACTTACCGGCTCGCGCCGTAGCGTCCTGCGTCAGGAGAACAGCCTGGTCAGCGCCTCGAGCGCCGGCCCGTCCGGGCGGGCCAGGTTCTCCAGCACGGTGAAATGATCGTGCCCGGGCGCCGGGATGAGTGTAACGGCTTCGCCGGCCGCCCTTGCCGCCGCGGCGTAATCCTCGGTCTGGCGAATGAGCTCGGGCAGCTCGATGCCGCCCACCGTCAGCAGCAGGCGGGCGCCGGTCCTGATATGGCGGATCGGACTGAACGCCGCGACTTCCGCCGCATCGAGACGCAGCTTGTCGTTGAGATAATTGAGGCTGATCGGCTCCAGCTCGTAGAGGCCGCTGATGCCGAGCACGGCCGAGACGGCCCGATGGCCGCGATGCGAAGCGGCCAGATGACCGCCGGCGGAATGGCCGGCGAGGCACAGCGGGCCGCGAGCGGCGCCGAGCGACGGCAGCTTCGCCGCAAGGAAGTCGAGCGCATGGCCGATCTCGCCGACGATCTCGGTCATGCGCGCGGCCGGCGCCAGCGTGTATTCGACGAGGGCCGTGTTGAAGCCGCGCGCCACCGGCCCCTCGGCGACGAAGGAGAAATCCTCCTTGTCGCGCGCCTGCCAATAGCCGCCATGGATGAAGACAAGGGTGGGCGCATGCGGTGCCGCAGCGGGGAACCAGTCGATGCGCTGACGCTCTCCCGGCCCGTAGCGAAGGTCGCGCTCGCCGCCGAGCGTGGCACGGGCCTTTTCACTGCGTTGCAGCCAATCCGCGACCTTGTCGGCCACGTCCGGCACGGCGGCGCTGTTATTGTAGGCGGCGTCCAGCGCCGCCCGATCCATGCCGCGATAGAGTTCCATCCGATCCTGCTCCGCTCGTCACGCAGTCGATACGATGCGACGACACTATGTCATCCCTTCGATCGATCGCGGAAGAGCGGGCAGGCCGGGGATGCAAATCCGGACTATATGTAGCCGACGACCGCCAGCACGATGAGGATGAGCAGAACGAGGCCTAGCCCGCCGCTCGGATAATAGCCCCAGCCGGCGCTGTACGGCCAACTCGGCAGTGCGCCGACAAGCAATATGATAAGGATTATCAGCAGAATCAGGCGCACGATCTTGCTCCTTGCGATGGTGCCACTCTCGGCACGTGGCGAAGCTTGAACGGGATCGGGGCTGGATACGTTCCCGGCGGCACCGGGTTGGGGAGAGAGTTTGTGGCGACGGAGAAAATCGGTGCGATTACGGATCATGGCGGTGCCGTCGATCGTGCGATGGCACGCTTCGGCGCGGGCTCGGACTGGCTCGATCTCTCGACCGGGATCAATCCCTGGTCCTACCCCGTTCCGCCCGTGCCGGCGCGGGCCTGGCAGGCGCTGCCGGACCTGGCGGCGCTCGACCGGCTGAAGCGGGCCGCCCGCCTTTGCTACGGGGCGCCGGTATCGGCGCCGGTGGCGGCCGCACCCGGCTCGCAGGCGCTGATCCAGCTGCTGCCGCGCCTGCTCCAGCCGGCGCGCATCGCCGTCGTCGGGCCGACCTATGCCGAGCATGAACTGTGCTGGCGACTGGCCGGCCATCGGGTGAGCGTGGTCTCGACGCCGGACGAGGCGATGGCGACAGCGGCATCGGTGCTGGTCGTCGTCAATCCCAACAATCCCGATGGCAGGCGATTCGAGCCGCTCGTCCTGGCCGACCTCGCCGAGACGATGGCCGCGCGCGGCGGGTTGCTCGTGATCGACGAGGCCTTCGCCGATGTGGCGCCCGAGGTCAGCCTCGTGCCGGAAGCGGGCCGGCCGGGCCTCGTCATCCTGCGTTCCTTCGGCAAGTTTTTCGGGCTGGCCGGGCTCAGGCTCGGCTTCGGCTTCGGCCAGGCCGATCTGATCGAGCGGCTGGAGGCGGCGCTCGGCCCCTGGGCCGTCGCCGGCCCGGCAATCGAGATCGGTGCTAAGGGCCTTGCCGACCGCGCCTGGATCGCGGCCATGCGGACCCGGCTCACCGCGGCGGCGTCCTCGCTCGACGCGCTGTTGTCCGCGCACGGGCTGGAGCCGCTCGGCGGAACCGATCTTTATCGGTTGGTGCGCACCGGCCGGGCCGCCGCCATTCATGACGCGCTCGGGCGGCAGCACATCCTCGTGCGGAATTTCACGGCCTATCCCGATCGGCTCCGTTTCGGCCTGCCGGCGGACGAGGCGGCGTCGGCGCGGCTCGATCGCGCCTTAGTATTACGGGCGTAATTCTTTTAAGCCGATTTGGACATGCTCTCGTAATTGCATCGGCCCACCTTCCGTTCCGATTTAGAACGAAGGACGGTCGATGAAGCTCAGCTATGACTATGTGATCATCGGTGCCGGCTCCGCCGGCTGCGTGCTGGCCGCGCGGCTCAGCGAGGATCCGGATGTCCGCGTGGCGCTGATCGAGGCGGGAGGCGTCGACAGTGCCGCCGAGATCGGCCTGCCCGTCGCCTTTCCGACACTGTTCAAGAGCAAGTTCGATTGGGATTTCGCGACCGAGCCCGAACCGGCGCTCGGCGGCCGCCGCGTCTATCTCCCGCGCGGCAAGATGCTGGGCGGCAGTTCTTCAATGAATGCCATGATCTATATCCGCGGCAATCCGGCGGATTTCGACGGCTGGGCGGAAGATGGCGCGCTGGGCTGGTCCTATCGGGACCTGCTGCCCTATTTCATCAAGGCAGAGGGCAATGAGCGCGGCGAGGCGCAATTGCACGGCAGGCTCGGTCCGCTCACCGTCAGCGACGGAAGGTCGATGCATCCGTTGGCCGATCGCTTCGTCCAGGCCGGCATCGAAGCAGGATATCCTCGCAATGATGATTTCAACGGGCCCTCGCAGCTCGGGGTCGGCCGCTATCAGGTGACCCAGCGCGACGGCGCCCGCTGCAGCGCCGCGCGGGCCTATCTCCATCCGGCGCGCGAGCGGCCCAATCTCCATGTCTTCACGGATGCGTTGGTAATCCGGCTGATGCTGGACGGCATGCGCGCGACCGGTGCCGCGATCCTGCATGAGGGGGCCGAGCAGGTCCTATGGGCCGAGCGCGAGACTATCCTCAGCGCCGGTGCCTACGGTTCGCCGCAGATCCTGATGCTGTCCGGCATCGGCCGACCGGCGGCACTGGCACCGTTCGGCATCGCCACGGTGATGGATCTGCCGGTCGGTGAAAATCTGCAGGACCACGCCGCAGCCCTTCTCAATTATCTGACCGACGAGCCGACCTTGTTCACCGCCGGAACGCCGGAGAACCTGGCGCTCTACCAGGCCGAGCAGCGCGGTCCGCTGAGCTCGAACATCGCCGAAGGCGGCGGCTTCATGACGACGCGGCCGGGGTCCGACGTGCCGGATATTCAGTTGCACATGGCGCCGGTGCTGTTGGCCGACGAAGGTTTGGCGCCGCCTACCGTCCACGCTTTCGATTTCGGTCCCTGCGTGCTGAAGCCGACGAGCCGGGGCAAGGTCTCGCTGCGTTCGGCCCGACCTGATGCCAAGCCCCGAATCGTCCATAATTTCCTGACGACGCGGGAAGACCGGGAGACCATGATCGAGGGCGTGCGGATCTGCCTCGATATCGCCAACCAGCCGAGCCTCGCCGCCATCCGGCGCGGGGCGTATCAGGCGCCGGAATCGGACAGCGAGGCCGATATCTGGTCGTTCCTGGAGCGCTACACGCAGACGCTCTATCACCCGACCAGCACTTGCAGCATCGGCGCGGTCGTCGATAGCGAGCTGAAAGTGCTCGGCATCGACGGGCTGCGCGTGGTCGATGCCTCGATCATGCCCACGATCGTCCGCGGCAATACCAACGCGCCCACCATCGCCATCGCCGAGAAGGCCGCGGACTTGATTAGGGGTACTTAGCGCCGGAGCTGTCGCAGCAATTGCATCGCCATGGCACCGGCCGCGGCGATGCCGGCGAACAGGACCGCCCAGAGCAGCAGCCGTTTCCAATCGATCCCCGTGGGGAGCGGCGGCGGAGCCGGCAGCTGCTTCCAACCTCCCAGCTGCGCCGTTCCGATCGGTGGGGCCGCGGGCGTGCTCCAGCCGGGAACGAGGTCGACCGGGGCGAGATCGGCGGACTTGACCTTGCCATTGCCGATGGCGAGCCGGAACGGCGGATCGCCTTGGGCGAGGAACAGCACAGTCGGGGCCGGCAATCCGATGGAAAGCGTGGGCAGGCCGCCGCTGATGCCGCCCGTCCGCCCATCCGGCGCCAGCCTGATCGTATCGATCGGCACGGGCGGAATCTCGATGTCGGGCTGGGTCGTCTCATGGGCATCGAGAGCGAGCCGATAGATCGAGACCCGCGACAGCGCGGTCCATTCGGCATGCGGCAGCGTATCGTTCCTGCCCGACAGCTCGGCGTTGGGCAGCAGCGAATTCGGTCGCGGCAGGCCGATGCGCAGCGCCTCGATCAGGACCGGATGCGGCAAGCGCCATTGATAGGCGCCCTTTTCCGCCGGCGACGAGACGGCCGGCTCGGACCAGAGCAGGACGGCAGGCCGTGCGGCGCCGCCGCCGACCGTCACCGCCGCGGCGGTAAGGGTGGGTGCGGCGCGCGGCGAACGCCAGGTCACGCGCAGATAGCGGGCCTGTTCGCCCGGCAGCTCGATCTGCCGCCGCTCGATATGCTGGCCGTTGAAATCGAGCCTAGCGAGCTCGGTGCGATCCTTCCAGCGCCGCCAACCTTCGAGGTCGTCGCTCGCTTCGACCGAAACCTCCTGGAAGCCGGAGGCGGCCGGGTCCCAATCGAGCTCCAGCGCCCGAACCGGCTCCGTGATGCGGCTGAGATCGAGGAGATAGCCGTACCGCGTCTGAGCCTCGCCGGCAGCACCGCTCCGCACCGAGACGACCGTGCCGTCGGATCGGCGATCGACCTGCACCTCCGGCGCGTCCGTACGGGTTTCGGCGGCATAGAGCGGGAACCAGGCCACCGTATCCCGCGTCAGCGTTTCCTCGGTCGCGGCCGGCGCGCGCATGAGGGCGAACGGCACCGTCTCGGACCGGCTGTCGAAGATCCGCAGATCGCGCAGATCCGGGAAGTGAGCCGCCAGCACCGCCTCGACCGGCAGGGTCAGCTTGTAATAGGGCCCGGCCCCTTCGAGCACGAGCGGGGCGCCGGCCGCGAAGGCGCCGGGCATGTCGGCTGCGATCGATCGCATCGGCAGCAGCGTCAAGGCGAGAAGGGCGAGCCGGCGGATCACGGTGCCGCCCCCGCATGTCTGGGCGGCAGCGGCGCGAAATAGCCCACGATCAGCAGCAGCACGCCGACCCCGACGAAGGAGACGATGCGCGGCAACCCGCCGGTGTTGAGCAGTTCGACCAGGAACAGCTTGATCACGACCAGTGCGATCAGCCCGGCGCCGGTCAGCCACAGGCTGCGCCGGGCGCTGCGATGCCCCATGACCATCATGCCGAGCGCCGTGATCGCCCACAGGATCGACAGGCTCGCCTGCACCGCCATCGAATCGAGTAGAAGATCGAGATCCCACGGAATGCCGCCCCAATGATGGGCGGTGCGCAGCACGGCGCAGGTCGCCAGGAACAGGCCCGATGCGCCCAGTAGCCAGGCCGGTGCGGCTGCCGGAACCCGCTGGGCGAAGGGCAGTGCCGGGAAACCGACGCGCAGCCACAGCGCGATGCCGAACAGGACCAGGATTTGGCCGAGCTCCAACGGGTTCAGCAGCGGCAGATAGGGCAGGGGGTCGGCCGTGCCGTCGCTCAGCGCGTTGCTCAACCAGAACCAGGCCAGCATGATCAGCGCCACCGGCGGGGCCGCGATCGAGCGGTAGGCGCGCAGGTCGGTCGAGATCGGCCAGATCGCCCAGACGCGCCGTTGCGCCATCGCCAGCAGGTAGAGCGTCGGGACCGTGGCCCAGCCGAGCCAGCGCCAGGCATTGACCTCCCCGGTCAGCAGGATGAAGAGGAA
The DNA here is from genome assembly GCA_035539155.1 of Aliidongia sp. Taxonomy (GTDB): domain Bacteria; phylum Pseudomonadota; class Alphaproteobacteria; order ATCC43930; family CGMCC-115725; genus JAXDMU01. The sequence goes on along the minus strand of DATLIZ010000023.1, from coordinate 246,302 downwards.
GCGCGCTTCGAGCGCCAGCACGGCGAGCGCGATCCAGCAGCCGACGACATGCATGCCCTCGGCCACCCGTCGCGGCAGCAGTCCCGTAACTCCGCGCAGCGCCAGCAGATGGACCGCGAACCAGACCGGCCAGGCGAGGGCGCCCCAATCCGCGGCGGGGTGATAGAACGGCCCGTAGGCATCGAGCAACGCCAGGATCGCTGCGGGCTGCAGCAGGCCCGTGAACCGGGCGAGCATGGGCCATTGCCACCGGCGCGCCGCCGGGATCCAGACCGCCACCGTCGCGGCGGCGACGAGCAAGGCCGCGTGCGGCTGGACCGGGCCCGGCAGGAAACGGTCGATCTCGCCGAGCCAGGCGAGGCTCCACCAGACCGTCGCCCAGGCGAGCAGCATCGCCGACAATCGGTCGAAGCCGACAGGCATCGGCGTGCCCGGCCACGCCGCGTCATCTTGGCGATGCAGGCGCCACGCGCCGGCATAGGCGGCGAGCGCCAGGATCGCCGGTGCCCAGAAGCCGCTGTACCAGAATGACAAGTCTCCGTCGGACGCGAGTCCGAGCAGCAGGCCGGCGCCGAGTTGCAGTAGCAGGCCAGCGAGCATCAGCCCGCGATCCTGCAGCCGCGAGCCGAGGAAGAGTGCTGCGAGCCCGCCCACGGCCCAAAGTGCGGCACTGCCTTCCGCCCGGCACAGCAGCGGCGCCAACAGGGCGAGGAAGGTCGTTCCGGCGAACAGGAACAGCCGGCGCACCGCGGCATCTTCCGGAAAGCGCGCGCCGGGCGGCACACGGCGCAGCAGCCACCAGCCGAACAGCAGGGCGGCGCCCAGCATCAACGCGCCGAGCGAGGCCGCCGAGATCAGCCGGTCAGCCGTCCCGGCTTTCATCGTGCCGAGATAGGCGAGCGCCGCGCCCAGCTCGACCAGCACGGCAAAGCCGCGCGCCAGGCGTCTTTGCTGCCGGAGCGAGAGCCAGTAGAGGCCGGCGCCCTCGATCGCCCAGGCGGCGGAGGTCCAGCGCGCATCGAGGCCCAAGGGCACGGCGAGCGTGGCGAAGATCACGCCCAGCGCCAGATAGATCTCGACCAGCCCGTGCTGGCGCCGGCCGGCCTGGCGCAGCAGCAGCGTGCCCAGCAGCAGGTAGAAGAGACCGAGCGCCAGCGCGCTGAAGGAGTCACCCAGGTGCAGGTGGCGGACCAGCGCGTCCTGGGCCGCGAAGCCCACCACTGGCGTGCCGAACAGCAGCACGCCGTCGAGCGCGTTCGAGCGTCGCGCGGTCCAGCGCATCAGCTCGAGCCGCGTCGCGGCATCGGGCTCGTCCGGCGTGTCGAGCAGGACACGCCGCGCGAACAGGAGCGCCACCGCCACATACATGAGGAAGAACAGCACCAGGAACGGCTCGGTGCTGGCGAGCATGGCGGGCTCGTAGGATTGCAGTCCCCAGGCGAATCCCAGCACGAAGGTGCCGGCGAAGCCCACGAGATTGAGCGGGCGCCAAGCCTTGAACCAGGCGATGGCGAGGATGCCGGCATTGAGCAGGGCGAGATAGGCGAAGAGGGCGATGTGATGCTCACCGCCGCTCGACGCGAGGATCGGCGCCGCGAAGCCGCCGGCGGCGCCGGCCACGGCCAGGCCCAGCGCATCCTGCGCCACCGCCAGGATGGTCGAGAACAGCACGGTCGCGACCAGCAGGGAGAACCCCATCCCGGTCGGGATCAGCGGGTCGAGATGCATGGCCGCGAAGATGTCGAGATACATGACCGCGAAGGCGCCGCCTTGCAGCATCAGCCCATAGGCGCGACGCCGTGCGCGCAACCGCCAGCCGAGCCCGAGCAGGACGAGGCCGGCGGCACCGACCCCGGCGTAGCGCAGCTCGATCGGCACCGACAGATGCTCGGCCGCGTAGCGCAGCAGGAAGGCGAGGCCGAGGAACAGGAGCAGGATGCCGACGCGGGCGACGGTATTGCCGCCGATCAGCCATTGCCGTGCTGCGGCCAGCGCCTGATTCAGCGGCCCCGGCTCCCGCGCGGCGGGCGGCAGGGCGAGGATTTCCGGGAGCGGCTCGGGCGCGGGGCTCGCTGCGAGTGTCGTTGCCGCCGCTTCGGGCGCCGGCTCGGGCTCCGCAGGAGTGGATGCGAGGTCCGGCTGCGCGGCGACCGGCTCGGCTGCGGGGAGCGGCTGGGCCTCCAGCCGGGCGCGCAGGGCGTGCAACTCGGCCTGGAGTTGTTTCTGGCGCGCGGAGAGCGTGCCGATCCGGCCGGCGAGCACGCCCAGGATGGCGGCCAGGATCACGCCGCCGGCCGTCTCGGAATCGAAGCCGGTGAACAGCATGATGCCGAGGACCAGTCCGATGAAGCCGTAAAGGACCGCGCGAATGGGGGTGCCTCCGGATGCGATCTCTGCGCGAGATCTTGCCCGGAAAATAGGCTCCGGCGCTACGCCTTCGTCACGGGCTCGCCGAACGCGGCCAGCCCGTCGGCATGGGCCTGGTCGAACAGCCGGTCGAGCGCCGGGTTGAGGCCGCGGCAGCCGGCCACGACCGCCGCCGCCCAATCGACATAGTCGCGCTTGCGGATATCGCACCAGCCGGTCGGCGGCGTCCGCAGCAGCGCGCGCAGATTCGAGATCTTGTCGGCGATCTTGATCTGGCGGGCGCGTGCCGATTTGCCCGGCGTCTTCTCGATCTGCAGCCGCTTGCGATCGGCGCGCGGCAGGCTGGTATCGTCGGTGACTTCCTTGACCAGATGGGCGATCTCGGGCCCGAAGCTCGCTTCGAGCTCCTCGTAGGTGGTCTCGGTATCTTCGAGCGTGTCGTGGAGCAGGCCGCCGGCGATGAGGATCGGATCGTCCCCATGGGTCGCCTCGGCGAGCAGAACCGCCACCTCGGCCAGATGGTTGACGTAAGGCTCCCCGCGCTCGCCCTTGCGGCGCTGGTCGGTATGCTTGAGGGCGGCGAATTCGAGTGCCCGGGTGGTCAGCAGCAAAGGCACCATGATGTCTCGCTCGCGCCATGCGCTCATGTCTTCGATCCTTCACACGATCGCGCTATAGAGTTGATCGAATACTAACTCGAAAGACAATCGATCCGGGGATTGCCATGAAAGTCGGTCCTGCGCGCTGGCTCGCCCTCCCGATCCTGCTGGCACCGCTGCCGGCACTCGCGGCCCCGGCGACCCCGATCGAGCATCTCATCGTCGTGGTCGGCGAGAACATCACTTTCGACAACCTCTTCGCCACCTATCAACCGCCGCCGGGCCAGACCGTCGGCAACCTGCTCAGCAAGGGCATCGTCGCCAAGGACGGCAGTCCCGGCCCCAATTTCGCGCTTGGCCTCCAACGCACCGCCGACGGGCACGACCATTACAGCCCAACCCCGGCCATCACCGGCTCCTTCGATGTCCTGCCCCGGCCGGGCACGACCTACGCCAAGGGCCTGCCGAGCTGGACCGTCGATACGCGCATGCCCGGAGACCTGCCGAACGGGCCTTACCAGATCACCCGCTACGCGCTCTACGAATCCCAGGTCGGCGACCCGGTGCATCGTTTCTTTCAAATGTGGCAGCAATTCGATGGCGGTAAGAGCGACCTTTTCACCTGGGTCGCGACCAGTTCGGGCGAAGGCTCGCAAAAGCGCGACGATCCGGCCTCGGGTACCAACCAGGGCGGCGTTGCCATGGGCTTCTACAATATGGCGACCGGCGACGCGCCCTATTTCAAGAGCCTGGCCGACAGCTACGCCATCGCCGACAATTACCATCAGCCGGTGATGGGCGGTACCGGTGCCAATTATCTGGCGCTCAGCACCGGGCATGCCGCGTCATACCTGCTCGACGGCAAGCCGGCGGTGCCGCCGGCCAACCAGATCGAAAATCCCGAGCCGCGCCCCGGCACCAACAACTGGTACACGCAATCGGGCTATGCCAGCGGCTCCTACACCAAATGCGCCGATCCGGCGGAGCCCGGCGTCGGCGCCATCCGCGCCTATCTGAAGACGCTGCCCTATCCGGCCTTCAACGACGGCAATTGCGCGCCCGATACCTATTATCTCGTCAACAACTACAATCCCCCCTACGAGCCCGACGGCACGCCGAAGGAGCTCGGGCCGGACAAATACGTCCTGACCCCGCAGGCGGCCCCCAATATCGGCACGGCGCTCTCGGCCAAGGGCGTGTCGTGGAAATGGTACAGCGGCGGCCGGACCGACACCGGCATCGACAAGGATCTCTATTGCTCGATCTGCGATCCGCTGACGCATTCGACCGCGATCATGACCACGGACCTGAAGCAGAACCTGCAGAGCCTGGCCGCTTTCTACCGCGATCTCGGCGACGAGAAGAGCCTGCCCGCAATCTCCTTCATCGTGCCGCCCAACGCCGATTCCGGCCATCCGGCCTATTCCTCGGTTGCGGCCTATGAGGCCTTCGTCAAGGAGATCGTCGCCAAGGTCCAGGCCAATCCGGAGGTCTGGAACAAGACCGCGCTGCTCATCACCACGGACGAGGGCGGCGGCTCCTACGATTCAGGCTATATCCAGACGCTCGATTTCTTCGGCGACGGCACCCGCATCGCGCTCTTCGCTGTGTCGCCCTTCGCCAAGAAAGGCCATGTCGAGCACACCTACTACGACCATATCTCGATCCTGAAATTCATCGAGCGCAATTGGGCCGTGCCGCCGCTGTCCGAGCGCAGCCGCGACCATCTGCCGGACCCGGTAATGAATGCCGCCGATCCCTATGCGCCGCAGAACCGGCCGGCGATCGGCGATCTCATGGAGATGTTCCAGTTCTGAGGGATAGGCGGCTCATTGCGCCGCCAGATAGGCGGTAACGTCACGAATCTCCCCGGCACTGAGGTGCTTGGAGTTTTCGTGCATGATTTCGTTCTCGCGCGCGTTGGAGGCGAAATTCTCCAGCTGCGCGGCGAGATAGTCGCGATGCTGCCCGGCGAGGCGCGGGAACGAATCCTGTCCCTCGGCATGCTCGCCGTGGCAGGTTTGGCATGGCGGTACCTCGCGATCGGGAATGCCTTCCTCGAAGATCTTGCGGCCTGCCGCCATTTCGGTCGGGTCCGCCGGCGTTCCCGGCGCGGGCGGCTCCGCGGCGAAATAGGCCGCCAAGGCCTGGATGAGCGGGTCCGAAAGATGGGCCGCCATCCCCCACATATAGGTGTGCGCATGCGGATCGGCTCTGGTCTTGTCCCGGAACGCCTTGAGCTGTGTTTCGAGATATACGGCCTGCTGCCCGGCCAGGCGCGGGAAGGTTGGCGAGATGCTCCGGCCGTCGAGCCCATGACAGGAGGCGCAGACATGGACGGTGCCATCGACCTCATCCTGCGCCACGGTGCCGGTGCCGGCCTTGACCTGGCCGTCGCTGCCGCAGGCGGTCGCGGCCAGAAGCCCGGCGAGCCCGAGAATACGGCCGAGAAGGCGCACGGAGCCGTCGAGGTCGCGCCGATGTCCGTCTTGGAGCGCCATTGGCGAGCTGTTCATGATGGATATCCCGCGATGACGGTTCAGAAGGCGAACCAGGCGAAGGCATAGAGCGTGTTGTTGTTGGTCGCGGCGGAGCCGGTCATGCCGTTGAATTCCGGGTAATAGATGTATTGCACGCCGAGCTTGAGGTTGAGCCAGGGCCAGAAGTCCGGACCGCCGTGGTTGAACGGGATATAGTCGAGCTCGCCGATGATGCCGGTCGAATTCGGGCTGTTGCCGGGCGGGTTGGCGAAGAGCGTCGCATCCGGCGTGCCTTCGACCCGGAAGGCGCCGAGCGTCGCGCCGTAGGTCTGCTCGTAGTAATAGGTCGCCTTGGCGTGATAGCTGCGCAGAGTATTGTGGGAATTCGAGGCGAAACCGAGCGCCGGATTGGAACTGGCGCCCAAATTCTGGTTTTCGAAGATGGCGCTCGCCTGAACCGAAACGCTATCCTCGTCCGCGAGGAATTGGTATTGCGCATCGATGCCGACATCGGTCAGCCGGTCGGTGCCGAGGCCGGTCACGCGCTGCGGCTCGACGCGCGCGGTCATGCCGAACAGGCCGGCCTCGAGCGAGTTGCGGTCCCATTCATTCTGCAGGGCGAGCCGCCAATAGGGCGCGGCACCCTCGATGACATTGTTGCTGGCCGAATTGACACCGAGGATCGACTGCGTTTTCGGCGACAGGCTGCCATAGACGCCCATCTCCAGATAGACCAGACGGTTCCAATAGGCATAGGCGGTGGCGCCCACCACCTGTTGGGCGAAGCCGCCCTCGATCATGGTCGCCGCGGCGGGCGAAGGCGCCAGGTTCGAGGAGACGAAGGGAAAGCTCCAGGCCGGCGTCGTGTTCCAGACATCCTGCACGGTCGGATTATTGTTGAGGCTCACGCCCAGCACCGTTTCCGCATCGAAGAGGTGCGCCGTACGGGCGTAGCGGATATCGGTATTGTCCCAGCTGAAGGTACGGCCGATCCCATCATAGGTGACCTGGGCGAAGGCCCCGAGGTTGGGCGCGATGCGGCCGCCGAAGAACACGCTGGTCTGGTCGACCGCGAAATTGTCGTTCGGGCCGAAATGCGGTGCGGCGCCGCCCTGCTGGTCGGTCTGGGTGTGGTTGAAGGAGCCGAAGGTCATGACCGCCAGCGGCGGAAAATCCGACTGACCGCCGCCGAAGGTGTAGCCGTTCAATTTGAACAGCCTGCCGTAGGGCGTCAGCTCGGGAAAGCCATTGTGGCACGCGGCGCATTGCTGGCCGGTTTGCCTGGCGAAGCTTGGGAGCGCCTGGGCCTTGGGCACCGGCAGGAAAAGAACGGCCCCGGCGACGACCAGAGGCCCCAGGGTTGCACAGGTGATTGAGATCGAGATCCCGACACGCTTGCCCCTGCTTTTCATCGCGGCCCCCGATGTGCGAAAAATTACAATGAGATCAAAGCAACATCCTCATTCGTGAGCATTCGTATCGTCAGGATCGCTGAAGGCCCACTTCGATGACGGGTTCGGCAGATAGCCTCAAGTAATGCCCGGCCTGAAGGCCGGATCACTTCGGAAAGCCCGAGGACCCTACTGTCACTCCTCGAAGCAGAGCTTGATATATGTCAAATGGAGATGTCGGCGATCTCCGGTTGTGATCGTGCCTCTTTATCTACCGAACCGCTCAGGTTCGCCAGAATAATCAGGGGCGCTCGAACGATTCCAGGCCGAGGAAGGAGACGGTGTGCAACTGGCCGCCATTGTCGGCCGTGTCGATGACCTGAGCGCCGATGGTCACCCGATTGTTGTACGGCACCGCCAGCTTATAGCTGCCCGGCATGGCCCGGTCCGGTACGATCTTGCGGATCATGACGCCCGGCTGCATCGTCCCGGTCGTGCAGTCCATCTTGGACATCCGCTTGAAATGGATGCTGCATTTACGCTCGCCCGCGATGCGGCGATATTCGACATAGGTCGCTTCGGTCGCGGTGATCTTCGCCGCCCATGACGACAGATCGTAGCCGCTGATCTTGCCGTGATAGTTGAGCGCGTTGGCGATCTCGCCCATCTCCTGCTGCCATTGCTGCTTGGGCTGGACGGGATAACGGTTGGCCCGATTGCAGGTGCCGTAGAGCTGGAGATATTCGCCCCGCGGGCCATAGCTCAGCACGAAATCCAGGAACTCGCGGATTTTCCGCGTATTTCCCGGCGTGATGTGGAAACCGTAGAGCCAGTGCTCCGTCATCAGAACGACCGCGAGACAGCCTCCGAGGTTGGGGAAGCCGACGCTGTCGGTATCGTAGCCCACCTCGTCCTCAACGAGATATACGGTCATTCATCATCCTCTTCGTAACCGCAAGGTGCACTTTCGGAGAGCAACACGCTATCGGGCAGCCGTGTCAGGGGGATTTCAATTCCTCCACCATCTATTGCCGATGTAACAATCGGTTTGTCCCGGTTGCCGGGGCGCCTGAAACGCCGGGGCTTCACCCTCTGCCCGATCCGGTCTAGTTTCGGCCGAGCGAAAGATTCTTGCGGAGGAATGGCGCCATGGACGACGCCGGCCAATCGGGCTTCTCGGGACGCCCGAACGATCTCGAAGCCTTCTGGATGCCGTTCACGGCGAACCGCCAGTTCAAGGCGGCGCCGCGGTTGCTCGTTTCGGCCAAGGACATGCATTACAAGAGCTATGACGGCCGCACCGTGCTCGACGGCACGGCCGGGCTCTGGTGCGTCAATGCCGGCCATTCGCGCCAGCCGATCGTCGAGGCAGTTCAGCGGCAGGTGGCCGAGCTCGATTTCGCGCCGACCTTCCAGATGGGCCATCCCAAGGTGTTCGAGGCCGCCTCGCGCCTCGCCGCCCTCATGCCGGAACCGCTCAATCGGGTCTTCTACACCAATTCCGGCTCCGAGGCGGTCGATACCGCCCTCAAGATCGCCATCGCCTATCATCGCTGCCGCGGCGAGGGCACGCGCACCCGCCTCATCGGGCGCGAGCGCGGCTATCACGGTGTCGGCTTCGGCGGCATCTCGGTCGGCGGCATCGCCACCAACCGGCGCTTCTTCGGCTCGATGCTGCCGGGCGTCGACCATCTGCCGCACACGCACGACCTCGCGCTCAACGCCTTCACCAAGGGGCAGCCCGAGCACGGCAAGGAACTGGCGCTGGAGCTGGAGCGGATCGTGGCGCTGCACGATGCCGCGACCATCGCCGCCGTCATCGTCGAGCCGATGGCGGGATCGACTGGCGTGCTGATCCCGCCCAAGGGCTATTTGCAGGAGCTGCGGCGGATCTGCGACAAATACGGCATCCTGCTGATTTTCGACGAGGTCATCTCCGGCTTCGGCCGGCTCGGATCGAGCTTCGCGGTCGAGCATTTCGGCGTGATGCCGGACATGGTGATCCTGGCCAAGGGCATCTCCAACGGCACGGTGCCGATGGGGGCGGTGGTCGCGCGCGACGACATCTACGAGACCTTCCTCGATAATGCGCCCGACGGCGCCATCGAGCTCTTCCACGGCTATACCTATTCGGGCCATCCGCTCGCGGCGGCGGCCTCGATCGCCACGCTCGACCTCTACCGGTCCGAGGGGCTGTTCGCCCGCGCGGCGGAGATGGCGCCCTATTTCGAGGAAGGGGCGCACAGCCTGCGCGGCCTGCCCAACGTCATCGATATTCGCAATATCGGCCTCGTCGCCGGCATCGAGCTCGCGCCGCGGCCGGGCAAGCCGGGCGCCCGGGCCTACGAGGCGCTGGTCAAATGCTTCGAGCAGGGCCTGCTCATCCGCACCACCGGCGACATCATCGCGCTGTCGCCCCCGCTCATCGTCGAGCGTCACCATATTGACGAGATGTTCGCAAAGTTGGGCGCAGTCCTGAAAACAATCACCTGAACGCGGCGAGGCCGCACCGACATGAACGCGGCTCGCGCCGCACCGAAACGAAGATCGAGGAAGTCTAAATGCTGATCGGCGTGCCGAAAGAGATCAAGATCAACGAGAACCGCGTGGGGCTGGTGCCCGGCTCGGTGCGCGAGCTGCTGCTGCATGGCCATCAGGTGATGGTCCAGCGCGGCGCCGGCATCGGTGCCGGTTTCGGCGACGACACCTACGTCGCCGTCGGTGCCACGCTCGCCGATACGGCCCAGGAAATCTTCGCCAAGACCGACATGATCGTGAAGGTCAAGGAGCCGCAGCCGGAGGAATGCGCCATGCTGCGGGAGGGGCAGGTGCTCTTCACCTACCTCCACCTCGCCGCCGACCGGGCGCAGACCGAGGCGCTGATCAAGTCCGGCGGCGTCTGCATCGCGTATGAGACCGTGACCGATGCGCGTAACGGCCTGCCGCTGCTGACGCCGATGAGCGAGGTCGCGGGCCGTATGTCGGTCCAGGTCGCGGCTCATTGCCTGGAGAAGCAGCAGGGCGGTGCCGGCATGCTGATGGGCGGCGTGCCCGGCGTGCCGGCGGCCAAGGTCGTCATCATCGGCGGCGGCGTCTCCGGCACCAACGCCGCACGCATGGCGATGGGCATGGAGGCCGATGTCACCGTGCTCGACCGCTCGCTGCCGCGCCTGAACGAGCTCGACCTGCAATTCGGCGCCCGGATCCATACGCTCTATTCGACCTTCGAGAATATCGAGCAGCAGCTCCTCTCGGCCGATGTCGTGATCGGCGCGGTGCTGGTGCCCGGCGCCCAGGCGCCGAAGCTGGTCTCGCGCGACATGGTGCGGCGGATGAAGCCGGGCTCGGTCATCGTCGACATCGCCATCGACCAGGGCGGCTGCATCGAGACCTCGCGCCCGACCAGCCACGATGCGCCCACATATCTGGAGCACGGCGTCGTGCATTACTGCGTCACCAACATGCCGGGCGCGGTCGCGCGCACTTCCGCGCTGGCGCTCAACAACGCGACGCTGCCCTTCGTGCTGGCGCTCGCCGACAAGGGCTGGGTGCGCGCGCTCGAAAAGGACGCGCATCTCCGGAACGGCCTCAATGTCTGTGCCGGCCGCGTGACCTATGAGGCGGTGGCGCACGATCTCGGCCTCGATTACAGCCCGGTCGAAACCGTTCTCCACTAGAGCAAGATGATTTTACGCTTGTTCAGCCTAAAATCTGAATCTTGCTCTATTTTGTTATGGTTAGAGACCGATTCAGCGATCATGTCGAGTCGACATGATCGCATCGGGCTCTAGCCGGTGGAGCGTGTAACGGTCCTGGCGGCGACCGGGCGGCTGGGCCAGGTCCTGGTCCGCCGCCTCCGCTCCGCCGGCGTGCCGGTGGTGGCAGTCGGCCGCGATCCGGCGCGGCTCGCGGCCCTGCCAGAAGATGTCGAGCGACGGGTCGCCGATTTCGGCGATGCTCCGGCGCTTGCCGCCGCACTCGCCGATGCCCGGCTGGTGGTAAGCTGCGCCAACGCCGTGTTCGCGCCGTCGATCCTCGCGGCCCTGCCGGGTGGCGTCGAGCGGTTGGTGCTGATGGGCTCGACCCGTCGCTTCTCCCGCGTGCCCGACGGCACGGCCACGAGCGTGCGCGCGGCCGAGGCGGCGCTGGCGAGATTGTCGGTGCCCTCGGTCATGCTGCTGGCGACGATGATCTACGGCGCCGGCGGCAGCGTCGTCGACATGCTGGCGGCGAAGCTCCAGCGCTTTCCCGTCCTGCCGCTGCCCGGCGGTGGCAAGAGCCTGGTGCAGCCAATCCATATCGAGGATGTCGCGGCCGCGCTGGCCGCGGCCTTGAGCCGGCCCGAGGCGCCGGGCGCGCCGATCGTCATCGCGGGGCCCCGGCCCATGCCCTATGGGGAGATGGTGCGGATCGTGGCGCGGGCGCATCGGGTGCGCGTGATGATCCTGCCGGTGCCGGCCTTCCTCGTCGCTGCGGCGGCTGGCCTCGCCGGCTTGGCCGGACCTCTGCGCGAATTTGCCCAATCGCTCAACCGGCTTCTTGAAGATAAGGATTTCGATATTGCCGAGATGCGTTTACGTCTCGGCGTCGAGCCGCGCGATTTCGTACCGGGGGACACGATCGGATGAAGCTCTCACCGCTGCTGTGCGCGGGGCTGCTCGCCTTGTCTGGACGGGCCGTGGCGGCCACGCCGCTGGCGGTCGAGGCGCAGCACGGCATGGTGGTGAGCTCTCAGCACCTGGCGTCAGAGATCGGCGCCGAGATCCTGCGCGCGGGCGGCAACGCCGTCGATGCCGCGGTCGCGGTCGGCTATGCCGAGGCGGTGGTTAATGCCTGTTGCGGCAATATCGGCGGTGGCGGTTTCATGCTGGTCCATCTGGCCGATGGGCGCGACCGCTTCCTGAATTTCCGCGAGACCGCCCCGATGGCGGCGACCGAGACCATGTATCTCGACGCCTCGGGCAATCCGGTGCCGGCCGCCAGCCGCTACGGCTATAAATCGGTCGCCGTGCCCGGCACGGTCCTGGGGCTCGACACGGCGCTCAAGGAATATGGCAGCCTGCCGCGCGCCAAGGTGATGGCGCCCGCCATCCGCCTTGCCCGCGAGGGCTTCGAGCTGACGCTCGGCGATACCGACATCATGGACTATATGGCCAGGCGCCTCCGCGGCGATCCCGCGGCGGCTCGGATCTTCCTGCGCGCCGACGGGAGCAACTTCGAGCCGGGTGACCGGCTGGTGCAGGCGGATCTCGCCGCCACGCTCGAAGCGATCGCCGAGGACGGGCCGGACGCCTTCTACAAAGGCCGGATCCCGGCGGCCGTCGAGGCCGCGTCCAAGGCCGGCGGCGGCATCCTCACGGCCGAGGATTTCGCCCGCTACAAGATCGAGGAGACGGCGCCGCTGCGCTGTTCCTATCGCGGCTACGAGGTGATGTCGGCGCCGCCGCCCAGCGCCGGCGGTACTACTCTCTGCGAGATCCTGAACGTGCTCGAAGGCTACGACATGAAGGCCATGGGCTTTCATTCGGCCGCTTCCGTCCACGTCATGATCGAGGCGATGCGGCACGCCTATCTCGACCGCAACACCTATCTGGGCGATCCGGATTTCGTCGCCAACCCGCTCGATCGCCTCCTATCCAAGGATTACGCCGCGGCGATCCGCGCGCAGATCCTCCCCGATAAGGCAACGCCGTCATCCGCGGTCCATCCCGGCGCCGAGCCGCATGAGCAGACCGACACGACCCATTATTCGGTGGTGGATCAGGCCGGCAACGCCGTTTCCGTCACCTACACGATCAACGGCCTGTTCGGCGCCGCGGTCATGGCGCCCGGCACCGGCTTCCTGCTCAATGACGAGATGGATGATTTCACCGTCAAGCGCGGTGTCCCCAACATGTTCGGGCTCGTCCAGGACAAGGCCAATTTCATCCAGCCGGGCAAGCGGCCGCTCTCCTCGATGGCGCCGACCCTCGTCACCAAGAATGGCAAGGTGTTCCTGGTGCTGGGCAGCCCGGGCGGCTCGCGCATCATCACGATCACGCTCGAAGCCATCCTCAATATCGTCGATCACGGCATGGAGCCGCGGCAGGCGGTCGACGCGCCGCGCCTGCATCATCAATGGCTGCCCGACGAGGTCTATTACGAGCCGCTCGGCCTGTCGGCGGACACGATGAAGCTCTTGCAGGCGATGGGCTACAAGCTGACCGAGCAGACTTCCTGGGGGGCCGCCGAACTGATCGCGATCGGGCGCGGCGGCGATGCCGGCGGCCCGGCTTCGTCGGGCAATGATGCGGCCCTGAGCGGCGCGCTCAAGCCCGGCTTCGTCTATGGCGCCCACGACGATCGCCGCCCGGCGGGGGCGGCGATCGGGGAGTAGGATGTATCTTTCAGCGCAGCTCTTCGAGCGTGCTGATGACCTTGCTGATCATGCCGTACTCGATCGCCTCGTGGGCCGACATCCAGTAATTGCGCTCGCAATCGCGGCGGACACGCTCGATCGGCTGGCCGGTCTCGGCGGCGATGATCTGGGCCAGGCGCTCGCGCATCTTGATGATCTCGCGCGCCTCGATGTCGATATCGGTCGCCTGGCCGCGGATGCCGCCCAGCGGCTGATGCAGCAGGAAGCGCGTATTGGGCAGGCAGAAGCGCAGCTTCTTCTCGCCGGCGAGGAAGATATGGGCGCCGGCCGAGGCGACCCAGCCCGTACCGACCAGGCGCACCGGCACCGTCGTCTGCACGAACTTGATCATGTCGTGGATCGTGTCGCCGGATTCGACATGGCCGCCAGGCGAGTTGACGAAGACATCGATCGGCTTGCCCGATTCCTCGGCGAGCGTCAGCAGCCGGGCGCTCACATCGCGGGCGAGCTTGTCGTTGACCTCGCCGAAAATCATGACCTTGCGGCCCTTGAACAGGCGGGATTCGAGCTCGTTCACGGGAGCCGCGTCGGGCTTCTTGGCATCTTGCTCCGGCGTATCGTCATCTTCTTCGTCGGAACGGATATAGGGTAGACGATCGCTCACTTCAGGTATCCTCCGGTGTCGGCTCGGGCGGCGGAGCCGCTGTCCATCGCCCCGTATCATGTGGTGCGCCGGAAGTCGAGGAGAAGGAGGGGCCAGCCCGTCGGCCCGTGCTTTGCCGCCGCGCCCGTTGGCCCTTGTCGTCGGAGGCATTATGCTCGGCCGGTGCGAGGCGACGCAACGCGGGGGAAATGATCTTGAGACGGAAATTCATGGGGCTGGCGGCGGCGGCGCTGCTGGCGATGGCGGGGCCTGCGCTGGCCCAGACCGAACCGGCGCTGCAGCGTTACGAGATCGGCGATCTCAAGCTCGAGAGCGGCGAGGTGATCAAGGATTTCTCGATCGCCTATGTCACGCGCGGCACGCTCAACGACAAGAAGTCGAACGCGATCCTGATGGTGACGGCGATCAGCGGCAATCATCACCGGCTCGATTTCATGATCGGCCCGGGCAAGGCGCTCGATACCGACAAATATTTCGTCATCTGCACCAACGCCATCGGCAACGGGCTCACGACCTCGCCCAGCAACAGCAAGAGCCAGCATGGCACGGCCTTCCCGCATTTCCTCATCCGCGACATGGTGCAGTCGCAGCAATTGCTGCTGGAGCATCTGGGCATCCAGCATCTGGTCGCGGTCGCCGGCGCCTCCATGGGCGGCATGCAGGCGCTGCAATGGGGGGTGAGCCACCCGGACGAGATGGATGCGCTCATCGCCATGACGCCGATGGCGCGCACCTCGCCCTGGTCGATCGCGGTCAACGAGACGACGCGCAAGGCCCTGATGTCGGACGCCGCCTTCAACGGCGGCAATTACGACAAGCAGCCGGAGAAGGGCTGGCGCGCGCGGGCCGACGTGCTGCAGGTGCTGGCGACGCACACGCCCGAGGCGCTCAGGGGCGAGTTCCCGAACCCGCTCGACGTGCTGCCCTGGATCCAGGCGCAGGAGGATGCCGTGCTCAAGAGCGGCTTCGATGCCAATGACTGGATCGCCCAGACCTGGGCCTATGACCGCCACGATGTCGGCACCACGCCCGGCTTCAAGGGCGATTATCGGCAGGCGCTGAAGGCCATCAAAGCCAAGACGCTCCTCATCACCGCCGGCGATCTCGATCTCTACAACCCGGTCCAGGAGGCGCAGGAGGCGGCCCGGCTCATCCCCGACGCCCGGCTGATGCCGATCCCGTCGGTGCAAGGCCATGTCGCCGCCAGCGCCAACAAACCCGCCGATGTCGAATATATCAACAAGGTCGCGGGCGAGTTCCTCGATGTCGTCACCGACAAGGGAGCGAAGCTGCGCTGAGCGCCGGGATCAGCGCCAGGTCGCGCGCATTGGGCAATAATAACGCTCGCGATGATATGGGCACAGTAGACGCGTGCATTGACGGCCGTCGGCTCGACAAGTGTGGGACGCGAGCGGGACGGTCGTCGACGCTGATCATCGCCGCAGCATCGTCATAGGCGATCGCGAGCTTACGCAATATGGCGGCCATTTCGGCATCGCTGGTTTCACATGCTTGGCACCGGGCCAATGCGGCTTGGTCACGTAGGGTTTTACTTTTGACTCTCGGCATCGATGACCTCCCGCGCGCTTTGAAAAGGCGTGTCTATTCAAAATCCGTGCTGAGAAGGGAAGATGGTTCTTAAGCTGACGAGTACAAGCGTAGGTTAGTATTCGTCCGATATTTGGCGTATCTCAATTACCTCTAAATTGCAATTTGTGCAGCCGGATGGGAGTGTCGGCTTATAACTCTCTTAGATTGTTCACCGTTTCGGTTTTGTCTATTGCAATTAATCTATGCGGTATTGTGTTTATACGGGGCATGTTTACGTCATCGAGCCCTGATAAGTTCGAAAACGGGTCCCTGGCCCCGTTTCGTCAGGTTTGGCCCGCCGTGCGCGCCATGATCACCCGTCAATTCGCCTGCGCCGCCGTCTCGGCGAGATCCCGCATCACCCGCCACAGCCGGGCCACATCCTCGGCCTCGGTCTTGATCGCACCCACCGAGACGCGGACCATCCAGCGCCCGTCGAGCACGGCCGGGGTCAGATAGGCCGCACCCGATCGGTTCACCCGTTCGGCCCAGTCGCGCGTATGGCGGTCGAGCGCCTCGCCGTCGAGCCCCGGCGGCTCGTGCCGCAGGCAGACGGTCTGGAGCCGCACCGGCGCCAGCACCCGCCAGCCCGGCGCCGCCTCGGCCTCGGCGGCGAGCCAGGCGGCGTTCGCCATGTCCCGCCGCAGCCGCGCCCGGAGGCCCTCGACGCCCTGCTCGCGGATCACGAACCACAGCTTGAGCGCGCGGAAGCGGCGGCCGAGCGGGATGCCCCAATCGCGCAGATTGCGCACCTCGCCATCGACCGAGGATTGGAGGAAGCTCGGATTGGTCGCCATGACGCGCACCAGATGCTCCGGGTCGCGCACGAAATAGAGCGAGCAGTCGAACGGCACGCCCAGCCATTTATGCGCGTTCACCACCAGGCTGTCGGCGCCCTCGATGCCGTCCCACATCCAGCGGCATTCGGGCAGGATCATGGCGCCGCCGGCCATCGCGGCATCGACATGGAGCCAGATGCCGTGGCGCCGGGCGATCTCGGCGATCGGTGCCAGCGGGTCGATCGCGGTCACGGCCGTGGTGCCGGTAGTGGCGACGATGGCGCAGGGTACCAGCCCTGCCGCCAGATCCGCCGCGACCATCCGTTCCAGCGCCGCCGCATCCATGGCGTAGTCGGGGCCGGACGGGACGAGCCGCAGCGTCTCGCGGCCGAAGCCCGCGAGCAGGGCCGCCTTGGCGATCGAGCTGTGGCTGTGCTCCGTGCCATAGACGACGAGCGGCCGCGTCTCGCCCTGAAGCCCGCCGCGGGCGAAGCCGTAACCAGTCGTGCGCTCGCGCGCGCAGATGAGCGCCACCAGCGTGCTGGTCGAGGCGGTGTCCTGGATGACGCCGCTCCAAGCCGCCGACAGCCCGATCATCTGCCGGACCCAGCCGGTCGTCACCTCCTCGATCTCGGTGATCGCCGGCCCCGATTGCCATGACAGGCCGAGCACGCCCAACCCTGTGCTGACCAGATCGCCCAG
This sequence comes from Aliidongia sp., assembly GCA_035539155.1. Lineage (GTDB taxonomy): Bacteria > Pseudomonadota > Alphaproteobacteria > ATCC43930 > CGMCC-115725 > JAXDMU01. The sequence continues at coordinate 229,372 of DATLIZ010000023.1, read as the reverse complement.
CACGCCCGCCGGCAACGCATTGGCCGGGAAATAGCCGAAGAAGCTCGGATGCTGCCAGTGCGTGAGGCCCGGCACCACCAGCCGGTCGAGATCGGCCAGCACCTGCTCGAACGGTTCGGCACGCTCGGGCGGCGAGCCGGGCAGGGCGCCCGCGATCTCGCCCGGCCGAGCGCGCGATTGCACCGGGCGGTCGGCGATGCTTTCGTGATAGTCGGCCAGCCAATCGATGAGCTGATGACCGAAGCGGCGGAATTCTTCGCTGTTCATGCGGATGGTCCTGTCGGGTCCCGGCGATGCGATCGGCCTGGGCGGACTCCGGGGGAGAGCCGGCCGAATGCTTTTTGCCTACCATGACGCGGGTCCTGGTCAAAGGGACGCCTGCCGTCGCCCGGCACGCGGGCGAAGAAATTCACGCCGCGTTTCAATCGTAACGAAAAGATTTCCCCGCGAAACCCGACCGTAGTACCGGCGCGATATTCACGAACGAGCAAGAGAAGATGAAGGCCGCCATCCTCGAGCGGCCAACATACCGGATGATATTTCAGCAGATCGCTGGATCTACAAGCAGGGGAAATCAGCATGCCGGGTTTGCTGCGCCGATTGGGCACGGTCGAGGCCTTCAGCCTCTCGCTTTCGTTGATCGCGCCCACGGGCGCCATGTCCTTCGCCCCGATCCTGATGGCGCAGTCCGCCGGGCGCGCGACGCCGCTGGCGTTCCTGATCGGCGCTTTCGTGGCCGTGCTCGTCGGCCTGTCCTTCGTCGCCTTCAGCCGCAAGGTGGCGCATGTCGGATCGGTCTATGCCTATGTCGGCCTCGTCCTGGGGCCGCGCTGGGGCTTCGCCGCCGGCTGGATGCTCCTGCTGTTCTATGCCGTGGGCTCGGCGGCTTCGGTGGCGCTGGTCGGATCCTTCACCGCGACGGGCCTCGCCCATTTCGGCATCGAGGCGCCGTATCTATGGCTGGCGATCGGCCTCGCCGCAGCGCTGCTTTCGATCTGGCTGGTCTGGAACGACGCCAAGGTCGCCGCCCGGCTGCTCCTGGTGCTGGAAGTGGTCTCCGTGCTGGCCGCACTGGTGCTGTCGGCGGTGATCCTGACGCAGACGCACCTTTCGATCGTGCCTTTCCAGCCGGATCCCGAGCATGGCTGGACGGGTGTGGGATTCGGCCTCGCCTTCGCCATCATCGCCTTCGCCGGCTTCGAGGGGGCGGCGACGCTGGGCGAAGAAACCCATAATCCCAAGCGCGCCATTCCGCTCGCGGTCATCGGCACGATCGTCTTATGCGGGCTGTTCTTCGTGCTGGTCTCGTATGCGCAGATCCTCGGCTACGGTCTCGACAATATCGACATGCTGGCCAAGTCCGATGCGCCGCTCGACGATCTCTCCACCCGGTACATCTTCGGCACCTTCGGCGCCTTCATGGATTTCGCGGCGGCGATCTCCGGTACGGCCGGCATCGCCGGCGCGCTCGCGGCGGCGGCACGCATCCTCTATGCGCTGGGCCAGTCGGGGCTGGGCTCGGGCGTTGCCGTGCTGCACCCGCGCCATCGCACGCCGACGCGGGCGATCTTGCTGCTCGGTTCCCTCAATGTGATCGGCCTGCTGACCTTCGGCGCCTTGATGGGCCCCACGGACTATGCCGGCGCCTTCTTCACCGTCGGCATCCTGGCGCTTCTCCTCGTCTACATGGGCGTGACCACGGCCCAGGCGATCGACGCTTTCCGCAGCCGGAGCCCGATCTGGTGCGGCATCGGCCTGCTCGGCACGGCGATGCTGCTCTGGCCGCTCTGGAACAGCCTCTACCCCATCCCCGACGGAGCCCAGGCCTTCCTGCCCTATATCGTCGCGATCTGGCTGCTCGTCGGCGTGGCGCTGATCCGTTTCCGGCCGCGGCTGAAGCAGCCCATCAGCTACGCCGCGGCAGAATAGATCCTCAGGCTTCGAGCTTCGGCAGCGCGATCGGCATCGCGCTCTCGAAGGCACGGGCGGCGCGGAACACCACATCCTCGCGCAGGCTCGGCCCGACGAGCTGAAGCCCGACCGGCATGCCGTCGACCAACCCGCACGGGATCGAGGCGGCCGGATGGCGGGTCAGGTTGAAGGGGTGGCTGAACGGCGTCCAGCCGGTCCAGCCGGCGAAGGGGCCGCTCGTCGGCACGTCCTGCCCGGCCTCGAAGGCGGTGATCGGCATGCTCGGCGTCAGGATCAGGTCGAAGCGCTCGAACAGCCGATTGACGGTGTGGGTGTAGTTCTCGCGCGCCTTCACGGCACTCAGATATTGCACGGCCGAGAATCGGCGCCCTTCCTCGGCGAAACGCTGCAAGCCCGGATCGATCTCCCGGCGCTGCTCCGCCGTGAAATTGTCGAGGAGGGCGGCCGCACCCGACAGCCAATGGATCGAGAAGGCGCCGCCGATGCCGGGCAGCTTGAACTCGAACGGCTCGACCTTGGCGCCCAGCGCCTCGAATTTGTTGGCGGCCTCGGCCACGCGCTTGGCGATTTCCGGATCGACCGCCTCGTCGTTGATCGTGTCGGCGAAGCCGATGCGCCAGCCGGCGACGCCGCCATCGATTCCGATCGTCCAGTCGCGCATCTCGTAGGGCAGCGCGTAGAAATCGCGATGATCGGGCAGGCCCAGGACGTTGAGCATCAGCGCGGCGTCGGTGACGGTCCGCGTCATCGGCCCGACATGGGCGACCGAGGCGAACGGGCTCGACGGATAGGCCGGCACGCGCCCGTAGGAGGGCTTGAGGCCGAAGATGCCGGTGAAGGAGGCGGGGATGCGGATCGAGCCGCCGCCGTCGGTGCCGATATGGAGTGCCCCCATGCCCAGCGCCGCCGCGACCGCGGCCCCTCCCGACGAGCCGCCCGGCGTGCGCCCCGTGTTCCAGGGGTTGCGGGTGATGCCGGTGAGCCTGCTGTCGGTGACGCCCTTCCAGCCGAATTCCGGCGTGGTCGTCTTGCCCAGCAGCACGGCACCGGCCGCGCGCAGGCGGGCGACCGCGGGGGCATCCTCGATCCAGGGCTGGTCCTTGTCGACGAGGAGCGAGCCGCGCAGCGTCGGCCAGCCCTTGGCCAGGATCAGATCCTTGACCGTGGTCGGCACGCCGTCGATCGGCGACAGCGGCTCGCCCCGGCCGTAGCGCGCCTCGGCGTCGGCGGCGGCGGCGAGTGCCCCCGCCTCGTCGAGATGGCAGAAGGCGTTGACCTTGCCGTCGAGGGCGTGAATGCGGGCGAACGCGGCGCGGGCGGCTTCGACCGGCGACAGCGTGCGCCGGCGGAAGGCCCGGGCCAGTTCCGCGGCGGACAGCAATGCGATATCGTCGGTCATCTCTTTCTCCCGCGTTTACGCCTTTTTACAACCATGCCCGCCATGGTGGGATCGGACAAGGTGAGTCAGGAGGTGCGGCGCCGTGACCGAGGATCTCAAAACCATCCAGTTCATCGATGGCCGTCTGACCGGCAGCTTCGGGTTCTGGCGGGCGAATCCCGAGGAGTTCTCGGAGATCTTCCCGGGCGACGGGCAGGATATCGAGATCGCGGCCCATCTCGCCGACCGCATCGGCGAGCGGGCCGACGAATTGCTGGGCGCGGTCCTGCAGCGGCCGATCCTCAAGCAGCAGCTGCGCGGCATCGACGGCACGCTGCTGTTCGAGGCCGAGGACCGGCGCGAGTTCCTGCCGCCGACCATGCGCGAGCGCGACTGGGCCAGCCGCCACCTCAACGAGGCGCAGCAGAAGCTCGCCGCCGGCACCTATGTCGAGCCCGATCCGCCCGAGGGCGGCTGGCGCAACATCCAGGTCATCAGTTCGGCGCGCAACTGCACCTTCAGCGTCTTCCGCGCTATGCCGCAGGAGTTCACCGCGCTGTTTCCGATGCCGGGCCAGGATATCGAGCTGGCCGAGGATGTGTTCGACCGCCTGGGCATCGCCCAATCGGTCCCGCTGTTGACCCCGATCTGGACGCGCCCCATCGCCAAGGCCGACGTGCTCGGCATCCATGGCACGCTGTTCTTCGATTTCCAGCACCGCCGGGTTCATATCCCCGCATCGAAGCGCGAGCGCGACCGGGAGGGGGGTGTTTAAAGGCGGCGCGATGGAGTAGATGGGGATTTGCGCCTGATTCGTCCGGGTTGCAGCCGAAGCGTGCGTTCGAGTCAGCTTCCGAGCCTCCCGAAATCGGACGTCCCGGCGGTTGCGGCGGCCATCGTGCGTGACCGGTTCAGTCGAGCATTGCTGCTCCCTCGACTGGAGGGCTGAGCGAACTTAATCCATGAGATCGAAGGGCCTCGGCTCTCCGTCCCAAGCATGGAAGAGGTGCGAGCCATCCCAATAAGAAACGCGCCCATCATGCACCTTGCGCTTCGTGCGCCACACCAAATCACTCCTAAGTCGAGAAATAGTCGTTCCGTCGAGCTGCGGCACCTCAAGCCCGCGCTGTCCATAACCATCGTCTGAGATTGTACTGTTGGGCAATCGCATAAGAAGCGCGGCGTGCTTGGTCTCTTTTATGACCAGGGCGAAGTCATTGAGAACCCTGTTATATCCATAACTTGTCGTAAGGATGCGCGGATCTTTGCGGCCAGTGACCTCAACAATGATTCGGCTGACCGAGGTAGGCGAGACGAGCGACGATTTATCGGCAATGATGCCCGCCGTTGCTCGTGCGCACCACTCCACGATGTCACACCTTTCAGCAAGCTCAACCAATCCCGAGGTTCGGACCGCAAAACGCTGGGCTGCTGGAGCGTAGCTTGATGTAGTGACGAATAGTGCTTTATCAGCGCCCTCCACCGCGCTGACACCATAGAGTGCGGCAACCTGGGTTAGATCGATCTTATTGCCTACGGCGTAGCGCTTGGCTTGCACAAGGGTGAGGATGTCACCGATCGGGTCGCGCTGCCACAGCCTGAGATCAACACCGCCATCGTTCCGGCCCGGTCCAAGCTCGGTCTCGAAGCCCTGGTTCTGGAAGATGCGAGAAAGGAGAATCTCGAAGTCGCGCCAATGAAGCCGATTGAGATCTTCGGGCCGGCGTGTGAAATGGTCGTAAAGCTCGTGATAAACGTCGGCGGTGTCCTCCATGATCAAGCTGCACACCCATTGCCAGTGGAAATAATCGGCAAAGGCGGATGAGAGGGACGGATCTTCGGGATAGATCGCAACTGTTACGCCATCGATCTTTTCGTAAAAATACCCAAGCTTATCGAGCAATGCGCGGAATTCCTCCTCATGGCCTTCGGGATCCTCGCCACCGAGCACTGGATAAAGGCCACCCTCACAGATAAGTAGGGTGACGATAGGCGGATCGCTGGGTTCACCGTTGACATGCCTAAGATACGATTTGAAGCTGCAATCGAACCAGAGGTCATGGGCTTCGGCCCAGACTTGGATAGCCTTCTGGACCCGCACTATCTCAGCTTCGAGCACACTGTCGGGCCGTTGTGGCGCGCCGCTGGTCATCAATCGATCTCGAACAGTTGCCGGAAAGATGCGAAAATCTAGAGTCTTTCATATTTCGACGGAAGCATATCCAGCCCTTGCGAAGTAGTTTCCGCATTCATCGGGTCTGATGGTGGCGACGAGATGGCCCACATATCGCCATGTCTCCTCGATCGTTCGTTTCCGGGCCTTCCGCATCCAGAGCTTGATTTTGGCGAAGGCCTGTTCGGTGGTGCTGAGGTCTGGAGAGTATGGTCCTAAACGCGAGTCTAATTGACCCCAATCCCTATGGCGCCACCACCGGCGTCTGGACCGCCTCGATGAAGCGCAGCGGCGGGATCGTCTCGACGCAGCCGTCATCGACCCGCCGATAGGGCGCGCGGAAGAACTGCCAGACCAGGATCGCGCCGCACAGGCTCGCATGCTGCACGCCATGGCCGGTATTGGGCAACTCGAGCCAGTTCGCCGACCGCCCGATCGCCAGCGCCGCCTGGCGGGCGAACGAAGGCGGCGTCACCGGATCGAGTGCGCCTGAAAGGAACAGGGTGGGCACGGGCAGGCCCGGCCGGATCCGCGGCGTCGGTCCCGCGAGCGGCCAACCAGCGCAGATGCGGCCGCCGGCATTGAGCAGGTCGAGCAGGCTGCCGCGATGCGCCTGCCCGTCAACCGGCCGGTCGCGGCATTGCACCGCCAGCATCGTGCCGAGGCTCTCCTGGCCGAACCAGCGCACGAGGCCGGCCATGAGCGGTTCCAGCTGGTCGGCGGCGCGGTCATGGGCGGCGGCGATGAAGGCGGGAAGCCGGCTCCAGCCGCCGCCTTCATAGAGGGCGAGGAAGCTCACGATCTCGAATTCGGCTGCCGACAGGACCATGCGGTTGTCGGGCAGCGCCAGGTCGGCGGGCATCACGACGGCGAGCGGCGCCTCGTCCAGCCGGCGCAGCGTGTCGGCATAGAGGCGGTCGAGCGCCGGATAGGCTCCGTTGCAGCCGGCATCGGCGGCGCACAGGCGGAACAGCAGGGCGAGCGTTTCCTCAAAGCGCCGCTTCCGGCTCTCGGGCAGCGGCTCGGGCGGATAGGCCGAATCGAGCAGGGCCGCGCGAATGCTCCGCGGATGCTGGTCGGCCATGGCCAGCGCCACGGTCGTGCCGTAGGACACGCCATAGAGATTCCATTCGCCGATATCGAAGGCGGCGCGCACCCGCTCCATATCGGCCACGGTCACGTCCGTGCCGAACCAGCCGGCCGCACCCGCCTTCAGGATCTCGGCGCGGCAGGCGGCATAGACGGATTCGAAGCCGGCGCCGAGCGTGGCTGCTGGGCCGCCCTGCGCCAGCGCCGCCAGCAGCGCGCCGGTTCCCCCGGTGCAGAAATGCGGTTCCGAGCGGCCGGTGCCGCGCTGATCGACTAGGATCAGGTCGCGCCGCGGCGCCAGGATCTGATGCAGCAGATAGTCGGCCTGGTCGAGCAGCGGGAAGCCGGGACCGCCCTGGAGATAGAGCACCGGATCATGCAGCGCCTCGCCCATGGGATGGATGATCGCGACGGCGAGCGACAGGCTGCCGGCTTCGGGATGCTCATAGAGCCGCGGCACGGCCACGGTGCCGCAGGTGATGCGCGCCGCGGCGTCCGCCGGGATACCGGAAAGCGCGCAGACGGCTGGATGGAAATCGCTGCCGGGCTCGGCATGCGCGGGACCGGCCGCGATCGTCATGACCAGGCCGAGGCAAGTCGCGCGCAAAAGGCGGAAGATCATGCGCCGATGCTGCCCGCCGCCGGCCGGCGGGGCAAGCCGCGCCTTTTCGCGAAATTGCGTGTTTCGTCCGGAATGGCTATGACGCTGCCCGGTTTTGCGCCATATCAGGCCGGTCGCGGGGACGGGGGTAGCATGCTGTTCGGGTTTCGCTGGGTGGGTCGGGGTGCTGCCGCATTGCCGTTCCTGCTGCTTCTGGCCGACGCGCCGGCGTGCGCCGGGGGCAAGAGCCTGCATTTAGCGAATCGGCCGGATTTCATCGCCGACGACACGATCCAGAAGTTCGAGGCCGAGACCGGCATCGAGGTCACCTATGATCTTTACCAGACCAACGAGGAGCTGCTGAAGGCGCTCCGCGCCGGCAACAAGGAAGGCTGGGATCTAGTGGTGGCGGCGGCCGTGCCGGTGCTGGCGCGCGCCGGCGCCGAGCATCTGCTGCAGCCGGTCCAGCCCGACCAGCTTTCGAACGACGCCAATCTCGATCCCGAGGTCCTGCAGGCGGTCGCGCCCTACGATCCCGGCAACCAGCTCGCCGTGCCCTATCTCTGGGGCACCTCCGGCCTCGCCATCAATGTGGCCGCCCTCAAGGCGGCGATGCCGGACGCGCCGCTCGACAGCTTGGCGCTGATCTTCGATCCGGCGCTGGCCGAGCGCGCCGCCGCCTGCGGCATCGCCATGGCGAATACGCCGGAAGATGATCTGCCGGCCGTTCTGTCCTATCTCGGCCTCGATCCCTCGACCGAGGACGAGCATGCGCTCGCCCGCGCCGCCGAGCTGCTGGCCAAGCTGAAGCCGATCGTGAAGCGCCTGCCGGTCAATGATTTCATCGACCGCCTCGCCGCCGGCAAGCTGTGCGTCGGCTTCGGTCCCTCGACGGTGGTGAGCGACGCCAAGAGCCGCGCCGGCGAGCAGGATGACGGGCCGGACATCCTCTACGTCATTCCCAAGGAGCATGTGCGCCGCTGGATCGACGTGCTGGCGATCCCGGCCAACGCCGCCGATCCGGACGCGGCGCGCACCTTCATCGACTATGTGCTCCGGCCCGAGATCATCAGCGACATCACCGACTGGACCGGTGCCGCCAACCCCAACATCCTCGCCCCCGATTTCGTCGACGAAGACGACAAGTCCGATGAGACCGTGTTCCCGTCCGACGCGTCCCGGCCGCGCCTCTTCCTCGACAAGCCGCGCTCGCCCGAGGCGGAGAAGGCGCGGGCGAAGCTCTGGGCGCGCACGGGATCGTAGAATTTCCGCCGGCTGAACTCGGGCTGGCGAAGCGGCTTGCATGGCGGGTAAGATGCGCCGCTTCGTCGCCTCCGGGATCTCTATTACCCATGCCTCCATCCACATCGCTCACGCCGGCTGCGGCGGGCTTCCATATGCCGGCCGAATGGGCGCCGCACGCGCGGAGCTGGATGGCCTGGCCGTGCCGGACCGATCTGTGGAACGGGCGCGAGGCCGAGGCGAAGGCCGCCTTCGCCGCCGTGGCGCGGGCGATCGCCGGGTTCGAGCCGATCTCGATGCTGGCGCGTCCCGAGGATGTGGAGGCCGCGCGCTCTGCCTGCGGTTCCTCGGTCGAGATCGTGCCGATGCCGCTCGACGATTCCTGGGTTCGCGATTCGGGGCCGACCTTCCTGGTCGATGCGAGCGGCCATGTCGCCGGCGCGGCTTGGCGCTTCAACGCCTGGGGCGGCAAGTTTCCGCCCTATGACCAGGATGCCAAGCTCGCCGGACGCATCCTGGCTACGCAGGGCATGGCCGCGTTCGAGGCGCCCTTTGTGCTCGAAGGCGGCTCGATCCATACCGATGGCGACGGCACGCTCGTCACCACCGAGCAATGCCTGCTCAACCCCAACCGCAACCCGCATCTGACCAAGCCCGAGATCGAGCGGGCGCTGATGGAGTGGCTGGGCGTGCGCAAGGTGATCTGGCTCGGCGAGGGGCTGGAGAACGACCATACCGACGGGCATGTCGACGACATCACCTGCTTCGCCCGGCCCGGCGCGGTCATCACCGCGACCTGCGACGATCCCGCCGACGCCAATTACCGGCCGCTCACCGACAATATAGAGCGGCTGCGCAAGGCGCGCGACGCGCAAGGCCGGACGCTCGAGATCATCGGGCTGCCGCTGCCGGCCCGGCGCATGACCGATGCCGGGCGCCTTGTGCTGACCTATGTGAATTTCTATCTGACCAACGGCGGCGTCGTCGTGCCGTCCTTCGACGATCCGCTCGATGCCGAAGCCGCCGAGATCCTGAGCCGAGCCTTTCCCGGCCGCCGGGTCGTCCAGGTGCCGGCGCTCGATATCCTCGAAGGCGGCGGGGGCATCCATTGCATCACCCAGCAGCAGCCGGCTGGTCCGGCCGCGCTCGTTCCGGAGGCGAAATGACCAAGGTCACGGTCGCGGCGACCCAGTTCGCCGTCAGCGACGATCGCAATGCCAATATCGAGAAGGCGGCCTCGATGGTGCGCCAGGCGGCGGCGTCCGGCGCGAACATCATCCTGTTGCCCGAGCTGTTCGAGCTGCCCTATTTCTGCAAGGACCAGGTGCCGGAATGGTTCGCCGAGGCGATACCGGCCGAGGGCAATCCGACGCTGGCCAGATTCTCCGCCTTGGCGCGCGAGCTCGAGGTGGTGCTGCCGGTCAGCTTCTTCGAGCAGGCGAACAACGCCTATTACAACAGCATCATGGTCATCGATGCCGACGGGTCGCAGCTCGGCCTCTACCGGAAATCCCATATCCCCGACGGGCCGGGCTATCAGGAGAAATATTATTTCCGGCCCGGCGATACCGGTTTCAAGGTCTGGCCGACCCGCTTCGGCCGGATCGGGGTCGGCATCTGCTGGGACCAATGGTTCCCGGAGGCCGCGCGCGCCATGGCGCTGACCGGGGCGGAGCTGCTGTTCTACCCGACCGCCATCGGCTCCGAGCCGCAGGATGCGACGCTCGACAGCCGCGATCATTGGCAGCGGGTGATGCAGGGCCATGCCGGCGCCAATCTCATGCCGCTCGTCGCCTCCAACCGGATCGGCCATGAGATCGGCCTCGCCTCGACCACGAATTTCTACGGCTCCTCCTTCATCGCCGATCCGACCGGCGCCAAGCTGGTCGAGGCCGGCCGCGAGGAGGAGGCGGTGCTGACCGCGAGCTTCGATCTCGGCCAGATCCGCCGCCAGCGCGACGCCTGGGGCGTGTTCCGCGACCGCCGGCCCGATCTCTATGGCGCGGTCGGCACGGCCGACGGACGGCAGCGCTGAGCGCGATGCTTTCCGGCCTGCTCGGCGCCGCGCGGCGGGCCATGCGCGGCAAGCCCGCGATCCGCTTCTCGGATCTGGCCGAGACGCCCGACCCGGCGACGCGCCCGCCGCTCGACCGGCCGGATGTCGATCCGGCGGGCCTCAGTCCGCTCCAGTGCGACTGGCACCGCGACGGCGTCGTGATCCTCCGGGGCTTCGTGCCCGACCATGTCATCGATCCCTATGTCGCGGTGCGCGAGCGCATGGGCCGGCCGGGCGGCTGGATGACGCCGCAGCCCTACGAGCATGTGCCGGAACTGCGCCGCCTCTCGCTCCATCGCCCGCTGATGCAGGTGATGCGCGACCTTATCGGCGAGGAGATGCTGCTCCATCTCAACCTCACCGGCTGGGTCTCGACCGAGCGCGACTGGCACCAGGATGATTACCTCAACCCGCCCTTCGTCAATTGCTGGTACGCCGCCGCCTGGATCGCGCTCGACCGGATCACGCCGGAATCGGGGCCGTTCGAATATATCCCGGGCAGCCATCGCTGGCCGCTGCTGCGCGGCGAGCGGGTGCAGGCCTGCATGACCGAGGCCGATCATGCCGAGCTTGCCGCCAAGAACGAGGCGCATCTCTGGCCGACCCTCACCCAGAAATATGTGGTGCCGGCGGTCGAGGCCGAGATCGCGGCGCGCGGCGCCAGATCCGAACGCTTTCTCGCCGAGAAGGGCGATGTGCTGATCTGGCATGGCGGCCTCATGCATCGCGGCACCAAGCCCGCCGCCCCCGGCATCGAGCGGCGGACCCTCATCGCCCACTACACCGCGCTCTCGCACCGGCCGGATCTGCCGGCGCGCGAGCGGGACGGGGAGGGCAGCCACTACGCCGTGCTGGGATTGCCGCTGCATTGGCCGCTGGAGGCGCCGTACTGGTAGGCCAGGCTCCGTTTAATCGACCAGCGACGCCCCCAGCGCGTCGAGCAGATGGCCGGTGCCGTGCTCGCGCGAGCCGGCATCGTCATAGCCGTCGAGGAAGGCGCCCTGCTCGGTGACCATGAGCGTGGTCTTCCCGCCCTCGGCCTGGAGCTGCATGGTCGCCAGCGACACCGAGATCTTCTTGTCGTCGAGATGCATCTCGTAGGTGTAGACCAGCCGCTGGTTCGGGATGACGTCATGATAGACGGCGTCGAAGGTGGAGACGATTCCGCCCTCCCACCGTCCCTTGAGCCGCTCGCGCCCGCCGACGCGCACATCCATCTGCCGCTCGATCAACTCCCATCTGCCGCCCGTGCCGCCGAACCATCTCTGCTTGGCCGCCACGTCGGTGAGCGCCTGCCACACCCGCGCCACCGGGGCTGAATAAGTGCGCTCCAGATGGAAGGTCGCGTGCACCACCGACCTGACGCCGGTCTCCGATCCGCCTTGCATGCGCACGACCTCCTTCTCCAGCTTCTCGAGCGTGGTGCGCCATCCTTCGGGCGCTCCCGCCACCATCGGTGCCGCCATCGACGGATCGATGAAGGTGTAGGTCTGCACCACATCCAACTGCGTGCCGCAGGGCGCGTCGGAGAAATTGACCTCGGTATAGGCGCGGAAAAGGGGTTTGCCGGCGCCGTCGACGGCGTGCATGTCGATCACCAGCCGAGTGAGCGGCACCACCTCGACGAAGCGGCCGCGCGTCCAGTGCCGTTCGCCCGTGGGCGCCCGCATGCACACCTCGAACCGGCCGCCGACCTCCATCTCGACGATGGCCTCGGGCACGGTGTAGCTCGCCGGGCTGAACCAGCTCTTCACATGCTCCGCCGTGCTCCAGGCCTTGAACACGGTCTCGCGCCGTGCATGGAGCACGCGGGAAAGCCGGAGCGGCGCCGGCTGCAACGCCGCATCGCTCTGTTTCGCCTCACTCGCCGGGACCATCGCTGCCTCCTTCTGGTTCGAGGGATTCGAGATACGCGCCCAACCGGTCGAGCCGACGCTCCCACTCGATCCGCCGGGCATTGATCCATTGCTCGGCCAGGCTCAGCGCCTGGGGCTCGATCGCGCAGGTCCGCACCCGCCCGACCTTCTCCGACCGCACCAGCCCCGCCGCCTCCAGCACGCCCAGATGCTGCATCGCCGCCGGCAGCGACATGGGCAGAGGCCGCGCCAGCTCACTCACCGGCGCCGGCCCCCGCGAAAGCCGCTCCACCATCGCGCGGCGGGCGGGGTCGGCAAGGGCTTGGAAGAGGCGGTCGAGATCGGGCGATTGGTTAAGCATGGGGTTAAGTATCATGGCGGGGATAGTTAGGCAAGGGGTTTAGTGTTGGCGATGGGGCTGCTGTGACCTGCGTCCGTTGGAGTCTGACGAGTTCCCCGGCCAACCTGATCACTTTCAGGCCGTTAACCGAAGAGAGCTCCATCATGTGCTAAGGGGGGCGACAGGGACGCCTTGAAGGACGAACGGATCGAGAAGGGCTGTACGTGTCAGATCAGAGAGGGCGGGAGCGCCTGATATATTCGGTGATTTCGCTGCGTAAGATTCCGATATCCTCCAGAATCCGATCATCAAGCCTTTTGAGGTAGGCGATCTCCTGTCTAATCTCCCACTTGCGGTAGAGGCGTGACGCCAGCCTCGCAAGCCATGGGCAAACCCAGGTTCCGAGAGCCAGGCGCCCCGATCTTTTCGACGTTGATTGTTTAGGGTGGCGGGACCTGGACCAATCAGCGGGGGCTTTATCATGGTTGGCTGAGCCATCGGTGTCTTCGGCAGCGACCCATGGCATCGCTGGGCCGATGCGATCGAGGCCCAGCAATTTCTCCGACAATCCCGGATTGTAAGTTGCCGCCCGATGACGGATACATATGGAACGGTTCTCTCGCGCTTCAAAGTTCGCGTAACAGCCGAAACGGTCCCCTACCGGCTTGGTATGCATAGACTCAGGCCGGGGAGGTCCAAGTTCGGCTGGTGCGGCAGCTTTGGACGCTTGTTGAGGTTGGTCGTCATAGTAAGTGAAGAGTACTACTGGCATTTTCGAAGTCCCATTGAGAATGGGAATAGAATATGTTCAATATATTACCTACCTATGTCCGAATAGAAGAATATAGCTACAATCGACGTGACGAGGATAGGTATATAGCTGCTTGCAGTAACCTGAAAAATCAGGTTACCGGTCAGGCATCATCCCATCGTTCAACATTGCGTCGCGTGAAAGTGACAATCTATGCACAATCGGCGTTCCATCTTGAACGGTTGGACCAATGCATGCTTTCAAGCCGCAAGGCGCCACCGGATTGCTGGCCAGACCGAGCGCCATGGATAGGCCCAGACCGGTGCCTTCGTGATCACGCGCCTCATCTCATTCCAAGAAGCACCCAGTGGAACTGCGACCACTGAAATCGTGGATAATATTGATCGGGCGCCTTATCCCATTTCTCGGGGCAGTTCTTGCTCTTACGTTTAGTCGCCTTACCAAGGGCGCACAATTTATCACACCACTCGGCAATGTCCCGGGGCATCCAGATAACATTCTTTGTCTTCATGAGCTGATCCATGTTCCCCATCGGCCATTGCATACCGCCGGCTTTAAGAACTCTGGCTACAACCGAGCTGCAGTTTTTCCTGTAGACATGGTAGCTCGGCTTTGACTTTCCGTACATGATCTGCTTCCACGCTTCGTTCATCGCAATATTCTGGTAGGGTTCGCACTCCAACGTATAGACGACGTGAGGCGGCGCTCCTTCTGCGATACAATCACTTTCGAAGCGCCTTCGGTGCCGAGGTTGAGCTTTTTCGGCCACTATCTGAGGCGAGGTGAAAGAAAAACCTCCTCCGGGCCACCAGCTTACATAAAATTCGCTGTTCTTGGGATCATAGTCATTTCCAAGATGCATGGCGGCGTGGCCAATATTTAAATTTTCCAGCTTTCCCCCCGCGTCATCGCGTATGGTCGGATACCATATATATACTCTGGTCATTCTAGGGTTTCTCTCCGGGTTTCGTCCGCTAGCTGGGGCGAGCTCTCTGCGTCTAGGCGCGGCCAGGTCCGCCCCGTACTCCCGGCCTGTTCAAGTTTGATCGTGAAGCCCGATCAGATACGGTGGTCATTCCGCAGCATTTGCGCCGCCCGCTCGCCGATAATGACGCAGGGAGCCATGGTGTTTCCGGTGGTTACTCGCGGCATGATCGATCCGTCACCTATGCGGAGATTGTCGATGCCGTAGACCTTCAATGTGCGGTCCACGACCGACATCGCGTCGCGCCCCATCTTCGCCGTGGAGGTCTGATGCCAATAGGTCACCGCGGCGTCACGAATGAACTGCTGCCGGGCGGCCTTGGTCGAAGCTCCCGGCATGATTTCGGCCCGCACCAGCGGCTCGAACGCTGCGGAATTACCAAGGTCGCGGCAAAGCTCGACGCAGGTGAGCGCGGTGCTCATGTCGTCGGGATGCGCCAGGGTGTTGGCATCTATTCTCGCGGAATGCCGCAGGTCGGAGCTCGTGAGATAGACCCGCCCGCGGCTTTTGGGCTGGGCCAGACCCGCGAACATCGTCCACCCATGGAGCGGTACGCCCCGAACCGCCGTCTCAGGACTGGGAACGGGGAACTCCGCTTGGCAGAACAGCAGATCCGGTCCGGTGAGCTCAGCGCTGGACTTCCAGTAGAGCGTCGCCTCGGCGCCGTTATTCCGCGGTGGGATGGGGTTCTTATAGTCCCAGATACAGCCGAAAGAGACGTGATCGTGCAAGTTCTGGCCGACGCCGGGAAGATGCTGCACCACGGGGATGGACAATCGCCGCAGTTCGGCCTCGTCGCCGATGCCCGAATGCATCAGCACCTTGGGCGTCTGGATAGCGCCCAAGGACAGCACCACCTCCGTCCCGGCGCCGATCACCAGTCTCTCGCCACCACGGATTATCTCGACACCCGTGACGCGTGTCGCATCGAGAACCAACCGGCTCACCAGGGTTTCAGTGAGCACCGTCAGGTTGGGGCGGTCGAGATAGGGATAGGTATAGGCACGAAATATGGATTGGCGCTTTCCGTCGCGGATCAGCACGTCGGTCAGGGCACAGCCACCGTCACCCTCCATCATGCGTCCGTTCTGGCTGTCGAAGACCGGAATATCCATCCGTCGCGCCGCATCCAACATCGCCAAGGCGATGGGACTGGGATCCGGGGAGGGTTGCACGAAGACCGGCCCTCCGGTTCCCCGATAGGCATGGTCCGGCGATCCCCGCCAATCCTCGATGCGCCGATAGATGTCCAGAACGGCGTCATATCCCCAGGCCTCATCGCCCGCTTCGGAAGCGAAGAAATCCCAGTCGCTCCGATGCCCCCGCGCCCACACCATGACGTTGATGCTGGAGCCGCCGCCAAGCACCTTGCCCATGTTCATCGGCATCGAGCGTCCGTTGACGTGTGGATTGGGGTCCGCTTGAAAGCCCCAATCGCGTTCGCTCCCGAGATTGGTCGGCCACAGACCGGGGGCCATGACGCTGGCAACGTCGTCGCTGCTACCGGCTTCGATCAGCAGCACGTTGACGAGTGGGTTTTCCGCCAGGCGTCTGGCGATAACGGAGCCGGAGGAGCCCGCCCCACAAATAATGAAGTCGTAGTGGGCTTTCAGGTTGGCGCTTAGGGTTGCTTGATTAACTCTCGCGCGATTGGAGAAGTCCCGGTCATAGAGATGGATTGCGATGGTCATATTGATCCTTGGCCGATCGATCGGCTGCCGGTCCAGGCAGATGATCCGGCGACAAAAACTAAAGATGGACGGAGCGAGCCGAGCATAACCGTGAAGTGCGTACGCTATTATCTAGTTAGTCTATCTTTCGCAGACTATTATGTTGGATTTCGTTACCTATAAATTTCAAGAAGGCCAGATGATAATTCCATTTTTAGTAATATAGACTCAATTTTTCTTTGCGTCGACAAGGTAACGCCGCTTGTATTTTGTTGAGTGCGTGAAGGGCGGTCGAAGCCGTCTGGCGCGGGGCTCAGGTATTCGGCGTTCACGCAGTCGCTCCGATCGGCAGGAGCAGGATCGTCGGGACACCGAGAATGGGGCTGGCGCCGCTCCAGATCCTCGAGGACGTTGCTGGAGATTCGAAGCTGGAATGTCAAGCTCTGTCGGCACAGCGTCTCACGGTCGAAGTCTGGTTCGTGAGGGCTAATCTATTCCAATCGATCCATGCCTCAATTGACTCCCGAGGGTCAGGCAATATAACAAATCGGGCATGACCCCAGCCCAGCTACGTGTCCTCGTCGCAGTCGCGGATCACAGCAGTTTCTCACGCGCGGCGGCCGAGCTCGGTCAGACGCAGCCCTATGTCAGCCGAACCATTCGCGCGCTGGAGGACGCCTTCGGGGCGCCGCTGTTCGTCCGTGCCGCAACCGGCGTGGCCCTGACCGAGCTCGGTCGCGAAGCTCTGCGTCGCGCACGGTCGGCGCTGCGCGAACTCGACGGCTTGCGTCAGATCGCAGTGGAAAGCGGTACGCATCTTCGCGGGACGCTGAAGGTCGGCGCGCCGCCGAGCCTCGCCAACTGGCCGCTTCCGAAGATCCTCGGCCCGCTCCGTCGACGGTACCCCGACCTTGCGATCCGGACGTTTGAGGGAGATCCCCCCGAACTCAGGACTTGGCTCGAAGACGGAGTCCTGGACGTTGCCCTCGCCACGCGCCCCGTGGCGGGCTGGACTTGGACGGCGCTGGTCGAGGAGGAATTCGTCGTCGTAGGCCCTTGGCCGGAGAGCGCGCGGTCCATGGCCATACCGATGACCGAAATCGCGACTGAGCCGTTGGTGCTGTCGAGCTGTGGGATCGAACGGGTTCTCGGCGAAGATTTCGCCCGCGAGGGTTTATCGCTGCGGGTAGCGCACCGCTCGCGGTCGTATAGCACTATATTCGCCATGGTCGAAGAGGGGCTCGGGCTTACCATTCTTCCGAAATCCATCGCTCTCTTCGCCCCCGCCCAACTTAGCGAACGCCCGATCGCGAACGGGCCGACCCGTACCATTGGCGTCCTGTCACCGGCGGCGCCCAGCCGGCCGATTAGTGCATTCATGATGCAGGCGGAGGGCATCACGACACGTCATCGTGATGAGCTGTAGGGTGTGCGAGGTATGCGTCGGCTGTCCGGCTGTGACGTGCTCCCCCGAACCGTATCCGCGATATAGTAAATGTTTGAAATCATTTAATATCGTTGATCGGCATTTTTGGCTCGGCTCACCCGCAGCTCCGTGAACATAGCTTCTCCCCGCCTTCGATCGCCTCTCACCCCCCAAACCGAAACAACTCCCCCACCGCCAGCTTCCCGAACCCCGCCGCCGGGTCCTCCGCGTAATTGTTCGGCAAATGATAGATCCACGAGAACACCGGCGGCTTCCCGCTCTTCACCGACAGCGGCAGCACGCACCGCGCCGTGAACCCGTCCGGCACCTGCTCGAAGGTCAGCCCCATGGCCGCGCGCTCGCGGGTCTCCCAGCCGAATACTTGCTTGCTGCTCTCCAGCCCGAAGGAGCGGCTCGCGACATATTCGCGGGCGAGCTCGGCGTCGAGCACGAACATGGCGTTGTAGGGGTTCCAGGCATTGACGAAGATATGGTCCTCGTGGCGCAACGTCTTGCTATGGCGGATGTCGAGCGTCGGGATATTGTCGGTATAGACGTGCTTTCTAAGCGCGCTGCTATATTCGATGCGCACGAAGGCGGGCAGCAGCCCTTCGCCGCGCAGGATCTCGCGATACGTCACGAAATAGCAGAAATTCGCGAAGGAGAATTGGATGTCGTCTTCCAGATAGACGAAGTGGCTATAGGGGCTGCCGGGCGCCAGGAAGTGCTCTGGGATGAGCGGCTTGTGGCGCCAGGTCAGCTCGTAGGGGTGGGCGAGGGGGCCGGCCACCAGGATCTCGCAATCGATGGTGCTGTCGGCGAAGTCGGCGCACAGGCTTTCGAGCGCCTCGGTCGCCTCGTTGGTCACGATCACCACATCGAGCCGGGCGGTGAAGAAGCCGGCCAGCGCCTTCAGCACCCGCGCGAGATAGAAGAGCCGCTCCGGCGCATGATGATAGCTGATGCAGACGAGCAGGCGCGCCGCGCGGGCTTTGTCGAGGTTGAGGTCGAGCGTCATCTTTTCCGGTTCCAGGCGCACTCACGGTAACGCAGCGTCCTCGGAAAAGACACCGCCGCGGCCTGTCCCGCCCCGTGCCGCAATGCTAGGGTGGCCCCCAAGGGGAGGAAAAAGATGAAGCTCTACAATTCGATGGGTCCCAATCCCAAGATCGTCCGCATGTTCCTCGCGGAGAAAGGCATCGAGCTGCCGCTGGTGCCGGTCGATCTGATGCGCGGCGAGAATCGCCAGCGGCCCTATCTCGACAAGAACCCGGCCGGGCAGATGCCGGCGCTGGAGCTGGATGACGGCACGATCCTGACCGAGGTCGTCGCCATCTGCGAATATCTCGACGAGACCGGCCCCGGCCCGTCGCTGATCGGCTCGACCCCGCTGGAGCGAGCCGAGACGCGCATGTGGACCCGTCGGATCGATCTCAACATCGCCGAACCGATGCTGAACGGCTTCCGCTACGCCGAGGGGCTGCCGCTGTTCAAGGATCGGCTGCATTGCATCCCGCAGGCCTCGGAAGATCTCAAGCTCAGCGCGCGGAAAAAGCTCGCCTGGCTCGACGAGCTGATGGACGGCCGGCCCTATATCGCCGGCGATCGCCTGACGCTGGCCGATATCTTCCTTTTCGCCATGCTCGAATTCGGCGCCACGGTCGGTCAGACGCTGGCGCCCGAGCTTGCCCATGTGCCGGCCTGGTACGAGCGGATGAAGGCGCGGCCGAGCGCCCGGGCCTGAGCGGGATGGGCCTCTTCGATCTCACCGGCCGCGTCGCCCTCGTCACCGGCGGGAATGGCGGCATCGGGCTCGGCATGGCGAAGGGCCTGGCGGAGGCGGGGGCGGCCATCGCCATCGCCGGCCGCAACGAGGCCAAGGCCAAGGCGGCGCTGGCCGAGCTCGCGGCGCTGGGCGTGCCCTGCGGCTTCGTGCCGGTCGATATCGTCGATGCCGAATCCTGCCGGGCGATGGTGGCGCGCACGGTCGGGAAGTTCGGCCGGCTCGACATTCTCGTCAACAATGCCGGCATGTCGATCCGCAAGCGGCCCGAGAGCTTCACGCCGACCGAATGGCACGAGGTCATCGACACCAACCTCACCGGCCCGCTGTTCGCCGCACAGGCGGCCTATCCCGAGCTGGTGCGGGCGGGCGGCGGCAAGCTCATCAATATCGGCTCGATGATGTCGATCTTCGGCACCTCCTTCGCCGCCGCCTACGGCGCCAGCAAGGGCGGCATCGTGCAGTTGACGCGCGCTCTCGCCACCGCCTGGGCTCAGGACAATATCCAGGTCAATGCCGTGCTGCCCGGCTGGATCGATACCGAGCTGACGCAGACGGCGCGGGTCGAGGTCGATGGGCTGAACGAGCGCGTGCTCGCCCGCACGCCGGCCGGGCGCTGGGGCGTCGCGCGCGATATGGCCGGCATCGCCGTGTTCCTGGCTTCTCCGGCCTCGGATTTCGTCACGGGGGCGGCCATCCCGGTGGATGGCGGCTATTCGGTCGCGGGGTAGGATTCACGGACGGTTACCGCGGTAATCATATCCCGGCGCGCTGGAAATTCTGCCGTAACCCCGGCAAGGTTTGAGTCGGTCTTATCGCAACCTTGATAGGAAGCTTCGATCATGACCCAAACCACACCGGGCAAACCGGCGGCACCGTTGAAGAAGCTGCCGATGCGGCTCCATCACAATGCCTACACGACCGACGATCACGAGCGGAACCGGCAATTCTACGAAGACGTTCTGGGCCTGCCGCTGGTCGCCATGTTTGTCGAGCACGAGATGTTCGAAGGCGAGATGGTCGAGCTCGGGCACGCCTTCTATGGCATCGGCGATGGCGGGGCGCTCGCCTTCTTCAATTTCGCCGATCCGCAGAAGCAAGCGGCCTACCGCGCCAAGGATCAGCCGCTCACCGCGCATATCGCGCTGCAGGTCGAGCAATCGACGCAGGACGAAATCAAGACACGGCTCGCGACCGCCGGGATCGACTCCTTCGTGCTGGATCACGGCTTCTGCACCTCGCTCTATGTCAAGGACCCGAACGGCCTGGCGCTCGAATTCACGGTCGATCGCCCGGATGCGGACGCGATCGCCGCCGAGATGGCGGCTTCCGCCCATCGCGACATGCGCAACTGGATGGCGGGCGACCGGACGCCCAATAATCGCTGGCGGCCCGAGCCGGCGGCAGCCGTCTGAGACGATTGGGAGCCGCGCCTTCCTTGACGGTCGCTTCAGCTTGCGACGCTGCCGTCTCGGAAGGCGCCGGCCAAATGGTCGATGAAGGCGCGCACGACCGGCGGCAGGCCGCGGCGCGTCGTGAAGACCAGATGAACAATGCCGTCTTCCGTGCGCCATTGAGGGAAGACATGCATCAGGCGTCCGCTCCTCAATTCGCCTCGGCAGATATGATCCGGCAGGAGGGCTACGCCGAACCCCGCGACGGCGGCATCGCGGAGCGCCTGGAAATCGACGCAGGTCATCCGTGGTTGGTGCCGGATCAGGCGTTGCTCGCCATCCGGCCCGGAGAACTCCCATACGATCTCGCCCATCTGATCGGTCGTGGCGAGCGTCGGCAGATCGGAGAGCACCGCCACATCGCCGCCGGCGCATGAAGCCGCGAGAGTCGGCGCCGCGACCAGGATCCTGCTGGAGCGACCTAGAGTCCGCATGGTCATGGCGGCGTCGGTGTCGAGCGCCGCGCGGACGCGAACCGCGACATCTATCCGCTCGTCGATGAGGCCGACCGCGCGATCGACGGCCACGACCTGCAGTTTCGCCTTCGGGAAAGCCTTCATGAAGCCGAAGAAGGCGGGCGAGAACGCCTCGACCAGCCCCAGCGGGCAACTGCAGCGGACAACGCCGCGCGGCTCGCCCAGCGCCTCGGACACGACCGCATCGGCCTGCTCCACGTCCATCACGACGATGCGGCAGCGCTCGTAGAAGGCTTGTCCGATTTCGGTGACCCGGAAACGGCGCGTGGAGCGCTCGATCAGCCGGACGCCGAGGCGCGTCTCCAAGGCCGCGATCCGGCGGCTCAGCGTCGATTTCGGCGCCCTGAGCGCCCGTCCCGCCGCCGCGAAGCCGCCATGGGTCACCACCTCGACGAAGAGAGCATAGTCGTTGAGGTCGAGCGCCATCATCGTCTCACCAATGGAACACTGAAGCTCAATATCTCGGTCTACTGCGTTCATCGTTCCGTGAACATCTTATTTCTCATCGGACGGCCATTCGCCGCCCAGACCCAGGAGACAGAAGATGACCGGCAAATTCGAGGACAAGGTGGTCGTCGTGACCGGCGGGACAAGCGGCATCGGCCTCGCCGCCGCCAAGCGCTTCGCGGCCGAGGGCGCATCCGTGTTCGTCACCGGCCGTCGCCAGGAAGAGCTGGACGCGGCGGTCGAGACGATCGGCGGACGCGTGAGTGGCGTGCGCGCCGACATGTCGAAACTGGCCGACATCGATCGCCTCTACGACGCGGTCCAGCAGAAGCACTCACGGATCGACGTCCTCTTCACCAATGCCGGCGGCGGCTCGATGCTGCCCCTCGGCGCCATTACCGAGGAGCAGTACGAGGACACTTTCGGCCGCAACGTGAAGGGCGTGATCTTCACGGTGCAGAAGGCTCTGCCGCTGCTGCACGAGGGCGCTTCGGTGATCTTGATGGGGTCGACCGCCGGTGTCGCCGGCACGGCCGCCTTCAGCGTCTATAGCGCCTCCAAGGCCGCGGTGCGCAATCTGGCGCGGAGCTGGACGCTCGACCTCAAGGAGCGCGGCATTCGCGTCAACGTCGTCAGCCCTGGCCCGGTGAAGACCCCGGGCCTCGTCGGTCTGGCCGGCCCCGACGCCGCCCAGCAGCAGGGGTTGCTGGACTATATGGCGACCCAGGTCCCGATCGGTCGCGTTGGCGACCCGGACGAGATCGCCAAGGCGGTCGCGTTCCTCGCCTCGGATGATTCGAGCTTCATGGCCGGTGCCGAGCTCTTCGTCGATGGCGGGCAGGCCCAGGTCTGAGCCATCACGGCGGACCGAGAGCCGACCCGCCGTCGCTCGCGGTCCGTCCCTCACCTGTCTCCGACTAACCGGGCTTGCGGATGGCGGCGCAGCCGGCGACGAAGGCGAGTTCCGGTTCCGTGCCGGAAAGCGCCCTCGTCAGCTTCGGGTCGCAGGTCGCGACGATGTCGCCCGGTGCCGCGCGCAGTGCCGCGCGCGAGGAATAGCGGACCGCCATGCCCTTGTCCTGCCATAGCAGCGCGTAGAAGCGAAGCTGTGGGGCGTAATTGGCGATGCCCTCGTCATTCTCGACGCCGTCGTCGACGACATGGATCTCGGCGGCCTGCTGCCGGCTCAGCGTCTCGAGCAACGTGCCGTACGGGCTCTGGGTCGCGTATCCTTCCCGACCCAGATCGTAGATGCGGGCGGCGAAGAGAAAGACGGGGATGGCGCCGGCCGCCAGCAGCGGCGCGTACCGGCGAAGGAGCGCCGGCGCCGTCGCCGGTCCGTTTCGTGCCGCCCGGGCCGCCGCGTGGATCGTGATCGCGACCGCCACGGACAGGAACGGGCAGGCCGGCTCGATATACCAGGGCAGCCTGGTCGAGCTTGCGGACACGGCCGCGATGAAGCAGACGCTGATGCAAAGGCAATAGAGTAGCCCGAACCGGGCGAGCCCACGGGTTCCGCGCAGGGCGAGCGGCGCCGCCAGGATCAGCGGGCCGCCGACAAATCCGCCTTCGAGGATGATCACGATATATTCCAGCGTTGAGCCGGTATGGGCGCCGATCGTCGTGAAGAATCGGCCGCCGATATCGTTGCGCATCGTGGCCGCCAGATAGCCCGGAGCGGCTGCTTCGCGGAGCGCCAGGAAGGCCGCGACGATCGTGGCGGTCAGGATGCCGGCGGCGAGGTAGCGCCCGGTCCGAAGCGGCCGCATCCAGCGGTTCGTGACGAGAAGATAGAGCACCACGCCCACCCCGGGCATCAGCCCGGCGATGGTCTTGGTCATGATGGCGGCGGCGATGACGAGGCCGATACCGGCCGCCTCGGCCCAGCCCGGCCGGCGCCGGTGCAGCGCGAAGAACAGCAGCGCCAGATAGGCGGTGGTGAAGAGGGTCAGCAGCGCGTCGCAATCGCCGGTGGCCGCCGCGTGATAGCCGATGAAAACCGGGCTCGCCGCCAGCAGGATCGCGGCGCCGGCGGCGGCCGGGACCGAGCGTGTCAGCCGCCAGGTGAAGCCGTAGGTGACGGCGACCGTGGCGAGGGAGGCCAGCGCCGAGGGCAGCCGCACCGCCCAGACCGACGGGCCCAGCAGCTTCATCGACAGGACCATCAGCCAGATCATCAGCGGCGGCTTGGTGTTCCACAGATCCGGCTGGAACTCGTAGGTCGTGACCAGGCTCCAGCCCGACCGATACATCTCGATCGCATTCACCGCGAGGCGGGATTCGTCCCAGAGCGCCAGCCCGGGCGCAGGCCGCAGGAAGAACAGGTAGAAAGCGCCGGCGGCGAGGATGACAAGGAGGGCGAGGATCGGGATTGCCCGGTCGCGGGCGGTGGCGCCCGCGCCAAGGCGGGGCCTCCGTGCCGCCCTGTCGCGAAAGACGATGTGCTTGGCCGCCGCGTAATTGACGAAAACGCAGGCCAGGGTCGCGACCGCCTTGGCCGCCAAGGCCGGCATGATCCGGGCGGAAGCGGCCACGATCAGGGTCGAGAGGGTGAGGGTGGCGAGGTTCGCCAGCAGAAAGAGCAGGGCCTGATAGTGCTGCCTGGGCGAGGCGGCCCGGTCGGAAAAAGTCCAGCTGCGATTCAGGACATAGCTGCAGACGGTGCCGGCCAGATAGGAGATCGCGTTGGCGACGAGGATGTTGCAGTCGAGCAGGAACAGCAGCGTCGAAAAGACGAGGAAATCGACGGCGGTGTTGAGGCCGCCGACGAGCGCGAAGCGGGCGAAGCGCGGCAGCGCTGCGACCGAGCGCTCGAAACCCAGGCCCTTCTGGATGATCATGTCCGATGTCGGGCGGCGAGAGCCGTCTGGGCCGGCTTGCCCGGCCGTGCCGGCTCGATGGCGGCGGAGCGGCCGCCGAGCACGCTCTCGATGACGAAGAGCGGCCGCCGCTTCGATTCCATGTAGAGCCGGCCGACATATTCCCCCATCACGCCCAGGACCAGGAGCTGGCTGCTGCCGATGATGAGGATGATGGTGGTGATCGAGGTCCAGCCATCGACGACATGGCCGAACGCCCAGCTGCCGAAGGTGTAGCTCAACATGAGCAGGCCGACGATGCCGAGGAGCAGCCCCAGGCCTGACGCCACGCGCAGCGGGACGACCGAGAAGCCGGTGATGGCGTCGAGCGCGAAGCGGATCATCTTCGACAGCGAATATTTGGTCGACCCGGCGAAGCGCGCATCGCGGTCGTACGGGAACGGCACCTGGCGCATGCCGATCCAGCTCACCATGCCGCGGATGAAGCGGTGATGCTCCGGCATTGCGTTCAGCACGTCGAGGCACCGCCGGCTCATCAGCCGGAAATCCCCGGTATCGAGCGGGATGTCGATATCGATCAGGCGCCGCAGCAGCCGGTAGAACCATTTCGCCGTCAGGCTCTTGAACGGCGTCTCGCCCTCGCGCCGGCGGCGCTGGCCATAGACGACATCGGCATCGGCATTGTCCATGAGCGTCATCATCCCGCCCAGCAGCTCAGGCGGGTCCTGGAGATCGGCATCGATGATGAGGATGCGCTCGCCGCGGCACAGCTTCAGCCCGGCCGAAAGGGCGAGCTGATGGCCATGGTTGCGGGACAAATTGACGACGGTCAGATGCGGGTCCTGGGCGCACAGCGCCCGCATCGCGGCCCAGCTCTCATCCTCGGAGCCGTCATTGACCAGGACGATCTCGTAATCCTCGTCCGCGGCCGCCCGGCAGGCTGCGGCGGCCCGCCGGAAAAACTCCGGCAGGCCCTCGGCCTCGTTGTAGCAAGGGGCCACCAGCGAAAGATAAGGTGACAGAAGGACCGCCTTGTTCATCTTCTCTGCCCGGAGCCGTCGTCCAGGCGGGATCATTGCCGCCGATCCCTTAAAAATTGATGTTGGTCCCGTCCTCCTTTTCGGCCGGTTAGGGGCGTGCCACGCTCCGGTAAACCAGCCACAGCCCCCATGCCGCCTGTCCAGCCAGGAAGATCGGCCAGAGCCACAACCATGGTGCGAGCGGGCACGTCGCCGGCTGGCAGGTCTTGAGCGCGAGCGGCGGGACGATGAGCAGCGTGACGATCTCGCCTTTCAGAGCGTCATCGACATCGGTGACGACGAACCTGACCTTGTCGAAGCCGGGGCGAAGGCTCAGCGCCGTATCTTTCCCCGGCCGCGGCCATACGCCCGATTCGGCGGCGAAGTTCGGGGTCATGGCCCGCCAGTCGCTGGTTTCGTTCCAGCCGCTCACCGGCATTGCCTCGTAAAGGACCGGAGCGGCTTCTCCATGCTCGGCCCGAATCCGAACCGGGGAGGCCGGCCTGACTTTCCCACCATGACGCTGGAATTCCAGCTCGAAGCGGAGAGGTGCGCGGGCCAGCCTGACGACGTCAAGCTCGACCGCCTGGCCGGGGCTCAGCTCCAGCTTGGCCAACTCCGCCCGGCCGGCCAAGAACGCCATCGCGACGTAGGCCGCGAAAGCGACCGACAAAACGGCCCAGGCGATCCACCCGCCCCGTCCCGTCCTGCCGGCTCGCATCTCCCTACGACGCCTGCCGCTCCGACGCCGCATGGCCCGCTGCCGCCAGCTCTCCGGCCAGGCGCTCGACGGAAGGGTAGTCGACCTTGCCGGTGCCGAGCAGCGGGATCGCGTCCACCTTCACCAGCGCGCGCGGCACCATTAGCTCGGTAATGCCGCGCTCGCGGGCGAAGGCGAGGAGCGTCTTGGCCTCGGCATCCTTGCGCGTCGTCACCAGCACCAGCTGCTCGCCCTTGCGTGCGTCGGGGAGCGCAATCACGGCATGGGCCTCGTCCGGCCAAAGCTGGGCCGCCAGCGTCTCGGCCGCGGTCATCGACACCATCTCGCCCGCGATCTTGGCGAAGCGCTTGGCCCGGCCCTGGATCGCGACGAAGCCGAGCTCGTCGACGCGGACGATGTCGCCCGTGTCGTACCAGCCCGCTTCGGGCGCTTCGAGCAGGCCCGGCGCCGTGGTGCGGAAATAGCCCAGCATGATGTTGGGGCCGCGCACGAACAGCCTGCCGCCTTCGGCAACGCCAGGTACCGGCTCGAGCCGCCATTCGATGCCGGGCAGGAACCGCCCGACCGTGCCCGGCCGGCTGTGCATCGCCGAGTTGATGGCGAGCACGGGGGCGGTCTCGGTCGCGCCATAGCCTTCGAGGATGCGCACGCCGAAGCGCTCGCTGAAGAGCCGCCGCGTCTCGTCGCGCACCTTCTCGGCGCCGGCGAAGGCGTAGCGCACGGCATAGAAATCGTAAGGATGGGCGAAGCGCGCCCAGCCGGTGAGGAACGTGTCGGTGCCGAACACGATGGTGGCGTCGGTGTCGTAGATGAGGTCCGGCACGATCTTGTAATGGAGCGGCGAGGGATAGAAGAAGGTCCTGACCCCGTGGAGCAGCGGTAGGATGGTGCCGCCGGTGAGGCCGAAGCTGTGGAACATCGGCATCGCGTTCATCACTCGGTCGGCCGGGTTGAAATCGATGACCGAGGCGACCTGGCCGCAATTGGCGATGATGTTGCGGTGGCTCAGCACCACGCCCTTGGGCGTTCCCTCCGAGCCGCTGGTGAAGAGCACCACGGCCGGCGCGTCGGGATCGGCCTTGGCGCCGGGCAGCCGGCGGGGGAAGCGGGCGCGGACCATGCCGGCAAGCTTCGATGGTATCCCGATCGAGGCGCGCACATCCTCGAGCCACACCAGCTTCACCTGCTCGCCGAGCTGCTCGATCACCTTGTCGAGCTTGCCGCGCTCGACGAATTTGCGCGAGCACAGCACGGTCTTGATCTCAGCCGCCATGCAGGCCGACAGCATGCCGTCGGCGCCGGCCGAGAAATTCAGCATGGCCGGCACGCGCTCCTGGGATTGCAGCGCGAAGAATGTGGCGACCGCGCCCGCGGAGTTGGGCAGCAGCACGCCCACCCGTTCGCCGGGCTTGGTGAGCGCGGCGAGCTTGCGGCCGAGGATGACGGCGCCCAGCACCAGCCGGTCGTAGGAGAGCGGCTTGCGGTCGGTATCCTCGACGATCGGCAGCTTGCGGCCGAACCGGGCGCGCGCGTCGAGCAGCGCCGAGAACAGCGTGCGGTCGGTATTGTGGGTGGCGAAGGCGGTGGCGACCATCAGATCCTGCAGCGCCGTGCCCACCACCTGCCGCCGCTTGCGCCCGCGCAGCGTCGGGTCGAGCGAGAGCTTCACCGGCGGCAGCACCTGGAGCTTGAGCTTCGGGAACCAGCGCCGCCGGACCTTGTGGCCCATGCGGGTGAAGGGGGTGAATTGCAGCCCGTCGATGCGGATCGGGATGACCTCGGCGTCCGAGCGGTCGGCGACGGTGGCCGCACCCTCGTAGATCTTCATCAGCGCGCCGGTCGTGCTGAGGCGGCCTTCCGGGAAGATGCCGAGCGGGATGCCGTCGCGCACCGTCTTGATCATCGCCTTGATCCCGAACGGGTTCGACGGGTCGACCGGGAAGATGCGCACGAAGGCGAGGAAGACCCGCGCCCACCACACCCGGGTCATGAAAGTATTGACCGCGAAGGTGACGTTGCCCGGCAGGTAGGCGGCGACGAAGCAGCCATCGAGGAAGCTCAGATGGTTGCAGATGACGACCCGGCGCGGGCCCGCTTCGCGGTAGTGCTCGATGCCGGAGATCTCGACGCCGTGCAGCGTCTCGAAATACCAGCGGAGCGCCGCGCGCATCATCTCGTGCGGCAGCAGCCGGCAGATCTGAATGGCCACGAACAAATTGGCGAGCGCCGTCAGCGCCAGGATCATCGGCGCCGACAGGCCGAGCATGGCCATGATCGCGGTCACGACTCCGCCGGCCACCATCAGCACGGCGTTCGCGACGTTGTTGGCGGCGATCATGCGCGAGCGGTGCGAGGGGTCGGACTCCTCCTGCAGCGTCACATAGAGCGGCACCGAGAAGACGCCGCCGCAGGCCGCCGTCAGGAACAGGTCGATCAGCAGCCGCCAGCCCTGGAACGAGCCCAACACGGCGCGGGTGTCGGCGAGCGTGCCGGCATGGGCGCAGGCGATGGCGAAATCGCCGGCGAAGAGCGACAGGCCGAGCACGGCGAAGGGCACATGCCGGACGGTCACCTCGCCCTTGAGCAGCCGGCCGCACAGGATCGAGCCGAAACCGACGCCGATCGCGAACACGGTTAGGAGCAGGGTCACGACGCTGCTGTCGGCGGCGAGCGTATCCTTGGCGATGATCGGGAATTCGGCGAGCAGGATGAGCCCGAAGGTCCAGAACCAGCTGAGCCCCAGGATCGAGAACCAGACCGGCTGGTTGGCGCGCGCCTGGCGCAGCAGCGAGATCGTCTCGCGCGGGATGTTCCAGCTGATGGCGAGGCCGGGGGCGGCGGGCTTGCCGTCCGGCACGCGGAAGGCGGCCACGGCGCCGGCGATGGCGACGACGAGGCCCGCGGCCGCGACGATGGCGGCGCCATTGTCGAGGCCGATGAACGCGCCGCCCGCGATCGTGCCGACAAGGATGCCGGCGAAGGTGCCGGCCTCGATGAGCGCATTGCCGTCGACCAGCTCCGGCTCGGCCAGCTGCTCCGGCAGGATGCCGTATTTGAGCGGCCCGAAGAAGCTCGCCTGGATGCCGAGCCCGACCAGCACGCCCATCAGCACGTCGAGGCTGGAGAAGAGGAAGCCGTAGGCGGCACCCGCCATCAGCACCACTTCGAACAGCTTGGTCAGGCGGATGAGCCTCGCCTTGTCGAACCGGTCGGCGAGCTGGCCCGCTGTCGCCGAGAAGATCGCATAGGGCAGGATGAAGAAGGCGCCGGTGAGCGCCACCAGCGGTGCCCCGCCGGTCTCGCCCGCGCGAAACAGGATGACGAGGACGAGGGCGTTCTTGAACAGATTGTCATTGAGGGCGCCAAGCGTCTGCGCCAGGAACAACGGCAGGAAGCGCCGGCTGGTAAAGAACGAGGGAGCCATTGGAACTCTCGCTATGGAAAGATTTTAGGCGGCCAGATGTCCCGTCTCAAGAAACGAGACCGTTGCCGCGATCACCGAGCGCCGGAACGGCAAGGTCCGGTGGATCGCGTGGAAGGTGAGGAAGCCGGCCTCGGCGCCGGGCGGCAGCCGCGTCTCCGGGATGGTGACGATGCCGTCATTATCGTCGCGGAGCAGCGGGTTGAAGCCGCGATTGCCGGTGCCGCCGGCGATGATCGCGATCTCGCGGTCGGGCACGGGAATGGTCGCAGCGGCGTCCTTGGTCACGGCCTCGGCGCAGGGGCCGAAGACGCGGTGGAACAGCATGAAGCGGTCGAGCCGGTCGGCGATCCGGGCGCCGGCATTGGGCGTGCCGATCAGCACGGCGCGACCCTTGGGCCAGTCCTCGGCCATCGCCTTGCGGCCGATGAGGCCGCCCAAACTGTGGCCGACGAAGGAGACTTCCTCGGCGCCGTCGGCGACCAGCCCTTGGGCGACCTGGCGAGCCTGCGCCGCATGGGCGTCGAGCGGCAGCAGCCGGCTCGGATAATCGAGATTGGCGACGGCCCAGCCTTCGCCGGCGAGCGTCCGCTCCAGCCGCCGCATGAAGCGGCGCGACGGGCCGAGCCCGTGCATCAGCACGACCGCGCGCCGCCTGGCGTCGGAGTAGGGGGCGAGGGACTGGCCCAAGCCCAGGCAATCCTCGCGCGTGCCGGTGAGGATCACATGGTCCTCCGGATCGAGCAGCCGGAAGATCGGCTCGCGCGCATGGGTTCTGACCCGCCAGCCGGAGCGCACCCAGATATCCGCCCAGGGCCGGAGCCCGGCCAGGATCACGCCACTCTTGCCCTCGGCGCCCTTCACCGCGTCGCTCATGGCCGCACCAGCTTCAGCGAGAGCGTCACCAGCTCGTCCGCCATATCCTCGAGATTGCGATCGAGCCGGCCGTACGCGCTGAAGGTTGCGGGCTGCAGCACCACGCCGACGAGGGCGGCGGTGACGATGCCGGGATCGCCGGCCGGGATCTCGCCGGTGGCCATGGCACCTGCCACCATGCGGTTCAACATTTCCATAGGGTTCTTCTCGTCCGGGGCGATCTGATGCAGATGATCATGCTGGCTCAGCAGGATGAAATTGAAGAGCGTCGGATCCTCGCCGTGCAATTGGCAGATCAGCCGCACGACCGCCTCGAACCGCTCGGCGAAGCTGCCGTCGCCGGTCGCGAGATCCGCCACCCGGCGGCCATATTCGGCATAGCCGGCCCGGAACAGCTCGCGCACCAGATCGTCGCGCGATTTCCAATGGACATAGATCGTGCTCGGCCGGATGCCGACCGCCTCGGCGATATCGCGCATCGAGACGGCATCGATGCCGCGCTCGGCGAACAGGCGAATCGCCTCCTCGCGAATTCTGGTGTTGGTGGCCGTGCCGTCCCGCATGTGACGCTTTCGTTATGAACGAACGATCGTTCATTTAACATAGCGCCGCAAATCTGTAACGTCAAGTCCGTGCCCTGATCGAGGCGCGGGGGGCCTCCATCAGGGCGTGCCGCGCTACCTAAGCCATTTCCTTGAAACGATTCTCCACGCCGATGCGCCACCCGGTCATCTCGGGGTAGACATAGGCGGAATGGATGGTCCAGCCGGTAAAGATGGCGACATCGCCGGGCTTGAGGCGCGGGCGGATCATCCTGTCGCCGAAGGCTTGCTCCAGCCGCTCGGGCTGAAACGCCGTTCCGTCGAAGCGGGTCGATTGGCCGCCCTCGTCGACCTCGTAAGGCTTCGAGGGGTCCCAGCCGACATATTGCTTCACCCGGTCGCGCGGGGTCTTCACGAAGGCGAGGCCGGGTGCATCGAAGCCGATGGGCATCAGCGGCGAATTGACGACGAGCAACAAGCCGTCATCGACGACGGCATGTTGATCGTTATGCCATTTGGTATGGATCGACCAGGATTGCTTGGGTGCCGAGACGCGTCGCAGCTGGGCGCCGAAATAGCGCCACGCCGCGGCCCCTTCGCGCCGAAAGATATAGGACACCAGCGCGTGCAGGGCCGGCACGCTCGGAATGTCGTACATCGAGAACGCGCCACCGGTGGCGGCGAGGACCTCGGCGTCGAACAGGAATCCGGTCTTATAGCTGTGCTCGTCCGAAAGCATGCCCTGCCGTCTCAACTCGTCTTGCCGTTCATAAGCGGCGAGCGCGAGGTCGCGGAAATGAGCGAGCCGGGTGACCGGGATGAGGTTGCGAACGATGAGCAGGTCGCTCTCGCGGAAAAGCTGGTAGGCCGCTTCGAGGTCCAGGCCCTCCGCCTCGATTTCCGGGCAATCGCTGTCGTCGCACAGCGTCACGCTATAGCGGCGGCCGTTGGAAAGCGGGCTGCTGTTATCGCTGGTGGAGAACAGCAGGTAATTGTCCCAGTGCGAATAGCGGCCGCCGCCGAGCCGCCGGATCTCGTTGTGATTCGTATGCGGGAACGCCAGCGGCTTGCCGTCCTCCAGCAGGACGATCTTGGAGTTCCTGGCGACGTCGGGCAGGTCGGGCACGGCCTCGATCGGCATGGGGGCATACCAGGACAATCCCTCCGACTGAACGACGTCGGCGAGGGGTGTGAGTTGTATTCCATGCACGAATGTTCTCCCCTTGGTGCGAAGGGAAGCTAACGTGAAGCCGTCGCCTTGACAACTCGGGCGCGGATTCGTCGCGAGCGGAGAACGTTTCTGGTGAGGCCGTTATCATGGTGCAGTTGAAATGCGCGGGCAACGCATTTCCTGTCCAGGGCCGGCGACGCCGCGCATTTTCAAACGGTCTCTGAGACCTTTCAACGCGCTGGGCCGAGTCGCTTGGAACTGCTATTATATTAACAAAGGCCGATGCGCCCGAGCCGCACCGGCACCAACAAGAACATGGGCCGGGAGCTGGCGGATGACGACATTGGACCATCCCATTCCACAATTGACCGAGCGCGAGCACCGCACGCAGCTGACGCGCGCCGTGATCGCCAGCACGATCGGCACGACCATCGAATGGTACGATTTCTTCCTCTATTCGACGGTCACCGGCTTGGTCTTCGCCAAGCTCTACTTCCCCGGCGACAATCCGATCGCGGGAACGCTGAACGCCTTCCTCATCTACGCCGTGGGCTTCGTGGCGCGGCCGGTGGGAGCGGCGATCTTCGGCCATTACGGCGACAAGATCGGGCGGAAATCGACGCTCATCATCACGCTGCTGCTGATGGGGGCGGCGACCTTCCTGGTGGCGCTGGTGCCGACCTACGCCGATATCGGCATCTGGGGCGCCGTCATCCTGACCGTGCTGCGCTTCGTCCAGGGCGTCGGCGTCGGCGGCGAATGGGGCGGCTCGGTGCTGCTGTCGATGGAATGGGCCAAGACCAACGCCCATCGCGGCTTCATCGCCTCCTGGCCGCAATTCGGCGTGCCGGCCGGGCTGTTCCTGGCCAATCTCGCCGTGCTCGGCTTCAGCGCGCTGTCGGGCGACGGCTTCCTCACCTGGGGCTGGCGCATCCCGTTCCTGCTCAGCATCTTCCTGGTGGTGCTCGGCCTCTATATCCGGCTCGGCATCATCGAGACGCCGACCTTCACCAGGCTCGCCGCCGCCAACAAGCTCGAGAAGATGCCGATGCTTGAGGTGATCCGGCAGCAACCCAAGGAGATCCTGCTCTCCGCCCTCCTGCGCATGGCGGAGCAGGCGCCGTTCTACATCTTCACCGCCTTCGTCTTCGCCTACGGCACCGGCGTGCTCAAGCTGTCGCGCGACTTCCTGCTGACCGCGGTGCTCGCGGGCGCGGTGGTCTCGATCTTCTCGGTGCCGCTCTTCGGCCATATCTCCGACCGGATCGGCCGCCGGCGCATGTATCTGATCGGCGCCTCCGTCACCGCCGTGTTCGGCTTCGTCTATTTCTACATGCTCGATACCGGCTCGCCCACGGTGGTGTTCGCGGCGATCATGCTGTCGCTCATCCCGCACGGCATGATGTACGGCCCGCAGGCGGCGCTGATCGCCGAGCTCTTCACCGGCCGGCTGCGCTATTCGGGCGCCTCGCTCGGCTACCAGCTCGCCTCGGTCATCGCCGGCGGCCCGGCGCCGCTGATCGCGACGGCGCTGCTTGCCCAATATCATTCGGGCATGGCGATCGCGGCCTTCATCGCGGCCTGCGGCGTCATCAGCCTGATCGCGGCCTCGATCGTGAAGGACTACACGAACAAGGATATCGACGGCGCCTACGAGTTCGAGGACGCCTGAGAAGGGGGAGGGGCTTCCGCCTCCCGCGGCCGCTCCGGCGCCTCGGTCGGCATTCGTTCGCGCCGCGGCTTGGGGGCGGGGCCGGACGGGCCGGTCAGCACATCGAAATCGAAATCGTCCATCGTGACCTCCTTTAAGGTGGAGGCCGCTCCATGGTCGGCGACGATCGAGCCTGATCAAAAAAACGAAAGCCGCCTCGGATGGGGCGGCTTCGGTTCTGCGAATTGATACGCGATCCCTAGTCCGCCGGGCTGTACCAGCGGTACCAAAATCGTGTGGTGGCGGGGCGCGTTGTCATAGCGGGATGGAAGATAGGGGCGGTGAAGGGTCGAGGCAAGTAGGATTTGAGTTCCATGCCTGCCGGGTTGACCTTGCCTAGCCGCACTTACACGCGGACGAGTCGGCCCACCCCGCCGTCACTGAACCGGCCCGAGCAGCCGCCTGCCGTCGTCGTTTACGAAGACGGTGCCATAGTACCGACCGATGATCGGGAGGATCGGGTTGACGACCTCGCCGCCCCCGGGGGGAACATTCGCAGCGGAATCCATTTCGATGGCGGCGAAGCGGTGTTCATCGATCGCCCGTTGCAGTGCCCCGGCGTCGTGCCGAAGGGCAACGCGCTGGCCGTAGAGGAAAAAGTCTATCTCGAAACTCTTTCCCGCCCAGTAGCACAAGGCAGGAGTCTCGCACGCAACCTTGCCGGGCGTTGCCGCGATACGATCCTCCAGTCGTTTCCAGGAAGCTTCCGCCGACGCACTCCCGGCGATCTCGATCACCTCGGCATCCAAGCTGGTCGGCAAGATTACGAGGAGAGGCAAGATCAGCCAGGGAAGCGGTTGCGCGAAGACGGGCTTGTCGAAAGCGGCGCGGCGGCGAGGCAGAGCAACGGCGGCGGCCGTGCACAGCGCGATCAGAGCCTCGAAATGCGCGTTGCGATCAACTCCCTGTCCGCTTCGTTGAAGGATGCCGAGCGGTACGCTGATCGCAATCGCTATCAACAGCAGATCAAGACGCGAATCTGATTTCCGGTCCCGAACCAACCCGGCCGACACGATTAATAGCGGAAGTGTCGCGAGAACGACGGGCGTAGACCTGAGGATCATGCGCAGCCAGGAATAATGTCGGTCGACGAAGACCAGATCGGCGAAGAAATCGATACCGTAGGCTCGATAGCAAAGCGCCGCCGACAGCAGGAGCGCTGTCACAGCCGTCCCGATCCAGAGCGCCAGCGAACGCCTGTGATGCAGCGCGAGCCACAAGGTCGCCGCCAGCGGAAAGGCGACGAGGTTGTGCTTCACGATGCCGCCAGCCACCACGAGGAGGGCCGCGACGACAAGGTTTCCGGTGATGGGTGGCGCGTACGGGCGATTGGGGATGAGGAGCGCGATGCCGGCCATCATCAGGGCATGGGCGAGCCATTGAGGGTCGTTCATGCACAGATAAGAACGGAACAGCGTGACGTTGAAGGCGAGAAATAAAAGCGCGCCTATGGTGGGCGCGCAACTGCCGGCAACGCTGAAACGGCGGACCGCGACGAAGATGCAGCCGGCCACGGCAAGCACGGCGAGCAGCGCGATGATCCGGCCCGCCACGATGGGATCGCCGAGCAGGCGGCCTGCCCAACCGACGAGATAGAAGGACAAGGGCGGATAGTTGTTGCCGATCAGCGCTTGGGGGCCCGAATAAAGCGGCCCCGTGCCGAAGGCACGGGATGCTTGAAACGCATTCCAGCCCTCATTGGGATCCGAAGAGAAGTGTGTGGGGATCAGCCATATCCGACTGGCGGAAAGAATGGTGATCAGGGCAATCGCTATTGCGATCCAGCCTCGAACATTCAACGGTTTCGTGAAGGGCATCCCAGGCATCCTTAGCGGCGCCTAGGCGGGGCAATTCACCGGGCCATTGGATATAGCGTGAACCCCGTTGGAGTCATGTAAGATTCTATCACTTGGTTCGGTTCTCTCGTTTCTGGGGTTCCCCTGCGCGCCAAAGTTGGCCTTGCCTACTGTTGCCGCGCCTGTCTCCGATCTGCTGCATGCCGGGCGCTTGTTCGCTCAGCCTGTCGAAGTGAAAGATATTGAGTAAAAAATAAGCATCATGCTGTCGTAATGAGCATTTTGTGCATCCTGCCGAACAGTAATAAGGGAGCTTAACCACTCCGTAATCGTCATTGCTGAAGGTTGCATCTCCTTGAATGCAGTAACGGTGACTGATATTGGACGGGCCGGGCGGGCGATCGGCGGAAGCGGCGCGGGCGGATGAGGCCTTTCTCTATCGCGGCATTTTCGAGAACGCGGTCTGGGGCATCTTCCAGACGACGATCGACGGACAATATCTCCGCGTCAATCCGGCACTGGCCCGGATCTATGGCTACGACTCCCCGGCGGCGCTGACCGAGGCGCTGACCGATATCGGGCGCCAGCTCTATGTCGATCCGGCGCGCCGCGACGAGTTCATTCGGATCATGCAGGCCGACGGTGCCGTCGCCGGCTTTGAGTCGGAGGTGCGCCGCCGCGACGGCGAGATCATCTGGATCGCCGAAAGCTGCCGCTCGGTCCGGGCTGCCGATGGCAGGCTGCTCTGGTACGAGGGCACGGTCGAGGAAATCACCCGGCGCAAGCAGGCCGAGACGGAGCTCAGGATCGCCAAGGAGCAGGCCGAGACCGCCAGCCGGGCGACCGCGAGCTTCCTCGCCCATATGAGCCCACGAGCTCAGGACGCCCTTGAATGCCGTGCTCGGTTTCGCCCAGCTCATCCGCGACGCGTCGCTTGGGCCGCTGAGCCGGAACTATATCGATTGCGCCGCCCATATCTTCGATGGCGGCTCGAACCTTCTGCGCATCGTCAACGATGTGCTCGATCTGGTCGATCTCGATGCCGGCCGGCTGCACCTGAGCGAGGATGCGGTGCCGCTGGGGCGGTTTCTCGGCCTCTGCGTCGAAGCGGCCGCGTCGGCCGATCGGATCCAGATCCTGCCGCCGGAGTGGCCGGCGACGCTGCTGATCGATCTGAAGCGGCTGCGCCAGGCGGTGGTCAATCTGCTGTCGAACGCGGTCCGTTTCAGCCCCGGCGCGGCACCGGTCACGCTCGCCGCCGCCTTCCTGGCCGAGGGCGGGGTCGAGATCTCGATCACCGATCTCGGCGTCGGCATGAGCGAGGCCGATCTCGAAACCGCCTTCCGCCCGTTCGGCCAGGTCGAGGCGTTGCTGTCGCGCCGGCATGAGGGGATGGGTCTGGGTCTGCCGATCGCCCGGGCGATGATCGAACGCCATGGCGGCCGGCTCGATCTCGCCAGCATGCCGGGGCAAGGTACGATCGCCACCATCCGGCTGCCGCCTGAAAGGCTGTTGGGTTAATGCCAAATCCCCGATTTGGTATCGCGAGCGACGGCGAGCGCGCGCCGCATGGCGTGAAGCCAAGCCCACGGAGGTGGGCGCCCGGCGACTGAGGCTCCGGGTAAGTTCTACTTGCCCGGATTTGAGTCAGAGATGGTTGCCAGGATCGGGATGGCGCGCCGGGCGATCTCAGCATAGGCCGGGTCGGGCTCGAAGCCCACCGCCCGGTAGCCCAGATGCGCCGCGGCCGCGAGGGTTGAGCCGCTGCCGGCGAAGGGATCCAGCACGATGCCGGTGCCGAACGGCAGGACCGCGCGCACCAGCTGCCGCATCAGCGATTGCGGCTTGAGCGAGGGGTGGGGCGCGATGCGCCGTTCCGCCGGGCGGGCGGGCGGGGCCGCGATCACGTCGCGGAACGGCTCGCGCTCCGACAGGCGGCGCAGCGCGCCGGTGCCCCAGCGGCGGAGGTTGGCCGCGACCGTCGGTTCGCCGAGCGGCTTGCGGAAGAGCCCCCAGGGCTCCCAGCCGGCGCGCGGCATCACCGTGATGTCGGCGAACTCCATCTCCGCCCCCTTGGGCCGGTCGCCGCCGCGGAGCGTCTGGACCAGCCGGATGATCTCGCCGCGCTTCTCGAAACCCACAGCTTCGATGCCGGCGAAGCAGATGCTCGATAGCAGGGGGGTGGAGGCGATGATAAGATGTCCGCCTGGCGCCAGGGATGGGAGCGCCAATTCCGCAAATCGCCGGAAGAATCCATCGAGCCGTTCGCGATCGCGTGCCGTCAGCACGGTGAAGCGCGGCACCGGCGCGCGGGCGACGCCGTCGAGCGTCGGCGGGATCCGCCACACGCCGCCGCGCCCGGTGCGCAGCTTCGTGTGATCCTTGTCCTCATATTCGATCAGCCCGTAGGGCGGGTCGGTGACGATGGCGTGGATCGAGCCGGCCGGCAGCCGCGCCAGTGCGGCGAAGGCATCGGTCTCGACCAGGCCGATGCCCGGGCAGGGTGCCGACCAGGCCGCATCGAACAGGCTGCCTAGTCCCGACCAATCATCCCCCGCATCCATTGGGCCATCCCGCGCCAGCGCCGTTTCGATCCTTCATGACCGAGCCGGCGGCGGCCGTCCATCGCTGCGTCGATAAGGGGCATTGATCAAGATGTTATAACATAACAATATCGGACCATCGGCAACCGCTCTCTCTGGACTATCGCGATGGATCAAAGGCTTCCCGTAACGGTGCTGTCCGGCTTTCTCGGCGCCGGCAAGACCACGCTGCTCAACCATGTGCTCAACAACCGCTCGGGCAAGCGGGTGGCGGTGATCGTCAACGATATGAGCGAGGTCAACATCGATGCCGATCTAGTGCGTGACGGGGTGACGCGGACCGATGCCAAGCTGGTCGAGATGACCAATGGCTGCATCTGCTGCACCTTGCGCGACGATCTGCTGCTGGAGGTGCGGCGGCTGGCCGAGGCGGGGCGGTTCGATTATCTGCTGATCGAATCGACGGGCATCTCCGAGCCGCTGCCGGTCGCGGCCACCTTCGATTTCCGCGACGAGGCCGGCGCCAGCCTGGGCGATGTCGCCCGGATCGATACGATGGTCACGGTCGTCGATGCGGTGAACCTGCTGCGCGACTACGGCTCGGCCGATTTCCTCAAGGACCGGGGCGAGGCGTTGGGCGAGGAGGACAAGCGCACCTTGGTCGACCTGCTCGTCGACCAGATCGAGTTCGCCGATGTCGTCATCCTGAACAAGCTCGACACGGCGACGCCGGACGAGGCCGGGGCCGCGCGCAAGATCGTCCGCGCCCTCAATCCCGAGGCCGACTTGATCGAGACCAGCCTGAGCCGGGTCGATCTCGACCGCGTGCTCGATACCGGCCGGTTCGACTACGGGAAGGCGCAGGAGCATCCGCTCTGGTACAAGGAGCTCTATGGTTTCGCCGAGCACAAGCCCGAGACCGAGGAATACGGCATCACCAGCTTCGTCTATCGGGCGCGGCGGCCGTTCCACCCGGAGAAATTCCACAAGTTCCTGAACTCGGCCTGGCCCGGAGTGATCCGGGCCAAGGGCCATTTCTGGCTGGCGACGCGGCCGCAATGGGTGGGCGAGCTCAGCCATGCCGGCGCGCTCGTCCGCAACGAGGCGATGGGCTTCTGGTGGGCCGACGTGCCCAGGGAGCGTTGGCCGGACGAGCCGGAATGGCGACGGATGATCGACCGGAACTGGCATCCGGTCTATGGCGACCGCCGCCAGGAGATCGTGTTCATCGGCGCCGGCATGGACGAGGCCTCGATCCGCCGTTGGCTCGATGGCTGCCTGGTCGGCGACGCCAACGCCAGGGAGATGCCGGTCAAGGCCTGGAAGCGGCTGCCCGACCCCTTCCCGGTCTGGAAGCGGGCGGACGAGGCGGCAGCCTGATGGGCGCTTTCCTGTGGACGGATCAGGCGGAGATCCTGGCGCATATTCTCGAGCCGGCCATCGATCTGGTACTATGGCGCCGGACGATGCCGGCAGAGTTCGAGCTCTGGCTCGATGCGCTGGCGCCGGCGCGGCTGCCGACGGGCCGGGTTCTGGTGCGGCCAGGCGCCGAGACGCGCGAGGCAGTGGCGGCGATCCTTGACGCCTCGGGCACGCCCAACGGACCGATGGCGCGATTGCTGGCCGAGGATGTGGTCGATCTCGCTTCCCGCTTCGCCGCGATCGCGGCGAGCGAGGAGGTCGATGTCAGGCTCGACGCGATCCGCAACGATGCCTGCTGGAAGTTCCATCGCGACCATGTCCGCCTGCGGCTGCTGACTACCTATCGCGGTCCCGGTACCGAGATCGCGCCGC
This sequence comes from Aliidongia sp., assembly GCA_035539155.1. Classification (GTDB taxonomy): domain Bacteria; phylum Pseudomonadota; class Alphaproteobacteria; order ATCC43930; family CGMCC-115725; genus JAXDMU01. Next base: position 189,279 of record DATLIZ010000023.1, on the reverse strand, counting down.
CGGAGATGGCGGAACGGGCGATGCGGGAGCAGACGGATTACAGCGGCCCGGTCGAGACCCTCGATCGGCACGCGGTCGCCCTGTTCAAAGGTGATCGCGATGATCCCGGCCGCGGCACGGTGCATCGCTCGCCTCCGATCGAGGGCAGCGGCGCCACACGCCTGATGCTGTGCATCAATTTGCCCTCGATCGCTTCGCCGGACCCGTGGCGGGGCGGCGCCGACCGGATGATCAGGCGGCCGGCTCAGGAATCGTAGGCGACGACCGAATGGATGGGGGTGTCGAGCCTGTCGCGGCCGTTGAGGAAGCTGAGCTCGATGATGCAGGCCGCGCCCGTGACGATACCGCCGACCTGGCGGCACAGCGCGATGGCGGCCGCCATGGTACCGCCGGTCGCCAGCAGATCGTCGAGCACGACCACGCGCTGGCCGGGCTCGATTGCGTCGGCCTGGATCTCGATCGTGTCGGTGCCGTATTCGAGATCATAGTCGAAGCGCACCGTAGGGCCGGGCAGCTTGCCGCGCTTGCGGACCATGACGAAGCCGCAGCCAAGCTCGAGCGCCAGCGGGGCCGCGACCAGGAAGCCGCGCGATTCGATGCCGACCAGCACGTCCGGCTTGGTCGGTCCGACCGACAGGGTCAGCTGCCGCACGGTCTCGCGCCAGGCATCGGCGTGGGCGAGCAGCGTCGAGATGTCGTAAAACAGGATGCCCGGCTTGGGGAAGTCGGGAATCGCGCGGATATGGTCCTTGATATTCATCGTATGCGGCATTCCTCGGCGGTGCGGCCGGCAATCTAGCGTCCTTCTGGCCGGGTTTCGAAGGTTTTTCATAGGGCGCACATTCGGCGCATGGATACGGGTGCGCCTGCTCGTGTAGAGTGCGCCCGATCATGGCGGCGATATCCTCTCCAGTGCAGGTGCATGAGCGGGCTTGGTTCCGGACCGAGCGAGACGCTCACGTCTGCCGGCTCGTCGCCGGCGGAGACTGGCTGATCGGCGAAGCCAGGCGGCTCGACCCGCTGCTGCAGGACTACGATACTGGTGGCCGCTCGGAGGTCGAGATCTGCTGTGGCAATGTCGATCACATGGATACGGTCGGTGCTTGGCTGCTGCTGCGCTTGAAGCGGCGTCTCGAGGACAAGGGCTTTCATGTCGAGCCGATCAATGTGAAGCCGGAATTCCGGCCGCTAATGCACACGATCGATCATGAATGCCGCGCGCCGCCGGTCGAGCTGCCCGGGGGCGAGGATTTCCCCTCTCGGCTAGAGCGGATCGGCCGCGCCTTCGTGCATGTGCTGACCCAGGCGATGCGAATGGTGGGCTTCTTCGGCCTGGTTTCGGCCGAGACGGTCGAGACCATCTTCCAGCCGCGCCGCCTGCGGGTGGCCGCACTTTTCCATCAGATGGAGGAGACCGGGCTCAACGCGCTGCCGATCGTGGGGCTGCTGTCCTTCCTGATCGGCGTCGTCTTCGCCTATCAGGGTGCCGACCAGCTTCGTCAGTTCGGCGCCGAGGTCTTTACCGTCAACCTGCTCGGCATCTCCATCCTGCGCGAGCTGGGCGGGCTGATGGCGGCGATCATCGTCGCCGGCCGCTCCGGCTCGGCCTTCACCGCGCAGATCGGCACGATGCGCGTCAACGAGGAGATCGACGCGCTGGAGACGCTCGGCCTCAATACGGTCGAAGTCCTGGTGCTGCCGCGGCTCCTGGCGCTCATTCTCATCATGCCGCTGCTCACCTTCTACTCGAACTTCATGGGCCTCGCCGGCGGCGCCATCATGTGCTACTTCGACCTCGGCATCACCTTTCCGGCCTTCCTGCGCCAGCTCCACGGCGCGCTCATCGGCTGGACCTTCTGGGTCGGCATGATCAAGGCGCCGGTGTTCGCCTTCATCATCGGGCTGGTCGGCTGTTTCGAAGGGTTGCGGGTGGAACGCAATGCCGCCAGCGTCGGCAAGCTCACCACGCAATCCGTGGTCGAATCGATCTTCCTGGTGATCGTCGCCGATGCCGGTTTCTCCGTCCTGTTCTCGATGCTGCGCATATGAGCGACGATCAGGCCGGCCCGGCCATCCGGGTCCGGGGGCTGCTGACGCGGATCGGCGGCAAGACCCTGCACGAATATATCGATCTGGAGGTCGAGCGCGGCGAGGTCATGGGGCTGGTCGGCGGTTCCGGCACAGGCAAGTCCGTGCTCATGCGCACCATCATCGGGCTGCAGGAGCCGGCCTCCGGCCAGATCGAGGTGCTGGGCCTGGATACGGCCGAGCTGCACGGCAGCGCGCTGCGCCGGCTGCAGGCGCGCTGGGGCGTGCTGTTCCAGGACGGGGCGCTGTTCAGCGCCCAGACGGTGGCCGAGAATATCCAGGTGCCGTTGCGCGAGCACACCGACCTGCCGCAATCGCTGATGGACGAGATCGCCTCGATCAAGCTCAGCATGGTCGGCCTGCCGGCCGATACCGCGCGGAAATACCCGTCCGAGCTGTCGGGCGGCATGCGCAAGCGCGCCGGCCTCGCGCGTGCGCTGGCGCTCGATCCCGAAATCCTGTTCCTGGACGAGCCGACGGCCGGGCTCGACCCGATCTCGGCGGCGCAGTTCGACGAGCTGGTGCGCGACCTGCAGCGGAGCTTGCACCTGACCGTGCTGATGGTGACACACGATCTCGATAGCCTGCGCGCCGTCACCGACCGCATCGCGGTCCTGGTCGATCGCAAGCTCAAGGTCGGCACGCTCGCCAGCCTGTCCCAGGATCAGAACCCGTGGATCCACGAATATTTCACCGGCGTCCGTGGCCGGGCCGCGTTCGCTTCCTGAGCGCGGAAAGGGAGAAAATCATCGATGGAGACCAGGGCCAATTATATCGCGATCGGTGCGTTCGTCCTGGTCATCGCCGCGGGCTTGTTCATTTCCATGCTGTGGCTGGCAGGCGCGCAATTCCGAACCGAATACGAATATTTCGCCACCCGCTTCCAGGGGCCGGTGACCGGGCTGGGCACCGGCGCCGCCGTGCGCCTCAACGGCATCGAGATCGGCCGGGTCACCAATATCGAGTTCGATCCGACCGATCCCAAGCTCGTCCTCGTCGTTCTCCAGGTGCGCGAGGGTATCCTGCTGCACGCCGATTCGGTGGCCTCGCTCGAGACGCAGGGCCTGACCGGTGTTTCCTATGTCGAGATCAGCGGCGGCACACAGAGTTCGCCGCCGCTCGAGGCGAAGGAGGGCGAGCGCTATCGGGTGATCACCTCCAGACCCTCGAACCTGCAGGAGGTCGTGAACGGTGCGCCGGAGCTGGTGGCCAAGCTGCTTTCGATCGCCGACAAGCTCACCCAGGTGCTCAATGAGCAGAACCAGAAGGCGCTCGCCGACACGCTCGCCAATCTGCGCGACACGACCGCCGTGTTCGACCAGCGCTCCAAGGAGATCGACCAGCTCATCACCGACGGCGGCACGACCATGCACAATCTGGCGGGGGCGACCAATCAGCTGCCGGGCCTGATCGACAAGTTCGATCATGTCGCCGGGCAGATCGACGTGCTGGCCCGATCGGCCGACGAGACGGCGAAGCAGGCCGGGCGCCTCACCAACGACATCGATTCGCTGGTCGTCGGCGTGAAGCCGCAACTCCACGACCTCACCACCAACGGGTTCGAGCAACTGAACGCCCTGCTCGTCGAATCGCGCAGCCTGGTGCAGAGCCTCAACCGGGTCTCCAACGCGTTGGAACGCGACCCGTCCCGCTTCCTGTTCGGCGAGCGGCGCGAAGGATATAAACCGAAATGATCAGCTCCTTTCCGACCCGCCGGCACTTTCTCGCCGGTTCCGGTGCCGCCTGCCTGCTGACCGGCTGCAGCTCGCTCATCAGCGCGCCGCCGCCGCATCTCTATACGCTGACGCCGCCGCGCGACTTCGCGCCGGACCTGCCGACGGTCAAGCCGCAGCTCGTCATCGCCTTGCCCGATGCGGCGCAGGGTTTCGACACCGACCGGATCGCGCTCGCGCACAGCGCCACCAGCTTCGACTATTTCGCCGATTCCATCTGGGTCGACCGCGCGCCGCTGATGATCCAAGGGCTGTTGGTCGAAGCCTTCGAGAATACCGGCAAGATCCAGGCGGTCGCCCGCGACAGCAGCGATCTCCACGCCGATTACACGCTGCATAGCGATCTCAGGGATTTCGAGGCGCGCTACGAGTCTCCCGATCAGCCGCCGCTCGTTCAGGTGCGGCTGTCCGTCCGACTGGTCCGAATGCAGGACCGCCAGATCGTCGGCACCTTCGCCGCGAACGGCCAGAACAAGGCGGGCGGCAACGATCTCAATAGCATCGTCAACACCTTCAACGACACACTCTCGCCGGTTTTGCGGCAGATCGTCGAATGGAGCTTGCGCCGGCTTTGATGCAAGCCGGATAATGGGCTCGTTCGTTTCCGTTCAACCGACCGGGACTTCATTTCCCTTTGACCCGCTTATCCAGATCGGCTCCTTCGCGCCTCGACCCGCGCTCGATCTCGTCGCCGCGCATCGTCGATCCGCGCGCGCGGGCGGCCCGCGAGCTCGTCGCCATCGATGCGGCGCTGGGCGGAAGATCGATCCTGGAGCAGCTGGGCGGCGATGGCGGCTTCGCGCCCGGTGAGCATTATCCGCCCGGCGAAGTCTGGGACCCGGTCACCCACGCCCAGTATTTCTATCACGCCCATCCCGAAGGCGGTCGGTTGCCGGGCGAGGTCGGGCACTTCCATACTTTTCTCGGCCAGGGCGGCATGCCGATGGACATGTCGCCGCTGATCCTGCCCGAAATGGCCTTGGCACCGTTGACACAGGCGAGCGGGCGGGGCGATCCCGGCACGCACCGCTCGCGTCGCGACCGCGGCGTCTTCGGCCATCTGATCGGCATCAGCATGGATGGTGCCGGCCGCCCGATCTCGCTCTTCACCACCAACCGATGGGTCACGGGCGAGACCTGGTATCGGGCCGAGGATACGATCCGTATGCTGGATCTGTTCGATTTCGAGGCGGCGGAGGCGAGCCTGACCGATCGCTGGCTGGCAGCCCTCCTGCGCGTGCTCAAGCCGCGCGTTATGGCGCTGCTGCAGGCGCGCGACGCGACCGTCATGGATTGGCGCCGCCGCCGCAGCCGGCAGTTGCATGTATTCGATGATAGGCGTCTCGAAGTAACGTCGGAACTTCGGCTCGACATGGCGGCAGAGCTGTCGCCATTGCTAAATCCTTTGTGATAGTCCGACAATTCTCGGCGTTTATGCCCGAGTTTAAGGGTACCTTAACAGCTCTCGCCGACCTTCATACTGCGGTGGAGACCCGTCTTCGGCCTTTGGTCGCGGCGGCAGTCCCGTAAGGAAGCAGGGAAGCACGATGAGCGAAGGTCTGAGCAAACGGGACGTTGCAGCGCTGCTGAGCGATGTCAGCGCCCCCGAATCAGCGGCCGTTCGGCTCGGCAGCAAGGTCGCCGAAGGGACGCTCACGCCGGCCGAGCGCGTCGCCGCGGAGCAGGTGCTGCGGGTCATGCTCGACGGCGCGGCGCTCAAGATCCGGCAAATCCTCGCGGAGACGCTGAAGGAAAGCCCGTTCATGCCGCATGATGTGGCGATGATGCTGGCCAATGATGTCGATGCCGTCGCTGTTCCGGTCTTGCAATTCTCTTCCGTGCTTACCGACGAAGATTTGATCGAGATCGTGCGGGCGGGCTCGCCCGGCAAGCAGATCGCGATCGCCGGCCGGCCGGCCGTATCTCCTGCCGTCGCGGGCGAACTGCTCGATACCGGGAACAGCAGGGCGGCGGTGACGCTGGTCGGCAATCCCGGCGCCACGCTCAACGCCGATCACCTCGAAATCGCGGTCAATCGCTACGGTTCCGATCCGCGTATGGCGGAGAGCCTGCAGAAGCGGCCCGACCTGCCGATCAACGTGGCCGAGCGGCTGGTCGCGTTCACCGTCGAATCGCTGCGCGCCTATATCAGCAAGCGTACCGATCTCAGCGAGCCTGCGATCACCCAGCTCGTGCTGCAGACCCGCGAGCAAGTCACGCTCGATCTCCGTTCCGCCCATTTCCCGGCCGAGGAGGCGTTAAGTTTGGTCGAGCATCTTGCTGCGGTGAAGCGGTTGACGCCGTCGCTCATCCTGCGCGCCCTCTGCGTCGGCGATCTCAGCTTCTTCGAAGCCGCCATGGCTCAACTGGCCCAGGTGCCGGTCCACAATGCCCGGCTGCTGATCCATGATTCGGGCCATCTCGGGCTCAAATCGCTCTATGACCGTTCCAAGTTGCCGTCCAGCTATTACCCGGCCTTCAAGGTCGCGATCGATGTCGCGCATGAGACCGAGTTCGACGGGCTGCCCTATGATCGCGAGCGCTATCGGCGGACCATGATCGAGCGCATCCTGACCCAGTTCGAGGAACTGGGCGCCGACGATCTCGATTATCTGCTCGTCCGCCTCGAGGATCCGGCGCCTCAGATCGAAACCGAGCTTCAACCGGGGTAGCAGGGCGCCCGGCGGCCGAGCCCGTCGAAGGCATCGAGCAGCCTTTCCCGCCAGCCATGCACCGGGTCGTCCGTCTCCAGCAGCTCGAACCGGCTGACCGTGCGCGCCCACTGGAAGGCGCCGAACACGATGTAGTCGGCGTAGAGCGGGACGTCACCGCCCAGATAGGGTTGGGTCTTCAGCATATGGCGCAGCGGTGACAGCGACTGCCGGAACAGTGGCAGGTTGACCTCTCGATCGGCCGTTACTTCTTCGAGCGTCATGCCGAACGCCGCCTCCCGGCTTTCGCGGAAATAGGCGTGGTCCTGCTCGGCCAGCGTGCCGATGACGTCGCTCAGCACGAAACGGGCGATTGCCGCATGCAGCGTGACAGCGGTCCAGCTTGCCACGAATTGAGTCAGCGCCTGTGCCTCCGGTCCGCCGAACAGTGACGGTGCGTCCGGATAGCGTTCCTCGAGATAGTCCGCGATCCGCGCCGAATCAGAGATGGTCGTGCCCTCATGGACCAGGATCGGCACCTTGCCCTGACCGGAAAAGGCGATCGCCTCGCGGTCGGTGAAGCGCCAAGGCACGGCCTCGAAGGCGACGCCCTTGTGAGCAAGCGCCATCTTGGTGCGCCAGCAATAGGGGCTGAAGCGATGCGCCGGATCGGAACCGGCCAAATCGTAGAGCGTCGTTGCCATCCGTACCCTCGCCATTCTCTTGATCCGGCCGGAGCTAAGCATCCTTCGGACCTCACGGACCAGCAACGAAATCGAGAGGCGATCTTCGCCGGATTCATGCTGCCGGGGCTTCCGTCGGCGGTGGATGCCGCATAAGCTGCGATCCGTCTTCGTCGCTTTGGGAGCTGGGCATGCGCATGGAATTTCTGGCCAGGCTGGGTGCCGCGGCGGCCGCGGTCTCGATGCTCGGGGCCTGCGGTTTCCTGCCGCCGACCGAGACCGAGGAATTCACGGTGACGGGCGCCGTCGCCCAGCAGGCCGGCACCTTTCGCAACACCGATCCCAATATCAATGATCTAAATGCGAAGCTCGTCTGCGCCGACGGCTACGAGAAGGTCGATCAGGCGACCTTGCCGGCCGATCCGGGCAGCTTAGAGGTCTGGCGGGTGCATTGCGCGCCCTACAGCGTCTCCTTCCTGCCGGAGTTTTGAGGCGACTCAGTCCTGGAAGGACAGCAGAACCGCCGAGCCGATCAGCACGCCGAAGAAGGGCAGGCCGACGGTGATCTCGCCGAGGCCTGCGGCGACCAGGCTAGCGGAGATGGTGAGCCAACCGATAAGCTTTTGCATGATTCGACCTCGGCACGAAGGTTTCAGCCCGCCCCGTCACAACGGACCGATGCGGAAACTTATTCCGGCCGATATCGTCGAAATCTGAGATGACCCGGACCGCTTCGATAGATTTTCGTGGAGAGGCCGGCATGGCCGCGGACGCGGTCGTCGGCTCCTGTGCCGTCGCACGGCGATCTTAGGTGAGGGGTGCCGGCGGTCATTCCCGCCAGCACCGAAGTCCGAACGGCTACGCCACCACCTTGATCGTGTCCAACGCCTGGCTCCGTTCCCAGTCGATCATGTAGTCGCGGGTCTGCGGAACGGTATGGTTATTGCGGCTCAGCTGCATCTGGAACACCATCTGCCTGTCGTTGCGGAAGGCGGTCTCGTAGCCGGCCAGAAAGAACTCCCACATCCGGCAGAACCGTTCGTCATAGAGTTCGCTTGCGGCATCCCAGGAAGCCATGAAGCGGTGGCGCCATTCCCTGAGCGTATCGGCATAGTGCAGCCGCAGGATCTCGATATCGGTGACGTAGAGCCCGCTTTTCTCGACTGCGCGCATCACTTCGGAGAGGGCCGGCGAATAGCCGCCCGGGAAGATGTATTTATGGATCCAAGCGTTGGTGCTGCCGGGCGGCTCCATGCGGCCGATCGAATGGATGAGCGCCACGCCGTCCGGCTTCAGCATGGTCCGGACCTGGTCGAAGAAGCGCTGGTATTGAGGAACGCCTACATGTTCGAACATGCCGACCGAGACGATGCGGTCGTAGGTTCCGGTCTCTTGGCGATAGTCGCGCAGCTCGAACCTGACGCGGTCCGTCATGCCGCTTTTGCGGACTCGGCGTTGGGCCAGCTCGAATTGCTCGGTGGAGAGGGTGAGGCCGGTCACATCGACCTGGGCGCATTCGGCGAGATAAAGTGCCAGCCCACCCCATCCGGAACCGATATCGAGCACGCGCATGCCTGGCTCGAGCAGCAGCTTCGAGGCGATGTGCCGCTTCTTCTTGGCTTGCGCCTGCTCCAGGCTTTCCGTGCCGTCGGCGAAATAGGCGCAGGAATATTGGCGGTCGGCGTCGAGGAACAGGTCATAGAGCCGGCCGGACAGATCATAGTGATGGGCGACGTTGGCGCGCGATCGCCCGATCGGATTGAATTGGCGCAGGTAGCGCAGCGGCCAGATCAGCATCCGCCTGGCGATCTGCAGCGCCGGCTCGCTAATTCCTTCCGGCTGATAGGTGCAGATATGTAGGAACTCATAGAGAGTTCCCTGCTCGATGGTGAGACGACCATCCATATAGGCCTCGCCGACCCAGAGCGACGGGTTGAGGAGCAGCCCCCAAGCGTAACCCTTGTCGTGAATGCGAATCGTGACCTTGGGCTCGCCGCCGGGCCCGAAGCGCAGATGCGTTCCCGACGGGTCGATGATCGTCAGCTCGCCCGTTTGAATTAGCCGACTGAACAATGCCGAGATGATCATTGAAGCTCCTGAGCATAGAAGCGGCCCCCGGTATGCGGAACGGGGACGGTTGACGTTACAATGCTCAAACGCTTCTAAGGGCAAAATGTCAACGGCACGACATGCAAGTCTCGCTCGGCGATCCATAACATGATGCAGTGTGCCCATGCTGGGCGCTTCCAATGCAGTTGCTTATTCGGCCGGAATAGCCCATGGCCCTTGATCGGAGAGAGGCGATGATTCACGCATCCTGCCATTGCGGCGCCGTTCGGATGGAGATCGCCGAGGCGCCCGACCATGTGACCGATTGCAATTGCTCGATCTGCCGGCGGCTCGGCACGCTCTGGGTTTATTACCGGCCGGATCAAGTTCGCATCGTCCCTCCGGCCGGCGCTACCATTGCCTATACTCATGGCGAAGCGTCGCTGGAGTTTCATCGCTGCAAGGTATGCGGCTGCATTACTCATTGGGAGGCGGCCGACAAGGCGAAGGCGACGCGCATGGGGGTCAATGCCCGCCTGTTCGACGATCCGGCCGATCTCCGGGACGTGCCCGTCAGGAAATTCGACGGCGCCGAGAGCTGGACCTATCTCGGCTGACGCGGATCTCTGCGCGGATCTACAGCCTCCCGAGCAAGCATAGCGCTTCCGCATCGGCGTGGATGCCCGCACAGTTCTCACGGGAAATCAGGGAGGAAGCGGATGACGACGCCCATGAACGGCGCTGAGAGCTTGGTTCGTACATTGGTCGATGGCGAGGTCGATACCTGCTTCGCCAATCCGGGCACATCGGAGATGCATTTCGTTGCGGCCCTCGATCGCGTCGACGGCATGCGCTGCATTCTAGGCCTGTTCGAGGGGGTCGTGACCGGCGCCGCCGACGGCTATGCCCGCATGGCGGAGAAGCCGGCGGCGACCCTGCTGCATCTAGGCCCCGGCATGGCCAACGGCCTCGCCAACATGCACAATGCCCGCAAAGCCTCGACGCCGATGGTCAATATCGTGGGCGATCACGCCACATATCACCGCGGCTTCGATGCGCCGCTGACCTCGGATATCGAGACGGCGGCGCGGCCTTTTTCGCACTGGGTCAAGACCTCGCCCGACGCGCGCTCGATCGCCGCCGACGGTGCCGCCGCCATCGCCGCGGCGCGGACGCCGCCGGGCCAGGTGGCGACGCTGATCCTGCCGGCCGATACCGCCTGGAACGAGGCCGACGGTCCGGCCGTGGTGCCGCCGATTCCGCAACGCGCACGCATCGACGAGGCGCGCGTGGAGGAGGTGGCCGCCATCTTGCGCACCGGCGAGCCGACCCTGATCCTGTTGAGCGGCCCGGCCGTGCGCGCGGAAGCGTTGGAGATGGCCGGCCGGATCGCGGCCAAGACCGGTGCCAGCCTGTCCGCCGCCACCTTCAATCCGCGCATCGCACGCGGTGCCGGGCGCGTCGCGATCGAGCGCATTCCCTATCCGGTCGAACCGGCCCTGAAGGCGCTGGCGCGCTTCCGCCATGTCATCCTGGTCGACGCCAAGCGGCCGGTCGCCTTCTTCGCTTATCCCGACAAGCCGAGCGTGCTGGTGCCCGAGGGCGCCGAGATGCATGTGCTGACCGAACTCGGCGAGGATTCGCTCCACGCGCTCGAATGGCTGGCCGACGAGCTGGGCGCGCGCGGCACGGCGCCGGCGTTGTCGCCGCTCGATCCGCCGGCGCCCGCGACCGGCGCCATCACGCCGGAGACGCTGGCCCAGTCGATCGCGGCGCTGTTGCCGGAGCAGGCGATCGTCATCGACGAGTCGGTCTCGACCGGCCGCTCCTTCTTCCGCCCGTCGCATACCAGCCGGCCGCATGACTGGCTGCAGAATATGGGCGGCTCGATCGGGCTCGGCCTGCCGCTGGCGACCGGTGCCGCCGTCGCCTGCCCGGACCGCAAGGTGGTCTGCCTTCAGGCCGACGGCAGCGGCATGTACACGCTTCAGGCGCTGTGGACCCAGGCGCGCGAGGGGCTGGACGTGACCGTGCTGGTCTTCGCCAACCGTTCCTACGCGATCCTCAAGGGCGAACTGGTCAATGTCGGCGCGCAGAATGTCGGCCGCAAGGCGCTCGACATGTTCGATCTCGGCCGGCCCGATCTCGATTGGGTCTCGCTCGCGCGCGGCATGGGCGTGCCGGCGAGCCGCGTCGAGACGATGGACGAATTCAACCGCGCCTTCGCCGAAGGGCTGGCGACGCCGGGGCCGTATCTGGTCGAGATCCTCTGCTGAGGGGAAAACGAGGTGCCGAGCGGCGAGTCTTAAGCCTCGCCGCTTGCGTGCGCCGCCTGGACGATCTCGACCAGCTTCGCCGAGACCGCCTCGATCGAGGTTCCACGCTGCAGGATCACCGTCCGCTTGGGATCGGGTTCCCATGCGCCGGTGGCTTCGGAAGCGAAGTGCTGCCGGATCGTATAGAAGCCGCGCTCGACCGAGATGCTCCAACGCCGGGCGTCGCGATCATTGGCTAGCCAATGTTCGAGGCCGGCATGCTGGGAGAACAGCAGGCCCGCCCGGATCGCCGGGTCCGCAGGCGAGAGCACCGGCGTCCCGCGCTTGAGCACATCCTGAAATCCCTGCTTCAGCGCTTCGGCATCGTCCGCTTTCGCCGCCACGGCCGGCTCGATCAGGCGATAGGGGCCATGCGCTCCGGCCCGCGCGAAACTTGGGATATAAACGATGCCGTTGCGCAGCAGGAAGCGATGAAGGGCATCCCGGTCGAAGCTGAGACGATTGGAGGCACGCCGCACTCGCCAACTCACCGCGCCGACTGCGGCGCTCAGCCCGACGGCGAACCGGACCAGGCCGGTCTGCCTCGGCGTTATGAAGATCTCGTTCAGCTTGTCCGCCCGCGCCTCTCTGCTGCCCGGTCCCACCATGCCGATCTCGGCCGGATCGGTGCGGGTCAGATACTCGCACTCCAGCAGCAGCCGCTCCCGGTCGCGGCGGGTAATGCCGGGCCGGAGCGCCACCGTCAGCGCCTGGTTGAGCGTGGCGCTGCCGGTCAGATGCCCGACATCGTCGAAATAGCGCGTGATCTCGCCTCGAATGGCGGGCTCATCCTCCGGCTTGGCGTTGACCAGCCACTCGAGGAAATCGCCGAGCTCGTCGATGCGGTCGCCTTCGGGGAGACTGACCCAATCTTCGTCCGGATCCATCTCCTCCGCCTCCGGTCCCCGACTGGCATCGTCCTCGTCCGTGCTTCTTTCGTCTGTCATGAAAAGAGCTCCATCGATCGTAGAGTTCTTATTTTGTTCCGGTGGTTATGTCAAGGGCTAGCGGATAGTTCAGGTTGAATTCGACCAAGGGGCTATGACCCTCTTCCGCTAGGTCAAGCATCTCCCCCGGTATCGGCCGCTCCGAGAATCTCGATCATCCGCCGGCGGGCCTCGCTCGCAGCGGTTCCGCGCGACAGTTCGATCGGTTGTTACTTGTCCCGGCTGAAGCCGCCATTGGGCAAGCGCTTATAGCCGCAAATGCAAAGGGGCCTCAAGCATTCGAGGTCTTCAGACAAGGTCATAAACTCACAAAGGGGATTCCGTCGGTATGGCGAGTGTGATAAAGCGCGCGCAGCAATTACTCAGCCACGGTCAAAATCATAAACGTAACCGGGTCAAAATCATAAACGTGACCGATCGCTGCAACCTTAGGGTCAACCATGGCAATCGAAATTCCGACATCGTGGGGGATGGTTCAGCTGCCGGTCGAATGCCGATCGGATCCCGGTCGCAACAGGTTTCTAATTCTCGGTTTCCTCGTGCTGCTTGCAATGTCGACATTCGCTGCCGCGAGTCCGGATAACAAAAGCCAAATCTTTCGAATAGTGATGGGAATAGGGGCGGTCTTCTTTGGAATGCTCCTGGTGGTCGCGATCCGCGGAACTGCAACCGCCATACTGAGCGAAGACGGGATTCTTTTTCGCTTGCTCGGGAGAGAGTTCGGCTTCTTTTCATGGGCCGACATAGCGCGCATCCGTATCGAATATATGGTCGATATGGAAAATAGAGGGATAGGCTTTCGGCAGTTGACGAACCCATACCTAATCGAGCGTCTGGTTCTAGTCCAATTGCCCCGTGGACGGGGTTACCGCAAGGGATGGTATTTCAATGAAAGCGAGGATTATTTCGAAGTAGCCCGGAGTGTCATCAATTATTTCGCAAAACTCCATAATATCCCGATCGTAACCGGGCAGCGTGGCGAGAAGTCGATACAAGCTATCGAGAAAGGCGCTTATGCCTCGAAGCTTGGGGAACAGGAGTGGGGATCCGACTGATCCATCGCTCAAGCCAGCAGCAGGCGGTTCACGAACGGATCGAGCCGGTCGTCCGGTCTCGGCATCACCGGGGTGGGCGGCAAGTGGGGCGTGCGGTTGAGGTTGTATTGCGCGACCAGGATCAGCCGCGTTCCGGTCTCGGGCAGCGCGCCCTTGTGGAAGCCGAAAGTGTCGGCCAGGAACCAGGTGCCGGCGGGGCCGGTCATATGGATCTCGTTCTCGGCGCCGAAGGCGGCCCGTACCGCCTCGTCGCTCTGGGCCTTGCCGGTATCGAGGATCGGGCTCGTGTGGGAGCCTTTCATGAACACATGCGGGCCCGAACCCGCATCGACATCGGTCAGATAGACGAACAGCTTGAAGCCGCGGATCGAATCGAAGTCGCGGTGATAGCGCTGGGTGCCCTTGGCGGCCGGCCGGTCGCCGTAGGACCACCAGCATCCGATATTGTCGAGCATCGGCTTGCAGCCGAGATAGAGTTCCGCCGTCTCCAGCACGCGCGGGTCGTTGAAGATCTCCAGCACATGCGGTGCCTTGAGAGTCTGCTCGGTGCTGAAATAGCCCATATTGATGTCGAGGCTCGGCACGGCATCCCATCGGAAGTGGCCCAGATGCGGGCGAAAGGGATCGATGCAGGCTTCGGTCTGGAAATACTGCCGCATCTCGGCGATCCAGCCATCGGGCAGGCTCGGCAGCGCCGCGGTGATGCCGTCACTGTCGAGTGCTCGTTTCCACGATTTCGCCACTGCCGACGGTTGGAAATCAGGCGTCTTGGGCCGGGTGAGCGCGACCAGACGCGCGATCCGAGCCCGCGCCGCAGGCGTCGATACCAGCGGCAGCAGATCATAGGTCAGCCGGCGTCGGTCGGCCGCGACCCGGCGCAAGAAAGCCGGAACGGAGGGAATACGAGCTTGGAAACGCTCCTTGAGCGACATCGTCGATGGTCCCGATCGGACGGCCTGCCGGCCTTTGCCGCAGGCTAGCCCCAGTCCCTTTCGGAATGGTTGATTCGACCTCAGCCTATCGGGGCATCAGGCGCGTCAGCACCAGCTCCGCCGCGCCGCCCGGCGCAATATGCACGATCGCGTTCTGGCCGAAGGCTTCGGCGATCGCCACGGCGGCAGTGGCGCCGATATCGAGGACGAGCAAACCTTCTTCCGGCACCCATTCGGTCTCGTCCGGCACGCCGCGATGGGCCAGGGCGACGAGGCCGAGCGCGTCCACCGTCGCCTGCAGCCGTTCCGCCGCGGCCAGGTTCTCGGCCGGATCGCTTGCACGGCTGCCGGGATTCCAGGCGGTGATGAAGGCGGCGCCTGCGGCGCCGTGGCGGGCCAGCAGAGCGTCGAGCTCGGGCGACGCCTGGCCGATCCGCACGGCGACTTCCCGGTCGCCATCGGCGAACAGGTAGCGCGTCGCCAGATATGCATGCCGCAGATCCCGCATGAGCTCGACCGTCATTTGCTCAACATATTGTTAAATCGCAGTCCTGTAGGTTAATAGCCTCTTTCACGCCGGACCGGTCATGGACAAAGATTCGTTCATTCTGCAGACGACCCGTCCTGGACGGCTCCCGACGAAAGCCGTGTTCGTCGAAGAACGCACGGCTCGTGCCGAAACCGACAGGGCAATCGAGAGCGGCGCCTTCGAGCACGTTCTGCTGCTCGTGATGAACGGCACCGAGCGCAAAGTCCTGGTCGATATGAACATGACCGGTGGCGGCAAGGTGAAGGGGAAAGGTGCGGACAGCACCAAGCCCGGCAAGGGCAAGGGTGTGTCCGGCGCGACCAGGGTCACGACGACGCAGATCATCCATCGTTTCACCGCGTTGCTCGCCGTGGCGTTGATCGTGGGCGTGATGATCTATCTGGCGCAGCCTTACCTGAACTAGACGGTCCGGGCGCGCCAGGCGGCGAGCGCTTCGGGCGTGTCGAGATCGGTCAGCACGCCGTCATCCTCGGCCACGATCTCGACCAGATATTCCGGATAGGCGCCGAGCAGATGCTTGGCGCCGGTATCACCGCTGACTGTGGCGAGCTCGGGCAGGAAGCGGCTGCCCCAGAGCACCGGATTGCCGCGCTTGCCGTCGCGGCTCGGCACGATGATCTCGCGCCCTTCGAGCGGATTGAAGGCGGCGATGAGGCGGTCGATCAGCCGCTGGCCGATGCCGGGCATATCGGCCAGGCAGACGACGATGCCGTCCGCCTCGTCCGGCACAGCCGCAAGGCCACGCTTCAGCGAGGTCGACAGGCCCTGCGCATAGTCCGGATTTTTCACCAGCACCACCTTGCGGCCGGCGAGCCGGGCGCGCACCGAGTCGGCCTGATGACCGAGCACCACGATGACCGGGGAGGCGGCGGAAGCAAGCGCGGCATCGACCGCACGCTCGACCATGGAGGCGCCGTCGATCTCGATCAGCAGCTTGTTGCGGCCCATCCGGCTCGATTGCCCGGCCGCCAGCACGATCGCAGCGATGCGTGGGCGCGAAGGCGGCTGGGCACGGCCGATCTCGGCGCGGGGCAGGGGCCGGCTCGGGATCTCGGCCAGAAGGCCGCCGACGCCGAGACCCGCGAGCTCGGCCGGACCCACCGGCAGATCGGCGATCAGCCGCTGCAGCACCCAATCGAAGCCGTTGAGCTTGGGCGAGCGGGCGCAGCCGGGCAGGCCCAATACCGGAACCTCGCCGACATGGCCGGTCAGCATCAGATTGCCGGGATCGACCGGCATGCCGAAATATTCGATCGCCCCGCCGGCCTCGACGATGCCGGCCGGAATGACATCGCGGCGATCGACGATGGCCGAGGCGCCGGCGACCAGGACCAACTCGGCGCCCTGATCGATCATGGCGCGAATGGCGGTGCCGACCGGCTCAGGTCGGTGCTCCGTCCGAGTCTCGGCCATGAGCGTGCAACCGATCCCTTCCAGCCGCCGACGCGTGATCTCCACCGTCTTGTCGAGCACGCCGGGTTTGAGACCGGGCAGGGTGGTCTGGATGAGCGCCACCGGCCGGCCTCGGAACGGCGCCACCTTGAGCGGCCTTGCCGACGCTTCCCAGGTTCCGATCACGGCTTCCGGTGCGGCGAAGGGAATGATCTTGATCGTTGCCACCATCTGGCGCGGCGTCACCGGCGCGAACGGTTCGAGCGTCGCCACCGTCACGGATTGGTCGATCCGGTTGAGCGTGTCGATGCCGTCGCGGTCGAGCACGAGCAGCCCATGCGTCTCGGCGAAGAGATTGACCCGGCCGGTGAAGGCCTCGCCGCGCGCGATGCCGGTGCCGACCAGCGGCATGGCGGCACGGGTCGCGGCCCGGTCTTCCGGCACATCGGCGGGATCGAGCCGGGCAGCGATGATCTCGGTGATGCCGGCCGCTTCGAGCGCATCGAGATCGGCCCGGCTCAGCACGCGGCCCTTGCGGAACTGCTGGCCGGGCAGCCTCACGGCATGAGCCAGGATGGCCCCTTCGGCGTCGGCGAGAAAGGTCTGGCCGAAATTCACGCGGCCGGTCTCAACGGCGCGGCTCGGCGCAGCGTCGCCGTCACCTGCGCCATGATCGAGATCGCGATCTCGGCCGGCGTCAGGGCGCCGATGGCGAGGCCGACCGGCGCGTGAATGCGCGCGATCTGGCTCTCGCCGAAGCCGGCGGCGGTCAGCCGATCGACGCGCTTGCCATGCGTTCGGCGCGATCCCAGCGATCCGACATAGAAGGCGTCCGAGCGCAGGGCGGCATGGAGCGCCGGATCGTCGATCTTGGGATCATGGGTCAGGGTGACGATCGCCGTGCGCCGGTCGGGCTTCAAGCCTGGCAGCACTTCGTCCGGCCAGTCATTGACCATGGCCACGTCCGGGAAGCGCTCGGCGGCGGCGAAGGCGGCGCGCGGATCGATGATGGTGACGCGCCAGCCGCCGATCGCCGCCATCGGCGCCAGCGCTTGGGCAATATGGACCGCGCCGACGATAATCATGCGCAGCGGCGGGTTCGAGACTTCGACGAAGATCTTGCGGTCGGCGGCCTCGACGGTGCGGCTGGTGTCATCCGCGATGGCCTGGCGAACCTGGGCCAGCCCTTCGGCATCGAGTGCCAGATCGCCTTCGACTCGGTCGGCATCGACCAGCGACTGCGCGCCGGTCGCGAGATCGGTCGCGAGGGCCGCCGGCACGCCGTCGCGCCGCGCCGCCAGCAGCTTTTCCAGCAGCGCCAGCTTCACGACAGGCGCTCGACGAAGATCTGCACCTTGCCGCCGCAGGCGAGGCCTACGTCCCAGGCCTGCTCGTCGGTAACACCGAAATCGAGCAGCTTGGGCGATCCCGTGCGGATCACCTCCAGCGCGTTCTCGACCACGGCGCCTTCGACGCAGCCGCCCGAGACCGAGCCGACGAAGCGGCCCTGATCGTCGACCGCGAGCTTGGAGCCGACCGGGCGGGGCGAGGAGCCCCAAGTCGTGACTACGGTCGCCAGCGCCACGCCGTTGCCGGCACGCTGCCATTCGACGGCCTGACCGAGGATGCTTTCCACGTCACTCATGATGCTCTCCATTGTGCCGCCGCCTCGAGCCGACGGCCGCCCGGCCGCGCCAGCGCTTGCGTCAGATCGGCGAGGCTGTCGAGATTGTGGACCGGACGGAATTCGTCGACATGCGGCAAAATCGCTTTCATGCCCAGTGATTTTGGCTCGAACCCGTCCCAGCGCAACAGCGGATTGAGCCAGATGAGGCGGCGGCAGGATTTGTGCAGCCGCTCCATCACCGCGCCGAGCCCTTCACCACCGGCCCGGTCGAGCCCGTCCGAGATGAACAGCACAAGGGCGCCCTGGCCCAGCACCCGGCGCGACCACAACCTGTTGAAGTCGGCCAGGCAATCGCCGATGCGCGTGCCGCCCGACCAATCCTCGACCGCCTCCGTCACCCGGTCGAGCGCCACATCGACATCCTTGTGGCGCAGATAACGCGTGATGTTGGTGAGCCGCGTGCCGAAGAGGAAGGTATGGACCCGATCGCGGTCGTTGGTGACCGCATGCATGAAATGCAGGAACACGCGGCTGTAGCGGCTCATCGAGCCCGAGATGTCGCACAGGATGACCAGCGGCGGCTGGCGCGTCCGGGGCCGTCTTCGCTTCAGCCAGATCGTATCGCCGCCACTGCGCAGGCCGGCGCGCAGCGTCGCGCGCATATCGACGCGCGCACCGGCCGTGGCGGGGGCGAAGCGCCGGGTCCGCACGCTGAGGCGCGGCAGGCGCAGCTTGGCGATCTCGCGCCGCGCCAGCGCCAGCTCGTCGGTGCTCATCTGCTCGAAATCGGTCTTCTGCAGGATCTCGCGCGCCGAGAAGGTCGAGGCGGCATCGAACTCGATCTCCTCCTCGGCCGGCGCCGGCGGCGTGTCGAACTGCTCTTCCATCGCCTCGGCCAGGCGGCGAATGACCTCGACCTTCTCCTCGCCCGTATCCATCCGCGTCTGCGGCAGGACCATGGCCAGCAGCTTTTCCAGGATGCGCGGATTGCGCCAGAAGATGTGGAAGGCCTGGTCGAACAAATCGCGCTGGTCGCGCCGGTTGACGAAGACGGCGTTGAGGGCCCAGTAGAAATCGCGCCGGTTCTCGATGCCGACGGCGCGCACCGCCTCGACAGCGTCGAGCAGCTTGCCTGGCCCGACCGGCAGCCCCGCCGCGCGCAGCGTGCGCGCGAAATACATGAGGTTGGCGAGCAGCCGACCGCGTTCGGGCTGGGTTCCGTCCATCACACCAGGTTCGGCTGTGCGCCGAGCTCGGACTTGACCTGCTCCAAGAGGCGTTGGGCCTCGCTGCCCTGGAGCCGCTCGATATCGTCCTGATATTTGAGGATGACGCCCAGCGTGTCGTTGATCGCCTCCGGCGTCAGCGTCAGCGTGTCGAGCTGGATCAGCGCTTCGGCCCAATCGATGGTCTCGGCGACGCCCGGCAGCTTGAACAGATCCAGCTGGCGCAGATGCTGGACGAAGCCCACGATCTCGCGCGACAGCGCCGCATCCGTCCCCGGCGCCTTGACCTTGAGGATCTCCAGCTCGCGCGCGGCCGAGGGATAGTCGACCCAGTAATAGAAGCAGCGGCGCTTCAGCGCGTCATGGATCTCGCGCGTGCGGTTCGACGTGATGATGACGATCGGCTTCTCGGCCGCCTTGATCGTGCCGATCTCCGGAATGGTGATCTGGAAGTCCGACAGCACCTCGAGCAGATAGGCCTCGAACGGCTCGTCGGTGCGGTCGAGCTCGTCGATCAGCAGTACGGGCGCGCCGGCCGCGTCGGGTTCGAGCGCCTGCAGCAGCGGGCGCTTGATCAGGAAGCGCTCGTCGAACACGTCCTTCGCCAACTCGGCCTTGGCGTTGCCGCCGGCCTCGGAGAGGCGGATCTCGATCATCTGCCGCGCGTAGTTCCATTCATAGACGGCGGAGGCGACATCGAGGCCTTCGTAGCATTGCAGCCGGATCAGCCGCCGCCCGAGGCCAGCCGCCAGCACCTTGGCGATCTCGGTCTTGCCAGTGCCCGCCTCGCCTTCGAGGAACAGTGGCCGCCCGAGCTTGAGGGCCAGATAGATCGCGGTCGCGAGGCTGCGATCAGCGACATAGCGTTGGCCGGTAAGAAGATCGAGCGTAGCATCGACGGAGGACGGCAGAACCTGGGCAGCGGACATGCGGGACCTGGGGCGGAAAGGAATGAAGGAAAGAGTAGGGGGATCTCGCGTGAAGCGGAAGGGCTGCGAGGGCAGGGCTCGTATCTCCTCCTTCGATCGTGCCGGATGTGCGCGCGGCCGGCTCCGGGCTACACTCTTTTGCTGCGTCGCCGCTGGAGCGTTTCTCATGGTTGTCCGGCCTTGCCTGCTCGCTCTCCTGATTCTGGCTGTGCCGGCCTCCGCGCGGGCCGAGGGCGCCAAGATGCCGATGCATGAGCTGACGGCGCTTCTCGCCAAGGCGGACCGCGCACATCCGGCGCGGCTCGAAGGCGCTGATCTCAGCTATCTCGATCTGAGCGGGCTCGATTTCAAAGGGGCGGATCTGGAGGGAGCCAATCTCTACGGCGTCGATCTTTCGGACGCCGACCTTACCGGCGTTAACCTCGCCGGTGCCAATCTCGACCACAGCACCATAACCCGCACGCATTTCACCGGCGCCAATCTCAGCGGCGCCAGCCTGTTCATGGTCGCTGCCTATTCGACCCTGACGCCGCAGCCGGCCGAGGCGCCGGACTTCTCCGGCGCCGATCTGTCGCACGCCCATATCGTGGCACAGCTGAGCCGATCGGTGATGCGCGGCGCCAATCTCAGCGGCGCCCATATCGGCATGAGCCGGACCGATCGAATGCTGCGGGCTGTGCGCAGCCAGCTTTCGGGCGTCGATCTCAGCGGCGCCAAGCTCAACGGGGCGGATTTGCGCGGCGTCAGCCTCGATTTCGCCCGGCTCGCCGGAGCGGATCTTACCGATTGCCTGCTGGCCGGCACCGATCTGTCGCGGGCGGACCTCACCGGCGCGGAGCTCATGGGCGCCGACGTGACCAATGCCGATCTCGACGGCACCATCCTGCGCGGTGCCCGCGACCAGGCGACGATGAAGGGGCTCGACCAGGCGCGCGACGCCGACAAGATCGTCGGGCTGGCGCGATGAGAGGCCTTTCCGGCCTGGCGCTCGCCCTGCTGCTTGCGGGCAGTGCGGTAGCGGCTCCCGAGACCGTCGATACCGCGCTGGTACTCGCCGTCGATGTCTCGGGCTCGGTCACCTCGGCGCGCTACAAGCTGCAGATGGAGGGGCTGGCGCGCGCCTTCGAGGATCCGGGCGTCCGGGCCGCGATCCTCAATGGCGCCAGCCATTCCATGCTGGTCAGCCTGGTCGAATGGTCGGATCGGCCGACCCTGTCTATCCCCTGGAGCCTGCTCACCCGGCCCGAGGATATCGACGCCTTCGCCAAGCGCATCCGCGGCACCCAGCGTGCGAGCGGCGACTTCACCTGCATGGCGCGGGCGCTCGATTTCGTCGCCGACAAGGTGCTGCCCTTCCTGCCGGCGCCGACCCAGCACAAGGTCGTCGATGTCTCGGGCGACGGGCGGGACAATTGCAATCCGGAACGGACGACCGACGCCGTGCGCGCCGACCTCGTCGCCACCGGCGTCACCATCAACGGACTGCCGATCTTGGAGGGCGACGAGAAGGACACGCTCGCCGACTGGTATCGCCTGCATGTCATCGGTGGCGACGGCGCCTTCGAGCTACCGGCCAACGGCTTTGCTGATTTCGAGCGGGCGATGGAGCAGAAATTTCGCGAGGAGATCAGCGAAGCCGGCCGACGGGCGACGATCCGTTAAAGGACAATTCCGGATTGTTGTAATAGTGTGATATCCGGACATGATTTGCGTTTCTTCCCGCGCTCAGCCAATATGGGCTGAGGCTGAAGAGGGAGAGCAATGGCCGTGCACACGATAGGCCGCCGTCTCGCCGCGGCGATGATGGCGCTGGCCGTTTCCGCCGGCGGTGCGCAGGCCGATCCGGTGACGCTCCGGGTCGGCCATTTCCCCAACATCACGCATGTCCAGGCCTTGGTCGCCCACGGGCTGTCACGCGCCGGCAAGGGTTGGTTCGAGGAGCGGCTCGGCCCGGACGTCAAGATCGAATGGTATATCTACAATGCCGGGCCGAGCGCCATGGAGGCGATGTTCGCCCGCTCGATCGATCTGACCTATGTCGGACCGAGCCCGGCGATCAACGCCTATGCCAAGGCCGGCGGCGACGAGATTCGCATCGTCGCGGGCTCGGCCAATGGCGGGGCGGCACTGGTCGTCCAGCCGGACTCGGGCATCAAGAATCCCGCCGATCTGCGCGGCAAGCGGATGGCGACGCCGCAGCTCGGCAATACCCAGGATGTGGCGGCCCGCGCCTGGCTAACCGCCGGCGGCCTCAAGGTCACGCTGACCGGCGGCGACGTCCAGATCGTCCCGACTGAAAATCCGGACCAGCTCTCGCTATTTAAGCAAAAGCAGCTCGACGCGGTCTGGACCGTCGAGCCCTGGGTTTCGCGGCTGGAGCTCGAAGCCGGCGGCGTCATCGCTCTGGAGCAGTCTGACGCGGTCACGACCGTGCTCGTCTCCAGCGTGGCCGCGCTCGCAAAGCAGCGCGATCTCGTCAAACGCTTCGTCGCGGCCCACGCCGCCTTGACCGAATGGATCCAGGCTCATCCCGAAGAAGCGCAGAAGCTGGTGCAGGACGAGCTGGCGGCGGAGACGCGCGGTTCGATCAAGTCCGAGCTGATCGCGCACGCCTGGCCGCGAATCGTGCTGACCGCCGCCGTCTCTCGCGATACGCTGCAGCGCTTCGTCGGCCAGGCCAAGGACGCCGGTCTGCTCAAGGTGGCGCCGGATCTGTCCCGGCTGGTCGAGACGCCGTGAGTCCCTTCCGAGGCAGCGGACCCGTATGGCATGCCTGACACCGCGATCGCCTGCGACGTGACCGAGGACAGTGCCGCACCCGGCGGCGCCGTGCTCGCCGTCCAGGGCGTCTCGAAATCCTTTCCGGCGCCGGACGGCACGCTGCTGGCGCTCGACGATGTCACGCTCAATGTGGCGGCCGGCGAGTTCGTCTGCCTGGTCGGCCCGAGCGGCTGCGGCAAATCCACCCTGCTCGATATCGTTGCCGGCCTGACCATGCCCGACCGCGGCCAAGTCCTGGCCGACGGCAAGGAGGTCAAGGGGCCGGGCCGCCACCGGCTGGTGATGTTCCAGGAATCGGCACTCTTCCCCTGGCTGACCGTGCTCGGCAACGTCCTGTTCGGGCTGAAGCTGGTGCCCGGCTTGACCAAGGCGCGTCGGCTCGAGATCGCGCACGAGCATCTCCGGCTGGTCGGGCTCGAACGCTTCGCCAAATCGAACATCCACGAGCTGTCGGGCGGCATGCGCCAGCGGGTGGCTCTGGCCCGTGCGCTGGCGCCGGATCCGCCGGTGCTGCTGATGGACGAGCCGCTGTCGGCTCTCGACGCGCTGACCCGCGAGCAGCTCTACAGCGACATCCAGCGCATCTGGCAGGCGCGCCGGAAGACGATCCTGTTCGTGACCCACAATGTGCGCGAGGCGGTCTGCCTGGGCGACCGCGTGGTGCTGCTGTCGCCGAATCCGGGGCGCGTTCGCGAGGAATTCGCGATCCCGCTGCCGCGCCCGCGCGACATCAACTCCCCGGAACTCGCCTCATATGCCGCTCGAATCATGGCGGCGCTCAAGAACTACATCAAACCGGAGGGAGGGGCATGAAGCGCCTCGTCGTCGCCAGTCTGTTCTTCCTGGCCCTGCTGCTCGTCTGGCAGGGCATGGTGATGACGCGCTACTGGTCGCCCGTGCTGCTGCCCTCGCCGGAAAGCGTCGCGGACTATCTCTGGGGTGCCATTCTCGACGGCACGCTCCTGGGCGCGATCGAGGTGACGATGCGCCGGCTGCTCATCGGTTACGTCATCGGCATCGCGATCGGCCTGCCGCTCGGGCTGCTCAGCAGCTCCTTCACCTTCTTCGAGGATACGGTCGGCGTGCTGGCGCTGGGACTGCAGACCCTGCCCAGCGTGTGCTGGGTGCCGCTGGCGCTGCTCTGGTTCGGCCAGACCGAGGGGGCGATGCTGTTCGTCGTGGTGATGGGCACGGTCTGGTCGGTCTCGATCGCGACCGATACCGGCGCCCGCACCATATCGCCGGTCTTCGCGCGGGCGGCGCGTACCATGGGCTCGGAAGGCTTCCATAAATGGACGCGGGTGATCCTGCCGGCCTCGCTGCCCTTCCTGATCAGCGGCATGAAGCAGGGCTGGGCCTTTGCCTGGCGCTCGCTGATGGCGGCCGAGATCTATGTCTCGGTGCTGACCGGCTTCGGTCTCGGCCACCTGCTGCATTACGGGCGCGAGCTGAACGCGATGGACCAGGTGATCGCGGTCATGCTGGTCATCGTCGTGATCGGCCTGCTCGCCGACAAGGCGCTGTTCGCGCCCTGGGAGCGTTTCCTGCACCGCCGCTGGGGCACCGGCATGAAGCCGGCCTAGCCCCGAACGGCAGCGTCACGCGATCGCCGCGACCGCGCGCTTGGCCATCACCGTCACCAGATGCGCCCGATACTCGGCGCTCGCATGCAGGTCGGTATTGAGCCCATCGGCCGGGACCTTGAGGCCGGCGACGGCGTCGGGCGTGAAGCTCGCGGCGAGCGCCTGCTCGAACTCGGGCAGGCGGAAGACGGCGGGACCGGCGCCGGTGACCGCGACGCGTACCGTGCCGCCCTTCTTGGCGACGAACACGCCGACCACGGCGTAGCGCGAGGCCGGGTTCGGGAACTTCATGTAGGCGGCTTTGTCCGGGATCGGGAAGCTGACGGAGGTCACGATCTCGGTCAGCTCCAGGGCGGTCTCGAACATGCCGGTGAAGAAATCCTCGGCCTGGAGCGAGCGCTGGTCGGTCGTCACGGTGGCGCCCAGCGCCACCAGCGCGGAAGGATAGTCGGCCGACGGGTCGTTGTTGCAGATCGAGCCGCCGATCGTGCCGCGATGGCGTACCTGAGCATCGCCGATATCGCCGGCCAGCGCCGCCAGCGCCGGGATGGCGCCCCTGACGATGTCGGATGCCGCGACCTCGGCATGGGTGGTCATGGCGCCGATGATGATGGTGTCGCCCTCGCGCTTGATGCCCTTGAGCTCGGTGATCTTGGCGAGATCGATGAGGTCGCTCGGCTGGGCCAAACGCTGCTTCAGCGTCGGGATCAGCGTCATGCCGCCGGCGAGCAGCTTGCCGTCCTCGGCGGCGCCGATGGCGTTGACGGCATCGGTCAATGACGACGGGGCCTGGTAGTTGAAATTATACATGGTACCGGTTCCTCACTTGGCCTCAGCCATGGCGGTGGCGCCGGCCTGGACCGATTTCACGATGTTGTGGTAGCCGGTACAGCGACAGATATTGCCTTCGAGCCAGTCGCGGATCTCATGCTCGCTCGGCGTGGCGTTGGTCCGCACCAGATCGACCGCGCTCATCACCATGCCGGGCGTGCAGAAGCCGCATTGCAGGCCGTGATTGTCGCGAAAGGCCTCCTGCATCGGATGCAGCGTGCCGTTGCTGGCGAGACCTTCGATAGTGAGCACGTCGGCGCCCTCGGCCTGGATCGCCAGCATGCTGCAGCTCTTCACCGACTTGCCGTCGACATGGACGACGCAGGCGCCGCATTGGCTGGTGTCGCAACCGACATGCGTGCCGGTCAGGCCCAATTTCTCGCGTAGGAACTGTACCAGCAACGTGCGCGGCTCGACCGTCGCGGTGCGCGGCTGGCCGTTCACATTCATGGTCACGGCAATCGTCATCTTCGAATACTCCAAGAAAAGCCGGCCGAAATTCAGGACCAGAGTGTCGTTGCCGCTCGAGTTCGGGTCAAGCCGGCGAATGGCATCAGGTGAAGAACCATAAGAGGGCAGCGACGATGATCACCAGCCCGGTTATCCACACCGCCGGCGGCAGGCCGCCGCTCGCCGTCGGGGTGGGGCGCGGCGGGGCGGGCGCCGCAGCGGCGGCCTGCGGCGGAACGGCCGAGGGCTCGGGCGTCATCGACGCTGCCCCGTCGACCGCCGGTATGGGCTCCAGCTCGACGGGCGCCGCCGCCGGGGGCGGAGCGCTCTCGTTGGCCGCGACCAGGGTCGAGAAGGTGCCGAAGAAATCCTCGGCCATCTTGCGGGCGGTCCCGTCGATCAGGCGCGAGCCGATCTGGGCGAGCTTGCCGCCGACATTGGCCTGCACCGTATAGCTCAGGATCGTGTCGGCGCCGTCGGACGCCAGGCTGACCTTGGCGCCGCCCTTGGCGAAGCCGGCGGCACCGCCGCTGCCTTCGCCGGTGATGGTATAGCCGTTGGGCGGATCGAGATCGGACAGGGTCACCTTGCCGCCGAACTTGGCCTTGACCGGCCCGACCTTGGCCGTGACCTTGGCGCTGAACTCGGTGTCGGAGCTCTTGTCGATCTCGTCGCAGCCGGGAATGCATTGACGCAGGATCTCGGCGTCGTTGAGGGCCGCCCAAACCTTCTCGCGCGGGGCGGCGATCCGGTATTCGCCGGACATATCCATGATCTACCTCCTTGGGGGCTGCGGCGGCAGCGTAAGGAACGGTCGAGCTTCCGACAAGCGCGCGTTAATCTTCCTGACCGACGGCACTTTCATGCCAGTTGCGCAGCAGGAACCAGGATAAGGCCGAGAGCACGGTGTAGATGGCGACGCCGCTCAGCGAAATCAGGAACAAGGCTGCGAACATGCGAGGCACGTCGAGCCGGTAGCCGGCCTCGAGGATGCGGTAAGCGAGACCGGTTTCGCGGCCGCCGGCGCCGGCGACGAACTCGGCCACGACCGCGCCGATCAGCGACAGGCCGCCCGAGATGCGCAGCCCGGCGAGGAAATAGGGCATGGCCGAGGGCAGCCGCAGATAGCGCAAGGTCTGCCAGCGCGACGCGCCGTAGAGGCGGAAGAGGGCGGTGAGATTGCGGTCGGCGCTGTTGAGGCCGAGCGTCGTGTTGGACAGGATCGGGAAGAAGGCGACGATCCAGGCGCAGATCAGCAGCGCTGCCAGCATATTGTCGACCCAGATGATGATGAGCGGGGCCACCGCCACGATCGGCGTCACCTGCAGGATGATGGCGTAGGGCAGCAGGCTGCGCTCGACCAGACGCGACTGCGCGAAGAGGATGGCGAGCGCGCCGCCGCCCAGCGTCGCGGCGAGGAGCGCCAGCGCCGTCGTCTCCAAGGTGAAGAGCAGGGCGGGGCCGAGCACGTCCCAGTCGGTGACGAGCTTCAGCGCGATGGTGGTCGGCGCCGGCAGGATATAGGGCGGCACATCGAAGCCGATGACGGCCGCCTGCCAGCAGGCGAGCAGCGCCAGCCCCAGGCCGGCCGGCAGCAGTGCCGCGACGAGCCGGCTCATGCCGCCATCGCTCGGCCGAGTGCGCCCGAGACGGTGCTGCAGGCCTCGCCATAGGCCGGTGAAAGCCGGAAGCTCTCGTCGCGCGGATAAGGGGCCGTGATCGGCAGATCGGCCACGATCCGGCCCGGCCGGGGGCTCATCACCAGGATGCGGCTCGACAGGTAGACGCTCTCATAGACGCTATGGGTGACGAAGATGACGGTGAAGGACTGCGTCTGCCACAGGCGCAGCAAATCATCGTTGAGCTTGAGACGCGTGATCTCGTCGAGAGCGGCGAATGGCTCGTCCATGAGCAGGAGGCGCGGCCGGGTCACGAGCGCACGGGCGATCGAGACGCGCATCCGCATGCCGCCCGAAAGCTGCCGGGGAAAGGCGCGCTCGAACCCGTCGAGCCCGACCAGCGACACGACCTCCCGTGCCCGCGTCAGCGCCTCGCCGCGTGCGACGCCAGCGAGCTTCAAGGGCAGCAGCACATTGTCGATGACGCGCGCCCAGGGCATCAGCGTCGGCTCCTGAAACACGAAGCCGAGCTCGGGCCTCGCACCCTCGGACCAGCTGACCTTGCCCCGGCTCGGCTCGGACAGGCCCGCGATCAGGCGCAACGCGGTGCTCTTACCGCAGCCGGACGGTCCGAGCAGGCTGACGAACTCGCCCGCATGGATAGCGAAATCCACGGCCGAAAGCGCCTCCGTTCCGGATGCGAATCGCTTGGACACGTCGTCGAAAGTCAGGACCGGAGCAAGGCTGGGCGATGACCGCAAGCTTGTTACCTTTGGTTGAACTAAATCGAAGGCGCTACCCTGGTTGGAGGGGCCTGTCGCAGGCCGAGCGTTACCGCGGGGTGGCATGTCTCCTGCATCGATAAACATATACAATTATAGATAAATTCTCTGCGAAACAGCGTCTAAATCACGTATTTTGTATTTCCACCGGGGATCGACCGCGATAGCTTGTCGTTAACGTCGCGAGCTTGCACACATAAGCATTCCCGAAAGTAGCGTGGGATCTGATGGAACGAGCTGAATGGCTGATATGAGCTCGCCCTCGCGGCACCTGTTGAACCTTGATACTGAGGTTGTACCGACAGGCTTGGCGAGTCATCTCGAATCGTACTGGTCGAGCGTCCGACGGGACCGCCCGATGCCGGCTCGCCGCGACATCGATCCAGCGGCGTTGGCCAAGATCCTGCCCAATGTCTTCATGCTCGACGTCGTCGGGCAGCCGCCGAGGTTCCGCTGGCGGCTCGCGGGCACGCGGATCGTCGACATGATCCGGAGCGAACCGACGGGCAAATGGCTGGAGCCGGGCAATCTGGCGCCCGGCGATGCCTTTCTCGGCTTTTGTCGCATGACGGTGAGCGAGCGACGGCCGACTTGCCATATCGCGCGCTGGCACGATCTGGATGGCAGGACCAAGCCGTTGATGCGCTGCATGCTGCCGCTCTCGGACGATACCGGCCAACTGACCATGCTGATCGGCGTGATAGACTTCTCACCCGGTCAGATCGTCATGCTGCATCGGCGCGGCGCCGCCTGAACCGGCGCGCTTACTCTCTTTCCTCGAAGAAATAGCGGGCGACGAGGCGCTTTACCTCGGCGATCACGGCGTCGCGCTGGAATTGCTTCTGCCGGAAGGCGAATTCCAACAGATGGCCGCCGCCTTCGACGACGATCGCGGTCCGCATCAGCAGCGCCTCGCTGTCGCGATAGCCGAGCCGGCCGACCAGATAGGCCTTGATCGCAAGCGCCAGGTCGAAGGTGGCGACGCTGTTGGTGTCGACTGCCTTCACGTTGAGATAGCCGCCGAACCAGAGCGCCTGGAAACCCGGCTCCCGTCCCATGAAATCGACATAGAGGTCGATGAGGCCGTCGACCAGCTCCTCGCGGCTCGCCGGCTTCACCTCGATCAGATAAGTCGCGATGAGGTCGCGGAAGCGCTCGATGAAGCCCAGCAGGATCGCCTGGATCACCGCCTCGCGGTCTGGGAAGAAACGGTAGAGCGCGCCGATGGTGAGGCCGGCTGCCTCGGCGATCCGGTTGGTCGTGATCTCGTCGAGCGGCCGCTCCTCCATCAGCCGCGCGGCGGCATCCAGGATGCGGCGCACCGTCGCCTGGCTGCGACCTTGCACCGGTAGGCGCCGTGCCGCCGGTTTTGCAGCGACCCCGCTCATGCATCCGTTCCGCGAACTAAATCCATGCTTGCTTGTAGCCCGTCTCGCTCTCGGCCGAAAGATCGCGCGTCCGCCGTTGACGGCGGCCGGGCATCGGCATAACGATAATGATAATATCGATTTTGAAAAACGGACACACCGTTTCCAGGGAGGATGCATGACGACGGAGCTTCGCTACGCCCTGCCGGTCGACCAGACCAATTGGGTCGTCAACGGCCAGACTGAGACCGTTCTGCGCTGGGAGTACGAGGATGGTCGCGAATCGCTGCTGACCCTCTACGACAAGGGCAAGAAGAATCAGTGGGATGCGGCCGAACGGATCGATTGGAGCCTCGATCTCGATCCGGAAAATCCGATGCTCCTGCCCGAGCACACGATCGCCATTTTCGGCACGCCCATGTGGGACCGGCTCACGGCCAAGGAAAAGGCGAATTTCCGCCGGCACGCCCAGGCTTGGAACATCTCGCAATTCCTGCATGGCGAGCAGGGGGCGCTCATTTGCACGGCCAAGATCGTCCAGCAAGTGCCGAACATGGATTCGAAATTCTATGCCGCGACCCAGGTGATCGACGAAGCGCGCCATGTCGAGGCCTATTCGCGCCTGCTGCATGAGAAGTTCGAGCTCGCCTACCCGATCACGCCGCCCTTGAAGTCGCTGCTCAACAACGTCATCGAGGATTCGCGCTGGGATTTCACCTATCTCGGTATGCAGGTGCTGATCGAAGGGCTGGCGCTCGCCGCTTTCCACGGCATCCGCAACGATTCCCGCAATCCGCTGGCGGCTAGCGTCAATGCCTATGTCATGCAGGACGAGGCGCGGCATGTCGCCTTCGGCCGGCTCGCCCTGCGCGATTACTATCCGCAGCTGACCCAGCATGAGCGCGATATCCGCGAGGAGTTCGTGGTCGAGGGCTGCTACCACATGCGTGACCGGTTCCTCTCCGAGGAGCTGTGGGCGGCGACCGGCCTGCCGGTCGAGGAATGCATCAAGCATGTCGAGACCTCGCCCGGCATGCGCGATTTCCGCCGTATGCTGTTCAGCCGCATCGTGCCGATCGTGAAGGATATCGGGCTCTGGGGTCCTAAGGTGCAGAAGGCCTTCACCGATATGGGCGTGATGGAGTTCTCGCAGCTCGATTCCACCATGATGATGGCCCAGGACGAGCAGATCGCTCGCGAGTTCGATGCCGGCCACGGCACCTATCTCGTGCCCCTGCCCGAGATGCCGGTCGCCGGCACTGCCGACTGAGCGGACGGGGCCTTCGGGCCCCGTTTCTTCTCGCGGGATCGGAGGACGCGTCATGAAGCTTCGATTGCTTTGGCCGTTGGTGCTGCTCGGCGCGGTCCATGGCGCCTTGGCCGCCGAGCCGCGACCGGCCGCGATCTTTCCGGTCGAGCTGTTCGACACCAGCGGCGAGGGAGCGAAGCCCGGCCAGCTCGAGCGGCTGGCGTTGGCGACGCGCACGCTGACGGCAGTCCTGACCGAGAGCGGCCGGTATCGCCCGGTCGATCTCGGCCCCTTCGAAACCGAGATCGATGCCCTCGGACCGCGCTACAAATGCGACGGCTGCTGGATGGGCATCGCTCGCAAGAGCGGCGCCGAGATCGCGGTCGTGCCGGTCGTCCACAAGGTCTCGACCCTGATCTCGATCCTGGATATCTGGCTGGTCGACGTCAGTACCGGGCAATATGTCGCCCATATCAACGGCCAGCTACGCGGCGATACCGACACCGCCTATGTCCGCGCGGTCGATTTCCTGATCAAGGACCGGCTGCTCGGCCAATGAGGAAAGCACCATGAGCGACGATGATTTCGCCGGTCTGCTGCGCCGGCTCACCGCGGCGGCCGATGACGGCGACGGCGCGGCCTTCGCTGCCTGCTTCACGCCGGACGCGATCTATCACGACTACATCTATGGCGATCATCAGGGCCGGGACGAGATCGCCCATATGCTGACCGGTCTCTTTCATCGCGATGCAGGCGATTATCGCTGGGAGATGTTCGATCCGGTCTCGGACGGACGGATCGGTTACGCTTGGTCGCTGTCGAGCTTCACTTCCAAACTTCCGGAATTTGCCGGCAAACGCGTGGTGATCGACGGCATGAGCCGGTTCGTGCTCGAGGGCGGCCTGATCGCCGACTATCGCGAATCGGTCAATGGCGGCGTCGCGATGGTTCAGCTCGGCATTGCCGCCGGCCGGATCGAGCGGGTGCTGCAGCGCTGGTCAGGCGCGCTGCAAGCGGCGCCCGAGACGATCGAGTATCTCGCCCGTTCGAGGCGCCCATGACCGGCAGCCTCATGATCTACGGCGCTACCGGCTATACCGGCAAGCTGCTTGCGCGCGTCGCCAAGGAGCGCGGGTTGGCGCCGATCCTGGCCGGCCGCAGCGCCGATCGGCTGAAGCCGGTCGCCGACGCGCTGGGATTTACCTGGCGCGCCATCGATCTCGCCGACGCGGCGGCGCTCGATGCCGGCCTCGCCGATATCGATACGGTGCTCCATATCGCGGGGCCGTTCTCGCACACCTCGCGGTCCATGCTCGATGCCTGCCTGCGTACCGGCACGCATTATCTCGACATCACCGGCGAGATCGATGTGTTCGAAGCCTGCGCCGCGCGCGACGGCGAGGCGCAGGCGGCCGGGATCATGGTCATGCCCGGCGTCGGCTTCGATGTCGTGCCGACCGATTGCCTGGCCGCGCATCTGAAATCCCGGCTGCCGGACGCGACCGAGCTGACGCTCGCCCTTGGAGGGCTCGGCCATATGTCGCGCGGCACGGCCAAGACCGGGATCGAAGGAATCGCCCATGGCGTTCGCCTGCGCCGGGCCGGAAAGATCGTGGAGGGAAAAACGGCTCTCCGCCGCGAGATCGATTTCAACGAGGGTCCCAGGCGGACGGTCGCAGTCGGCTGGGGCGACGTCTCGACGGCTTTTCACTCGACCGGCATTCCCGACATCACGGTCTATTTCGAGGCGACGCCGCAGCTCGACCGCATGGCCGATCTCGGCCCGTTCGGGCGCTGGTTCCTGAGCCGTGGGCCAGTACAGAACTGGCTCAAGCGCTGGGCCGACCGCCAGCCGGAAGGGCCGAGCGAGGCGCAGCGCGCGGCCGGCAGATCCGAGATCGTGGGCGAGGTCGCGAATGCGGCGGGCGAGCGCCGGCGGGTCCGGCTGACGACGCCGGAGGGCTATAGCCTGACCGCCATGACCGGGCTCGAGATCGCCCGCCGCGTGCTGAACGGTGCCGCTGTCCCCGGGTTTCAAACGCCGTCGCGCGTGTTCGGGGCGGACTTCATTACGGAAATCGATGGCTGCGAGCGTTACGATCTGAACGCGTGAGACTGGCAATTCGGCGGCGAGCACCGATATATCGCCACCATGCTCAACCGATTGATCTACCGCCTCAGCGGCGGCCGCTTCATGAAACCGCCGCCGGTCGTGGCCGTGCTGCGGCTCGACGGCATCATCGCCGCGCGCGGCGGTGGCTTTCGCCAGCGCTCCCTGTCGCTCTCGGGGCTCGCCGACCAGATCGAGCGGGCCTTCTCGCTGCACGGGCTGGCGGCTGTGGCGCTCGCCATCAACTCGCCTGGCGGCTCGCCCGCCCAGTCGGCGCTGATCGAAAGCCGCATCCGGCAGCTCGCCGACGAGAAGAACATCCCGGTGTTGGCTTTCGCCGAGGATGTCGCGGCCTCCGGCGGCTATTGGCTGGCGCTCGCCAGCGACGAGATCTACGCGACCGAAGGTTCGATCATCGGCTCGATCGGCGTCGTCAGCGCCGGCTTCGGCTTCACCGAAGTGCTGAAGCGCTTCGGGGTCGAGCGGCGCGTCTATACCGCGGGCGAGAACAAATCCATGCTCGATCCGTTCAAGCCGGAAAATCCTGAGGATATCGAGCGGCTGAAGGCGCTGCAGCTCGATATCCATGGCAGCTTCAAGGAACTGGTGCGCCGCCGCCGCGGGGCGCGCCTCAAGGAAGATGGCGAGCTCTTCACCGGTGCCGTCTTCACCGGCAGGCAGGCTGTGGCGAACGGCCTCATCGACGGTATCGGCGATCTGCGCGGCGTGATGCGCGACCGGTTCGGCGAGGGCGTGCGGCTCAGGCTGATGGCGCCGCGCAACAGCGGCGGCTGGCTGCGCCGGCGGCTGCCCGGCCTGTCCAGCGGCTGGCAGCCGGCCGAGCTGGCGCTCGGCCTGGTCGAGGCGATCGAGGAGCGGACAATCTGGGCGCGCTTCGGCCTGTGATCCCAGGCCGCTTGACCCTGAGTGCGCCGCTGGCTAGACCGTCGCGATGCTAGCCCGTCTCCTGCTGTTCGCGTTCATCCTGTTCGTCCTGTGGCGTGCCTGGCGCTCCTTTACCATCGGTGCGCCCACCAGCCGCCGCCAGGATCGCACTCCCGGGCAAGCCGCCGGTCCAATGACCCAGGTCGAGGACATGGTTCAGTGCCCGACCTGCGGCACGTACGTCACCGCCTCGTCCCGCGCGTGCGGCCGGCCGGACTGTCCGCGCCGGCGTTGACCCTTTCGCAGGTGCAAAGTAGGGTCGCCGGCCTGGGTGGTTAGCAGAAAGTTTCGCTATGATACCGGCGCCCGATGGCCCGTCCGACAACAGCTTCCAGTCGCTGATCCTGCGGTTGCAACGGTTCTGGGCGGCCCAAGGTTGCGTGATCCTGCAGCCCTACGACACCGAGGTGGGGGCCGGTACCTTTCACCCGGCGACGACGCTGCGCGCGTTGGGGCCGGGCTATTGGCGGGCCGCCTATGTCCAGCCCTGCCGCCGGCCGACCGACGGCCGCTATGGCGACAATCCCAATAGGCTGCAGCATTACTATCAGTTCCAGGTCATCCTGAAGCCGTCGCCCGCCGACAGCCAGGAACTCTATCTGGAGAGCCTGAAGGCGCTCGGCATCGATACGACCCTGCACGATATCCGCTTCGTCGAGGATGATTGGGAAAGCCCGACGCTCGGCGCCTGGGGCTTGGGTTGGGAGTGCTGGCTCGACGGCATGGAGGTGAGCCAATTCACCTATTTCCAGCAGGTCGGCGGCCTCGAATGCGATCCGGTCTCGACCGAGCTCACCTACGGGCTCGAACGGCTGGCGACTTATATCCAGGGCGTCGAGAGCATCTACGAGCTCGACTATAACGGCGCGCCGGGCAACGCCAAGATCACCTATGGCGATGTGTTCCTGCGCAACGAGCGGGAATTCTCCGCCTATAATTTCGAGCGCGCCAACACGGAAAAGCTGTTCGAGCATTTCCGCGACGCCGAGGTGGAAAGCCGGTCGCTGCTCGATGCCGGCCTGGCGCTGCCAGCTTATGACCAGTGCCTGAAGGCGAGCCATCTGTTCAATCTGCTCGATGCGCGCGGGGTCATCAGCGTGACCGAGCGCGCGAGCTATATCGGCCGCGTGCGGGCCTTGGCGAAGGGCTGCTGCGAATCCTGGTCCGCCGGCATCCCGGCCGAGGCGTAAGCGAACCATGCCTGATTTTCTGCTCGAACTATTCTCCGAAGAGATCCCGGCTCGCATGCAGGCGCGTGCGGCCGAGGATCTGCGCCGGCTGGTCGAAACCAAGCTCGCCGCCCTCGACCTCGCCGGCAAGAAGGCGCAGAGCTTCGCCGGCCCGCGCCGGCTGACGCTGGTGATCGAGGGCCTGCCCGAGCGGCAGCCCGACCGCACGGTCGAGCTCAAGGGGCCGCGCGTCGGCGCGCCCGAGCAGGCGCTCGCGGGCTTCCTTCGCTCCGCCGGCCTGCCGTCGATCGAGGCGTGCGAGATCCGCGAGACCGAGAAGGGCAAATTCTATTTCGCGGTCAGCCATGTCGGCGGCCGTAGCATCGAGACGGCGCTGGCCGAGCTCCTGGGCGAGGTGCTCGACACTTTCCCCTGGCCGAAATCGATGCGCTGGGCCAGCCATGACGTGCGCTGGGTCCGGCCGCTGCACAATATCCTGGCCATCCTGACGCGGTCGGAAGGGACCACGATCGTGCCCTTCGCCTGGGCGCTCGACCGTACCGGCGACAAGCCCTCCGTTCTTTCGGCCAATGATGCCAGCTTCGGCCATCGGTTCCTGGCGCCGGCCCGGTTCACCGTCGCCAGCTTCGAGGATTATCGCGAGCGGCTCAGGGCGGCCAAGGTGATGCTGTCGGCCGAGGAGCGGAAGGCGCTGATCCTGGAGAAGGGCGCTCGCCTGGCCGAGGCCGAGGGATTGCGCGTCAAGCTGGATCCGGAGCTGCTCGACGAGGTCGCCGGCCTGGCCGAATGGCCGGTCGTGCGCCTGGGCCGGATCGAGCAAGGCTTCATGAGCCTGCCGCACGAGGTGCTGACCACTTCGATGCGCACGCATCAGAAATATTTCGCCTGCGAGACCGGGGAAGGTGTGGTCGCACCCTTCTTCATCGTCGTCGGCAATAACGAGACGCGCGACGGCGGCATACAGATGATCGCCGGCAACGAGCGCGTGCTGCGCGCGCGCCTGTCCGACGCGCAATTCTTCTGGAACCTCGATCGCCAGAGCACGCTCGAAAGCCGCGTCGCCAAGCTGGGCGAGCGGGTGTTCCACGCCAAGCTCGGCAGCGTGCGGGACAAGGTCACCCGCATGATCGGGCTGGTCGAGGCGCTGGTGCCCTATGTGCCGGGCGCCGACCGGTCCAATGCCGAGCGCGCGGTACTGCTGGCCAAGGCGGATCTATCGAGCGCGCTCGTCGGCGAGTTTCCCGAGCTGCAGGGCATCATGGGGCGCTACCTCGCGCTCAATGACGGCGAGAAGCCGGCGATTGCCGAGGCGGTGGCCCGTCACTACGCGCCCGCCGGCATCGCCGACGCCACGCCCGCGGCACCGCTCGATATCGTGGCGGCGCTCGCCGACAAGCTCGACACGCTCGCGGGCTTCTTCGCCATCGACGAAAAGCCGACCGGCTCCAAGGATCCGTTTGCGCTGCGCCGCGCGGCGCTGGGCGTGATCCGGATCGTCCTCGATAACGGACTGCGCCTGCCGCTGGCCGAGGTGCTGGCGGCGGCGCTGCGGCTCCACGCCATCGGCACGGAAGAGGCGCAGCAGGGCGTCGCGGCCGGATTGCTCGACTTCTTCGCCGACAGGCTCAAGGTGTTCCTGCGCGAGCAGGGCGTGCGGCACGATCTGGTCGCGGCGATCTTCGCGCTCGGCGGCGAGGACGATCTGGTCCGGCTGCTCGCGCGCGTGCGGGCCCTCCAGGGTTTCCTCGGGTCCGACGATGGCGCCAATTTGCTCACGGCCTATCGCCGGGCGTCGAGGATTGTCGGCATCGAGGAAAAAAAGGATGGTGTCGGCTATCGCGACCCGGTCGATCCGTCGCAGCTTTCCGTGCCGGAAGAGCGCATTCTAGTGGAACGGCTGGAGGCGGTCGGCCGTTCGACCGACGCGTCACTGCATGCGGAGGATTATACCGGAGCGATGGCTGAGATGGCATCATTGCGCCGCCCGGTTGACGATTTCTTCGACAAGGTGACGGTAAACTCGGATTCGCCGTCGCTGCGATCGAACCGGTTGCGGTTGCTGGCGCGGATCTGGACGGTGCTCAATCGAGTCGCTGACTTCTCGAAAATCGAGGGATAGGGCGGGACATGACGAAATGGGTCTATAGCTTCGGCGATGGCGTGGCCGAGGGCCGTGCCGACATGAAGAACCTGCTCGGCGGCAAGGGCGCCAACCTTGCCGAGATGAGCAATCTGGGGCTGCCGGTTCCGCCGGGTCTGACCATCACCACCGAGGTCTGCACCTATTTCTACGACCATGACCGGCAATATCCGGCGGATCTCAAGCCCGCCGTCGAAGCCGGCATGCACCGGATAGAGACGCTGATCGGCGCCAAGTTCGGCGATGCCGAGAACCCGCTGCTGGTCTCGGTCCGCTCCGGCGCCCGCGCCTCGATGCCGGGCATGATGGACACGGTCCTCAATCTCGGCCTCAACGACAAGACGGTCGAGGGCCTGGCCAAGCGCAGCGGCGATCCGCGCTTCGCTTATGACAGCTATCGCCGCTTCATCCAGATGTACGGCCAGGTCGTGCTCGGCGTGGAGCATCATCTGTTCGAGGAGATCCTCGAGGAGCACAAGCTCGATCGCGACTTCACGCTCGATACCGAGCTCACGGCCGATGACTGGAAGGATGTCATCCGTGGCTACAAGGATGTCGTGCAGGATCATCTGAAGGCGCCGTTCCCGCAGGACCCGGCCGAGCAGCTCTGGGGCGCCATCGGTGCCGTGTTCGGCAGCTGGATGAACCAGCGCGCGATCACCTATCGCCGCCTGCACGAGATCCCGGCGAGCTGGGGCACGGCGGTCAATGTCCAGGCGATGGTGTTCGGCAATATGGGCGATGATTGCGCTACCGGCGTCGCCTTTACCCGCAATCCCTCGACCGGCGTCAACGAGTTCTATGGCGAGTATCTGGTCAACGCCCAGGGCGAGGATGTTGTCGCCGGCATCCGCACGCCGCAGCATCTGACCGTCGCCGGCAAGACCGCCAACGGCTCCAAGCTGCCGGCGATGGAAGAGGTGATGCCCGAAGTGTTCCAGCAGCTGCTAAAGATCCGTGAGCTGCTCGAGGGCCATTACCGGGACATGCAGGATATCGAGTTCACGGTGCAGCAGAAGAAGCTGTGGATGCTGCAGACCCGCAACGGCAAGCGCACCGCGCCGGCGGCACTCAGGATCGCCGTCGATATGTGCCGCGAGAAGCTGATCGACCAGGTCGAGGCGGTGAAGCGCATCGATCCGGCCTCGCTCGACCAGCTGCTGCACCCGACCCTCGATCCCAAGGCCGAGAAGCGCGTGCTGGCCAAGGGCCTGCCGGCCTCGCCCGGCGCCGCCTCCGGCAAGGTCGTGTTCTCCGCCGAGGAGGCGGAGGCGCAGGCGGCCAAGGGTCTGAGCGTGATCCTGGTGCGCATCGAGACCAGCCCTGAGGATATCCACGGGATGCATGCCGCCAAAGGCATCCTGACCACACGCGGCGGCATGACCAGCCACGCGGCCGTGGTCGCCCGCGGCATGGGCCGCGCCTGCGTCTCGGGCGCCGGCGATCTCCGCATCGACTATGCCGCGCAGGCATTCTCGGTCATGGGCACCAGCGTCAAGGCCGGCGATATCATCACCATCAACGGCTCGACCGGCGAAGTCATCCTTGGCGAGGTGCCGACGATCCAGCCGGATCTCTCAGGCGATTTCGCCGAGCTCATGGTCTGGGCCGACGGCATCCGCGAGCTCAAGATCCGGGCCAATGCCGAGACGCCGCTCGATGCCCGCACCGCCCGGAAGTTCGGCGCCGAGGGCATCGGCCTGTGCCGGACCGAGCATATGTTCTTCGATTCCGACCGGATCATCGCCGTGCGCGAAATGATCCTTGCCGACGATACCGCTGGGCGCAGGCGCGCGCTCGACAAGCTGCTGCCGATGCAGCGCAGCGATTTCGTCGAGCTGTTCAAGATCATGCACGGGCTGCCGGTGACGATCCGCCTGCTCGATCCGCCGTTGCACGAGTTTCTGCCGAAGACCGACGAAGAATTCGCCGAGATCGCGGCCGCGACCGGCAAGGATCTGGGCCTGATCCATTATCGGGCGGCGGCGCTGCATGAGACCAATCCGATGCTGGGTCATCGCGGCTGCCGCCTAGGCATTACCTATCCCGAGATCTACGAGATGCAGGTGCGGGCGATCTTCGAGGCGATGATCGAGGTCGGGCGCGAGCAGAAGGACATGGTGAAGCCCGAGATCATGATTCCGCTCGTGGCGCTCAAGACCGAGTTCGACGTGCTGAAGACGATGGTCGACCGGATCGCCGGCGAAGTCGGCAAGGCGGCCGGACAGAAGCTCGACTATATGGTCGGCACCATGATCGAGCTGCCGCGCGCAGCCCTGATCGCCGACCAGATCGCGGAAGGCGCCGAATTCTTCAGCTTCGGCACCAACGATCTGACCCAGACGGCGTTCGGCCTGTCGCGCGACGATGCCGGCAGCTTCCTCACCAGTTATCAGCGGCAAGGCATCCTTGAGCGCGATCCGTTCGTCTCGATCGATGTCGAGGGCGTGGGCCAACTGGTCGAGATCGCAGCCGAGCGCGGCCGCAAGACGCGGCCCGACATCAAGCTTGGCATCTGCGGCGAGCATGGCGGCGATCCGGCTTCGATCCAGTTCTTCGCCTCGGTCGGGCTCGACTATGTTTCGTGCTCGCCCTATCGCGTGCCGATCGCGCGGCTGGCGGCGGCGCATGCCGCCTTGGCGGGCGAACACGCCATTGCCACGACCGCCTGAGCCGGCACCTTCCCTCGACGCCGTCCGCGCGGGCGGCAAAGCCGCGCTTGCCCGGGCGCTTGCTCTCATCGAGCAGGCGCCCGATTCGTCTTCGACCCGAGCACTGCTGAACGAGGCCTATCGGGCGCCGCTCGCCCATGTGATCGGATTGACAGGCCCGCCCGGCGTCGGCAAATCGACGCTCACCTCGTCGCTGATCGAGCGCTGGCGGGTGGCGGGCCGCACGGTCGGCATCATCGCGGTCGACCCGTCCTCACGCATTTCAGGCGGCGCCCTGCTCGGCGACCGCACGCGCCTCAGGACCAATCCGGCCGATGCCGGACTCTTCGTCCGCTCGATGGCGGCGCGCGACCGGCTGGGCGGCGTCGCCGATCTCACCGTCGCCGCGATGGTGGTGATGCGGGCGCTCTTCGACATCGTGCTGATCGAGACGGTGGGTGTCGGCCAGTCCGAGAGCGACGTCGCGACCATCGCCGACACCGTCCTGCTTTGCGTGCAGCCCGGTTCGGGGGACGGGCTGCAATTTATGAAAGCGGGGCTTCTGGAGTTGCCGCATATCATGATCGTGACCAAGACCGATATGGGCGAGACAGCCGCCCGTGCACGGTCGGACCTGACCGCCGCCCTTCATCTCGCCGGGCCGAGGCCGGACGGTTGGACGGTGCCGCTGCTCGGCGTGTCGGCGCAGAACGGAGAGGGTCTGGGAGAATTGGTCGAGGCCATCGGCCGGCACCACGCGGCGATTTCGCCCGACTTGCCCGCGTTGCGCCATAGCCAGGCCGAAGGTTGGGTGGCGGCCGCGGTCAAGGAGCGCTGGGGCACCGTCGGGTTGCGCCGGGCCGGCCCCTTGGCGTTCGAGCCCGGGGTCTCGCCGTTCGAAATGCTGATCGCGTTGGAAAGCCGATTCGAGCCATAAATCGTGCAATATGACAGCGCAGACAGCCGGTGTGCGTCAGACTTCGGGAAAGCTCGATACTGCTGCGCTCGGCAACACAGCGTTAAAGATCGTGCTACTATAGTGATATCGAATAGGGTTTTCTTGGACTGAAATGGCGCAAGGTATCTTGGCGACCGCCCGGCCAGACGCTGAGCTTTTCGAGCTGCTTGACGCAGTCGAGGCGGCCGGGTTTGCGTCATCGCAGATCGGGCTGGCGAAGACCGCGCTGGCGCTGGCGCGGCAGCAGGGCGACGACGCCGTGATCGCCCAGGCGCTGATGGCATGCGTGCGGACACATCAGGCCGCTGAACTCTGGGACAAAACCGTGGAGTTTGGGGCGGAGGTCACTCAGATCTTCGCTTCGATCGGTGAAAAGGGCGGCGAATATGTCGCACGCTTCCATACCAGCAGGGCCTATTGGATGCAGCGGCGGA
Organism: Aliidongia sp.; assembly: GCA_035539155.1. Classification (GTDB taxonomy): domain Bacteria; phylum Pseudomonadota; class Alphaproteobacteria; order ATCC43930; family CGMCC-115725; genus JAXDMU01. The sequence goes on along the minus strand of DATLIZ010000023.1, from coordinate 148,012 downwards.
TGACCGAGGCCTTGGTCTGGATGGAGCGAGCCAACAGCTTGGCCGAGGAATTGGGAGCGGTCGACAGGCGGATCCGATGCCTCAATATGATCGGAATAATATTTGGGACGCTGAAAAATTATTCGGCTTGCGTGCTCAGCTTCGACCAGGCGTTGACGCTCTGCAACGACGCCAGTCTCGCCGCCGATCGTCTGTTGGTGCTCAACAACAAGGCGCAATTCCTATTGAACCGTGCGCGGGAGAGTTCGGATCCAGACCAAGTGATGCAGGACGTCGAATCTGCTCATGCCATCCTCAGTCCCGAAATCCTGGAACAGATCGCCCGTACTTGGCCGAGCTCTGAATATCAGGCGGTGGATACGCTCGGGCAGTGCTTGATTCTCCGAGGCACACCGGATCACGCCCTTTCACTGTTCGATCGTTCGATCGAAAGACTGCCGGAAAGCGATCGCTGGCAGCTCGCCCGCGGTGAGGCTCTCCTGGATCTCGGTCGGCCGCAGGAAGCGCTCGATCTCTTCAACTCCTATCTGGCGGCAAATGGCCAGACCTCGGCACCTGACATCCTAGCCCGCACCCGCCACGCCACGGTTCGAGCGCTGCGGGCGCTTGGGCGTTTCGAGGACGCTTTTAAGGAGTTCGACGAATATGAGAGGCTTTCGAAAGCAATAAATAACGAGGTTGCCGAGCAACATTCGCGACATGTCGCTGCTACGCTTCAGTTGGAAAAGAGCAAAGCCGAAACGGAAATGTACCGTCGTCTGGCAGCGGAGGCGGCCAGCTCTGCCAAATCGGAATTCCTATCCAATATGAGCCATGAGTTGCGGACGCCACTCAATGCGATCCTCGGCTTCACGGATATCATCCGAGAGGAGTTGTTCGGGCCGATAATTCCGAAATATCGGGAGTATCTTGAAGACATTCACCGAAGCGGGCAGCATCTACTCGACCTGATCAATCAATTGCTCGATATCTCCAAAGCCGAGGCTGGACGGCTGGAATTGATGGAGGAAGTCGTCGATCCGGAAGATGTTCTCGATAGTGCGATCGCTTTGGTACGAGAAGCGGCGATGTCAAAGAACATCGCCATCAAGAAGGTCGGATTCGGCAAAACTCTGATACGTGCCGACGTGCTTCGCATCAAGCAGTGCTTCATCAACCTGCTATCCAACGCCGTCACATTTACGCCGATTGGAGGACGCGTGATCGTTGCGGCCCGGATGGAATGGGGGGAGCTATGTCTGTCCGTTTCCGACACGGGGACCGGGCTGCGCCCGGAAGAGGTTCCAAAGGTATTCGAACGATTTGGGCAAGGCGGCAATACCAAGGCCGGTGCCGGCACCGGGCTGGGATTACCTCTGACAAAGCAATTGATTGAACTTCATGGCGGCAAGGCCGAATTGACGAGCGAGCTGAATGTCGGAACCACGGTAGTGCTTCGACTGCCTGCGGAGCGCGTCATTAGCCGCTGACAGAATCTTAGCCAGCCCCGATAGCGTAGCACGAGCTTCAGATCGGTGCGCCGAACGGGCTTTAGTCGTTCGGCGCCAATACGATCCAGCCAAGTATCACCGAGCCACTGCGCTTTGCGCCAGCAAGATGCTTGTTTATGTTGTCATGTCCCCGACGCGTCGGGGACAATAACGACGGACTTTAGCGCGGCAGCGGAAGAATGACGCTGTTCGTGCGGGGCTGGGTGCCAGCATTCATGAGCGGCATCGGCAAAATAACGCTGTTAATCCGCGGCAGGGGAAGGATGACGCTGTTGGGGCTGGCCTGCCCGGCGGCGAAAGCCGGGGTAGAAATGGCCGTGGCGAGAACGGCCAGCGCAAGAAACTTGTTCAACTCATCTCTCCTGATAATCTTTAACGTTGGATAGTGTTGGGCAAAAGACAGGTATCTTCGACATTTTCGTCGAATGATAAGGCCCCTATGCTGTAGTACGTGCAGTCAGTACTTACGGCTTCAAGGGCGGAGGGATGATCACTTCGTTGGCGTCAGTAGAAGTGGTGGCGGCGATGTCTTTTCCGACCATTGAGGTGGATTGAGGCATCAGCGTAGCCGAGGCAGAGCTTGCGATCAGAGCTGTGAGCGCTGTTGCGAGGATGAGCTTGCTCATTTGGTGCCCCATCAAAATTCTGAATGCATAGCGATCGTTGGATCGTTTCTCACATATGCCACGAATATCCCCATTCGTCCATGTACTGAAGGACGTGCAGCGAACGGATATTGAATGCAGCAAGGTTGAATTTTGAGCACAAATTGTTGGGAGTGTTTTGATGTATTGTGCACTGCCTTTATGGATTCGGTCCCAACCTTGGTAAGATTAACAAAAGGTTTTGATAAGGAAATTTCAGAGTAATCTCAAAATTGTTAATCATATCTCATGTAATCGGTTGGGTTGCGTGGTAAAATTTTAACTAAATTTTAATCAAACTGTACCAACCGGCGCGAACTCAGTTTGGTTAATTCTTCGTTACCGGTGTTTGATTCTTGGTTAACACGATGGAGGGGGCGGTTCAAGGGGTTCGTGGCGTGGATCGCCCCCGAGGCGCGCGTGGGGAAAAGCGCCTCACATTTTCGCGAGAGTGTCGCATTTTGGCCTCGCTCCGCGCCCCATTGCGTGGCCCAGCCAATGGAGCTCTAATGACAGCCGAAAGAGGGCCGACCGAAGTTTGGAGTTGTCATCTTGTTTCCGCGTCAACGATCCCACTGCTGCTTCCTTGCTCTGGGAGCTTGCCTTGCCATGATGGCTGCGGGCCCGAGCGCCGCGCAGACCTCACATACCGGCGCGGGTCCGGGGTCGGGGGGCGGGGGCGCTAGTCCGCCGGCCAATTCGCACGGCATCATCGCTCTGAACCCCTTCGAAGCGGCGCTCGCGCGCAAGCAGAAGGGTGATTACGCTGGTGCCATCGAGCTGCTGGAGCCCGAGGCGAAGTGGGGGCGGGGATACGAGCTGGCGCAGCAGCAGCTCGGCGAATGTTATATCGAGGCGGCGGCCAAGGAGCCGAATGCGGAGGTGGCGGAGGCTGCCCGCAAGAAGGGCTTGGGTTGGATCCTCAAGGCCGCGGATAGCGGGCAGGCGAGCGCCCAAGAGGAGCTGATCCATCTGTCGATCGAAGGCGGCGCCTTCAAGGTCGAGCCTGCCGAGGCCGGCAAATGGTACCTGATCTGGAAACACAACCCGAGTCGATATGCCGGCGGTGTGAGGGATCTCGATCCGAAGCTGGTGGATCGCCTGAAGAAAACCTTGACCGAAGCCGATTGGACGGAGGCACAGAATCGCGCCTCCGCCTGGAAGCAGAGCTAGACTACCGAATCGGGCAGCGCGAGCCAGGCAGGCGGGCGTGGCCTGACTTCCGTCTCGCCGGCCTTGAGCGGGCCAGCCGCGAGCGCATCCAGCCGAATCAGCGCGAGGGCAATGCCGTCCCGCCCCGAGCGGATCTCGCCGGCTTCGGTCTGGCCGCGCATGACGAGCGTGCCCGGTGCCGGTACCGCGCCGTCAAGCTCGACCGGCATCAGCCGCTTCTTGACCAGCCCGCGATATTTGGTGCGGGCGGTCAGCTCCTGGCCGATATAGCAGCCCTTGTCCCAAGCGACTCCGTTCAGCTCGTCGAAGCCGCTTTCGAGCAGGATCGCCTTCTCCAGTTCCAGATCCCGGGTGCCGTCCGGCACGCCGAGCCCGAGTCGCAGGCGATCCCACCCGGCCAGATCGCCTTGCGCGAGGCCGGCCCCGGCGAGAATCGGCTGAGCCGTGCCGTTCGGAGCGATAAGGCGAATGCCAAGCTCGGCCAAGCGCGGATCGGCGAAGACGATACCGCCGCCCGCCGGCTTGGCCCGACCCGCCTCGTCAAGACCGAAGGAAGCCACCGCCCCATCGCCCCAGCCGAATGCCACCTCCCAATCGGCACTGACATCCTCGATCGCGATCTTGGCGCGCAGCTTGTAGAGTCCGAGCCGGCGGCGAAGATCGGCGATCCGGGCACCCTCGCCCTCGATCAGCCAGGCGTCGCCGCGCTCTGCTATGAAGAAGTCATGGAGATATTTGCCTTGAGCGGTCAGCAGCGCCGCCCAGATCGCGCGATCTGGCGCGATCAGCCGGACATCGTTGCTGACGAGGCCCTGCAGGAAGATGCCGCGATCCTCGCCGGTGAGTTTGAGGACGCCACGGGCCGGTTCGGCGAGGGCGAATTGCTTTGCGGTCATCGATGCTTCCTGACTATCCGGACGAGTGCTGCATAGGTGGCGCCGCCCGGCTTGCTTGGCAAGCAGGCTCAGGCGACGTATAAGCCGCGCCATGTCCCTCGCCATGCCGTCCCTGGCTCCCGAACCGGCGATCCTGTTCGTCACGGCGACAAGGATCGGCGACGCCGTCCTGTCGACGGGGCTGCTCGGCCATCTGGTCGACTACTACCCGGGCGCGCGCTTCACGATCGCGTCCGGGCCGGTGGCGGCCCCGCTTTTCGCCGACGTGCCCGGCTTGGAAAAGCTGATTCCATTGGCCAAGCGCCGCTATGCGATGCATTGGCTCGATCTCTATCGTCAGGTCGCCGGGCGGCGTTGGGATCTGGTAGTCGATCTGCGCGGCTCGGCGCTCGCCTGGCTGCTGCGCAAGGGCGAGCGCCGCGTCACCGCCAAGGGCGATCCGACGCTGCATCGGGTCGTACAGTTGGCGCGCTGCTTCGAGCTGGTGCCGCCGCCGGTGCCACGGCTCTGGACCAAGGCGCGGCACGAGGCTGAGGCGGCAAGGCTGATACCCGGCGGCCCAGTGCTCGCGATCGGGCCGACGGCGAACTGGATCGGCAAGCAGTGGCGCGCGGAGCGCTTCGTCGAGCTGATCGGTCGTCTGACGGCCACTTCGTCGATCTTCGCCGGCGCTCGCGTCGCCATCTTCGCCGCGCCGCACGAGCGTGCCGCGGCGCAGCCGGTGCTGGATGCGGTGCCGGCCGACAGGCTGATCGACCTCACCAATGAGCCGGATCTGCTTACCGTTGCCGCCACCCTTCGGCGCACGACGCTCTTCATCGGCAATGATACCGGTCTCATGCATATCGCCGCCGCCGTCGGCACGCCGACACTCGGCCTGTTCGGACCGAGCCCCGCCGTCCAATATTCGCCCTGGGGCCGGCATACCGCCGTCGTCCAGACCGAGCTCTCCTACACTGAGCTTGTGACCGCGCCCGATTTCGACCATCGCCGCACAGGCACGCTGATGGATACGCTATCCGTCGATCGGGTCGAAGCGGCGGCGGCGGCTTTGTTCGCCCGCAGCCGAGTGTCCGCCGCATGACCCAGGTACCGGGCCTTTCGGCACTCGTCGTGGTTCATAACGAGGCGGCACAGCTCGCCGATTGCCTCGAGAGGCTGACGTTCGCCGTCGAGCTCGTCGTGGTGCTCGATCGCTGCACCGACGCCTCGCCCGAGATCGCGCAGCGTTTCGGCGCCCGGCTGATCGAAGGTGCCTGGGAGCGCGAGGGTGAACGGCGCAATAGCGGCATCGCCGCCTGTACCGGTCCCTGGATCCTTGAGATCGATGCCGATGAGCGCGTGTCGGCGGCACTCGCCGCCGAGATCGCCGCGGTCGTGCGCAGCTCCAGCCATGATTGGCACGAGATCCCGGTCGATAATTATATCGGCACGCGGCTCGTCCGCTTCGGCTGGGGCGCCAGCTTCGGCAAGTCGGCCTATCCGGGGCTCTTTCGCAAAGGCGCCAAGAGCTGGGGCAGCGAGCGGGTCCATCCGCGCCTGGCCTTTTCCGGCCATAAGGGGCCGGCGCTGCGCAGCCGGCTCGATCACTATGTCGACCGGAACCTGTCGGATATGATCCAGCGGCTCGACCGCTATTCGAGCGCGCGGGCGAAGGATCTACGCGAATCGGGCGATATCGGCTCCTACCGGCCCAATCTGCGCCGCATTCTGTCGCGCTTCTGGAAATGCTACGTCTCACGCCGCGGCTATCGCGAAGGTCCTTATGGCTTCATGATCGCGCTTTGCGCCGGCCTCTATCCGATTCTGAGCTATCTGAAGGCGCGGCTGGACACCGAATGAGCGCACGCCGGATCGTCATGGCGGACGATGGTGTCGTCTTCGATGGCGCGAGCCTCGAAGCCGGCCCGCTCGGCGGTGCCGAGACCTCCTTCATCGGGCTGGCCCAGGGGCTGGCGGCGCGCGGCCACGAGGTGCGCGCCTTCACGCGCGGGACGCGACGGACCGAGCATCGGGGCGTCGAATGGCTGCCGATCGCCGAAGGCACGCCCGCATCGGCGGATCTCTATATCGCCAATCGCGGCCACCGCATGCTCGATCTGGTGCCGCGCGCGGCGCGAACCGCCTTCTGGCTGCATAATCCGGCCGGCTATGTGCTGAAGCCGCGCTATCTCTTTCGCCTGTGGCGTCGCCGGCCGGTGGCGGTCACGCTCGGGCTCTTCCATGCTTCGACCTTGCCGCGCTGGGTTCCGACCGGGGGACGGCGGATCATCCCCTACGGGGTGACCGAGATCTTCCGCCAGGTGCCGGCACGCGAAGCGGCCCCGCCGCCGCGCGCCGTCTTCACCTCCAACCCGCTCCGCCGGCTCGACTGGATTCTCGACATCTGGGCTTCCGCGATTCGGCCGCGCGTGCCGGGCGCCGAGCTGCACGTCTTTTCCAGCCTCGCCACCTATGGCGGCGGGTCGGCCGAGAAGCAGGCGCTGGCGGCGCCGATCCTGGCTCAGGCCCGCGCGCTCGAAGCCCAGGGCGTGGTGCTGCGGCCGCCGGTCTCCAAGCCCGAGCTGGCGCGCGAGCTCGAATCGGCCCGGCTGTTTCTCTATGGCGGCGATCCGGGCGAGACCTTCTGCCTCGCCGCCGCCGAATCCCAGGCGGCCGGCATTCCCGGCGTGGTCTCGCGTTCGACCTGCCTGGCCGAGCGGGTGCGCGACGGCGAGACCGGCTTCGTGCTCGATGACGAGGATGCGGCGGGGTTCGCCGCGCGCGCGTCAGCACTACTGTCCGACGATGCGCTGTGGCTCGCTCAGCATCGCGCCTGCATCGGACATCAGCGCGGCCTGTCCTGGATGGAGGCGGCGGAGCCGTGGGAGCGGCTGATGGCGTGACGCGTCTGCTCCAGGCGATCGCGGGCGGGCGCCATGGTGGGGCGGAAGGCTTCTTCACACGCCTGGCGCTGGCGCTCGAACGCGACGGGCAGATGCAGCGCGTCGTGATTCGGCCGCAGCTCGAACGGGCGGACGCCCTGCGAGCCGGTGGCGTCGCGGTCAGCGAGCTGCCATTCGGCGGCTGGCTCGATTTTCGCACCGTACCGAGTCTGAAGCGGCTTTTGGCCGAATGGCAGCCAGATATCGTCCTGACCTGGATGAATCGGGCAAGCGCCCAGATGCCGCGCGGCCGCTTCGTGCGCGTGGCGCGGCTGGGCGGCTACTATGATCTGAAATATTATCGGGCCTGCGATCATCTGATCGGGAATACGCGCGATATCGTGGCCTATCTCGTCAAGCAAGGCTGGCCCGCGGACCGGGCGCATTATCTGCCCAACTTCGTCAGCGACGTGCCGGCGCCGGCCGCCGTCCGCGCTGATTTCGCCACGCCTGAAGGCGTGCCTTTGCTGCTGGCGCTCGGGCGGCTGCATTGGTCCAAGGGGTTCGACGTGCTGCTGGGCGCGCTGGCGAAATTGTCCGCCGCCCATCTCTGGATCGCCGGTTCGGGGCCGGAGCTGCGGGCGCTGAAGCATCTCGCGGTCTCGCTCGGCATCGATGACCGGGTTCGCTTTCTCGGCTGGCGAGACGATGCCGCAGCCCTCATGGCGGCCGCCGATTTGCTGGTCAGTCCGTCGCGCTACGAACCCTTGGGCAATGTCCTGCTCGAAGCGTGGGCGCATCGCCTGCCGGTCGTGGCCGCGGCGGCGCCGGGACCGTGCCAGCTCATTCGCGACGGCGAGACCGGGCTGCTGGTGCCGATCGGCGATGCCGATGCGCTTGCGCGCGGTATCGGCGGGCTGGTCGCGGCGCCCGATCGCCGTGTCGCGCTGGGGGAGGCCGGCTACGCTGCCTTCATTGCAGACTATTCCGAGGCGGTGGTGGTCCGCGCCTATCGCGACTTTTTCAGGCGGGTGGCGGCCTGATGTGCGGCATCGCCGGACTCATGACGACCGATGGCAGCACGCCGCCGCAAGCGGTGCTGGAGCGGCTGAATGATGCGCTTGCTCATCGCGGGCCGGATGGCGGGCGCCTCTATCTCAGCGGCAATGTCGGTCTGGCACACCGCCGGCTCGCCATCATCGACTTGGTGACCGGCGACCAGCCGCTGATCGAGCCGGGCGGGGCCGCGCTCATCGGCAATGGCGAGATCTACAATTACCGCGAGCTTCGCGCCAAGATGGCCGAGACCGCGTTTATCACCCAATCCGACTGCGAGGTGCCGCTGCATCTCTACCGCCAGCAGGGGCTTGGTTTTTCGCGCTATCTGCGCGGCATGTACGCGCTGGCGATCCATGATCCCGCTACGGGTCACCTCGTGCTGGCGCGCGATCCGTTCGGCATCAAACCGCTCTATTTCGTCGAGACCAAAGGCTGTTTCGCCTTCGCGTCGGAGCCCGAGGCGCTGATCAAGGCCGGGCTGGTCGAGGTCGCGATCAACCCGCAGATCCGCAACGAGCTGCTGCAGATGCAGTTCACCACGGGGCACGACACGATCTTCGCCGGCATCCGCCGCGTGCTTCCGGGAGAGACGCTGGTGATCTCGGAGGGGCGGGTAGTCGAGCGCCGGCGGCGAGAGGCCCTGCCCAGCGGCGGTCCGGCCCCGCTCGAAGCCGGCGAGGCGCTCGAGCGCCTCGATGCGGTGCTGCGGGAAACGGTGAGTCTGCATCAGCGCTCGGACGTGCCTTACGGCATGTTCCTGTCGGGCGGGATCGACAGCGCCACCCTGCTGGCGCTCATGGCCGAGCTCAACGACCGGCCGATCAAGGCCTTTACCATCGGCTTCAATGGTGGCCAGGTCTCGGACGAGCGCCCGGCGGCGCGTGCCGTCGCGCAAAGCCTCGGCGCCGAACATATCGAGATCGAGTTCAAGGAAGCCGATTTCTGGCATCTCCTGCCCGAGGTGGCGCAGGTGCTGGACGATCCGGCCGCGGATTATGCCGTTCTGCCGACCTACAAGCTTGCCGCCGCGGCGCGCGCCGAGGGGCTGAAGGTCATCCTGTCGGGCGAGGGCGGCGACGAGTTGTTCGGGGGCTATGGCCGCTATCGCAGCGTCATGCGGCCTTGGTGGGCCGGCGGCAAGCTGCTGCGCGGGCGGGGCAATTTCGACGGGCTCGGCATCCTGCGCGGCGACCTGACCGGCTGGCGGGACGGCATGGTCGCGGCCGATGCGCGGGCCGCCGGCGACGGCCGCTCGCGGCTGCAGATCGCCCAGGCGACCGATTGCACCGATTGGCTGCCCAACGATCTTCTGATCAAGCTCGATCGCTGCCTGATGGCATTCGGCGTCGAAGGCAGGACGCCGTTCCTCGATCCGGCCGTGGCCGAATTCGCCTTTCGGCTACCCGACGATCTCAAGGTGCGCGATCGTCTGGGCAAATGGCTGCTGCGCCGCTGGCTTCAGACGCGCGTGCCGGCCGCACAGGCGCTGGCGCGCAAGAAGGGTTTTACCGTGCCGGTCGGCGAATGGCTCCGGCGGCGCGGCGCGACGCTCGGTCCGCTCGTCGCGCGCCAGCCCGGGATCGAGGAAATCTGCGTGCCGGCGGCCGTGGAAAAGCTGTTCGCGACGATCGAGCATAAGAGACACGGTTTCGCCGCCTGGTCGCTGCTGTTCTATGCGCTGTGGCACCGTGCGCACGTGTTGCGCCTGCCGCCGGACCGCGATGTGTTCCAGACGCTTTCCACCACCGGATAGAGATAAGCGGGCATATTGTCGGCGAATGGCGCCCTGTCAGGGCTGAAAGCCGCCCGTCGTCCAGCTGTCATAGGTCGAAAGCTGCTGCGTCGACCGGTAGGGACCGCCCATCGGCATGCGCGCGGCTGCGCCGTGCCGGCTAAGCGCGCATAGACGGCACGAGCATTGGCATGGTCGGCGAACCCGCCGCCGGCGGCCGGATTGCTCATATAGCTGTAATTGTCGAGGAGCACGCCGAAGCCCGACATGCACGAGATGTCCTGGGAGGTGAACAGGGGTTCGATATCGGTAGCGAAGGATGCCGACATAGGCTCGCCCCTTGCACATGCAGCACCGGCCCGCACGCAATGTCTGTCGAGAAAGTTGAAGAGCGCGGCCTTGCTGCGGGTCCGCGAGGGTCGCGGGATTGGCTCGGCGGCGCCCGTCAAGGCGCCGCCGAGCTTGGGATCACTTGAAGTCGGCCTTATAGGCGCCACCAGCGAGCGGATACTGGTTGTTGGACAGTTGGCCCACATAGACGGCATTGCTGTCCCAATAATCGGCGTAAAGGTAGGAGTTGGCGGTCAGCCAAGCCGCGATCTGATTGACGAAGTAGGGATCATCGCCGGCGTTGTTGCTGCAGCAGCCCCATTCGGGCAGCGACAGGCGCTTCATATGGGCCTTGGCGAAAGTGACCTGCCATTGCAGCCCAAAAGGTTCGGTAACATACCAATTCCAGCGCGCTGCGGCCAAGGCGTCGCCGGCCGAATAGTGGCCCTCATAGACATCCATGCCGATGATGTCGACATAGGCATCGCCAGGATAGCTCTGGTCGGGCGCGAGACTGCCGGTCCCGACATTGGGGCACCATTCGAATTGGAACCGTGCGCCGGTTACGGCCTTCATCAGCTTCACGATCCGCTGATAGTAAGCGATGAAGTTCGTATTGTCCTTATACGAGGCCCAAGGTTGGAAATTACCGTTCATTTCCCAACCGATGCGAACGGTGGTCGTCGCGAAGCCTGCCGACACCAGGCTTTGAGCGATCGACGTGAACGTCGCGTCGTAGGCACCGGCGGCGCCTTTGGCCAAGGTCGAAACGCCGTCGCCCGGCAGCATCGGTATCGAGAAGGTCATGCTGACCGAGTTGCGGACGGAGGCGTAGCAACCGATCGACCATCCGGCGTCGCTCTTGAGGGCGGCCCATGTGCTCTGGTCGAAATTCTCCGTGACATGGACGGCCGGCGAGCCCAGCCAGGCATTGTAAGTGGCAAGATGAGCCACGCCGTCGCAGCCGGCGCCGGCATAGAGGCCGATCTCCGTCGCAGCGGCAGGGCGCGTCGCTAAGAAAGCAATTCCGATAAGGGAAGTGATAAGACTGGCTATGCGCATGAGAGTGTTCCTAAAGTCCTGCACCGTTCGTGCGTTAGATACTCTTGTCGCGAAATGTATTTCCAAAATGATAATTCGGGCGCGCGGGGCAAAGTTGGTCGTTTGTAAATGCTCATTAGATATATGAAAAATTGATATATTAAAATCATAAGAGAGCCCAGCTTATTGAAACGATTGGACTCTTCAAAATTGCGGTGATCACGCACGATCTTTTTAAAATACGCGAGCTTTGGGACATATTTCGGATTGGTTCCTCGCGCAACTCGACACCCTGGTGGACAGCTCAAATCATCGATGGGTTCGGTGCGAGGCCTGTATGCAGGAAGTGCTCAAAATTTCGGCAGGGAACTCCGGCAATGCCTTACGGGCCTCAAGCTCTGCGCTTCAGAGGCGCTCCGGATTCGCGCGGGCGGCCCGGTGACGCGAGAGGCTTTCATGACGCGGCATGCATCGGCCCGGAGTATTCCTATGTCCGGTCCGTTAGCGTAGTGCCGTGCAGCAGCCTGCCATGACGGGGAGTGCGGATCGGGCTTCTGATCCAAATGCGTTCACGACCGGACCAACGGTTCCACGGCAAATCGATTAAACGGCGGTCATTGCCGTCGAGCGACCTCATCCAGGATTTCATTCGACAAAGCCTCGTCGTTGACGGCGCGGGCCAGCGCGAGGGCGCCGACCATCGACGCGATCTCCCGGATGGCGTCGCCGCGCGCTGTGCGCCTGGATGGCCGGGGAAAATGCGTCGCCATCTTGTCGATGAACGTCTTGAGGTGGGTCGTGAACGATGTCTGGACGGCCGGCTCCCGGCTCGTCTCGGAAGCAAGCGAGGCCATGAGGCAGCCATTGGCGGGATGGTCGCGATGAGCGGCGGAGAGGTAGTCCGACACATACGCCGCTTTGCCCTCGTCCGTCGGCTCGGAGCGCAGCAATCCCTCTACGGTCTGCGCGGAAGCCACGGCGATAGCCTCGGCCATCAGCGCCTGCTTGGACGGGAAGTGATTATAGAACGGGCCGTGGGTCAGGCCCGTCGCCTTCATGATCTCGCTCACGCTGACATCAGAAAAGCCGCGCTCGCGGAACAACCGCGACGCTGCCTCCAGGATGCGTGTGTGTTTCTCGGCGGTCTCCGCCGCAGGATATCGCATGGTCGAATTCTCCCAACCGGTCGTGCAAACGGTGCTTGACATCAAACATTATGAGTATCATGTTTGTCAAATCCAAGCATGATGATTATCATGTTTGGTAGGTTTGATCTTCCGGCGGGGTGTCCCGCCACTCTCTTTCATCGTTCCCGCGATGCGCCCCGAGGGGCGCCGGGACCAAAAGTGGAGACGGATATGAGCGGCGCAAAAGGTAAGGCTGTCGTCACTGGCGCATCGGCCGGTATCGGCATGGTCTACGCCGACCGCCTGGCGGGTCGGGGCTATGATCTGGTCCTCGTGGCGCGGCGGGCCGATCGGCTGGCCGCCGTTGCCGAAGAGCTCAAGGCCAAGCATGGCGTCAGCGTCGAGACGGTGGTCGCGGATTTGGGCAAGGCTGCCGATCTCGACCGGGTTGCCTCGCACCTTGCCGGCGATCAGCGCGTCACGCTGCTGGTCAACAATGCGGGCACTTCGACACTGGCTCCGACGGTTCAGATCAGCAGCGCCGATCTGGATGCCATGAATAACGTCAACGTGGTGGCCCTCTCCCGCCTGACGCTGGCGGTTCTGCCGGGCTTCAAGGCGCGGGATCAGGGCACGATCATCAATATCGGGTCGATACTTGGCTTCCAGAGCTTGCCGGTCAGCAGCCTCTATAGCGGCACCAAGAGCTACGTGCTGAGCTTCACGCGCGGCCTCCAGGCGGAGCTCGCGAATAGCAAGATCGTGGTCCAGCTCGTGGTTCCGGCCGCGACGGCGACGGATTTGTGGGAGCTTTCCGGCGTGCCGCTGTCGGCGCTCAATCCGAGCACCGTCATGTCGGTCGAGGATTGCGTCGATGCGGCGCTCAGCGGTCTCGATCAGGGCGAACTGGTGACGCTGCCGTCGGTCGAGAATGCGACCGCCCTCTTGGCGGCCTATGATGCGGCGCGCAACGCCCTGCTCGGAGGGGCGCAGAGCGGCAAGCCGGCATCGCGCTACTCCCTGTCCCGCTAAGGTTCGGGTGAGGGACGCCGCGGCCGGGCGGTGGTCGGCGGCGTCCCTTCGGAATCAATCATCCCGCCCCGAGCCGCCATCCCACCTTTTCCCCGGCCTTGAACGGCCTCACGCCCCCGACCTGCGGCGCCAGCACGCCGTCGATTGTGGTTTCAGCGCGTTCGAGCGTCACCGTCCCCTCATTGAGGGGCAGCCCATAGAAGCGCGGACCGTTCAGGCTGGCGAAGGCTTCGAACCGGTGGAGCGCCCCGAGCTCGTCGAACACATCGGCATAGAGCTCCAGCGCGTTCGGCGCACAGAAGATGCCGGCGGCGCAGCATTCCGCCTCTTTGGCGTGGGTGGGGTGCGGTGCCGTGTCGGTGCCGAGGAAGAAGCGGTCGCTGCCGCCGGCGACGGCACGGCGCAGTGCCTGGCGATGTGCCTCGCGCTTGGCCACGGGCAGGCAATAGACATGCGGCCGGAGCCCGCCGGCGAAGAGTGCGTTGCGGTTGATGATGAGGTGGTGCGGCGTCACGGTCGCGGCGATGCCGGGTTCGGCGCCCGCGATATAAACGGCCGCCTCCTCGGTGGTGATGTGCTCCAGCACGATCTTCAGGCCCGGCACGCGCCGGCGCAGCGGGATGAGCACGGTATCGATGAACACGGCCTCGCGGTCGAAGATGTCGACGGCCGGATCGGTGACTTCGCCATGGATCAGCAGCGGCATGCCGATCAGCGCCATGCGCTCGAACACGGCGCCAAGCTTCTCGATGTCGGTCACGCCGTGGGCGGAGTTGGTGGTCGCCTTCGCCGGATAGAGCTTGGCCGCCGTGAAGATGCCGTCCCGGAAACCGGCTTCGATATCGGCCGGATCGGTGGCGTCGGTCAGGTAGCAGGTCATGAGCGGCGTGAAATCCATCCCGGCCGGGAGTGCCGCCAGAATGCGCTCCCGATAGGCGCTGGCGGCCGCGGCATTCGTCACCGGCGGCACCAGGTTCGGCATGATGATGGCGCGCGCGAATTGCCGGGCCGTGTAGGGCAACACCGCCTTCAGCATCTCGCCGTCGCGCAGATGGACATGCCAATCGTCGGGGCGGCGGATGGTCAGGCGCTGGATATCGGTCATAGCGGCGGCGAGGTCCGGTCTCGGGGGTAGGGCTGGGCGGCAAATTCGTGCGTTGCGTCGCCGCCGTCAACTTCCCATAGTCTGGAAAAGATTGAGGGAGAGTACCGCCATGACCGCCTGCATCGTCGGCTGGGCCCACAGCCGCTTCGGCAAGCTCGAAACCGAAACCGTCGAAAGCCTGGTCACGCGCGTCGCCGCCGATGCCATCGCCGATGCCGGGCTCGAGCCCAAGGATATCGATGCGATCTATCTCGGCACTATGAATGCCGGCTTCGTGCGCCAGGAATTTCCGGCGTCGCTGGTGCTGCAGGCCGATCCGGCCCTGCGCTTCAAGCCGGCGACGCGGGTCGAGAATGCGTGCGCCACCGGCTCCGCCGCGATCCATCAAGGCATCAACATGATCGATGCCAGGAAGGCCAGGCGCGTGTTGGTCGTCGGCGTCGAGAAGATGACCGAGGTCACCGGCCAGCAGGTCGGCGAGATCCTGATCAAGGCCTCCTACGTCAAGGAGGAGGGCGATACCCCCGCGGGCTTCGCCGGCGTGTTCGGCCGCATCGCCGAGCTTTATTTCCAGCGCTACGGCGACCAGTCGGATGCTCTCGCCCGCATCGCCGCGAAGAACCATCGGAACGGCAGCACCAACCCGCTGGCGCATGTCCAGAAGGATCTGGGCTACGAATTCTGCCGCGACGTGACCGACAAGAATCCGCTGGTGGCAGGCCCGCTGCGCCGGACCGACTGCTCGCTCGTGTCGGACGGGGCGGCGGCGCTGGTGCTGGCCGATGTCGACACCTCGCTGGCGCTCGACAAGGCGGTGGTGTTTCGTGCTGCCGAGCAGGTCAATGATTTCCTGCCCATGTCCCGGCGCGACATCATCGAGTTCGAGGGGCCGGCGTTGGCCTGGAAGCGCGCGCTCGCGGCCTCGGGCTTGACCCTCGACGATCTGAGCCTGGTCGAGACGCATGACTGCTTCACCATCGCCGAGCTCATCGAGTATGAGGCGATGGGGCTCGCGCCCAAGGGGCAGGGTGCCCGCGCCATCGCGGAAGGCTGGACCGAGAAGGACGGCAAGCTGCCGATCAACCCGTCGGGCGGGCTCAAGGCCAAGGGCCATCCGGTCGGCGCCACCGGCGTCTCGATGCATGTGCTGGGCGCCATGCAGGTGACCGGCACGGCCGGCGGCATCCAGATCGCGGATGCCAAGCTCGCCGGCATCTTCAACATGGGCGGTGCCGCAGTCGCCAACTTCGTCAGCATTCTAGAGCCGCTGCGCTGAGCATGAGCGATTTTCGCGCACTGCTGCTGACCGAGGAGGGCGGCAAACTCGCGTCCGTCATCACCACGCGGCGGATCGAGGAGCTGCCGCCGGGCGATGTCCTGGTCCGCATCCAATGGTCGACGCTCAACTACAAGGACGGGATGGTGCTGAACGGCCTCGGCCGGCTGGTGCGCACCTACCCGCATATTCCGGGCGTCGATTTTTCCGGCACGGTCGAGGAGTCATCGAGCCCGGCATGGCGCAAGGGCGACCAGGTCATCCTTACCGGCTGGCGCGTCGGCGAACAGCGCTGGGGCGGCTACGCCCAATATGCCCGCGTCCCGGCGGAATGGCTGGTCCGAGTGCCGGACGGCATGACCGCCAAGCGCGCCATGGCGATCGGCACGGCGGGCTTCACCTCGATGCTGGCGGTCATGGCGCTGGAGCGGCACGGGCTGAAGCCGGGCGACGGCAAGGTGCTGGTGACCGGGGCGGCCGGCGGCGTCGGCAGCGTCGCCATCGCCGTCCTCGCCCACCTGGGCTACGAGGTCGCGGCCTCGACCGGCCGGGCGGAAACCCACGGCTTCCTCAAGGCGCTCGGCGCGGCGGATTGCATCGATCGGGCGACGCTGGCCGCACCAGGCGGCAAGCCGCTCCAGCCCGAGCGCTGGGCCGGCGCCATCGATGCCGTCGGCGGCACGACGCTTGCCAACCTCATCTCGCAGCTCAAATACCGCGCCTCGGTCGCGGCCTGCGGTCTCGCTGGCGGCAGCGACTATCCGGCCACGGTGATCCCATTCCTGCTGCGCGGCGTCAATCTGCTCGGGATCGATTCCGTCCTGTCGCCGATCGAGGAACGGCGCGAGGCCTGGGGTCGGCTAGCTGCCGAGCTGCCGGTCGATCTCATCGACGGGCTGATCGAGACGATCCCGCTCGCTGCCCTGCCGGAGTTCGGCAAGAAGATTCTGGAGGGTCAGGTACGCGGCCGGATCGTGGTCGAGATTGACGGCTGAGATCCCGGCGCGAACGAGGCGGCGGCGGCCTCCAGCGCCGGCCGTCCGGCCGATTCAGGACGCAGTCGTGGCTGGCCCGGCCGCGGTCTCGCTCATGGGGCGGGTTCTGCTGCGCGACGCCAATCTCATCATCCTCGACAAGCCCGCGGGTTTGCCCGTCCATGGCGGCCCCAAGGCGCGGTCGAGCGTCGAAGATCTGTTGCCCAGCCTCAAATTCGGCCTGCGCCACGTGCCGGCCCCGGCCCATCGGCTCGACCAGGATACGTCGGGCTGCCTGGTACTGGCCCGGCATCCCAAGGCGCTGAGCCGGCTCGGCCGGCTGTTCACCGACGGAAAGGTGGAAAAGACCTATTGGGCGATCGTCACCGGCCCGCTACCGGGCGAGGCGGGCACGATCGACCGCGCCTTGCTGAAGCAGACCGACCGATCGGGCTGGCGCATGGTCGTCGATGAGCACAAGGGCCAGCGCGCCGTGACCCATTGGCGCCGGCTCGGCGGCACGGGGCAATTCTCCTGGCTGGAGCTCACGCTCGAAACCGGGCGCACGCATCAGATCCGCGTTCATCTGGCGGCGCTCGGCTGTCCCGTGCTCGGCGATCCCGTCTACGGCGAGGCGCGGCCGGACGGCAAGATGCACCTCCTGTCGCGGCGCCTCGCCGTGCCTTACTGGCAGGACCGTCCGCCTGTGGCGGCGACGGCCGAGCCGCCGCCGCACATGCGCATGCCGCTCACCGCCTGCGGTTGGGTCAGCTCGCCGGCGCCATCGCCTTGAACGCCGCAAGCAACGCGGTCCCATTGGGGGAACCGAGGCCGGTGCAGCCATCCCAACCGGGGCCGGCGGTATAGCCGGGGACGCCGCTGCTGGCATTGTTGCCTTGGGTGATGTCCCGCAACGCGTTCTGGTTGGCATAGAGAGTCGGATTCATGAAACCGACCCTCTGGCCGAGCTGCTGATTGAGGATCGCGATCAGCCCCGCCCATAGCGGCGCCACGCTGCTGGTGCCGCCGAACACGCCCTGCTGGCCGTCGACCAGGATGCGATAGCCGGTCGCCGGATCGGCCACGCCGGACACGTCGGGTACGCCGCGGCCGACCCGGCCGCCAGGGTTGACCGAGGGCGGCACCCGGGCGTCCGACTGCCACGAGGGCACGTCGAACACGTCGCTGACGCCGCCGCCGGTCGCGCCGCCGGTCGGCTCGTTCCACACCGTCTCGCTGCTGATGCTGGTGCCTGAGACTTGCAGCTTTGTGCCGCCGCAGGCGAGCACATGCGGGCTCGACGCCGGGAAATCGACATGCGCCTTGCCGTCACTGACGCTGTCGCCCGACCCGCTGTCGCCGGACGCGACGGTGACGGTGATACCGAGTGCCGCCGCGCTCTGGAATGCCTGATCCATGGCGTTGATGGCTTGCTGTGTCCATTGGCTCTCTGCCGAGCCCCAGCTGATCGAGATCACCGACGGCTTGTTGGTCGTGTCGTGAAGTGCCTGGCTGATGGCGTCGACGAAGCCGGCATCGGTGTTGGGCGCGAAATAGGCCGCGATCATGGCACCGGGTGCGGCGGCGCCGGCAACCTCGATATCGAGCACGACCTCTCCGTCGTCGCTGTTGGGATTGCCGACCGGCTTGTTGGTGGCATTGTCGACGCCGACGGCGATGACCTTGGGTACCGTGCCGAGCGGCTTGAAATAGGTCTCCAGGTCGGCCGTCTTGAAACCACCGCCCAGCTCGATCAGGGCGATGCATTGGCCCGAGCCATCGCCGCTCGGAAAGCCATAGAATTGCCCGACCTGCTGTCCCGTGAATCCGGCCGGCGTGGCGGGAGCGGTCGGTTTCGGCTTGTGCTGGCGATGCGCTTGCGCCTGCGGCCGGTTGTCGAGGCCGAGAAGGGCCGTGACGATGCCGTCCAGCTCCGATCCGACCGTCAGCACGCCGGCGCGGCACCGATGCGTGCCCTGATCGGTCTCGACCTGTTCCAGCTCGGCCTCGAAAGCGGCGCGGAAGGCCGAGGCGGGACCTCTCAGCTTGACCAGCCGGCGCGCAATATCGGTGCTCTGGACGGTCAGCCCATGCGCTTGGGCGTAGGCGGTCACCTTGGCGATATCGGCGGGATCGGCGCCGTGGCGCTCGACCAGCTCTTCATGGCTCAGACGGACGGTGCCGGCCTTCGGCAAAGGCGCGCGGCGGCGGACATAGAGGCTGGCCTCGATGATCTCGTTCTCAGGCAGCGGTCCCACGCGACGCCCTGTCGTCATGGGTTTTTTGTCGCTGCCGGGAATGGGTGTGCGCTGGCGCTCGGGCATGATCGTCTCCTACGAAGATCGGGCGGACGCGCCGCCGAAGGCGACGCCATACCGAATGCCAAGTATCTGGAATTCGGCGAGAAAATTCTCACGGGATCTTAGAGATGAACGCTTCCGATATTACCGGAGGTGGCGTGTCGTCGAAAGGAGATTCAGGCCGCCGCTTATGTTCTGCCCTCCGCGCGCAGTGCCTGGACGATCCGCTGGATGATCGGATCAGCCGACAGGCCCATGACGGGCCGCCGGCAGCGGGCGCGCCAATTGGCATGTTCCGTCACCGTGCCCGGCAGGTTGATCTGCACGCGCTCCAGCAAAAGATCGGCGATATTGATCACTTGGAGGGCCGTGGGGGTGCGGGCGAGGAAGCGCTGCGCCGCCTCGATCAGCTCGACCATCCTATCGTCGTCGATCATCGCCATGGTCGGGAAGTCCGGCGGCAGCAGATTCTGGTCGGCGAAGGCGGCGACCATCAGCTCGCGCTCGGTCTGACGGGCGCGATGCTCGGCGCTGTCGTCGGCCGAGAAAAGCAGACCGAGCCGGCCCCGCAGCGCGATGTCGTCGCCGTTCCACCATCCGGCGAAGCTGGGCAGATCATGCGTGCCGGAGGTCGCGAGCGCCAGCGGCGGGTAGGATTCGGGACGGCGGAACAACCCATTGTCCCAACGCTCGAATCCCAGCACCCGATAGGACAGGATGTGGGCCCCGGCCAGCGTGTCGCGGAAGCCTTCGGGCACGGTGCCCAGATCTTCGCCGATCACCGTGCAGCGGTTGCGATGGCTTTCGAGCGCGATGATGCCGAGCATGTCCTGGAACGGATAGCGGATATAGGCGCCGGTGGTGGCGGCGGCACCGGGCGGGATCCAGTAAAGCCGCGCCATGCCCATGACATGGTCGATCCGCAGGATCGCGGCATGGCGCATATTGGCCCTGAGGGCGGCGATGAAGGGCGCGTAGCCGTGCTCGGCCAGGGCTATGGGGTCGGGCGGCGTCATGCCCCAATCCTGGCCCGCAGGGGTGAAGCCGTCGGGCGGCGCACCGAAGCGGGCGCCGGCGGCATAGACGTCCTGATCGGCCCAGGCATCGGCCCCGTCCGGGCTGATCCCGACGGCGAGATCGCCATAGAGGCCGCCATCCTCGACCCGTGACGACAGGGCTGCGGCGGCCCCGCTCAATTGCCGCTCGGCATGCCATTGCAGCCAGGCATGATAACGCAGGCGCTCGCGATGCTCCTGGGCGAAGCGTTCGGCGCCGGCGGCATGTGGACTTCGGAGCTCGGCCGGCCAATCCCACCATCGCAACGGGCCTAGCTTTTCCTCGATCGCATTGAAGAGCGCGAAGCGCCGGAGCCGCTCGCCTTCCCAGGCGATGTAGCTCTCGAACTCCGCCGAGGGCGGACCTTCGGCGAAACGGCGATAGAGCGCTTCGAGAATGGCGTTCTTGCGTGCCTGGGTCTCGCTGTAATCGACATCGGCGCGCCAAGGCAGCGGCGCCGTCGACGGGTAGAAGGACGGATCGATATCGGTCACGTCGAGATGCAGCGGATTGAGATAGAGTCGGCTCGACGGCCAATAGGGGTTGGCTTGCTCCGGTTCGCGCGGAAACAGGGCATGCAGCGGGTTGAGCCCGATCACCGTGGCGCCGAGCGCTGCGGCCTCGCGCCCCAGATCGGCGAGGTCCGAGAAATCGCCGATGCCTTGGCTGCGCTCGGTCCAGAGCGAGAAGAGCGGGCTGGCGAGGCCCCAGCGGCGCTCGCCGCGTTCGAGCCAGGGCGGCAGATAGGCCGAAGGCGGCGTCACGATCAGCGGCACGCCGGCCTCCACGCCCTCCATGACCAGACGGTGATACCCTGGGGCGAGATCGGCCGGCAGCCGGATCGCACCGCCATCGGCAACGCCGGCCAGCATCTCGCCGGTTTCGAGCGCCACCGACCATTCGACCGGCCCGGTCCGCCGGAGCGGGATGGCGGCGCCGGGGCGGGTGACGATGGCCGGCGGCAGCAACCGCCGGCTTGCCTTCTCCTGCAAGGCGGCGAGCGCCTCGGCAGCGCTTTGCTCGGTCTCGGCGCCGATGCCGAGTACCGCGAGCAGCGCGCGCGCCGTCTCCGGCGTGGTCTCGCGAACGACTCCCATGGTGTCGCGGTAGTGAGGCTCGATGCCGACGGCGGCGGCGAGCCGGTCGAGTGCGGACGTTTCGGCCTTGATCATGCAACCCTCCAACGCGAGCGGTCGCATTACCGCCCACGAAGTTTACACCTGAGGAAGCCGGTCGGCCCCTTTCCTTTTATCGTTGCGGGCGACAAACTGGTTACCGTCGGCTTCGGCTGAATCTCGGCCCTACGGTATTGGAAACTCTCATGCGCCCCGTCCTTGTCATTCTCGCCGGCGGCCGCGCCAGCCGGATGGGCGGCGGCGACAAGGGCCTGCGGCCCTTCGCCGGCGGCACCATGATCGGGCGCATCCTCGAACGGCTGGACGGCCAGGCGAGCCGCATCGCGATCAATGCCAACGGCGATCCGGCGCGTCATGCCGGCTTCGGCCTGCCGGTGATCGCCGATTCCGTCTCCGGCCAGCCCGGGCCGCTCGCGGGCGTGCTCGCCGGCATGGAATGGGCGGATGCTCAGGTGCCGGAGGCCGACGATATCGTCACCGTCCCCGCCGACACGCCGTTCGTGCCGCGTGATCTGGTCGACCGGCTGCTCGCCGCCCGTCAGCGGGACGGCGCGCAGATTGCGGTCGCGGAATCGGCCGGTCAGCGTCATCCGGTCGCCGCCCTCTGGCCGCTTCGGCTGCAGGGCGAGTTGCGCCGGTCGATCACGCGCGACGGCGCGCGGCGGGTTGATCGCTGGATGGGGCTCTACCGGGTTGCTGCCGCGGAATTCGCGGCGGCGCCGGTCGATCCGTTCTTCAACGTCAATTTTCCCGAGGAGCTCGCGGAGGCGGAACGGCTCGCCCAGGCATTTCCCGACGCCTGAGCGAGCCATCCTGCTCAATTGTACTTGCGCAGCTCCATCCGGGCGATCTGGTCGCGATGAACCTCGTCCGGGCCGTCGGCCAGGCGCAGCGTCCGGGCATGGGCATAGGCGGCAGCGAGGCCGAAATCCTCGGACACGCCGCCGGCGCCATGCACCTGCAGCGCCCAGTCGATGACCTTGCACGCCATGTTGGGGGCCGCCACCTTGATCATGGCGATCTCCATGCGCGCCGCCTTGTTGCCGACCGTGTCCATCATATAGGCGGCTTTCAAGGTCAGCAGCCGCGACTGGTCGATCAGCATGCGCGATTCGGCGATGCGCTCGCGGGTGACGCCCTGTTCGGCGATGGTCTTGCCGAAGGCGACGCGCGACTTGGCGCGCCGGCACATCTTCTCCAGCGCGCGCTCGGCGACGCCGATAGTGCGCATGCAATGATGGATGCGGCCTGGCCCGAGGCGGCCCTGCGCGATCTCGAAGCCGCGGCCCTCGCCGAGGAGGATGTTGGTCGCCGGCACGCGGACATTGTCGAAGACGACCTCGCCATGGCCGTGCGGCGCATCATCGTAGCCGAACACCGGCAGCATGCGCTTTACATGCACGCCTTCGGTGTCGCGCGGCACCAAGATCATGGATTGCTGGCTGTGGCGGTCCGGATTCTCCTTATCCGTCTTGCCCATCAGGATGATGATTTTGCAGCGCGGATCGCCGATGCCCGAGGTCCACCATTTGCGGCCGTTGATGACGTACTCGTTGCCGTCGAGCTTGATCTCGGTCTCGATATTGGTGGCGTCGGACGACGCGACCGCCGGCTCGGTCATGGCGAAAGCGGAGCGGATCTTGCCGTCGAGCAGGGGGCGCAGCCATTCCTCCTTATGCTCGGGCGTGCCGTAGCGCTCCAGCACTTCCATGTTGCCGGTATCGGGTGCCGAGCAGTTGAACACTTCGGGCCCGAGCGACGAGCGGCCCATGATTTCGCACAGCGGTGCATATTCGAGGTTGGTGAGGCCGGCGCCGCGGTCGCTCTCCGGCAGGAACAGGTTCCACAGTCCGGCAGCCTTGGCCTTTTCCTTGAGCTCCTCGACCACCCGGGTCGGCTGCCAACGGTCGCCCTCGGCGATCTCGGCATGGAAGCGTGCCTCGTTCGGATAGATATGCTCGTCCATGAATGCCGTGAGGCGCGCTTGCAGCGCCTTGACCTTCGGCGAGAATTCGAAATCCATTGTTCACTCCCTAACGATCTTTCGCCCGCGCCCATCGCCGGCCTTTGCTGATGCTCTTCAGTGCGAACAAGCTAGCAGAGGGGGTGCGGCGGCCGAAAGCCCACAGCAACCCGGATCGTCGGGAAATGGATGGTTATGAAGGCGGAGCGGCCGGCGTGAATTCCGCGCAAAAGGCGTGGGCCGAAAGGTAGCGGTCATGGCGCCGGCACACCCCGTCCTCCGCCGTGACCGACGCCCAGGCCGAGCTCAAGGCGCTTAAGCCTTTGAAGGCGGCTTCGAGGTAGGCCGGGTCGTTGCGGAAATATTCGCAGCGCCGGCACGCGGGCTCGTCCGCCCTCATGGCGCCAGATTCTCCCAGTGCGAGGCGAACACCCAGGCGGAGAGGACGAGGCCCAGCACGACATTGACGGCGACGCCGGCGCTGAAGGCGAGGAACGGCTTGCTGCCCGCCTTGGCCAGCTCGCGGAAGCGCGTGGTCAGGCCGATGCTGAAGAAGCAGAAGATGAAGGCCCAGGTGCGCAGATCCTTGATCGGCGCCACCAGCGCCGGATTCACCAGCTTGTTGTAGTCGGCGAGGCCGTAGTTGCGCGCCACCCAGGTGACGAGCAGCGAGGCCAGCAGGAAGCCGATGACGAATTTCGGGAAACGCCACCAGATCTCGGCGGCCCGGGCCTTGCGGCCGAGGCCGGTTTGCTCCCAGCGCGTCGTCGCCACGATCGCCAGCACGAAGGCCCAGATGCCGATCCAGACATCGCGCCCCACGACCTTCATGAGGGTGAAGGCGAAGACCGCCTGATCGCTGCTGCCGCCGTCCTGGGCGACCATGCCGCCATAGGCCTGCGCCGCGGCGATGCCGGCGGCGTCGGCGAATTCCGAGGTGCCGATCCAGGCGCCGCCGACACCGGCGGACAGGTGCAGCCACTGCGCCGTGAAGGGCAGGAAGAAGATCATCACGATCGCCCACAGGATGACGATCGTGATCGTGATCGGTGCGTCGTCCTTCTTGGCGCCGACGGCGGCCGCGATCGCGATGGCGGCGGAGACGCCGCAGACGGCGCCGCCGACGCCCAAGGTCGCCGCCAGCCGACGGTCCAGCCCCAGGCGCTTCGCGACGAAGAAGATGACGAAGAAGGTCGCGAGCGAGACGATCGAGGCCTGCAGGATCGCGATCGGTCCGGCCCAGAGGATGAGGGTGAAGGGCAGGGTGGCGCCCAGCAGCACGATGCTGATCTTGACGTAGAACTCGACCCGGAAACCGGCATCGAGCCAGCGCGGCAGTCCCACGAGGTTCGAGAGTACCAGGCCGAGCGCCAGCGCAACCAGGGGCGGTTCGAGATCGTAATAGATCGCCCGGTCCCATTGTCCGGCCGCGAATACGATCACCGAGAAGAAATAGAGCAGCGCGAAGGAGGGCAGGAATTCCCGCGCCTTGTGGCCGAGCGCCGTCAGCGCCACCCAAAAGGCGGCGGACCAGAGGAGGAACTGCACGATGTAGCGCGACCAATTATCGGCGAAATGTCCGGCGAGCTGGGCGAAGCTGGTCCAGCGCGGCGGCGTCACCGCGACCCAGCGCCAGCTGGTGCCTTGGGAGAACAGGATCAAACCGACGATGACGATGCCGACTCCCAGCCAGATCGCCCACCAATCCTCCTTCACCCACAGCTCGCGCCAGCCGGACGCGACGGGAGCGGGACGGGCATCGCGGAAATCCGTCTCGACCTTGCTCATGATGAGGTCACCTGTTCTACGAATTCAAAGTCATATTACGATATTTAATGCGCGTGCAATCTGTCAATTATCCAAAATTAACACTGATTTAATGTGTAAATCCCATGAGATCGAGGATCTTCAGGCGGAGCGCCTGGAGAGTGGGGTCGTCGCGATGGCGCGGATAAGGGCGATCGATCTCGAGCGTCGCCTTGATCCGCGCCGGCCGGTCGCTGAACACGACGACACGGTTGGCCATGAGCAGCGCTTCCTCGACATCGTGCGTGACCATGAGGGCGGTGAAGCCCGCGCGCTGCCAGAGCCGCACCAGCTCGCCCTGCATGGTGATGCGCGTCAGTGAATCGAGCTGTCCCAGCGGCTCGTCGAGGAGCAGCAGGGCCGGGTCGTTGACGAGCGCACGCGCGAGCGCCGCCCGCTGCGCCATGCCGCCCGAAAGCTGATGCGGCAGCGCCTTGGCGAAGGCGGTGAGCCCGACCAGTCCGAGCGTCTCGTCGATACGCGCTCCGTGCGTTGCCAGTTGACCGCGCGCCTCGAGCCCGACGGCGACATTCTGCCGGACGGTTCGCCACGGATAGAGCGTCGGTGCCTGGAAGACGAGGATGCGCGACGGGTCGGGCCGACCGATCGGCACGCCGCCGGCGAGCAGCCGGCCGCCGCTCGGCCGGTCGAGCCCGGCCACCAGCCGCAGCAGAGTCGACTTGCCGCAGCCGCTCGGCCCCAAGAGGGCGACGAATTCGCCGGGCTCCACCCTGAGATCGATCCGGTCCAGGACCGGCAGCGGCGCGCCATGCAGCACGAAGCGGTGGCTGACGTTCTCGATGTCGAGATCGAGGGCGGACGGCACCGATCTCGCCTCCGCCAGCGCTACCATCTGAGCAGCCCCTTCTGCCAGCCGAGGGCCCGGTCGCGCAGGCGGAAGAGCAGGGTGACGAGGCCGGAGCAGATGAGCGCCATCACCAGCAGTGCCGCATACATGTTGGCATAGGAGGCCCAGCCCTGGGCCCATTGCAGATACCAGCCGAGTCCCGATTTGACGCCCAGCATCTCGGCCACGACCAGCACCGAGAAGGAGGCGCCCAAGCCCATGAACAGCCCGACGAAGACGTGGGGCAGGGCGGCGGGAATGGCGATGCGCTGCACCAGGAAGCGCTCGCTCGCGCCGAGCGTGCGGGCGATGTCGTAATAAACGCTGTTGACGCTGGCGATCCCGGACCAGGTCAGCACCGTGACCGGGAAGGCGGTGGCGAGCGCGATCAGGAAGATACCGGCCGACCAGCTCGACGGAAAGACGAAGAAGGCGAGCGGCAGCCAGGCCGTCGCCGGCAGAGGACCGATCAGGCGCAGGACCGGATGCACCCAATAGCCGATCCGCCGCGACCAGCCGATCGCGACGCCGGTGGTGAACCCCGCCGCGGCACCGAGCAGATAGCCGGTCGCGAGCAGCCGCAGCGAATGCAGCGCGCTGTCGCCGAGCCGCGGCCAATCGTCGATATAGACTTCGAGGAGCGCTTGCGGCGGCGTGAAAAAGGGCCGCGGCAGCCAATCGAGCTTGGCGGTCGCGATCTCCCAGAGGCTCAAGAGGATCGCCAGGGCCGCGAGCCACGGCGAAGCCCGGCGCAGCGGCTCCAGCCTCGGCCCGAGCCAGCCGCCGCCTATCGCCAATCCGGCCAGCAATATGCCCAGCCCGGCCTCGAGCCAAGCGAAGGTGTCGGTATAGTCCCAATCGTCGGTGTTGGCCCAGAAGCGGGTGATCGCGGCGGCGGCGAGCCACAGGACGCCGGCCGCGATGCTGCCCGCCGGAGATGGCGCCTCCGTGCGGTCGGGGGCGGAGAAGGCTGATACCGCCTCGTCAGCTGCTGAGGACATCGGCATAGACCTTGTCGGCGAACTTCGCCGTATCGGTGGAGGGCTTCATTACCTCGACCAGCTTCAGCTCGCCGGCATAGAGCGCGATTTCGTCGCGGAAATCGCTGCCGACCGGATGATGGTGATGGGTCTGGCTGCGCAACATGGCGGTGAGTGCGCTGACTGGCGCCTTGGAGTATTTCGCGAAGATCCGGGCCGCTTCGTCGGGATTGTCGGCCACCCACGCGCCGGCTTCGAGCAGCGCTTGGGTGATGGCTGTCGCAGTTGCGCGATCCTGCCGGATCAGACTGCCGCGTACGCCGATGATGCAGCAGACCCGCTGCTGATAGTCGCCCGACAGGTTGGTCGCCACCTCGACCAGATCGAAATTGTCGCGTAGCAGCCAGGTGTTGGGATCGCCGTCCGCGAGCGCCTGCGCCTCGCCCTTCTGGATGGCGAGACCGAGTAGGTCGGCCGGATATTGCCGCCACTCGACATCCTTGGTCGGATCCAGGCCCTGCTGCTTCAGCACGATGGAGAAGAAGTTCTTGCCGGGGCTCGCCATGTCCGAGACGGCGACGGTCTTGCCCTTGAGATCGGCGACGCTGGCGATGCCGGAATTCTTGCCGGCCAGCAGCCGCAGGCAGCCGCCATGGAGTCCGGCGGTGAGCTTCACGTCGAAGCCCTGCTCCAGCGGCTTCAGCCAGCGTAGCGCCATGCCGACGCCGGCATCGGCCTTGCCGGTGGCGATCGCCTCCAGCAGCTGGTCGGTCGAGCCGCCGAAATTGACGAGTTCCACGCTCAGCCCGTGCTTGGCGAAGATGCCCCGCTCGTCGGCGGCCGGGACCGCGACGGTGCAGATGGCGTTGGCGTTCCAGGTGAGCTTGATCGGCTTCAGCGCGCCGCCGGCGTCGGCGATCTGGACCGGGCTGGCGCAGATCGGGGCATGGGCGAGCGGATCGCTCTCAGCCAGGGCGCGCGCGCCGATGAGGCCGAAGGGGACCGTCAGCCCGACTGCGCCGGCCGCCCGGAGTAGGCCGCGGCGCGATATCGGCTGTTTTGCTGGAAAGTTCGTCATCATCCCCTCCGACAGGAAATTCACAAGCGGATCGCCATTAAACTTCATGATAGACATTTTACAATCGTTATTTATGCTGAAACAACAGTCGAAATTGACAAGGACGGATCGTCCATCGTGTCTCCAGTTTCAGCAGCCCGTGCGGGACGATTGGACCGAGCCGACGCGCTGGCGGCGGTCTTCGCCGAGACCGCTGCGGCGTATGACCGCGCAGGAAGGCTTGCCCGCGCCAATTTCGAACGGCTGCACGAGGCCGGCTTCTTGCGTTTGACCGTACCGTCGGCATTGGGCGGCGACGAGATCGGGCTGCTCGAGACGACCGAGCTGCTGGGACGGATCGCCAGGGGCGACGCTTCCACGGCGCTGGTTCTGGCGATGCATCTCATTCAGACCGCCGCCATCTCTCGATCCGACCGCTGGCCTCGGGATCTGGTCCAGCGTGTGGCTGCCGGCTCGCTGACCGGGATCACCCTCTTGAACGCGCTGCGCGTCGAGCCCGAGCTCGGCACGCCCGCCCGAGGCGGATTGCCGGCTACCACCGCGCGGCGGACCGATCACGGTTGGCTTCTGTCCGGACGAAAGATCTATTCGACCGGCAGCTCGCTCTTGAGCTGGGGCGCCGTCTGGGCGCGCACCGACGATGCTGAGCCGCGGGTGGGCATGTTCCTGGTGCCGATGACGAGCGCCGGCATCCGGATCGTTGAGACTTGGGACCATCTCGGCATGCGCGCGACCGGCAGCCACGACGTACTGTTCGAGGATGTCTTCCTGCCGGCCGATCATGCCGCGGATGTCCGTCTTCCCACGGCGTGGGGGCCGCCCGATCCGGTTCAGGCCGGCTGGAGCATTCTCGCCGTCTCGGCGATCTATGACGGCATCGCCCGCGCGGCGAGGGACTGGTTCGTCGAGCATCTGAAGGGCCGGCGGCCGAGCAATCTCGGCGCGCCGCTCGCCTCGCTGCCGCGCTTCCAGGAAGCAGTCGGCGAGATCGATGGCTGGCTGGCCGTCAACCGGCGCCTGATCGCCGGCGCCGCCGCCGAGCTCGACAGCATGCCGGCGCGCTTCTCGGCGGTCGAAGCCGGCCTGATCAAGCGCACGGTCACCGCCAACGCGATCAAGGCGGTCGAGCGCGCCCTGGAACTGTCGGGCAATCGCGGGCTCGATCGCGCCAACCCGCTCGAACGTCATTATCGCGACGTGCTGTGCAGCCGCATCCATACGCCGCAGGACGACAGCATCCTGCTCGCGGCCGGCAGGGCCGCCTTAGCTGTTTGAAGGATCGCCCGCCGCGATGAAGCCGGGGTTGAGAAAGCCGGGCTTGCCGTAACGGAAGGGCGTTCCGTCGAGGAAGCTGACCGAGCCGCCGGCCGCTTCCAGCAGCGCCTGGCCGGCCGCCGTGTCCCATTCCATGGTCGGGCGGAAGCGCGGATAGAGATCGGCGGTCCCCTCGGCCAACGCGCAGAATTTGTACGCGCTGCCCGCGATGAGTCGCCTTGCGACGCGCCGTTCGGCGAGCCAGGCTTCGAGCTCTTCATTGTCGGCGTGCGAGCGGCTGCAGATCACCGTGGCGCCTTCGGACGGGCAGGGGCGGCACTTGATCGGCCGGTGATCGCCGCTGCCGTCGCCGACGCGGGCCGTGCCGGGACCGGCGCCGGCATAGACCAACCCCTTGGCCGGCACGCCGACCACGCCCAGGATCGGCCGACCATCCTCAATCAGCCCGATATTGACCGTGAACTCGCCGTTGCGGGCGACGAACTCCTTGGTGCCATCGAGCGGGTCGACCAGCCAATAGCGTGTCGGCACCGAATCGGGCAGGCCGTTCTCCTCGGCCTGCTCCTCGGAGATGATCGGGATATCGGGGGTCGCCTCGGCCAAGCGCCGCAGGATCACCGCCTCGGCCTTTCCGTCGGCGAGGGTCACGGGCGACGCGTCGCGCTTGCGGGCGACGGCGAAATCCGAGGCGTAGACGGCGAGGATCTCCGCGCCGGCCTCGACCACCGCCCGCTCGATACGGGCGAGCAATTCCACCATCTATTCCGCCGCGGCGCGAGGCAGGGCGGACTGGAGCAGCTCCCAGATCCGGCGCGGCGTCGCCGGCATGTCGATATGCTCGATGCCATAGGGTGCCAGCGCGTCCACCAGCGCGTTGATCACGGCCGGCGGGGCGCCGATGGCACCGGCCTCGCCGGCGCCCTTGATGCCGAGCGGATTGGTCTTGCACGGCACGACGTTGAAGGAGAATTCGATCTCCGGCAGATGGTCGGCGCGCGGCATGCCGTAATCCATGAACGAGCCGGTCAGCGGCTGACCCGATTCCGGATCGTAGGCGACACCTTCGAGCAACGCCTGGCCGACGCCCTGGCCGACGCCGCCATGGACCTGGCCGGCGAGCAGGAGCGGATTGACCACCGTGCCGAAATCATCGACCACGACGTAGCGTGTGATCTGCGGCGTGCCGGTGTCGATATCGACCTCGATCTCGACCGCGTGCGTGCCGTTCGGGAAAGTGCCGGCTGGCGGCGCCCAGCGCGCGGTCTCGTCGAAGCCGGCATTCATGCCGGGCGGCACATTGCCTTGGAGACCCGCCTGCACCACGGCGGTCAAGCTCATGGTCCGGTCGGTGCCGGCGATGGCGAAGGTGCCGTCCTTGAACTCGATATCGGGCTCGGCTGCTTCCATGAGGTGGGCGGCGATCTTTCGGCCGCGCTCGATCACCTGCTCGACCGCGCGCAGCGTCGAAACACCGCCGACCGGCAGCGAGCGCGAGCCGCCGGTGCCGCGGCCGGAGCTGACGATATCGGTATCGCCCTGAACGACGGTGATGCGGTCGAGCGGTACCCCCAGCCCGTCGGCGATGATTTGGGAATAGGCGGTCTGATGGCCTTGGCCGGTCGATTGCGTGCCGATCATGAGCGTGATGGCGCCATCCGTGTCGAAGCGAATCTGGGCCATCTCGTCACTGCCGCCGCCGCATTGCTCGATATATGTCGCGATACCGAGGCCGAGCAGCTTACCGCGCCGCAGTGCCGCCTGCTTGCGCGCCGGCAGGCCGGGCTTGTCGATGACGGCGAGCGCGTCCTCCATGTTCTTGGCGAAATCGCCGCTGTCATAGACGAGGCCCAGTGCTGTGCGGAACGGCATCTCGTCCGGTCGGATGAAATTGCGCCGGCGCAGCTCCTCGGGTTCGAGACCGAGCTGGCGTGCCGCCTTGTCGACCAGGCGCTCGACGACATAGGCCGCTTCCGGTCGTCCGGCGCCGCGATAGGCGTCGACCGGTGTGGTGTTGGTGAAGACGCCCTTGACCCGGACATAGACCGATGGGGTCGAATAGACGCCGGCCAGCATGCCGGAGCCGGCGGCGGTCGGGATGAAGGTGGCGTAGTTGGAGAGATAGGCGCCGAGATTGGCAGTCGTCTCGAAGCGCCAGGCCAGGAACTTGCCGTCCTTGTCCATCGCCACCTCGGCATGGGTGACATGGTCGCGGCCCTGCGTGTCGGTAAGGAAAGCCTCGCCACGCTCGCCCGTCCATTTGACCGGCCGGCCGACCTGCTTCGCGGCCCAGATCACCAGCACATATTCGGCATAGAGGAACAGCTTCATGCCGAAGCCGCCGCCGACGTCCGGCGTCACCACTCTGAGATCGGCTTCGGCAAGGTTCAGCACCTTGCCCCCGACGATGATCTGCCGGATCGTGTGCGAGCCTTGAGTCCCGGCCCAGAGCGTGTAGCGGCCATCGGCCGGGTCGTATCGGCCCATGGCGTTGCGGGTCTCCATCGAGGCCACGGCGACGCGGTTGTTGACGAGATCGACCTTGGCGACATGCGCGGCCTTGGCGAACGCTTCCGTCGTCGCCTTGTCGTCGCCCATTTCCCAATCGAAGCATTGATTACCCGGGACGTCGTCCCAAACCAGCGGCCGGCCCGGCTCGAGCGCCTCGGCCGTGCCGGTGACGGAGGGCAGCGCCTCGTAGTCGATCTCGATCAGCTCGGCGGCGTCGCGCGCTTGTTCCAAACTCTCGGCGACGATAAAGGCGACGTAGTCGCCGACATGGCGCACACGATCGTCGACCAGACAGGGATGCGGCGGGTAGGTCGGCGAGGAGCCGTCGCGATTTTTGACCGGCGCCAGGCACGGCATCGAGCCGACGCCGTCGGCCGCCAGGTCGGCACCGGTGAAGACGCCCAGCACGCCCGGTGCTGCCTTCGCGGCCGCGACATCGAGCTTGAGAATGCGGGCGTGAGCATGGGGCGAGCGCAGCACATAGCCGTAGGTCTGGTTCGGCAGGTTGATGTCGTCGGTAAATTGCCCGGCGCCGGTGATGAAGCGCTGGTCCTCGACGCGTTTTACCGACTGACCAATTCCGAACTTAGCCATCTTGCCCCCTCGATCCCGAACGCTGCCGATCACTCCGGCTACCAGAGGATAGGGGGCGGAACCCCGGCCCGCTACCCTCTTTCCTCGCCGAGCGAGAGGAACCGATCGGGATGGATGCTGAGCGGTGCGGCCACATAACCTCGCAGGCGTGGGCTAACCAGCGTCTGGGCCACGGCCTGATCGATCGGGATGATCGGTTGATCGGCCAACATGAGCGTTTCCGCCGCCTCCAGCAGCTTCATGCGGGCCGCGGGATCGGCTTCCAGGCGGGAATGTTCCAGCAGCGAATCATATTTGGGATTGGCGTAGCCGCCGTAATTGAGCTCGGCCGCGTCCGAGCGGAGATTGGCGAGGAAGGTCCAGGGATCGGCATAGTCGGCGTACCAGACGGTCAGGGTCGACTGGAAATCATGATGGGTGATTCGCCCGTCGAGCACGCGCGGCTCGACCGTCTCCTCCTCGACCTCGACGCCCAGCGCCGCGCGCCACATCTCGATGATGGCCCGGACATAGAGCTGAGTGGTATCGATCTTGGCCGACAGCATCTGGAATTTGAGCGGCGCCGTCACGCCCGCTTCGGCGAAGAGCTTCTTCGCGGCGGCGATGCGTTCGGCCATCGGCTTGCCGGCCCAATCGGGGCGCTGCGTCGCGTAGCCGGGCATGCCGGGCGGCACGAACTCATAGGCGGGAACCTGAGCTCGGCGAACGACCTTGGCCTCGAGTACATCGCGATCGATCACCATGGAAAGCGCCCGGCGAATGCGCGGATCGGCACCGAGCGGGCCCTTCATGTTGAGGGTGAGATAGCCGGTAGCCAACAACGGCGCGCTGAGCAGCTCCGCCGGCCGTTCGCGCTGAACGCGCTGCAAATCCTGGCCGGCGACCAGCGCTACGTCGAGCTCGCCGGCTTCGTAGCGCTTGAGCGCCGCCTTGGAATCGTCGGCCAGCATGTAGTCGACCTCGGCAAGCTTGACCGACGCCGCGTCATGAAAGCGCGGATTGCGCGCGAGGTCGATCTCGCCGAGCGGCACCCAATTCTTGAGGGTGAAGGCGCCGTTGGTGACCATGTGTTCCGGCAGGGTCCATTTATCGCCCCATTTCTCGATCGCCCGGCGCGGCACCGGCATGGTGGTCTGATTGGTCATCAGCGCCAGCAGCCACGGGGTCGGGCGTGCCAGGTTGATGACGAGAGTGTGCGGATCCGGGGCCTTGACGCCGAGCTTGGTCAGATCCTTTTCCGTGCCGGCGCTGATCTCACCGGCGTTCAGGATCGGCAGCAGCGCGATGACGTATGGCGATGCCGTAGCGGGATCGAGCGCCCGCCTGAAGCTGTAGACGAAATCCTCGGCAGTGACCGGCGTCCCGTCCGACCAGGCCGCATCGCGCAGATGGAAGGTCCAGGAGAGCCCGTCGGCGCTCGTTTCCCAGTTCGTCGCCATGCCGGGGACGATCTCGTCGGTCGCGGACATGATCGTCAACCCTTCGAACAGGTCGACCGCGATACGGTACTCTTCCAACCCTTCGAATTTGTGCGGATCGAGCGAGGTCGGCTCGCCCCGCAACTGGATCCGGACCGGCGCCGGATCGGCCCAGCCGGACGACGATATGAGCAGAGCGCTCGCGAGGAGCGGGAGGAGGGCGAAGCGAAAGTGCAGGGGTCCGAGCATGGGGCGTCCCGAGGATATGTCGAGGCGGCAGGGAGCGCCGCTCATCAAGAGAGCAAGCGGCGCTCGCCTGGATCATATACCCGCTATTCTCCGGACTCGTCGATCGAAAGAAAGCGGTCGGGATGCCGGGAAAGCGGCGCATCGTCCCAACCATGCAAGCGAGGGCTGACCAAGGTCTGGTCCACCATATAGCTGAGCGGAATGATCGGTTGCTCATTCAGCATGAGCCTTTCGGCCGTTTCGAGCAGCTTCAGGCGCGTGGCCGGATCGGTTTCGATACGAGATCGATCGAGCAGCGCGTCGTATTCGGTGTTGGCATAGTTTGCGAAATTGAGGCCGGCCGCATCCGAGCGGAAGATGTTCAGAAACCCTACCGGGTCGACATAATCGGCGGTCCAGCCACTAACGGTAATCTCGAAGTCATGATGGACAAGCCGGCTGTCGACCACGCGGGGCTCGTTGATCTCCGTTTCGGTTTCGGCGCCAAGGGCCGCATGCCACATCTCGCCGATTGCCTTGGCATAGAGCTCCACGAAGTCGAGCTTGTATGCCAGCATATGGAGCTTGAGCGGCGTCGGCGCTCCGGCTTCGGCCAGCAACTTCCTGGCTTTCGCGATACGATCGGCCAGCCGCAGGTCGGCCCATTCGGGGCGTTGGAGCACATAACCGGAAAATCCAGGCGGAACAAAGGTGTAGCCTGGGGTGTTGCCGCCGCGAATGATACTGTTTTCGAGCACGTCGCGGTCTATGACCATCGCGAGCGCCCGGCGGACGCGGGGATCGGCGCCCAGGGGCCCACCCATGTTGAATACGATATAGATGCTGTCCAGCAGCGGCACGCTGCGCAGCTCCGTCGGGCGCTCGCGCCTGACGCGCGACAGATCCCGGCCCGAAACGGGAGAGGTGTCGATCTCGCCGGCTTCGTACCGCTTGAGGGTTGTCTCGGAATCGTCGGCAAGCACATGATCGACCTCGTCGACCTGGACGAGCGCGCTGTCGTGGAAATGCGGATTGCGCACGAAATCGAGTTCGCCGAGCGGCACCCACTTCTTCAGGGCGAATGGGCCGTTGGTCACCATATGCTCAGCCGAAGTCCATTGATCGCCCCATTTCTCGATCGCTTGGCGCGGCACGGGCATTGCGGTTTGATTGACCAGCAGTGCCGGAAACCAAGGTGTGGGGTGGGTGAGCGTGAAGCGCAGCGTATGCGGATCCAGCGCCCGGACCCCAAGCTTGTTCAGATCCTTCTCGCGTCCGGCGCTGATTTCATCGGCATAGGCGATCGGCGACAGCACGGAAGTATAGGGACCAGCGGTTGCCGGATCGAGCGCCCGGCGGAAGCTGTAGACAAAGTCTTCAGCGGTGACGGGCGTGCCGTCCGACCAGCTCGCGTCACGCAGATGAAAGGTCCAGACGAGACCGTCGGCGCTCGCTTCCCAACTCGTCGCCATGCCGGGCGCGACCGTGTCGGTCGCCGAATAGATAGTCAGCCCTTCAAACAGATTGAGCACGAACACGTCTTCGATAGCCTTGTGCGGGTCGAGCGAGGACGGTTCGGACAGCATGTGGACACGAACCAGCCTGGCGGCAGGCGCCGCCAGTGCGATCGAGCTCAGCAACAGGCAGGAAAGGACCACGATGAACGGCAATTTCTTTCGGATGAATGCGGGCATGGGATATCCACGGAAAGAGTTGCACAATCCAATCTGGCCAAAATCGTCGCTCAAACTTTCCGAACTCAAAGGTGCATCCCCGTCGTTCGATCGGGGTCTATCTCTCGGATAAATTGAGCGTCAGGCAGATCTACCGCTGTTCCGCCACCGACAGGAAACGGGAAGGCCGATAGCTAAGCGGTGCTTCGGCGTAGCCATGAAGGCGTGGGCTCACGAGCAGCTGAGCGACGGTAAAGTCGATCGGCAGCACTGCCTGATCTTCCAGCAGCAGCTTTTCGGCGGACTGCATCAGTCCCGAGCGCTCGGCCGGCGAGGCTGCCTCGCGCGACTGGTCGAGAAGCAGGTCGAATTTAGGGTTGTTGTAATTGCCCATGTTCAGCTCGGCGCCGTCGCGCCGGAAGTTGGCCAGGAAAGTCCAGGCATCCGGGTAATCGGCAGTCCAGCCGGCATAGGCGATCTCGAAGTCGTGACGCTCGATCCGCCCAAAATAGACGCGCGCCTCCATCGATTCCTCTTCCGCCTCGACGCCCAAGGCGGCATGCCACATCTCGAAGATTGCTCGCGTATAGAGTTGAACCGTGGCTCCCTTGGGCGACACGAGGTAAAGCTTGAGCGGCGTGGGAACATTGGCTTCTGCCAGCAGCTCTTTCGCCGTTGCGATCCGCTCCGCCATCGGCCGGTCGGCCCAGTCGGGCTTCTGCACCTCGTAGCCGGCCATGGCCGGCACGATGCTGTAGGCCGGGGGCTGGTCGAGGCGGACGACCTTGCTGTCCAGCACGTCGCGATCGATCACCATCGAAAGCGCCCGGCGCACGCGCGGATCCGCGCCGAGCGGGCCGTCCATATTGAAGACGAAATAGGTCGAGGCCAGTTGCGGATAGGCATGCACCTCATCCGGCCGCTCGCGCTTGAGCCGCGGCAGATCCTGACCGAGCACGGCGGTGACATCAAGCTCGCCGGCTTCGTAACGCTTCAGCGCCGCCGCGGTGTCGTCGGCGAGCAGGTAGTCGACTTCATCGATCTGGACTGTGGCGGCATCGTGAAAGTGCTGGTTGCGCACCAGATCGATTTCGCCCAGCGGCACCCATTGCTTCAAGGTAAAGGCGCCGTTGGTGACCATATGCTCGGGCAGGGTCCATTTATCGCCCCATTTCTCGATCGCCTGACGCGGCACCGGCATAGTGGTCTGATTGGTCATCAGCGCCAGCAGCCACGGGGTCGGCTGGGCCAAGGTAATGCGGAGCGTGTGCGCATCGAGCGCTGCGATGCCGAGCTTGGTCGGGTCCTTCTCCTGGCCCTTGCTGATTTCCTGGGCATTGAGGATCGGCATGAGCGCCAGGGTGTAAGGGCAAGCCGTCACCGGATCGAGCGCCCGGCGGAAGCTGTAGACGAAATCCTCGGCGGTCAGCGGCGCTCCATCCGACCAGGAAGCATTGCGCAGATGGAAGGTCCAGACCAGCCCGTCAGGGCTCGTATCCCAGCTCTCGGCCACTCCCGGAATGACGGTGTCCGTCGCGGAATAGGTCACGAGCCCTTCGAACAGGTCGAGGGCGATGCGATATTCCTCGGCCCCTTCGATCTTGTGCGGATCGAGAGATGCCGGTTCGTACGGCATAGGAAGATGCACCGGTGCCGGTG
The DNA here is from genome assembly GCA_035539155.1 of Aliidongia sp. Classification (GTDB taxonomy): domain Bacteria; phylum Pseudomonadota; class Alphaproteobacteria; order ATCC43930; family CGMCC-115725; genus JAXDMU01. Next base: position 110,748 of record DATLIZ010000023.1, on the reverse strand, counting down.
CTGCCCAGGTCGGGGCGGCGAGCAGCAATGCGCCCGCGAGGATAGGGAGAACGGCGATCCTGAGGGCGCGGCTCGACATGGAAGCTCGGGAACAATGGCAGAGCCGCCCTCTCTGATCCTTTCGCGTTACAGAATAAATTCGCTTCAGGAAAAGCGCGTTACGGTCGTAACCCGCTCTCCCGAGCGAAGTCTCGACTATCGCGCTTCCACGACCGAGAGGAAGCGGGAGGGATGGACGTTGATGAGCGCCGGTTCGTAGCCATGCAGGTGTGGCTTCACCAGCAAATGAGCCACGCCATAGTCGACGGGGATCACAATCTGTTCGTCGAGCAGCAACTTTTCCGCGGATTGCAGCAGTGCCGAGCGTTCGGCGGGCGATGAGGCGTTGCGCGACCGGTCGAGCAACGCGTCGAATTGGTCGTTCTTGTAGTTGACGAAATTCAACTCGCCCGCGTCGCTCAAAAAGATGGAGTGGAAGATCCAAGCATCAGGATAATCGGCGGCCCACGATGTGAAGGTGGCCTCGAAATCATGATGGTTGAGGCGATCGAAGGCGATGCGCGTCTCAACCACCTCTTCTTCCGCCTCGACGCCCAATGCCGCATGCCACATTTCGAAGATCGCGCGGGTGTAGAGCTGTTCCAGATCGTTCTTGAAGGAGAGCATATGGATCTTGAACGGCTTCGGAGCGCCGGCGTCGGCAAGGAGCTTTTGGGCCGCCGCGATCCTTTCGGCCATCGGCCGATCGCTCCAGTCGGGCTTCGGCGGGGTATAACCGGGCATATTGGGCGGCGTGAAGCTATAGGCTGGAAGCTGGTCGCTGCGCAGGACCTTGCTCTCCAGCACATCGCGATCGATCACCATGGCGAGCGCCTGCCGCACGCGCGGATCCTTGCCGAGGGGACCATCCATGTTGAAGGCGAAGTACCGCGTTCCGAGTAGCGGAAATGTGCGCAACTCGTCCGGCCGCTCGCGTTTCACTCGCGGTAGATCCTGGCCGAGCACGTCGTTGACCACATCGAGCTCGCCATTCTCATAGCGCTTCAGCGCTGCCTTGCTGTCGTCGGCGAGCATGTAGTCGACTTCGTCGATCTGGACGGAGGCGGCATCGCGGAAGCGCTCATTGCGCGCCAGATCAACCTCGCCCAGCGGTACCCATTTCTTCAGGGTGAAGGCGCCGTTGCTGACCATATGCTCAGGCAAGGTCCATTTATCGCCCCATTTCTCGATCGCCTGGCGCGGTACCGGCATGCTCGTCTGACCGGTCAGCGTCATGAGCAGCCAGGGGGTCGGCTTGGCCAGTGTGATGCGGAAGGTATGCGCGTCGAGCGCTGAGACGCCGAGCTTGGTCAGGTCCTTCTCCCGGCCGTCGCTGATCTCCTGGGCATTGAGGATCGACAGGAGGGGCAGGGTGTAGGGGCAGGCCGTCGCCGGATCGAGCGCGCGGCGAAAACTGTAGACGAAATCTTCGGCGGTCAGCGGCGCTCCGTCTGACCAGGCAGCCTCGGGGCGGAGATGGAAAGTCCAGACCAGCCCGTCGGGACTCGTTTCCCAGCTCTCGGCGACCCCCGGAATGACGGCGTCCGTCGCCGAATAGATCGTCAGCCCTTCGAACAGATCCGTCACGATGCGATATTCGAAGCCTTCGATCTTGTGTGGATCAAGCGAGGCGGGCTCGTATGGCATCTGCAGACGGACCGGTGGCTTTTGGCTGGGAACGGGCGTTGAAACGGCGGCCCAGGCCGGCAGGACGGACAAGAGCAGCGTGCCCATGAGGAACGGGACGAAGAAGGAAGGGCGCATGCGGGGCGGCATATAGGCTCTCGAATGATGGAATTCCGCCCTCTCTGAACCATTCCCGTTACGCGGTGAATTCAGGCCTTTTTAAACCTGTTACGGTTGTAACGGGCCGGCCGGAAATTCCGGCCGGCCCAAAAGAAAACGCCGCGGAGCGAGCCCCGCGGCGTTTCCTTACGCGTTACTGGACGCTGGATTTAGAAATCCATGTCGCCCATGCCGCCCATGCCGCCGCCGCCGGGCATGGCCGGGGCCTTCTTCTCCGGCTTCTCCGCGATCATCGCCTCGGTCGTGATCAGGAGGCCCGCGATCGACGCCGCATCCTGCAGCGCGATGCGGACGACCTTGGTCGGGTCGACGATGCCGGCCTTGATCAGGTCGGTGAACTCGCCCTTCTGCGCGTCGTAGCCGGTGTTCGGATCCTTGGCGTCGAGCAGCTTGCCGACGATGATCGAACCGTCAACGCCAGAATTCTCGGCGATCTGCCGGGCCGGCGCCTGCAGCGCCTTGCGGACGATGTCGATGCCGACTTTCTGGTCGTTGTTCTCGGGCTTCAGCTTGTCCAGCGCCTTGATGGCGCGAACCAGCGTGACGCCGCCGCCCGGGACGATGCCTTCCTCGACCGCGGCGCGGGTCGCGTGCATCGCGTCGTCGACGCGATCCTTGCGCTCCTTCACCTCGATCTCGGTCGCGCCGCCGACGCGGATGACCGCGACGCCGCCCGCGAGCTTGGCCAGACGCTCCTGCAGCTTCTCCTTGTCGTAGTCCGAGGTGGTTTCCTCGATCTGCGCGCGGATCTGGGCAGTGCGGGCCTCGATCGACTTCTTCGAGCCGGCGCCGTCGACGATCGTCGTCTCTTCCTTGGTGATGACGATCTTCTTGGCCTTGCCGAGCATGTCGAGCGTGACGTTCTCGAGCTTGATGCCGAGATCTTCGCTGATGAGCTGACCGTTGGTCAGGATCGCGATGTCCTCGAGCATCGCCTTGCGGCGATCACCGAAGCCCGGCGCCTTGACGGCCGCGACCTTGAGGCCGCCGCGCAGCTTGTTGACGACGAGCGTGGCGAGCGCCTCGCCCTCGACATCCTCGGCGATGATGACGAGCGGCTTGCCCGACTGCACCACGGCCTCGAGCACCGGCAGCATGGCCTGGAGGCCCGACAGCTTCTTCTCGTGGATGAGGATGTAGGGGTTCTCCAGCTCGGCGAGCATCTTCTCCGAGTTGGTGACGAAGTAGGGCGAGAGATAGCCGCGGTCGAACTGCATGCCTTCGACGACATCGAGCTCGGTCTCGAGGCTCTTGGCCTCCTCGACCGTGATCACGCCCTCATTGCCGACCCGCTCCATCGCCTGGGCGATGATGCGGCCGATCTCCGTCTCGCCATTGGCCGAAATGGTGCCGACCTGGGCGATCTCGGCGTTGGTCGAGACCTTCTTGGAGCGTGCCTTCACGTCCTTGATGACGGCTTCGACGGCGATGTCGATGCCGCGCTTCAGATCCATCGGGTTGAGGCCGGCGGCAACCGCCTTGGCACCTTCCCGGACGATCGACTGGGCGAGCACGGTCGCCGTGGTCGTGCCGTCGCCGGCCAGATCGTTGGTCTTGGTCGCGACTTCGCGGACCATCTGCGCGCCCATGTTCTCGAACTTGTCGGAAAGCTCGATTTCCTTGGCGACGGTGACGCCGTCCTTGGTGATGCGCGGCGCGCCGAACGACTTGTCGATGACGACGTTGCGGCCCTTCGGGCCCAGCGTCACGCGGACGGCGTTGGCGAGGATGTCGACGCCACGGAGCATGCGCTCGCGGGCGTCAGTCGAGAACTTGACGTCCTTGGCTGCCATTTCTGGATTTCCTTAACTTATTGGCTTCAGTGAGGCTCAGGCGGCCTTGGCCGACTTCTTGGTCACGATGACGCCGACGATGTCGGTTTCCTTCATGACCAGATATTCGACGCCGTCGATCTTGACCTCGGTGCCGGACCACTTGCCGAACAGGATGCGGTCGCCGACCTTGACGTCGAGAGCATGGACCTTGCCCTGCTCGTCACGGGCGCCGGGGCCGACGGCGACGACTTCGCCTTCCTGCGGCTTTTCCTTGGCGGTGTCGGGGATGATGATCCCACCCTTCGACTTTTCCTCCGATTCGATGCGCCGAACGACGACGCGGTCATGCAACGGACGGAACTGCATGGGTCGCTCCCTCAAACTTGATGTGTTAAAAAAAGGCCGCCGGCGGGATCGTTGTTAGCACTCCCCCTTGGCGAGTGCCAGGGAGATACGGGCACCGGGGGCCCATGTCAAGAACCCGGTCGCGAGTTTCGCGTTCGGGGTTTCCCTCATATGGGGGCTCGCGGCCGGATATGCTCTACCGTTGTTTCAAAAGATCCCGGATTTCCTCGAGCAGCACCTCGCTGCGCGGCGGCGCCGGCGGGGCGGGAGGTGCTTCTTCCTTGGGGCTGGCGAGCCGGTTGATCTGGCGGACCAGAATGAACACGGCGAAGGCCACGATCAAAAACTTGATGATGGCGTTGATGAACAGGCCATAATTGATGGTCACGTCGCCAGCCGTCTTGGCGGACGCCAGCGTATCGTGACCGCCGCCCTTGATCGTCACGAAGAAATCGGAGAAATCGATGCCGCCGATGACGAGGCCCAAGGGCGGCATTATCACGTCGTTGACGAGCGAATTGACGATGGCGGTGAAGGCGGTGCCGATGATGATGCCGACCGCCAGATCGATGACGTTGCCCCGCATCGCGAATTTTTTGAATTCGTTGAACATTCCAGGCTCCCGGTTCAAGGCCCCATCGGCTCGAAGCTTCGGCGATGTGCCGCGCACATTCAATCTTCAGATCGTGTTAAGGATGCGGGCCTTTATCTTCCGTCCCACAGATATCCCAGGGTCTGCTCATGGCTGACGATGTTGCTGTGCCGGTGGCGCCGGCGGATGTGCCTGACGAGACGGTGGAAGCGCTGCGCGTCCGCCTGATCGAGAAGCTGACTCATCATGTCGGTTGCGACCCGGACAAGGCGACGCCGCACGAATGGCTGACGGCGCTGTGCTATCTCGCGCGGGATCGCCTGTTCGACCGCTGGATCAAGATGCGGCGGCGTCTCTATGAGACCAACGTCAAGCGGGTCTATTACCTGTCGATGGAGTTCCTGATCGGCCGCGCGCTCGTCAATAGCCTGCTCGCGACCGGCGATTACGACCGTTTCCGTCAGCTTCTGGAAGAGGACGGGCAGAGCCTCGACGTGCTGAGCGAGCTCGAGCAGGATCCGGCGCTCGGCAATGGCGGCCTCGGGCGTCTCGCCGCCTGCTTCCTCGACAGCTTGGCGACGCTGCAGCTGCCGGGATTCGGTTACGGCATCCGCTACGAATTCGGCATGTTCGCCCAGCGTATCGTCGAAGGCCGCCAGACCGAGCATCCGGACAACTGGCTGCATGCCGGCTTCCCCTGGGAAGTGGCGCGTCCGGAGGTCATCTACGACGTCAAGTTCTGCGGCCGCGTCGAGCATTTCGGCGACCGCGCGGCCTGGGTCGATACCGAGAATGTCCGCGCCATGGCGTACGACACCTTCATCCCCGGCTATCGGTCGAAGGCGGTCAACACGCTCCGCCTGTGGTCGGCCAAGGCGACCCAGGATGTCGAGATGTCGCTGTTCAACCAGGGTGACTATACGCGTGCCGTCGAGGACAAGAACCGGTCGGAGAACGTCTCGCGCGTGCTCTATCCCGACGATTCCTCGCGCGCCGGCCGCGAGCTGCGGCTGCGCCAGGAATATTTCTTCTGCTCGGCCTCGCTGCAGGACATCCTCAACCGCTATTACAACACCAACGAGGATCTGGAACGCTTCGCCGACAAGGTCGCGATCCATCTGAACGACACGCATCCGGTACTGGCCGTGCCGGAGCTGATGCGGCTTCTGATCGACGAGCGCGGGCTCGATTGGGCGGCCGCCTGGGGGCTGGTCGAGCGCGTCTTCTCCTATACCAACCATACGCTGATGCCGGAGGCGCTCGAGACCTGGCCGGTCGACCTCCTGGGCTGGGTGCTGCCGCGGCACATGGAGATCGTGCTGGAGATCAATGAACGCTTTCTCGAGCGGGTTCGGCAGGATTTCCCCGGCGATCCCGACCTGCCGCGCCGCGTATCGCTGATCGACGAACATGGCGAGCGGCGCGTGCGCATGGCTTATCTGTCGGTCATGGCGAGCCACAAGGTGAACGGCGTCTCGCAACTCCATAGCCGGCTCATGCGCGACACTATCTTCGCCGATTTCGCGACCATCTATCCCGACAAATTCGTCAACAAGACCAACGGCGTGACCCCGCGTCGCTGGCTCGCTCAAGCGAACAGGCCGCTGGCGGCGCTGATCGACCAGCGCATCGGCGCCGGCTGGCGTGCCGATCTCGACCAGCTCGAGCGGTTGAAGCCGCTGGCCGAGGATGCGGAGTTCCGGACCGCTTTCCGCGCCGCCAAGGCCGAAAACAAGAAACGCCTGGCTGCCAAGATTCTGCATGAGACGGGGATCGTGGTCGATCCGGCGTCGCTCTTCGACGTGCAGATCAAGCGCATCCACGAATATAAGCGGCAACTCCTGAACCTGCTGCACATCGTCACCCGCTATCAGCGGCTGCTGGCCGATCCGTCGGGGCCGGCCGTCCCACGAACGGTGATCTTCTCGGGCAAGGCCGCGTCCGGCTATTTCATGGCCAAGCTGATCATTCATCTGATCAATTGCGTCGCCCAGCGGATCAATCACGACGACCGCATCCAGGGCCGGCTCAAGGTCGTGTTCCTGCCGAACTACAATGTCTCGGTCGCCGAGGTGGTGATCCCGGCAGCCGATCTGTCCGAGCAGATCTCGACGGCGGGAACCGAGGCGTCGGGGACAGGCAACATGAAGCTCGCCCTCAACGGCGCGCTGACGATCGGCACCGAGGACGGCGCCAATGTGGAGATCCGCGATCGGGTCGGGGCCGAGAACATCTTCATCTTCGGCAACGATGCCGAAGAGGTGCGCGCGCTGCGGGCCCGCGGCTACAATCCCGGTCAGTTCTACGAGGAGAATATCGAGCTGCGCCGGGTGCTGAACCAGATCGCGTCCAACGATTTCTGTCCGGAGGCGCCGGGCCGGTTCCAACCGATCATCGACGCGCTGCTGCGTCATGGCGACCATTACATGCTGCTCGCCGACTACGCCGCCTATGTCGAGGCGCAGGATCGTGCCGATCGGCTCTACCGTCAGCCGGACAAGTGGGCGCGTCAGGCGATCCTGAACGTCGCCGGCATGGGGCCGTTCTCGAGCGATCGGGCGATCCATGAATATGCCGAGGAAATCTGGGGCGTCGAGAAGGTCTCCCTGTGATCCTGCCGGGCCGGCCTTGGCCGCTCGGCGCGCATTGGACCGGCGAGGGCGTCAACTTCGCGCTGTTTTCGGCGAACGCCGAAGCGGTCGAGCTTTGCCTCTACGACGAGACCGGTGCGGTGGAGACGGCGCGCTGGCCGCTCGCCAGTGCCGACCAGATCTGGCGCGGCTTCCTGCCCGGTGCCGCACCGGGTCAGCGCTACGGGTACCGCGTGCATGGTCCGTTCGATCCGGCCGCCGGCCACCGTTTCAATCCGAATAAGCTGCTGCTCGATCCCTATGCCAAAGCTTGGGATCGGCCGTTTCGTCGGATCGATCAGGCGCATGGCCATCATCTGGGAGCGCCGGAGGCAGAGGCTGGTTTCGATGCGCAGGATACCGGCGCCTTCATGGTCAAGGCGATAGTCTGCGGCGATGATGGCTTCGATTGGGGGCTCGACCGCCCGCCCGCGACCGATCTTGCCGATAGCGTCATCTACGAGCTGCACGTCAAAGGCTTCACCAAGCTTCATCCCGAGGTGCCCTCGGAATTGCGCGGGACCTATCTCGGCCTCGTCGAACCGGCGCCGATCGCGCATCTCGAACGTCTGGGCGTGACGGCGGTCGAACTGCTGCCGGTGATGGGCTTCGTCGATGAGCCGCTGCTCGGACCGCGCGGCCTGGTCAATTACTGGGGCTACAATACACTGGGCTTCTTCGTGCCGGACGATCGCTATGCGGTGACCGATCCCCGGGCCGAGTTCAAGACCATGGTCAAGCGGCTGCATGCGGCCGGGATCGAGGTCATTCTCGACGTCGTCTACAATCATACCGGCGAGGGTGATCGTGCCGGCCCGATCCTGTCCTTCCGCGGCATCGACAACGCCTCCTATTACCGCCTGCGTCACGGCCATTACGAGAATCCGACCGGCACCGGCAATGCGCTCGATCTGCGCCGGCCGGCGGTGCTGCGCCTGGTCATGGATTCGCTGCGCTGGTGGATGACCGAATATCGGATCGACGGTTTTCGCTTCGATCTCGCCACCGTGCTCGCGCGCGTGCCGACGGATTTTTCCGCGGAAGCGCCATTTCTGGCCGCCCTTCGTCAAGACCCGGTCCTGGCCAGAGCCAAGCTCATCGCCGAACCTTGGGACGTGCACGGGCTCCATACCGGCGGCTTCCCGCCCGGTTGGAGCGAGTGGAACGACGGTTTCCGCGACGATGTCCGGCGCTTCTTCCTGTCGCGCACGGTCGGGCGCGGCGCGCTCGCCCATCGGCTCGCCGGATCGAGCGGCCGGTTCCATCACGGCGGGCGGACCCCGCAGGCCTCGGTGAATTTCGTCACGGCCCATGACGGCTTCACGCTCGACGATCTTGTCACCTTCGAGCAGAAACGGAACGAGGCCAATGGCGATCGCAATCGCGATGGGGCCGACAATAATCACGGCTGGAATGCCGGCATCGAAGGGCCGAGCGACGATCCTGCGATCCGCGCACGCCGTGCTGCGCTGAAGCGTGCGCTGCTTTCCGTGCTGCTGCTGAGCATGGGCGTGCCGATGCTCTCGATGGGCGACGAGCTGGGGCGCAGCCAGGCCGGCAACAACAATGCCTGGTGCCAGGACAATGAGATGAGCTGGCTCGATTGGAGCAAGGCCGATCCGAGCCTCATCGAATTCGTCGCAGCCCTGACGGCGCTGCGACGCGATCATCCGGTGCTGCGCCGAGACCGCTGGCTCGACGGCAAGGACGTGACCTGGCTCGACCGGTATGGGGCCGTGCTCGACGGCGCCGCCTGGGAAGAGGGCGACGCCGTTCTCGGCATGCGGCTCCATGCGGCGGAGGGCGAGGGGAGCGATCTCATGCTGTTCGTCAATGGTGAGCTTGAGCCGGCAGACGTGGCGCTGCCGGCGGGCGAATGGCACCTGGAGCTGGCGAGCGGCGGCGATGGAGGGCTGCTCGGCCCGTCCTCGGTTCAGGTGTTCAGCCTGGTGGGCAGTCGCTAGCCCTTGCGCCAATCCGCGGGCGCTTCACGGCGATAGCCCGCCGCGGCCGGGCCGCCCAGGGGCGCCAGCAGCTCTTCGACCAGTCCGAGTAGCTGCGCTGCATGGCCGTGACGGAAGAGGGCGCCGAAAGCATGCTCGAAACGCAGCGCCAGATCGGCATCCATCGCTTCGAGCTGCCGGGCCAGCGCCTTGCCCTTGCCGGCCCAGCGGCCGTCGGCGCGCAGCATGAGCTGAGCTAGTTCCTCATGGAGCCGCGCGGCGATTGCCATGATCTCGCTCGGCGTGCCGCCGCCGCGCAGATCGTCCGCTAAATCGGTCACGCGGTAGCGACGATCCTCGATCGCATGCAGATCGAGAGATGGCGGCCCGTGCGCCAACGCCGCTGCCGCGAGACTCTTCGCGTCGTCGATCAGGGCATTCGGCCCGCCGACTGGAATTCCCTCCGCGACCATCGTCGCGAGCGCGGCGGAACCCTCCCGCGCATCGAGATCGAAGAACCAGGCGAGGGTGCCGGCATCATGGGCGAAGAGCTCAGTGACGATGCCGTTGATCGCCGTGGTCTCGCGCCAGGCATTGTCCAGCCGGTCGAAGATGAGCACGATGTCGAGATCCGAGGTCGGCGTCGCCAGGCCGCGCACGACGGAGCCGGCGAGCAGCGCGCCGGCCTCGGGATAGCGCTCCGCGCAATAGCGCTGCGCCAGCTGCAGGGCGAGATCGAGGGAGAGCGGCAAGGACATGGCGGCTACGACTCTAGGCTGAGCGGTCGATGTCGGCAATCCCGGTCGGCGGAGGAACGGAAGCTTGGTACCAGGCTACCCTTCGGATCGCTTTCGCCACCTTTAGTTTGAGTCTCGACTCGTTGTTCGCGCAGCGGCTATCGTAGCGATTTACAACCCGGGGATGCCATGAAGAACCTTCTTGTCGCTCTATCGACCTGCTGCGCTCTATTGATCTCAGCCACATCAAGAGCAGACGACGCAATCGGAACGGGGGAGGTTCTCAGTGGCGTCATGGCGATGATGGGGTCGTCGTCAACTCTTACGAAGGCCGGCAAAGTCTATAACCTCGAAGTCGTCGTCGATATGAACGCGGCGCTCGAAAAAATCCCGATGATGCAGTCGATAGGATTTTTAAATCCAGATTTGACGCCCACGTTCTTTAAGATGAACTCGCATGCGTTCATGATGAAGATGTCGACTCTAGCCGGTGCTACCGCTATTCAATCGGCTTATGAGGATAAGGGCGTTGGAGATCTTAGCGTTAATGCTTACTATACAAATTATGATGATTTCGGGCATGAAGCTCGACATAAAATATACTCTCTCCAGTTTACAAGGGCTCTAAATGACAAGATCAATTGGGATGGGTTTGACACTTCAAAACTACCAAAAGTAGCCAAGTCATTCCGATTTGATCCACAATTCGTGGCCGACACCCAGGGTGAATAGACCGTTATCCGTAGTGACGACCCATCACGCAGGCCGGGCGCCATGACCTGCCCCGAATCGGGGAACAGGTCGCTCAGGGGCTTCAAGAGCTGTCGAGGCTCGATGGTTCTGTGATCGAGGCAATCGGCGATGCTTTGAAGGTCAGCCGTGAGGCGTCTTGCAGCGCTCTCACCCAGAGAGCTGATTGTTTGGTCGCTGGAACGTAGGCCTTTGAAAATTTGGTGGGCGCGGCAGGATTTGAACCTGCGACCCCTTGCGTGTGAAGCAAGTGCTACTACCACTGAGCTACGCGCCCGTTCCAGCGTGGTTGGGCGATATAGGCGGGCGATGGCGGGCCTGTCAAGCGCGGGGACGAAGCGGTGTGCGGGGCGTTCTCGGCTCGCAGGCGATGAGGGAGGCGAAGAAGGCGGATGCGAAGACTCTGGATGCTCGCGGCCTTCGGGCTGGGGTTGGCGGGCGGATCTTCCGCCGGCGCAGCACCGCCGGTCGAGCTCGGCTACCTCGTCACCGGCGCCGGCCTGTCGCTGATGCGCTTCGACTATGCTCTGGCGGTGTCCGACCACGATTATCGCATCGACTTCACCGCGCGCACGCTTGGAGTGGTCGATTGGTTCACGGGGCTGCGGCTCGTTTCCTCCAGCAGCGGCGCGCTCGCGGGCACCCAAGCCGCGCCCGAATGGTACGAGATGAAGGCGGACACGAAAGACGGACCGCGCCGGGTCGATATCGCCCATCTGCCGGGTGGCGAACTGCATTTCGAGGCGGTGCCGGCCACTGCCGAGCTCGATCGTAAACCGCTGACGCCGCTCGCACCCGAGAGTCTGCCAGGTACGGTCGACCCGCTCGCCGGCGTGCTCGAGGTATCGCGGCTGATCGCGAGCGGCGCCGTCTGCGACGGCCGCATTCCGATCTTCGACGGGCGCCATCGCTACGATTTCGTGCTGAGCCACGCCGGCTGGGACCAGGTGCCGCCGGAGGATGACGACGCCTACACCGGCACGGCCGAGCGCTGCACCGCTCGGATCGAGAAGCTGGGCGGCTATCCGATCGAGAAGGTGCCGGAGCCTGACCGGCCGACGACGGTCTGGATCGCCCGGCCCGGTCCCGACGAGCCGCCGGTCATGGTCGCTTTCGCCGCCGAGGGTCGCTGGGGCAAGGTGCATGGCCATCTCGTCCAGTTCCGCCACGGCGCGGTGCATCGCGAAGCCGGCAAGATCGGGTGATTTGCGAGCCGGCGGCCGACTCAATCCTTGAGCGTCGCCAGCCTGCCGTCATAGGCGATGCTCAGCAGGACCGTACGCAAGGTGGCAGCATTTTCCGCGCCGTAGATGGCCTCGAACCGATCCTGGGCCGTTTGCCACAGCCGGCGAGCCTCTTTGAAGGCTGCCAGGCCCTGATCGGTCAGCTTCACGTGGCGGCGGCGGCGATCCTCTGCCCCTTCCTGGAGCAACAGAAGCCCATCGCGCTCCAGCGGCCGCAGATTATGCCCGAGCGCCGAGCGATCCATCACCAGCGACTGCGCCAGCTCGGCCATGGTCGGCGGCTGCCGTGTCCGACGATGCAGCTCGGCCAGAATGGTGAACTGGGTCGAACGCAATCCGCAAGGCGTGAGCGCATCGTCATAGAGCTGCGTCAGACGCCGCGACGCCTTGCGCATCGCCGTGGCGCTGCAAGGGCTCTCGCCGAAATCGAGCTGTTCCTTGGCCATGTCCGTCCCTTCCTCGGGGGATGTATGCACCTGCCCCGATTCGACAAGGGCATATGCGCCATCTTTGCCCTATGCGGAAGTTCGAACGAGATCGATCAACGCCTCGAACCGATCGAGGGCGGCGGTGCATTCGATGGTCTCGACCGGGCCACGCCGGTAGCCATAGGTCATCAGCACGAAGGGCACGGCGGCTGCGGCGGCCGTGGCGGCGTCGACCTCGCTGTCGCCGATCATGAGCGCCGCGTCGAGCGGCGCGCCCATCCGTTCGACCGTGACGGTGAGCAGACGCGGATCGGGCTTGCGGTAGGGCATGGTATCGCCGCCGATCACCAGCTCGAAATAGGGAGCGAGCTTCAGCCGGTCGAGGATCAGGCGCGTCACGGCCTCGGGTTTGTTGGTGCAGACGGCCAGCCGGCATCCCGCGTTGCGCAGCGCCGCCAGCGTTTCCGGGACGCCCGGATAGGGGCGGGTCGCCTCGGCCGGTGCTTTCTCGTAATGGCCGAGGAACCGGGCGACGGCCTCGTCGAACCCGATTTCCGGGCCTGGCCGGGCCGCCAGGACCCGCTCCACCAGTTTGCCGACGCCGTCGCCGACCATCGGCCGCATCGCATCGATCGCCACCGGCGCGCGGCCGAGCTCGCTCAGCAGGCGATTTGCCGCCAAGTTGAGATCACCGATACTGTCGATCAGCGTTCCGTCGAGATCGAACACCCAAATCTGCTTCAAGCCGCTCTTCATTTTGATTCACAAATCTTGTTTGGCTAAACTTAATCAAGTGCGGCAATGATCTGGCTTGGAGCGCGGCGCCGTTGGCTTGCCGTGCCCCGACCATCACACTGGGCGATGCAAGGTGCCATGCCGCGATCTGGTCTCGCAATAATCGTTCTGGCTGCCGGCCGGGGAACGCGCATGCGTTCCGCCCTGCCCAAGGTCATGCATAAGCTGGCGGAACGGCCGATGCTCGGCCATGTGCTCGACGCTTGCCGCCGACTCGATCCGGAGCGGATCGTCGTGGTCGTCGGCTCCGACATGCCGTCGGTCGCGGCCTTCGCCGCCCCCGAGACGATCGCAGTCCAGACCGAGCAGCTTGGCACCGGTCACGCCGTGCGCGCGGCGCGGCCGTCGCTCGCCGGCGTCGACGCGGACGATATCCTGATCGTCTATGGCGATCAGCCGCTGATCACGACCGAGACGCTGGCGCGGATGGTCGAGGAGCGGCGGGACACGGGAGCGGCCGCTGTCGTGCTCGGTATGCGCGTCACCGGGGATCATGCCTATGGCCGGCTGATCAAGGATGCCGACGGCAACCTCGTCCGCATCGTCGAGCATACCGAAGCCAGTGCCGAGGAGCGGACCAATCCGCTCTGCAATTCCGGCTTCATGGCCGTCGATGGCGGGGTCCTGTTCGATCTGGTCGGACGGTTGTCACCGAACAATGCCAAGGACGAATACTACCTGACCGACATCGTCGGGCTGGCGGTCGGTGACGGCCGCGTCTGCCGCGTCGTCGAGGCGCCTGCCGAGGAGCTCGTGGGCGTCAATTCGCGCGCCGATCAGGCGGCGGCCGAGGCGATCCTGCAGCGGACCCTGCGGGCCAAAGCTATGGCGGGCGGCGCCACGCTCATCGATCCGGACACGGTTTATCTGGCGGCCGATACCGTGCTCGGCCGCGATGTCGTGATCGGCCCGTCCGTCGTGTTCGGCCCCGGCGTCGTCGTCGAGGATGGCGTCGAGATCAAGGCCTTCTGTCATATCGAAGGCACCAAGATCTGCGCGGACGCCATGATCGGCCCGTTCGCCCGGCTCAGGCCCGGCACCGAGGTCGGCGAGGCCGCCCATATCGGCAATTTCGTCGAACTCAAGAACACCAAGCTCGGCATCGGCGCCAAGGCCAACCATCTGAGCTATCTGGGCGACGCGGAGATCGGCGCCACCACCAATATCGGTGCCGGTACCATCACCTGCAATTACGACGGCTTCTTCAAGCACCGGACCGTCATCGGCGCGGGCGCCTTCATCGGCACCAACACCTCGCTGGTCGCACCGATCACGCTCGGCGACGGCGTCATGACGGCTGCCGGCAGCGTGCTCACGCGGGACGTGCCGTCGGATGCGACCGCGATCTCGCGGGCCGAGGAAGTGGTCAAACCGGGTCATGCCGCCCGGTTCCGCGACATGAAGCGGCGCGCCAAGACCGAGGCGGCGCGCCAGGCGAAGGAGTAGCATATGTGCGGCATCATCGGCACGATCGGCACCGGCAAGGCCGCCCCCCTCATTCTCGAAGGGCTGCGCCGGCTCGAATATCGCGGCTATGATTCGGCCGGCATCGCCACGCTGGTCGACGGCCGGATCGAGCGGCGCCGGGCGCAGGGCAAGCTCAACAGCCTGGCCGAACGGCTCGCCGCCGAGCCGCTGCCGGGCAATACCGGCATCGGCCACACGCGCTGGGCCACCCATGGCGCCCCGGTCGAGCGCAACGCCCATCCGCACGCGACCGAGCGCACGGCGATCGTCCATAACGGCATCATCGAGAATTTCGCCGAGCTGAAAGCCGAGCTGTCGGGGCTGGGCTACGGCTTCGAGACTGAGACCGATACCGAGGTTGTGGCGGTGCTGGTCACGCGCTTCCTCGATGGCGGGATGGAACCGCGCGAGGCGGTGGCGGCGGCGCTGAAGCGGCTGCACGGCGCCTTCGCTATCGCGCTTATCTTCTCGGGATATCCCGACCTGCTGATCTGCGCCCGTCGCGGCGCGCCCGTCGCGGTCGGTTTCGGCGATGGCGAGATGTTCGTCGGCTCCGATGCGCTGGCGCTGGCGCCGCTGACCCAGCGCATCTGCTATCTCGACGAAGGCGATTACGCCGTGCTCACGCGCGAGAGCGCCACGATCTATGACGCGGACGACAAGCCGGTCGAGCGGCCGATCAAGCTCACGGCGCTCACCGGCGCCATGATCGGCAAGGGCAACCATCGCCATTTCATGCACAAGGAGATCTACGAGCAGTCGGCCGTGGTCGGCGATACGCTGAATGCGCTGGTCAATCCCGCGACGCGCAGCGTGACGCTTCCGGACATGCCGTTCGATCTCGGCACCGTCGGCAAGGTCACGATCGTCGCTTGCGGCACTTCCTTCCATTCAGCGCTCGTCGCCAAATATTGGCTGGAGAAGCTGGCGCGGCTCTCGGTCGAGGTCGATATCGCGTCCGAATTCCGCTACCGCGCGGCCGAGATGGCGCCGGGCGGCGTGGCGCTCTTCATCTCGCAATCGGGCGAGACCGCCGACACGCTTGCGGCCCTCCGCTACGCCAAGAGCCAGGGCCAGCACATCGTCTCGCTGGTCAATCAGCCGGAAAGCTCGATGGCGCGGGAGAGCCACGCCATCCTGCAGACGATGGCCGGTCCCGAGATCGGCGTCGCCTCGACCAAGGCATTCACCGCCCAGCTCGCCGTGCTCGCCTGCTTCACGCTCGCGCTGGCGCGAGCGCGGGGTAAGATCAGCGCCGAGCAGGAGGGGGCGGTCTGCTCCCATCTGGCCGAGGTGCCCGCGCGCATCGCCGAGGTGCTGATGGACGAGGCGGCGATCGACAATCTCGCCAAGAGCCTGACCGACGCGCGCGACGTGCTCTATCTCGGGCGCGGCACCGCCTATCCGCTGGCGCTCGAAGGCGCGCTCAAGCTCAAGGAGCTGTCCTATATCCATGCCGAGGGCTATGCCGCCGGCGAGATGAAGCACGGGCCGATCGCCCTCATCGACGAGCAGATGCCGGTGATCGTGGTGGCGCCCCGCGACGAGCTGTTCGAGAAGACCCTCTCGAACGTCCAGGAGGTGATGGCGCGTGGCGGCAGGGTCATCATGATGTCGGACGCGACGGGCATCGCTTCCCTGGGCGACAAGGCCGTCGCCACCATCCGCCTGCCGGAATGCGATCCGTTCGTGGCCCCGATCCTCTACGCCATCCCGTTGCAGCTCCTGGCTTATTATGTCGCCGTCCATAAGGGTACGGATGTCGACCAACCGCGGAATTTGGCGAAGAGCGTGACGGTGGAGTAGCGCCTCGGTCTCACCGGAACACCAACCAGTACATCAGCAGGACATTGACCGCGAGCAGCGGGATCGCGGTCGGGATCTGGGCTTTGATGACGGCGTTCTGATCGGGCAGGTCGAGCAAGGCCGCCGGGACGATATTGAAATTGGCCGCCATCGGCGTCATCAGCGTGCCGCAATAGCCCGAGAACATGCCGATCGCCGCCATCGCCGCGGCGTCGCCGCCATGCTGGTGCACGATCAACGGCACGCCGATGCCGGCGGTCATCACCGGAAAGGCGGCGAAGGCGTTGCCCATCACCATGGTGAAGAGCGCCATGCCGATCGCATAGGCGGCCACGACCAGGAACCGGCTGTCGGCCGGAATGACGCCGCCGACCAGATCCGCCACGACCTTGCCGACGCCGGCCGCCGCGAAGACGGCGCCCAGCATCGCCAGACTCTGCGGCAGCACGGCCGCCCAACCGATCGAATCAAGCAGCCGGCGCGCGCCGCGCAGCGGCTGCACCGGTCCGCTGCGCGTCACCGCCATCACCACCAGGAAGGCGATGATGCAGGCGGCACCGTAGGCGGCGAGGGTGACGTTCGTCGGGTCGAGCAGGGCGAGCCCGAAGATCTTCCAATCCTTGAGGAACAGGGTCGCGATCACGGTCACGGCGGGGATCGTCAGGGCCGGCACGAACACCCAATGGCCGAGCCGGCGCGCATGGGCGTGCCGTTCCGCCTCGGGCGCGATCGGATGAATTCCGTGCCGGACGCCGCCCAGGCCCGCGATGAGCGCCATCGCCACCAGCATGGCGCCGACGATCCAGCTCGGCACCAGCCCGCCGAAGAGGAAGGTGAAGGCGAACAGGCCCCAAAAGAGGGCAGTGGTGAGGCGCCGCGGATTGGTCATGTCGACGGCGGTTAAAAGCGTGATGATGCCGAGGAAGAGGCCGACGACCACATAGATCGCATCGATCGAGATCAGCATCACGCGGCCTCCACTTGCTCGTCGGCCGCCGGCACGGTCTCGCGTTTGATCTTGCGGTCGAGCAGCAGCAGCCGGGTCGCATGGATGACGAAGGCGGCGATCGCCGTCGGAATGCCCCAAAGCGCGATATCGAGCGGTTCGAGCGCGATGCCGTTCTCGGCCAAGGTCCCCTTGATCAATAGGACGGCGCCGAAGGCGATGAAGATATCCTCGCCAAAGAACGCGCCGACATTGTCGCTCGCGGCCGCGAGCGCGCGGATGTGGAAGCGCAGCTTGTCGGGCAGCGGTGCCCGGCCACGCTCGGCGGCAGCTTCCGCCATGGGAGCGATCAGCGGCCGGACCATCTGGGCGTGGCCGCCGATGCTGATCAGGCCGAACGCGGCGCAGACCTCGCGGATGAAAAGATAGAGCAGCAGCAGCCGTCCCGCCGTCGCCTGCCGAACCCGCCCGATCAGATCCTGAGCATGCTCCTTGAGACCGAACCGCTCGAGCTGCCCGACGATCGGCAGCGTCAGGACGAACAAGGACAGATAGCGATTGCGCAGGAAGGCATCGCCCATGGTCGACAGCAGCTTGATCGGTTCCATCCCGACCGCCAGGCCCGTAACGATGCCCGCCGCCGTGACCACGAGCAGAGGATTGAAGCGAAAGGCGAAGCCGACGATCACCAGAAGCACGCCGGTCAAAGGCAGCAGCGAATGCACGATTTCCAAGAGATCCTCCAAATGAATGCGCCCGTCCTCGCCTGCGCGACGCTCGGCTCATGCACGCGTCATGCCTGGAGGAATCAAGCCAATCGCCGATCAATTCGCGGAGATCGCCGTCCGCTTCACCGACCCCGACCCCTCGATCGATATGGCCGAATGGGGCGATTGATGTATCATCGCCGCCTTCCATAGAAACTCCGGTTGATGGCGATGGTGGACGAGGCGGCGCTGGCGGCGCATTTCGACAATATTCTCGACGATGCGACGATCGCGGAATTACCCAATCACTATCGCGGCAAGGTCCGCGACAATTACGATCTGCCGGATGGGCGGCGCATTCTCATCGCGACCGACCGGTTGAGCGCGTTCGACCGGAACCTGACGGCGATTCCGTTCAAGGGCGAGGTTCTGACCCAGATCGCCCGCTATTGGTTCGATGCGACCCGCGATCTCTGCCCCAATCACGTGCTCGAATATCCCGATCCCAACGTGCTGCTCTGCCGCAAGCTCAGGATCATGCCGGTCGAGGTGGTGGTGCGCGACTATCTGGCCGGCACGACTTCGACCTCGATCCTCAAGCTCTACGAGGCCGGGCATCGCACCATCTACGGCATGCCCTTTCCGGACGGCATGCGGCCGAACGAGAAGCTGCCCCAGACCATCATCACGCCGACGACAAAGGCCTTCGACGGCGGCCATGACGAGCCGCTGACCGGCCCCGAGATCGTCTCGCGCGGCCTTCTGACGGCGTCGCAGTGGGAGGAGGTTTGCGCCCGCGCGCTGACTCTGTTCGCCCGCGGCCGCGAGATGGCGCGCGAACGCGGTCTGATCCTGGTCGATACCAAATACGAGTTCGGCTTCGACGAGGACGGCAAGATCATCCTGGCCGACGAGATCCATACGCCGGACAGCAGCCGCTACTGGTTCGCCGGCAGCTACGAGAAACGCTTCGCCGCGGGCCAGGCGCCTGAAAGCTTCGACAAGGATTTCATCCGCAGTTGGGTGGCGGCGCGCTGCGATCCCTACAAGGACCCGATCCCGCCGATCCCGCGCGAGCTCGTGCTGGCGACGGCCCGGATCTATATCGAGCTGTTCGAGACCGTCACCGGCCGGTCTTTCACGGTGCCGGACAAGCCGACACCGGTACTCGATCGTATCCGCGCCAATCTGGCGCGGTTCTTCTGATCCTCAGGCGACCAGACTGACCGGTGCGGCGGGCACCGCCACGGGAACGGCGGAGGCCGCAGCGCCGGCATCGGCCGTTTGCGCGAAGGTGGAGATCGTCACGGTGACGCTTTCCGTCACCGTCGTGCCGGTCGCGGCGCTTCCGCCCGCTTGCGGCGATTGCGCCTCTGTGAGCGCCTGCTGCGCCTTGTCGAATTCCTCCTTCGCCTTTTTGCCGGCTTCGCGGGTCTTCTGATCCGGCGAGGTTTCGAGCGAGATCAGGTTCTTCTTCAGGAACTTGTTGATCTCTCCCAAGGCCGCGGTGGCGATGTTGTAGAAGAGCGTGTCGTCGCTGGATTGCGCCCCCGACGCGGCGCCGGTGCCGGTCGCAGCGCCGCTGCCGCCGGCCGCAGTACCCAGGGCCGCGACGCTCTGCGTGGTCGTGGTGGTCTGCGTCGTGGTCGTGGATTCCGTCGTCGAACCGGTCTGCGTTCCGGCGGCGGCGCTTCCGTTCGTCGTGCCGGCCGCGGCTGCTGTATCGCCCGGCGTCGCCGCGGCGGTGCCGGCCGGCGCAGTCGAGGCGGCGGCGGTGCCCGGCGCGGCGGCGCCGCTGGCCGAGACGGCGCTCGCGCTGCTCTCCGTCACCGTGGTTTCCGTGCTGGTCTCCGCGGCGGCGGTGTCGCCCGAGCCGGCCGATGAATAGTTCTTGACCGCCGTCGCGATTTCCTTGGCGATCCTTGCCGCTTCCGTCGCGGCCTTCTTGCCGCTGCCGAGCAGTTTCAGGAAGCTCAGCTCCTTGACCGCCTGATCGAGCTGCTGCACGGCGAGCTTCTTCGGGAAAGCCTTGGCCTGGTCGTTGCCTTGCTTGATCTTGTCGAGCGCTTGCTGCCCAGGGGATTCGTCGGCTGCCGCCGTGCCGGTCGAGGCCGTGCCTTGTGTGATCGAGACGGAGATATTGACATCGACGGCCGCGCCGAACCTGTTGCCGTTGGCGTCCTGTCCGACCAGCGCTTCCTGAGTCTGGTCCTGATAGCTGATGCTCTCGCTGTTAGGCGTGAGCTGTGCCTTCAGGCTCTGGGAATGATTGTAATAGAAGGCGAGAGACGACGTTGCGTCGACCATTTTGGCGACCCCTGTTTCGGTTCAACCGTCTCTTAAACTAGCCGTCTTGTGTCAACGGTTCATTAATGCTTCTGTCGCGATCGGCATGGCTCTTCGAGTGATCAGATGGCGCAGACAGCGGACGCCGAGGCGGAACATCCAACCGGCATTTTGCCGTCGCAAGCGCTGCGCGAGCTCATCCGGCAGGGCGTGATCGGGGCATCGGCCCCGATCTCCGACGATCAGATCCAGCCGGCGAGCGTCGATCTCCGCCTGGGTTCGGTGGCGTATCGGGTGCGGGCGAGCTTCCTCCCCGGACGGAACGCAACGGTGAAGCAGCGTCTCGACAAGGTCGAGATGCACGCGATCGATCTCGATCAAGGCGCCGTGCTCGAACGGCATTGCGTCTATATCGTGCCGTTGCTCGAGACGGTGGCCCTGAAGCGGCAGCTGAGCGCCATCGCCAATCCCAAGAGTTCGACCGGACGGCTCGACGTTTTCGCCCGCCTCATCACCGACAATGGCGTCGAGTTCGATCGGGTCGAGGAGGGCTATTCAGGCCCGCTTTATGCCGAGATCAGCCCGCGCGCCTTCAGCGTGCGCGTCCATACCGGCACGCGGCTGCTGCAATTGCGCATCCGGCGCGGCGCCCCTACCGCCAGCGATTCGGCGCTGCGCAAGCTGCACGAGACGGTGGGCCTGGTCGATTCGGCGCCGGGCGAGGAGAATATCAAGGGCGGCCTCGCTTTCACCGTCGATATCCAGGGCGATCCCAAAACCGGGATCGTGGGATATCGCGCCCGCCGCCATGCCGGCCTGATCGATACCGACCTCATCAATCATTATGAGCCGCTCGATTTCTGGGAGCCGGTCCGGGCGCAGAATGGCGGCATCATCCTCGATCCGAACGATTTCTACATTCTGGCATCTCGTGAGTCGGTAATGGTCCCGCCCGACCATGCGGCCGAGATGCTGGCCTACGACACGCTCGTCGGCGAATTCCGCGTGCATTATGCCGGCTTCTTCGATCCGGGCTTCGGCGCCGCCGAGACCGGGGGCGCCGGCAGCCGCGCCGTGCTGGAAGTGCGGGCGCACGAGGTGCCGTTTCTGATCGAGGACGGACAAATCGTCGGCCGGCTCGTTTACGAGAGGCTGACGGCACTGCCCGACAAGCTCTACGGCACCGCCATCGGCTCGACCTATCAACGTCAGGGCCTGCAGCTCGGCAAGCAGTTCAAGCGCGGGACCTGATCGTCAAGGAGAATGCGACCATGCAACTGACCGATTCGATGCTCTTTCGCGAACGCTGCTTCATCGATGGCGCCTGGGTCGCTGCCGAAGGCGGCAAGACCATTGCCGTGACGGATCCCGCGACCGGCGAGACGCTCGGCACAGTACCGAATATGGGGGCGGCCGAGGCGGAGCGCGCGATCCAGGCGGCCGATCGGGCATTGCCGGCCTGGCGCGCCAAGAGCGCCAAGGAACGCGCCTCGATTCTGCGCAAATGGTTCGAGCTGATGATGGCGAACCAGGAGGATCTGGCGCGCCTCATGACGCTGGAGCAGGGCAAGCCGCTGACCGAATCGCGCGGCGAGATCGCTTATGCCGCCTCCTTCATCGAATGGTTCGCCGAGGAGGGCAAGCGCATCTACGGCGACACCATCCCGGCCGGCGGCGCCGACAAGCGCATCCTTGTGCTGAAGGAGCCGATCGGCGTCTGTGCCGCGATCACGCCCTGGAATTTCCCGGCCGCGATGATCACGCGCAAGGCGGCACCCGCTCTGGCCGCCGGTTGCACCATGGTGCTGAAGCCGGCGACGGCGACACCCTATTCGGCCTTCGCCATGGCCGAGCTGGCGGAACGCGCGGGCGTGCCCAAGGGCGTCCTCAACGTCCTCACCGGCAGCGCCAAGGAGATCGGCGGCGCGCTCACCGCGAGCCCGATCGTACGCAAGCTCACCTTCACCGGCTCGACCGAGATCGGCAAGGTGCTGCTGCGCCAGGCCGCGGACACGGTCAAGAAATGCTCGATGGAGCTGGGCGGCAACGCCCCCTTCATCGTGTTCGACGATGCCGATCTCGACGCCGCCGTCAAAGGCGCCATCGCCTCCAAGTACCGCAATGCCGGCCAGACCTGCGTCTGCGCCAACCGTATCCTGGTCCAGGACAAGGTCTATGACGCCTTCGCCCGGAAGTTCGCCGACGCGGTGGCCGGTCTCAAGGTCGGCAACGGCCTGGAGGAGGGGGTGGCGGTCGGTCCGCTGATCGATCAGGCCGCGGTCGAGAAGGTCGAGGAGCACATTGCCGACGCGCTCGGCAAGGGCGCCAAGCTCCTGCTGGGCGGCAAGCGCCACAAGCTCGGCGGCAATTTCTTCGAGCCCACGATCCTGACCGAGGTCACGGTCGAGATGGCGGCGGCGCGCGAAGAGACATTCGGGCCGATGGCGCCGCTTTTCCGGTTCAAGGACGAGGCCGAGGCGGTGCGCCTCGCCAATGACACGGAATTCGGCCTCGCCGCCTATTTCTACAGCCGCGATGTCGGCCGTATCTTCCGTGTCGCCGAAGCGCTGGAATACGGTATCGTCGGCATCAATGAAGGGATCATCTCGACCGAGGTGGCACCGTTCGGTGGCGTCAAGGAATCCGGCCTCGGGCGCGAAGGGTCGAAATACGGTATCGAGGATTTCCTCGAGATCAAATATCTCTGCCTCGGCGGCATCGATCGCTGAAGCCAATCAATCACGGGAGAAGCAACTTCATGCCGACAAGGCTCGTCCGTCCCTTGACCATCATGCTGGTGCTCGCTTCCTGCGCCAGCGGGCCGAACAACTATGCCGTGTTTTTTCCGACGGACGAGCAGAGTCTGACGCCGGAGGGGCAGAAGGTGGTTGGCCAGATCGCCGCGCAGGCCGCGTCCAGCCACGCCCGCCACGTCTCCGTCGAAGGCTATGCGGATGGGGCGACGCCGGATCGCACGGTGCTGGCCCAGGCGCGGGCCGATGCCGTCGCCCATGCGCTCGTCGATGCCGGCGTTCCCGCCGCCAATATCGACAGCCATGCCGGCCTGGCGCCCAACGATCTCACGAGCGTCACCGAGAAGAACGTCGCCGCGCGCAAGGTGCTGGTGACGCTCCTGCCGTAACGGGCTGGCATACCGATAAGAGGCTGGGCAAAACGCGGCGCTGGAACTAGTCTGCCCGGCTCTCCTGGGACGGTAGGGTCGGTTCCTGATGACGGCGTATGATTTCGATCTCTTCACCCTCGGCGCGGGTTCGGGCGGTGTCGCCGGCTCTCGGCGGGCGGCGAGCTATGGCGCGCGCGTCGGCATCGCCGAGGAGAGCCGTGTCGGCGGCACGTGCGTGCTGCGTGGGTGCGTTCCCAAGAAGCTGCTCGTCTATGGCGCCCATTTCGCCGACGATTTCGTCGATGCCGCGGGTTATGGCTGGACGATCCAGCAACCGCAATTCGACTGGCCGACGCTGATCGCCAACAAGGATCGCGAGATCGACCGGCTGAACGGCATCTATCTGAAGCTTCTGGCCGACAGCGGCGTGCAGCTGTTCGAGGGGCGGGCCAAGCTGGTCGATTCCCATACGATCGAGATCGGCGACAAGCGCGTCACCGCCGAGCGCATCCTGATCGCCACCGGCGGCCATCCGGTCGTGCCCAAAATCCCAGGCATCGAGCATGTCGTGACCTCTAACGAGGCGCTGCATCTGCCCGAGCTGCCGCGCCGGATCACCATCGTCGGCGGCGGCTATATCGCGGTCGAGTTCGCCGGCATTTTCAACTCGCTCGGCTCCGAGGTTTCGCTCGTCTGCCGCTCCGAGGAGCTGCTGAACGGCTTCGACGACGATCTGCGCGTCGGGCTGGCGCAGGAGATGCGCCATCGCGGTATCGAGATCCATACCCGCACCCAGATCATAAGCATCACCAAGGCCGAAGGCGGGTTCGATCTGCGTACGCATCTCGATCAGGTGTTCTCGACCGATCTCGTCATGTATGCGACCGGCCGCCGGCCGAACACGCATGGCATCGGTCTCGAAGCACTCGGTGTCGAGATGAACGAGGTGGGCGCCGTCGCCGTCGATGAATGGTCGATGACCGCCGTGCCCGGCATCTATGCCGTGGGCGACGCGACGGACCGGCTGAACCTGACGCCGGTCGCGATCGCCGAGAGCCGGGCGCTGGCCGAGACGTTGTTCAACAACAACCCGACCAAGTTCGACCCGGAGGGCGTGCCGACGGCGGTCTTCTCGATTCCGACGATGGCGACGGTCGGGCTCACCGAAACCCAGGCGCGCCGCGAACTCGGCGCGGTCGATATTTATCGCTCCCGCTTCCGGCCCATGAAGCATACCTTGTCGGGGCGCGAGGAACGGACCCTGATGAAGCTCGTGGTCGAGCGCGCGACCGACAAGGTCGTGGGCTGCCATATGCTCGGCACCGATGCGCCGGAAATCATCCAGGGACTGGCCGTCGCCCTTAAATGCGGAGCGACGAAGCGCCAATTCGATCAGACGGTCGGCATTCATCCGACCGCGGCCGAGGAATTCGTCACCATGCGCGACAAGGTGCCGGAACCCCAGGCCAAGGCCGCCGAATAGACGATAGGGTGACGTGATGGCACAGAGCTGGACCCCCGATAGCTGGCGCTCGCGCCCCGTGCTCCAGGCACCGGAATATGCCGATGCTCAAGCCCTCGAAGGGGTCGAGGAAATGCTACGGAATTTTCCGCCGCTGGTCTTCGCCGGCGAGGCGCGACGCCTGAAGACGGCGCTCAAGGAGGCGGCGTTCGGCCGCGCCTTCGTGCTGCAGGGCGGCGATTGCGCCGAAAGCTTCGCCGAGTTCCGCGCCAACAATATCCGCGATACCTTCCGCGTGCTGCTGCAGATGGCGGTGGTGCTGACCTTCGGCGCCGCCTGCCCGGTGGTGAAATTGGGCCGGCTTGCCGGACAGTTCGCCAAGCCGCGTTCGGCGCCGATGGAGACGATCGGCGGGGTGAGCTTGCCTTCCTACCGCGGCGACATTATCAACGGCTCGGAATTCACCGAGGCGGCCCGCCAGCCCGATCCGCAGCGCATGGTGCTGGCCTATAGCCAGTCGGCGGCGACGCTCAACCTGCTGCGCGCCTTCGCCCAGGGCGGCTATGCCGATCTGCACCAGGTGCATCTGTGGAACCAGGGCTTCGTCGCCCGTTCGCCGCAGGGCGAGCGCTATCGCGAGCTGGCCGAACGGCTGACCGAGACGCTGGATTTCAT
Source organism: Aliidongia sp. (assembly GCA_035539155.1). GTDB lineage: Bacteria > Pseudomonadota > Alphaproteobacteria > ATCC43930 > CGMCC-115725 > JAXDMU01. The sequence continues at coordinate 85,191 of DATLIZ010000023.1, read as the reverse complement.
GGCCGCCTGCGGCTTCACCTCGGCGACCAGCCCGCAGATCCGCGAGACCGAGTTCTTTACCTCACACGAGGCGCTGCTGCTGCCCTACGAGCAGGCGCTGACTCGCGTCGATTCGACCAGCGGCGACTGGTACGACTGCTCGGCCCATTTCCTCTGGGTCGGCGACCGCACGCGCCAGCTCGACGGCGCCCATGTCGAGTTCCTGCGCGGCGTCAAGAACCCGATCGGCTGCAAGGCCGGACCGAGCCAGAAGCCGGACGAGCTCCTTCGCCTGATCGATGCGCTCAATCCGGAGAACGAGCCGGGCCGGCTTTCGGTCATCGCCCGGATGGGGGCGGACAAGGCCGCCGAAGCCTTGCCGCCGCTGGTCCGCGCCTTGAAGCGCGAGGGCAGGGCGGTGGTCTGGCTATGCGATCCGATGCATGGCAACACCCAGACGGCGGGCGGCTACAAGACGCGCTCGTTCGACCGGATCCTGAGCGAGGTGCGCAGCTTCTTCCAGGTCCATCAGGCCGAAGGAACGCATGCCGGCGGGGTGCATTTCGAAATGACCGGGCAGGATGTCACCGAATGCATCGGCGGCGCCCAGGCGATCACGGAATCGAGCCTCGGCGACCGCTACCATACGCATTGCGATCCGCGTCTCAATGCCAGCCAGTCGCTCGAGCTCGCCTTCCAGATCGCGGAAGAGCTGAAGCATTGGCGCCATGCCGGCCAGCAGACGGCCGCCGCGGCGGCCGTCGGGGCCTGAGCCTGATGACAAGGCAGCGATTCAGACTTTAGGTCGATTCGACCTAAAGTCATCGCGGCCTGAGCTACTCCTCGAAGCCGTAGAGCCGGGCCGGGTTCTCGACCAGGATCAGGTGGCGGAGCCGCTCGTCGGGCGCCCATTGGCCCAAGAGATCGAGAAACTCGCCATCGTTGGACATATGTCCCGGGATGGCGACGTGCGGCCAGTCCGAGCCCCAGACGAGCCGGGTCGGATCGGTATCGACGAGCGCCCGGGCGAAGGGGATCGTGTCGGCATAGGGCGGCCCCTTGACCGATGTCCGGTTGGCGCCGCTGAGCTTGACCCAGCAACGGCCGCGTTTGACCATTTCCAGCAACGCCTTGAAGCCGGGATGGTCGATGCCGGAGTCGGCCGGCATATGGCCCATGTGATCGATCACGATATCGACCGGCAGATCGCTGAGGCGCGGCGCCAGCATGGGCAGATCCCGCGCGTCGATGAGGAATTGCAGATGCCATTGCAGTGGCTCGATCCGTCGCGCCAGCGCCTCGATCTGTTCCAACGGCACGCCGCCCTTGAACAGGACATTGAGGCGAAGCCCCTTGACGCCGTTGCCGGCAAGCGTTTCCAGCGTCTCGTCATCGACATTCTGATCGACGACTGCGACGCCGCGCAGCGTGTTGCGGTGGCGCGCCAAGGCCTGCAGCATGCAGCTATTGTCGGTCCCGAACACGCTCGGCTGCACCAGCACGCCGCGGGTCAGCCCGAGCGTCGAGAGCAGCTGGCGATAGGCGCCGAGCGGTGCTTCGGGTGGGGTGTAGCTGCGGTTTTCCTGCAGCGGAAACATCGCCAGCGGCCCGATGATGTGGGCGTGGCAATCGCAGGCATTGTCGGGGATGGCGATCGACGGCGCGCGCGGATTTGGGTCGGGTCCTTGACAGGGCGGCGCTTCGTTCTCGTCCGACATGCTCATTCTCCTCAACAGGGCGACATCCAGCGGGATGCCGTTACTCCCACCCCGACTTGGCCATGACATCCTGCGCTTCCGGCGTGAAGCGGCCGAGCTTGCCGATCGCCGCCTTGTCGATCTTGAACGGGCCCAGCGCCTTCAGCACCGGCGCCGGCGACACGCCGGGCAGGATGGGAAACTCGAAATTGGCGGCGGCGAACTTCTCCTGCACGTCGGGCCGCAACAGGAATGCGAGCAGCGAGGAGGCGGCCGAGAGGTGCGGCGCCGTCTTCAGGATGCCGGCGCCGATCAGGTCGATCTGTGTGCCGCGATTGTCCTGATTGGGAAAGATTAGCCCCAGATCCGCGACCACTTCCTGCTCCGTTACCTTGTCCGACGCGGCGAAGCGTGACCAGTAGCGGGTGTTGACCACCGTCACATCGCCTTCGCCGGCGCTGATCGCCTCGAGCTGGCTGCCATCTCCGCCTTGCGGCGGCCGCGCGAAATTGGCGACGAGCCCGCGCGCCCAGGTCTCGGTATCCTCGGTTCCGTCAGCCACGATCATCGAGGCGACCAAGGCGGCATTGTAGGGGCTGCCGGCAGAGCGCACAACGATCCGGCCATGCAGCTGCGGATCGGACAGATCCTCGTAATTCCGTAGCTGGGCCGGGTCGGCGCGATCCTTGTGATAGACGATGACGCGCGCCCAGTAGGACAGGCCGATCCAATTGCCGGCCGGGTCGCGGAACTCCGGCGGCAACGAGGGCAGCGCCGGCAACGGCCGAAACAGCCCGGCCTCCGCCGTGCGTGCCAGCGTCGCCTCGCCGGCCGAGATCAGGAGATCGGCCGGGGATTTGCTGCCTTCATGCTGGAGCCGTTCGAGCAGCGGATCGAAATCATCGTCGACCAGATCGACCCGGATACCCGTTTCCTTGGTGAAGACATCGAACAGAGCCTTGTCCTCGACCTGATGCCGGTCGGAATAGACCGTGACGATCTGGCCGGCCGAGTCGGCCGCGCGGGCCGGCGGCGCGCTCAGCGCCGCCGAGACGAGGGCGGTGAGGATCAGGATCCCCCTCATCGACCGCGGCGGCTCCCAGGGCGCGATCGGATCGGCTGGGAGCAGCCAATCCGTGAATCGTGCCCTAACCGTTTGAATAGAGACGGATTCACGGCATGGATGGAGTCCGCCCATTCCGATCCGGCTCTAGCTAATACGCGCAAAACTCTCTCCCGATAGGCTCCGGCGGCTCGTCCTGCTGCATATATCGCGGTCCTCGGTCGGTGGATAGTGCGCTCGGCGCACAGGCTCTCGCACGCAAGCGCGAACCCCTGTTCCTCAAAACGTAAAAGTTGAGATAGTATGGACCGAATCTGCCTATCGAGCCCGCCGCACCTGGAGAAGATTCTTGCCGGTCACGCTGTCCACCGAGACGTTGCCGCCGCCATGCCGCTTTCTAGTCGAATATTGGGAAAGGCTAAGGGGCGCGCGCCTGCTGCCCCATCGCGCCGAAATCGATCCGCTCGACATGGTGCCGATCCTGTCTCGGCTCCATATCTTCGAGGTGCGGGCTCCCGGCGAGATCCTGTTCCGATTGACCGGGACCGACTACGTCAGGTTGTTGGGATTCGAGCCGACCGGCAAGAATCTGGTTACCCTGACACCGGCACCGCTGCGTCGGCTCCGGGCCTGGCGCACCTGGATTTTGAGCGTCCAACCCTGCGCCGCCTGGTATACGCATGCCATCGCCTTTGAAGCGGGACGGAGCGAGGTGGCTCAGAGTGTTATGTTGCCGCTCGCACCCGACCGTCCTGGAGCTCCCTATCAACTGATCGCCGTTACCGCCCTTGCGGATTTGGATCGGCGTAGGGAAGGGACGACCTTCGGTCGTGCGCTCGATTTCGCCTTTCTCGATATCGGTGCCGGGGTGCCGGAAGGGCTGGAGCCGCCAGCTGAGTGGTCGCCCATGTTGCCGGGCTGAACGGCCGACGCGCGTTGACACCGGATCGACGGGTTCCTAGGGTCTGCCCACCACGCGCTAGAAGGCTGAATCGCTGACTAGCTCATCAGGCTCTAGAGCGACCGCCTCCAACCTATTTCTGGGCAAGAATTGATCCCGACCCTGCGTTTCGCCCCGAGCCCGACCGGCCGGCTGCATCTCGGCAATCTCCGGACCGCGCTGGTCAACTGGCTCTATGCGCGTGCTCATGACGGGCGCCTGCTGCTGCGCATCGACGATACCGACCTCGAACGCTCGACCGCCGCATATGCCGCCTCGATCGAAACCGATCTCGCCTGGCTCGGCCTCGATTGGGATCTGTTCGCCCGGCAATCGGATCGCTTCGCCGAATATGCAAAGGCGGCGGATCGGCTCAAGGCGGCCGGGCGCCTCTATCCCTCCTTCGAAACACCGGAGGAGCTCGACCTCAAGCGCAAGCTCGCCCTGTCGCGCGGACGACCGCCGATCTACGACCGGGCCGCGCTCAAGCTGACGCCGGACCAGATCGCCGGCAAGCTGGCGGCGGGCGAGCAGCCGGTCTGGCGCTTCAAGCTGGAGCCGGGGCGGGTCGCCTGGGATGATCTGGTGCGTGGGCCGGTCGAGTTCCTGGCCGAGAATCTGTCCGATCCTGTCCTGGTTCGCGGCGACGGCATGGCGCTCTACACGCTTTCCTCGGTCGTCGACGATATCGATTTCGCCATTACCCACATCATCCGCGGCGAGGATCATGTCGCCAACACGGCGGTGCAGATCCAGCTGTTTCAGGCACTGGGCGGCGACCTGCCGTCCTTCGGCCATTTCAGCCTGATCGCCGATGCGTCTGGCGGCAAGCTTTCCAAACGGGCCGGGGCGCTTAGCCTTGCCGAGCTGCGGGATTCCGGGCTGGAGCCGATGGCGATCCTGAGCCTGCTGGCCAAGCTCGGCACCTCCGATCCGGTCGATATAAGGCCAGATCGGGCGACGCTGGTCGCGGAGTTCGATATCCACAAGTTCAGCCGCAATCAGCCGAAACTCGATCCCGACGAGTTCTTGCATCTCAACGCCCGGCTTCTGCATGTGACGCCCTACGAAGCGGTTGCCGACCGGCTGCCGCAGGGGGCGGGGGATGAGTTCTGGCAGGCCATCCGTGGCAATATCGGCAAGCTCGCCGAGGCGGCGGATTGGTGGCGCGTCTGCAACGGACCGATCGAGCCTCTCATCGACGATTCCGCCTTCCTCGACCAGGCCGCGGCACTGCTGCCCGAGGGACCGCTCGACGAGACGAGCTGGGGCGCCTGGACCCAGGCCGTCAAGGTCGCGACCGGGCGCAAAGGTAAGGAGCTGTTTCTGCCGCTCCGCCGCGCACTCACCGGCCTCGATCATGGACCGGAACTGGCGAGGCTCCTGCCTCTGATCGGGCGGGAGCATGCGCTGGCACGGCTGTCCGGCCGAGCGGCGTAAGGTCGAAGAAGCGCTCGGCGACTCTGCCCTTACGAGAAAAATTACTTAGATTGTCGTCTGGATGCTGGCCCGGCGACAATTCCTTCAGCATCCATGACGGGCGGGCCATAAAGCCGCCTCGTCAGCTCGCACTTCTAGGCGTCGGGGGTCTTAGCGGCGTGCGCGCCGCCGGACGAGACCCAGCGCCACGAGGCCGGCCCCCAGCAGGATGAGAGAGGCCGGCTCCGGGATCGGCAGGATACCGGTAAATCCGTAATCATGGAGCTCGCCCTGGCCGCTCCAGGAGTTGGCGAAGAGGCCGCCATCGATCTGGTTGCCGTTGGTGACGCTGGCGTTGGTCGCGAGCACCGTGCCGGCGATCTGGTCGACGAGGTTGACCGACGTTGCCTGGTAGAAATTCCAGATGATGTTGTTGGCGCCGGTCGTGCCGCTCTCATCGTTGGCGGCGAAGGTGACCGACGGGCCCGAGACGTTGAATACGACCGTCTTGGCGCCGTTCAGATTGATGTTGTAGCTGGAGATCGCGGCGAGATCGGCGGCGCTGACGTTGAACACGGCGATGCCCGCGGCGTTCGGCATCGCCTTGATCACCTCGTTGTTGGCCGGGGTCGGCAGCGCGCCGGTGGCCGCGAGGAACGACAGCGACGAGGAGAGCGAGTTCAGCGCCGTCTGGAAATCGGCGATCGTATTGGCGGGGGCGCCGAGATAGGATCCGCCGCCGTTGAAATTGACCTGAGCGCCTTTCGTGCCGGCGACATAGGCGCTGCCGCCATCGTTAAGATTGATGGAATTGCCGCTGGTGCTGCCGAACACCGTCAATGCGCCATAGCCGGTCGGCAGGCTGCTCGTCGGATTATTGTAGATTGTGGCGCCGGTGAAATTGCCGCCGAAGACAGCCGCCCCCTCGATATCCGAGCTGGTCGAGCCGTTCTTGTAAATGACCGCGTTGAAATCCTGGAGGATGGTCGCGGCACTGATCGAGGTGGCCGATGCCGAAGTGGCATCGAGGCCGGCCAGGACGAGGCCGAGCGAGAGGGCGATATGCATACGCATGTCTGAAGCCTTCAATACATCCGTCGGATAGAGCGGTTGAGGCTATTCTCGGTCTGCGCGATAAAGATGCAGTTAAAATAGCACCGGGGGTTTCGCATGCGTCCCAGGCGTCCCGCGCAAACCGCTTGTGCCGGGCGGATGCAGCGGCTAGGACAGGCCCGCTTACTCAAAACCCGGTTGGAACGATGAAGACCGCTCTCCGCATCCGCCGCTCCGAGAATTTCTCCGACTGGTATCACGAGGTCATCCGCGAGGCCGACATGGCCGAGCATTCCGGCGTGCGCGGCTGCATGGTGATCAAGCCGTGGGGCTACGCGATCTGGGAGCGGCTGCAGAAGCGGCTCGACGATCTCATCAAGGCGACCGGCCACGATAATTGCTATTTCCCGCTCTTCATTCCGCTGGAGCTGATGGAGAAGGAGGCGAGCCATGTCGAGGGCTTCGCCAAGGAGATGGCGATCGTCACCCATCACCGGCTGGTGATGAAGAACGGCCGGCTCGTGCCCGACGCACCGCTGGAATCGCCGCTGATCATCCGGCCGACCTCCGAGACCATCATCGGCGAGGCGATGGCGCGCTGGATCAAGAGCTATCGCGATCTGCCGCTTAAGCTCAACCAATGGGCCAACGTGGTGCGCTGGGAGATGCGGCCGCGGCTGTTCCTGCGCACCAGCGAGTTCCTCTGGCAGGAGGGCCACACCGCCCATGCCACGCGTGACGAGGCGGTCGAGGAAACCCGCGCCATGCTGGAGGTCTATCGTCAGGTGGTCGAGGACGATATGCGCATCCCGGTGATACCGGGCGTGAAGACGCCGCATGAGCGCTTCCCCGGCGCCGACGACACGCACACGATCGAAGCGATGATGCAGGATGGCCGCGCGCTGCAAGCCGGCACCTCACATTTCCTCGGCCAGAACTTCGCCAAAGCGGCCAACATTCAGTACCAGGACAAGGAAGGCGGCCTCAGCTTCGCCTACACCACCTCCTGGGGCGCTTCGACCCGGCTGATCGGCGCGCTGATCATGACCCATGCCGACGATGACGGGCTGCGCGTGCCGCCCAAGATGGCGCCGTCGCAGGTCGTGATCGTGCCGATCCTGCGCGACGAGGCCGGACGCGAGGAGGTCATTCGCCATGCCCAGGCGCTGGCGAGGCGGATCCAGGCGGAGAGTTTCGCCGGCGAGCCGATCCGCGTGCGCGTCGACACCCGCGACGAGAGCCCGGCCAATAAGCGCTGGGGCTGGATCAAGAAGGGCGTGCCGGTGGTGGTCGAGCTTGGGCCGCGGGATATCGCCAGCGGCAGCGTCGCCGTGACCAGGCGCGACGCGATCGGTGACCGCCGCTTGGGCGTGCCCGAAGCCGAGTTCGTGGGCGAGCTGCCGAAGCAGCTCGGCGAGATCGACGCCATCCTCCACGCCCAGGCGCTGCATTACCGCCAGAGCCTGACGATCGAAGGCATCAAGACCTACGAGGAGCTGGTCGCGCATTTCACCCAGGAGGCGGGAACCGGCTTCGTCATCGGCAAATGGTCGGGCGATCCCGACATCGAGGACCGGTTGTCGGCGATCGGCGTCACCATCCGCTGCCTGCCGCATGCCCAGTCGGGCACCACGGGCAAATGTCTGATCACCGGTGTGGATGCGACGCTCGACGCGGTGTATGCGAAGGCGTATTAGTCGGAAATTATCCAGGGCAAGGAGCGGGACGGGCATGAGACGGTTTCGGACACGCTGTTGAGCTTGTCGCTCGCTTGCCAATTTGGCTTGCCCGTGTCCCCGTCGTCCGTTCTGACCGAAGGTCCCCGCCCGTGCCCTTGACTCTCTTCAATACGCTCACTCGCCGGAAGGAAGCTTTCCAGCCGATCGATCCCGGGCGCGTCCGGCTCTATGTCTGCGGCCCGACCGTCTATAACTACGCCCATATCGGCAATGCGCGGCCGGTCATCGTGTTTGACTTGCTGTTCCGGCTGCTGCGCCAGATCTATGGCGAAGAGCACGTCGTCTATGCGCGCAACATCACCGATGTCGACGACAAGATCATCGAGGCGGCGCGCGCGAACGGCGAGACCATCCGAACGCTGACCGAACGCACGGCCGATATCTTCCGTGCCGATATGACGGCGCTCGGCAATCTCCTGCCGACGGTCGAGCCGCGGGCGACCGAGCATATCGGCCAGATGATCCGCATGATCGAGACGCTGATCGAACGCGGCAACGCCTATGCGGCCGAAGGCCATGTGCTGTTCTCGATCGCCTCCATGCCGGACTACGGCAAGCTCAGCCGCCGCTCGCTCGACGACATGATCGCCGGCGCCCGCGTCGAGGTGGCGCCTTACAAACGCGATGCCGGCGATTTCGTGCTGTGGAAGCCGTCGGACGATGCGCAGCCTGGATGGGAGAGCCCATGGGGCCGCGGCCGGCCCGGCTGGCATATCGAATGCTCGGCCATGAGCGAGACCCATCTGGGCGAGCATTTCGACATTCATGGCGGCGGCATCGATCTGATCTTCCCGCACCATGAGAACGAGCTCGCGCAATCGGTCTGCGCCCATGGCGGCCGGCCGTTCGTCAATATCTGGATGCACAACGCCTTCCTCGACCTCGAAGGCGAGAAGATGTCGAAGTCGCTCGGCAATTTTCAGATCGTCCACGATCTGCTGAAAGCCTATCCGGGCGAGGCGCTGCGCTACGCCATGCTGACGGCGCTCTACCGCGATCCGCTCGACTGGACGCTCGACCGCGTGAAGCAGGCGAAACAGTCGCTCGACCGCTTCTATAACGCGCTCCGCGCCGTGGCCGAGATCGAGCCGATTTGGCCGGACCAGATCGCCGTGCTGCCGGCGCTCGAGGACGATCTCAACACGCCGCTGGCCCAAGCCGTGCTGCACGAGCTCACTACCACGCTCAACAAGGCGGAACGGGACGGCGACCAGGCGCGCGCCAAGGGCGCTCTGCTCGCGAGCGGCCGACTGATGGGGTTCCTCACGCAGGATCCCGAGGTTTGGTTCCGCTGGCAGGGCGAGGGGACCGAGGGTTTGAGCAACGAGGAGATCGACGCGCTCATCCTCGCCCGGCGCGAGGCGCGGGCCGGACGCGACTTCGCCCGGGCCGACGAGATCCGCCAGCAGCTGACGGATGCCGGCATCTCGCTGGAAGACGGTCCGGGAGGAACGAGCTGGCGGCGCGGCTCATGACGGCGGAAGCGGGCGAGGGGCCGGCGATCATCCTGGTCGAGCCGCAGCTGGGCGAGAATATCGGTGCGGTCGCCCGCGCCATGCTCAATTGCGGCCTGACCGATCTCCGTCTGGTCAAGCCGCGCGACGGCTGGCCGTCGATCCCGGCCGAACGGGCGGCGGCCGGCGCCGATATCGTGCTGGAACGGACCGGCCTGTTCGACAGCGTCACGGAGGCGATCGCCGATCTGACCCTGGTCTATGCGACAACCGCGCGCAGCCGCGACATGATGAAGCCGGTGTTGGCGCCGACCGAGGCGGTCGAACGGCTGGTCGCAGCCGAAGGCCGCGGCGAGAAAGTCGGCGTCATGTTCGGGCGCGAACGCTCGGGTCTGACCAACGACGATTTGGCGCTGGCCGACGCCGCAGTCACTTTTCCGCTCAATCCGGACTTCACCTCGCTCAACTTGGCGCAGGCGGTGCTGCTGGTCGGCTGGGAATGGCGCAAGCTCAGCGCCGAAGCGCCGCCGGCCGAGACCATGCCGGCGATCAGTTCGCCCGCGACGCATGGCGATCTCAGCCATCTGTTCGATCATCTGGAGCGGGAGCTCGATGCCGGCGGCTTCTTCTTTCCGCCCGACAATCGCCCGATCATGGTCCGCAATCTGCGCACGCTGCTGACCCGTGCCCAGCTTACGGAGCAAGATGTCCGCACCTTCCATGGGGTCATTCGCTGCTTGGCCGAGAAGCGGAACCGCCAGACCTAACGCGGTTGTGAAGTATCCGGAAATCAACGAGTAACATCGTAATCCAATCATCGGCCCATGAGCGGTTGCGTTGACAGGCAGTCGCTTTGCGCGATAGTGCGCATCTGTGTGGGAGAAGAGAATCGATGAACGGACGGCAACTTATCATGGCGGCGATGGCCGGCCTTCTGCTATCGGCCGGTGTCGTGCGCGCCGCCGAGCCCGTCCCAGCCGAGTTGCAGCCGCCCGCCGGGCTCAAGCTGCTGTTCAAGGCCAAGGCCGATGGCGTGCAGATCTATGATGGCACGAATGACGGCGGCACGCTGAAATGGACGCTGGAGGCGCCGCTCGCCCGTCTCACCGGCGAGCATGGCAAGCTCGTCATCCATCACTATGCCGGCCCGTCCTGGGAGGCGGATGACGGCAGCAAGACCGTGCGCGACAAGGACGAGAAAGTGATCTCCACGCCGGCACCCAATGCTCAGGCCGATATTCCCTGGCTGCTGATCAAGGTTACGCCCGATCCCGCCGCCGGCGTCATGAGCAAGGTCACTTACGTTCAGCGCATCGCCACCAAGGGCGGCGTGGCACCCGCCGCGGCACCGGTCCGGCCGGATACGAAGGTCGGCATTCCCTACACCGCCACCTACGCCTTCTACGGCAAGGCCGACTGAGGAGGGCCGGGGCGATGCTCAGCGTCATTATCCCGGCCCGCAACAACGCCGCCTTCACCACACGTTGCATCGGCACGGCGCTCGCCGCCGTGGCGGTGCGCAACATACCGTGCGAGTTCGTGCTGCTCGACGACGCCTCGGCGCCGGAAGAGCGTATGCTGGATGTTTTCCACCAGCATCGCGCGAGCGCCCCCGATCACGAGTTCAAGCTGGTGCGCGCGACCGTGCACCAGCACTACTCGCGCATCTTCGCCATCGGGCTGTCGCTAGCGACGCGCGAGAACGTTTTGTTCCTCAGCAACGACATGCTGATGACGCCGAGCTTTCTGACCGCACTTCTGGGCGTCTCGGCGTTGAGCCGCGAGATCGGCATCGTCCGCGGCACCTCGGCCCATACCGACAGCCATCCCGAGCATATCGTGACCCCGCCCATGCCGATGCGGCGCTATCCCGATATCGATGCCTTCTCGCGGATGATGTTCGACTTGGCCGGGCTGGGCTTCGTCGAGGATCAGGTGCTGTCGGGTGATGCCGTGCTGATTAAGCGTGCGCTCATCGACCGGATCGGTCTGGTCGATTACCGCTATTTCGCCTATTTCGGCGATGTTGATTACGGGCTGCGCGCCCATCTCGCCGGCTTCAAGCTGGTCTGCGCCAAGGGCGCCTGGCTGCATCACGAAGGCGCCGGCTACATCAAGGCCGACATGGCGAAGGTCGGCGAAACCATGAGCGTGGCTCAGGCCCGGCGTATGCAGGTGGTGCAGAAGGCCTACGAAACCTTCCGTACCAAATGGGATCCCGCCCTGCCTCAGCGCTACGAGGATCTCAAATCGTTGCATCTCTTCGAGATGGCGCGGCGCAATGCCGATCGGGTGGCGCTCCAGGAGGGGCTGCCGATGGCGGCCACGGCAGCCCTGGAGGTCTACTGAAGCGATACGGAGATGCCCAGGCGTTCGGCCACGCGTCGGGCGGTCCGCTCGCGCTGGTCGGTGATCACCTGGACGGACCGGCGTGCTCCTTCCAGGATGGCCGGTGGTGCCGATTCGGGCGTGCCGCTGTTGAAGGGCGGCTCGGGCGCATATTGCATATAGAGCTGGATCGATTGGGCGACCTCTTCGCCGCGCAGGTCGGCCGCGACCCTGAGCGCGCCGTCGATCCCGGCCGTCACGCCGGCCGCGAACACCATATCGCCGTCCACGACCACGCGCTCATCTATCGGCGTGGCACCGAAGAAGGGCAGGAGATGCTGAGAAGCCCAATGGGTGGTCGCCCGCCGTCCCTTGAGCAGCCCGGCGGCGCCGCACAGCAGTGCTCCGGTGCAGACCGAGAAGACGCAACGGGCGCCGGCCGCCTGGGTGCGCAACCAGGCCAGCACCTCCTCGTCTTCCATGAGAGCTTCCTGGCCGAAACCGCCCGGCACATGCAGCAGGTCGAGCTGCGGCGCGTCGGCGAGAACGGCGTCCGCGGTCAGGCGCAGGCCGCGCACATCCCTGAACGGCCCGGTCGTTTTGCCGAAGATGCGGTAGGTCGAGTTCGGGATGCGCGAGAAGACCTCGAACGGGCCGGTGAGGTCGATTTGATCCAGCCCTTCGAACAGCAGCGAGCCGATCTGAAGATGGGTATCGTGCGGGATCATGCCTGGAACTCCTGGATAGGGGCCGGCGGGTCGCCGGCAAGCTGGCGGCGGAAGCGGTCGCGATAGGCGCCGGGCGGAATGCCGAGATGGCGCAAGAAGGCGCGGCGCATCGTCTCCTCGGTGCCGAAGCCGCAGGTGGCGGCAACGGCGGACAGGCCTTGCGGCGCTTCTTCCAGCTGCCGTCGGGCGGCCTCGACGCGCATCCGATCCACCATCAGCCCGGGCGGCATGCCGAGCTCGCGCGCGAACACCCGGGCGAATTGGCGCGGGCTGAACCGCATGCGATCGGCGAGCGTCTCGACCGTCAGCGGCCGGTGGAGATTGTCGGCGATCCAGGCCACGAGATCCTGCATGCTCGGCCCCAGCGCCGTCTGTGCCGCCAAGGCCGTGCTGAACTGACCCTGGCCGCCCGGGCGGCGCAGGAACATCACCAGCTCGCGGGCGATGGCGAGCGCCAGCTCATGGCCGTGATCCTCTTCCACCAGCGCCAGCGCCAGATCCATGCCGGCGGTGACGCCGGCCGAAGTCCAGATACCGCCATCCTGCACATAGATCGGATCGGGCTCGACCCGGATACGGGGATAGGTCCGGGCCAGCAGCTGGCACCAGCGCCAATGCGTGACCGCGCGCTTTCCGTCGAGCAGGCCGGTCGCGGCGAGGACGAAGGCGCCGGTACAGACAGACGCGACGCGTCGTGCCCGGCCGGCCAGCAGGCTGACCGCTGCGCGCAGATCCGGCTCGTCCGCCCGGCTTCGGGCGCCTTCGCCGCCGGCGAGGATCAGCGTGTCGAGCGGGCGATCATCGGCAATCAGATCAGGAAGGGACCGACCGGCCGACAAGGGCACGCCGCTGCTGGTGGTCCGCAGACCGCTCGGCAAGGGAACGACCGAAACCTCGATCTCGTACAGCGAGCCGGACGACAGACGAACGGCCTGGGCGAACACTTCCGCCGGTCCGGCGAGATCGAGCAGCTGCGCCGGCGCGGGCGCCAGAACGAGGACCCGTTTCGAGAGATGGTGTGGGGCGCGGGGAATGGGGAACTTGCTCATGGCGCGACGGTGACAGGTTGCGCTTATGTCAGCAATGACATAGTCCCAACTTTTTCTGCCATGTCCGTGCCAACGTCCGCTCGGATGCGGGACCCGCATTCCGCCGACGCGGTTGACATGGGCGGCGTTCGCCGTATATTCCCCCGCTTCCTTCCTGGGAAAGCGGGTCCCTGGGACCCCGCTTCTATTGCCCGAGCTTTGGGTGATGGGGGACTACCGGGACAACAATCCGGCCAACGCGCCGAAGAGAGAGATATGACCAAGCGTCTGGAATCTAAGTACAAGATCAATCGCCGTCTCGGCGTCAACCTCTGGGGCCGCGCCAAGTCGCCGCTCAATCGCCGGGAATATGGCCCGGGCCAGCATGGTCAGCGCCGCAAGAAGCCGTCCGATTACGGCACGCAGCTGATGGCCAAGCAGAAGCTCAAGGGCTATTACGGCAATATCGGTGAGCGTCAGTTCCGCCGCCTCTATGATGAGGCCGTGCGCCGCCGGGGCGATACCGGCGAGAATCTGATCGAGCTTCTGGAGCGCCGTCTGGATGCGGTGGTCTACCGCCTGAAATTCGTGACGACCGTCTTCGCCGCGCGCCAGTTCGTCAATCACGGCCATGTCACGGTCAATGGCAAGCGCGTCAACATCTCCTCCTATCAGGTCAAGGACAATGACGTGATCGAGGTGCGCGCCAAGTCCAAGCAGCTCACCGTGCTGCTCGAGGCGGTCGACGCCAAGGACCGCGACGTGCCGGGCTATCTCGAAGTCGATCACAGCGCGATGAAGGGCCGTTATATCCGTGCGCCCAAGCTCGCCGACGTGCCTTACCCGGTGATGATGGAGCCCAATCTGGTCGTCGAGTTCTACTCGCGCTGATTACGGTCCGATCTTGCCGCGACGATCGACGCCGCCCGCCTTACGGCCGGGCGGCGTTTTTCGTTTCGACCTGATATCAGCATGATATAGTCGGCTCGACAGATCCGATGCTGCTTCAGATCGCCATATTACTGCTCCTGATTCTGCTGAATGGCGTCTTCGCCATGGCGGAACTGGCCCTGATCGGCTCACGGCGAACACGGCTGCAGGCCGAAGCCGCGAGGGGCAACAAGGGTGCTATCGCAGCGATCAAGCTACTCGAGGATAGCGGGCGTTTCCTGTCGACCGTGTCGATCGGCATCTCGCTCATCGCCGTCATCGTCTCCACCGTCGGCGGGGACAGTTTCGTCGAGCCGCTCGACGAGATGCTGTCGGCGGTGCCGGTGCTCGTCCCTTATTCCCATCCGCTGGCGATCGGCATCGTCGTGGTCGGGATCAGCTTCTGCACGGTCGTGCTGGGCGAATTGGTGCCGAAGCGCATCGCCGTCGGCCATCCCGAACGGCTCTCGATCATCCTGGCACGGTTCATGACCGGCTTCGCCTGGCTGGCGACGCCGGCGGAACGTGTGCTGTCGGGGGCGAGCACGCTGGTGCTGAAGCTGCTGCCGATCTCGTCCGCGGACAAGGTGCCGGTGACGGATGACGAGATCAATCTGATGATGCGGGAAGGGGCGGCTGCGGGCGCCTTCCAGCCGGCCGAATCCACCATCGTGCAGATGGCCTTGAGGCTCGGCGACCGGCGTGTCGACGCGATCATGACGCCGCGAACCCAGGTCGAATGGCTCGATCTCGAAGATGGCTGGGACGTGAATCGCGAGAAGATCCGGACCCTCCACATCTCGCGCTTTCCCGTGGTCGAGGGCGGTCCCGAGACGGTGCTCGGCGTGCTGGAGGTCAAGGATCTGCTGGAGGCGTCGCTCGCCGGCGAGGTGCCCGATATTCGCCGCCTGATCAAGCCGCCGCATTTCGTGCCGAATACCGTGCCGGCACTGAAGCTGCTGGAGATGCTGAAGAAGACCGGCGAGCCGATGGCGCTGATCGTCGACGAATATGGCGATTTCGACGGCATCGCCACGCTGCAGGACATCCTGGAAGCGCTGGTCGGCGATATAGCCGAACCGGGCGAGTCCGACGATCAGTCTGCAGTCCGGCGCGACGACGGCTCCTGGCTGGTCGACGGGCTGTTGCCGATCGACGAGCTCAAGGACACGCTCGGCATTCCGCACCTGCCCGAGGAGGAGAGCGGCGACTTTCATACGCTGGGCGGCTTCCTCATGGCGCAGATGAAGCGCGTGCCGCGTGTTGCCGACCATATCGACGTCGATGGCTGGCGCTTCGAGATCGTGGATATGGACGGCCATCGGGTCGACCGCGTGCTGATCATGCCGCCGGAGCTCGTCGCCGCGCGCGCCAAGGCCTGATCAGTCGCTGCTATAGCGCTCCTGTCGCCAGGGGTCGCCACGCATATGGTAGCCTCGCGCTTCCCAGAAACCGGGCGCGTCCCTGTCGGTAAACCATATGTGGCGAAGCCATTTCGCCGATTTCCACAGATAGAGCTGCGGCACGATCAACCGAACCGGCCCGCCATGAGCGCGGATCAGCGGCTCGCCCTGCCAATGCGAAGCCAGCATAACGCCTTCGGCGGCGAAATCCGCGAGCGGGATATTGGTGCTGTAGCTGTCGAAGCTGCGGATACGCAGAAACTTGGCGTCGGGCAGCGGCTGGACGAGCTTCAGAAAATCGGCGCCGCTGATGCCGCCCCAGCGATTGTCATAGCGCGACCAGGCGGTGACGCAATGGATGTCCGAGACGCTTTGGGTATGCTGGAACGCCGCGAAATCCTGCCAGCCCCAATCGACCGGGTTCGCGACCAGACCGCCGACGGTCAGTCGCCAGTCGCGCTGGCTCAAATGGGGCTGGGTTCCAAGATCGAGCACCGGCCAGTCGCGCACCAGATGCTGGCCGGGCGGCAGGCGATTATGGGCCGAGGGCGCCGAGGGATCGATGAGCCGCTTGTCGCGCGCCCATTTCTCCTTTGCAGCGATCAGCTTGTCGCGATCCATGATCCGATTCCTCCATCGACCGAATGTGCGCGGCGCCCATCCGGCTTGGCGCGCCTTCCCAGGTGAGGTCGGACAACGGCCCTGACCAAAGGCTGAAGCGAGACGCGAAGAGGGGAATGATGCGACAGGACGCCGCGGAATGTCATCCCCTGCTTCGATGCCGATCCGTGCTAGAGCCGAGCGATATGCAATCCTGACGAGCGGGGATGTGCGTACACGGAGGACCGGCGGGGATGAGCGATAGGGCAAGCATTTTTCAGGTCCTCGCCTGTGTCGGGCTCTGGCTTTTCGCAACCGGATCGGTTCCGGCCTTCGGCGACGAGGCCGATAATGCCGAGCCGGGAATCCCTCTCAACGAGCAGATCCTGCAGATCCCAGGCGATCCCGCCCAACCGGTCATGCTGCAAGTGACGGTTTTCATGCCCAACGGCCCCGGGCCGTTTCCGCTAGCGGTCATGAATCACGGTGCCGATGGCAGCAGCATGCCGCCGGCCGAGCAGCCCCGCTATCGTAACACCTATGCCGCATATTATTTCCTGTCGCGGGGATATGCCGTGGCGCTGCCGATGATGCGGGGCTTCGCCGGCTCGGGTGGGCGGCTCGAATCGCATGGCTGCGACGATCTCGGCTTCGGCATCACCAACGCCAAGGATATCCGCGCCGTGATTGGCTATATGGCGAGGCAGCCCGGCATCGACGGCACGCGGGTTGTGGTTGCCGGGCAGAGTTTCGGCGGCTTCAATACGCTCGCTCTCGGCATGCTCAACATGCCGAACGTGAAGGGGCTGGTCAATTTCTCCGGCGGACTGATCGCCAGCAATTGCGCGCGCCCAGACGACAGCTTGATCGCCGCCGCCGCGACCATGGGCAGCCAGACGGCCACCCGCTCGATCTGGTTTTATGGCGACAACGACAAGCTTTTCGCAGCGTCGACCTGGCATGCCATGCATCAGCGCTATCTCGCTGCCGGCGGCAACGCCGAGTTGGTCGCCTACGGGACCTTCATGTCGAATGCCCATCAATTCCTCAGCTTTCCCGAAAGCCAGCGGATCTGGGTTCCAAAGCTGGATGCGTTTCTCACGAAGGTCGGCCTGCCGGGAAGGCCGGTCCATCCGGAATATATGCCGATGGCCGTGCCGCCGGCCACGCATTATGCCGCCGTGGAAGACACGGCGTCGGTGCCGTATTTGAAGGATCAGGGGCGGGCGCTTTATCAGCAATTCCTGGAAAAGCCGGCGCCTCGTGCGGCCGCTATCGGAGCCAACGGGACATTGGCGACCGCCAACGGCGGCTTCGATCCGCTTGCTCGGGCGTTAGCGGCCTGCGGCCGTAAAGGGGCGGAGTGCCGGCTCTATGCCGTCGATAGTGACGTGGTCTGGGCAGCACCAATGGCGTTACCGTCGCCGACCGGTTTCGCCGCCCTCTCCGATCAGAACGCCGTACCCTATTTGAGCACGAAGGGACGGGAGGGATATCTTCAGTTCCTCACGCTCAAGACGCCGCGGGCCTTCGTCATTGCCCCGGACGGAGCGTGGTACGGCACGTCACGCGGCATCGATCCGCTCGCCAGGGCGCTTGATGCATGCCGGCAAGCCCATCAGGCCTGCCAGCTCTATGCCGTCGACGAAAATGTGGTATGGCCGAAGGACTCGGCCATCCAGTAAGGACGCCGCCGTCAGTGCTGATGGCTGTGGGCGATGCCCTTCTCGTGCAGCAACTGCTCCAGCTCGCCGGTCTGGTACATCTCGCGCACGATATCGGCGCCGCCGACGAACTCGCCATTGATGTAGAGCTGCGGGACCGTCGGCCAGTTGGCGAAATCCTTGACCCCCTGACGCACCGACGGGTCGGCGAGGACATCGATGCCCTTGAACTTCACGCCCATATGGCTCAGCACCTGGACGACCATGGCGGAGAAGCCGCATTGCGGGAAGACCGGCGTGCCCTTCATGAACAGCACGACGGGGCTGGAGGAAACTTCTTCCTTGATGCGCTCGATGACGGCGGGATCGCTCATGGTTCTCAAACCTCTTGAACTCGATTTGTCATAGTAGATGGGGAGCGGCGCTCAACTGTCCAGCGCCGAGGTCTGCAGCGCCAGCGCGTGCAGCTCGCCGCCCATGCGGCCCTTGAGGGCGGCGTAGACCATCTGGTGCTGCTGGACGCGCGACTTGCCGGCGAAGGCGGCCGAGCGGACATAGGCCGCATAATGGTCGCCGTCCCCGCGCAGATCCTCGATCCGCACCTCGGCATCGGGCAGCGCTTCCTTTATCATCCGTTCGATCTGCGCAGCGTCCATGGCCATGATCGGTCTCCTAAAGCTCGCCCGCCATATAGCGGGGCAGCCATTCGCTGTTGACACGCTTGAGCTCGGCCACCGGCAGGCTGCCGAGGCCGGGTCCCGTGATCGCCGCCCCGCCGACGGTGCCGATCCGCAGCGCCGGCACGGCGGCCAGCTTGGCCGCGGCGAGGAGCGCTTGCGGGTCCTTGACGGTCACTAGGTAGCGCGCCTGATCCTCGCCGAAATAGGCGGCATGGAGGGCCAAGTCGCGCGGCAGATTCTCGATCGCCGCGCCTAGGCCGGCGGCCATCGCCATCTCGACGAGACCGACCAGCAGCCCGCCATCGCTCAGATCGTGGCACGCGGTGACGGCCCCGGCGAGGATCTGCTTGCGCACGAAATCGCCATTGGCGCGCTCGGCGGCGAGATCGACCGGCGGCGGCGCGCCATCCTCGCGCTGATGCAACTCGCGCAGGTAGAGCGAGGCGCCGAGATGGCCCTTGGTGCGGCCGATCAGGATCACCGCTTCGCCCGCTTCCTTGAGGCGGAGGTCGGTCGCCTTGGCGACATCGGCGATCAGGCCCACGCCGCCGATCGCCGGGGTCGGCAGGATGCCCTGGCCGTTGGTCTCGTTGTAGAGCGAGACATTGCCCGAGACGACCGGATAGTCGAGTGCCAGACAGGCGTCGCGCATGCCCTCGATGCAGCCGACGAACTGGCCCATGATGCGCGGCCGTTCCGGATTGCCGAAATTCATGTTGTCGGTGATGGCGAGCGGCGTGGCGCCGATCGCGGTGATGTTGCGCCAGCTCTCCGCCACCGCCTGGGCGCCGCCGCGCACCGGGTCGGCCTGGCAGTAGCGCGGCGTGCAGTCGGTGACGAGAGCCAGGCCCTTCTTCGTGCCGTGGATGCGGACGAGGGCGGCGTCGCCGGGCGGCTGCTTCACCGTGTCGCCCATGACGGTCTTGTCGTACTGGTCCCAAATCCAGGATTTGCCGGCGAGGTCGGGGCAGGCGAGCAGCGTCTTCAGCGCCGCTGCCAGATCGTCCGACTTCACCTCGGATGCCGCGATCTCCGGCTGGGCCGGCGTCGGCTCCCAGGGGCGGTCATATTGCGGGGCGGCGCTAACCAGCGGCTCGACCGGCAGGTCGGCGACGATTTCACCATGCATGGTCAGCACCAGATGCCCGGTCTCGGTGACCTTGCCGATGACGGCGAAATCGAGCTCCCACTTGTCGAAGATCCGCTTCGCCTCGGCCTCGCGGCCGGGCTTCAGGATCATCAGCATGCGTTCCTGGCTTTCCGAGAGCATGATCTCGTAGGGCGTCATGCCCGGCTCGCGGGTCGGCACCTTATCGAGGTCGAGCTCGAGCCCGAGCCCGCCCTTGCCGGCCATCTCGACCGAGGAGGAGGTGAGGCCGGCGGCACCCATATCCTGGATGGCGACGATAGCGTCGCCCGCCATCAGCTCCAGGCACGCCTCGATCAGCAGCTTCTCGGTGAAGGGATCGCCCACCTGCACGGTCGGGCGCTTAGCCTCGGCATCCTCATTGAACTCGGCCGAGGCCATGGTGGCGCCGTGGATGCCGTCGCGGCCGGTCTTGGCGCCGACATAGATCACCGGATTGCCGGGACCGGCAGCGGCCGAATAGAAGATCTTGTCGGCATCGGCCAGGCCCACGGTCATGGCGTTGACCAGGATGTTGCCGTTGTAGCTCGGATGGAAATTGGTCTCGCCGCCGACAGTGGGGATGCCGACGCAATTGCCGTAGCCGCCGATGCCCGCCACTACGCCGGCGACGAGATGCCGGGTCTTCGGGTGGTCCGGGCTGCCGAAGCGCAGCGCGTTCAGATTGGCGATCGGCCGGGCGCCCATGGTGAAGACATCGCGCAGGATGCCGCCGACACCGGTCGCCGCCCCCTGATAGGGCTCGATGAAGGAGGGGTGGTTGTGGCTTTCCATCTTGAAGATGGCGGCTTGGCCGTCGCCGATATCGATGACGCCGGCATTCTCGCCCGGCCCGCAGATAACCCTGGGGCCGGTCACGGGCAGCTTCTTCAGATGAAGCCGCGAGGATTTATAGGAGCAATGCTCGCTCCACATCACCGAGAAGATGCCGAGCTCGGTCAGGTTCGGAACCCGGCCCATGATAGTCCGGCAATTCTTGTACTCGTCCGGTGTCAGGCCGTGCTGGGCGACGACTTCGTCCGAGATTCGGGTTTCTTTGGTCAAACGAGCGCTCCGGCCAGGCTTTCGAACAATGCACGCCCGTCGGTGCCGCCGAGGAGCTCCTCGCACACCCGTTCCGGATGCGGCATGTATCCCAGCACCGTCTTGGATTTGTTGAACAGGCCCGCGATGTTGCGCAGCGAGCCGTTGGGGTTGGCTTCGGCCGTGACGTTGCCCTCGGCATCGCAATAGCGGAAGGCCACTTGGCCGGCGGCCTCGATCTCGTCGAGCGTCGCCTCGTCGGCATAATAGCAGCCGTCGGCATTGGCGACCGGCACGGTGATGACCGCGCCCGTCGCATATTTGTTGGTGAAGATCGACTGGCTGGTCTCGATCCGGGTCTGGACCGGCCGATTGATGAATTTCAGGCTCTTGTTGCGCATGAGCGCGCCCGGCAGCATGCCGGCCTCGGCGAGAACCTGAAAGCCGTTGCAGATGCCGAGCACCGGCAACCCCTTCTCGGAGCGCGCCTTCACCTCGCGCATGATCGGCGAATGCGCGGCCATGGCGCCGGCGCGCAGATAGTCGCCATAGGCGAAGCCGCCGGGCAGGATGACGAGATCGGTCGCCGGCAGCTCGGCATCGCCGTGCCAGACCATCTGGGCGGGCTTGCCGGTGACATGCTCGACCGCGACAGCGACGTCGCGATCGCAGTTGGAGCCGGGGAAAACGATGACCGCAGCCTTCATGATGCTCCTAACCGATCAGGCGAGATCGATCGAATAATTCTCGATCACGGTGTTGGCGAGCAGCCGGTCGCACATCGATTTGGCGGTCTGGCGCGCCTTGTCCGGATCGGTCTCGGCAAGATCGAGCTCGATATATTTGCCCTGACGCACTTCGTTGACCCCGGCGAAGCCGAGATTGCCGAGCGCGTGCCCGATCGCGGTGCCCTGCGGATCGAGCACGCCCTGTTTCAGCGTGACGTGAACCTTGACCTTCATCGCTCCCCACTACTGCATGAGCTTCGGACCCTTGAGGTCCGAAGGCCCGCCTTCCGGCAGGATGCCGAGCCGGCGGGCCACTTCCTGATATGCTTCCTCGACGCGGCCCAGATCCTGGCGGAAACGGTCCTTGTCCATCTTCTCGCCGGTCTTGAGATCCCACAGACGGCAGCTGTCCGGGCTGATCTCGTCGGCGACCACGATGCGCATCTCTTCATTGTTCCAGAGCCGGCCGAACTCGAGCTTGAAATCCACGAGCTTGATGCCGATGCCGAGAAACAGGCCCGACAGGAAGTCGTTGACCCTGAGCGACATGGCCATCATCTCGTCGAGATCCTGGGTATTGGCCCAACCGAAGGCGGTGATGTGCTCCTCCGAGACCATCGGGTCGTTCAACGCATCGCTCTTGTAATAATACTCGACGATCGAGCGCGGGAGCTGCGTCCCTTCCGCAAGGCCGAGGCGCTTGGCGAACGATGAAGCGGCCACGTTGCGCACCATCACCTTGATGGGGATGATCTCGACCTCTCGCACCAGCTGCTCGCGCATGTTCAGGCGGCGCACGAAATGGGTCGGCACGCCCATCTCCGCCAGCCGCGACATGACGTACTCGCTGATGCGGTTGTTGAGCACGCCCTTGCCGGTGATCGTCCCCTTCTTCTGATTGTTGAAGGCCGACGCATCGTCCTTGAAGTACTGGACGAGGGTCCCGGGTTCGGGCCCTTCGAACAGGACCTTGGCCTTGCCTTCGTAGATCTGTCTGCGACGGGACATCTTGGTCACCCGAATCAAGGGCGCGCTGTCAGCGACATCGCGAACGGTGGGTATAACGCAGGCTCAAGGTCGGAAGGAAGAGATAGTGCTAGGCGGAAGGGCCGCCCTATCATGCGTCGACCGCTGCCCAGACCGGCCCGGACTCGGTCACGCGGGCGAAAAGCCATTGCGCTCGCTTGTCGATGCCGGCTGGCGGCACGGCGATGATCGAGCTCGACAGGGTGCCGAATCCCACCGGCAGGCTGAAGCGCATCGCGCTTTCCGGGCCGAGATCGGGATCGGGCCGGTTGTCGGCGAGGAGCGCCTGCCATTCGCGCCAATCGTCCCGGTCCGGATCGGGCGGCACTGCGGCGGCGAAACGATCATGATACCGCCGGATGCGTGGGCTGGTCATGTCGTCGAGCTCGCGCGCGGTCAGCATGCTCAGCCCCTCCGGGATCGCCGTCACGACGATCCGGTCGGCGCCGCGATGGGCCAACCAGAAAGCGTCGCGATCGTCGGCGACGATGAGGTTGAACGGCCGGTAGGCCTCGGGATCGAGGGCGGCCAGCGCCTCGGCGGCATCGGCCGCGTCGGCATAGTCGAGCGCATCCAGCACCAGTTCGCCGCGCGAGCGCTTGCCTGCTGCGGGGCCGAGCGTGCCGACCCGGTTGAGAACGGCCGCGACCACCCCGTGATCATTGAGCCCGAGCCACGAGCCGCCGGCCAGCTCGTCGCGTCCGGCCCGGATTTCCGGCCGATCCGGCCAATGGCGAGCGGGCGGGAGCCAGGCGCGGTCCAGCATCTCGTCGCGATTGGCGCCGAGGATAAATGGCCATTCATGTCCGGGACGGCGCAGCAGAACGGTTGTGCACATAGGGTGGATTCCTTCGACCTACTGCCAGAATCTTTACCTGTTTCTAAGGCGGTGTAACGGCAAATGGAGCATCCGACCCTCGTTTTCACCGGTCGGCCGGGCGTTCGCACATTTCCCATGCCGGGAGCCAGTAATTTGTCCTGTGTGGAGGATCTTCGAGAAGAGCGCGACCGGTTCGTCGCGTTCGCCTTCGCTGCCGCCGATCTCCTGGTCGAGATCGAGCCGAGCGGGACCATCCGGTTCGTTTCGGGTGCGGCTCAGGCACTGTTGGATGTCACGGCGGCCGAGATGGCATGCCGCGACTTCCGCGAATTCGTCGATCCGGCCGATCTCGCCTTCTTCGAACGGCTGCTGACCAACATCGCCGACCATGGCCGGATCGAGCCGGTGGCACTCAAGCTGCGCCGTCGTGGCGGCGCGCCGTCGCGCATCATGATCGGAGGCTGCAGCTTTCCCGGACGCAAGCAAGGTTTCTTCCTATCGCTGAGCCATCTGCCGTCGGTCCCGATGGCCGACCCGGCGGCCCGCGATGCGGAGACCGGGCTCCTGACGACCGATGCCTTCGGTGAGGCGGCCCTGCGCCATGCGGCCCATGCCGACAACAGCCAGATGGTGATGCTGCAACTCGGCGGCCTGGCGGCGCTCGAAGGTGGCCTTGTCGCCGAGGCGCGCGACAAGCTGCGCGACGAGGTCGCGGCACTGCTTCGTAACGCCTCGATCGGCGGCGATATGGCGGCGCGGGTGGATCGCGAGACCTTCTCACTCGTCCAGAAACGGGGCGAGGATGTTGCCGAGCTCAGCTTCGGCCTGAAAACGGTCGCTCAATCCGCCGATCCGGACACCGAGATCTCTGTCGCGTCGGCGATCGTCAATCTCGATATGAGCGAGATTGGCGATCAGGATGCCGGCCGGGCGCTCGCCTATTGCATCAAGAACTTCGCCGAGACCAAGGGCTCGGGTTTCGGCCTGAGCTCGCTCGCCGGCGGCTTCTCCGCAATGGTCAACCAGACGATGGCGCGTGTGACCGAGATGCGCACGGTGCTGGAGCAAGGGGCCTTCAGCCTCGCCTACCAGCCGATCGTCGACCTGGCGAGCGGCAAGCTGCGCCATTTCGAGGTATTAGCGCGTTTCGCGCCGGGCCAGAGCCCGTTCGAGCTGGTCGCGTTCAGCGAACGGATCGGCTTGGCCGAGGAGCTCGATCTCGCCGTCTGCGAGAAGGCGCTCAAGGCCGCGCGTTCAGCGGTCATTCCGGAAAACATCGCGCTCAACCTGTCCGGCCGGTCGATCCTGAGCGCGAGCTTCCTGGAACGGTTGATGTCGATGATCGACGCACTGGTGCGCGAGCCGAAGCGGGTCACCTTCGAGATCACGGAATCGGCCGCCATCGAAGACCTAGATAGGGCCGATGCCGCCATCCAGGCGCTGCGAGATCGCGGCCATCCGCTTTGTCTCGACGATTTCGGCGCCGGGTTCTGTGCGTATACCTATCTGCGGCGTTTCGCCGTCGATCACATCAAGTTCGACGGCCTGTTCCTGAAGTCCGCTCTCCGCAATCCGCGCGATGCTGCTCTCGTGCGCTCCGTGGCTCAGCTCTGCCGCGAGCTGAAATGCAGCACTATCGGCGAGATGCTGGAGACGGAACCGGAGGTGCGGGCGGCCATCGCACTCGGCCTGGAGTTGGGGCAGGGATACTATTTCGGCCGCCCTGCGCCGGTGCCCCGTTACGACGGATAAATATTCGCTGCGATGCAAAAATATTCATCGCGTTGCGAAAATATTCGGCAAGGGTATTTGAAGGGAAATGGGCCGCCCGAATCCACGATCTTTACGAGTCGCGCAGAAGATGCACATCTTTGTCGGGAGTTGAGTTTTTTACAGCAACCTATGAGGTTGTGATGCGAGGCTCTTTCGCTAGGAAAACCCTGGCTACATTCTCATTTTTGAGAATGTCCCATTTTTAACCTCGTACACGAAAAATTGTTATGATCCGATCGAGCCCTCACGTTTCAGTCAGGGGGTTGATCGAAATGATAAATTTAGCTGCGCTCCGGCTCAATTCGGGTCGGAACGTGAAGGCGTCTCTGTGTCCGTTTGCGGTCATGCTGCTTTCGAGCACCGCTCTGCCGGCGCTCGCCGGTGGCGCATCCGTGACACAGTTGATGGCGCAAGCCCAGGATGCCGGTCCTGTCGCCGCCACCACTCAGCTCTCAGGCATGGTCTGGCTCAAAGGGCATCAGAGCGAGGCATTCGACGCGGCGGTGAAGAGCCGCTACGACATGAACTCGCCCTCCTACCATCGCTGGATGACGGCCGGGGAGGTGGCGAATTTCGCTCCGAGCGCGAGTGATCTCGAAACGGTCAAGGCTTCGCTCAAGGCCCAAGGGCTGAAGATCGAGCAAGTCTCCGACGATGGTGCCGTGATCAAGGTTTCCGGGTCGGCCGCGAAGATGCAGGCTGCCTTCGGTACGTCGATCCGCGTCAAGCAGGCTGCCGGCAGGAGCTTCCTCGCCGCTGTCGGGGAGCCGAAATATCAGGGCGCCCATGCCGAGCTGATCGACAGCGTCACCAGCCTCGGCCGACTCGGCATGCAGCCTTATGCGGTGCGCCAGATCGATTTCAGCACGGGCAAGGCTCGAGCCGGCGTGCCGGCCGCCACGACGCCGGATCCGCTCGCCATCTTCACCACCCAGTGTTTCTCGCCCAGTTCCACGACGTCTTTCTCGGCGTTTCTCGGCACCGGGCATTTCCTCGGCGCGTCCTATATCGGGCCACAATATCTGAAGAACGAGCCCGGCGATCCGGTCTGCGGCTACACGGCCCAGCAGGTGGCGACTCACTACGGGCTCGATACCGTCTATGCCCAGGGCTGGACCGGCAAGGGGCAGACCATTGTCCTGATCGACGCCTTCGGTTCGCCGAACATCACCAACGACGCCAATACCTTCTCGCAGGTGATGGGGCTGCCCAAGCTCAACAACAAGAATTTCGAGATCGTCTTCCCGGATGGCCAGCCGCTCACCAACGGTATCGCCAACGGCTGGGCCGATGAGATCTCGCTGGATGTCGAATGGGCGCATGCGTTGGCGCCCGATGCCAAGATCGTGCTGGTGGTGGCGCCGACCGACGATCCGGCGGAGCTCTCCTTCGCGCTCAACTATGCCGTTGCGCACAAGCTCGGCAACGTGATCTCGAACAGCTTCGGCTATCCCGAGGCGGCGTTCGGGCCGGCCGACGCCCGGATGTTCAACACCGTCATCAAGAAGGCGGCGGCGCAGGGCATCGCCGTCAATGTCGCCACCGGCGACAGCGGCGACGAAGGATTGGGGACGCCGCTCGGTGCCGCCTCGATCCCGGCCGATTCGCCCTTCGCCACCGCGGTCGGCGGCACCAGCATCGGCATTCCCGCCGACAACAAGACGGTCGAAGCGGTCTGGGGCATCACGGTGTCGGCGCTGGGCGGCGTCGGCTCGGTAGCGAACCCGCCCTTCGCCGAGGGCACGGTCCAAGGCGGCGGCGGCGGCGAGAGCGTCTATCTCGAGAAGCCATCCTATCAAAAGAGCCTGCCCGGCACGGGCCGCCAGCTGCCGGACGTGTCGGCCATCGCCGATCCGCAGACCGGTGCCATCATCGTGGCGCCCAACCAAGGCACCGGCGAGACCGAGTTCGGCGTGATCGGCGGCACGAGCCTCGCGACGCCGGTCTTCTCCGCGATCTGGGCGCTTGCGGACCAGGCGGCGGGCGAATCGCTCGGCCAGGCGGCGCCGATCATCGCCAAGATGTCCTCGGCTGCCGTGACCGACATCGTGCCGATTAGCGTCACCAAGGCCAAGGACAACCTCACCGGCACCGTCACCGAGACCCTCAACGGGGTTGCGACGGTGACGACTTACAGTGCTGCGCAGATCCTCGGGCTCGATCAAACCCAGCCGGAAGGCTTCGTCGGGACAATGTTCCAGGACCTGCTGGGCTTCGATGCCATCGGCTTCGGCGCGGACTCTTCGCTGATGACCGCCACGGGCTGGGATAACGCCACCGGCTGGGGCGTTCCCAACGGGCTCAAATTCATCAACGAAGCCAAGAAGGCGGCGAAGGGCAAGCTCAGCTAAGCCCGTCGTCGATGGCCTCTCCGCCGAGGGCGGAGAGGCCATTCATGCCCTACCATCTTTTCGGGGATTGGCCCTTCGCTTCGCGGCGAAGGGCCTTTTTGCATGGCGCAGCTTTGCCGAGAGCTTCAATGCGCCATGATCGGCGAGACGCTGGAGACCTAGGTTGAGGTAAGGGCGGCACGCGCACTCGGCCTGGAGTTGGGACAAGGGTATTTTTCGGACGGCCGGGGGGCAGTTTCCCGCTATGACGCTCAAATATTCGTCGAATTGCAAAAAGATTGGTCATAAACATTCTGCATGTAAAGAGGTCATTTTGGACTTAATCCCATCGAGTCGAGCAAAGGTCAGCAGCTTATTCGGGAGAGTTAATCTATCGATACGACTTTTACGTTTGTGGTGTTGTTAAATTTCGCTAGGAAAACCTTGGGTAGTCTTCCGTTTTTTTGGAATGTCCCAATTTTAACCCCCTTCGCGAACATTTGTTATGGTCGGCTCAATCGCTGACTTTCCTTCAGGGGGCTGATTGAAAATGCCAATTCGCGTCGCGCATCGGGCCGTTTCGGGCCGGCGCCTTCCCAACGGGCTTAAATTCATCAACACAGCAGGGAAGGCAGCGAAGGACAAGCTCGACTGAGTTTGTCCTCACCCGAGCCTCTCGGCCGCGATGGCGGAGAGAGCGCATCTGCAAATTCTTCACGGGGATTAGAATGGGAAAATATGTACTGAGCCCGTCACAGGCGGGCCGGAAGGCTCTCGCTTGTTCGTTGGCAGGCGCGCTGCTGGCCACCACTTCCTTACCGACACTCGCCGCCGGCGTGCCGGCGGCTCCGCTCATGGCCCAGGTGGAAGATCTGGGCGCGGTTGCCACCTCGGCCCAATTGACCGGCATGGTCTGGCTGAAGATGCGCAACGAGGCGCAGTTCGATGCGGCAGTGGCGAGTCGCTATGACAAGAAATCGACCCTTTATCACGTGTGGATGAAGCAGGAAGAGATCGCCAATTTCGGCCCGAGCGCCAGCGATCTCGAAATGGTCAAGGCCTCGCTCAAGGCGCAGGGCCTCAAGATCGAGCAAATCTCCGATGACGGTGCCGCGATCAAGGTCTCTGGCCCGGCCACTAAGATCCAAGCGGCCTTCGGCACCGAAATCCATGTCAAGCAGGCGGCCGGCAAGAAGTTCTTCGCCGCCGTCAGCGAGCCGAAATATCAGGGTGCTCACGCCGAGCTGGTGGACAGCGTCTCCAGCCTCGGCGGTCGAGGCATGCGGTCCTTCGCCGTGCGCCAGACCAACCTGGCGACTGGTGAGGTAGGGCTGTCGGTTTCGGCAGCAAGCACCGCCAACCCGCTAGCGCCCTTCACAAATCAGTGCTTCGGCCCGCAGGAGACGAAGAAGCTGACGGGCGAGAATGGTGAATCCGTCACCTATAAAGGCCCACAATATATCCCGGACAATTTCACGACGGCGTGCGGCTATACTGCCCAGCAGATCGTTTCCCACTACGGCCTCGATGCGGTCTACGCCAAGGGCTGGACCGGCAAGGGCCAGACGATCGTGATCGTCGACCCGTTCGGCTCGCCGAGCATTACGAACGACGCCAACGTCTTCAGCAAGGCGATGGGGCTGCCGGCGCTCAATAACAACAATTTCTCGATCGTCTTTCCCGACGGCCAACCGACCGTGCCCGACAGCTCGGCGGATGGCGAGATTTCGCTTGATGTCGAATGGGCGCATGCGATCGCCCCCGATGCCAAGATCGTGCTGGTGATTGCGCCGGCATTTGACAACGCCGAATTGGCCTTCGTGATCAATTATGCCGTCGCGCACAAGCTCGGCGACGTTATTTCGCTCAGCTTCGGCGAGCCCGAGGCGGGCGCAGGTCCGGCGGATGCACGGCAGTTCAATAACATTTTCAAGAAGGCGGCGGCACAGGGCATCGCCATCAATGCCTCGACCGGCGATAGCGGCGATTTCGGCCTGGGCACGCCGCTTGGCGCCGCCCAGATCCCAGCGGACTCGCCTTTCGCGACCGGCGTCGGCGGCACCAGCATCGATGTTCCGAGCGACACCGGGTTGGTCGAATCGGCCTGGGGCACCAATGCTACCGTCCTCGCGACCGCCCTTGCCGAGGTTCCGCCCCTGGCCGAGGGATTCCTGCAAGGAGGCGGCGGCGGCCAGAGCATCTTTCTCGAAAAGCCTGCCTTCCAGAAGAACCTGCCCGGCACCGGCCGGCAACTGCCGGACGTGTCGGCCTTGGCCGATCCGGCGACGGGCGCTATCGTCGTCATTCCTGATCCGCTCAGCGGCGAGCCGATGTTCACGGTGATCGGCGGCACCAGCCTTGCGGCGCCGATCTTCTCGGCGATTTGGGCGCTGGCCGACCAGGCCGCCGGCGAGTCGTTGGGCCAGGCGGCCCCGATCATCGCCAAGATGGCACCGGGGGCTTTGACGGATATCGTCCCGATCGTCGCGTCCAAGGCCAAGGACAACACGTCGGGCAGCATCGTGGCCACGGACCCGAGCACCGGGTTCAAGACCACCACGACCTTTGATCCGGCCCAGCTTCTGGATCTCGATCAGACCCAGCCTGAGGGCTTCGTCGGCACGCTTGCTCCGTCCGTGGGGCTGGTTGAGCTCGCCGATTTGGCCTTTGGGTCTGATTCATCCCTGATGGCCACGACCGGCTGGGACAACGCCACCGGCTGGGGCGTGCCCAACGGGCTCAAATTCATCCAAGCAGCCAAGAAGGCCGCGAAGGCCGCAGTCACCGACTGAGGCCGCTCACGCGGTCCTCCTTTGGCCCTCCGCTGCAAGGCGGAGGGCTTTTCCTTCACGCCTCGCCGAACACCCGGCGGAAGATCGTGTCGACATGTTTGGTGTGGTGCGCGTCGTCGAACAGGGCCTCGAGCGCCGCATTGTCGATATGGGCCGCGACTTCGGAGTCGCGCTTCAGCAGATCGAGGAAATTCCCTTCGCCCCGCCAGGCGGGCATCGCATTGCGCTGGACCGCAGCGTAGGCCGCCTCGCGGCTCAACCCCGCCTGGGTCAG
Organism: Aliidongia sp.; assembly: GCA_035539155.1. Taxonomy (GTDB): domain Bacteria; phylum Pseudomonadota; class Alphaproteobacteria; order ATCC43930; family CGMCC-115725; genus JAXDMU01. Next base: position 54,573 of record DATLIZ010000023.1, on the reverse strand, counting down.
AGCCAGCAGCACGCGCTGCGAATGGACGAGTCCGCCCAGCGAGTCGAGGTTGGCGCGCATGCGCTCGGGATAGACCACCAGCTTGTCGATCACGCCGGCGAGCCGGGCGAGCGCGAAATCGAGCGCCACGGTGGTGTCCGGCGCCAGCAGCCGCTCGACCGAGGAATGCGAGATGTCGCGTTCGTGCCAGAGCACGACGTTCTCCAGGAACGGCGTGACCGAAGCGCGCACGACGCGGGCTATGCCGCACAGATTCTCGGTCAGCACCGGATTGCGCTTGTGCGGCATCGCCGACGAGCCCTTCTGGCCCGGCGAGAAGAACTCTTCCGCCTCCCGCACCTCGGTGCGCTGCAGATGCCGGATCTCGGTCGCCAGCCGTTCGACCGAGGCGGCGATGACGCCGAGCGTCGAGAAATAGGCGGCATGCCGGTCGCGAGGGATCACCTGGGTCGAGATCGGCTCGGGCCGCAGGCCGAGCTTGGCGGCGACATACTCTTCGACGCGTGGATCGATCTGGGCGAAAGTGCCGACGGCGCCCGAGATGGCACAGGTCGCGATCTCGTCGCGCGCGGCCACGAGGCGCGCCTTGTTGCGGTCGAACTCGGCATAATAGCTCGCGAGCTTCAGCCCGAAGGTGACGGGTTCGGCATGGATGCCGTGGCTGCGGCCGACGGAGAGCGTCATCTTGTGCTCGAAGGCCCGGCGCTTCAGCACGGCGAGCAGCGCGTCGATATCGGCCAGCAGCAGATCCGACGCCTGCTTGAGCTGGACCGCGAGGCAGGTGTCGAGCACGTCGGACGAGGTCATGCCCTGATGGACGAACCGCGCCTCGGGCCCGATATTCTCGGCGAGGTTGGTGGTGAAGGCGATCACGTCATGCTTGGTTTCGCGCTCGATCTCATCGATGCGCGCTATGTCCCATTTACCCTTGGCCCAGACGGCGGCTGCGGCCTCCTTGGGGATGACGCCCAGCTCGGCCTGTGCGTCGCACGCATGCGCCTCGATCTCGAACCAGATGCGGAAACGGTTCTCGGGCGCCCAGATGGCGACCATTTCGGGACGGCTGTAGCGCGGGATCATGCTCGGAAGGCTTTCGCGGCTGATTGGATCGGATCGGCCATCGATAGCACCGCACGCCGCTCCAGGCTAACGCCAAGAGCGAAAGCCTGGGCTGTCAGCCCTTGGCAGCTGCCCGGTCGATCGCCTCGAGCCAGCGCCGAACGCGCACCGCTTCGGTCGCCCGGTCGGAGGAAGGGGTGTCGCTCTGGCTGTAAAGCACGACGGCGCTCACCCCTTCATCGGCATCGACGATCTCGACCGTGATGGTGTCGGGCGAGCCGAACAGGGCAGGGCTTTGGCGATAGGTCAGGCGCAGCCCTTCATTGGCGGTGGCGAGCAACTCGGTGCGTGGCTCGGCGTCGAGCGTGCGGCGCACGATGTCGCGCAATTTTTCGGCCGGCACCTTCCAGAGCGGCGTCAGTTCGTCAGGCTGCGCGAAACAATAATTCTGCGGGCAAGCGAGGAAATGGGCGTAGCCGCGCGGCGGTGTGAAGTCGCCGAAGCTGCCGAGCGCTGTCGGCGTAGGCTCGGGGGACGAGGCGCAGCCGGCGAGCAGCAGCAGGGCGGCGATGATGCTCCGACCCTTCGACACTTTAGCCTGCCTCGATCTTTCAATGGAAGGCGGGCTTTGTAGACGGGCATCGGGCAGACGGGCAAGGGGTTTCTCCCGCCCGCCGCGACGACTATCATGCCGGCCGGGCCGGAGCATGGAGAAGGCGATGCCGTTGGATCAGAGCGGGTGGGAGGGCGGTCGGCGCAGGGCCCGTAACGTGCTCGGTGGTCCGCTCGGCAGTTGCTCGCTCGATCCCGTGACCGGCTTCTTTCGCGATGGCTGCTGCAACACGGCCCCCGCCGATATCGGCAGCCATACCGTCTAACAAGCGGCCTGATTTGTCAATAGGTTATAGCGCTGGTGGGCGATCTGGTGAGCGCGGATTGGAGTTGCCGGCATGGAAGGCGGCAGGCCCTTCGGCGCCGTGGCGCGGGCGTTGTTGGCGCTACGCGGTGCCCCAAACGATGCCTAGATCGATCGCGTTGACGCGCTCATATTCGAGAAGCGCATCGATCAGAACGGCGAACCGCCGGCCGTCGTCATCGTCGAGCCGGGCTGCGCCACGCAGCCCGAACGCGAGCGACATCGCATCGGCGTGCTCGGCCGGGCTTTGCAAGATCAGCTCGCCATCTAGGATGACCGACACGGCGATGCTCCTGAGAGGTGGCGGCCGGCGCCGGTGTCACCCCCGTGATCCGGCGCCGGCCGAGTTGTGCGCTCCACCTCGCGGACAGAGACGCGAGGTGGAGTGCCTCAGCCTGCGCGAGGGCCTAGCAAGCGCGGGCCGAACCTCATCAAAGAGCGCGGCCCAAGCGCGCGACGTGGTAGTCGCCAGGTTGCTCCTGGCATGAGCGCGAAAACGCCTGGGCAGGGCTCAGGCGCGTTCCGCTGGCGCCGGCAGACAGCTCGGCCGCGCGAGCACGGATACGACCCGCTGCCTGCTGAGCCTCGCCGCCATCGTCCGATTTGGTGACAGGCTCGGCTGTCCGCCCGCCGCGGCGAACCTTCTGGTAAAGATCGGGCCGGGCGGCGCATGCCGCGCTGAACGCCTTGGCCGAGCTGCACCCGGTCGCCTTCGCGATTTCTCGCGCTCGCTTGTCGAGCGCATCGGCCGCGTCGTCGGCTTCGACGTCGTTCTTCTGGATCGGCGAGCTGTGCGCACGCAAGGTCGCGTACAGCTCCGGGAAGCGCGCGGCCGCACGGGCGAACCCTTGCGGCTGCGAGCAATGCTCGGCCTTGGCAATCTCGCGACCCTTCGCGACCAGGGCGCCCTCCGCGGCGCGGCCGGCATTGATCTTGTCCTCGAAATGCCGGCGCATGGCGATCAAGGCCGCGCGCTCGTCACCGTGGAGCGCTCCCGCGCCCTCGCGGCCGAAGATGCGATCGAGCCATTGCTGGATCGGCTCGGCAGTTGACGCCGGGTTGGCAGCGGCGTGTTCCAGCAGCAGCCGCAGCTCTTCGGCCTTCTGGGCATCGTCCCGCGTGTCTTCCGACGTTCCAGCGAAATCGTCGCCGTCATCGCCCATCGCCTTGCCGAACTTAGTCATGTTGCTTCCTTTCGAAAATCTGGCGATGCCGCTGAGCACGCCAGAGGCTACGGCCGAGGCGACGGCGGTTGCTGTCCGGCCGGCGGCACCGGCAGCGACGGCTCCATGCAACAGGCTCTCTGCGGCCTGGCGACCGGCAGGTGATGCAGCGGCAGCGGCGGCCCGGCGGGCAGCTTCCCGTGTCGCAGGGTGCCGCGCCGCGGCTGCGACAGCAGCGAACAACTTGGCGCGGCCGGCGGCATGGCCGAGCAGCGCACCGGCGGCTGCGCCGGCAAGGGCGCCCGTGGCAGGGTTGACGAGCCGGCCGAGCAGCGAGCGCCGGGCATCCGGGCCGGCCGAGCCGGCGCCGTCGCCGCTGACGAACCGCCCATCCGGGCCATGGTTCGGGTTGACCTTGCCGATATCGACCGGCTCGGTCGGCTGAAAGTGCGCGACGATTTCAGGCGTCAAAAATTCCGGGCCATAGGCGCAGAGGGTGGCATCCGCGCGCTTGCAGATGATCCCGGTAGGCTGTCCGGCCTCATTCCCGACAAGGATGAAGTCCTCGCCGTCGTCCCTTTTCGACAAGATGATATCGGCGCCGGGGCAGGCCGGCCTGTCGACCAGCGAAACTTCTTTGACGCGGAGACGTTTCAGCCAGGTCGCCATGATCAAGCCACCTCGCCCTTGCGGCCCGCAATCAGGTGGCCGAGGACGCGCCGCGCCGTTACGGAGATAGGCTCGGCCGCGCCGATAGCTACCCGCCGCCGCGCGCCGAAGAAAATCCCGGTGCCCGCGCTGGCATGCCAGCAAGACTGTTGCAGCAGGCCGTCACCAACGAGCCGAGCGGTCACGGGCGCCGCCCCGCCAAGGTGTTCTTTGAGCGCCCCGAGCGCCTGCGCGCTGTCAGCGCACGTCTCGATATGAACCGCGATCTGGCTCAGGAGCCCGTCGATCGCATCGGCCGCGGCGACGTACCGTTCCGCCAGCTCGCGGGCCTCGCTAAGCGCGCGATCACGACAGGTTCGGGCGAGCGACGCGTTCACGTCCGCGCGCTGCGCGCCAAGCGCTGCGAGGGCGTCCTCGATCTCGGCAACCTCGGAGCCGACCGCCGCGATTTCACCGCGGATCGCCAGAAGGCGTTTCTTCGAGGCGGGGTCGTCGGCGAGAAGCGCCGGCCCGGCCAGTTCGCGACGCTCGGCAGCGAGCGCTTGCTCGCGCTCGCGCGTCGCTCGATGCCGGGCGGCAAGACCCGCTTCGACCTGATCGAGCGCCGCGAGCTGCGCCAGCTCGGGGGCCGGCTCTGTGATCGCGGCGACGTTCGGTCTCGATCGGCGGAAGGGGAGGCTGGAGGGCATGAAAAAATCTCCTGTCGAAGCGACTTTTCGCTTGACAAGAGATAACACGTCTGAGCGGAGAATTGGGCAGATCGCTAACGCCCGCGGAAAACGCCTATCAGATCAGGGTATTAGGTAGTTGGCACGGTGCGTTCACGTGCCCCGGATCGGCGGCCCAAGCGTCAGTTTTCGTCGCGCCGCCGCTTAATCGCTTCGATCACCCGCGCCCATAACGTGGCCTTCTCGTCCAGCGGGACGATGCGCACGTTTGCCGCTGCCTGCTCGGCCACAGCGAGCGCACCGGCGCCGTACTGGTCGAGCAGCGATTGCGCGAGAGCCTCGGGGGCATCAGCCATCGGAAGATGCTATTCCCGAGCGGCGCGCCTTCCTAACGAGAATTTCGACTGACGGTTTTGCTGCGACATTCTGTCAGGCCGACCGCAATTTGAAGCCGCGCCAGCTATCGGTGTGGTCCCATTGGGCGCCGCTGAAGTCGGTCGGCGTTGGTGGCTGAGGCTCCGGCTCGACTGTCGGGATCGGCGGCAATCCATACGGCTTTGGTAGCTCGCGCAGGCGCGCTCGCGCCGAGGCAACGGCATTCCCGGCGAGCTGGAACGCGTCGCCGGGCAGAATGCCGGCGGCTTTGAGCGCGCGCGGCCCGATGCGGAGCAGCAAGGCCAGCATCGAGGCGTCGGCGGCTTCGGCAAGCTCGCGCAGGGTTGCGCCCTCTCCCGAGAGCTGACGGCGCAGGTGGGCAATCTCGTGGCGCTGGCGCGCGATCAAATCCTCGCGTTGCTCGATCTGGGCATCGCGCTCGACCAACGCGGCTTTGAGCGCGGTTGCAACGTTCGGTCCGCCGGCCGGCCCTTCGCCGCGCCTACGAGCTTCGAGCACAGCCAGCGCGGCGCGCGCCGGGCTTACGCCGGGAGCTGCCGGTGCCGGGCCTCCCGATCCCGACGCCGTGCTGATCGGCACCGCGGCTGCCGGCGCGAGAGCGGCCGGCGGAACGGTCAGCGGCGCGGGCGCGGTGGAGCGAGGCCGAGCGGGTCGCAGCCGATCGGCGATCAGCTCAGCGAAGGTCTTCAGCTCGGCCGATGCCGGCGGCGCTCCGGCAGGTGCAGCAGCAGTTGAGATGTCCGGCGCGGCGGCCTCGGGCCGGCGGGCTCGACCGGGCGGCCGGCCGCGGCGATGCTTCGCTGCCCCGATCGTCGAGCCCGCGGGGGCAGGGGCGGCATACACGAGCATGTCGTTCTCTTCGACGCCGAGTGCGGCGGCCAAGCGCCCGCGCGCGCCGGGCAACTCGCGTGCTGACGACGCGCGTTGTCGTCCATCGGTCGAATGCTCCGCGAGGTGCGCGAGCTTCGCGACCAACTCGCGCCTGCTGGCCACGTCCTTATCCTCACCGGCCGAGAGCGAGCGTTCCCGGATCTCTTTGGCGAGGCGCTTGGCTTCTGCGGCGTGCCGCTCGGCAGGTGTGGGCATGATAGGCGTCCCTTGGTCGCTTTAGCAGGGGGCAAGTCTACCACGTCCTCAGCGTGTGCCGGCCGAGCCGGGAAAATCGTCAGGGGTGACGTCTGGCCGGTCGGGCAATAAGGGCGCCGAAAAATCGAAAATAGTGAATTTTTGGGTATCGGCGATCCGAGCGAACGTCGATCGGGAATTGCGGCCGGGAGAGACCCGGCGGCCCGGAAGATGAGGGGGCGCTTGGGCGACGGGGCGATAAGACGCCACGATCGAGGTGTTTCTTCAGGCCGCACCCCCTGATCGGGAAATCGACCCCGCGCGGACGGGAAGGGGGAGGGTCTGCCCCGGCGCCGGCCCGGTCGAACAAACGGCGTCCAGCGAGCTTCCGCCGGGTTAAATCGCTCATCGAACGCGCCCACCAGCTCGACCGGGAAGCTCTAAACCCTTGCCGCTGCTGAGATCGCAGGTGTTGTCTCGGCAGCCGTGTGGGCTGTCAGCGGGATTTAGCTGGTCGCCGGAGCAGCTTTCGGCGACGCGCTGGCGGCCTGGCAGGTGGCGCCCGAAACGTGGCCGGCCCGCTTGCCGAGGATAAATCGACGATGAGCCTTTCCGGCATATCGATCACGCGTCGCGGCATTTTTCACGAGCGCTTGCGCCGATCAGCGAGAGCCCTCAGAGATGATGCGGAGCTGTCGCCGCTACGCCCACACCTGGCGGCATGACCACTTCGACCGATATGCGCGCGGCGTCATCCAGGGCTCTATGGCCAGCCTTAGTCCTGTCCACCGTTGCAGCATACCGGCACTGACGGGATGTCAGAATTTAAAGAGCTGTCCCGATTTGCTCCTGAGCGCCGCTCTATCCCAAGCGGCTCATTCTGGCCACGGGGGCTAGGGAACCCGATCGCCTCAGCGAGTAGGGTTTCCCTATATGGGGGTTGTGTCAGCGTTCCATATTGATTTCATTGACAAAAATCAAAGCGGCGTTCCGCGTTCCGTTGTGTCGGCTGTGTCAGGCGAGCATTTCAGCCAGTTTTCGGGTTTTGTCCGCCCCCGCGCGTTCTAACTATCTCGTTGTGGAACAAGGACTTATGAACGGAACGGATTTCTCTGACACAAGACGGAACGTTCCGGCATCCGCCGCCGCCGCCATGGTCGCTTATGGAAGGGCCTTGTCCGCCTCGACCAGCATGAGAATTGTTGCCGCAGTCTGGTGTAGTATGTAACTGGCTAGATACTGAGGCACTTCACTTATATCCGCCCCCTGGCCATGGGCGGCAACCTTGTTTCGCGGAGTTGGTATTCCACTCGACAGCATGTTGCGGAGAGCAGAGAAGTGCGTCTGCCAAAATTTATCCACCAAGCCATTATCGAGAATGGTTCCGACAAGCTTCGATGCCGTATCTCCAGCCGCGCAAGGCCATCCTCGTTTGTCGCAAATTATCTTCATGGTGCTCTCAAAGGACTTGGCGCAGTCTACAATGCATTCCTTGCAGTTCCCGTTTCTGTAATGCGCGTGCGCACTCAGGAATTCTTCATTCGCCCCTTTAAAAACTGGATCGCGTAACAAATTAAATGCCGGTATTACCGCCTCAGAGTGAAGTATATCCGAATCAACTCGAATAATATCTCCTGATTGATACTGATATCCGACACCATTCTCTCTAAATCGTGTGTTAAGCTCGTTGATTGCGTCATCTGGATCTATTTCGGAACGTAATGTATTACCTGATATTCCTTCTCTCGCAAAAGTATCGATTGCGCGGAATATCAATTCGATCACCGATAGTTGCCGCTCTACGGGCGATCTTGAAAGAAGATACTGCTTTATTTCATGGAATGGTTCCAAATCCGAGGAATTTACCAGCGAGAAAACGCCAAATTCACGCCGAAGAATAATAAGTATGTCATTAAATATATTTTCGATGAAATCGAATCTGGAAATTCCCTCAAAGAATTCGGTATATATTTGAACAATCTGCACTAATAGAGGGTCAGGAAGTCTAAGATATTTATAGACGTCGGACATCTCTCCTCTCAGGCGTTTTTGACGCTTTTCGTATATTTCCCAAACGGGCATTTCCGCATTCCCCGAATGTTCTATGCACTGCCCCGCACTGACCGCAACCCTAGGGACCGCTGGATGTGTGTGTTGCTCATGTCGATAGTATGCCTTTTACTACTCCTTGAGAAGTGAAACTCTCATCAACTGTCCGACACCCGGTTTACTGGCGAGGGCGCACTTGCAGCAGGACTGCCGCTGTGGACAGCCCTGCTGAAGGCTTTTGCCGGATGCCCTCAAGCTCCGTCATCTTTGAAATCGGCAGCAGCGGCCGCGGCGGGAGGTTCGCAATGGATCGTCCAAGCGCCCTTCGGGCCGGCCGCGACGCTGGCTCGCGTGCCCCATAGGACAAACGGAACCCCGTCTACTTCGACCGTGCAGCGTTCGCCAATGAGGCCGTCTGGCCTATCGAGCCAAAGCGCTCGCGCGAGGCGCTGTTTCACCGCTCGTTCGCCGATCTGGTCCTTTTTGGCGTGGCCCTTATTCAGGGCGATCGTGACACCCCTGGCCGTCTTCACGAGCGACCGCTCGGCCGAGGCACCAAGTGCGAGCTTGGCAGCGGTCAGGATTTCAGCATCTCGCTCCTGGCGCGCTTCCCGGCGCTCGGCCGTGACGGTGCTGTCCTGGACGCGCTCGACGACTGGCACAGGCTTGATGCGTGGCGACCGCTTGCCGTCCGACCCGCGTTGCCGGATCAGCACGTCGTCAACGCTCTGCGCCTCATGAGCGGCTTTCTCATTGGCGAGATAGACCTTCGAGAGCCGGAAATACCAGCTCTTGTCCTTCTCGCCCACATTCGACTTGTAGACGTAGAGCTTGAGCGCCTTCGGGCCGCCGCTCGCCGGTTTCTGTCCGATCTCCGCCGGCTCGACCGCGACGAGATGGAGGATATGACGGAACGCACTCTCGATGCCGATCGAGCCGCGCAGGCCACCCGCCTTGTTCTCATGGTGCGTGATGACCACAAGGCCGCCGATCTCCCGCGCCATGGCGTCGGTGATATCCACGAGCCCCTGCATGTCCGCGGCGTTGTTTTCGTCCAGGCCGGAGAACAGCTTCACGAAGGGATCAAGGACCAACAGCCGGCAGCCCTTCGCCTGGCAGCGCTTGACCAGCTTGTCCGCAAAGGGCGTCCGAATAATAGCGCCGCCGGCATCCTTGCGCGCGATAACGATCGCTCCGTTGTCCGGGCCGGAGAAATACAGGCTCCCGTCCGCTGCCGTTTCGGGCCGGCCATTGTGCTCCAACAGCGCCATGATCTTGCGCCGCTGATGAAGCTTGGCGTCCTCCTGAAGGGCGAGCCGAACCTTGACCCGCTCTGAAATCTCGAAGCCGAGATATTCGGCGCCGGTGGCGGCGTCGATCGCCATGGCCGTCAGCAAGGTCGATTTGCCGAGGCCCGGTCTGCCAAACAGAAGCACGGTCCCATCCGCTGGCAGGCACTCGTCAAATAGCCAAGCCGGCTGAGCAAGAGCCTCCTTCGTCCGGCTGGTCGGTCCCCATTCCTCATCATCGGGCTCGTTGCGTCCGGCCGTTTCCGATATGCGCCGGCTGACACCGCTTTCCGGCGGCAATTCCTCCGCCGCCTCGAAGTCAGCGGCGGGCGAGCGCGAGCCTTCGCCATCCTGGGCATAGGCGTAGGAGTTGGCGACCTTAGCGGCCAGTTCCTCTTGATCCCATGGCGGCGAGCATCGGCCGTTCCAATCGCCCATCATCAGCTCGACGGCGCGATGCTCCGGCACGCCCCAATTCTTCAGAAGGCATGCGAGGGAAAATGTGGTCGGCTCGCCCGTTCCGTTCGCGACGGCGGCCGGCGCGGTCTTGAGGTGGGCAATGGCTCGTTGCTCGGCCGCCTCAATGTCCCTCTCGTCCAAACTGACGGATGGCGCCGGCGGATCGAGCTGCGCGCCAGCGCGGATGCGGTCGAGCAGCCAAGTGGGGCAGGGTGCCATCGGCGTGTCATAGGGCGCGTTGGTCCAGGCATAGGCGCCTCCGTCCGCCCGCCGGCTCGGCGGCGCGACCACGTAGCCAGCCATGCCTTTGACATCGACGTTGAGGCCGAGCCGCTTGCCCGCGTTGTGGTTCGGGACATGGACGCCGGACGGGAGGGTGAAGTAGAGGTGCCGGCCGCCGGAAGCGGTGCGCGCCTCTACCGTCTTCGGCAGCGCGCCGTGCTCGGCCTCCAAGGCGGCCAGAGATTGAGCCCCGACCTTCCCGCGCCCGCAATCGACATCGATCACGATGAAGCCGACCGCTTCGGCGCCCGTCAGCACGCCGATTAGGGCGTCCGGCCATGCTCGCCACCACCGGCTGAGTTGGCTCATGTCGCTGGTCGCCAGATCGGGCCAGCCCTTGAGGTAAGGCGTCCGTTCTTTCGTCAACGGAAACAGGCGCCAACCCGCCATTGCCAGGTCAACGACTTCATCCGCCAGTGCCGGGTTTGCAATTGCGCCAGTTTGTGTTACATTAGCTGTCAACATTTGAGCACGCCCTTCAATACCGGCCGCCGGGCTTTCGCCAGCCTCGGCGGCCTTTTCGTATCTGCCGGCCGCTTGGCCGGGCTTCATGCATCAAGCCGCCCGTACCACCCGCGGGGGCGCCTTGGCGACATTCCCTAGAACGAGAATTCGGCCGTCCCCGTGGAAGTGCTGGGCGCCCTTGCGGCCATCGGGCATGCGGAAGGTCAGCTCGTCTGACGGGGTTGCGCCGCTCTTGCGGTAGAACAGCAGAGCCTTCCCGGCCGCGCTGGCGCTCACGGCCGACTTGCCCAGCTTGCGTTCCGTCGCAGCTCGCATCGGTGCGACCACCTCCGGCGGCCCCAGCAGCTCCACGGCAATGACGCCCGAAATCGATCCGAGCGGGACCGCCGTTGACGCGCCGGGCGCCTCGTCCCACCAACGATGGATCGTCACAGGATCGAGCGTCGCGGCAGCGGGCTTCAGCCCGAGAAGGAGCTTGCCGCCAGGCGAGCATGGCAAGACCGCGAAGCCAGCCTTCGCATGCTCAAGTGCGTGGGCGACGGCGGCGCCGGCCGCGGTCAGCCGCTTGACCCGACCGGGCGGGAACATGGCGACGTTGCTCATGGCTGCACCGTCTGAGCGTCGCGGGCAGCGACCCGCTCGGCCAGCCACGTCCTTATCTCGCTCACCAGATATCCGCCCTTTCTGCTGCCGAGCGGCACCTTGCGAGGAAACCGGCCGGCGGCCGTCATCCGGACAAGAGTTTCGCGCCGGAACGGAATGCCGAGCGTGCGCAACCCGTCCTCGCTGACGATGAGCGGTTCCAAGGCAATGGGATCTTGAGTGGTCATTGGAAACTCCCGATAGCGCCGCAGGGCGCCGGTTGAGGGCAACGCGCTACGCGCGCTGAGGCCTTATCGGGGTTCGATTGTCGGGCCGGCACTGCCTGGCTTCGACTGCTGACGCGGGGCCGGCTTTGCGCCGCTCTCTCCGCCATCGCGTGCAGCGCCTCTCGGTGCGCCGCTACGTTTTTCGCTGTGACCTAGATTGGTTATATCACAGATTTTGGCGGGTGTGGGTTGGGCCTATGGCGGCCAGGAGCGGGCTTCGAAGGCGCCGTTTGGGAGACCCTGCGCAGGGCGCGCGGTTGGGATGAGGTTGCCGCCGCAGAGCATACGCGGCGTTTCATCGTGCCGGCCTACGGGCGGGCCTTCCCCGAGCGCGACAAGTAAAAGCAATTTTACATACTTAGACTACGCGATAACGATGCTATTGACCGTGCCGTTAACTCGGTGTTCTCTAACTAGAGAGGAGGCACCCTATGACTAATCGCATAAGCTATGAGTGGCGGCCTGGTTTTCCCGTTGAGCAAATTTATGCACGGGACATTATGGATACCTACGGCCTTTGCGGTGCTATTTTGCGCCGGAAATATCGGCTCGTAGAGCTGCGATGCGGTCCTGACGACTATCCTATTTCGCTCGGTGATGTACTTGAAAGCGAGAACAACAGGGATATGCACCGGCGGATGACGGGTGTCGATCGCTATAAGATCGAGGATGACACCTGGACGGCGCTTCTCGACAAGCTACGTCCGCCGATCTGACAGGTCAGGGTATAAGCCGGTCAAGTCCCATAGCGCGGAAAGATCGAGAAGCGCAGCCGGCGATAAGTCGCTCACGACGAATGGTCGTCGCGAGACGCGCTCGACGCGACCGAGCCGGAGTGCGCGGCAGATCACCTTGACCCCCTGCGGCACATGCTCCGGTGGAATTCCGGCGCGGACGCGAAATTCCGCATTTGGCCGCGCTGCGAACCACTCGTAGTCATCATCATCCGGCGATAGCCGCCGCGGAGGCGCTACTGGCGCCGCTGGTGCAGGGGTCGGTTCCGGTGTCGTCTGGGCAGGGGCGGCGTCGACATGCTGCATGGGCGCCTCGCGCTGCGGTGGCGTGGCCGGTTCGTGCGTTCCCCGTAGTTCCGCCGGCACCGGGCTCGACTTCGAGGCGGCAATTTCCGCGTCGCGCGCCAACCTGCGCTGCCGCTGATCTTCGAGAATTTCGGCCCGATCGTCGATAACCGCGACCGGCTCGGGATCGAGCTGCACGGGCTCCGGCGCGGCCCTGGGTGCCGGCTTCGACGTCGGGATGGGCTCGGGGAGAGCTGGCGGCCGGCTCGCCGGCCCGGCCTTGCGGAACGCGCGCTCTTCGAACGCGACCGCCGCGCTCATCGCGTAGATTTTGCGACCGCCCGTCGCCGATATCGGCTTCAACTGGTCAATTTCATGCGGCACCCATCCTCGGGCGAGCAAGCCGTCAAACGATATTCTCGGCTCGTCGAAGACCGGCTCAAGCCGCTGTAAAGACCGCTGCTCCTTCTTGACGAGCTTTCGGGCCTCCGAAATCCGCGGCCTCATCGCTTGGTCGCCTGATCACGTTGGGCCTCGAACTCGGCCACCTGTCGGCGCGCGACGACGGCAAGCGCCTCGTGGCGCTCCGCCCGGCGCCGGGCGGCATCGATCGAGCTGCTTCTGGGCCGCCGTCCGGGCACCTGCGCTCGCGCGCTGGCGATCCGTGCCGCAGCGTCCGCCTCGCTCGCCGAAGCCCGCTCCTCAAGCCAAGCGGTGATAGACGATGCCAGCCAAAACCGTTGGCTTGTCCGGCCCGGCGTAAGCGTCAGGGCGCGAGGGAATTTCCCCTGAGCCTCAAGCGCACGAATTCGGTCGGCGCATAGGTTGATGCCGGCCGCGACCAAGTCGCCGTGATTAAACAGAAGCTTCTGCGCAGACATGGCGGCAACCCTCGGGATCTGGAATATCTGATCCCGAGTTTATCATGCTTCGGCCTCGCGTTGGTCGCACCGGCCGGCGCCTCTCACGCTGCCGGTTTGTCGCCGTCCCGATCCGTTTCGGTAAGCCGTGCCCATGGCTCTTGATTGTCCGTCAGCTTGGGAACCCCATCATCGTCATCCACGCCCGGCGAGAAACTGTCATCGCCGAATTTCTCCTTCGGCAGGTTGACCGGAGGGGTCTTCCTCACTACCTCGATAAGCTGAAGTGACCATGCGTCGAGTGCGGCTCGCCGGCCGCCGAAGCCCGGAAACTTGAGCTGGGCATAATGCTTCCGCGTTACCGTGTTGGCGGACGCATGGGCGAGGCAGCCGGCGATATCGCTCTCTGCGAAGCCCATGCGTTGCAACTGATTGCTGATCGTGCGGCGCAGATCATGCCAGCCCCAAGGCCGGATCAGCGGCCAGGGTGCACGTTTCTCCGGCCGGCTCTCCAACCTGCGCAGCTTGTTGGCCTCAAGCCGGATCTTCTCGGCCGCCTCGCCCAACTCGGACTTGGTTTGTTGGGGCGCCGACATCGCGACAATCTCGCGGGTCGGTCTCAGTTCGGCCGGGAAAACGAAGCGCTCGTGCCGCCTTGGAATGCTCCTGAAGAGCTTCACCGCGATAGGGCTCAAAGGAATAGCGTGGTCCCGCCGGCCCTTCATCCGCGAGGCCGGTATCAGAATGACCGGGCCGCCGTCGAGCCCTTCCGCGGCCGGCCCATCGCCGAAATCGTCCGACCACGTATCGAGACCGGCGGCGGCTTCTTCCTTCTCGGGGGTGGGATCAAGTTGCAGGTCGTCCCATTCCAGAGCCATAAGCTCGCCAACGCGCATCGGGAGCACGCACAGCAGCTTGACGAACTGGCGCTTGGGCTCAGGCAGCTCGTTCGCGGCGAGCCAAACGCAGCACAGCTCGGGGGCCGTCAGCGTGTGCTCACGCGCGTTTTCCTTAGCGACCAGCGGAATTCCTACAGCCGGGTTCTTGAAATCCTCCAGTTCGGTATATTGGACGCTGCCCCATTGGATCATCTGGCGCGTCGCTCGTAGTAGCCGGTTCGCGTGCCTTCCCGTGCCCCTGTCGGCTCGCTTCTTTTCGGTCGTTGCCGCCAGGCATGCTTGCGCGGCTTCCGAGATCATCGTCCGTGTCAGCGAGCGAACCGGCAGCCCAGCGCCCCAGCGCGCGAGCCCGTGGCTCCGCAAAAGCGTGCCGTCGTCATGGACGTAACGCGGGCTCAGCCCCTTCTGTGCCTGCGACCGCTCCCAAGCCACCAGAAGCTTTTCGAGGGTGAGCTGTTCCTGTTTGGCCGGCTCCTTGTTAGACGGCACGATGCCATCGTCGAGCTGATGGCGCAGCGCCGCAATCTCATTCGTGGCCTTCTTGATCGTTTTCGCTTTGAGCGTCTTCCGGTAGCGTTTTCCGTTCACGCCGATTTCGGCCAGGAACGAAATTGATCGCGGGCCGCGTCGGACGCGAAGCCCCGAAACGCCCTCCACAACATACTCAGTTCGGTCTTTGGGAAGTTGGGCGATAACGTCGTCATCCGCCTCGACCACTCGCTTTCCGGCCGCGGGCGTCTCCGGCGCCTCCGCGTCGAGAGCGCCAAGCCGTTTCCGATGATCCGCGAGATTGGAGACGTTCGAAGCTGTCTTTGACATGAAAGGGCTTGCTCCTCTGGTGGGCGTTCTGGTGGGTGCCATTTGCCAGCTTTCCGCGGTCATTCTTAGGCGCGGCGAGCAAAAAACCCAATAGAACCGCCAATTTGTAGGGTAGGGCAGGGGGCACGGTTTGTCAACTATGCAGCCATACCGTTTGCGTGGTCATGACGGCTGAATTCCTGGCCTTCAGCAAGGCAAGGGGCAACGATCTCTCGACATCAAGGCCGGAATTCGGCTTTCGCGGTTTGGTGCCCGGTGACCGCTGGTGTCTGTGTGCGCCGCGCTGGCAGGAAGCGCTGGAGGCGGGGAGCGCACCGCGCGTTGTTCTGCGCGCGACGCATGAAGGGGCGCTCGATTTCTGCGCTCTTGAAGATCTCAAGGCAAATGCAGTCGATTTGCACTAATTCAGCGATCGGGCTGCAATAAAGGCAGGGCTCCATCCCGTCAGCTGCAATGCTATAGCCCGCGAATAGCGGCGCAATAAGGCGGCGTATCCCGTTTCCGTTGCGATCGTAACGCGATTATGGGGCCGCGACATCATGCCGTAAGATCGCGCTGACAATTTCTCCCGCCATAACATGCAAGATCGTCTCGACCGTCTGTTGGGGCGAGTACTTGCCATTGGGTGTGCAGGAGGTCACATGACTTGGTATTCTCAAGAAATCGGCAAGGCGGTTCGAAGTAAGACGTCGCTTGCCGAAGAGTTTCCGTCCGTCACCAGGCTCCCTCGCCGGCCCTCGCGCGTTGAACGACTGATGGGCTGGCTGTTGCGGATCGACGCGCTGATGCAGCAGATGGCGAAGTTCGCGGCCAAGGCCTGGATGGACGGCTTCGCCGCCTATGCCGACAGCTATTACGGTCCTTGGCCGTATGATTCGAACGCCGAGCGGCCCGCGGCACCGCGCCCGTTCGCCGGACGCGCCGTTCTGGTATGGCGACGCCCGGAGGAAGCGGAAGGCGGACGCGAGCATTTTTCCCGGCGTGTGCGGCGTCCGCGGCTCTATATCGTCCAGACCGATCGTGCGACCGGCCGGTCGTCCTTCAAGCTCGCCATGGTGGCCGGGCAGGGGCTGAGGCGGCGGCGTGCCAGGCCACGGCCGGCGCTGTTATCGATCTCCTGACCGGGACCTTCGTTCTTCTCACGCCGGTTCGCATAGAACCTCGAATTTGACGAGCTTCGTCGGACCGAAATTATTGCTGATGGCGACGTCGGCGGCATCCCGCCCGCGCGCCATCAGGACCCGGCCGATCCGTGGCGCGTTGTTGCGCGGATCGAAAGTTTGCCAGCGGCCGCCGAGATAAGCTTCGAACCAGGCCGCGAAATCCATCGGGCTGAAGGGCGGCTCGAGACCGACATCGCTGATGTAGCCCGTGCAATACCGCGCCGGAATATTGAGCGCCCGGCAGAGAGCGACCGCCAGATGGGCGAAGTCGCGGCAGACGCCCTGGCGCTCGCGATAGGCTTCCCACGCGGTCTTGGTCGGGCGGGCATGAGCGTAGTCGAACTTGATGTGTCCATGGACGAAATCGCAGACGGCCTGGACGCGGTCACGGCCTGGCTTGGTTTGTCCGAAGGACTGCCAAGCGATGTCGGAGAGCAGATCGGTCTCGCAATACCGGCTGCCCAGCAGGAAGACGAGGCTGTCATCCGGCAGATCCTCAACCGGGTGCTGAAAATCCTCGGGCGGATGGGATTCGGGCTGGTCCGAAACCTCCAGCAACGCCGTCGTCGACAGGGAAATCCGGCCCTGCGGCGCCACGATCCGGCTGCAGAGATTGCCGAACCCGTCCCGATAGAGGCGGACCGGAACCTGCGGGTCCGTCACGAGCCGGTCGGGGATCAGAACGTCCTGCGCGTGGGCGTGATGCGTGTTGAGCATCAGCATCATCGGCGTCGGTTGCGGGCACTCGTAGATCAACTCGTAACCGACACGCAATTTCATTGGATCAAACCCTCTGGACGGTCATCAACGATGGACGGCATCCACTATTGATCCTCCGTGACGCTCACCTCGACCTCAAGGCCGAGAAATGAACACGGAGCACCATACCAGGTTCCCCAGAGCGGCATGGCCCGGCGATGATCCCAGGCGACGGCGACGCGGATGAGATGGCGATTGCCGACGATATTGTTGGTCGGATCGAAATCGACCCAGCCGCCGCCCGGCAGGAAGATCTGCAGCCACGCGTGGGTGGCGCCGCCGCCGCGCGTCGCGTCGTGATTGGGGACGAAGATGTAGCCGCTGACGAAGCGGGCGGCGAGGCCGAGCGAGCGCACCGCCTCCATCATCAGGACCGCGAAGTCGCGGCAGCTGCCGCTGCGGCTGCGAAGGGTGTCGCCTGGATGATTGACCCCTTTCTCGGAGCGCCGCATATATCGGAAATCGTTTCTGATCGCGAACATCATGGCGCGCAGCAGCGACATGGTGCCGGTGGTCCCGCCGGGCACGAACCGCCGAGCCCAGCTGTCGACATCCGGATCGGGGTATTGACGATGGCGGGCTTTCACCAGATCCGAGGCTTCCTCGTCGCCATAGGCGAAAGGACAGGTCGTGGCGTAAGGCTCGAGCGCATAGTCGGGCAGCGGCGCCTCGAAATGCTCGAGCGTCACCTGGCTTTCGAAGGCCAGCTCGGCGGCCTTGTCGGCGAAGGTCGCGATCGCGACGGAATTGTCGAACACATCGTGTAGCCAGTGCAGGCGTGAGGGCGCCGGCGAGATGCGTAGATCGGTCGCGACCAGGCGTAGATCGTGGCTCGCCCGCGGCCGAAACATCATCCGATGCTCGCCGAAGCCCACCGGTTCCGAATATCGATAGACGCTGGCGTGCCGGACGGTGAAGCGTTGAGAGCCGGCCACCGGCTTGAAGGTCTGCATGAAGCTGTCGGGGTCGTCCGGCATCGTTCTTTCCCTCCAGATCCACATCCGCTCGACGCCGCCCCGATATGATAGTCGGGATTCGCTGATGAGATACGAATCGATGCAGCCGATTCGAGTTTTGGTGCGGACGGGGGGAATCGAACCCCCACCTCCTTACGGAGTGCAGATTTTCTTACCACTTCGGCTTTCGCCGCCGCCGGTCGGCGTTCGTGGTCTGGACTATCCCTTCGCCTTGGCCCTCGGACTTTAGGCGCCGCCCGTCTAGTCTCTACACCTTCCCACGAAATGGGCTTGGCTCGGGATTGGCTTAGGTGACCCCTTAGCGTTCCCCGACTTTGAGCGGTTCTGCACCGAGGGTTTCCCCGCGGGCACTCCAATTGAAGTCTGCTGCGTCTACCGGTTTCGCCACGTCCGCAATCTCTGACGCGCTGTTCGTGCCACAGAGCGCCGCCGGGAGCGAGCGAGAATTTGTAATGTTTCAGCTTGGGTCGACTTCGGCCGGCTCGCCGCCCAGCCGAACGATCATCGCCGAGACAGCCTGGGCGGCTCGGTCGAGCTCCGCCGCGTCGGGGCCGCGCAGCACCAGGCTGACGCCGAATCCGCCACCCCGGCTCCAATAGGGATAGGAGCCGATATCGACGCCGGGAAAATCTACCTGGACCTCGCCCAGATCCTTGGCGATCGCCCCTTCCGACAGCTTGCAGCCGATGGTGCGCGACAGGATCTTGGCGCCGCCGACGAGGGTCAGCTTGACCGAATCGAACATGGATTGGGCGATGACCGGCACGCCGGCCATGACGAAGACGTTGCCGATGCGGAAGCCCGGAGCGGCCGAGACGGCATTGTCGATGAGGGTGGCGCCCTCCGGCACATGGGCCATGCGCAGCCGCGCCTCGTTCATCTCCATATTACCGCCCATGGCGCGATAGCGCACTTCGAGCCGCCGCTTGGCCTCGGGATCGAGCACGAGATCGACCCCGAAGGCGCGGGCTACGCATTCGGCGGTGATGTCGTCATGGGTCGGGCCGATGCCGCCGGTGGTGAAGACATAGTCGAACTTGGCGCGAACCTCGTTGACGGTCGCGATGATGGTCTCGTGCACATCCGGAATGACGCGCGCCTCGCGCAGCCGTACCCCGACTTCGTTCAACCCCTTTGCCAGATAGGCGAGGTTGGCATCCTGGGTCCGGCCGGACAGGATCTCGTTGCCGATGATGAGCAGGCAAGCCGTGACGGTCTTCGGCGTGGGGAGAGAAGCGTGTTCGGACATGGTGCCGAGCAAGTTAGGCCCGGCAGCGTACGGCTGCAACAGCCTGCTGATGGCGATGCGCTCGTCGTAGCCGCGCCGAGGACGGCCTCAATGCGCGAGATTGATCTCGATATGCACCGGCAGCTGGCCGAAATTGGGTGCGCGGCGGGCCAGGCTCTCGGCCAGATCGGCCATGGTGGCGTTGCGCGGCAGCTCGAAGATGGCCAGGTCGGAGGCGCCGTAGACGGCGAGAACGCGGTGGTCGGTCGGGCGATGAATCTGGGTCTGCATGTGGGCCTCCCTGGTTGGACGAGACGGACTATATAAGGCTTGAGTAACCGCAGCATGTTCGCCGCGTAAGGATTGGTGTTATTGTGTAACGACCTGCAACTGAGGTTGCGGGCGGAAGCAAAGGATGATGATGACAGATTTGGCCCAGCTCGATCCGAGCGCCGCCGAGGAAGCGCGGATCAAACTGCATGCGCCGGAGGATTTCGCCAGCATGCGCAAGGCCGGCAAGTTGGCGGCGGAAGTGCTGGATTTCATAACGCCCACGGTCAAGCCCGGCGTCACGACGGAGGAGCTCGACCGGC
Source organism: Aliidongia sp. (assembly GCA_035539155.1). Taxonomy (GTDB): domain Bacteria; phylum Pseudomonadota; class Alphaproteobacteria; order ATCC43930; family CGMCC-115725; genus JAXDMU01. The sequence goes on along the minus strand of DATLIZ010000023.1, from coordinate 34,907 downwards.
TCTGCCACGGCTTCATCCTCGATCATGGGGCGGTGCCGGCGCCGCTCAACTACCGCGGCTTCCCAAAATCGATCTGCACCTCGATCAATCATGTCGTCTGCCACGGCATTCCCGGCGAGCGGAAGCTGATGGATGGCGACATCATCAATATCGACATCACCGTCATCCTCGACGGCTGGTTCGGCGACACCAGCCGCACCTTTCTCGTCGGCGAGAAAGTGCCGCTGAAGGCGCGCCGCCTGGTCGACGTGACTTACGAGGCGATGATGCGCGGCATCGAGGTGGTGAAGCCCGGCGTCCGGCTGGGCGCCATCGGCCATGCGATCCAGAGCTTCGCGGAGGCCCAGAGATTCTCGGTCGTGCGCGATTTCTGCGGCCATGGGCTCGGCCGCGTCTTCCACTCGGCGCCGAGCGTGCTGCATTACGGCCACCCGAGCGAAGGGCCGATCCTGCGGCCGGGCATGTTCTTCACTATCGAGCCGATGATCAATACCGGCCGCTACGAGGTGAAGATCCTGGCCGATGGCTGGACCGCGGTGACCAAGGACAAGTCGCTATCGGCGCAGTTCGAGCATACGATCGGCGTCACCGAGGAGGGGTACGAGATCTTTACGCTCTCGCCTGCCGGCCATACCAAGCCGCCCTACCAGGTCTGACCCATGGGTGAGGCGGCCGACAAGCCGCATTATCACGGCCATCGGCAGCGCCTGCGCCAGCGCTTCCTTGAGGCTGGCCCGGCGGCGCTCGCCGATTACGAGTTGTTGGAGCTGATCCTGTTTCCGGCGGTGCCGCGGCAGGATACGAAGCCGCTGGCCAAAGCGCTGATCGAGCGGTTCGGCGGCTTTGCCGGCGTCGTCAATGCCGAGCCGGCCGAGCTCATGGCCATGGCCGGCATGGGCGAGACCACGACGGTGGCGGTCAAGGCGGTGCAGGCCGCCCTCCAGCGCGTGCTCAAGGCCGAGATCGTCCAGCGGCCGGTGCTCTCCTCCTGGGACCGGCTTCTGGATTATTGCCGCTCGACCATGGCGCACGCGCGCGTCGAGGAGTTCCGGCTGCTCTTTCTCGACCGCAAGAACGCGCTCATCGCCGACGAGGTGCAGCAGACCGGCACGGTCGACCATACGCCGGTCTATCCGCGCGAGGTGGTAAAGCGGGCGCTGGAGCTGGGCGCCTCGGCGCTGATCCTGGTGCACAACCATCCGAGCGGCGACCCGACGCCCTCCAAGGCCGATATCGAGATGACGCGGGACGTCATCGGCGCCGCGCGGCCGCTCGGAATCGAGGTGCACGACCATCTGATCATCGGTTCGGGCAAGCACGCCAGTCTGCGCGGACTGGGGTTGATGTGACCGAGGTCTGCGCTCTTCGGGCTCAGCGATGGGCGAGCGCAGTAATGGCGTCGTATTCGAGCTGCCTTTGGTCGTGGTCGACCATTTGAAGGTCGCGAAGGTGAGGCGCGAGATCGAAGGTAAATGCAGGTCTGGAGTCTCGTCCGAATTCAACTGATCATAGGTTAAGGTCGGTTCGTATTGCAACTAACGAATGGACCTCGCCTCCCTTATTTTGTTGAGCGGGTCAAACGGGATACAGCATCGATTTGAATATTACTTGATCGAGATAGCCTTGCGGCGCATCGTTCAGATGTCAACACTGGACGTCCGAGGGTCCGCCTAGGGTCGTGCGGCAGATTCCATCGGTAAGTTCTGGCGCGGCCGGCGCGGATCACTCTGCGCAACAAGGGGGGAGACAGCGCGATGGCACAAAAGCCCTTTCGAGAGAAAGCAGCGGGTGTTCGCCCGGCGGCGGACGATAATGGCGGTGACGATGGCGGCGACAAGGATGATTTCGAGGAAAAAGTCCTCCAAGACTTCAATCATTTCAAGGTCATCGTCGATCAGCTAAAGCAGAAGACCGAGACCGGAAAGGTCGAGAAGGACGAGGCGGCGGACAAGTTCTCGCGCGACAAGTTCAACAAGGACCAAAAAGAGCAGAAGCACGAGAAGTTCGAAAAAGAGCACAGGGACATCACCAAGGGCATCATCAAGGAGGGCGACGTCGTGCTCGACCCGACCTTCGGCGTGCTGCCCGCGGCGTCGCAGGCGGATCCGCAGCTTTTGGCGCGGATTGCGGCCTTGGAGGATGCGGTCGGCAAGCTCCTGCATTTCATCCCGGCGGAGTCACGCCCGGATCTCAGCAAAGGTGCGCTGAAGGACGAGCCCGATACCCCGCCGAAGGATAGCCCTCCAGCACCGCGACGGCGCCGCCGCTGACGTCGCGCTGCTCTTGTTCCTGGCATTCTGCCACGATTACGACGAAGCCGCTCACTGGGCTTGCGCCGAGCTGCGCGCGGAAGGGCTGGCGCTCGAGCTGATCACGGAGCGTCAGCTCGAACGGGCATGCCGCTGGGAATATCGGTTGGGCGCGGGCGGGGTCGGTCTCGTGGTGGAACTCGATGACGGCCGCGTCTTGCGTCAAGAGGGAGTACGAGGCGTTCTGAACCGCCTTATCGCCGTGCCGTCCATGTTGGTCGGCCGGGCCGAGACGGCGGATCGCGACTATGCCGAGGCGGAGCTCGGGGCCTTTTATCTGAGTTGGCTCGCGGGTCTGCCCAATGCCATCAATCCGGCCACGCCGCAGGGGATCGGCGGGGCGTGGCGGCATATCTCGGAATGGGCGGTCCTTGCCGCGCGCGCCGGCCTGGCGGTGCCCGTCTATCGGCAATCCGATCGTGATCCGCCGGAGCAGGGCTATGGCGGCTTGGCGCCGCCGGGCACGGCGATCCGCACCGTGATCGTGCTGCGCGATGCGCTCTACGGGGCGGAGGTGCCGGACGAGATCGGAGCCGCCTGCCGCAGCCTTGCCGCAGCGAGCACCACCGACCTCCTCGGCATCGATCTGTTCGAAGCGGAAGATGGCGGGCTGCGCTTCTCCCATGCCGGTCCCTGGCCGGATCTGCGGCAAGGCGGCGAGCCGCTGATCCAAGGGTTGCGGCGGGCCTTAGGCGGCGAGGCCGCATGATCCTGCTCTGCGGCATTCCGAGCGAGTTGCCGTTCCGGCTCGTCGCGGCGCGGCTCGAAGCGGCCGGCGCTCCGTTCGTCACCTTCAATCAGCGGCACGTTGCCGATTGCCGTGTCGAGATCGAGATCGCGGCGGGGGCGGTCCGGGGGATCTTCCAGATCGAAGGCGTCGATCATCCGCTCGAGGGTTTCCGGGCTGTCTATGCGCGGTTGATGGATGACCGCCATCTCCCCGAGCTGGAAGGCTTGGCCGAGGATGCGCCGGCACGCCGCCATTGCCGGGCCCTGCATGAGAGTTTGCTGCGCTGGATGGATGTGGCGCCGGGTTGCGTCGTCAATCGCGCCGCCCCCACCGCCACCAACATGTCGAAGCCGTTTCAGGCTCAGACCATCCGGCAGCAAGGCTTTCTCACGCCGGAGACCCTGATCACCGACGATCCCGAAGCGGTCCGAGCCTTCGGCGCGCAGCACGGCCGGCTGATCTTCAAATCGATCAGCGCGGTCCGCTCGATCGTGCGGACGCTGGAAGAACCGGATCTCGTCCGGCTCGACCGCATCCGTTGGTGTCCGACCCAGTTCCAGGCGTTCGTCGAGGGCACCGAGCTGCGCGTGCATGTCGTAGGCGATTTTACCTTTGCCGCCGCCGTGCGCAGCGACGCCACCGACTACCGCTATGCGCGCGAGCAGACGGGAACGCCGGCCGAACTGCGCGAGGTGGTGCTGTCGGACGAGCTGGCGGCTCGTTGTGTCGCACTCACCCGCGCGCTGGGGCTGGAATTCTCCGGCATCGACCTCAAGGTAGCGCCGGACGATTCCGTCTATTGCTTCGAGGTCAACCCGTCACCGGCTTACAGTTATTACGAGTTCGGCGCTCGGCTGCCGATCTCGGCGGGGCTTGCCCAGCGGCTGATGCAGGCTTGAGCGTCAGCCGGGCATCGGCCGCAAATGGGCGAGATGCCCCGTCTTGATCCAAAGGCGGCATCCTTCCTTACCGGCCCTGGCGGACAGCGTTGCGCCCGCCGGCAGCCGCAGCCAGGATTGTGGCTCGAAATTCTCGCCGCCTTCATCGAACATTCCTTCCAGGATCAGGATCTCGACGCCACCCGGGGCCGGCAGATGGATCTCGGCGCCGGCAGCCCAGCGTTCGAGGCGCACCTCTTCATGCGCATCCCGGAAGAGCGGCATGGTCTCGACGCCCTCCCGGCCGGATGCAGGCGTGAAATCCATCGTGCCGGTATCGAGCCGAACCTGGGTGCGGTCGTCAGGATCGAACTGCCACAGCTTGACGAAGATGGTGCAGCCCGGCGCCGACCCGGGCGTATGGCGCGAGGTCGGCGGATTGCGGATATAGGAGCCGACGGGAAAATCGCCATGCTCGTCGGAGAACACGCCGTCCAGCACCAGGAACTCCTCGCCGCCGCCATGGGTATGGGGCGAGAAGGCGGAACTCGGCGCGTAGCGTACGATCGTGGTGGCCCGGGCCACTTCCGCGCCGATCCGATCGAGCATGCGCCGATCGACCCCGGCCATCGGCGAGGCGACCCAGTCGAGGCGCGCCGCATGCACTGCGGCGCGCCGGGAGAAGTCGGCGTTCAGTTCCATGGCATCCCCTCCGGCATCACGCCGCGGCGACGCTCGGCCGGGCGGCGACGCGCGCCTTCCAGGCCAGCAGATTGATGCAGTCGGCCGGCGTCTCGAACTTCAGATAGTCGGCGAAGGCGATGCCGGCGAAGGCGGTGATATCGGCCATCGAGAAATTATCGCCCGCCAGGTAAGGCTGCTTGGCGAGCAGCCCGTCGAATTGGCGCATGCCGGCAAAGGCCCGCTCCAAATTCTTCTCGCCCCATTCGCGGTTCTGGTAGGTCTCGATCTGCGGCCCCAAGCCCGGCGTCGCGTGGTGGAAATAGGCCGTCATCGCATCGAGCAGATTTACCTCGGCCCGGCGTTGCATCATGTGGACGAGCCCACGCTCCTTCGCCGATTTGCCTGTCAGAACCGGCAGGCCGTCGAGATTGTCGAGATATTCGGTGATCGCCGTGCATTCGGAGATCACCGTACCGTCCTCGAGCTCCAGAGCCGGCACCGTGCCGGCGGGATTCTTGGCGAGGAAGCCGGGGCGCCGATGCTCGCCGCCGGGCACGTCGATGGTGACGAACTCGACCCGATCGGCCAAGCCCTTCTCGGCCAGCGCGATACGAACGCGGGCCGGGTTGGGAAAGCCTTTGAAATCATAAACCTTCACGATGGAAGCCTCTTGCTGCTTAACGAAATAGCGCGATCGGATCGAGCCGACCGCGCTCGATACATCGAATGAGAGGACCTACTCGGCGAGCAAATGCGTGCCGTGCGTGATCGCGGCTCCCGCGCGCAAGGCGGCCGCGATGAACACGGTCTCGGCCAGTTCGGTCTCGGTCACGCCGGCGGCCAGCGCTTCCTTGCGATGGATTTCCAGGCAATAGGGACATTGCGTGGTGAGCGCGACGGCCAGCGCCATCAGCTCCTTGTATTTCTTGGGAATGGCTCCCTCGGCGAGGGCGGCATCGTTGAAGGCGCTGAACCCGTCCATGGTCTTCGGCGAAAGCTTGCCCAGGCTCGACAGCTTCTTGAGATTGTTCATGTCATACATGGCTTCCTCCTATTATTGTGAGTGATGGGCGAGGCCGGCGAGCAGCCCTCCGACAGCATGTTCGAAATTCCGCGGCTGCCGCAGCGCCAGACTCATCGAAAGAGCGCCTTGCAGGGTCGCGAGCACGGTTCCCGCGTCTCGCGCCGGCACGATATCGTGGCGTAGCCGGCCGAAGCCTCCGTCCTCCGCCAGCGTCCGCTCGAGCCAGTCGAGATGAAGCGCCAGAAATTGCCGAACCGCCAGCTGCACGCGGGGCGGCAAGGCCGCGATCTCGGAGGCGAGCACGCCGCACAGGCAGCCGCGTCCGGCCTTGAGCGCCTCGCGGTAGAGGCCGGCATAGGCTTCCAGGCGGAGGAGCGGATCCGTCATCTCGACCGTGATGCCGCTCAGACGCCGGGCGAACTCGGCCATGTAGGCCTCGACGATCGCGACGCCGAGATCTTCCTTGGACGGAAAATGATGATGGATCGACGGTTTGCGGATTCCGACCGCTTCGGCGATGTCGGCATAGGAAAAGGCCGTATAGCCCCGCAGACGGGCGAAATCGATCGCGGTCTCGATCAGGATGGTGCGAGTGTCTAGGCTCATGTGATTAAGCTACCTACTAGTTGGTAGTCTGACAAGGAGGATAAGCAGGTGGATCAGCGGCGGAGATTGGCCGGTCAATTCATGGTGTTCTATATCCACTCTTTGGAGCAGCTTTCGCCGATCTATCTCGTTCCTATCTTCATTGCTGCCGTAACGTTGCCGATCATCGCCGGATGGATGCGCGGATCCTCTCGATCAACTCGGCCGCAGGGCCGCCATTCAAGATGACGCACCCCTCGAACCCTTTTCGTAAACCCCGCATCAACCAATCCAAGGGACACTGCAGCCGGCGAAGCGCGCCGCGTCGCCGTGCAACGGCAGGGTTCGGAGGATAGGGTGCAGGGCACCGAGATGCTGGAGCATTATCGCGAGCGTGTGAGAGGCACCACGATCGACGCCTCGACCCTGCTGTCGACTGACTATTTCAATCTTTTCAATGAAGTGATCATGCTGCTCGGCATGTTGCCGGACATGCCCGATATGCTCGAGGATGTCGAAGCCTGGCGATTCAAAACCTATCAGCAGCATTTCGAGACCAGCGGCCTCGCTTTCGCGCCAATCGCGATCGAGGCTTACGAGCATGTGCCGCCGGACACGCTGATGCGGTTCGAGGAGAATACGCACAAGCTGCATGTGATGATCGACGAAGCGCGGCATGTTCTGCGCGCGACCTTCGATGCCGGTCAGATGGACAGGTTTGGCGACAAGGCGCTCACCTATTCGATGGAGCTGCAATGCCTCGTCGATGTGGGCTCGGCCATCGTTCATGGCCAGGACGCCGTGCTCGATCAGAGCGCCATCGACAATCTGTTCTAAAGCTCAGCGCCGGTCGTAAGCGGCGCCGGTGAGCTGCCAGGTCTTTTCGATGATGAAATGGCGGGCGAGGAAACGGTAGAGTTCCTTCATGACCTGCTCGTTCTCGGTCGAGCGCTCGACCGGAACCCCCAGCCATTTATCGATGATCTCGTCCCAGATCATCATGCGGTGATGCAGATCGTCCCGGCTTTCGCGGATGAAGGCGATCTGCCGGTCGAGGTTGCGCAGCAGGCTGATGATCTCGCCGCACTGCGCGTCGAGCTGCTCGAAGATGCTGTTGATCTCCCCGATCGGACGGCGGATCAGCGTGTCGAGCCGCATCAGCTCTTCCTCGAGCGACCGGTCGCGCCGGTAGAGCTTGTGGAATAGCTGGATCTTCTCTTGGCATTCCTTGATCTTGGAGAAGCGCTCGCGCAGCGCCTCGATATAACTGAGCTCCCGCGCCACCTGCTCGATACGGTCGACGACGGTCTGCCGCTGGTCGCGCGGCAGGTTGAGCTTGACGGCAATCTCGCTGAAGGCCTCGTTGACGCGCGCCTTGATGGCAGGATCGTCGGCGAGCTGGATCAGCGCCAACGGATCGACCGTGACCTGCTCCTGGCCGGTGATCCATGACGAGATCTGCAGGGTCATGCGGCCCTTGGCCAGCTCGAAATGGCGCTCTTCCACCGTCCAGGACGCGGAGCCATCGAGAAGTTCGCGCGGGATCGAATCGCCCGGTCGGATGGTCTTTACATATTTGAGGCCCGCCACGACCTGATCGAGCAACTCCGCATCCGGCGTTTCCGCGAGCCCGAATTCGGTCGAGAGGGATTTGATCGGTACCACGGCGTCGAGATCCGCCAAGCGCAGCATCATCGAAGGCGTGCCGTCCACCGCCAGGGCGAAACGGGCCTCGGGTGTCCGGAAAACCGCGTGCTCGAAGACGAAATGAGTGCTTCGGTCCCGGGGTTGCGGTTCTGAAAGCAGCGCCTCGGACACCATACTTCCTGCTCAATGGGCGGCTGCGCCCGCAGCATGCCCGGTTGGGATGCGATCGACTGGTCGTTTGGAACGATCAGCTATGACCCGCACCAATCGCTCATCACGATGGCTAGATCGACTATAGGCTCCCGTTCATTACTACGAACTTAAGGTTCGTCGGCATCGATGAAAGGGTGTTCGGCCTCGATCCCGCGCGCGATGGCGGCGAGAGAGATTTGAGATCGATCAAATATAGCCAAGAAAAAGGCCCCCCGCTTCAAGAGCGAAGGGCCATTCTACTGTTATGGATCTAGGTCGTTGGGTTAAAGCGCGCTCGCTTGCGTCGACCCATGCAGGTCGCGACGAAGGGCAAGGGCGGCGTTCTCCGCCCGGATGCGCCAGGCGAGGAGTGCCAGATTCAGCACTGAATAAACGAGCGCGATCTGCCAGGCGCCGAACACCAGCGGCAGGACGGCAATCTCGCCGATGACGACCAGATAGTTGGGATGGCGGACGAAGCGATAAGGACCGCGCGCGACCAGCGGCGCACCGGGAAGCGTGATGATGCGCGTCGTCCAGAACCGGCCGAGCGTGCCGACGACCCAGACGCGCATGAGCTGCAGCACCACGAAAAGCACCAGCAGCGGAACGTTGATCGGGGCGCCGGACGGCACCAGCAACAGCATCGCCACCAGCCAGGAACCATGCAGCAGGATGAAGAGCGGGTAGTGGCCGGGGGCGATCTCGACGGCTCCCTCGGCCAGCAGCCGGCGGGTATTGCGCTGGGCGTAAGCAAGCTCCGCCAGCCTTTGAGCGGCGACCAGCAGCAGGATGATGAGGACGCTGCTCATCGGTTGTCGAGCACCAGGAAGCCGGTCGAGAAACCAGGCCCGAGCGCGGTCATCAGCATGCGCTCGCGGATGCCTTGGTCGAGCATCTTGCGCAGCACGAACATGACCGTCGCGGCCGACATGTTGCCGTAGCGTTGCAGGATCTGGCGCGCCTCGACCATGGTGCCGGCGGCGAGGCCGAACACCTCCTCCAGCGCCGCGATCACCTTGGTGCCGCCGGGATGACAGACCAGCGTGCCGATATCCGAAAGGCTTAGGCCGTTGCGCTTGAAGAAAGCGTCGGCCACTTCGCTCAGCTTGTTCTTCACCAGTGCCGGTATGTCGCGCGAGAAGATCGCCTTGAGGCCATCCGCCTCGACATCCCAGCCCATGATGCCGAGCGAATCCGGCCAGGTATGCTCGCCCGAAGCCCCGAAGGCCGGACCTTCGCCGCGGCAGGAGATGACCGCGGCGGCCGCACCGTCGCCGAAGAGGGCGGTTGCGACGATATTGCTCTTCGAGCGGTCGTCGCGCCGGAACCAGAGAGCGCACAGCTCGACCACCAGATAGAGGATGCGGGCCTCCGGCATGGCGCGCGCCATGGTCGCCGCCCGGCTGATGCCGAGCACGCCGCCTGCGCAGCCGAGGCCGAAGATCGGCAGGCGCTGCACGTCGCGGCGGAAAGGCAGCCGTTCCATCAGCAGCGCGTCGAGGCTGGGGGTGGCGACGCCGGTGGTCGAGGCGACGACGATCATGTCGATGTCTTCGGGCTTGAGCCCAGCTTGATCGAGCGCCTCGGTCGCCGCTTTCTCCAGCAGCGGCACGGCATTCTCGATATAGAGCGCGTTGCGCTCGGTCCAGCCGTGCGGCTCGGCGTACCATTCGAGCGGTACGCAGGAATAGCGTGTGTCGATGTTGGAATTATCGAACACCGGCAACAGCCGCTCGGTCTCGCGCTCGGTGCCGAAGAAGCGGCTGGCTTCGGCGCGTACCACCGATTGTTGAAGGACATAGGGTGGATTTGAGGTCGCGAGCGCGAGTAGGCGAGGCTGAGCAGTCATTCAGGGCACCGATCTCGATAAGGTTCCGGGAACAGGACGTCCAGGGCCGGTCGCCTTATTCCCCGTTCACTCTGCATGCGCTAAAATCGGCGCGCATGTCTATAGCGTCGAGAGAATCGGCCTACGGCCGATTGTGTTGGAGCTGTGGGGCCAGCTCCCTAAAGGCGAATCACCTGCCGAACGTCGATCGATCGGTCGGGGGCCTGATAGTTCCACAGACTCTTGCCGGAACCGGGCGGACGCGAGCCCGGTTCCGGCTTGCGCCCCTTACTCCGCCGGTACGGCGGGCAGATAGATTTCGCTGCCCTGCCTGCGGAAGCTCTCGGACATGTCCTCCATGCCTTGCCGGGCGATGTCGCGCACTTCCTGCGTGATCTTCATCGAGCAGAATTTCGGCCCGCACATCGAGCAAAAATGCGCGATCTTGGCACCGTCCGCCGGCAAGGTCTGATCATGATACTGCTCCGCCGTCTCCGGGTCGAGCGATAGGTTGAACTGGTCGCGCCAGCGGAATTCGAAGCGGGCGCGGCTCAGTGCATCGTCGCGCAGCTTGGCGGCCGGATGGCCCTTCGCCAGGTCGGCGGCGTGGGCCGCGATCTTGTAGGTGACGACTCCCACCTTCACGTCGTCGCGGTCGGGCAGGCCCAGATGCTCCTTGGGCGTTACGTAGCAGAGCATGGCGGTGCCGAACCAGCCGATCATGGCGGCGCCGATGCCGCTGGTGATGTGATCGTATCCGGGGGCGATGTCGGTCGTCAGCGGCCCGAGCGTATAGAACGGCGCCTCGCCGCAGACGGCGAGCTGCTTCTCCATATTGACCTTGATCTTGTGCATCGGCACGTGGCCGGGGCCTTCGATCATGACCTGGACATCGTGCTTCCAGGCGATCTGCGTCAGCTCGCCCAGCGTCTCCAGTTCGGCGAACTGGGCGGCGTCGTTGGCATCCGCGATCGAGCCGGGGCGCAGCCCGTCGCCCAGCGAGAAGGCCACGTCATAGGCGGCCATGATCTCGCAGATCTCGGCGAAATGCGTGTAGAGGAAATTCTCCTGATGGTGCGCCAGGCACCATTTCGCCAGGATCGAGCCGCCGCGCGAGACGATGCCGGTGACGCGCCGCGCCGTCAGCGGAATATAAGCGAGTCGGACGCCGGCATGGATGGTGAAGTAATCCACGCCCTGTTCGCATTGCTCGATCAGCGTGTCGCGGAAGATCTCCCAGGTCAGATCCTCGGCCTTGCCATTGACCTTCTCCAGCGCCTGATAGATCGGCACCGTGCCGATCGGCACCGGCGCGTTGCGGATGATCCATTCCCGCGTGGTGTGGATGTTGCGGCCGGTCGAGAGGTCCATGACCGTGTCGGCGCCCCAGCGCGTCGCCCACACCATCTTCTCGACCTCCTCCTCGATCGAGGAGGCGACGGCGGAATTGCCGATATTGGCGTTGATCTTCACCAGGAAGTTCCGGCCGATGATCATCGGCTCTGATTCCGGATGGTTGACGTTGTTGGGGATGATGGCGCGGCCGCGCGCGACCTCGTCGCGGACGAATTCCGGCGTCACATAGTCGGGCAGCTCGGCGCCGAAGCTCTCGCCGTCGCGCTCGATCGCTTCGCGCAGCTTGGCGCGGCCGACATTCTCGCGGATCGCGACATATTCCATCTCCGGCGTGACGATACCGGCGCGGGCATAGGCGATCTGGGTGACGATGTGCCCGGGCTTGGCCCTGAGCGGCCGGCGGCCGGCCCGCGGGAATTCGCGCATATTGCCCTGCTCGCCCGCCTTGAGGCCGTTATCCTCCGGGCGGATGGCGCGGCCGTCATAGGCTTCGACATCGCCGCGCGCCGCGATCCAGTGGGCGCGGATCGGCTTCAGCCCCGCCTCGATATCGATGATTGCGGCGGCATCGGTGTAGGGGCCCGACGGGTCGTAGACGCGCACCGGCGGCTCGCCGGCGGACGCTTCGAGATCGATCTCGCGCATCGCCACGCGGATCTCCGGGTGGTGCTCGCCGGCGATATGGATCTTGCGCGACGCCGGCAGTGGCCCGGTCGAGACGGCGAAAGGTTGGGCTGCGGTTCCTTCGGGCATAGTCGCTCTCCATGCGAGAGATCGTGACGCGAAGGAAGAGAAGGACAATCCGCGACGGCGTGGGCCCATCGCGATCCCCTCCCTACGCCGGCACGACCCGGATCAGGTTCAGCGGGTTCCCGCATCGCCCGATATGGGCCGGCGGTGTCTCAGCCCCCTAGACGAGGCTCCCCTGGGAAGGCCACAGGCTCCGCCCCCGCGCGGCCATTGTCAATGGCCGGTTTGCGTGCGACCCTCCGCGCTCATCGAATTCCGGAGGATTGGCCATGGCCAAGGGGCAGAAGCGAAGCGGTCGTGAGGCGAAGAAACCGAAGGCCGACAAGGACAAGAAAAAGCCGGCGACAGTGACAAGTGCCTTTACCGAGCCGCCGTCGAAAAAGAAGCCCGCTACTGGAGCTTAGCGGCTCTGACGGTGCAGCTTTCGCCGATCGAATCCCGGTAGAGCGATACGAGACGCAATCCCGGCAGGCTCTGGGCGGCACGCTCGAAGATCCAGCGCGCGATGATCTCGAGCGTCGGGTTTTCAAGCCCGGGGATCTCGTTCAGCGTCATGTGGTCGAGCTCGTCCCTGAGCCCGGCCAGTACTCGGTCGATCTCGGCGAAATCGGTGATCCAGCCCTTGGTCGGGTCGGGCGTGCCGGAGAGCGTCACAGCGACGCGGAAGGAATGGCCGTGCATCCGGGTGTAAGGATGGCCGGCCGGCATCTGCGGCAGGCGATGGGCCGCATCGAAGCGGAATTCCTTGGTGATCTCGATGTCGTAGGCCAAGTCAGGCGATCCCGATGATCTTGTGGGTCTGCAGCGACAGGCGCCAGCGCGGATGGGCGAGGCAATAGGCGATCGCCGCCTCGGTATTCGCGGCGCGTGTCGGCCCGTCCATGGGCTGCAGGAAGAAATTGCGGAAATCGAGCCCTTCGAAGCTCGCAGGGTCGAAGGGCGGCTGCGGATAGACCAGCTTCAGCTCGTCGCCCCTACGCGTCACCAGCTCCGATCCCGCCTTGGGGCTGACGCAGATCCAGTCGATGCCGTCGGGTGGGGCGATCGTGCCGTTGGTCTCGATCGCGACCTCGAAGCCGCGTGCATGGAGTGCCGCGATCAGCGGCGGGTCGAGCTGCAGCAGCGGCTCGCCGCCGGTGCAGACGACGTAGCGCGCACCGTCGAGTCCGCCCCACATCGCCTCGACCGCATCGGCCAGCGCCTCGGGCGTGGCAAAACGTCCGCCGCCCGGCCCGTCCATGCCGACGAAATCCGTGTCGCAGAAACGGCAAGTGGCTTGGGCGCGATCCTCCTCGCGGCCGGACCACAGATTGCAGCCGGTGAAGCGGCAGAACACGGCGGCACGCCCGGTGCGCGCGCCTTCGCCCTGCAGGGTGAGGAAGATTTCCTTGACCGAATAGCTCATATCATCCGCCGAAACCGCGCCGGACCATAATATAGTCAGGGCGCGGTTAGAACTGCGGAACCGACACGGCTCCCCTTACCGCGCGCGTTTATGCTCTGCGCAGCGCGATCTGGCGGAGATCGAGGCGGGCGGCGCGGAAGCCGGCTTCGCAATAGCTTAGATAGTAGGTCCAGCGTCGCCGGAAGCGCTCGTCGAAGCCCATCGTCTGGAGCTCGGGCCAGGCTTGCTCGAAGCGATGCCGCCAATCTTGGAGCGTGCGCGCGTAATGGCTGCCGAAGCCGGCGTCGGCGATGCAGTGGAGGCCGAAGCGGTCGGCCATGCCCTTGAGCATCGCGGGCGAGGGCAGCATGCCGCCGGGAAAGACATGCCGCTGGATGAAGTCTGCCCCGCGCCGGTAGCGGGCGAAGAGCGGGTCGGCGATGGTGATCGCCTGCAAGGCCGCAATGCCGTCCGCTTTCAGAAGCCGGACGAGAGCCGTGAAGAAGGTCGGCCAATAGGCCTCGCCGACCGATTCGATCATCTCGATCGAGGCAATGCGGTCGTAGCGCCCGTCGATATCGCGATAATCGACCAACCTGACATCGACCCGATCATCCAGCCCGGCGCGCCGGATGCGGGCGCGGGCATACTCATGCTGCGCTGGAGAGATGGTGATGGCGGTCACCCGGCAACCATGCTCGCGTGCGATGTGCTCGGCGAAGCCTCCCCAGCCGCAGCCGATCTCCAGCACATGATGCTCGGGGCGGAGTTCCAGAAGCGCCGCCAGGCGGCGATACTTGATGTTCTGCGCGGCTTCGAGATCGGTCCCTGCGTCCGGGAAGATGGCGCCCGAATAGGTCATGCCGGGGTCGAGCCAATGCTCGTAGAAACCGTTGCCGAGATCGTAATGCGCCTCGATGTTGCGCCGGGCGCCGCGGCGCGTGTTGGCCCGGCTCAAATGACCGATTCGTTCGATCAGCCGCCTGACCCGCGGCCCGAGAAAGGCACGCCAGCCGATCGCCTCCTGGGCCTGCGCGCCTAGTTCGAGCAGGGCCGATAGGTCCGGTGTCTCCCAATCGCCGTCGAGAAAGGCTTCGGCGAAACCCAGATGACCGCCCAGCAGGAAGCGCCGGCCGGCCCGGCCGGTCTTGAGAAGCAGTTCGGCGGAGCGGCCTGGCTGCAGGCCGGCGAAGCGGAAACACCGTCCGTCCGGTACGGTGACGGCGAGTTCGCCGGCCGGCAGTTTCTCGGCCAACCGCAGCAGGAGCCTCGTCGATCGAGGCAGGCCCGTGATCGAGGGGTTTTCGGGATCGGCGCTCATTCGCCCGGCTCCGCGGCGCCCCCATAGGAGACCTGCCTCTCCGGCGGCGCCGGCCGCTTGTGCAGGCGCGCGCCTTTGAGCCAAAGCCTCAAGGCCTGCCAACGGATCGCGGCCGTGACCTTGAGGGTCATCAGCGGATAGAGCAGCAGGGCTCGGACGAGGCCGCGATCGTCGAGCGGCCGGCGCATGCCGTTCAGCACCGCCTGCAGGGCCTGGCCGTCCGGCCCGTCCTGCCGAATGCCGATCATGACCCGCTCACCCGGCGGCACGATGCGGAACCGATAGCGCCCGTCGAAGGCGATGAAAGGGGAGACATAAAAATGCTTGGCACAATTCTGTTCAATCACGTCGCCCGTCCCGACGACCGGCAGCAGATAGGAGTGACGCTCGCCGAAAGTGTTGGCGACCTCGTAGAGAATGGCGGCTATCCCGCCGTCGGGCCTGTAGCAAAAGAAGATGCTGAGAGGATTGAAGACATAGCCCCAGAGCCGCGGAAAGCACAGCAGCTCGATCCGGCCGCCCACCGCATGATCGAGCCCGGCTGCGGCGAGGTGGCATTCGACCCAGGGGCGGAGTGGCGTGCCGTCGCGCGGACCGTGATCGCGATCGTGGAAGCTGACCGGACGGGAGAGGTTATGGCCGAACAGGCGGAGCCGCGCCGACAGCGCCGGTAGCGCGTCGAGATCGACTAGCAGGCTGAAGATCCGATAGGCGAAGCGATGCCGGATCGTGCCCAGGCGGCGATGCATCACGCGGCCGAAATAGAGAGCCCCCTCGGTCATGTGCTCGCCCATGGCGGGGCGCAATCCAGCGCCGCCGCGACTTTCATGGCGGAAACCAGCGCATCCTCGTGGAAGCCCCAGCCGCAATAGCTGCCGCAGAGCCATAGGCCGCCGATTCCCTGCAGATCCGGCAGACGGCGCTGGGCGGCAATGGCGGCGTGATCGAACAGCGGGTGACGGTAGATCATATCGCGATAGATCAAGGTCGAATCCGGCTCGAGCAACGGGTTGAGGCTGACGAAGACCGAGGGCGCCGTGCGCGGCAGCGCCTGCAGCCGGTTCATCCAATAGGTGACGGCGACCGCCCCCGTTCGGGCGCCGACATCTCGCCCGACATCGGCGGCATAGTTCCAGCTCGACCAGACGGCGCGGCGGCGCGGCATGAGCCGTCTGTCCCGATGCAGCACGGCACGATTCTCCTGGTAGTGAAAATGGCCGAGCAATTCTGCGTGCGGCGTGTCGTCGGTCAGAAGCGACAATGCCTGATCGGCATGACAGGCGAGCACGGCCTGGTCATGACGCGAGGCCGCACCCTCGCGGTCGATGATGGTGACGCCGGCACCGTCGGGCCGGACCGCGGCGATGGGTGTCGAGAGATGGACGACGCCTTCGAGACCGGCGGCGAGTTTTTCGACGTAGCGCCGGCTGCCGCCCGTCACCGTGCGCCAGGCCGGCCGGCCGCCGAGCTTCAGGAGGCCGTGATTGACGCAGAACCGGATGAAGCTCGCGGCCGGGAACGCCATCATCCGTTCGACCGGGCAGGACCAGATCGCAGCACCCATCGGCAGGATATGGCTGTCGATGAACAGGTCGGAATAGCGGTTCCGAGCCAGATACTCGCCGAGCGTCGATCCGTCACCACCGGCATTTTCCAGCCATAGCGGCGCCTCACGATAGAAACGGAGGACCTCGCCCAGCATATGATGGAACGAACGGCTGAAAAGGTTGCGCGGCTGACCGAACAGCCCTTTGAGGTGGCCGGCATATTCCAGCCGGCCTTGGTCGCGCGAGACGCTGAAGCTCATGCCGCTCGCCGTGGTCTCCACGCCCAGATGGGCGAAGAGGCGGGTGAGCTCGGGGTAGTTCATCTCGTTATAGACAATGAAGCCGGTGTCGACCGGCAATGCACCGGCCTCGGTCGGGACATCGATGGTATTGGCGTGGCCGCCGAGACGATCGGCAGCTTCGTAGAGCGTCACCTCGTGCCGCTGCCCCAGCAGCCAGGCGCAGCCGAGGCCGGCGACGCCCCCCCCGATGATGGCAATCTTCATTATGCTTGTAGAATCGGCGAGGCGGGCTTCATTTCCAGGGGTCCGGCAGCGCAAACATCAAAGAACTAGCTCGGACCGTCCGCCCGGCAAGCCCCGCACGAAAATTTGTTCGATGAAAGTCGTCTCGTTACTGCTTGCGGGCGGCGGCCATCCGCCCAAGCGCCTGGTGAAACCGCTGTCCAGGCGTCCAGATCGCGGCGCCGAGGATCACCGCCCAGAGCCCGAAGAACCAGCCGCTGAGCAGCAGCAGGCCACTGACCAGAATGTCGAGGAGCAGGATCCAGATGAAGAATGGGTGTCGGCGCAGCGCCGCCACGATACTCGGCAAGAAGTAGAGCAGCCCGGTCACCCAGAGCCCGATCGCCGCCTCGACGATGGCGACGCCGGGGGCCGAGTGAAGGACGGCCAGGATCGGTAGGTTCGGCAAGGCACCTTCGCCCCGGCGCGCCAAGATGAGGCCGACCAGCATCACCGGCATGATCAGGGTCCAGGCGCCGATCGCGATCAACATGCTGGTTCGGACGCTTCGCCCCGAAGCCTTGGGCTTGCGCGGCGCTTCCGCGGCCGGCTTGGTTGCCGGCTGTGCCGCCGCCGTCGGGGGCGGAGCGTCCTTTCCTTCGCGGGAAACGACCGCGCGCAGCTTGGAGAGACGCAGATCTGACATGTTCTCGGCCCCGGAGGAAACCTACTTGTACCGGGTCAGCCGTAGCACGCAGCCGTCTAAAATTTTGTAAAGATTTTAAGGGTCTTCATGTGATGGCCATCACATGAGATTCAATAAGTTACTGTGCCGATTCACCCTGAAATTCGATATGTCGAATTTCAGGGTCGGGACATTAGAGAAGCCGGGCATCCTCTGCCGATAGGGGGCGGACCAGATGCTTCGACGAGATCGAGATGGCGCGGTTGGTCCCGATGAGGTGGGCGGTGAACTCGTCGGGAAACAGCCGCCGCAAGGCCGGATCGCGGACGTCGAGGCCGCCGGCATAGGTGCCGAAAGCCGGCAGGATCGTGCGCCGCGCGTCGGCGACGAAGCACCGGCAGGTGAGCCGCCGGCCATGCACGGCGATGCTGGCCTTGGGATGATAATGGCCGCTGAGCTCGGCTCGGTCGGTAACGGCAGCGGCTTCGTGCCGCAGCAGCAGACCCTCGATCACGCACGCTTCGAGCTCGACCCGGCCGCCAAGCGCCGGGCCGGGTCTGGGATCATGATTGCCGGCGATCCACAGCCAGTCCTGGCGCGAAACGAGATCCGTCAAAGCCGCTTGGTCCGTTGGGTCGAGCCGGTCGGCGGCCTCGGCATCGTGGAAGCTGTCGCCCAGCGCCACGACCCGGTCAGGCCTGAGCCGCCGGATCAAGGCGGCCAATCGTGTGAGGGTCGCGCGCGTGTCGTAGGGCGGCAGCAGCAGCCCGTCGCGCGCGAAGCTGGTGCCCTTTTCCAGATGCAGATCGGCGACGATCAGCGTGGCGGCGTCGGGCCACCAGATGGCACCGCTCGGATCGGCGAAGAGGCGCGCGGCGCCGAGCCGGATTTCCGGGGAAGGGATGGTCGCTTGGGTCACAAGAGCTTGTTAAGCCAGCGCGCGGCGGATTTCCAGCGCCTCAATCGACGGCGGGTGCGACGCCCGCGTGGAAGGCAAAGGCCGCCTCGATATCACGCTCGATCGTGCGCCGCCGGGACAATGGCGGGATGCCGTTCCGGTCGAAGAAGCCGACCTCGGTCGTCTCAGGGCCGGGCGCCGGCTCGGCCGAATCGACGCGACGGCACAGGAAGAACAGCTTGTAGGAATCATGCATGTCCTGGACATAGGCATGCTTCGCCTTGTGTCGGACCGCGATGAGACCGGCCGGCGCCACGCGCAGCCCAGCCTCCTCCCAGACTTCCTTGACCAGGTTTTCGGCGGGCGACAGGCCGATATCGGCATAGCCGCCGGGGAGCGTCCAGAGCCCGTCGCTCTTCTCGCGCACGAGCAGGATCCGGCCGCTCTCGATGATGGCGCCGCGGACGTCGATCTTGGGCGTGGCATACCCTTTGGCGAAATCGGGCACGAGCTCGATGATCCGTTCGAGCGGCACGTCACCCAAGGCCGACAGCATCGAATGCGCGATGAGCGCCAGCTCCTGATAGCGCTCGCGGTCGAAATCGTCCCGGCAATAATTCATGCCGGTCGAGGCGATCGCCTGCAGCCGCTTGGTCCAGGCGAGCCATTGATCTTCCATTACTCTCTCCCTCGGGATGCCTCGGCGATCAACGTCTCGGCGTCGGCCAGGAGGTCGTCCTCGTTGCCATGCACCTGCTCGCGGCCGATTTCCAGCAGCACCGGCACCGCCAATGGCGAAATCCGATCGAGTCGGCGATGCGTGATCTTGCCGCTGACACGCGTCAGCATGTCGGCGAGACGCTTGATGTCGGTCAGGCCGCCGGCCGCGTCCGCCCGCGTCGCCCGCAGCAGCACATGATCGGGCTGGTGCCGGCGCAGCACGTCGTAGATGAGGTCGGTATTGAACGTGACCTGCTTGCCCGTGCGCTTCAGGCCCGGCTGGTTGCGATCGATCAGGCCGGCGATCACCGCCACATTGCGGAAGATCCGCCGGAGCATCGAGGATTCGTCCATCCAGGCTTCGAGATCGTCGCCCAGCATATCCTGGTCGAAGAGCAGATCGATCTCCTCGGGCGGCAACACACTCCAGGTGGCGATGACATAGTCGGTGGCGACGAATCCCAGTGGTCGCATGCCCATCCGCTCCATCCGCCGCGTCAGCAGCATGCCCAGCGTCTGGTGTGCGTTGCGGCCTTCGAAGCAGTAGGCGACGAGGAACCATCTGCCGCCGCGCGGGAAGCTTTCGACCAGCAGCCCTTCCGGATTGGGCAGCACCGAGCGCCAGAGCTGCAGACGGAGCCATTCATGGACGTCGGGCGGCAGCGCCTCCCATTGCTCCGGATCGGCCAGGATGGCGCGGACCCGGTCGGCGAGATATGTGGAGAGCGGCAGGCGGCCGCCGGCATAGACCGGGATCTTGGGCTCGCCGCCCGAGGTGCGCGAACATTCGATGGTCATGTCGCGGATCTGCTCGAAGCGCAGCAGCTGGCCGGCGAAGAGAAAAGTGTCGCCCGCGACCAGCGCCTGGGCGAAATACTCCTCGACCTCGCCCAGATAGCCGCCGCCGCGGACGCGGACCTTCAGCATCACCGCCTCGACGATCGTGCCGATATTCATGCGGTAGCGCCGGGCCACATCGTCGCCGACGACATGGTAGCGGCCCTCGCTGTCGCGGAAGAGCCGGTGCCAGCGATCATAGGAGCGCAGAGCATAGCCGCCGGTCTCGACGAAGCTCAGCACATCGTCGAAATCGGTGCGCGGGAGCGCGCGGTAGGGGGCAGCGTCGAGCACCTCCCGATAGATCTCGTCGGCGGTGAAAGGGGCGGCGCAGGCGAGGCAGAGCAGGTGCTGGGCCAGCACGTCGAGCCCGCCCGGCCGGGGCCGGTCGCCGTCGAGATGGCCTTCCTTGATCGCCTGGAGGGCAGCGCGGCACTCCAGCACCTCGAACCGGTTGGCCGGCGCCAAAAGTGCCTTGCTCGGCATGTCGAAGCGGTGATTGGCGCGGCCGATGCGCTGCATCAGGCGGCTGACGCCCTTGGGCGCGCCGAGCTGGATTACCAGATCGACGGCCGCCCAATCGACGCCGAGATCGAGCGAGGCGGTGGCGACGATGGCGCGCAGGCGGCCGTCCGACATGGCCTGCTCGACCTTCTCGCGCTGCTCGGTCGAGAGCGAGCCGTGATGAAGCGCGATCGGCAGATTGGCGTCATTGACCAGCCATAGCGCCTGGAACACCAGCTCGGCCTGGGCGCGGGTATTGACGAAGACGAGCGTGGTCTGGTGCGACTTGATCGCCAGATAGATCTCGGGCAGCGCATGGATGCCCATATGACCGGCCCAAGGCAGGCTCTGCTCGGACAGCATGATGTTGACGATCGGGTCCGGCGTGGGCGCACCCGCGATGCGGGCGATCTTGTCGGGATCGGGACCGAGAAAGGCGGCGAGATCGTCGGGCCAGGCGACGGTGGCGGAAAGCCCGACCTGCCGCGCGCCCGGCGCCAGCTTCGCCAGCCGCGCCAGACCCAGCGCCAGCAGATCGCCCCGCTTGGTGCCGGCAAGCGCGTGCAGCTCGTCGATCACGACGGCCTGGAGCCCGGCGAAGATGGCGGGCGAATCCGGGTAAGAGAGGAGGAGCGCCAGTGATTCCGGCGTGGTCAGCAGCAGCTGCGGCGGATCGGTACGCTGGCGCTGGCGTTCGGCTGCCTTGGTATCGCCGGTCCGAGCCTCGACCCGGATATCGAGCCCCATCTCCAGGACCGGGGCCGACAGGTTGCGCCGGATGTCGGCGGCGAGCGCCTTTAATGGCGAGATATAGAGCGTGTGCAGGCCCGGGCGCGGGTTCTCGGCGAGATCGACCAGGCTCGGCAGGAAACCTGCCAGCGTCTTGCCGCCGCCGGTGGGGGCGATGAGCAGGGCCGAGCGCCCCGCCCGCGCCGCCGCCAGCATCTCGAGCTGGTGAAGATGCGGTTGCCAGCCGCGCTGGCGGAACCAGCCGGCAAAGGGTTCGGGCAGGGAGGGGAGGGGTAGGCTGGACAGGATTGATCGCGCCGATGGGTCGGAAATGATGACGACCATTCTGCGCCTCTGGAGCTGGCCGCGCAAAGAGGGACGGCGGCCAGACCGGCCTTGCAATGTCAAGTGGACCTGCTCAAGCATTATTGTCATCGGGCGAGAAATGGACGAGCATTGTGATGGCATGGCGCGGTAGATCGAAGCGGCGCCGATCGTTCCTAATCAGTATTTAATCATCTTGTTGGAGGTATGTCCGTATGCGCCGCGCGGCGCGTCGCGCGCGATATCTGCAAAGGCGATCGGTATGACAGCAACGGTTCCGGCCTCAACTCTCGCGAAGGCGCGTTCTTGGGGCCGCTTGACGATTTCCCGTCGGCTCGGCCTGCTCGTCATCGTCGCCGTGCTGGCGGCCATGGCCGCCTTCGCGGTGCAGCTCTTCACGCTTCACAATACCTTGGTCGAGGAGCGGCAGGCGGCACTGCGCAACGAGGTGGCGACCGCCGTTTCGGTCGTTAAGCCCTACATCGACGATGCCGCTGCGGGCCGCCTGAGCGAAGCGGATGCCAAAGAGAAGGCCAAGGCGGCGCTCCGCGCGCTTCGCTACGGCAATGGCGATTATTTCTTCGCCTTCGATCACGAGGGGCAGACGCTGGTCTTGGGACCACGGCCCGATCTCGAAGGCAAGTTCCGGATCGACGAAAAGGACGCGAACGGCGTGCGCTATGTCGCCGAATTCATCAAGGCGGCCGATCAGGGCGGCGGCTACATCGCCTATAGCTTCCCGCGAGCGGGCAAGGACGTGCCTTTGCCCAAGCTCGCCTACGCGGTCGCGGTCCAGCCTTGGAATTGGGCGGTTTCGACCGGCGTCTATATCGACGATATCGACACCATCTTCGCGGCGCGCGTTCAGGAGACCGTCCTGTGGCTGGTCGGGCTGGTGGTGCTGCTCGGCCTCTGTGCCTGGCCGATCGCGCGAGGAATTACACGACCGCTGCGCGCCATCACCGGCATCATGGCACGGCTTGCCGCCGGCGATATGCAGGTCGTGGTGCCGGCCGGCCGCCAGGACGAGATCGGCGACATCGCCCGCGCCGTCGAAGTGTTCAAGGACAGCATGATCGAGGCGGAACGGCTGCGCGGGGTGCAGGCGGAACGCGAGCGCCAGGCCGAGATCGACAAGAAGCTGGTGCTGAGCCGGATGGCCGACGAGTTCGAGACCGGCGTGCTTGCCTCGCTGGACACGCTCGCCGCGGCCGCCACGGAGATGCGGGCGACCTCGCAGAGCATGTCGGTGACGGCCGAGGAGACGAGCAGCCAGGCGACGACGGTGGCGGCTGCGGCCGAAGAGGCTTCGGCCAATGTCCAGACGGTGGCGGCGGCGACCGAGGAGCTCTCTTCCTCGATTTCCGAGATCAGCCGCCAGGTTACCGATTCCGCCCGCATCGCCGGTGAGGCGGTGGGCGAGGCGAACCGCACGGACGCGACGGTGCAGAGCCTGTCGGCGGCGGCGCAGAAGATCGGCGACGTGGTGAAGCTGATCAGCGACATCGCCAGCCAGACCAATCTGCTCGCCTTGAACGCCACGATCGAGGCGGCGCGGGCGGGCGAGGCCGGCAAGGGCTTCGCCGTCGTCGCCAATGAGGTGAAGAGCCTCGCCAACCAGACCGCCAAGGCGACCGAGGAGATCTCGGCTCAGGTCGCGGCCATGCAGGAGGCGACGGGCGACACGATGAAGGCGATCCAGGGCATCGGCGGCGTCATCGGCTCGATCAACGAGATCACGACGACGATCGCCTCGGCCGTTGAGGAGCAGGGGGCGGCGACCCAGGAGATCGCCCGCAATGTTCAGGAGGCGGCGCGCGGTACCGGCGACGTCTCGACGAACATCGTCGGCGTCAACCAGGCGGCATCCGAGACCGGTGCCGCGGCGGGGCTTGTCCTATCCTCGGCCGAGGAGCTCGGCCGGCAGGCCGAGACGCTCAGGGCCGATGTCGATAAATTCCTCGCCCGCATCCGGGAGGCCTGACCGGGACTCTCAACTCGTCCGCCGGGCATCGGTCGCGGCGGACGAGCAGAAGGTCGGTTCGAGGTGTGCAGCATCGGGCAGGATATCAGTTGCCCGCAGAGTAAGCCGGCTCGGCGGTGATTTCCGCGGCGATCTGCTGGTCGGCGGGGACATAAGTCGAGCAGGCGACAGCCGAGCCCAGCACCATAGCCAGAACGAAGACGACGCGAGCGACATTGGTGGTGATGGTCATGATGACTCTCCTGAAAAAGGGGATGCAGTGCGGGGATCAGTTGCCAGCGGAGTAAGCCGGTTCGGCAGCGATTTCCGCGGCGATCTGCTGGTCGGCCGGGACATAGGTCGAGCAGGCGACTGTCGTACCCAAAACCGTGGCCAGAACGAAGAGAACCCGAGCGGCATTCAGCGTGACGTTGGTCATGATCGATCTCCTTGATGTAAGAAGTTGATAAAGGCACCAGTACGGTGGGGCGACGTTGGCTGCACTCATGAGATTTCGGTCTCTTGTTCTTGCGAGAGCGCCGGTATGTCTCCCGAATACGAGTATGATATTGGAGATCGGCCGCCAGGATCGCTTGGCGGATTCAAGCGTGCTTTGTGCCAAACCCCGCATTTCGCGCCATTACCGCGTGTCGCAGGCGGCTCGACGCGATTGCCTCCCTCTGTTCAGGCGGGTGGCGAACCGCGTATAAAGCGAGGTCTTCATGGTCGGGCCAGGTTGGATTTCTCCGCGTGGAGCCGCGTATTTGCTGGGAGAGGGCCGATGAAGAAGATCTGTATCGCTGCGGCTCTGTGCCTGCTGACGCTCTTGCCTCGATTGGCCGCGACGCAAGCTCAAGCACAACTCTACTGCTCCGGCGGCACCAAGGCCTGCTTCGCCGGCGACGAAGGCAAGGGCGGCTGCTATTCGCCCAGCGCCTCCTTTTGCACCGACGGGCGGATTTGCCCGGTCAACACCAAGGTCTGCACCAAGGGCCCCTTCGGACCGGGCGGCTGCTACAATCAGCAGACGTCGCAATGCATCAAGGGACAGGTGTTCTATACGCTGCCCTCGTCGAACGGGAAGGCGCAGTAGCCCGTGACGGCGCCGGCGGACTTGCCTGGATCCGCATAAAGAACCCGATCCGGCGTGTTATCCTGGAAGAACGCCTCGCGCTTGCCAAGATCCCGCCCACCGCTCCAGGACCCGCCATGGCGCCGCCGCATCCCGAAACCTGGATCCGCCCGACACCAGGCGGCCTTTATGTCGAGCCGGGGGATTTCTATGTCGACCCCGTGCGGCAGGCCGAGCGGGCGGTGATCACGCATGGTCACTCCGACCACGCGCGGCCAGGCAACCGGCATGTGCTGGCGACGCCTGAGACGCTGGCAATCATGCGCGCCCGGATGGGCGAGGGGGCTGGGACCTCGATGCAGTCGCTCCGCTATGGCGAGACGATCCATATCGGCGAGGTCTCGGTGCGGCTGGTGCCGGCCGGGCATGTGCTCGGCAGTGCCCAGGCGGTGCTGGAATGGCAGGGCTCGCGCATCGTCGTCTCGGGCGACTACAAGCGGCGGCCGGATCCGACCTGCGAGCCGTTCGAGCCGGTGCCGTGCGATGTCTTCGTCACCGAGGCGACCTTCGGCCTGCCCGTGTTCCGCCATCCGCCCGATGCGCACGAGATCGCACGGCTGCTGCATTCGGTCTCCCTCTATCCCGAACGCGTCCATCTGATCGGCGTCTACGGCTTGGGCAAATGCCAGCGGCTGCTCGCCCTCCTGCGTCGGCACGGCTATCACGAGCCGGTCTATCTGCATGGGGCGCTTCTCGCTATGACCGAACTCTATCGTGCTCATGGCGTCGAGTTGGGCGAGACGATCCCGGCATTGGGCGTCGACCGTGCGGCGTTCAAGGGCCGGATCCTGCTGGCGCCGCCTTCCGCGCTCAACGATCTCTGGTCGCGCAAGCTGCCCGAGCCGGTGATCGCGATGGCGTCGGGCTGGATGCGGGTCAAGCAGCGCGCCAAGGCGCGCGGGGTCGAGCTGCCATTGGTCATTTCCGACCATGCCGATTGGGACGAGCTCAATGCGACCATCGCCGATATCGCAGCCCCCGAGATTTGGGTGACGCATGGCAGCGAGGAAGCGCTCATCCGCCAGGCGACGCTCAAAGGCTACCGGGCGCGCGCCCTGTCGCTGGTGGGCTTCGAGGATGACGAGACTTGATCCGCTTCGCCGAGCTTCTCGACGGGCTCCTCTTCACACCGGCGCGTAACGGCAAGCTGCGGCTCACGCTCGATTATTTCGAGAGCGTGCCGGACCCGGAGCGCGGTTGGGCGCTTGCGGCTCTCACCGGCGAGCTGAGTTTCCGCGAGGCCAAGCCCGCGCAAATTCGCGCGCTCGCCGAAAGCCGGGTCGATGCCGAATTGTTCCGCTGGTCCTATGATTTCGTCGGCGATCTGGCCGAGACGGTGGCGCTGATCTGGCCGGAACGGCCCGGCGCCAACGACGTGCCCGGTCTGACCCAGATCGTCGAGGGTCTGGCACTGTCCAACCGCGGCAATGTCGGCGCGCTCCTGGAGCGCTGGCTCGACGCGCTCGACGCGACGGGGCGTTGGGCGCTGCTGAAGCTGGTGACGGGCGGCTTGCGCATCGGCGTCTCGGCCCGTCTCGCCAAAACGGCGCTCGCCGAATTCGGCCATGTCGGCGTCGAGGAGATCGAGGAAGTCTGGCACGGGCTGCGCGCGCCCTACGAGCCGCTCTTCGCCTGGCTCACCGGGAAGGCGTCCAGGCCCGAGACCGGCGACAAGCCGGTGTTCCTGCCGCTGATGCTGGCCAATCCGCTCGACGAGGCGGACCTGCCCGGGCTCGATCCAGGGGCCTATCTGGCCGAATGGAAGTGGGACGGCATCCGTGTTCAATTGAGTTGCAGAGGCGGAGAGAAGCGTATCTACAGCCGGACCGGCGATGAGGTGACGGGCGCCTTCCCGGATCTCGTGGCTGTCCTGCCGGACGCTGCGATCCTCGATGGCGAGCTGCTGACCGGCGGCTTCGAGGCGGTCGGCCCCTTCAACGATTTGCAGCAGCGGCTCAATCGCAAGCTCGTCAATGCCAAGCTGATGCAGCAATACCCGGCCTTCGTCCGTCTCTATGACGCGCTCTGGCTCGACGGCGAGGATTTGCGGCCTTCGGCGCTCAGCGACCGGCGGCAGCGGCTGGAGGAATGGTATCGCCGGGCGCCGCGGCCGCGCCTCGATCTCTCGCCGATCCTGCCGTTCGAAAGCTGGGGCGAGCTCGCCGAGCTGCGCGCCGGCGCGCGCGCCGCCGGCATCGAAGGGCTGATGCTGAAGCAGGCAGCGACCCCCTATCTCGCCGGGAGGCCGAAAGGGCCCTGGTTCAAATGGAAGCGTGGGGCGCTGACGCTCGATTGCGTCGTCATGTATGCCCAGCGCGGCCACGGCAAGCGCAGCTCCTTCTATTCCGACTATACTTTCGGCGCCTGGCGCGGCGAGGAGCTGGTGCCGGTCGGCAAGGCCTATTCCGGCTTCACCGACCAGGAGCTGCTGGAACTCGACCGCTGGGTCCGCCATCACACCACCAACAAATTCGGGCCGGTGCGCGAGGTCGAGCCAGGGCTGGTGCTGGAGATCGCCTTTGACAGCGTGCATCGCTCGACCCGGCACAAATCCGGCCTCGCGATGCGGTTTCCGCGTGTGCACCGCATCAGGTGGGACAAGCCCCCGGCGGAAGCGGACCGGGTCGAGACGCTCTCCGCCCTTATCGTCGAATAAGATAAGCCCTTGTTCCAGGTGGAGTTGAGGGCGGCTCGTCAAGAGGCGGAGCCATGCGCGCGACCACCCCTCGCAATGTGTGCGGCGCAGCGAAAGAGAGCTTGACCGAGAAAAGTGGAGGTGGCATTCCTTTAATGCGATTTGGAATTATTCCACTTGTAAGGAAGCTTCTCGATGCTGACAGTTGGCGACCGTTTCCCCTCTTTCGATCTCAAGGCCGTCGTGGATACGGCGTCGGACAAGGCCTTCACCCAGGTGTCGGACAAGTCCTATCCCGGCAAGTGGCTGGTCGTGTTCTTCTGGCCGAAGGACTTCACCTTCGTCTGCCCGACCGAGATCGTCGGCTTCGGCGACGTCGCCGGCGACTTCTCCGACCGTGACGCGCAGCTTCTCGGTGCCTCGATCGACAGCGAGTTCGTGCATCTGGCCTGGCGCCAGAGCCGTGAGGATCTGGGCAAGAGCCCGTTCCCCTGGCTCGCCGACATCAAGCGAGAGCTCTCGGCCGCTTGCGGCATCCTCGACGCCAACGAGGGCGTTGCCCTCCGCGCGACCTTCATCGTCGATCCGGACGGCATCATCCGCTTCTCCAGCGTCAACGACCTGTCGGTCGGCCGCAATGTGCAGGAGGTGCTGCGCGTTCTGGATGCGCTCCAGACCGACGAGCTGTGCCCGTGCAACCGCGCGGTCGGTGGCGAGACCCTGAAGGCGGCCTAATCGGCTCTTCACGGATCTAAGCGACGTCAGGCCCCGTCCGGAATTTGCCGGACGGGGCCTTCTTCCCGATGAACTCCTGAGAGGCATCCCATGTCGATCGACGCCATCAAGGCGGCACTGCCCGAATACGCCAAGGATCTGAAGCTCAATCTCGGCAGCGTGCTGAACCAGCCGGGCATGACGCCGCAGCAGCTTTGGGGCACTGCGGTCGCCTCGGCGATCGCGGCCCGCAATCCGGCGCTGCGCGACGCGATCCTCGGCGAGGCCGCGACCCATCTTTCGCCCGTGGCGCTCGACGCGGCCAAGGCCGCCGCCGCGATCATGGCGATGAACAACATCTATTACCGCTTCACCCATCTGGTGCAGGTGCCGGACTACGCCACCATGCCGGCGCGGCTGCGCATGAACGTGATGGCCAAGCCCGGCGTCGAGGCGCTCGATTTCGAGCTCTGGTCGCTCGCCGTTTCGGCCATCAATGGCTGCGGTCGTTGCCTCGAGGCGCATGAGGAAGAGATCGTCAAGAAGGGCGGCTCGCGCGAGCTGATCCAGAATGCCGTGCGCATCGCGGCGGTGATCCACGCCGTTGCCGTCACGCTCGAAGGCGAGGCCGGGGCGGTCCAGGCGACGCAAGCGGCGGCCTGATACCCGAGTTCGTTCGCGGTCCGGAACCGGCAGGGCGGCATCAGCCGCCTGCCGGTTCTGCGTTTTTGGATCGATATGTCGCGGTCGAGTGTCCCCGCGACGGGAGGCGCTTGCCGGCTCCCGGCGCTTCCAGGTATTAGTCTGCTGTCACCGATATTGATGCGGTGTCGGCGAGGTATCCATGCGGCTATTCGAGCGCGGCGCTCTCAAGGATTTGAGAGTCTTTGATAATTTTATTACGATCCCCTATGGCATTCGATTGGTCATCTACGGTGCCAACAATGTGGGTATCAATCTCTACCATACATTGAAGCAATTTCGGGGCGATATATCTATTGTCTGTTTTGTCGATTCATTTCGCGAGTTCGATCTGGATGGCGTTCCGGTTGTTAGGATCGACCACTTCGCTCGGATTGCCCCGGAGTATGACTATATTGCGATCACGCATCTCAACAGGCTCCCCGAGATTGAGTTGAATCTTGCCGCCTTTCCGCTTGAGAAACTCGCTCTGTGTTTTGCTTCTTCCTTCAACTTTTACGGTAGCCGCGGTCCTGTAAAGCTCGATGATTGGCATCGCAGGGCGGCCAGGATCCATACCGCGCTGTCGAGACCGGAAGACAAGCGGCTTTGGGGCATCCTTACGACCGGGATGATGACGGGGTCCCTGCGAGGCCTCGCCGACTATCTCGAGAGCATGCCGGTCGAGCCCTTGACCTATCTCGAGCACGGGGCGCCCGGAAAAGGCGGGGTGGTCATCGAGGGCGGCGCCTTCGACGGCGAAACCACCCTTCGGTTTGCGGACGCCGTCGGTCCGGATGGGGTCGTCTATGCGTTCGAGCCGCTCGGGCCCGACGCTCTCGCCGTGCATATCGGGACGCGGATCGATCTGGCGCCGCGGATCAGAATTCTGAAGCAGGCACTATGGTCGGAGCCTGCCGAACTGGGTTTCATCGCCGAGGCGTCGGCCAGCCGCGTGATCGTCGGCGAGCCGGCCGGAGCACAGGCGGCCGAGACCCAGACCGTGCAGGCGATCTCCGTCGATATCTTCGCACAGGAGCGGGGGCTTTCCCGCCTCGATCTAATCAAGCTCGATATCGAGGGGGCCGAACTGGCGGTCCTGCGTGGCGCCGAGACCAGTATCAAGCGGTTTCGGCCGATCATCAGCACCGCGATCTATCACGGTCCCGAGCAGTACGTGAGCGTCCCCAATTTCCTGATCGATATGCTCGAGGGGTATCAGTTCTTCCTGACCGCGCATTCCGCGGTCGGAACGGATGTCATCCTTCACTGCGTGCCGTCCGAAGCCGCCTAACCTCGGCGCGTTCGGCGGCATTCAGGAACGGACAAATTGTCCGCTCAATGTCCGTGCCGGTGAAGACAAATTGCCCGGCCGTGTCCGCTTCACGCCTGCCGACCGCAGATAAATCAAGGGAAATCGTCACAAACGAAAAGCGGCACGCCGCTTGAACCCTGTCGCTACATTCGCAACGAAGCACTGCTTCAACGGCGATAGGTATCGAGGGTGGTTACGATGAGTCACGTGCTGTTGGTCGAAGACGATCCGGTAATCCGCGCCATGGGCAGCGCGTTGTTGGAAAGTGCCGGGCATTGTGTGATCGAGGCCGAAACCGGCGCTCGGGCGCTCCTGCTTTTGCGTGAAGTGAAGTTCGACGTTCTGATCACCGATGTGTGCATGCCGGGCATGAACGGTCTGGAATTGATCCAAACAATACGGGCGGCCGGCAGCGGCATCCGCATCGTCGCTCTCTCCGGCGGCAGCCAGGTTCTGCGTTCCGCCAAGGCCTTCGGCGCCGATCTGG
Organism: Aliidongia sp.; assembly: GCA_035539155.1. Lineage (GTDB taxonomy): Bacteria > Pseudomonadota > Alphaproteobacteria > ATCC43930 > CGMCC-115725 > JAXDMU01. Next base: position 4,581 of record DATLIZ010000023.1, on the reverse strand, counting down.
TTTTGCAGAAGCCGGTCGCGCCGAGCGCCTTGCTGGCGGCGCTCGAAACCGGGTCTTGAACCCGTCCGGCGATCCCCAGACGAGAGGGCGCAGCTCCGCCTGTCGTCCAATCCAAGTTAGTTTGCGCCGCCCGTGCTGCCCGCCTCGATTAGGGTGTAGGCTGTCGTCGAACCGACTCCGCAGGCGAGGCGATCACGATGACGAGAATATTGTTGGTCGAGGATGACGGTGTCATCCGCGCCATGAGCAGCCATCTCCTCCGGAATGCCGGCTACAGCGTCACCGAAGGAAAATCCGGGCTCGAAGCGCTGCGCCTGCTGAGCGCGGCGAAGTTCGATGTCCTGATCACCGATCTTTTCATGCCGGACATGGACGGCATGGAGTTGATTCAGTCGGTGCGCGCTGCGGGAAGCTCGATCCGCATCATCGCGATCTCCGGCAGCACCGGGCTGCTCGGCGACGATTTGCCGGAGCTCGCCAGAAGCATCGGCGTCGATCTGGTCATGCGGAAGCCGGTGGCGCCCGCGGCGCTGCTTACCGCGATCGGCATTGAGCCCGGTTGAGATTCGCTTCGGCCCGAGACTACGCCGGCACGGTTTGCGGAGTCTCGGCGGCGCTTAGCTCGTTGCCGGCCGCCGGGATATAAAGGGTAAAGATCGTGCCGCGGCCCGGCGTGCTGTCGACGGTAATCGCCCCCCCCCAGCTTCGCATGATGCCATAGACCACGGAAAGGCCGAGGCCGGTTCCATGGCCGAGCGGCTTGGTGGTGAAGAAGGGCTCGAAGATATGGCTCTGAACGGACGCGTCCATGCCGCAGCCATCGTCGGTCACGGACAGCGTCAGATAGGGTTTGCCCGCTTCAATGCCGAGCGTCTGCGCTTCGTCAACCGCCGGGCTCGCCGTGCCGAGAGCGACCGTCACGCTGCCATGGCCATTCATGGCATGGCCGGCATTGACGACGAGGTTGGTCAGGATCTGCGTCAGTTGCGTCTTATTGACCGCCGCCATGGTTCCGCCGGGCAGGCTTTCCACGCGCAACGCGACGCCGGGCGGCACGAGCGGGCGGATGAAGGCGAGGGCAGCGCCGATTTCGGCTGCGAGATCGAGTTGCACCAGGGCCGGCTCTTCCTTGCGCGCATAAAGAAGAATGCCGCGGACGATCTCGCGCGCTTGCCGAACGTTGATCAGCACGATCTCCAGATCCTCGCGCGACTCCACATCGTCCGCTGCCAGCCGATCGCGCACAAGCTCGGGCAGGATGAGGGCCGGTTGCAGGAGGTTGGCGATCTCGTGGGCCACGCCGCCGGCAAGCTGGCCGAGTGCCGCCAGCTTTTCCCGCTCGCGCTCGACCCGTTCCTGGTGGCGTGTCTGGGTCACGTCGCGGCGAGTGCCGACGATGCCGCCATCCTGGGTGCGCCGCTCCCGAACCTCGATCCATCGCCCGTCGGCGAGATGTTCCACGAAGCAATCGTCCTTGTCGCCGGCGGCTCGATGCCAGGCCATCCTGGCATTCACCCAGGCATCCGTATCGAGATCGCCGGTCCGATACACCCCTCTTTCGGCGGTCGTCCGGACGAATTCGTCGAAGCGCGTTCCCGGTGTCATAGGAGCGGCGTCGAGGCCGTAGAGCTTTCGGTAGGAGGTATTGCTGAGGACGATGCGATCTTGGGCGTCAAGCAGCAGGAACCCCTCGGGAATTGCTTCGATGGCATCCATCAGCCGGGCGCTGGCCCTGAGCATGCCCCCCTCTGCCGCCTGCCCGCGCGCATAAGCCTCGATCAGTGCCGCCTGCGATTCCGTCAGCCCCTCCAAGGTCCCGCGAACCAGCATGCGCAAGCCCGCGAAGATCACGACCGCCGAAACGAGGCCGATCAAGGCGATGACGGCCGAGTCGCCGTGGGGCGGCAGCCACGGCAGCGCCGCGAGCCGCCCGCAGCCCTCGACAGTGAGATAGAGGAGGGGCAGGACGACCGCGATCGCGGCGCTGACAAGAGCGGCGAGGGTTATCGCCAGGCTGGCGATGTGCCTGGACTGCTCCGCGAAGCGCCGGCCGCTTTCTCTCATTCCGCGATCCCCATTGCGCTGTTGGAAGAAGGGAGGTTGGGACGTGGCGGTTTCGACCGCCGCTACGCAGCCCGAATCTTGTCCTGGAAACCGGACACCTCGCCGCGCAACCGCTCGGTCTGCTCGCCCACCCGAACCGCCGTTGCCAGGACCAGGTTCGATCCGATGCTGGCCTCGTTCACCGAACGGTTGATGGCGGCGATGTTCTGCGTGACTTCCTGCGTGCCGTGGGCGGCCTGCTGAACATTGCGGGAAATCTCTTGGGTGGCGGCACCCTGTTCCTCCATCGCCGACGCGATCGTGGTCGAGATCTCGGACATCCGTTCGATCGTCGTGTTGATCCGTTCGATCGCCGCGACCGCATCATTGGTGGCGGCTTGCATCGCCGTGATCTGAGCACCGATTTCTTCGGTCGCCTTTGCCGTCTGGCTGGCCAGCGTCTTGACCTCCGACGCCACGACTGCGAAACCTTTGCCCGCGTCGCCGGCGCGAGACGCCTCGATCGTCGCGTTGAGCGCCAGGAGATTCGTCTGGCTGGCGATATCGCTGATCAGGCGGACGACGGCGCCGATCTTCTGCGATGCCTCGTGAAGGCTGGCGATAGCGGATCGTGTCTCGTCGCCTTCGCGGACCGCCTGGCTGGCGATCTCGCTGGACTGTGCCACCCGTCTGTTGATCTCGGCGATCGATGCCGACAATTCCTCGCTGGCGGAGGCGACGGTCTGAACGTTCGACGAAGCCTGCTCAGCCGCCGCCGCCACCGCGGTCGATCGCTGGCTGGCCTCATCGGCTCCGGCGTTCAGACTCCCCGCCGTCGCGCGCATCTCGTCGGCCGCCGATGCCAGCGCCGCGAGAGCCTGACGAGACGCTCCGTCGAACGCGTCGGTATCCCGCACAATCCGTTCGGCACGCTGCGCCTTGGCCGCCGTTTCCAGAGCCTCGTGCTCCGCGAGGCGCCGCGCCTCCCCGGCGTTGCGCTTGAACACGTCGACGGCCTTGGCCATGTCGCCGATTTCATCCGTATTCGCGGCCGCCGGGATGGCGACATCGAGGTCGCCCGCCGCCAGCGCCGCCATGGCGCCCGTCATGGCCTTGATCGGCGTCGCGATACCCCGCGCAATGACCCAGGCGATGACGAGGCCGAGCAAGGTCGCGACGGCGCCGACGGCGAGCGAGATCCGGTTGGAGGATCGCAAGTCGTTCGCGGCGGTCGTGGTCATCAGATCAGCCCTGTCCTTATAGAACTGGGCGGCTTTGTCGTTCGTCTCGGCATAGCGTTTGGCCGTGCTGGACGCATTGGCGATAGCGGCGATGAATTCCGGTGCCGTCTGCGTTGCTCCGTTCGCCTTCAACGCGTCCAGAGCCTTTGCCGCCACCTCGAATGAGCCGGCCGCCTCGGCGAAATCCTTGACCAACTGCCGGCCGGTCGGGCTGACGATATGCGTCTCGACTTCTGCATATTGCTTGTGGAATTGATCGAACGCGTCGTCCCTGGCCTTGAGGGCGCTCTTGTCGTCGGTGGCGACGAAGACCCAAGCCTGTACCCGTGCCTGCCGAACGCTCAGCAACGCGTCCTTCAGACCCTCGACGATGGCTGTCGTTCTACGCATTTCAGATACGGCCTTGTCGACTTCAGCGCTATAGATCTGGTCCATCAGGGTCATGCCGATGATCAGCGCCACGACCGCGCCGAAGCCTAGAAAGAGACGCCCCCGGATCTTCAGCTTTCCAAACATGGCCTTCTCGCTTTCAACGGATAATGCGCGTCTTATCGGCGGCAGGAACCAGGGCTTACTTGCTCGGGGCGAGGAGCTTCTCGATGGCGGCGGTCAGATCGCTCTTGTCGAACGGCTTTTCGAGATAGGCGTCGGCGGTGATGCGGGCGGTCTTGAGCGCCATGTCCGCCGAGAGGCCGGCCCCGCCGCCGGAGATGGCGATGACTCTTGGACGGTTCTGCATGCTGCCGAGGTGGCGAAGGATTTCGGTGCCGTCGAGCTCCGGCATCAGCATGTCGGTGATGACGAGATCGAAGCGCCGCTCCTTCAGCCGCTTCAGCCCTTCTGTGCCGTTTTCAGCCGCGACAACGGTGTGCCCCGCTTGTTTCAGCATGGAGCCGACTGCGCGCCGCACGCCGGCCATATCGTCGATGAGCAAGATCTCAGCCACTTTCTTCTCCTAGTTGATTCGTTTCGCGAAACTCTCCGGACTCACGCGGCCTTCCCTTGACTCAGCCGGGTCAATAGCTGACCCATATAGGTCAGATGCTCGTGGTTGAGCGGCAGCTGCAGATAGACACCGCCGTCGCTGGCTTCGACGAACCGGGCGGACAGGGGTTGCTCGATGCCGTCGATGCGCAGTTCCAGGAGCGTGCCCGGCGGAACGGTCAACGCGCCGACGAAGAGCGCATAGCCCGGTGACAGCTTGACGACGCGGCCCGGGATCTTGCGGCTGTCGATGGTGACTGTCGCCGACGCATTCAGGTCGAGGCTGCGCAATTGCTGGCCGTCGCCCATATTT
>DATLIZ010000022.1:0-7961 GCA_035539155.1 Aliidongia sp. | reverse complement strand
CGGTGCCGCTTGCGCCGTCTGCGCGCTTTGCGCCAGCGCCGGCATCGAGGCCAGCATCGGCATCAGCGCCACGATGGCGACCGACCCTGCCAGGCGAATGGGGAGCGCCAAAGGCCCTGCCCCCTTATTGAATTCCCTCATCAACACCCCCTGTAGCAAGCGCGCCGTTGCTGCGAGATCCGACGTGCTCAGTGACCCAACCTGTAACCTCGCCGTTACATCCCTCCTTCGGGCAGACGCCAAAGGCGGCATGCCGCACATGCCGCTCGGCGGCTTGCGCCGGCGAAGGCAAGCCCGAGCGTCGACACGGTTCGCACCGGATCCCGGGCTCACCAATGGGCGACATGATGTTACCGTACGTAGACTTTCCCTGAATATAAGTCTACGACCGATAACAATTCGGTTACGGATCAGAGTCTGAGTTGCACAATCGCCACAGAGTGGTTGGTTGCGCGCCGTCCCGCCTAATTACTGGGCGCAAGCCCGAGGGAAGCGGTTTGCGAGCTTATGCCGAATAGCCCGTCGGGCCCGGTTTCCGGGCGCGCCGGTCGGGGCGAGAGCTTCGCGGGGGGCTCTAAGAGGTGCGCCCTTGCGGCTACGAACCATCGAGGTCGAAGCCTTAATCATCCAGAGAGAAGAGATCCTCGACTCTCGAATCGAGCGCGCGGGCGAGGCGCAGAGCCACCTTGGTCGAAGGAACGAAGACGGCGTTCTCGACCGTGTTCACGGTCTTGCGGGAAACGCCGATCCTTCTGGCCAGCTCGACTTGCGTCAGGCCGGCGGCTCGCCGGATCGCCTTCAGATGAACGGTCAGCCGAGCCTCGTTCACGGCTTCGTCGGAAGGTTGCGAGGAAAGGGGGCTTCTCCGTGAGAGTTCGGTCATTCAACATCCCCTATCGCAAGCATTCGCCGATACGCTCGACGACCCCCGTCCCGACAGCGGGACGGTCGGGAAGCAAGGAGTTCGGCCTTCAATGTTCTCATATGTAGACTTGAAGAAAGTGAAAGTCTACGAGCGATAACAAGTGCGACGTTTTTCTCACGAAGGGAGCAAATCGGCACCGGCCTCCAATCCAATCGGCTGCAGCCGCCGCGCCGGCGGTTTCGACGCTGGCGCGGATGGCGGAAAGAGGGCGATCATGCTCTTCGTTGCGGAGCGGGGACGGCTCGATGACGGGGATAAGACGCGCCTTTCTATGGGCCTCCATCGGCCGGTATCTCGTGATGGCGATCAACCTTGCCGCCACGCTCATTCTGGCCCGGTTGCTGACGCCAGCCGACTACGGCATTTCCGTGCTGGGTGCCGCGGTCTTTGCGATCGCGGAAGCGATACGCGCGCTCGGCGGCGGCGCCTATCTCATTCAACAAAAGGAATTGGCGCCGGAGAATATCCGCACGAGCTTCACGGTAAGCCTGCTGGTAACACTCGTCCTGACCGCAGCACTCGTCCTGTCGGCGGGCCCGCTCACCCGCTATTTCGATACGCCCGATCTCGCACGATATCTGCAAGTTTCCAGCTTTGCCTATTTGACCGGCCCGATCGTCTATCCGATCTCGGCACTCATGAGCCGGCAGATGGCCTTCGGCCGGATCGCGCTGATCGGCGTCGTGACGGCGTGCCTCAGCGCCGCTGTCAGCCTCTATCTCGCCGTCATGGGCTTCGGCTATATGAGCTTCGCCTGGGGTACCGCGATCTCCGCGGTGGGGGGCATGCTGCTCTATCTATACTCCTGGCGGGACTGGCGGATCTTTCGGCCGATCCTGCGCGAATGGCGCAGTGTCATCGCGTTCGGCGCTTACGACAGTGCCACGGCCGTCCTGTCTCAAATCGGCGAATCCGTGCCCTATCTCATCCTCGGCAGGATCTTGAACGCGGAGGCGATCGGGCTGGGTCAGCGTGCCGTGCTGCTGTGCTTGTTTCCCGAGCGGGTCATCCTGGCCGGCGTCGGGGCAGTGGCTCTGCCCGCCTTCTCGCAGCAGGTGAGGGACGGAAAGAGCTTGAAGGACAACTATCTGCGCGCGATCGAGCTGATCACGGCCGCACAGTGGCCGGCCCTTATCCTTCTTGTCCTGCTTGCCGGTCCGATCGTGGCGCTTCTGCTCGGGCCGCAATGGCAGGACGCCGTTCCGCTTGTCGAGATCATCGGCACGGCGTTGCTGTTCTCCTTTCCGATCAGTCTCCATTATCCGACGCTGGTGGCGGTCGGCGCCATCCGCTACCTGCCGCCCGTGGTCGTCGTGCAGGCCATCGTTTCCATCGGTCTGCTGTCCTTCCTGGCACGGTACGGGCTGCAGGCGGCGGCTCTGAGCACTCTGTTGATCGTGCCGTTCAACGGCCTGCTTTCACTGCTGCTGGTCCGGTACTTCGTCGTCTTCCGCTGGGCGGAGCTCGCCGCTTCCATGTTTCGCAGCGTCCTGTGCGCGGCGGCGAGTGCTGTCGGTCCGTTGAGCTTGATGGCCTTAGAGGGTCGGCCGCTGTCGATCTGGGCTTCGATCGTCGCCGTGGCACTCTCCACCGTCGGTTGGGTCGCCGGGCTTTGGCTTACACGCCATCCGTTGCTGCACGAAGCTCGCCGTGCGGGCGCGGCTTTCCGGAAGAGCGGCATCGCCGTGAAGCTCATGCGCTTCGCGGCGCGGCAGCCATAGAAATCCGGCTCTACCCGTGTGATTCGATCAGCGTGCTGATTCACCCGGAATCGATGTCTCGAATTTCAGATCGGGACACGGGGACGGGTTCGCGATCGCCCGCGAAAGATCGCGATGATTTATTGATTCGATCCAGCCCTGGACGAGCTGGATCAGCCTCGATCGATCCGCTTCGTGACTGAAAGTATGGTCACTGCCGCTGAAGAACTCCAACGCCAGCTGATCGCCGAACGAGACGCTGGGGAACGCATCGATCATCTGGGTCTGGTACGTCTGACGTGTGGAATCGGCCGTAAATATGGCCAACATCTTAATGCCGCGCGCGACCGAATTCTGATAGCACTGCTCGAGATAGTTGTGGAATCGCAGGTTTTGTAGGGTGATCTCCTTCGACTTCTGTCCTGGCAGCACCGAATGGACCAGATGCTCTATCCACATCTTGACGATGAGGCTTCTTCCCGCGAGCACGCTGATCCAATTGCGCAGCTGCATGAGCCGGCTGGCAAGATAGTGCAGGTAATATCGGGCCGTCGCTGGAATGGATGGGTCCATCAGCACGAGTCCCGCGATCCGCGGATCGGTATGGCCATAGAGAACGGCATGATCGGCACCCGAGCATAGGCCGACCAGAATGATCTTCGAGGCCAGCTTTTCCTTCTCGAGCCAGTCGAGAACCTCCTTGAGGTCGGCCAGGCATGATTCCAAGGGAGGGAGATCGTCGGCCCTGGGATCGCTGTCACCGATGCCGGAGAAGTCGAAGCGCAGCACGGTGTATCCGGCCTGCGCGAGGCTGCGCGACATGGTGACGAACATACGATGATGTCCGACCCGGTGAATGATGCCGGTATTAAGAATCACAATAACCGGTCCATCCGTCGGCGCCGGCGTCACCGCCCGCGTCAGAATGCCGACTAGTGAAAGTTGTTTGCCGAGCAGAATTGCCTGCTCGCTGATACGTGGAATCATTCTAACCAATTTATAATTCGTTGAATTGGGCCAACAGGCACTATTCCTGCATTGGCAGAATTTTCAATCCACGGGTGTGCGGCCGTCATGAATTCGACCGTCGTAGAAACCGCCCCTCGCCCGGCCAGCGCCGATTCAAATAGCTGATGGGACGGCAGTCGCTCTGTTAACATTACCAGAATACGTTGAGTTCCCGCAGAAATCAAGCCATCCATATTTAGGGCTTGGAGATCGGAGATAAATTTTTCCGTCAGCGGAAATCCAAGTATTTCCAGATGTTTGCCAGTGTCGGCGGATAGCGCGTGTTGCAGGTCCTTAAATGCTACCCCGAGTTGTTGTAGGTATTCCTCCCCTGAAATCACGGGATCCCAGAGTACAAGCGCGTCGACTTCCTTGGAGCGCCGCCGGGCGGCCCGGGCTGCAATGGTGGCGCCCAGCCGCAAGCCGATCAAGGTCACGCGGGTGGCCCCGACGATATCCTTTATCTCGTCGATCGCCAGCCCGACATCGGTTTCCCACCCGTCGAGATCGGCGTCGATCATATCGCCGGACGAGTCGCCGGTGCCGAAGAAGTCGAACCGCAAGGTGTGAAATCCGGCGGTCGAAAGCTTGATCGCCAGCTGGCGCATGGTCCGGTGGGCGAACAGATATTCAGAACCCCAAGGATTGCAAAGGACGGCCCCCCGCTTGCCCGTGCCCTTGAAGGCAGGCTCGTAGAGTCCGAAGAGGCGGCGCTCCGCCGTGCCGAAGTAAAATGGGTTCATTGACCATTCGTATCGTTGACTGTTGTTTCCGGCCCCACGAGGGCCGCGACCTGCCGCAGGCTGTGAAAGAACAGGATTCGTGGGTCCAGCTGATATCCGGTCTGTTTCTCGACCTCCTGGACAACGCGCAAGGATAGCAGCGAATGCCCACCCAACTCGAAAAAATTGTCCTCGGCGCCGATATGGTCGACCATCAGGATGGATTGCCAGATCCCCGCCATCTGTTGTTCGATCCCGGGGGCGGGAGGCTCCTGGTTGGCGGCGACGCGAACCGAGTTCCGGAACGGATCCGGCAAGGCGTTGCGATCCAGCTTTCCGTTCGGGGTCAGCGGCACCGAATCGAGTGCGACCACCATCGACGGGATCATATATTCGGGTAGCTGCCGTCGCAAATAGCGGCGTAGTTCACTTGCCGTCAGATCCTCTCCATCGCGATACACCATATAGGCGACCAGTCTCTGATCATCGCGCTGGGCTTCTCTCGGTAGCACCACGGCCTGGCGCACGGATGGATGGCCGCGAAGCATGGTTTCGATCTCGCCGAGCTCGATCCGAAAGCCTCGGATCTTCACCTGATGATCGAGCCTGCCCAGATGGTGAAGCTTGCCGTCCGCCGTCCAGCGCCCGAGGTCGCCGGTTCGGTAGAGGCGAGCGCCCGGCCGGGCCGAGAAGCGGTCGGGGATGAAACGCTCGGCAGTCAAGGCCGGCCGCCGATGATAGCCGATCGCGACGCCGGCACCGCCGATGCAGATCTCTCCGATGATGCCGATCGGCACGCGTTCGCCATCGGCATCGAGGATATGGATTTCCGTATTGGCGATCGGTCGGCCGATGCTGATTGCCGTGCCGCGCTCGACCCGGTCGGCGGTCGACCAGACCGTGGTCTCGGTCGGCCCATAGAGATTCCAAAGCTCGTCCACGCGGCCGAGGATCGCATCGGCCAGATCGCGCGGCAGCGGTTCGCCGCCACTGATCGCGCGAAAGCCCTTCGAACCCGGCCAGCCCGCCTCCAGCAGCATGCGCCAGCTGGCCGGGGTAGCCTGCAGCACCGAAACCCCGCTCGCGGCGATGCGCTGCGAGAGGGCCGCTCCATCGGTCGCCGTTTCGTGATCGATCAGCTCGATCCGCGCTCCGACGATCAATGGCAAGTACAGCTCCAGCGCTGCGATGTCGAAGGATATGGTGGTCACGGCCGCCATCACATCGGTTGCCGTCAAGCCCGGCTTCTGCCGCATCGACCAGAGAAAGTTCACCAGGGCGCCATGGGGAACCTCGACCCCCTTGGGACGCCCGGTCGATCCTGAAGTATAGATGACGTAAGCGATGTCCTGCGGTCCGGCGCTCCCCATGGGATTCTCCGTGGGCAGGCCGGCGAGAGCGTCGGCTTCGGCCTCCAGATCGAGAAGCTTGACGCCCGCCGGCACCTCGAGCTCGACGGCACCGGCCGTGACCAGCACCGCGGCGCCACTGTCGGCAAGCATGTATTCCAGCCGTTCCTGCGGAAAATCGGGATCGAGCGGCACGTAGGCCCCGCCCGATTTCTGAATGCCGAGCAGGGCCACGATCAGGAGAAGCGACCGCTCGGCGCATAGCCCGACCAGCGTGCCCGGCCCCACGCCCAGCGCACGGAGCCGGTGAGCCACGGCATTCGCCCTGGCATTGAGCGTCGCGTAATCCAGCGTGACGCCGTCGAACGAGATGGCCGGCGCCGCAGGCGTTTGGGCCGCCTGTTCTTCGAACATCTGCGAAAAGATCTTGTCCTGGGGATAGGACGCCTCGGTCGCGTTCCACTCTCCAAGCAAGGCAAGTTCCCGCGCCGGCAGCAGCGGCAGCGCATCGAGCCGCGTTTCCGGCGCGGCGACGACACCTTCGAGGATGGTGAAATATTGCCCGATCAGCCGATCGATCGTAGCGGCCTCGAACAGATCCGTATTGTATTCGACGCTGATGCTGCGCGTGACCTGGGTATCGACCGATATGCTTAGCTCGAACTGGGCGCCGCCGCGATCGAGCGCTATGGCCTCCCAGTCGAGTCCATCGAACTCGATGCCGTGCATCGGTGCGTTGGTGACGTTGAAGAGGACCTGCGCCAGCGGGGGCCGGCTGGTATCGCGACGTTGCCCAAGCTCCTGGACGAGCTTATCGAAGGAAACATCCTGATGAGTGAAAGCGTCGAGAGCGATTGCCCGCATGCGCTGCAGCAGCGCCAGGAAATCCTTGTCGCCCGCTAGATCGGCTCGTAGTACCAGCGTGTTCACGAAAGTCCCGACCAGGCCTTCGGTGGCGCTTTGCGTGCGGTTTGCCACCGGCACGCCGATCGGAATGTCGCTCTGGCCCGTGATGCGGTAGAGCAGCGCGGCGAAGGCGGACAGCATGGTTATGAACAGCGTGCCGCCGGCCCGCCGGCCGAGCTGCTCGAGCGCCGGCAATAGGGCGGCTGGAATCGGCGCCAGCGTGAACGTCCCGTTCAGGCTGGGCATTCGCGGCCGGGGGCGATCCGTGGGCAGCTCCAATGCCGGCAGGTTCGTCAGCTGCTGGCGCCAGTAGGTCATCTGCCGCTCGAGTTCGGTGTCGAGCCGACCGCTCCGTTGCCATTCCGCATAGTCGCGGTAGCTGATCGGCTGCGGTTCGAGACGTGCCGGCTGCCCGCGGCGGAAATGATTGTAGAGAAACGCCAATTCGCGCCCCACCACGCCGATCGACCATTGGTCGCCGATGATGTGGTGAAGCACCAGGCTCAGCAGATGATCGTCATCCGCGATCTGGAACAGGCGCACGCGGATCAACGGCCCCTGCGCAAGGTCGAAGGGGGTTCGCGCATCCATCTGGGCCAGCCGCGCGGCCTCCGCCTCGGCCTCCGGGCCCAGGTCGCGCAGATCGGCGATCGGCAGCGCTTCGTCCGGCCGGATGCCGAACTCCTGCCGCGCTTCGCCGTCCACCATGCGGACCGTGGAGCGCAGAACCTCGTGCCGCTCATAGAGCTCGGCGAAGGCGGACGACAAGGCGCCGGTATCCAATTGTCCGCGCATCCGCAAGGCGGCCGCCATGTTATAGGCCGTGTTCCCGGGATCGAGAGACTGAATCAGCCACATCCGTTCCTGCGAATAGGACAAGGGTGCCGGTCCGTCATGGAGCGACGGCTTCAGCGCAGGGACGCGGGGTTCGGGCGGATTCTCCAGCAAGATTTGCTCGATATGGACCGCCAAAGCGTCGAGCCGGCGAAGCTCGAACAGCGTCTTGAGCGGAAGCTCGAGCCCGAAGCGGTCGCGGATTTGCGATACGAGCTGAAGCGCCGTCAGCGAGTGACCGCCGCGATCGAAGAAATCATCGCTCCGATCGATCTCCGCCACGCGCAACACCTGACGCCACATGTCGGCGAGCGCGGTCTCGGTGGCTGATTGTGGTAGGTTCACGGCCTCGTGTCCCCTGTTGTCCAATGCATGCTCCGGCGTCGGGAGTGCGTTTCGGTCGATTTTGCCGCTTGGCGTGAGCGGCATGTGGTCGAGGACGAGGATGGCGGCCGGGACCATATGGTCGGGCAGGCGGGCCTCGAGCGCGCGGCGCAGCGTCAGCGGTTCGGGGCTG
>DATLIZ010000021.1:0-57308 GCA_035539155.1 Aliidongia sp. | reverse complement strand
CGGTGCCGCTTGCGCCGTCTGCGCGCTTTGCGCCAGCGCCGGCATCGAGGCCAGCATCGGCATCAGCGCCACGATGGCGACCGACCCTGCCAGGCGAATGGGGAGCGCCAAAGGCCCTGCCCCCTTATTGAATTCCCTCATGAACCACCCCCTGTAGCAAGCGCGCCGAGACCACGCAGCCCCAGCGCGCTCAGTGACCACAAACGTGTAACCTCGCTGTTACATCTTTTTCCCAAATGGGGCGGTAAAGACAACTGCCATGGTCTGACCGCATGGACAGAGTTGCGACCTGTTGCCGAAGCGCCACAAATGATTTCAGTCGCTGGGCGGCATACGCGCCGAGGGTGGGCGGCTCCGCCGTGGATCGGCGTCTCCCCGCGCATCTGTTACGGCCGACACACGCGGTTACAGAAACAGACCGCTCAGGCCGCGGGAGACGGCGTTCCGAGCCGGCGGAGCACGCCCATCGCCGCCGCCCGGCCCGTGGCGAAACAGGCCTGCAGCAGATAGCCTCCGGTCGGCGCTTCCCAATCCAGCATTTCACCGGCAACGAAGGTCCCCGGCCGGCGCCGCAGCATCAGATCCGCATCGATCTCGTCGAATCGGACGCCGCCCGCGGTCGAGATGGCCCGAGCGAGCGGCGCCGTGCCGACCGCCCGCAACGGCAGCCGTTTCAGCAACTGTGCCAGTTCGCCAGCACGCTCCGGCACCGCAGCCTCCGTCTCGCGCAGCAGGGAGGCTGTGATCGGCGGCAGGCCCGCCGATTTGCGCAGGAAATTTCCGAGGCTGGCCCCGCGCCGCGGCCGGTCGAGCCGGTCGGCCAGCACGGCTTCGGACCAGGCCGGCTTCAGATCGAGCTCGATCACCGTGCCGCCCGCCGCCAGGGCGCCATCGCGCGCGGCGGCGCCCAGCGCGTAGACGGCACCGCCCTCGATGCCGGCCATGGTGACGACCGCCTCGCCCGCGACCGTCCGATCCCGATGCCGAAGCGCGATGGTCTTGAGCGGCGTGCCGGCCCAACGCTGGGCGAACGGAACCGACCACGGCACGATCAATCCGCAATTGGCGGCGCGAAGCGGCGCTATCGAGACGCTCTCTCCCTGCAACGGCCCCTGCCAAGCGCCGTCGGCGCCGAGCCGAGGCCAGCTCGCGCCCCCGAGCGCCAGGATTGCGGCGTCGGCGCACCGGACCATCGGCCCGCCCGGCGTCTCGAAGCGCAACCCGTCCGTGCCCTCGAAGCCGATCCAGCGATGCCGTGCATGAAAGCGAACGCCGAGGCCGTCGAGCCGCGCCAGCCAGGCGCGCAGCAGCGGCGAGGCCTTGAGCGCTTCGGGAAACACCCGTCCGCTCGTGCCGACGAAGGTGGCGATGCCGAGCCCGTGCGCCCAGTCCCTGAGCGCCGACGAATCGAAGGCTTCGATCAGCGGCGCCAGAATTGGCGCGGCAGTGCCGTAGCGGGCGAGAAAGGGCTCTAACGCCTCGCTGTGCGTGAGGTTGAGCCCACCTCGCCCGGCCATCAGGAATTTGCGCCCGACGCTCGGCATCGCTTCGTAGAGATCGACCGCACAGCCGGCGGCGGCCAGCGTCTCGGCCGCCATCAGGCCGGCCGGTCCGCCACCGACCACGATCACGGGGCGGTCGTTCGTCATCTTCGGATTGTTGCTGGCCATGGCGCGAAGATCTAACCTGCCCGCAACGTCAATACCAACCGTCCTGATCCATGCCAGAACTGTCGCCCGCCAACGCCCTCCTGTTCCTGCGCGACGAAGAGCTGCGCCAGGGCTTCGATCAGCTCTATTTCGCCTATCGGGATCTGGAGGCGGCGAGCGAGGCGATATTGGCGCCGCGCAAGCTCAATGGCGGGCACCGGCGTGTTCTTCATTTCCTGGCGGCCCGCGCCGAGATCGCCGTCAGCGAGCTGCAGCACCTTCTGGGACTGACCAAGCAGAGCCTCGGCCGGCTGGTCGACGAGTTGGTCGATCAGGAGCTGGTGAAGCAGCGCCAGGGCGTCGAGGATCGCCGACAGAAGCTACTGTCATTGACCGAGAGCGGCCGCGCGCTCGATCGCGAGCTGTGGGAACCGCAGCGCATCCGTATCGCCCGCGCCTATCGCGATTGCGGCCCGCAGGCGGTCGAGGGTTTCCGGCGTGTGCTCGCAGGCCTCCAGGACCGGGCGCGGGCGTCGGGAGGGCGCGGATGACTCCGTCCGAAACGCTGCCGTCCGAAGAGCCGGAAGAGCCGCCGCATCTGCTGATCGTCGATGACGACAGCCGGTTGCGGGCCGTGCTGCGCCGCTATCTGCAGCGGAACGGCTTCCGCGTCTCCGAGGCGGGCAATGCACCGGAGACGAGGACGCAGATGCAGTCCTTCGAGTTCGATCTGATCGTGCTCGACGTCATGATGCCGGGGGAAAGCGGCTTCGACCTCCTGTCGAGCATCCGCCGGACCAGCCGGGTGCCGGTGCTCATGCTGACCGCCATGAGCGAGGCGGGCGATCGGGTCAATGGGCTGGAACGCGGCGCCGACGACTACCTCGCCAAGCCGTTCGAGCCGCGCGAGCTGGTACTGCGGCTGAAAAACATCCTGTCGCGCGTACCGATCGCGCCTGCCGCCGAACCCAACCGGCAGCTCAGCCTCGGCGAATGCCGCTTCGACCTAGCGCGCGGCGAGCTGCTGCGCGGCAACGAGCCGGTCCATCTCACCGCCGGTGAAGCAGCACTGCTGGGGGCACTGGCCGCCAAGCCGGGCGTGCCGATGTCGCGGGAGGCGCTGTCGGCCTACAGCCAGTTCAGCGGCAACGAGCGGACGGTCGATGTTCAGATCACCCGCCTGCGGCGAAAGATCGAGCGCGACCAGAAATTCCCCCGCTATCTCCAGACGGTGCGCGGCACCGGCTATGTGCTGAAGCCGGACTGAGAGGCTGTTTGAAAATGCGCGGCACCACCGGCCCAGAATCGAAAATGCGTCATCCGCGCATTTTCAAACAGTCTCTGGAGCAGCTCAGAACAGCCGGCCGCCATTCGGCACCGGCAGGTCCGGCGCCACCAGCACGACCGCGCCTTCCGCATCGGGAAAGCCCAGCACCAGCATCTCGGACATGAACTTGCCGATCTGTCGCGGCGGGAAATTCACCACCGCCGCGACTTGCCGGCCGACGAGCTGTTCCGGCCGATAATGCACCGTCAGCTGCGCGGAAGAGCGTTTCACGCCCAGCTCCGGCCCGAAATCGACGGTGAGCTTGATCGCCGGCTTCCGCGCCTCGGGATAGGGCTCCGCCGCCACGATCGTGCCGACCCGGATATCGACCGCGAGAAACGCGTCGTAACTGATGGTCATGGGCGATCGTACGCGCGTCCCGATGGCTACTTCTTGGTTGGCTTCTGCACCAGGTCGCGCATCTCGTCGAGCCCTTCGCCGACCCGGCGGTTGAGGACATCGAACGCCTCATTGCCCGATTTGGCGACGATCTCGGCCAGTTCGCGCGCATTGCCGAGCGCGCGCTCGATCGCCTTCTTCGCCGCTTCGGCCTGGCGTGCCATCCGATCCTCGGGGCTTTTCGACTGTATCATCTCGCGCAGATGCGCGGACGCTTCTTCGATGCCGCCGCGCAGGATCTCGGCCTGCCGTCGCGCCACCGCCTGCAGCCCTTCGATCGCGAGCTGGTTCGCCTTGGTCAGCGCCGCGATATTCTTGCGCTGGGTCGCCATAACGGTCTCGATATCCACCCCCGGCACCTTGAACTCGGCCAGGAGCTTGGTCACGTCCATTTCGAAAGGAGGAGTGGGCGGCGTCTTGGTCATGATCCGGTCCTCTACCGTGGGGAAAAACGACTGGATAGCATAGGCTCGCCGTAGCAAGAAATTCTACTCTTACGAGAGAATCGTCAAGGAATTCCACGCCGCTTCTTGCGTTTTGGCCTGCGTCCCGCCATCCAGCCTCAAAAAGGGCTCGGCCCGGCGCAGGGCCCGGTCGAGCGCAGCCATCGTCCGGGTCAGATCCGGCGATTCATCGTCGAGATAGGTGCGCAGCACGGACAGGTATGCGAGGCACAGAACCTTCACTCGCACGGCCCCGGCGATGCCGGTCGAAGAGATATGGGCGGCTTCGAGCATCCAGCCCATCGAGCGCGGCAGACACAAGGCCATGGGAATGGGATCGAAGCGCAGACGACGCGTATCGGCGACCATCCGGCGCAACGCCGGCTTGTAGGGCGCCAGCGCGTCGAAGCGCCGCATCAGGATATCGAACAGCCGGTCGCGCGGCCGCTCTTCCGGATCGGTCGCGACGGCAAGTGCTGCGGCATCGACGCGGCGCGAGAATTCCCTGAGGATCGCCGCCTTGGAGGACAGCAGGCGATAGAGCTCGACCACGCCCAGTTCGGCGGCATCGGCAATCTCGGCGAGCGACAGCGCCTGCCAGGGCCGCTCGGCGGCCAGCCGCATCGCGGCATCGACGATGGCGAGTTTCTGATCCTTGGGCGGCTCGGCCTTCTGGGCGGGCTTGCGCGGCATAATCGTCTCCGATCCTATCCATCCGATATGGGAAGAGCCGGCGCGAAAACCCAGGAAAAAGAGCGTGCTTAGCTATCCTGCCAGTTCGCGCGACCGGTTGGCTGCGGCAGCCACGGCCCGGTCGAACAAGGGCTGGATGCCGTCCGGCGCCATCAGCACATCGAGCGCCGCCTGGGTCGTGCCGGCCGGGCTGGTGACATTCTTCCTAAGTTGCTCGGCGCTATCGGGCGAAAGGCGCACGAGCTCGCCCGCGCCGGCGATCGTGGCCCGCGCGAGCCGCATCGCCATCTCCGGCGGCAGCCCGGCCTTGGCGCCGGCGGCCGCGAGCGCCTCGACGATCAGGAAGACATAGGCGGGGCCGCTGCCCGAGACGGCGGTGACCAGATCGATGATCGCCTCGTCCTCGGCCCATTCGACCGCGCCGACCGCGCGCAGGAGCCGGTCGCAGAGCGCCCGGCCTTCGTCGGGAACGCGGGCATTGGGCACGGCGACCGAGACGCCGCGGCCGATCGCGGCCGGCGTGTTCGGCATCGCCCGCACCATCGCGGCAGGCCCGAAATAGCGCTCGAAGCTCGCGAAGGTCTTGCCGGCGGCGATCGAGAGCAGCAGCGTGCCACGCTCGACCAGCGCCCGGTAGGGCGGCATCGCCGCATCCATATATTGCGGCTTCACGGCCACGACGATCACATCGGCCCGGTAGTCGGCCGGCAGCATCGCGGCCTCGCTCAGGAGCGTGACACGCGCCTCGCCGGCGAGAGCGGGCGCGCCGGCCGGATCGACGGCGGTGACGTGGCGGACGACGCCGCCATCGAGCCAGCCCTTAAGCAGGGCCTGGCCCATCTTGCCGCAACCGACGAGCAGGACCTCCGACGCAGCGTCGAGGCTCACGCCTCCCCCATCGGCTCGATCATCGCCGAGATCACCGCCTCATCCGGCGTCTTGCCGCCCCAGATCACGAGCTGGAAGGCCGGATAGAAGCGCTCGCACTCGGTGAGCGCCATATCGACCAGATCCTCGAGCTGCTCGACCGAGGCGCCGAGCGCGCCGCGCAGCAGGATCGCATGACGGAACATCGGCAGGTTGGTGTCGGAGCAGACATCGAAATGCCCGAGCCACATCTTCTCGTTCATGATCGCGAGCAGCTCGTAAACCTGCTGGCGTCGCGCCTTCGGCACCTTCATATCGAAGCTGCAGGAGAAATGGAGCGCGCTGATCTCTTCCTGCCAGACGAACAGCAGGCGGTAATCGCACCAGCGGCCGGCGATCTCGACCACCATCTCCTCGTCGCTGGCTCGATCGTGTGCCCATTCGTTGGCGAGCACGATCTCCTCGACGATGTCGATCGGATTGCCGCCGACGATGCTGTGATCCGTCGAAAGCGCGGTCATGGTTACCCTCCTTCCGGGGGCGTTGGGCGGCATTTCACACCGGCCATTGTGTGGCCTGCCCCGCCACACTCTAGATGTAGGGTGCCAAACCGCGGCAGATCGCGCAAGCGTCGATCGGTGCCGGATCGGCACCCACCAGGGCGGGCGGGCGGCGACTCGGCCGCCTCAACCCTTGGGCGCGGGCTCGGCACGTTTCTTGGCCGCGGCCTGCGGCGCTTGAGCCGCCTCGGCGAGGCGCGACTCCAGCATGGCGAGGCGCGCTTCGAGCGCTTCCTGCGCCGCCCTGGCGTTGGCCGCCATGGTGCGCACCGCCTCGAACTCTTCCCTGGTCACGACATCCATACGTGACAGCACCCGCTCGAACTGCTCGCGCAGGCGGGTCTCGACCTCCTCGCGCACGCCGGTGAGCGCCGCGAAGGCGCCGGTCGCGACGCGCGACAGATCGTCGAGCAGGCGATTATCGACTTGCATGGCGGATCTCCCACAATCCTCAAAATCGCCGTTCTCGGCAGCGCTAGCACAATTCGGATGAACGGCAAACGAATTATGGGCCGGAGCCGCGCTTGCCCGCTATCGATCCTTCCGCCTATAAGCACCGGCATCATGATCGTCATCACCGGCGGCGCCGGCTTCATCGGATCCAATCTGGTCGCCAGCCTCGAAGCGCGCGGCGGTGCCGGCCTCGTTGTCGTCGATCGGCTGGGCCAGGACGATAAATGGCGCAATCTCGGCAAACGCGAGTTGCTGGAATTCGTTCGACCGGAAGCGATGTTCGACTATCTCGCCGCGCATCGCTCGCAGATCGAAGGCGTATTCCATATGGGCGCCATCTCCTCGACCATGGAGACCGATGCCGATCTCGTCCTCGACACCAATTTCGCCCTCTCGCAGCGCCTGTGGCGCTGGTGCGCCGATAATCGCGTGCGCCTCATCTACGCCTCCTCGGCCGCGACCTATGGCGACGGGACCAACGGTTTCGACGACGACGCGACCAGCACCGCGCTCGCCAAGCTGCAGCCGCTCAACGTCTATGGCTGGTCGAAGCATCTGTTCGACCGATGGGCGGTGCGCCAGGTCGAGCGCGGCTATCCCTGCCCGCCGCAATGGGCCGGGCTCAAATTCTTCAATGTCTACGGCCCGAACGAGTACCATAAGGGCGGCCAATTGAGCGTGGCGCTGCAGATCTTCCGCACGCTCGCGGCCGGCAAGGAAATCACGCTCTTTCGTTCTCATCGCAAGGACGTGCAGGATGGCGAGCAGCGACGCGATTTCGTCTGGGTCGAGGATATCGTCGACATCATGCTCTGGCTCTACGACCAGCCCAAGGTGAGCGGCATCTTCAACGCCGGTTCCGCCCAGGCGCGCAGCTTTCTCGATCTCGCCAAAGCGGTGGCCGCGGCCACGGGCAATGCCGAGCCGCCGATCCGCTTCATCGACATGCCGGCCGAGATGCGCGGCAACTATCAATATTTCACCCAGGCTCGGATGGACCGGCTGCGCAAGGTCGGCTACACCAAGCCGCCGACGACGCTCGAGGATGGTGCCGCCCGGTACGTCCAGACCTTCCTGACCCGCGCGGACATCTATCGATGATCCTGACCATTCCCTATCCGCATCTCGACCCGATCGCGCTGTCCATCGGTCCGCTGGCGATCCGCTGGTACGCGCTCGCCTATATCGCCGGCCTGGTGCTCGGCTGGCGCTACTGCCTGGCGCTCGCGAAGCGGCCGCCGGTCATGATGAAGCCGATCGATATCGACGATTTCCTGGTGTGGGCGACCATCGGCGTCGTGCTCGGCGGGCGCGCGGGCTACGTGCTGTTCTACCGGCCCGGCTACTACGTCGAGAATCCTTCCGAGATTCTCCAGCTCTGGCACGGCGGCATGTCGTTCCATGGCGGTTGCGCCGGTGTCGCGGTCGCCATGTGGCTGTTCGCGCGCCGGCGCAACATTCCGATCTTCGGCCTGTCCGACATCGTCGCCTGCGCGGCGCCGATCGGCCTGTTCTTCGGCCGGATCGCCAATTTCGTGAATGGCGAGTTGTTCGGCCGGGCGAGCGACGTGCCCTGGGCGATGGTGTTCCCCAATGGCGGGCCTGAGCCGCGCCATCCGAGCCAGCTCTATCAGGCCGGCATGGAAGGCATCCTGCTGTTTCTGCTGCTGCTGATCCTGGCCCGGCGCGGTGTCCGGATGCGGCCGGGCATCGCCACCGGCGCCTTTCTGATCGGCTATTCGGTGGCACGCAGCGTCGGCGAGCTCTTTCGCGAACCCGATCAGCAACTGGGCTTCCTCGGCGATTTTCTGCGCACCGACGCGGTCCCGTCGTTCCTGCACCCGCTCGCCCCGCTGGTCCAGGGCGTTACCATGGGACAATTGCTGTCGCTGCCGATGCTGATCGGCGGGATCTGGCTGATCATGCGGGCGAAGCCGATCCCCAGCTCCGCCGAGGCGTGACGCCGCTCGCCATCAGGCTGGCGGCGCGCATCCGAGAGGAAGGTCCGATCGGGGTCGACCGCTTCGTGGCGGCGGCCTTGGGCGATCCCGAGCACGGCTATTACATGATCCGCGACCCGCTCGGCCGGGCCGGCGACTTCATCACGGCGCCCGAGATCAGCCAGATCTTCGGCGAGATCGTCGGCCTCTGGTGCGCCGAGCATTGGCGCCGCATGGGCATGCCATCCGAATTCGCGCTCGTCGAGCTCGGCCCCGGCCGCGGCACGCTGGCCGCCGACATGCTGCGCGCGATGAAGGTCCTGCCCGCCTGCCGTGCCGCCGCGCGGCTGCATCTGGTCGAGACCAGCCCGGCCCTGCGCGCCCGCCAGCGCGCGACCCTGACCGAAATCGAGCCTCACTGGCACGACCGACTGGAGACGGTGCCGACGGGACCGATGCTGCTCGTCGCCAACGAATTCTTCGATGCGCTGCCGATCCGGCAATGGCAGTTTCGGAACGGCGCCTGGTGCGAGCGCCTGATCGGGCTCGAGGGCGACAGCTTCGCCTTCGTCGCCGGGCCGCCGGGCGAGCCGCCGGTGCCGCCGCCCGCCGCGACGGAGGGGGCACTCTTCGAAACCTGCGAGCCGGCGCTCGCCATCGCCGAAACGATCGGCCGGCGCCTCGCATCAGGCCCGGGTGCTGCCATCATGATCGACTATGGCCACGGTACCACCGCCATCGGCGAGACGCTGCAGGCCGTGCGCGCGCACCGCTATGCGCCAGTGCTGGAGGATCCGGGCGAGGCCGACCTCACCGCCCATGTCGATTTCGCCGCCCTCGCTGCGGCGCTGCGGCGCGGCGGCGGCGAAACGGCGCCGTTGACCACGCAGGCGGGCTTCCTCATCGCGCACGGCGCCGAGTACCGCGCCCGGGCCCTGGCCAAGGGCAAGGGACCGGATGGGGCGGCGGCCATCGACCAGGCGCTCCGGCGCTTGCTCGATCCCGGGAAAATGGGCAGACTCTTCAAAGTCCTCACCGCCACCACACCGGGGCTCGCCGCGTGATCACCCTGCCCGTCCTGGATGGCATCGACGGCGTCCGCCATGCCTTTTTCACCCGCGAAGGCGGCGCCGGCGACGGCCTTTACGCCTCGCTCAATTGCGGCTTCGGCTCGTCCGATGCGGCCGAGATCGTCGAGGCCAACCGCGCTCGTGCCATGGCCATGCTCGGCCTGCCGGCCGCGGCGCTGGTCACGGTGCATCAGGTTCATTCCCCCGACGTGGTCGTGGTCGAGGAGCCCTGGCCGCGCGAGCGCAACCCCAAGGCCGACGCGCTGGTGACGCGCCGCCCCGGCCTGTGCCTGGGCGTGCTGGCCGCCGATTGCGTGCCGATCCTGTTCGCCGATGCCGAGGCCGGCGTGATCGGCGCCGCCCATTCCGGCTGGAAGGGCGCCGTCACCGGCGTGCTGGAGGCGACGGTCGCGGCGATGGTCGGGCTCGGCGCCCGCCAGGATCGCATCCGCGCCGCGATCGGCCCGGCGATCCAGCAAGCCTCTTACGAAGTCGGCCCGGAATTCCCCGCCCGCTTCACCGAGCGCGATGCCGAGGCCGAGCGCTTCTTCCGCCCCTCGACGCGCGCGGGCCATTTCATGTTCGACCTGCCCGGCTTCGTCGAGCATCGGCTGAACCGACTGGCGCTGGACGCTGTCGGCAATGCCGGGTTCGACACCTGCGGCGATGAACGCCGCTTCTTCAGCTATCGCCGTGCTACGCTTCGCGGCGAGCCGGATTACGGCCGCATGCTCGCCGCGATCAGCCTCTGAGCCGTGCCGTATCTCGCCATCTTCCTGTTCGTGCTGATGCTGGGGCTTTTGGTCAGTTGCTTCTTCTAAATCGAGCCTTCCGCCTCTTCGCTGCGCTGACCCTGCTCGGCCTTGCCGATTGCGGCGAGCTGCCCCATCCGTTCGAGGACACCAAGCTCGAGCCGCATGCGCCGATCATCACGCTCCCGGACATGGCGGTGATCGTCGTCGACCCGGTGCAGGGCGCGCCCGGCGACACCGGTGCGGCCCTGGCCGAGACGATGGCGTCGGCACTTCAGGATGCCGACGTGCTGGCGAGCGCCAAGCCCGGCAATCCGACCAGCACTCATCTGATCGGGAGCGCGGACGCGACGAGCGTGGCCGGCGGCGTGGCGAATCTGCGCATCCGCTGGACCATGCGGGCGGCTGACGGCACCGAGATCGGCACGGATCAACAGCAGGACACGGTTCCCGCCGCGGAATGGGCGGCCGGTTCCGGGACCGTCCTCGACGAGGCCGTGCATCGCGAGGCGCCGCGGCTCGCCGCCATGGTCCAGGTCTCGGTCGGCGAGGAGCACAAGCCGACGCGCCAAGTCTTCGTGCGGCTAGTCGAGGGCGCCACCGGTGACGGCGACAAGGCGCTGCCCCGCGCGCTGGTCTATCTGCTGAAGCGCGGCGGGGTCACCGTCACCGCCGACGAGCATGCCGCGGACACCGTGACCATTGCCGGCAAGGTCGCGGTGACGCCGGTCGATCCATCCCAGCAGCATGTCGCCATCACCTGGCGCGTGCTCAAGCCGGACGGCTCGGAAGCGGGCCAGGTCAAGCAGGAGAACGATATCCCGCGCGGCACGCTCGACGGCAATTGGGGCGATGTCGCGATGGCGGTCGCGAGCTCCGCGCTGCAGGAGATCGTCCATGTCGTCAACAGCGTGCCGGGCGGTTGAGCTTCGCTCCGATCGTCACCAAAGCGGAAAGGCCGGCTCGGGCCGCGTCGAAGAGATCACCACGGCATGGATGACGACCTCGCCTTCCTCGCCGAACTCGCCGTCATCTCCACCGTCTCGCGCAGGGAGCGGGATGGGATTTTGAAAGGCCGGATCGTCGGAGCATGGCCATAGCCATTTGCTGCCGTCCCGCTTGTCGATGCGCAGTTCCTTGACCGTCGCCTCGACCATGTCGTGGGCGCCCTTCCGATAGACGACCAAGCGCATGCCGGGCTCGATATCGCCTTCGAAATCCCAGAGCTTGATGCAGATGATTACCGTGCCCTCGGGATAGATCAGATTCATCGAAGTGCCATTCACCTTGAGGCCGAAGGCCTTGCCTTGAAAAGCTCGCGCCAGTGGCGCCTCGACATGGCCGAGATCCGCAGATTCGAGATCGAGCGCGGGCATCCATAGGCCCGCCTGAACGAGGCCGATGATCTTGATGCCTGGCGTCTCGATCTCCCGCACAGGAACAGCGCCGATCAGGTCTCCAATGGCCGCGCCGGCCGCGTCCGCGAGCTTCTCAAGGCTGCGCTGCGAGAGGGACTGCGACCCGCCATTGAGGAAATTATATAGCACGGACGGGGCGATCTGCGCGGCTCTTGCCCAAGAGGCGGGCTCGAGGCTTCTGCGCTTTATGAAGGCGCGGAGATGCTCGCGCCGCTCTTCCGCTGTCTTTTCGGCCAAGTTCATCATCACATAATACTGTGATCGGATCGGCCTTTCCAGAGAGGATGCGCAGTCGAGCATCTCATCATCATGAGATTTCGGACTTGCACATCTCATGGTTGTGTGATGAACTCGCCGACATGAGCGACGTCGATGCGGTCATAAATCGGATTAGGGCCTTCGCGGCGGCGCGCGGGCTTTCCGCCTCCGGCCTCGCTCTCGCGGCAGGCCTCAGCCCGAACGCCCTGCGCGGCTTTCTTCGCCCGAATTGGAGCCCGAGAGCAAGTACGCTTCGGAAGCTGACGGCGCTCATTCCCGACGATTTCGAAACCGGCGCCGAAAAGACCGGCCATGGAGCGGCCGCATGAGACCTTCGCACCGTTCCTGCGGCTTTTGCGGCCGATCCGAGGCGGTGGCCGGCACCTTGTGCGATGCTCGCGGCGCCCGCATCTGCGGCAGCTGCCGAGAGATTCTCGTCCGGTTCAGCGACGAGATGGACGAGATGGAGCGGCGCGGCGAGCTTTTCCCGCCATTCCCAAGCAAAAAGCGTTCTGCGGCAGACCGACAGGCGACGCTCCTATCGGTCGAGTCCCACCATCGCTGCAAGGTCCGGAAGAGCCGGCCGACGCTCAATCAGCGAGCTTCATCCCCGCATCGACCTCGGCCTTGAGCCGTTCCAGCTTGGCTTCGACCTGCCGCGGCGCGCGTCGCCACTTCCATCAATTGTCCGCAAACCGATTGGAAGCGGCGAAAATCGAGCAGATAAAACCGATACCTGCCACTCCGAATGTTCTCTCCCACACAGGATCGCCGATCCATTGCCAGAACATAAAGAGAAGAGCGTGCGTGCATAATTTGCAACTCTCGATACGTTGTTCCTTCATAAGCCATGTGCTTTAGAACAGTACGTCTAAGCGATCTTGCCAAGACAGATGCACGCATTCGTACCCATCTCCGCCGAGCGCGGACGGTGCCGGCTGCGGTGTGATGGAGACGATATGTCGGTCGTTAAACGATACGGAATCTGCGCCGCGGCCCTGATGCTGGCCTCGCTCCGCGCCCACGCCGCCGAGGATGGGGCCGATCCCTGGACCGGTCTTTATGGCGGCGTCTCCGCCTCCTATGGTTTTGGCAGCTCGGATAGCGGCCTCCATTTCGTCGAGAACGGCGCTTTCGCGAATGTGCCGCCGGAATCGCCCTCCTCCTTCAGCCCGGACCGCAGCGGTTTCCTCGGCGGCTTGCATGGCGGCTACGACTACCGGATCGACCGCTTCGTGATCGGTTCCCAGGTGGATTTGGAAGGCGGCAGCATCCGGTCGAGCGCCGACCAGACGGGCACCAACTCGGGCCCCGGGGCTCGCCCCTTCATCGCATCGCAAGGCTCGTCGATCGACCGGTTCGCCACGCTGCGCGGCCAGGCCGGCTTTCTTGCGACCGACGATCTGCTGCTTTACGGCTTCGGCGGCCTGGCGGTCGGCCGGGTCGATAACGACAGCGGCCTTAATTTCGGCGGCGCCAACGGCGCGCGCTACAATGGCGGCCGCTCCCAGACCATGCCGGGCTGGATGGCGGGCGCCGGCGCCGAATATCTCATCGACGACGCCTTGGGGCTGAAGCTCGAATATCTCCATTACGATCTCGGCACCGCCACGGCGATCGGCTTCCAGCAGGGGCTGTCGCCCTTCCATACGCAATCGGACTTCAAGGTGTCGGGCGATCTCGTCAGTCTCGCCCTGGACTACCATTTCGGCGATTTAAGCCGCCTCAGCGGCGAGAACGAGGCCGACGAGATGCCCTGGGATCCGCTGATCGCGGCACTGAGCACGCTCAAGTACCAACTCGGCACGGGCTATTTCTACAGCAGCGGCACGACGCGCTATAATTTGCACAGCGCGGGTGGCGGCAGTCCCGAAATATCCCGTCTGTCCTACACCGATCTCGATGCCAATTCGGGCGAGCTGGTCGGCCGGATCGAGCATTCCTCCGGCCTGTTCGTCAAGGCGATCCTGGGCGTGGGCTCGGTCGGCGACGGCAATCTCGCCGACGAGGATTTCGAGCCATTTACGGATCCTGCCTCGCGCACCTCCAGCACAGTCAAGGACAGCACCCTGTCCTACGCGACGGTCGATATCGGCTACCCGATCTTCGATGAGGAAGGCATCCGCATCGCGCCGTTCGTGGGCTATGCTCATTATAACGAGCAGCTCAACGCCTTTGGCTGCGCTCAGAATGGCGGCAATCCCGGCATCTGCGGGCCGGGCACCGTGTCCTCGAGCACGCTCGGCATCACCCAGACCGACAGCTGGGACGCGCTCCGCGTCGGCCTCGGCGGCACCTGGACCACGCCTTGGCATGGGCTGTCGGTTTCGCTCGAAGGGGCGTGGCTGCCCTATGGCGGTCTCGACGGCACCGATGCTCACTCACTGCGCATCCGGACGCCGGACGAGGATTCCTTCGCCGGGCCGCAGCAGCAATCGGGCATCGCGCGCGGCATGCAGCTCGAGGGCAGCTTCACCCTGCCTCTGACCGACTCGATCGATGCCTCGGCGGGTGCGCGCTACTGGTACCTCTATTCGCACGGTACCACGCTCTTCAACACGGTGTTCGAGGGGCGCAGCACCCAGGCGACGGACTTCTCGGTCCGCCGCATCGGCGGCTTCGCCCAGATCACCGCGCATTTCTAAAGAAAGGCAGGCTAAAGGAACTTCGGGGCGATCCGTAGACAGGCATGCACGGCGCGCGGGTTGCCCGCCCGCGCGCCCTTTGTTACAAGTTCGTGCCACTGCACCGGCCCGGATCGCGCGATCGATGAAAGTCATTACCTGTAACAGCAATCGTCCGATGGCCGAGGCGATCGCGGCCTATCTCAACCTGCCGCTGACCAAGGCCAGCGTGCGGCGGTTCGCGGATATGGAAGTGTTCGTCGAGATCCAGGAGAATGTCCGCGGCGAGGATGTCTTCGTGATCCAGTCGACCTCCTATCCGGCCAACGACAATCTGATGGAGCTGCTGGTCACGCTCGACGCGCTGAAGCGCGGCTCGGTCCGGCGCGCCACCGCCGTCATTCCCTATTTCGGCTATGCCCGGCAGGACCGGAAGTCCGGCCCCCGCACGCCGATCTCGGCCAAGCTCGTCGCCAACATGATCACCGCCGCCGGCGCCGACCGCGTGCTCACGCTCGACCTCCATGCCGGGCAGATCCAGGGCTTCTTCGACATTCCGACCGACAATCTCGTCTCCGCACCGGTCTTCTCCCGCGACATCCGCGAGAAGTATGATGGGGAGGACCTGATCATCGTCTCGCCCGATGTCGGCGGCGTCGTGCGTGCCCGCGCCATTGCGCGGCGGCTTGACGCCGACCTCGCGATCATCGATAAGCGCCGCGAGCGCGCCGGCGTCTCGGAAGTGATGAACATCATCGGCGATGTTAAGGGCCGTCGCTGCATTCTGGTCGACGACATCGTCGACAGTGCCGGGACCCTGTGCAACGCCGCCGTGGCGCTGGTCGAGGCCGGAGCCGCCGGCGTCTCCGCCTACGTCACCCACGGGGTGCTGAGCGGCGGCGCGGTCGCGCGGGTGTCGGCGGCGCCGATCGAGAAGCTGGTCACCACGGACACGATCCAGGCGACCGAGGCGGTGCGGGTGTCGCACAATCTCCGCCAGCTGTCGGTGGCGCCGTTGATCGGCGAGGCGATGCGGCGGATCAGTGAGGAGCGGTCGGTCTCGTCGCTATTCGACTGAGGCGCGCTCGGATGGAATTTTGACGGGGCCGTCCGCAAGGGCGGTCCTGTCGTTTTGTTTTCGCCGTTCGGCTTCGGGCCGGGCGGCAACCGAGGAGCGGCACCCCTGGAGGCCGCCTTCGGCCGGCCATGTCGGGCATCGGGCCCGGCAGCCGAACGAGAGCAGGAGAGTAGAATGTCTACCAAGATCGTCGTCCTGGAGGCCCAGGCACGCGACCGGGCTGGAAAGGGGGCCGCCCGGGCCACGCGCCGAGCCAACCGGGTTCCCGCGGTCATTTATGGCGGCAAGCAAGAGCCGCTCATGATCAGTCTCGACCCCAAGGTGCTGGCACGCGAGCTCGGCCATGCCGGCTTCCTGTCGCATCTGGTCGAGATCAAGCTCGACGGCAAGACCCACCGGACGCTGCCGCGCGACGTGCAGCTGCATCCGGTCACCGACCATGCGCTGCATGTCGATTTCGTGCGCGTCGGCAAGGACACCAAGGTCCATGTCAACGTCCAGGTGGTCTTCGACAACCAGGACAAGTCGCCCGGCCTGAAGCGCGGCGGCGTGCTCAACATCGTGCGCCATGAGGTCGAGCTGACCTGTGCGGCCGACAACATCCCCGACCGGCTGCATGTCGATGTCGGCGGCTACGACATCGGTGATTCGATCCATATCTCGGCCGTCTCCCTGCCCGAGGGCACCACGCCGACGATCGATCGCGACTTCACCGTCGCCACCATCGCGGCGCCGACGGTGAAGGGCGAGGAAGTCGCCGAGGCGACCGAAGCGACCCCGGCAGCCTGATCGGGCTCGTGAGGCGGAGCCAGGGATGAAGCTCGTCGTCGGACTGGGCAATCCGGGTCCGAAATATGAGCGGACCCGGCACAATATCGGCTTTCTGGCGGTGGACGAGATCGTCCGCCGCCACCGCTTCCGGCCACCCCGCGCCAAGTTCAACGGCGAGCTCCATGAGGGCGAGATCGGCATCGAGCGCGTGCTGGCGCTGAAGCCGATGACTTACATGAACAATTCCGGCGAGAGCGTCGCCGCGGCCGCGCATTTCTTCAAGATCGAGCCGGCGGACGTGATCGTCATCTATGACGAGCTCGACCTGCCGCCCGGCAAGCTCAAGGTGAAGCGCGGCGGCGGTGCCGCCGGCCATAACGGGCTGCGCTCGATCGACGCCCATCTGGGCCAGGATTACTGGCGGATCCGGCTCGGCATCGGCCATCCGGGCGCGCGCCCGCTGGTGCTGCGCTATCTGACGGAGCAGAATTTTCCACCGGAAGATACGATCTGGCTCGACAAGCTGCTGCCGGCCGTGGCCGAGGCGATGCCGATCATGATCGCGGGCCAGGATGCGGCCTTCATGAGCAAGGTCGCGCTGCTGATGGATCCACCGCCGGCGAAGCTATCAGAAAGACGGGAATAATCATGGGCTTCAATTGCGGCATCGTCGGGCTGCCCAATGTCGGCAAATCGACCCTCTTCAACGCGTTGACCGCGACCGCCGCGGCCGAGGCCGCGAACTATCCCTTCTGCACGATCGAGCCCAATGTCGGCCGCGTCGCCGTGCCCGACCCGCGGCTCGACAATCTGGCCAGGCTCGCCAAGTCGCAGAAGATCATCCCGACCCAGCTCGAATTCGTCGATATCGCCGGGCTGGTGCGTGGTGCCTCGCGCGGCGAGGGGCTCGGCAACCAGTTCCTCGCCCATATCCGCGAGGTCGACGCCATCGCCCATGTGCTGCGCTGCTTCGATGATAGCAACATCACCCATGTCGAAGGCTCGGTCGATCCGGTGCGCGACGCCGAGACGGTCGAGACCGAGCTGATGCTGGCCGATCTCGACAGCCTGGAGCGGCGCGTGGTGGCGGCGCAGAAGAAAGCGCGCGGCAACGACAAGGAGGCGAAGGCCCAGCTCGACGTGATGGAGCCGGTGCTGGCCGCCCTCCGCGACGGCAAGAGTGCGCGCACCGTCGAGCTCGATCCCGACCGGCAGAAGGTGCTGAAGGGGCTGAACCTCATCACCGCCAAGCCCGTCCTTTATGTCGGCAATGTCGAGGAAAGCTCGGCCGCGACCGGCAATCACTATTCGGCCAAGCTCGCCGAATTCGCCAAGGCGCAGGGTGCTGCCTCGGTCGTGATCTCGGCCGCGATCGAATCCGAGATCTCGCAATTGAGCGACGAGGCGGAGAAGCGCGAGTTCCTCGAGACGCTCGGCCTCGATGAAACCGGTCTCGCCCGCGTCATCCGCGCCGGCTACGGGCTTCTGGGCCTGCTCACCTTCTTCACGGTCGGCCCCAAGGAGGCGCGCGCCTGGACGGTCGAGAAAGGCTCGAAGGCCCCGCAGGCGGCCGGCGCCATCCATACGGATTTCGAGAAGGGCTTCATCCGCGCCGAGACCATCGCCTATGCCGACTTCATCGCCTGCGGCGGCGAGCAAGGCGCCAAGGATGCCGGCAAGATGCGGCTCGAAGGCTCGGAATATCTGGTCCATGACGGCGACATCTTCCATTTCCGGTTCAATGTCTGAGGCGCGCTCCGCGCTAATGTCTAAGGCCCTCCCCGTCAGTGTCTGAGGCCCTCCGCGCCTTCGCCTCGCCTCTCGTCCAAGCGGCCCTGCCCCTGCCCTTCACCGGGCCGCGCTTCGTGCTGCGCGCCGAGATCCATCCCGGGCTCGGCGCCGTCGACGGCCTCGCCTGCGAGCAGAGCTTCAAGCCCGAGCATGACCGGCTCGCGGCTGCGGGCTATCGCACCGAGCCGGCGCTCGATGGGCGCTGGCCGCAGGGGCTCGTACTCCTGACCCGGCATAAGGCGGAAAACCTCGCCAACATCGCCCGTGCCTGGACCATGCTGGAGCCGGGCGGCTGGCTGCTCTGCGCCGGCGGCAACGAGGTCGGAGCCGCCAGTATCGAGCGCCAGCTCCGCGCCATCGCCGGCACCGTCGGCGGCACTGCCAAGCATCATTGCCGGATCTTCTGGTGCCGGGCGGGAGGAGAATTGCCGGAGCCATGCCGCGCCTGGCTCGAAGCGGGCGAGATGCGGCGCGCGCCCAAGACCGGCTTCCTCGCCCGTCCCGGCATCTTCGGTTGGGATGCGATCGATGAAGGTTCGGCCCTGCTCGCCGAGCATTTCACCGACCGCATCGCCGGCAAGGTCGCCGATCTCGGCGCCGGCTGGGGCTATCTGTCGGCGAAGCTGATCGAGCGCTGCCCCGGCATCGCCAGCCTAGACCTCTACGAGGCCGAGAAGCTGGCGCTCGACGCCGCCCGTGCCAACATCACCGCCCTCAGCCCGAGCCAGAAGGTGGGCTATCACTGGCACGACGTGACGGCCGGCGTTCCGGGCGGTCTCTCGGGCGGCTATGACTGGATCGTCATGAACCCGCCCTTCCATCACGGCAACGCCGCCGATCCGGCGCTCGGCCGCGCCTTCATCCGCTCCGCCGCCAAGGCGCTCGTCATCGGCGGCAAGCTGCTGATGGTGGCGAACCGTAACCTGCCCTACGAGGCGGAGCTGCAGGAGCATTTCCGCCACCGGCACATGCCGGTCGAGACCGCCGCCTTCAAGCTGTTCGAAGCGCGGCGCTGAGTTCGGTGCGGACCGTATCGAGCACGCTCGCCCAATCGCCAGGACTCGGCTGACGGAACTGCCGGAGCGACGGATACCAGGGGCAATCGTCGCGCTCGGTCAGCCAGACCCAATGCGGATCGAAGCGGTTGAGCAGCCAGACCGGCTTGCCGAGCGCGCCCGCGAGATGAGCGATGCTGGTATCGACGGAGATCACCAGATCGAGCCCGGCGATGAGTGCAGCCGTGTCGGCGAAGTCGTCCAGCGCTTCGGTCCAGTCGGCGAGTGGAATCGAGGGGCGGTCGGCGGCACCCTTTTGCAGCGAGACGAAGCTGACGCCTTCGATATCGGAAAACACGTCGAGTTTCCGGACCGTGATGGAACGACGCCGATCGTCTTGATGCTCCGGATTGCCGGCCCAAGCGAGACCGACCCGATATCCCGATAGCTCGTCCAGCCGCGCCCGCCACATGGCGGCAAGGACGGGATCGGCACGGAGATAAGGGCTCACCGGGATCGTGTCGAGCCTCGTGCCGAAGGCGAAGGGCAGGCTCGGCAGTGGGCATTGAAGATCGAAGGGGGGCAGGGCTTCGCCGGCCGCGACCATCTCGACATTCTTCAGGCTCGCGAACAGCCGGTGGAGCGGCGCCGGCGCTTCCAGCAGGACCCGGCCCTGCTCGGCGGCGAGCGGCGCGTAGCGGCTGAACAGGATCGCATCGCCGGCGCCCTGCTCCGCCGTCAGCAGCAGCGTGCGGCCGGCCAAGGGCTCGCCCCGCCATTGCGGCTGCGGGAAGCGCGGGGCGCCCCCGCGGGCGCGGTTGCGCCATTCATATTCCGCCCAACCCGCCTCGAACCGCCCGGTCAGCAGCAGGAGCCCGGCGAGATTATAGTGCAGCGGTGCGAAATCGGGCCGGAGCCCGAGGGCCTGCCGATACGCTTTCTCTGCCTCGGCCAGCCTGCCGCCGTTGCGGAGGATGTCGCCCAAATTATTGAGCGCCTCGACATAATATGGGTTGAGGCGCAGCGCTGCCCGGCAATGCGCCTCGGCGGCATCGAGCCGTTCGAGGCCTGCCAGCGCCACGGCCAGATTGGCATGCGCCTCGACATAATTCTGATCGAGCGCCAGGGCCGCGCGATAGCTCCGCTCCGCCGCCTCGAAACGATGCTGGGCCAGCCGGATATTGCCGAGATTATTATGCGCCTCACGATGATCGCGCTTGAGCCGCAAAGCCATTTCGTGCGCCACGGCGGCTTCGTCCAGCCGGCCGAGCCGGCCGAGCGCCAACCCGAGATTATTGTGATAATCGGCCTTACGCGGCTGCAGCCGGATGGCGTGCGCGATCAGATCGATGGCGGCGTCGTTGCGGCCGATCTGGGCCGCCAGCACGCCGAGCAGATGCAGGCTGTCGGCATGCTCGGGCTCGGCGGCCAGGATGCGGCGATAGAGGATCTCGGCCTCAGCGAGCTTGCCGGCCTGATGATACTGCACCGCCTGCCGGAATAGACGCTCGCTCACGCCGTCGGCCGAACCGGGGTGAAGGCGGCCTCGAGATGCTTGATGCCGGCGATGAAGTTGCTGCGCATGCGCTGCGGCGGCTCAATCGCGCGGATATCGGGCAGCCGGCGCAGCAATTCCTCGAACATGATGCGGATCTGCACCTGGCCCAGGCGCGAGCCCAAGCAGAAATGCGGACCGATGCCGAAGGCCAGATGCTCGGAGGCGTTCTTCCGTTCGATATCGAAACGATCCCCGTCCGGAAACACATCCTCGTCGCGATTGGCGCTGCCGTACCACATGACGACCTTGTCGCCCGCCCGCATCTTCTGGCCGCCAAGCTCGGTATCCTCGGTCACGGTCCGGCGCATATGCATGACCGGGCTGACCATGCGCAGCATCTCCTCGACCGCGTTCGACAGCAGCGCCGGATTGGCGCGCAGCTTGGCATATTGATCGGGGTTCCGCGTCAACTCCCACAGCCCGCCCGAGATGGTGTTCCGCGTCGTCTCGTTGCCGGCGATGACCAGCAGCAGGAAGAAGCCGTCGAGGGCGCCGGGCGGCAGCTCCGCGCCGTCGATGGTGGCGTTGGCGACGATGCTGCACAGATCCTCGCGCGGCGCCCGGCGCCGTTCCTCCAGCAGGGCGCGGCCATAGGAGAAGAGATCGAAGAAGACCTTCACCACCTCCTGCTGGCCCTCGGCGTTGGGGTTGAACTCGGGATCGCCCTGCCCGGTCAGTCGGTTGGTCCAGCCGATGATGCGCGGCAGGTCCCTCTGGGGTGCGCCCAGCAGCTCCGCCAGGGTCCAGATCGGCAGCAGCTCGGCCAGCGCCGTGACGAAATCGCAATGGCCGTCGGCCGCCACCCGATCGATGAGCTCGTTGACACGCGCGCGGATGCGCGGCTCGAAACCGGCGATCGCCTTGGGGGTGAAGGAGGGCACGCAGATCCGGCGATAGGCCATGTGCTGAGGCGCATCCGTGCCGATCATGCCGCCGATGAGCGCGTTCACCACCTGCGGGTTCATCACCTCGGGATCGCCCAGCGTGATGTTGATGCCCTTGGCCGAAGAGAAGATCTGCGGATTCTTCGAGATCTGGACGATGTCGGCATAGCGCGTGATCGCCCAATAGCCGGGCTCCCAGCTCGTCCGGTGCTCGTCCTGCCAATAGATCGGCGCCTGGTGCCGCATGCGCTTGAAGGCCGCGTGGGGCGGACCGTCGAGATAGATGTCGAGATTGTTGAGGTCGACGATCGGTGCCGTCGGATAGACCGGGCGGGTGAACGGGCCCTTCTCGACGATCGCAGGCATGAAACGGCCTCTTGTTACGACGAATGCTTCAAACTGATCCGAACGGGACCGATGAGCAAGCGTGACAGAGTCGTCGAGCACAACGCGGAGTCGTCAGGGGTTCGGCGGGTCCGGCCGCCGGCTTCGGCGCTACGCCATGCGCGCATGGATATTGCCAAGCGCCTGATATCGAAGCGTTCCATGATCGCCACCGGCGATGTCACGGTTTTTGTGCGGTGCCGCCGTTGCGTGCGTCCGATACCGGTAGTAGGAATGATCGAGCCCAGTCAGACAACTTCTTGATCGGAGTGGCGCGCAGATGCGCCTTCATCTTTTTACTATTCGCCGCCCGTCTCGGCACTCGATGATCCGATCCTTCGCAATTTTGGCCTTCGGGCTGCTTTCTCTCGCCGCCGCAGCGACGGGCAGGGCCGAGCCGCCGGCGCCTCGCATCATCGCCGTGTTCGGCGATTCGCAGGCGCAAGGCGTCGCCGGCGCGCTGCAGCGCATGGCGCTGCACGATCGCGGCATCCATGTCGTCGACAAATCGGTGCCGGGCACCTCGATCAGCCAGAAGCAGCAGCTCGACTGGGCCGCCACGATCGAACAATTCCTGGCGACCGAGCATCCCGACGTGGCCGTGATGATGATCGGCGGCAACGACCGGCTGGCGATGCGGACGGAAGCGGGCGGCCATCCGATCGCGTTCAAGACCGACGCCTGGAAGGCGATCTTCGCCGAACGACTGACCCATATCCTCAAATCCTTCGCCGACGCCCATGTGCCGGTCGTCTGGCTGGGCGAGCCGATCGCCCGGGAGCCGACCTATTCCGGCGACATGGCCTATCTCAACGGCATCTATGCCGAGACCGTCACCGGCCCGGGAACCACCTGGATGCCGCTCTGGGACATCGTCACCGACGAGACCGGCGCCTATGCCGCCTATGGCAAGGGGCTGGACGGCGAGACCAAGCGGCTCAGGCTGGATGACGGGGTGCATTTCACACCTGCCGGCTACGATATCGTCGCCCAGAAGCTGCGCACACAGATAGACGGGATCCTGTCGGCCGCGGCCCCGGCCGCCGTCGCAGCGCATTCGTGAGTTTTCTCCGCCGCTGCGGCACGGCCGCGCTCGGCGCGGTCTCGCTGCTGCTTACCGCCTGTCAGCCGCAAGCCAAGGTAGCGCAAGCCGACGCGGCCCCAGCCGCCGAGACCGCGCGGCCGCTGCTGACCCCAGTCGCTTTCACCCGGCCGAGCCCGCCGCCCGCGCGCAAGCTGCCCAGCGATCCGCATCTGCTGAAGGCGCTGGGCGACCCGGCGCGACGGCTGCTGCCGCTGTTCACGGCCTTGGAAGAGATCGAGCGCGGCAGCGCCCGGAAGCCGATCGACCTGATCCAGATCGGCGATAGCCATACCGCCAACGGCGCCTTCGCCGGCCGGATGCGCGAGCTGTTCCAGGAGCGGTTCGGCGGCGCCGGCCGCGGCATGCTGCAGCCCGGCATTCCGTTCGATTACTACAAGCCGCAGCTGGTCACCGTGACCGAGCCGCTGCGGTGGTCGCTCGCCAGCAGCTTCCACCAGAATGCGCGCGAGCCCTGGGGCATTTCCGGCACGCGCGAGACCGGGCAGCGGCCGGCCGAGCATATGGTGCTGACCTCGACCGAGGATGGCGGCTTCTCGCACGCCTTCGTCGAGGTGCTGCGCCAACCCGGCGGCGGCCGGCTCGATGTTGCCATCGATGCGGTGCCGGGAATCCCGATCGCTACCGGCAGCAGCGATACCGGGTCGGGCTGGATCAGCATCCCGGCGCCGCCCGGCAGCCACGAGCTGAGCCTGACGCCGCATGGCGATGGGCCGGTCGACATCCTGTCCTGGGGCACGGAGCGCGAGGGTGCCGGCATCCTCTACGAGAATTTCGGCATCATCGGCGCCACCGTCGACATCATGGGCCGCTGGGACAAGGACATCGTCGCGGCCGAGCTGGCGCAGCGCGACCCGGCGCTGGTGGTGATCGCCTTCGGCACCAACGAGGGTTTCGCGCCCAATGTCGATCCGGTCGCCTATCACACGCTCTATGCCGAGCGTGTCGGCATGATCAAGGCGGCGGCGCCCAATGCCGCACTCGTGGTGATCGGACCGCCGGACGGCAACCGGCTCTATCGGCGCGAGCGCGGCCAAATCGGCGCCTGCGTGCCGCGCGTGGCGGGAGATGCCCAGATCGCCGTCTCCAGCACAAGACAGGCCAATGCCAGATCGGGCGCCCGCACGGTCTGGGCGCCGCCGCCGAAGCTGGCGGAGATCCGCACCGCCCAGCGCGAGGTCGCCGCACAGAATGGCTGGTATTTCTGGGATTGGTCGGCGGCCATGGGCGGTCCCTGCTCGATGCATCGCTGGACGAGCTTCGATCCGCCGCTTTCGGCCGAGGATCATGTGCATCTGCGCCAGGACGGCTACCGCAAGACCGCCGAGCTGCTGTTCAACGAGCTGATGGCGCAATATGACCGCTATCGCGCGCTCCGCCCGGTCGCCGCCACCGCTCGCTAAGCCGATCCAGTGCTCTTCCCGACCCTCGACTTCCTGCTGTTTTTCCTGGTTGTGGCACTGGCGAGCTGGGTGCTGCGCGACCGGTTCGAGGCGCGCAAGCTGTTCCTGGTCGCGGCCAGCTATTTCTTCTACGCGCAGTGGAATTGGCGTTTCTGCTTCCTGCTCGCCGGTAGCTCGCTGGTCAGCTACGCGGCCGGGCTCGCCATTGCCTACAGCCCGGAGGCGCGAAGGCGACGCTTGATCCTCGCCGGCGCCGTGACGATCCATCTGCTGGTGCTCGGCACCTTCAAATATTTCGATTTCTTCGTCGAAAGCTTCAACGAGATCGGCCATCGGCTGGGCCTCGCGCGCGAGTTGCCCTTCTTCGAGATCATCCTGCCGGTCGGCATCTCCTTCTTCACCTTCCACGGCATTTCCTACGTCACGGATGTCTATCGCGGCGATGTGCCGGTCTGTCGGCGCTTTACCGATATGCTGCTCTACATCTCCTTCTTCCCGCAGCTCGTCGCCGGCCCGATCGTCCGCGCCTCCTATTTCCTGCCGCAGCTGGTGCGCCCGGCCGAGAGAGGCCTGCCGCTCGGTCCGGCTCTCGTGCTGATCCTGGGCGGCCTCTTCAAGAAGGTGGTGATCGCCAACTATCTCGCGACCGATCTGGTCGATCCGGTCTTCGCGGCACCGCTCGACCAGACCGGGCCCGACCTGCTGTTCGCCGCCTATGGCTATGCGGTGCAGATCTATTGCGATTTCAGCGCCTATAGCGACATGGCGATCGGTCTCGCCGCCATGCTGGGCTTCCGCTTCCCGCGCAATTTTGATCAGCCCTACCGCTCGCAGCGCCTGTCGGAATTCTGGCGCCGCTGGCACATCTCGCTGTCATCCTGGCTGCGCGACTATCTCTATATCCCGCTCGGCGGCAACCGGAAGGGCGCTTTGCGGACCTACGCCAACCTGCTCATCACCATGCTGCTGGGCGGCCTCTGGCACGGCGCCTCGCTGAAATTCGTCTTCTGGGGCGCCCTCCATGGCGGCGGGCTGGCGGTCGAACGCATGATCGAACCCTTGATCGGCGCCGCTCCCAAGAGCTTCCTGGGCAAGTTCGTCTCGACCCTGATCGTGTTCCATTTCGTCTGCCTCGGCTGGATCTTCTTCCGGGCCGAAAGCTTCGATACGGCCTGGCTCTATCTCGGCGCGCTGTCCAGCGGCTGGAACGCCGGCCTGATCCAGACCGCGCCCTTCACCCTCGGCCTGATCGTGATCGGCATGGCCGGTCAATTCGCGCCGCGATACTGGCTCGACAAGGTCGCGACAGGCGTCGGCACCATGCCCTATTGGAGCCAGGGCGCGCTGGCCGGGCTCGTGATCGCCTTCATCGACGCACTCGGCCCCGACGGCGTCGCCCCCTTTATCTACTTTCAATTCTAATGCAGCGCCCGCCCCCGCCCAAGATCACCGATGGCATCCCGGCCGGAGCGAGCCGGAACAC
This sequence comes from Aliidongia sp., assembly GCA_035539155.1. Classification (GTDB taxonomy): domain Bacteria; phylum Pseudomonadota; class Alphaproteobacteria; order ATCC43930; family CGMCC-115725; genus JAXDMU01. The sequence goes on along the minus strand of DATLIZ010000021.1, from coordinate 31,406 downwards.
GCCGCTTCAGCTCGTGCTGATGCTGGTGATCGGCACGGCGCTGCTGGCCCTCTTCGCCTCGCGCAGCCTGCCGACCTGGGCCGAGGCCAAGGGCGACGGCACCATCGCCATGGTGGTCGACGATTGGGCCGAGCGCTGGGCCGACGGGTTGGAGCGGCTGGGCCTGACCCGGCCGCACGATGTCGTGCGGCGCGCGATCAGGCGCGCCGAGCTCAAACGCTGGAAGTAAGATTCCGCCGGAACAGGTCGAACAGCCTTTCCCAATGGGTTTCGGCCGCCGCCTTGTCGTAGGCCTGCCGCTGAGGAAAAGCGAAACCGTGATCGGCACCGCGATAGAGTTCGATCTCGGCCCTCACATCGCCCTCGCGCAGTGCCGCCTGCAATGGCGCCATCATCTCCAGCGGCGCGTAATGATCGGTCTCGGCCCAGGCGATATAGATCTCGGCCTTAGCCTTCCGTGCGACCAGATGCGGGCTATCCGACTGATCGGTGACCAGCTTGACGCCATAGATCGAGGCCGCGGCCTTGATGCGATCGGGGTGGCGGGCGGCGGCGCTGATCGCGAACTGGCCGCTCATGCAATAGCCGACGCAGCCGATCGGTCCCGCGGACGCAGCACTATCGGTCCCGGCGAAACCGATCAGCGCGTCGGTATCCTCCATCACCATCGAGATGGTGAGACCACCCATCAGATCCCGCATCCGCTCGCGCGTGGCGGCCCCGGCATCGCCGATGAACGGGCCCAGCTCCTCGGCACCGGCGCGGTAATAGAGATTCGGCAGCATGACGTAGTAGCCGACGGTCGCGAGGCGCCGCGCCATGTCCCGCAGCTCTTCGCGAATCCCGGGCGCGTCCATGTAGAATAACAGGACGGGATGCGGCCCATGCCGTTCCGGATGGCAGACGAAGGTGCTCATCCGTCCGGCCTTCGTGGTGACGTCGATTTGCTTCTCGATCATCGAAGCGTTTCCCCTATCGTTGGTGTCTGCGGGACTATACCTTTTCCCCAACAAGCCGCGCATTGCCAGAGCGGCCCGGCTTGGCGCAAGTTCGACACAGCCGATCCCTGCTCCAGGAGTGATGCCATGTTCTTCACCGCTCCCCCGGAACCGCTGCCGAGCCAGGCGCAGAACGCGCAGGCCGCCGGATATTCCTACCACCTTGCGGGCCAGCTCGTGCCCGTCCTGGCGATCGATCTCCAGCCCGGCCAGTCGGTCTATTTCGAGCATCACATCCTGCTGTGGAAGCCGCCTTCGATGCAGTTCGGCGTCCGGCCGCTGAACGGCATGGTCAAGCGGCTGTTCGCCGGCATGGATCTGCTCGTCACCGAGGCGAGCGGACCGGGCCAGATCGCCTTCTCGCGCGACGGCGTCGGCCAGATCTTCCCGATCATGCTGGCGCCGGGCCAGGAGATGCATGTGCGCGAGCATCAGTTCCTCGCCGCGACGGCCAATGTCGACTACAGCTGGGAGCGCAACCAGGGCATCAGCAACATGCTGTTCGGCGGCACCGGCTTCTTCATCGACAAATTCTTCGCCGGCCAGAGCGAAGGCGTGGTCTGGCTGCACGGGCACGGCAATGTGTTCGAGCGCGTGCTGGCGCCGGGCGAGCAGCTCGATGTCGAGCCGGGCGGCTGGCTCTACAAGGACCCGTCGGTACGGATGGAAACGACCTTCATCGGCGTGACCGCGGGTTTCCTGGGCGGCATGCAGCTCGCCTGCAATCGCTTCACCGGACCGGGCCGGCTCGGCCTCCAATCCATGTCCTACAACCCGGTCCAGTCCATGACCGATCGGGCCGGCCAGGCCGATGTGGAGACCGCCGGCGCCGCGGCCGGTGCCGCGGCCATGGGGCTGGTCGGCGCGCTCGCCTCAAGCATCTTCGGCGGCGACCGCAACAAGTAACCACCCATTCCATCATCCATTATCGAGGAACAATATGGGCGAGACCATTCATCTCACCACGTCGGACAATCATCGCCTGGCCGCCTATCGCGCCGTGCCGGCCGGCACGGCCAAGGCCGGGCTCGTGGTGCTGCAGGAGATCTTCGGCGTCAACCACCACATCCGCGATGTCTGCGACCGTTTCGCCGCCAAGGGCTATCTGGCGGTGGCGCCGGCGCTGTTCGATCGGGTCGAGCGCGATGTCGAACTGGGCTACCAGCCATCCGATATCGAAGTAGCCCGGACGATCCGTCCCAAGATTCCGCTCGACAGCACGATCGCCGACATCGCGGCGGCCGTGCCGATCGCGGCCGCCGCCGGCAAGGTCGGCGTCGTCGGCTATTGCTGGGGCGGGTTCCTCGCCTGGGTGGCGGCCGGTGAAATCGACGGCGTCGCCGCGGCGGTTGGCTATTATGGCGGCGGCATCGCCGGCCGGCTCGACCATCCGCCGCGCGTGCCGACCATGCTGCATTTCGGTGAAGAGGATCACGGCATCCCGCTTACGGATGTCGACAAGATCCGCGCCGCCTATCCGCAGGTGCCGATCCATCTCTACCCGGCCGGCCACGGCTTCGCCTGCGATGCCCGCGCCAGCTACGACGCCGCCAGCACCGCCCAGGCGCTCGACCGGACATTGGCCTTCTTCGAGAGCCATCTCGGTCAATAGGCCGATTTCGGCGCTGCACAAATTTGTTGCATAGCGAGATCGTAGTGAGACAGATTTGTTTCGCCCGATCTCGCAAGCAGCAATAAGAGGCCGTTGATGGCAGTTCTGAAAATAGGTCCCGAGCGACGCGGCTATTTCATCGACGAACTCTCGATCGGGATGTCGGCAGGTTTCAGCAAGATCATCACCGATGGCGATGTCGTCAGCTTCGCGGAGATCTCGGGCGACGACAACCCGGTCCATCTCGATGAGGACTATGCCCGCCAGACCTCGTTCGGCGGCCGTATCGTCCACGGCATCCTGTCGGCCGGCCTGATCTCGGCGGCGATCGCCGCCAAGCTGCCCGGGCCCGGCACCATCTATCTCAAGCAAAATCTGAAATTTTGCGCGCCGGTGCGCATCGGCGACCTGGTCGAAGCCAAGGTGACCGTGGCCGAGATCATCGCCGACCGCAATCGCGTGGTGCTCACCACGATCTGCACCGTCGGCGAGACCGTGGTGATAGAGGGCGATGCGCTGGTGCTGCCGCCGAAGCGGCCCGAGGCATAGGGCAGCCGCATACGATCTACCGCCCCGGCACCACCACCACCTTCACCTCCTCGTCCGGATTGGCCAATGCCGCGAATGCGCCGGCCACGCCGTCGAGGCCGACCGTGCCGGTCAGCACGGGACGGACATCGATCCGGCCCTCGGCGATGTGACGGAGCGAGGCCGCGAATTCCTCGGGCGTGTAGCCCAGCACGAACCGGAAATCGAGCTGCTTGGAAATGCACAGGAACGGCTCGATCCGATCGGTTTCCATGCACACGCCGGCAACCACGATGCGGGCGCCGGGGGGCGCCTCCTCGATCACGCGCTGAAGCATGCCAGGAACGCCTACGCATTCGAAGATGATCGGTCGCCGGCCCTGCCTTCCGGTCATGCGCGCAATCGACTGCTCGGCCAGGGTCGCCGGCACGTCGAGCTCGCGCCACTTGCCGTGGGGCGACTCCGCCTTGGGATCGATGACGATGTCGGCGCCCATGATCTCGGCCACGCGCCGACGGGCCGGCGAGAAATCGGCGGCGATCACCGGACCGAAACCGCGCGCCTTCAAAGCGGCGATGACGGCGAGGCCGACCGGCCCGCAGCCAAGCACCAGCGCCACCGATTGCGCGTCGATGCCGGACTGGGCCACGGCGTGCTCGCCGACCGCGAAGGGCTCGGTCATCGCCGCCTGATCATCCGCAAGGCCGTTCGGCACCTCGAGCAGCAGCGGCTCCATCAGCACCATGCGTTCGGCGAAACCGCCGGGATACCGGTCGGAATAACCCACCGTCTCGAACCCCGCCTCGGCGAGCATGATCGGCATGGATACGACGCGCGTTCCAGCTTTGAGGCGGGTCGAGGTGCCCGGCCCGTGATCCAGGATCTCGGCGCAGAATTCATGGCCGAACACGATGTCGCGCGCGGGATCGGTCTTCGAGGCGGAGCCGGCGCGACGGCCGAGATCCAGCATATGCTCGAAATGATGGAGCGCATGCAGATCCGAACCGCAGATGCCGCAGGCGAGCGCGCGTACCAGCACCTGCCCTGCCGCCGGCACCGGCTCGGCGATCTCGTCCGAGACCAGTTGCTTTTGCCGCCGCACCACTGCCCGCATGATGTTCTCCCCCTGTTTTTTATCTTGGACGATGACGATCCTGCCTCCTTCCGGCCCCTTAAGGAAGCGCGCCCTGGAACAAGCGCGATCGAGCATGCGCTGGTTTTGACATGCCGCATTCAAACCGCCGATATGGCTGGATAGACGGACCCGAACGCCGAGCCCACCCGAGAGGTCATCATGCATCCTATCCATCACCGTTTCGTCGACAGCAACGGTATCCGCATGCATTTGGCCGAGCAGGGCGAAGGACCGGCGGTCATCCTGTGCCATGGCTGGCCGGAATCCTGGTATTCCTGGCGCCACCAGATGGCGGCGCTGGCCGAGGCTGGCTACCGGGCCATCGCGCCGGACCAGCGCGGCTACGGCCAGACGGAGGCGCCCGCCGCGGTCGAGGCCTATCACATGCTGAATCTGACGGCCGACATCGTCGGCATGGTCGACGCTCTCGGTATCGAGCAGGCGACCATCGCCGGGCATGATTGGGGCTCGCCGGTCGCCTGGAATTGCGCGCTCCTTCGTCCCGACATCTTCCGGCGGCTGATCCTGCTGAGCGTCCCTTACCTGCAGCGGAGATGGAACGCCCCTCGCCCGACGGATATGATGCAACGGCTCGGCGACGACGAGCACGAATATTACCAAGCCTATTTTCAGGAGCCAGGCCGGGCCGAGACTGCGTTGGAGGCTGACGTCCGCGGCACGTTCGTCGGTCTGTTCAACGGCGCGTTCGGCAACTCCAGGCCGGGCCTGCCGATGGTCCCGAAGAAGGGCGGTTTCATCGAAGGCTTGGGTGGGCACGGCGGCGCCCTGCCCGATTGGATCACCGAAGCGGATATCGATTTCTACGTCCGGGAATATAGCCGCACCGGGTTCCGTGGCGGCCTCAACTGGTACCGCAATATCGACCGGCTTTGGGAACTCGGCGCGGTCCTGAGCGGCGCCAGGATCCGGCAATCCTCGCTCTTCATCGCGGGCGGGAACGACACGGTCGTCAGGGATATGCATCCCGACGCGTTCGCGACCCTCGAAGAGACCATGCCAGGCCTGACGAAGAAAGTGCTGCTGCCCGGCGCCGGCCACTGGGTGCAGCAGGAGCGCGCTGCCGAGGTATCCGCGCTGATGCTGGAATTCCTGCAGCGAACCAACCCTTGATCGGGGCTTCCCAACGCATCCTCTCGGCCCCTCGCCTGTTGAAATACGGCAGGGGTTGGAGGACGAAATGGATCAACGACGCGATGGCATGTATTGGATTCGGCTCACGGAGGATTCTGAGCCGGAGGTAGCCCGCCTGAGCGGCGGGCTTTGGTATCTGATCGGACATCCGGGTGGGGTCGAGCCCGCGATCATCTATTCGGCCGGCCCTCGGGCCGAGCCCGAGCCGGACTGCTTCCGGGATGCAGCCATAGGCCGAGGCGGGAGCACTCGGTGACCGTGATGCGGACGCTCTCGGATCGTCCGCAGCCCGGTCACCGGTCGAAATGCGTCTATTCGGCCGCTTTGGCGACCAATCCCAACGCCTGCGCCACGCCGTCGCCATAGGCCGGGTCGGCCTTGGCGCAGTTGGCGACATGGCGTTCCTGGATATGACGCGCCGCACCGCCGATGGCGCGCGCGGTATTCTCGAACAGCACCTGGCGCTGCGCCGGATTCATCTTCCGGAAGAGATTACCCGGCTGCTCCCAGTGATCGTCGTCGACCCGATGGTCCCAATGATCGCCTGCCCCCTGGATCTCCAACGGCGGCTCGGCGAATTCGGGACGGTTCGCCCATTCGTTCCGGGTATTCGGGTGATAGCTGACCGTGGCGCCGAGATTGTCGTCGGTCCGCATCTGGCCGTCGCGATGATAGGAATGGAACGGGCATTTCGGCGCGTTCACAGGGATATGGTTGAAATTGACGCCCAGCCGGTAGCGCTGGGTGTCACCATAGGAGAAGAGCCGGGCTTGCAGCATTTTGTCCGGCGAGAAGCCGATGCCGGGGACGATGTTGGCGGGCGAGAAAGCCGCCTGTTCGACCTCGGCGAAGTAATTCTCGGGATAGCGGTTCAGCTCCATGACCCCGACCTCGATCAGCGGATAGTCGGCCTTGGGCCAGACCTTGGTGAGGTCGAAGGGGTTGTGCTTGTGAGTCCTAGCCTGGGCCTCGGTCATGACCTGGATGAACAGGGTCCAGCGTGGGAAATTGCCGGCCTCGATGTTTTCGAACAGGTCGCGGCCATGACTTTCGCGGTCCGTGCCGACGATCGCCTCCGCCGCCTGGTCGGTGAGATTGTCGATGCCCTGCTGCGTGCGGAAGTGGAACTTGACCCAGACGCGCTCATTGGCGGCATTCAGCATCGAGAAGGTGTGGCTGCCGAAGCCGTGCATATGGCGGAAGCTCTTGGGAATGCCGCGCTCCGACATGACGATGGTGACCTGATGCAGCGCCTCGGGCAGCAGCGACCAGAAATCCCAGTTATTGTCGGCGCTGCGGAGCCCCGTGCGCGGATCGCGCTTGATCGCGTGGTTGAGGTCGGAGAAGCGCAGCGGGTCGCGGAAGAAGAACACCGGCGTGTTGTTGCCGACGATGTCCCAATTGCCTTCCTCGGTATAGAACTTGACCGCGAAGCCGCGGATGTCGCGCTCGGCATCGGCCGCCCCGCGCTCACCCGCGACCGACGAGAAGCGCAGGAAGAGCGGCGTCTCCTTGCCGATCTCGGAGAAGATCTTGGCCTTGGTGTAGCGGGTGATGTCGTGGGTGACCGTGAAGGTGCCGTAGGCGCCCCAGCCCTTGGCATGCATGCGCCGCTCCGGGATCACCTCGCGATCGAAATGCGCCAGCTTCTCGATCAGCCAGATATCCTGCAGCAGCGCCGGGCCGCGCGGGCCGGCGGTCATGATGTTGGTGTTGTCGGCGACGGGCGCGCCGGTCGCGTTCGTCAGCTTTCCGATATCGGTCATCGCATCGATCCTTCGTTGGAGAGCTTTTCGGCCTTTGAGGCCGGCGGCAGCCGCGCTTTGGACACCGCATTTGGCCATGCGGTCATGCCGCCGGCGTGGATAGAAGGAGCGCGTTTTGTCGGGTTGTAGCGAATTGTGGAATGACGCGGCAGGGCCGGCGCGGAACCCGAAAATGCGCTCGCCTATTCCCGGCCGGCCTTTCAGCTCGGCCAGTCCGAGCCGAGAATGATACTGCAAAAATTGAGACGCTTGTAGTTCGGATCCTTGAGCGCCAGCACATCGGCCTTGACGTTGCCGAAGGTGGTCAGCGGCTTCTTGATCGTGCCTTGGGCGAAGGCGTCGATGATGCTTTCCTTGAAATGCTCGCCGCGCGGATGATGATCGCACACATGCTGCCGCTGCTCGACCGAGAAGTCTTGGTAGGCGATACCGAGCACATCCATCTCGACGCCGGCCGTCACCAGCGCCACGGTCGGCCGCATATGCTCGGGCACGCCCGGTGTGGTGTGCAGCGCGATCGAGGCCCAGACATCGTCGATATCGCGCTCGCTGATATTGTAGCCCTTGAGGAAGTCGCGCGCGGCATTGGCGCCGTCGACCTCGAAGCGCAGATCCGCGCTGCTGTAGGCGGGGGTCAGGCCCATATCGTGGAACATGGCGCCGATATAGAGCAACTCGGGATCGTATTTCAGGCCCTTGCGCCCGCCGGTCAGCGCGCCCCAGAAAAAGACGCGGCGGCTGTGGTGATAGAGCAGGTCGTTCTCGGTATCGCGGACGAGCTGGGTCGCGGCGCGCGCCATGGCGCTGTCGGGCACGGTGATGCCGGCGATGGTCTTGGTCATTCCAATTCTCCTGGCAAAGGCGTCAATCGCAGCGGCTGAGCGAGATCGGGTCGCTGGCGGGGAAAGTGTCCTCGAGCGCGTGGTCGAGCAGCCGTTCGACATGGTCAAACGCGGGCCGGTTCGGCTCCGAGCGCTGCGGAAGCGCGGGCGGCACGACATGCATGCTGAAACACGTCATCTTCGATCTCCCGGGTAGGCGGCGTTGCTTCGATGATCCCTATGTCAGCGTTTCCGGCCTTGGCGGCAATTCCGTCGGACCGTCGGATCCTGCCAATGACACGTGCTTTTCTGCATCGATGCGGATCGACTATCGTCGCCGGCTGGAGGATTCATGCCGGTCAGGACCGTTGCGATCATCGTGCATGAGGGCGTTCAGGCGCTCGACGTGGCCGGCCCGGTCGATGTCTTCGCCGAGGCCAACGCCCATGTCGCGGCAGGGGATCGCTATGAGACGATGCTGGTGGCGCCCCATTGCCGACCGCTGCGCGCGTCCAACGGCATGAGGCTGATCGCCGATCTGAGCTTCGAGGCGGCGCCGGATGGGTTTTCGGTCGTGCTCGTCGCCGGCGGCCCCGACTTGCCGGACGCGCCGCCGGACCAGCACCTTTCGACCTGGCTGATCGAGGCGGCGGCGAAGGCCGGGCTCTACGGCTCGATCTGCACCGGCGCTTTCGCGCTGGGCCACGCCGGACTGCTCGACGGCAGGACCGTCACGACTCATTGGCAAAATGCGCCGCGGCTCGCCGAGATGTTTCCGGCGGCCAAGGTCGAGTTCGACCGGATCTATCTACGCGACGGCCGGCTGGTGACCTCGGCTGGAGTGACGGCCGGGATCGATCTTTCGCTGGCACTGGTCGCGGCCGATCATGGCGCCAAGGTGGCGCTCGCCGTCGCGAAGCGGCTGGTGGTCGTGGCCCAGCGCCAGGGCGGCCAATCGCAGTTCAGCCCGCTGCTCACGTCGTTGCCGGACGGTACCTCGCCGATCGCCAGGGTCCAGGCCCATGTGCTCGACCATATCGGCGATCAACATTCGATCGGGGAGTTGGCCCGGATCGCCGGTATCAGCGCGCGCAGCCTGGCGCGGCTGTTCGTGGAGGAGACAGGTGCGACACCGCACGCTTTCATCGAGCGCGCCAGAGTCGACACCGCCCGCGCCTTACTCGAAGGCGGCGATCTCGCGTTGAAAGTCATTGCCCACAATTGCGGCTTCGGCTCCGCCGATCGGATGCGCCTCGTCTTCGCCAAGCATCTAGGCATCTCGCCGGCGCAGTATCGCGAGCATTTCCGGCGGCGATAGTCCGCCGTCGTTCAGACCGCCGCCCGCGACGCCTCGCTCCAATTCCGGACCACCAGCATGAGAAGCTGGGGAACGGCCGACAGCAGGGAACCCGAGACCGCGCCATCCAGCAGGATCTGCAGCGTATCGAACAGCATCACCTGAGCCCGGAAATCGGGAAGGTGACGGGCCGCGAGGGGCAGCAGCGATGGCAGGGCGTAGCTCATGCCGAGGAATTTGCGCGATTCCCCCGACTGACTGAATAGCCGTAGAATGCAATGAATTGTTCCGATTTTCGGAATTATGGGACCCGTATAATTTCCTTGGGTTCGCCAGGCTCGGCCTTATCCTTTGGCCCTCAGCACTGAAGGGGTTCGCGCCATGGTCACCCGTCCTTTCGATTTCGACAGCCCCGGCGGCTATCGCCTCGCCGGACGGATCGAGCTGCCGGATCCGCCGGTGCGCGGCTGGGCGCTGTTCGCCCATTGCTTCACCTGCGGCAAGGATGCGCTCGCCGCCGTGCGCATCGCGCGCGGCCTGGCGCGGATGGGCATCGGCGTGCTGCGCTTCGATTTCGCCGGGCTCGGCACGAGCGGCGGCACGTTCGGCGACGAGGGCTTCGCGGCCGATGCCCGCGACCTGGTCGCGGCCGGCCAGGCGATGGCAGCGGCAGGCATGCCGCCGGGGCTGCTGATCGGCCATAGCCTGGGCGGTGCTGCAGCACTGGCAGCCGCTTCGGAGCTGCCGACGGTGGCGGCGGTCACGACCATCGCGGCCCCGTTCGAGGTGTCGCACCTGCTCCACCTCTTCGATCCCGCCGGCATCGACGCAATCGAACGGCAAGGCCAGGCCGAGGTCGAGCTGGCCGGCCGTCCCTTCATCGTGCGCAAGAGCTTCATCGAGGATCTGAGACGGCAGGATCAGGCCACGCGCATCGCCCATCTGGGCAAGCCGCTGCTGATCATGCACGGGCCGCTCGACGACACGGTCGGCATCGATAACGCCACCGGCATCTTCATGGCGGCGAAGCATCCGAAGAGCTTCGTCTCGCTCGACCATGCCGATCATCTGCTGACGCGCCGGGCCGATGTCGATTTCGTCGTGGCGGTGATGACGAGCTGGGCCGCACGCTACCTGCCGACGGTCGCCGAGACGCGCGAGCAGGGGCAGGAGGGCGACGTCGTCGCCGAGGAGACCGGCGCCGGCAGGTTCCAGACGGCGATCCGCGCCGGCGGCATCCGGCTGCTCGCCGACGAGCCACAGAGCGCCGGCGGCCTGGGCTCGGGTCCGACGCCCTATGATCTGGTCTCGGCCGGCCTCGCCGCCTGCACCACCATGACGCTGCGCATGTACGCCGAACGCAAGGGTTGGCCGGTCGAGCGCATCCAGACCGCCGTCGGCCATATGAAGCAGCCGGACGCCACCCCGGCCGATCTCTTCACCCGCATGATCGATATCGAGGGGACGCTCGACGAAACCCAACGCGCACGGATGCTCGAGATCGCCAATCACTGCCCGGTCCACCGGACGCTCGAGCGCGGCGCCCGCGTCGAGTCCAAGCTGGCCGAGCCGCCCGCCGCCGCCGATCCGGTCGAGGCGCATGCCGAGGCGATGACGCAGTTGGTCGAGCGCGAAGCCTAACGCTTCGCATCCTGCACGATATATTGCTCGATCCGCCCGTCGGCGACCAGCAGCATCGATACGGACAGGGGATGACCGCCCGCAACCACGTCGTAATTGCGCGCGGTGATGCTGTCCGTCATCTCCTCGCTGCGCAGCACGAAGCTCCGGAGCGGGCCGAGCGGACCGAGGCTCGCGGCATAGGCCTGGACCATCGCCGGATCGAGATAGGCATCGAAATCGGGCGTGAAGCGGCTGCGATCCGGCGCGCCTGCTTGCAGGAAGGCGAATTGTTTCCGCGCTTCGGCGTCGGCCGCGGTCGGCGGCACGATCAGAAATTCGATCTGATCGGCGATATCCCGGAACGCCGCCGAGGCGCTCGAATTGGTCAGCACGATAATGGCGGCCTGCTCCGCCGGATAGATCCGGTTGACGGCCAGAAAGCCGAGCCCCTGGCCGATATGGGAATAGACCGTTCGGCCATCGCGGTTCGAGACGAACAGTCCGAGCGCATATTGCGCATGCGCACCGCCGGCGAGCGTAGCCGGTGTGGTTTCCTCCTCGGCCTGGCGCTGCGAGAGCAGGCGCCGTTTCAGGAACGCCGCGTCCCAGCGCGCCAGATCAGATGCGGTGGTGACGATCTGCCCTGCGGCGAACGACCAGCCGGCACCTTCGGCCGGCGCGGGCCGCAACGAGGCGAGCGCCGGGCGGACATAGCCGACGGCGTCGGCTTCGACCTTGTCGAGATCGACCGTCCGATCCATGCCGAGCGGCGTGAAGATGCGGTGCTGCATGAGATCGAACAGGGGCTCGCCGCCGGCCTTCTCGGCGATACGCCCGGCAATGACGTAGTTCATGTTCGAATAGCGCCATTGCGTGCCCGGCGCGAACAGCAGCGGGTGATGCCCCCACTCGGCGATCAGCGTGTCCGGCGTCGTCGGCTGGCCGCGCGGACCGGCGGGATAGGATTGCGGATAATGGTCGGGATATCCGGCCGTATGGCTGAGCAGCTCGCGGATCGTCGCATCCTTGCCGCCGGACAGGCCGGGCAGCCAATGCTCGACCGGGTCGTCGAGGGAGAGCTTGCCCTCCTGCTCCAGCAGCAGCAGCGCCTGGGCGGTGAAGCTCTTGGAGATCGAGGCGAGCTGATAGCGGGTTTCCACCGTCGCCTTTTCCGGCGGCGCGAGCCGGGCGGAGCCGAACGCCGCTGCGTAGGCGAGCTCGCCGTCACGGGCGATCGCGATCGATGCGGAGGGTGCCCCATCCTGCGCCAGGCACCTTTCAACAACGGCATCCACCTCGGCGGCCAGCGCCGGCGGCAGTTCCCCGGCCTGGACAGGTCCGGCGAGGACGGCAGCGGCTATCACCACGAAACTGAGCATTGCGACCCGTTTCATCGACGCCCCCCGGCCCTGAAGATGCCATGCAGACTTGCGCCGGTACAATCTCTGCCATTCCCATTCAAGTTGGCAAGGACATCGAAGATCGATATACGATCTCTTCATACTAATGTTTTGAACATCAATACTAATGGAATTGGAGTGTCCATGATCACAGCCGGCCAGATGCGGGCGGCGCGGGCATTGCTCGGCATCGATCAGCGTCAGCTGGCCGAACTGTCCGGCGTGTCGTTGCCGACCATCCAGCGGATGGAAGCGAGCGAGGGTGTCGTCCGCGGCGTGATCGACACGCTGACCAAGGTAATCGAGGCGTTGGACCGCGCGGGCATCGAGCTGATCGGCGACAATGCGGGGAGCCGGGAGGGCGGTCGCGGCGTCCGCCTCAAGCCGCCGCGGGGATGAAGAGATAGCCATGACCGCCCGGCCGCACGAACCGACCTTCATCGAGCTCTTCACCCCCAAGCTGCTGACCGTGCTCAGGGAGCGGTACGGGCTGCAGGACCTCAAGGCGGACCTCATCGCCGGCCTGACGGTCGCGATCGTCGCCGTGCCGCTCTCCATGGCGATCGCCATCGCCTCCGGTGTCACACCGGATCGCGGCCTCTATGCCGCGATCGTTGGCGGCTTCGTGGTCTCGGCCCTGGGCGGCAGCCGCTTCCAGATCGGGGGGCCGGCCGGCGCCTTCATCGTGCTGGTCGCGGCCACGGTCGAGCGCCACGGCGTCGATGGGCTCATCCTCGCGACCTTCATGTCGGGCCTGATCCTGCTCGCCATCGGCTGGGCGCGGCTCGGCACCTTCATCAAATACATCCCCTATCCGGTCACGGTCGGTTTCACCGCCGGCATCGCCGTCATCATCTTCGCCAGCCAGGTCAAGGATCTGTTCGGCCTCGACCTGGCGAAGGAGCCGGGGGCGTTCATATCCAAGCTCGAAGCGCTATGGGCAGCCTTGCCGACAGCCAATCCCATGGCGATCGGCGTCACCATCTTCTCGCTCGCGATCCTGCTCGCCGTCCGGCGCTACCGGCCGCACTGGCCCTCCTATCTCATCGCCGTCGGCCTCGCGGCGGTCCTCGCCTGGCTCTTCGGCCTCCCGATCGAGACGATCGGCACGCGCTTCGGCGGCATTCCGAGCTCGCTGCCGGCACCGCACCTGCCCGCCTTCTCGCTCGACAAGGTCTCGGAGATGCTGCCCGCCGCCCTCTCCTTCGCACTGCTCGGCGGCATCGAGAGCCTGCTGTCGGCCGTCGTCGCCGACAGCATGACCGGCCGGCGGCATCGCTCCAATTGCGAGCTGGTGGCGCAGGGTGCGGCCAACATCGCCTCGTCGCTCTTCGGCGGCATCTGCGTCACCGGCACCATCGCCCGCACCGCGACCAATGTCCGCGCCGGCGCGCACGGGCCGGTCTCTGGCATGATGCATTCTGTGTTCCTGCTGCTGTTCATGCTGGTCGCGGCACCGCTCGCGAGCTACATCCCGCTCGCCGCCCTCGCCGCCGTGCTCGCCTTCGTCGCCTGGAACATGGCGGAGAAGCATGAGTTCGCGATCTTGCTGCGCGCTTCGCGCGGTGACGCGCTGGTGCTGCTCGCGACCTTCCTGCTGGTCGTGTTCCGCGATTTGACCGAAGGCATCCTGGTCGGCTTCACCATCGGCACGCTGCTGTTTCTGCACCGCATGGCCCAGGCGGTCGAGATCGAGAACGCCATGCCCGGCATCGGCGCGGAGGATCGGGCCGACGGCACCGGCAGCGACCGCACGCCCTATGACGCGGCGCTCGCGACCGACCCCGACATCGTCGTCTACCGCATCTCGGGCGCCTTCTTCTTCGGTGCCGCCGCCAGCGTCGGTGCCGCGCTCGACCGGATCGGCGAGCAGCCCAAGGCCTATGTGATCGACTTCTCCGCCGTACCGATGCTCGATTCGACGGCCGCGGCCACGATCGAAGGCTTCGCCCGCAAGGCGCTCCGCCGCAAGGCCAGGATTTATCTGGCCGGCGCCCGCCCCTCGGTTCGCCACACGCTGCTGACCCACGGCGTCCGGCCGCCGGAGGTGCGGTTCAAGCCGACCCTGGCGGCGGCCCTCGCCCTGGCGCGGCAGGATCAGTCGGGAAAGCCGTAGAGCCGCGCCGGGTTGCGGGCGAGGATGCGCTGGCGGATATCGGGATCCGGCGTCCATTCCTGAAACAAATCGAGGAGATGGCCGGCATTGGGCATCTCGCCCTCGATCCGGGGATGCGGCCAATCCGTGCCCCAGACCAGCCTGTCGGGATTGGCGCGCACCAGCGCCTCGTGGAACGGCCGGGCGATCGCATAGTCGGGCCATTCATTGCTGAGCCGATGCGCGCCGGACATCTTGACCCAGCAGCCGCCTTCGCCGACCAGCCGCAACAGCGCCTGGAACCCCGCCGTCTCCGTGCCCTTGGTCGCGTCGGTGCGGCCCATATGGTCGAACACGACCGGCACCGGCAGACGCTGCAGCTCGGGCAGCGTATCGGGCAAATCCTTGACATCGATCCAGAGCTGGATGTGCCAGCCGAGATCGGCCATCGCCGGCGCCAGGATCTTCGCGACGTCGAGGCCGATGCCGCCGCGGTAATGCAGCTTGCCGTCGCGGAAGAAATGGTTGAAGCGCAAGCCCCGCACCCCGATCGCGTCCCAGCGCTTCAGCAATTCGGGCGTGGCCTCCGCCCCGGCCACCGCGACACCGCGCAGCCGGTCGGGATGGCGCTCCATCGCATCGAGGATGGCGCTGTTGTCGGTGCCGTGGGCGCTGCCCTGCACGACCACGCCGCGCTCGAAGCCGAGCGTGTCGAGCATGTCGAGATAGGCCGACAGCGGCGCGTCCGGCGGCGTGTAGCTGCGATCGGCGGCATAGGGGAAGCGATCGGCCGGCCCGAAGATATGGGCATGCGTGTCGCAGGCTTTGGGCGGCAGCTTGATCTTGGGCGCCACCGGGGGCACCGACGGCTTGCATTCATCGCTCATGACGCAGTCCTTTCCTTGAGGGCGTCCCGGTTAACGATATTCGCCAAGCTCAGGGACCGGCCCGTCAGCACATCGATGATATTGTCGGCCGCGATCGTGCCCATCCGTACCATGGCCGCCTTGGTCATGCCGGCGATGTGAGGTGTGAGCAGCAAATTCGGGGCCGTGAGCAGCGGGCAATCCGGCGCCGGCGGCTCCTCGGCCAGATTGTCGAGCGCCGCCCCGGCGATGCGGCCGGCCTGGAGCGCCGAGGCCAGCGCCGCCTCGTCGACGAGCCCGCCGCGCGCGGTGTTCACCAGCAGCGCATCGGGTTTCATCAATGAAAGGGCGCGCGCATCGATGAGCCCGCGCGTCTCTTCCGTCAGCGGCAGATGCAGGCTGACGATGTCGGCCGACCGCAGCAGCGTGCCGAGATCCGGCATCTCCTCGGCCAGGTCCGGATCGACCGAGCCGGGACGCCGCGGCAGAGCGACAACGCGCATGCCGAGCACGCGCGCGACGAAGCCGACGCGCCGGCCGATGCGGCCGAAGCCCACGAGACCCAAGGTGCGCCCGGCGATCTCGCGCCCGACATAGGAGATTCGGTCCCAATGGCCGGCCTTGGTGCGGGCGTCGAGCGGCAGCAGATCGCGCCCGAGCGCCATGATCAGCGCGATCGTGTGCTCGGCCACGGCGGCGGCGTTGGAGTCGGCGGCGATCATGACCAGCACGCCGGCCTCGGTCGCGGCCGCGAGATCGACGGAATCGACGCCGGCACCGTGCTTGGCGATGACACGAAGCTGCGGCATGGCGGCGATCACGGCCCGAGCGATCGGCGGATTGCCACGCATCAGGATGGCATCGACACCGCGCGCGGCCGCGTCGAGCAGCGTCGCTTCCGTCACCTTGCCGGTGAGCGTCTCGATCTCGGCGCCGCCATCGGCGAGCTTCTGCGCCGCCTCCGGCACCAGGCCGGCGCCTGTGACCAGGACCCGGAAACGCTGCGGCATCAGGAGGCGAGGTCCTGGTCGAGGGCCGAATGGGTGCTGGTCTCGCGCAGCGCCAGCGTGGTCAGCAGCGTGCACAGGATGCAACCGCTGACATAATAGAAGAACAGCGTCTCGTGCCCGGCCTGCTTCAGCCACAGGCCGACATATTCGGCGCTGCCGCCGAAGAGCGAGGTCGAGATCGTATAGGGCAACCCCACGCCGAGCACGCGGATGCTGACCGGGAACAGCTCGGCCTTCACCACCGAATTGACCGAGGTATAACCCGAGACGATGAGAAGCGCCGCCATCAGCAGCAGGAAGGCGGTCCAGGCGTCGTGGGTCCGGGTCATCGCCGTCAGGATCGGCACGGTGCAGATCGTGCCCATGATGCCGAACCAGAGCAGGAAGGGCTTGCGCCCGATCCGGTCCGAGAGCGCGCCCAATGCCGGCTGGATCAGCATGAACAGGAACAGCGTGGCGCAGGAGACGAAGGTCGTCTGGTTGTGGTTGAGCCCGACGGAGTTGCTGAGGAACCGGTGCATATAGACGGTGTAGGTGAAGAAGGCGACGGTCCCGCCCACCGTCATCCCGGCGACCAGCGCCAGCTCGCGCGGATGGCGCAGCAGCTCCAGGCTCGGCCGCTTCGGCACGGCGTGGCGCGCCGCCTCGTGCGTGAAAGCTTCGGTCTCGTCGATCCGCCGGCGCAGCCGGTAGGCCACGACCGAGCAGGCGGCGCCGATCAGGAACGGGATGCGCCAGCCCCAGGATTCGAGCTGGGCCGGCGTCAGCAGGAATTGCTGCAACACGAGCAGCAGCACCGTCGCCAGCAACTGGCCCGAGATCAGCGTCACATAGTTGAAGCTGCTGAAGAAGCCGCGATGCTTCGAGCCCGCGATCTCGGTCAGGTAGACGGCACTGGCGCCGTATTCGCCGCCGAGCGAGATGCCCTGGACCATGCGCGCGAGCAGCAGCAGCGCCGGGGCGGCAAGCCCGATCTGGGCATAGGTCGGGCAGACCGCGATCATCAGCGAGCCGAGGCACATCAGCGTCACGCACAAGGTGAGGCCGGCGCGGCGGCCGTAGCGGTCGGCATAGACGCCGAACACCCAGCTGCCGACCGGGCGCAGCAGGAAGCCGAGCGCGAAGATGGCGGCCGTGTTGAGCAGTTGCACCGCCATATCGTCGGTCGGGAAGAACTGCTTGCCGAAATAGAGCGAGAAGGCGACATAGACGTGGAAATCGAACCACTCGATCAGATTGCCGATCGATCCGCCCAGGATCGAGATCAGCCGGCGGCCGATCCTCGGTTCCGCCGCCAGTTCTATGGCTGGCGCTGTGCTCGCTCGTGACGACATTCTATTTCCGTCCGTGAGCCTGCTCGAAGCGGCGGGTGAACAGCACCTGGACGCCGCCCAGGAAGGACAGGACGGCGAGGCAGATCAGGCCCCAGCCGAAGCTGCCGGTCTCGTCCTTGATGAATCCGACCAGATAGGGCGGCAGGAAGCCCGAGAGATTGCCCAAGGCCGTGACCATGGCGATGCCGCCGGCGGTTTTGCCGCCCGAGAAGCTTTCGGTCGTGAGCGACAGGAACGGGCCCTTGACGCCGTAGATGCCGATGGTGGCGAAGCAGATCGCGACGAGCTGCCAGATCGGCGCCGAGATGATGACGGACGCGACCAGCGCGGCGGCGGCGAGGAAGGTCGAGGCGGCCGTCGGCCAGATGCGCTCGCCGATCCAGTCGGAGAAGCGGCCCCAGACGATCATCGACACGGCGCCGAAGAAGAACGGGATGGCGGCGACGAAGCCGGTCTGCAGATTGGACAGGCCCGTGCCCTTGATAATCTGCGGCAGCCACAGGCCGAGCCCGTAGCTGGCCGAGGTGATGTTGAAGAAGATAAGCGCATAGAAGATCACGCGCGGCTCGCGCATCATCGCGAGGAAGCCGCCATCCGTGCCGTGCGACTGCTTCGGCTCGCGCGCCAGCTCGGCCGTCAGCCAGTCGCGCTCGTCGGGCCGGAGCCAGCGCGCCTTCTGCGGCGTGTCGTCGAGCCAGAACAGCAGGCCCACGCCCACCAGCACCGCCGGCAGCGCCTCCAGCAGATACATCCATTGCCAGCCATGAAGACCGAGAGTGCCGTCGAGGCCCAGCAGCATGCCGGAAATCGGCGCGCCGATCAGGCTGGAGACGGCCATGCCGACCAGCATCAGCCCGATATAGCGGGCCCGGTAGCGGCGCGGGAACCAGTAGGTCATGAACAGCAGCAGGCCGGGGAAGAACCCGGCCTCGGCGACGCCCAGCAGGAAGCGCATGACGCAGAAGCTGATCGGGCCGCCGATGAAGGCCATGCCGGCCGAGACCAGCCCCCAGCTGACCATGATCCGCGCCAGCCAGCGCCGCGCGCCGACCTTCTCCATGATCCGGTTGCTCGGATATTCGAACAGGAAATAGCCGACGAAGAAGATGCCGGCGCCCCAGCCATAGACGGTGGCCGAGAGGTTCAGGTCGCGGTTCGCGGTCAAGGCCGCGAAGCTGACATTGACCCGGTCGAGATAGGAGATGATGTAGGCGAGCGCCAGGATCGGCACGAAGCGCCAGACGATCCTGCGGATCGTCGCCGCCTCGTCCGCCGAGGTTTCCACCAGCTCGGCCGTCGCCTCGGAAATGTCCATCGTTCCTCCCCGCTTTCCGACCGCTGCTGCGGCTTCGTCTTATCCCGGGCCGTCTATCGTCAGTCTGGGCCGGCCCCCAGCTTGGCGATCGCGGCGGCGTCGAGCGTATCGGTCGTCCTGAGCGTGGCGAGCAGCGTTTGCGCGGCAGCCTTGCCGACCGGCGGCGTCGCCAGCTCCAGGAACTTGTCGGCGAGCTCGTCGTCGGTGAGCGGCGCATCGGGATCGCCCTTGCGCGTCGGCTGGTGGCGGCTCAAGCGCCGGCCATCATCGAGCTCGATCTCGACCGTGGCCGAGCGGCGCGCCGGGAACGCGGCATCGCAATCCGGATCGACCACCATCTCGACCCGTTTCATCAGTGCCTGGACCTGCGCGTCGGCGAGCCGTTCCGGCGTCACGGCGTTGAGCCGCACGCTGCCATGGATGATGGCGCTCGCGACGGTGAAAGGCGTGCTGAAACGCCCCTCGAACGGGGTCGCGACGCTGGTGCGGTTGGTGACCTCGAGGGCCGCCTTGTAGGTGCCGACGCGGATGCGAGAAATCCCGGCATCGCCGATCTCCGGCCGCAGCGCCAGGGCCGCATCGATGGCGGCGAAGGCGTGGCCGCAGCAGCCGTGATTCTTGAAGGTCATGGCGGCGATGTTGTAGCGCTTGCCCAACGCCTCGGTCGCCTTGTCCCAATGGGCGCCGGTGCTCATGGCGGCGCCGAACCCGGCCTTGCCTTCGAGCACGTCGAGCGCGCCGGTGACGCCGCGCCCGGCGGCCAAGGCGGCGAGCGCCCCCGCTTCGGCGGCATGGCCGGCATGGAGCGGCTTCGACATGGCGTCCGAGCGGAAGGCCTGCTGCAAGCCGGCGGCCATGGTCGCGGCCGTCGCCAGCGCATGCGCGGTGCCGGTCTCGTCGAGCTGGAGCAGGCTCGCGACCGCGGCGGCGGCACCGAAGGTGCCGATCGTGCCGGTGGTATGCCAGAAATTATAGTGCGAGGGCTGGACCGCGACGCCGATGCGGGTCGAGACCTCGTAGCCGGCGATGATGGCGCGCAGCAGCGTCATGCCGTCGGCGCCGCGCGCCTGGGCCGCCGCCAGGGCGGCGCCGATCACCGGACAGCCGGGATGGTAGACCGCGTCGCGGAAGATGTCGTCGAACTCGATCGTGTGCGAGGCGGTGGCGTTGATCAGCGCCGCCGTGCGGATCGGCGCCCGCCGGCGCGTGCCGTAGATGACGGCGCCGCCGAGGCCCGTGCCCAGCTCGTCCTCCAGCGCCGCCACCAGCAAGGTCGCGGGCGGCAGTGAGGTACCGGGCAGCAGCGCCGCGAACCAGTCGATGAGCGCGCGCTTGGCGTGATGGATCACGTCCGGCGGTAGCACTTTGGTACGGTCGGCGACGACGTAGGCGGCGAGTTTCTCGATCACGGTCGGCATGGCGCTCGCTCCCTCGGTCAATCGCGATAGGTCGGGTCGATCCGGTCGAGCTTGCGCATGAGCGCCGGCCATTCGAGCACGCCGAACGGGCGGCGCACCTCCGGCCGATAGAGATGGTTGGTGTGGGCGATTACCTCGGCCGAGGGCATGACCAGCTCGGTGCCGGCAGTCATCGCCATGAGCTGCGCCTTGCAGGCGAGCTCGGCGCGATAGATGTTGCTGAAGGCCTGCGGCACGGTCGGGCCGACGGTCAGCAGCCCGTGATTGCGCAGCACCATGAGATCGGCATCGCCGAGATCGGCGACGATCCGCGCCTGCTCGTCCAGGCTCACCGCCACACCCTCATAGTCGTGATAGGCGACCTTGGCGAAGCGCATGGCGGTCTGGGTCAGCGGCAGCAACCCGCATTTCATCGAGGAAATCGCCATGCCGGCGGGCGTATGGGTATGGATGACGCAGGCGGCATCGTGCCGCGCGCGGTGGACGGCGCTGTGGATGACGAAGCCGGCGCGGTTGACGCCATAGTCGAAATCGGGCTTGGCGATGATGTTGCCGTCGAGATCGATCTTGATCAGGCTCGAGGCGGTGATCTCCTCATAAAGCAGCCCATAGGCGTTGATGAGGAAATGCTCGGGCTCGCCGGGAACGCGGACCGAGATGTGGTTCGCGATCATGTCGGTCATGTCCCAGAGCGCCACCAGGCGATAGCAGGCGGCGAGATCGACGCGCGCCTGCCATTCCTCCGGCGAGACCTTGTCCCGCATCGACGGCAGGTCGAGATCGTATTTCTTGCCTTGCAGACCGGCGATCATGGTCGTCATGCCGTCACTCCCTATCCGCCTATGCATGCCGCGGCGTGCGGGCGCGATCGTTGCTCGCCGCGGCCCGGCCGTCGTTCTCTACGAACGCCGGCAATGATCGAGGGGTATCATGCGTGCGACAATTTTCACAAGTGCGAAATTTGATCCGACTAGCGGATCAACCGGCGCATGGCGGTGACGATCTGCTCGCGATTGGGCTCCAGCCGTACGAGCGGCCCGGCGACACCGATGACGGTGTTGCGGCCGTCGGCCATCTTGGGCGCCAGCATGGCGATGGTCCCCGCCCCTTCCGTGACCTGATTGGCCGACCAGGCGTAGCCGGACGAGCGCACCTCGTCCAATTGCCGCTGCAGCAGCACCGCATCGACCGAGAGGCCGGCCCGCTTGTTGAGCTGGCGGACCAGCCGGGCCACGGCATCGCGCGACTGGTGGGCGAGCAGCATGAGGCCGGCCGCGGTGCAATGGATCGGCCGGAGCGTGCCGGGATGGAGATGGTAGCGCAGCAGATGCCGGGCCTGGACGACGTGGATGTACTGGACATGGAGGTCGTTTTGCATGCCGAGCACGACGGTCTCCCCCGTCGCTTCCTGCACCTCGGCCATCAGGCTCACGATCACACCGTCGCGGAAAATCAGCTTCTGCACCCAGGCACCCAGCATCGCCACCTTCATGGTCGGGCTGTAGGTGCGCTTCTCCAGATCGTAGGAGAGATAGTCGAGCGCCTGCAGGCTCTTGAGCAGGGCCGAGGTGCTGGACGGCGGATAACCCAGGCTGCCCGATATCTCCGTCAGCGATTGCGGGCGCTGGACATAGTCGAAATGCTCCAGCACCTCCAGCACCCGTCGCGCCGATTTCACCGCCGCGGTCGGCAGCAGCACGGGCTCGCGGTCGCTCGGATTTTCCAGGGTCGGCACGGACGACAAAGCGCATTCCTTTCATATATGTGAAACGAAGCTAGCACACGAGATCGAGTCCAAGGAAGTGTGGAAGAGCGTGCGCACGCGGACAGCCGCGTGGAACCGTCCAGATCAGATCAATATCATCTAGCGAGAATTTCTTGCCGCAAGACTTATCCATGGTTAGGATTTCCAATCTAACCAACCGAGAGTTGTCGTGTCCGAGATACTTGACCAAGCTTCGCAGAGAGCACTGCGACGTGGCTGGCTGGAGCGCGTGCTCAACATCACCCTTCAAGCCGCGAGCAGCGGTCCGACTGCAGCGGATAGAAGTGCAATCGCGGAAAGTGCCCAGACATTGCTAAGCTTGCTTCCGCGCGTGCGGGCTGCGGTTCTGGCCCGATCGCCACGCGCGGCGGTCCTTCAGCGCCTTGTGAATGAAGCGCATGACCTCGTGCAATCGCGCGACGCGGAAGGCGCCCGCTCGAAGCTCACGGAACTCGGCGCGGAGCTGGCCGGAGACGGGAGGTCGCCCCTCCCCCAAGCGCCAGGCATCGCATTCAGATCCGCCCGCCTGCGCTGGGACAGTGCCCGGAAGGATTTCGCGGCGGAATTGACCAAGTTGGAAGTGGCGATTCGTGAATATTATGCCGACAAGCCGGACGAGGCCGAGTTGGCGGGGCGCGCCAAGAACGTGCACCGCGTCATGACGGGGCTCGACGACCAACTCGGCGATGCGCTGGACAGTTGCATATCGAGCGAACCCGCCAAACTGAAGCCGCCTCTGGACCAGGCTTTGACGGTCCTCAGGGGCTATGCGGCCTTCATCGAAGGCGATGAGATCATGCGCCAGCTGCCGGGCAATCCGTTCTTGCCGATCCGGACCAATGCGATACGCCAGACCGTGTACGATCTTCTGACGACCCTGAGGAATATCCAACCATGATTTCCGAGCAACCTTCCAAAGGCCGCAGTCATAGTGGGAAAAAGCTCAGCTTTCGCGAGACGACCGTGAAAGAATTCTGGAACAGGGCAGGGAAGAAAGCAGAGGAAGTGACGATCATTGTCTTCGGTCAAAAACAAACAGATCTCTATTTTCAGTGCTGCACCTGCAAACGGGGATATCAATATTCGGCCATACAGATCGGACATAAGATCGAGTGGAAGCAGTATTTCGCCAGAAACGGGATAACGTCGACCTCTCCCTGGAAAAGGGCGATGGAAGTTTTCAACGACCTCGACAATCTCGAGCCGCAATGCAGCACCTGCAACACATCGCACGACTGGGAAACCGTAAATTTCGAGGACGAGGACGATACGAAGTTCGAGGAAAGATACGGCGAACCGAATCAATACGAAGATGAAACCATGGACGGTTTTATCCTCCTTGAGACCTGCTCTACGTGCGGCAGCGACTTGAACGAGCTATTCAATCATCTCGTCTGCAATAAATGCCACGTCGTATCCTGCTTGGTTACGAACAAAAACGTCCCCTTCGACAATAAAATGATATGTACAGCATGCGCGAGCCCCTTGAGGGCAATCACCGAAAATGACTATCAAGATACGATGTACCCCGAAAATTGCCCGAATTGCGGAAAGGAGCATATCGAGCTCTACAATCACCTGGCTTGTGATAATTGCAAAATGCAATATTGCCACGCCAAAATGAAGAGAATGTCTTTCGACCAAACTTTGAAATGCTATGCTTGCGATTCAGCACTCAGGAAGATAGAAAAGAACGATTTCATAGATACACTGAAATAACGCGCACCAAGAGCAACTCCTTTCGCCACCCTCCTGCTTATTCGCGCCTGATCGGCCTTCTTACGGGACCTTCCCATACCCAACACGCTCGGCGTCTTGAATGAGCTTCAGTCGCGAACGCAGTGCCTCGCGGATATGGGCCCGCGCCAGCGCCTCAGCCTTGTCGGCATCGCGCGCGGCGATCGCGGCGAGGATCACCTCATGTTCCTGGGCCGCCGTCGGCGGGCGCCCGCCGACGCTGAACGTGGTGGTGCCTAGCAGTGCGATCGCGTCCTGCAGCTCCTCCAGCGCGTCGCGGAGGTAGCGGTTGCGGGCGGCCCCGACGATGCCGCGATGGAAGAGCCGGTTGAGCCGCGCCATCTCGGCCGCGTCCGGCTCGCCGCCGAAGGCCGATTCGAGATCGGTGAGCGCCTCGATCTCGGGCGGCGAGGCGTGCTGCGCCGCGAGCCGGGCCGCCGCTCCTTCGAGGATCTCCCGCATGGCGTAGAGCTCGAGGATCTCGGGCGTGCCGAGACTGCGGACGATGAGGCCCTTCGCACCGGGCTCGACGAAGCCCTTGCCCAACAGCCGCCCGAACGCCTCGCGCACCGGTGTCCGGCTGACATCGAGCTCGCGGGCGACCTCTTCCTCGCGCAGCCGATCGCCCGGGCGGTAGCGGCCATCCTGCAAGGCCCGGCGCAGCGCGCGGAACACCGCCTCGCCCAACGGCAACCCCGCTTCGCGCCCTTCGAGCTCCATCTTGTGACGCTGATCTTCCGGCACGCGACCTCCTCCGACAGGGGCGCATTCAAGCATGACGGCCCTGCTCTTGACTATGGCATGCCACTGTATACAACGGTACTCAGAGGCATCGGAGCGGGCATGGTCGATCTGTCGAGACATTGGGACGTGCTGGTCATCGGCGGCGGCAATGCCGCCCTCTGCGCCGCCATCACCGCCCGCAGCGCCGGCGCCTCGGTGCTGGTGCTCGAAGGGGCGCCGAAATTCTACCGGGGCGGCAACACCCGGCACACGCGCAACATGCGCTGCGCCCACGACGCCGCGACCGAGACGCTGACCGGCCCCTATACCGAGGACGAGTTCTGGGACGATCTGCTGCGCGTCACCGGCGGCGAGACCGACGAGGCGTTGGCGCGGATGATGATCCATCAGTCGAAGGACATGCTGACCTGGATCACCCGGCAGGGCGTGCGCTTCCAGCCCTCGCTCGGCGGCACGCTCAGCCTCGGCCGGACCAACTCCTTCTTCCTCGGCGGCGGGCGGGCGATGTTGAACGCGCTCTACGCCACGGCCGAGGCGATGGGCGTCGAGATCCTCTATGACGCGCCGGTCGTCGATCTCGATATCGATGGCGATACCTTCCGCTCGGCTTCGGTCGAGCGCCACGGCACGCGCATCGATGTCAGGGCGACGGCCCTCGTCGCCGCGGCTGGCGGGTTCGAGGCTAATATCGAATGGCTGAAGACCTATTGGGGCGAGGCCGCCGACAATTTCCTCATCCGCGGCACGCCCTATAATCGCGGCTCGATCCTGAAGCTGCTGCTCGACCGGGGCGTCATGGAGGTCGGCGATCCGACCCAGTGCCATGCCGTCGCCATCGACGCGCGCGCTCCCAAATTCGACGGCGGCATCATCACCCGGCTCGATTGCGTCGTCTTCGGCATCGTCGTCAATAAGCACGCCCAGCGCTTTTATGACGAGGGCGAGGATGTCTGGCCCAAGCGCTACGCCATCTGGGGCCGGCTCGTCGCGGCCCAGCCCGACCAGATCGCCTATATCATCTTCGACGCCCCGTCCCTGAAGCTGTTCATGCCGTCGCTGTTTCCGCCGGTCGAGGCGCCGAGCCTGGGCGCGCTCGCCGGCAAGCTCGGTCTCGATCCGGCGGCGCTCATGGCGACGGTCGAGGGCTTCAACGCCGCGGTGAGGCCGGGGAATTTCGACCACACCATCCTCGACGATTGCCGGACGGAGGGGCTGGCCCCGGCCAAGAGTCATTGGGCGCGGAAGCTCGTGACGGCGCCCTTCTATGCCTATCCGGTCCGGCCGGGCATCACCTTCACCTATCTCGGCACGCGCGTGAACCAGGAGTCGCGGATGCTCATGAAATCCGGGGCACCGGCCGCCAACATGTTCGCCGCCGGCGAGATCATGGCCGGCAACGTGCTGGGCCGCGGCTATGCCGCCGGCATCGGCATGACCATCGGCAGCGTCTTCGGCCGCCTGGCTGGACAGGGAGCCGCTAAACATGCACGCGACTGAGGCTTTGGCCGAAGCCGACCGGCTGATGACGGTCTGCAATTCCTGCCGCTATTGCGAGGGGGTTTGCGCGGTGTTTCCGGCGATGGAGACGCGCCGCGCCTTCCTCGACGGCGATCTCAACTACCTCGCCAATCTGTGCCATAGCTGCGGCGCCTGCTTCTATGATTGCCAATTCTCGCCGCCGCACGAATTCAACGTCAATGTGCCGAAGGTCATGGCCACCGTGCGGGCGGAATCCTACGCCGCCTATGCCTGGCCCGGCGCCTTGGCCTTTCTCTTCAAGCGCAACGCCGCGGCGATCACCATCATCACGCTGCTGAGCATGCTGGGCTTCGTCGCCGGCTTCGGCGACCATCTCGGCGCTGTCGAGACCGGACCCGGCGCCTTCTATCGGTTGATGCCGCACGACGCGATGGCGCTGCTGTTCGGCGCCGCCTTCCTCTTCGCCCTGTTGGCGCTGGGCATGAGCCTCGGCCGCTTCTGGCGCGATATCGGCGAGCCCGCCGCCACCCTGGGCGAGCCCGCCGCGCTCGGCCACGCGCTCCGCGATGCGGGCGAGCTGCGCTATCTTGGCGGCGGCGGGGCCGGCTGCATGAACGAGGATGAGCGGCCGAGCCGGAAGCGGCGGCTCTATCATCATTTCACCTTCTACGGCTTCCTCCTCTGCTTCGCCGCCACCTCGGTCGCGACGCTCTATCACTATCTGCTCGGCCGCGAGGCGCCCTACGCCTGGTACGATTTGCCGGTGCTGCTCGGCACGCTCGGCGGCATCGGGCTGCTGGTCGGGCCGATCGGCCTCCTCGCCGCCAACCTCGCCCGCGATCCGGCGACGCGCGATACGGACCGGCGCGGCATGGACCTGATCTTCCTCGCGATGCTGATCGTGACCGCCGGCACCGGCCTCGGTTTGCTGGCCCTGCGCGACACCGGCGCCATGGGCACGCTGTTGGCGCTGCATCTCGGTGCCGTCTTCGCCCTGTTCATCACCATGCCCTACGGCAAGTTCGTCCACGGCCTCTATCGCTTCGCGGCGCTGGTCCGCTACGCCAAGGAACGCCGGACGCTCGCCGGCCACTGACCCGCTCACCTGATCGCGGCCAGACAGAAATCGGTGAAGGCGCGGACCTTCGCCGGCTGGTGCTGGCGCGACGGGTAGAAAATATGGAGCGGGAACATCTCGCCGTTCCAATCCGGGAACAGCTCGATGAGGTCGCCCCGCGCGATCAGGGCTTCGACCCCGAACGCCATCACCTGGGCCAGGCCGGCCCCGGCGATGCAGGCGCTCTGCATCGTGCTCACATCCGAGACGATGAGCCGTCCGACGGCCTGCACCTTCAGTACCTCCCCGCCCTTGTGGAACTCCCAATCGAAAGGTTGGCCGGTCAGCGGGTCGCGGAAGTGGATACAGTTATAGGCGGGTATCTCGCTCGGATGGGCCGGTCTGCCGTGCCGGGCGATATAGGCGGGCGAGGCCACGGTCAGGATGCGCGTCTCGATCAGCTTGCGCGCGATCAGCGAGCCCGCCGGCGGCGCGCCGAACCGGACGGCGAGGTCGAAGCCCTCGGCCACCAGATCGACGAGCGCGTTGCTGGTGATCAGTTCCAGGGCAAGCTCGGGATGGCGGTCGAGGAAGCCGGCCAGATGCGAAGCGAGGACGAGGCGTGAGAAGAACGGATCGACATTGACGCGGAGCCGCCCGCGCACGATCGCTGCCGAGCCGGAAGCGAGGATCGCCGCCTCCTCGATACCGGCCAGCAGGGGACCGACCTGCTCGTAGAAGCGCCGCCCCTCGTCGGTCAGCGTCACCGATCGCGTCGTCCGGTCGAGCAGGCGGATGCCGAGCCGCCCCTCCAGCCGGGCGAGCGCGCGGCTGACGCCCGAGGCCGAAAGACCCAGCGCCTCCGCCGCGCGGACGAAGCTGCCGCCCGCGACCACGGCGGCAAGGACCCCCACGCCGGAAAGCAGCCTGCTGTCGAAAGCCATCGATCATTCCTGATTTTCAGTCAGCAATGATGTGACAAACCCGCACTTAAGTCAAAGCGACCGGACACCAAATATCCCCCGACACGAAAGCGGGAGGTCGCCCCTGAAGACCGAACGCGGCCTGGGCACGGAGGAGAGATAGAGATGTATGCCATCATGGGCGTTACCGGACAGGTCGGGGGCGCCATCGCCCGTACGCTGCTGAAGGACGGGCACCGGCTTCGCGCCGTGCTGCGCGACGAGAGCAAGGCCGGGCCCTGGCGCGATCGCGGCGCCGAGATCGCGATCGCCACGGTCGAGGATGCCGCGGCACTGAGCGCCGCTTTCGCCGGTGCGGAGGGCGTGTTCGTCATGGTGCCGCCCGATTTCGCGCCCGATCCGGATTTCTCCAGCGCCCGCGCCGCCGCGGCCGGCGTGACCGCGTCCGTGGTCGCGGCCCGACCGAAGAAAATCGTCGCCCTGTCCTCGATCGGCGGACAGCACCAGTCCGGCCTCGGCCTCATCACCCAGGTCCATATCCTGGAAGAGACGCTGGCGCCGATCGCCATCCCGACCGCGATCCTCAGGCCCGGCTGGTTCATGGAGAATTCGGCCTGGGACGTGCAGCCGGCGCGCGAGACCGGCGAGATGGCGAGCTTCCTCCATCCGCTCGACAAGCCCTATCCGATGGTCGCCACCGCCGATATCGGCCAGGTCGGCGCCTTGACGCTGACCCAGAACTGGACCGGCCGGCGCGTGATCGAGATCGAGGGGCCGAAGCGCTATTCGCAGCGCGAGATCGCTTCTCTGCTCGGCACGGCGGTCGGCCGGACGGTCACGGCACGGGAGATCCCGCGCGCCGACTGGGAAGCGCGCTTCCAGGCCGGCGGCACGGACCGGCCGGCGCCGCGCATCGAGATGCTCGACGGCTTCAATTCCGGCTGGATCGATTTCGAGCCGGGCCGTCACGAGCATGTCGTCGGCACGACCCCGTTCGAGACGGTGCTGGCCGATCTCGTCCGGCTGGGCTGAGGTGTTTTCCTCACGCGGCCGGCTTGTTATGCAGGATGATGAGCTGCGCGATCCCGCCTTCGCCGAGCGTGAAGTAGAAGGTCAGGATCAGCGGGTCGGGCACGCCCGTCTTCTCATATTCGCCATCGATCCTGGCGGCGACATGCACCTGGCCATGATGGGTCGAGGCCTTGACGATTTCCATCGTCACCTTGGCGCCGATGATCTCCTTGTCGGCCCAGGCCTTGATCGCCGGCCGCCCGAAGAATTCCCGCTGCATGTCGTTGACGAACGCATCCTCGATGAAGCTCGCGGCCAGGGCCGCGCCGTCGTGATTGTTGGTGGCGTCGATATAGTCGGCGATCGGCTTCGGCAAGTCTGAATGGGTCAGCATCGGGAACTCCTGTGATGAGGTGACAGGCCCGAGACTGCGCTCACTCACTGTCAGTTCTTGTCAGGAGTGCGCTTTGCGTCCGCACCCGCCACGCTTCGAGCAGGGCCGCGCGGCGTCCGGGATAGCGCTGCTCGACCGGCTCGGCCGCGGCGATCCGGTCGGTGCGGAAGCTGCGGTAATCCTGCCTCACCTCGCACCAGGCGACGAGCACGCGCGCCTCGTTCATGAAGCCCAGCGCCAGCGGCCAGACCAGGCGCCGGGTCCGCACGCCGGCGGCATCCTCGTAATCGAGGCGCAGCTTGGTTTGCGCCCGGATCGCCGCCCTGAGCGCATCGAGCGCCACCTCATTCCGGGGAAAACCGAAGCCCGGCGGCCCGGGCATCGTCACGGGATTATCCAGCGCCTCGCGCGCCGAAGGCGGCAGCACCGCGGCGATCTTGGCCCGCGCCGCCGACGCGGCCTTGCTCAGCGTCTCGTCGCCGCGTTGATCGACATAGCGCAGGCCGAGCAGGATCGCCTCGGTCTCGTCCTCGCTCAGCATCAGCGGCGGCAGGAACAGGCCCGGCCGCAAAACATAGCCGATCCCGGCCTCGCCGTGGATGGGAGCGCCCTGGGCCGTCAGCTCGGCGATGTCGCGATAGAGCGTGCGCTCGGACACGCCCAGCTCGGCCGCGAGCGACGCCGCCGTCGCCGGCAGCCGCTTGGCGCGCAACAGCTGCAGCAGCGCCAACAGACGCGCGGTGCGCGACATGGCCGCTTCAGACCGAGGATCGAGACATGATCGAGCGCAGGGCGCACCGGCCTCTCACGGCGGATCGCTGCCCGTCGCGATTCGCGGCGGCGCCGGCTCCTCCGCGCCGGCTGGGGGCCGGTCGCTGTTCGCGGCCGGACGGCGGCCGGCATAGGGCGAACCCGGCACCCCCGCCTCTGCTTCCGCGATCGCCCAATCCTCGCCCTCCCACAGGCGCCAGTCCGGCTTGATGCCGAGGCCCCGGCAGATGCGCGCCACGACCTCGCTGACCGACCGCTCCCTTAGATCGGCCAGGATATCCTCATCTTCGAGCCGCTCGTTCAGATCGGCCAGCAGATTTTCGACGTCGCTCTCGTCGACATCGCGCTCGATCGCCTGACGGACGGCATGCTTGACCCGGCGAACGCGCTCGTTCGAGCGGTTCCAGGCGAGAGTCCGCCGGCGCTGCTGCGCCTCGCTCTCGGCTGCCTCCGCGCGCTTGCGGGTCGCGCGATCGCGATCCTCGATCAGCTTGTTCTTGAGCGCGATCGTCAGGCGGACGGATTTGGTGATGTGGGCGAAGGCCGTCGCCGCTTCGCCGGCGCCGAGCTTGCCATCGGGATCGAGCGCCTGCTCGCGAACCGAGCGGGCCAGATCCATGCCGATATCGATCAGCTCTTCGAGCAGCCGGACATCCTTGCCGGTCCGATCCTCGCGGGCACACGTCTCCGTCCGAGCCCCGGCAGGGTCGGCTGGTTGCGTGTGCGCCTCGGGGGCGGATTTCCGGTTCAGTTCCATGAACGAAACAAGAACACACAGATTGTTGCGGGTCAAGCACGCGCTACGATCAAGGTGCTGCCTGTGGATTGTATGTCGAGAGCCCCCTGATCAGGATAGGGACGCCGGCGGTACTCCGACTGTGGATTGGTCGAAGCGACCGGACTTATCTCGGCCCCGCCGGCGTCACGGTCTGACACGCGCACGGTAGAGAGGGCTCTCGCCCGTATTACAATCCGGCGTGCCGACCAAGCAGTCCCAGGATTATGGAGGGCTGAGCCATGGCGGACAAGGTTCTCATCGGTGTCGATGTTTCGAAGGACTGGCTCGACGCTTGGGACGGCCAGTCGGCCGTGCGGGTCGACAATGAGGCGACCGCGATCGCGGCGTGGCTGGACTGGTTCTGCCCTCGGGCGGTG
>DATLIZ010000020.1:0-86871 GCA_035539155.1 Aliidongia sp. | reverse complement strand
CGAGCAGGCCGACGGCTCCATCACCCGCCGCTTCGGCGGCACCGGCCTCGGCCTCAATATCTGCGCCCAGATCGTCGAGCTCATGGGCGGCGAGATCGGCATGCGCGACCGACAGGGCGGCGGCAGCGTCTTCTGGATCGATGTGACGCTGCCATGCGGCAAGAAGCCGGCGGCGCGGCACGAAGCCAGCCTGTCGAGGCTGAACGGCAAGCATGCCTTGATCGTCGACGATATCGAGATCAACCGCTCGATCTTCGTGCGCGAACTCGCCGAGGCGGGCGTGCGATCCATGGAAGCGGCCGATAGCGACGAGGCGCTCGCCGCCCTCGACGCGGCCGAGCTGGAAGGCCGCCCCTTCGATTTCGTGCTGCTCGACCAGATGATGCCCGGCCGCTCGGGCGAAGAGCTGGCGGCCCTCATCCGCCGGCGCGGTACTGCCCCGGAACCGTGGCTGATCCTGGTCTCGTCGAGCGGGCTGCCACCGCGCTCGGCCAAAGGCCATGGCGTCCGGTTCGACGCGGTGCTGACGAAACCGGCGCGACGGCAGCAGCTGCTCGACTGCCTGGCCGGCTTGATCGGCGCGGCGGCGGCCGAGCCCGAGCCACCGCCCGCGGAGCCGGAAATCCCGCAGCATGGCGGCCATGTCCTGCTGACCGAGGACAACATCATCAATCGCGAGGTCGCCGCCACCATTCTGGAGAAGCACGGCTATCGCGTATCGATCGCGCTGGACGGGCTGGAAGCGGTCGAGGCCGCGCGCGGGACCGCCGCCTACGATCTGATCCTAATGGACGTGCAGATGCCCAATCTGGACGGCTTCGGAGCGACGAAGCAGATCCGCGCGCTGAGGGGCGCCGCCGGACGCGTCCCCATTGTGGCCATGACCGCCAACGCGATGGAGGGCGACCGCAAGCGCTGCGTCGCCGCCGGCATGAACGACTATGTCTCGAAGCCGATCCATCCGGACAGCTTCCTCGCCACCGTCGCGCGCTGGATCGGCAAGTCGGGCGGCGTGCCCGCCCCGGAGGCCGTCCAGCCGGACGCCAGGGAGCAGCCCATCCTGGACGAGCAGCACCTGGCCGGACTGGAACGGATGCTGTCGTCCGACCGCTATACCAAGCTGCTCGGGATCTATCTGCAGAATGCCGGCACCGCGATGGCGCAGCTCTCGTCGCTGGCGGCCTCGCGCGACCTCGCCTCGCTGAAGCGGCTCGCCCACAGCCTGACCAGCACCTCGGGCAGCTTCGGCGCCCGGCGCCTGCAATTCCTGGCGGAGCGCCTCTACGCCGCCTGCGAGGCCGGCGACGAGACCGAAGCCGGACTGCTGGTGCCGGCGATCCTGGAGGCATCCGACAGCGCCAACGACCTATTGCGGACCCGATCGGCCACGACGCCTCGAGCTGGGAGCACCGTCCATTGAGCATGACATTCGAGACACGCCGGAACAAGATCGTGCTGGTCGTCGACGACACGCCGGCCAACCTCCACTTCACCCAATCCGTCCTCGAAGGCAGCGGCTACGTCACGCTGGGCGCGCAGGGTGGCCCGGAAGGCATCAGCATGGCGCTCGGCACCACGCCCCACGTCGTCCTGCTGGATGTCGAGATGCCGATGATCGACGGCTACGAGACCTGCCGCCTGCTGCGCAAGCACGAGATCCTGCGCCACATCCCGATCATGTTCCTGACCTCGCACAAGACCGACGCGGCCATGCGCGCCGGCACCGTCGCCGGTGGCAATGATTTCATGGTCAAGCCCTTCGACCCGCATCTGCTGGTCGAGCGGATCGACCATTGGGCCGGGCACGCGCCCATCGATTAGAGCCGGATTTCACGCATTGGCTGCTTCCAGCCAATGCGATCATGCCATCGCCCGATGAATCGCCGCCCTTGGCGACAGCCGTCAATGCGGCTCAGATCGCCGCGGCCGTCACCATCTTGGTGTTGAGGTAAGCCTCGATCGCCTCCGTCCCGCCTTCCGAGCCGTAGCCGCTGTCCTTGACGCCGCCGAACGGCACTTCCGGCAGCGCGATGCCGTGGTGATTGACCGACAGCATGCCGACCTCGACCCGGCTGGTCAGCGTCTGCAGCGTCTTCTGCGAAGAGGTGTAGGCATAGGCGGCGAGGCCGAAATCGAGGCGGTTAGCCTCGGCGATCACCTCGTCGATGGTCGAGAAGCGGCTGATGAGGGCGAGCGGGCCGAACGGTTCCTCGTTCATCGCGCGCATCTCGGTGGTCATGCCGGTCAGCACGGTCGGCTCGAAGAAATTGCCGACATTGCCGATGCGGCTGCCGCCGGTGGCGATCGTCGCCCCCTTGGCCACGGCATCGGTGATCAGCGCTTCCATCGCCGGAATGCGGCGCGCGTTGGCGAGCGGTCCCATGGTGGTGCCCGCTTCGAGACCGTTGCCGACCTTGAGCTTCCGGGCCTGTGAGACGAACTTCTCGACGAACTCGTCATGCACCGCTTCCTGCACGAGGAAGCGGGTGGGCGCCACGCAGACCTGGCCGGCATTGCGGAACTTGTTGGCCGCGAGAATCGCGGCGGCGGCATCGATGTTGGCGTCGTCGAACACCATCGACGGCGCATGGCCGCCGAGCTCCATCGTCACCCGCTTCATATGCGCGCCGGCCAGCGCGGCCAGGTGCTTGCCGACCGGGGTGGAGCCGGTGAACGAGATCTTCCTGATGATCGGATGCGGGATCAGATACTCGCTGATCGTCGCCGGCACGCCGAAGACCAGGTTGATCACGCCGGCCGGCACGCCGGCATCGAGCCAGCACTGCACATAGGCCGCGAGCGAGCCCGGCGTCTCTTCCGGACCCTTGACGATGATCGAGCAGCCGGCCGCGAGCGCGCCGCAGATCTTGCGGTTGGCCTGGTTGATCGGGAAATTCCAGGGCGTGAAGGCGGCGACCGGGCCGACCGGCTCCTTGATCACGAGCTGCGTGATGTTCTCGGCCCGGCTCGGCACCACGCGGCCATAGGCACGGCGGGCTTCCTCGGCGAACCATTCGATGATGTCGGCCGAGAACGCCGTCTCCATCTTCGCTTCGCCGAAGGGCTTGCCCTGCTCGAGCGTCATGATGCGGCCGATTTCCTCGACGCGCGTGCGCAGAATCTCGGCCGCCTTGCGCATGATCCTGCTGCGGTCGTAGGCTGACATGCGGCGCCAGGTCTCGAAGCCCTTGTGCGCGGCCGCGAGCGCGCGGTCGAGATCGGGGATGTCGGCATGAGCAACGGTGCCGTTCACCTCGCCGGTCGCCGGATTGAGAACATCGAGGGTCTTGCCCGATCGGCTCGGGCCCCAATTGCCGTCGATGAGAAGCTGAACAGCCGGATACATGGCACCATCCCTTGGATCATAAAGCGCGAAGCTCGCCTAGTTTGTAAGATCGGCGGTTGCTTTGTCGAGGCATTGGACGCTCGGCCGGCCCAGTTCGGCCGTGAGACGAATGTGCGCAATCGTCGCACCAATGCCTCGGCCGCCTGATCTGCTGACTCGGGTCCGGAACATCGCTAGGCTGCGGTCCCATGAAAAAGATCGGCTTCCTCTCGTTCGGGCATTGGACGCCCTCGTCGCAATCGCAAACGCGCTCGGCCGCCGATGCGCTGCTGCAAGGCATCGACCTGGCGGTCGCGGCCGAGGCGCTGGGGGCGGACGGCGCCTATTTCCGCGTCCACCACTTCGCCCGCCAGCTCGCCTCGCCCTTCCCGCTCCTGGCGGCCGTGGGAGCGAAGACCAGCCGGATCGAGATCGGCACCGCCGTCATCGACATGCGCTACGAGAACCCGCTCTACATGGCGGAGGATGCTGGCGCGGCCGATCTCATCGCCGGCGGGCGCCTGCAACTCGGAATCAGCCGCGGCTCGCCCGAGCAGGTGATCGACGGGTGGCGCCATTTCGGCTACAGCCCGGCCGAGGGCGAGAGCGATGCCGACATGGGAAGGCGCCACGCGACGGTGTTCCTCGACCTGCTGCGCGGCCAGGGTTTCGCGCAGCCCAATCCGCGCCCGATGTTTCCCAACCCGCCCGGCCTCTTGCGACTCGAGCCCTATTCGCAGGGGCTGCGCGAGCGCATCTGGTGGGGCGCCGCCTCCAACGCCACCGCCGTCTGGGCGGCGAAGCTCGGACTGAACCTGCAGAGCTCGACGCTCAAATTCGACGAGACCGGCGAGGCCTTTCACATCCAGCAGGCGGCCCAGATCCGGGCCTACCGCGCCGCCTGGAAGGAAGCCGGCCATGCGCGCGAGCCGCGAGTCTCGGTCAGCCGCAGCATCTTCGCGCTGATCGACGACCGCGACCGCGCCTATTTCGGGCGCGGCGGCAAGGAGGAGGACCAGGTCGGCTACATCGACGGCGAGAACCGCGCGATCTTCGGTCGCGGCTATGCCGCCGAGCCGGAAATCCTGATCGAGCAACTGAAGCAGGACGAGGCCATCGCCGAGGCCGACACGCTGCTGCTGACCGTGCCGAACCAGCTGGGCGTGGACTATAATGCGCACGTCATCGAGGCGATCCTGAAGCACGTCGCCCCCGCGCTGGGGTGGCGCTGACAGATCGGCGCGTTCGTGCTAACCTACTGACCATGGAAACAAAACTGCCGGTGCCGCGGGCGATCCTCGTGGGCATCCAGCTCGATGGTGTCGACGACGTCGCACACCAGGCGAGCCTCAACGAACTTGGCCGACTGGTCGAGACCTTGGGCTACGAGGTCGCCGGGTCGGTGTCGCAGAAGCGCGACGATATCGGGCTGACCGTACTGGGCAAGGGCAAGCTCGCCGAGCTGGCGGCGATCACCGGCGGGACCGGAATCGTCAGGGGATGGACGGCCCAGAAATCGAAGGCGCGCGAGCGCTTCGAGACTGCCGAGACGGCAATGCCGGATGTCCCCGCGCCCGAGCCGGCGGCGGACGGCGCGCGGCCTCCGGAATTCGTCATCGTCGATCACGAGATATCGCCGAGCCAGGCGCGCAATCTCGAGAACGCCACCGGCGCGCAGGTTCTCGACCGGACGGGCGTGATCGTGGAGATCTTCCATCGCCATGCCCGCAGCCGCGAGGCCAAGCTGCAGGTCGAGATGGCCCGCCTGAAATATGTGGCGCCGCGGCTGCGGGAGTCCGGGGCGAGCAGCGAGCGCCGGCGCGGCGTGGGCTCGGGTGAAAGCGATATCGACCTCGATCGCCGCAACATCCGCGACCGGCTGGCCGAGCTGAAGGAGCAGCTGGAGCAGGTCCAGCGCGACAGCGACCAGCGCCGGACCGCGCGCCGCGACCAGCTGCGCGTGGCTCTCGTGGGCTACACGAATGCCGGAAAATCGTCGCTGATGCGGGCGCTCACCGGCAGCGAGGTGCTGGTGGCGGACCAGCTCTTCGCCACGCTCGACACGACGGTGCGCGCGCTGAAACCGGACGCGAAGCCGCGCGTGCTCGTCTCCGACACGGTAGGCTTCATCAAGCAGCTGCCGCATGACCTTGTGGCCTCGTTCAAATCCACGCTCGACGAGGCGCTGGAGGCGTCGCTGCTGCTGTATGTGGTCGATGCGTCCGATCCGACCTACGAGGCGCAGCTCGAGGTGAGCCGCTCGGTGCTGCGCGAGATCGGCGCCGATACGGTGCCATCGCGCCTCATCCTCAACAAGATCGATCGGGTGGACGAGCCGGCGCGCGCGGCACTGGTGGCCAAGCACCCGGATGCGATCCTGCTGTCCGCGAAGTCGCCGACCGACGTGGCCGCGCTGCGCGAGACCATCATCGCGTTCTTCGAGGCCGCCATGGTGGAGGGCGAGCTCGTGCTGCCCTACGCCAAGCAAGGGCTGATCGGCGAGATCTACGAAGGCACCCAGGTGCTCTCCGAGGAATACGACGCCACGGGCCGGATATTGAAGGTGCGCGGATTGCCGGGTGCGATCGCGCGGTTGCAGCGAGCGGTTGCCGGGGGGTGAGGCGGCCCGTCGGGCGCCGATCAAGCGACGGTTTCGGTCCGAGTCGGACGGCCAGGAAGGAACGGGCATGAGCAACGGCGATCTGAACTGGATCACGAACTTCATCTGGGGCATCGCCGACGACGCGCTGCGCGACCTCTATGTGCGCGGCAAATATCGCGACGTGGTTCTGCCGATGACGGTGCTCCGCCGTCTCGACGCCGTGCTCGAACCCACGAAGCAGGCCGTCCTGTCGATGAAGACGAACCTCGACAAGGCGGGCATCACCAACCAGGACGCCGCCCTTCGGCAAGCGGCCGGACAGGCGTTCTACAACACCTCGCGCTTCACGCTGCGCGACCTGCGCCACCGTGCGAGCCAGGCGCAATTGAAGGCGGATTTCGAAGCCTATCTCGACGGCTTCTCGCCCAATGTGCAGGAGATCCTCGACAATTTCGAGTTCCGCAACCAGATCCCGAAACTGTCCAAGGCCGACGTTCTGGGCACGCTGATCGAGAAATTCCTCGACTCGTCGATCAATCTCGGCCCCAAGCCGGTCCTGAACGGCGACGGCTCCGTGAAGCACCCCGCGCTCGACAACCATGCCATGGGCACGATGTTCGAGGAGCTGGTCCGCCGCTTCAACGAGGCCAATAACGAAGAGGCCGGCGAGCACTGGACGCCGCGCGACGCGGTCAAGCTGATGGCGCGGCTGATCTTCACGCCGATCGCGGATCAGATCACGTCCGGCACCTACCTGCTCTATGACGGCGCCTGCGGCACCGGCGGCATGCTGACGGTGGCCGAAGAGACGCTGAACCAGCTCGCCGCGCAGCACGGCAAGCAGGTCTCGACACACCTTTTCGGCCAGGAGATCAATGCCGAGACCTACGCCATCGCCAAGGCCGATCTGCTGCTCAAGGGCGAAGGCGAGGAAGCCGACAACCTCGTCGGCGGCCCGGAATGGTCGACGCTGTCCAACGACGCATTCCCCTCGCGCGAGTTCGATTTCATGCTGTCGAACCCGCCCTACGGCAAGAGCTGGAAGAGCGACCAGGAACGCATGGGCGGCAAGGCCGGGATACGCGATCCGCGCTTCGTCATCGAGCATGCGGACGATCCGGAATACAGCCTCGTCACGCGCTCCAGCGACGGGCAGATGCTGTTCCTGGCGAACCTCCTGTCCAAGATGAAGCATAATACGCCGCTGGGCAGCCGCATCGCGGAGGTCCATAACGGCTCCTCGCTGTTCACCGGCGATGCCGGCGGCGGCGAGAGCAATGTGCGGCGCTGGATCATCGAGAATGACTGGCTGGAAGCCATCGTCGCCCTGCCGCTCAACATGTTCTACAACACCGGCATCGCCACCTATGTCTGGGTGCTGACCAACCGCAAGCCGGGCCGTCGGCGCGGCAAGGTGCAGCTCGTCGACGCGACGGCGTGGTTCAAGCCGCTGCGCAAGAATCTCGGCAAGAAGAATTGCGAGCTGGCCGAAGGCGATATCGAACGCATCGTCGAGACGTTCCTGGCGTTCGAGGAGACCGAGCAGTCGCGCATCTTCGACAATGCCGAGTTCGGCTATCGGAAGGTCACGGTCGAGCGGCCGCTGCGCGCCACCGGGATCGATCCTGAACGCGCCTATACGCCCAAGGAGGTCAAGGCGCTGAAGGACGAGGGCCGGATCGCCGAGGACGGCGACCCGGTCATCCGGCGCATCCACAAGCAAGGCAAGGTCGCCGCCGATCCGCTGCGCGGGCTGTTCCCGGCGACGATCGACGGCAAGCGCTGCGTGGTGGAATACGAGCCCGACAGCGATCTGCGCGATACGGAGACGGTGCCGCTCAAGGAGCCCGGCGGCGTCGAGGCCTTCATCCGCCGCGAGGTGCTGCCCCACGCGCCGGATGCCTGGATCGAGGAAGCCAAGACCCAGATCGGGTACGAGATCAGCTTCACGCGCTATTTCTACAAG
Source organism: Aliidongia sp. (assembly GCA_035539155.1). Classification (GTDB taxonomy): domain Bacteria; phylum Pseudomonadota; class Alphaproteobacteria; order ATCC43930; family CGMCC-115725; genus JAXDMU01. The sequence goes on along the minus strand of DATLIZ010000020.1, from coordinate 78,978 downwards.
CCGCAGCCGCTGCGCCCGCTGGAGGCGATCCGCGCGGATATTCTGGCGGTGGAGCGGGAAACCGAAGGCCTGATGGCGGATATCATCGGGGTTGGCCGATGATCGACGGGCTTCGCCCCTATCCGGAGATGAGGCCGAGCGGCTTGGCTTGGCTTGGCGATGTACCCGCGCATTGGGATGTGCGGCGGATTGGACGGCTGTTCGGTGCGCGGCGGGATACCGGTTTCCCCGAATTGCCCATCCTTGAGGTCTCGATCCGGAGCGGCGTGCGCATCCGCGATTTCGACGAGGGCGGACGCAAGCAGGAGATGGCCGATCGATCCAAATATCAGCGGGCCATGCGGGGGGATATCGCCTACAACATGATGCGCATGTGGCAAGGCGCGGTCGGAATCGCGCCGACAGACGGACTTGTCAGCCCTGCTTATGTCGTCGCGCGACCATTCCCAGAGACCGATGCCGCCTACTACGCCTATCTGTTCCGCACCACCACCTATATGCGCGAGATCGATGTGTTCTCGCGCGGGATCGTGCCCGACCGCAACCGACTCTATTGGGAGTCGTTCAAGCAGATGCCGTCGGTCTATCCGCCGCTTGATGAGCAGCGGCTGATCGTGCGGTTTCTGGATTGGCATGGGGCGCAGACGGCGAAGCTGATCCGCGCCAAGAAGAAGCTCATCGCGCTGCTGAACGAGCAGAAGCAGGCGATCATCCACCGCGCCGTCACCCGTGGCCTCGATCCGAATGTGGAGCTCAAACCCTCCGGCATCCCTTGGCTCGGCGACGTGCCCGAGGGGTGGGAGGTAAAGCGGCTGCGCAGCATAAGCCGAAACATCACGAGCGGCTCGCGCGGCTGGTCACGCTACTCGTCAGATCACGGCCCTTTGTTCGTTCGAATCGCCAATTTGTCCCGAACAGGCCTTCACCTTCGTTTTGACGACGTTGTGCGCCTCGCGCTGCCCGTCTCCGAACTCGGTGAAGCAGCACGCACGCGAGCGACGGCTGGCGACCTGTTGCTTTCCATCACGGCCTTTATCGGGTCAGTGGCGATAGTGCCTGATGACATCGGGGATGCTTACGTCAGCCAGCACGTTGCCTGCTGCCGGCTCGTTTCCGAGGTAAACCCGCGTTGGATAGGATATGTTTTGCTATCGCCGGTCGGACAGGCTCACGGCACGCTGTCGATGTATGGTGGCACTAAGCAAGGCTTGTCTCTCGAAGACGTCAAAAACTATGTAGTCCTTCTTCCACCTCGTGAAATTCAAAACGACGTTACGGACTGGATTGATAAAGCTACACGTCAGATCTCAAATTCAATTTCCGTAGTCGAGCGCGAAATCGCCCTCATCCAGGAATTCCGCGCCCGCCTGATCGCCGACGTCGTCACCGGCAAGCTCGATGTCCGCGCCATGGCTGCCAGCCTGCCCGAAACCATCGAGCTTGAGCCCATCGACGAGCCCACCGATGACGAAGATCTCGACGAAACCGTCGACGATCCCGAGAACGAGGAGGTCGCCGCCTGATCATGCCCGTCCACGCTCTCAATGCTATGCTGTCCGACACGGCGGCGATGTCCCGTCGAGGAGACAAGGAATGAGCGAAACCCATCGCATCACTGTCGATCCCGGACAATGCGGCGGCAGGCCGTGCCTGCGCGGCCTGCGCATCCGCGTGCGGGACGTGCTCGACCTGCTGGCCGCCGGCGCCAGCCGTGAGGAAATACTGGAGGATTATCCGCTGCTGGAGGCGGGCGACATCACCGCCGCGCTGGAATACGCGGCACGGCAGAGCGACCATCCGGTGTTGCGCGTGGCCTGATGCGCTTCCTGGTCGACGCGCAGCTTCCCCCCGCGCTCGCCGTCTGGCTCACCGCCAAGGGGCATGAGGCGGCGCATGTCGGCGAGGTGGGGATGCAAGCGGCGTCCGACGCCGCGATCTGGGATTATGCGCTGGAATCGTCCTCGGCGATCGTCACCAAGGACGAGGATTTCGCGCAGCGCAAGGTATTGGCGGACACCGGCCCGGTCGTGGTCTGGATCAGGCTGCCGAACACGCGGCGGCGCGACCTGCTCGCCTGGTTCGAAACGGTCCTGCCGGACGTTCTGACCGCGCTGGAGCGCGGCGAAACGCTAGTCGAAGTGACATGACACAGAGGGATGCAAGCAAATTGACGGACCCGATCGGTATCGCCTCTGAGCCGCTTCGTTCGAACTGCCGCCTGTCGGCCGCATGACGACCGATACCTCCGAAAAGGGGCTGGAGGCGCTCATCGTCGCCGACATGACCGGCCACGCCGCGGCGCCGGCCGGCGGCGGCTTTTCCGAGGCGCCGGAGCCCTTCATCGGGCTGCATAATTGGCTGCTGGGCGACCCGAGAGCCTATGACCGGGCCTGGACCGTCGATCTCGTCCAACTGCGCGCCTTCATCGCGGCGACGCAGCCGCCCCTGCTCGAAGCACTCGATCTCGATGACGACAGCCCGGTGCGCCAGAAGTTTCTGGCCCGCCTGCAAGGCGAGATCGGCAAGCGCGGCGTGATCGACGTGCTGCGGCACGGGATCAAGCACGGCCAGCATGATGTCGACCTGTTCTACGGCACGCCGTCGCCCGGCAACGCCAAGGCCGCCGGCCGGTTCGCGCTCAACCGGTTCTCGGTCACTCGCCAGCTCCGCTATAGCCGCGACGACACCGCCCACGCGCTCGATCTGGCGCTGTTCATCAACGGCCTGCCCGTGGCGACGTTCGAGCTCAAGAACAGCCTGACCAAGCAGACGGTCGAGGACGCCGTCGAGCAGTACAAGCGCGACCGCGATCCGCGTGAGAAGCTGTTCGAATTCGGCCGTTGCATGGTTCATTTCGCCGTGGACGACATGCAGGTGATGTTCTGCACCCAGCTCAAGGGCAAGGCATCCTGGTTCCTGCCCTTCAACAAGGGCTGGAACGACGGCGCCGGCAACCCGCCCAATCCGCGCGGCTTGAAGACCGACTATCTCTGGAAGGATGTCCTGACCCCGCAGGGCCTGACCGATATCATCGAGAACTACGCCCAGATCGTCGAGCGCAAGGACGCCAAGACCGGCAAGGTGAAGCGCGATCAGCTCTTCCCGCGCTTTCATCAGCTCGACGTCGTCCGCAAGCTGCTGGCCGACGCCCGGGCGAAGGGGGCCGGGCGGCGCGTGCTGATCCAGCATTCCGCCGGCTCGGGAAAGTCGAACTCGATCGCGTGGCTGGCGCATCAGCTGGTCCGCCTCGCCAACGACGCAGGCCAAGTGTTCGATTCGGTGATCGTCGTAACTGATCGACGCATACTCGATCAGCAGATCCGCGACACCATCAAGCAGTTCGCGCAGGTCGGCGCGACGGTCGGGCACGCCGAGCATTCCGGCGATCTCCGGCGCTTCATCGCCGACGGCAAGAAGATCATCATCACGACCGTCCAGAAATTTCCATTCATCCTGAACGACATCGGCAACCTGCATAAGGACCGGCGCTTCGCGATCATCATCGACGAGGCCCATTCCAGCCAGGGCGGCAAGGCCGCCGCCGCGCTGAACGCCGCCCTGACCGGCGCGGACGATGGCGACGAGGACGAGACCGTCGAGGACAGGATCAACGCGATCATGGAGCAGCGCAAGATGCTGCCGAATGCGAGCTATTTCGCCTTCACCGCGACGCCGAAGAACAAGACCCTGGAGATATTCGGCGAGCCCTGGCCGGAAGGCGACAAGGTCAAGCATCGCCCGTTCCATAGCTACACGATGAAGCAGGCGATCCAGGAGGGCTTCATCCTCGACGTGCTGCGCTATTACACGCCGATCAACAGCTATTACCGGCTGGTCAAGACCGTCCAGGCGGACCCCGAGTTCGACACCAAGCGCGCCACGAAGAAGCTGCGCCGCTATGTCGAGAGCAACGACCACGCGATCCGCCTCAAGGCGGAGATCATGGTCGATCATTTCCACGAGCAGGTGCTGGCGCTGAACAAGATCGGCGGCCAGGCCCGCGCGATGGTGGTGACCTCCGGCATCGAGCGGGCCATCCAGTATTTTCAAGCGATCACCGCCTACCTCGCCGAGCGCAAGAGCCCGTACCGCGCCATTGTCGCATTCTCGGGCGAACATGAATTCGGCGGGACCAGGGTGACGGAGGCCGATCTGAACGGCTTTCCTTCGAAGGATATCCCCGACCAGATCGAGAAAGATCCCTATCGGTTCCTGATCTGCGCCGACAAGTTCCAGACGGGTTACGATCAACCACTCCTGCACACGATGTATGTCGACAAGGCGCTCTCCGGCATCAAGGCGGTGCAGACGCTTTCGCGGCTCAATCGAGCCCACCCGCAGAAATACGACGCCTTCGTGCTGGACTTCTTGAACGATACGGAGACGATCCGGGCATCGTTCGAAACCTTCTATCGCACGACCGTTCTCAGCGACGAAACCGATCCGAACCGGTTGCATGACCTCAAGGCGGCGCTGGATGAATATGAAATCTACCAACCCGGCCAGATAGACGCGCTCGTCGAATACTATTTGGCGGGTGCCGACCGGGATCGGCTGGACCCGATCGTCGACGCGTGCGTGGGGGCCTATATTTCGGATCTGGACGAGGACGGTCAGGTCGATTTCAAGGGTAAGGCAAAGGCCTTCGCCAGAACCTACGCCTTCGTCTCGTCAATCCTGCCCTTCGCGAACGCGGCGTGGGAAAAGCTCTCGATCTTTCTGAATTTCCTGATCCCGAAACTACCGGCGCCACGCGAGGAAGACTTGTCGAGGGGCATTCTCGAAGCGATCGATATGGACAGCTATCGGGTCGAGAAGCAGGCGGTCCAGCACGTCCAATTGGCTGATCAGGAGGTCGAGATCGACCCCGTTCCCACCGACGGCAGCGGGCATCGGCCGGAACCGGAACTCGATCGGCTGTCCAATATCATCCGAAGCTTCAATGACCTTTTCGGGAATACCACCTGGCAGGATGCCGACCGCATCCGCCAGTTGATCGGCATCGAAATCCCGAACAAGGTAGCCGCCAATATCGCATACCAGAACGCGAAACAGAATTCCGACAAGCAGAACGCCAGGATCGAGCATGACAAGGCGCTCGGAAGCGTCATCATCGGCTTGATGAAGGACGATACGGAATTGTTCAAGCTGTTCAGCGACAATCCCGAATTCAGGCGATGGCTAGCCGATACGATTTTTTCGGCGACTTACGATCGGCCGACGCCAACCGCTCCCTGAAGCGGGAGCGCCGAGAGTCGGCGGACCTGCTTTGCCTTCCGCCGCCGCCGGGTTTCACCGTGTCGAGCGTCCGCTTTCACAACCAGCCGACCGCAAGCGGTCCGGCCGCTCTCCCGCCCTACTCCGCCCGCTTCAGCAGGAACACCCCCTGCGCCGCCAGCCAGTTGGCGGCGGGATGGCGGGCGGACATGCCGTAGGGGCGGCCGGCGGGGTCGAGCATGCGCGCCTCCTCGATCGCGACGCCGAGATCGTCCGCGAGCACGGTGAAGTCGCGCAGCGTGCACAGATGGATGTTGGGCGTGTCCCACCAGCTATAGTTCAGCAGCGGGCTGCGCGGCATGCGGCCGGTCAGCAGCAGCGACAGCCGCACGCGCCAATAGCCGAAATTCGGCAGCGACACGATGGCGTGGCGGCCGATGCGGGCGAGGCTGTCCAGCACCTGGCGCGGCTGCCGCGTCGCCTGCAGCGTCTGGCTGAGGATGACATAGTCGAAGGCGCCGGTCGGGTAGGCTTCGAGGTCGTTGTCGGCATCGCCCTGGATCACCGACAGGCCGTTGCGCACGCAGGCATTGACGCCGGCCTGGCTCAGCTCCATCCCGCGCGCATCGACCGATTTGGCGCGCGCCAGATGCGCCAGCAGCGCGCCGTCGCCGCAGCCGATATCGAGCACGCGGCTCCCCGGCGCCACCATCTGGGCGATCAGCGCCAGATCCGCGCGCAGCCCGGCCGCCCCGGCATCGAGCGCCGGGATCGATGCCATATCCTCGGCCGTCACCGCCATCTGAGGCCTCTGTGCTTGGCGCAGCCGTCGAGGAAGCCGCCCAGCGTCCGGAACAGTTCCGGCTCCTCGAGCAGAAAGGCGTCGTGCCCCGAATCGGTCTCGATCTCGACGAAGCTGACATCGGCGGCGACCGCGTTCAGCGCCTTGACGATGACGCGGCTCTCGGCGGTCGGATAGAGCCAGTCGCTGGTGAAGGAGATGACGCAGAAGCGCGTGCGCGTCTCGCGGAACGCCTCGGCCAGCACGCCGTCGAACTCGGCCGCCAGATCGAAATAATCGGCCGCCCGCGTGATGTAGAGATAGGAATTGGCGTCGAACCGCTCGACGAAGCTGATGCCCTGGTGGCGCAGATAGCTCTCGACCTGGAAATCGGCCTCGAAGCCGTAGGTGAAGCGCGGCCGGTCCTGGAGGTTGCGCCCGAATTTCCGGTGCAGCGCCGGCTCCGACAGATAGGTGATGTGCGCGGCCATGCGCGCCACGGCCAGGCCGCGCTCGGGCCGCTTGCCCTGCTTGATGTAATCGCCGTGGCACCAGTCGGGATCGGCCATGATCGCCTGGCGCCCGACCTCGTGGAAGGCGATGTTCTGGGCCGAATGCTTGGCCGCGGTCGCGAGCGGCACGGCGGCGAACACGCGCTCGGGATAGGCTTTCGCCCATTGCAGCACCTGCATGCCGCCGACCGAGCCGCCGATCACGCAGAAGAGCTGGCCGATGCCGAGATGATCGATCAGCCGGCGCTGGGCCGCGACCATGTCGCCGATGGTGATGACCGGAAAGTCGAGCCCCCAGATCTCGCCGGTCTCGGGATTGATCTCCTTGGGACCGCTGGTGCCGAGGCAGCCGCCCAGGACGTTCGAGCAGATGACGAAATAGCGGTCGGTATCGACGACCTTGCCCGCCCCGACCAGGCTCGTCCACCAGCCGGGCTTGCCGGTGATCGGATGGGTATTGGCCGCGTACTGATCGCCGGTGAGCGCGTGGCACACCAGGATGGCGTTGGATTTGTCGGCGTTGAGCGCGCCGTAAGTCTGATAGCCGATCCGGTAGGCGGGCAGCACCACGCCGGATTCGAGCGTGAGCGGCTCGGTCACCAGCAGGCTGCGGCCGGGATCCTCGGCGGTGGAATGATCGCCGTCGCTCGGAGGAATGACGGCCCCGGACAGGCTCATCTTGCGTATCGAACTCTCGCCATGGCCTTGGAGGCCGGAATTGAGCCGGCTATCTCCATTCTAACAAAGGGGCCTGTCAATGCTTTGTTGCCGTGGCGGGCCGCGGAGGGCTGCTGGAGAGGGGCGGCGATATTGCAGTTGTGGCCTGTTGGTCCGCGGAGCAACATGCGGACCGCCGGTTGGCCGGCGGCTCGAGCACGCATGTTTGTATTCGTTTATATCGCAGGCGTTTGATTCACACATGACCATTGATGATCAGAGCCTGGCTGGATTGCGGCAGCAGATCGACAGGATCGACGAGCAGCTTCACGATCTCGTGATGGCCCGCGCGGACATCGCCGAACGCATCCGCCAGCTCAAGGACCGGAACGGCGTCGCCACGATTCACCCGGCCCGCGAGATCGACGTGCTCCGCCGGCTCGCGCGACGCCACCACGGGCCCCTGCCCTTCAGCGCCGTGACCCGCATCTGGCGGGAGCTGATCGCGGCCATCACCCATCTGCAGCGCCCGCTCGCCATCGCCGTCTACGCGCCCGACGAGTTGCCCGGACCCTGGGACCTCGCGCGCGACCATTTCGGCTCGACCGTGCCGATCACGCCCTTGGGCTCGGTCAGCCAGGTGATCCGCGCCGTGACCGACAAGACCGCGACGGTCGGAATCCTGCCGATGCCGGCCGAGCATGAGCCCGACCCCTGGTGGCGCCACCTGATCAGCGTCGATCCCGCGGCACCCAGGATCTTCGCGCGACTGCCGGTCGGCGTCCGAGGCAACGCCCGCGGCGCCGGCAGCGTCTTCGCCATCGCCAGCCATGTCGGCGATTTTTCCGCCGTCGACAAGTCGCTGGTGGCGCTGGAGATCCAGGGCCCGATCAGCCGGACCAAGCTCGTCAGCGGGCTCAAGAACGCCGGTCTCGATTGCGACATGCTGGCGGTGCTCACCCGCGACAGCCTATGCTGGGTGTTCGCCGAGATCGCCGGCCCGGTGGCGGATCACGATCCTCGCCTCGACGAGCTCGGCACGCAGTTCGGCACGCCGATCAACGGCGTGTATCATCTCGGCGGCTACGCCGATCCGGTGCTGCCAGCCGAAGCTTGAGAAGAAGAGGCCGATTTGTCCGCGTCCCGTTCCGAACCTTCCGACCAGGCCCCGACAGGCCCGGTCGTCCGCCCCGGTGTTCTCGACCTCGCGCCCTATGTCGGCGGCGAGTCGAAGGCGCCCGGCGTCAACCGCATCATCAAGCTCTCCTCGAACGAGGGCGCGCTCGGGCCGAGTCCGCAGGCGCTTGCCGCCGCCGGTGCCGGCCTCGCCGCCATGCATCGCTATCCCGACGGCGGCGCCGAGGCGCTGCGCGCGGCACTCGCCGCCGAGTTCGGGCTCGACGCCGCCCGGATCGTCTGCGGCTCGGGGTCGGACGACCTGATCCTCCAGACCGTCCGCGCCTATGCCGGCCCGGGTGACGAGGTGCTCTACAGCGAGCACGGCTTTCTCATCTACGCGATCTCGGCGCTGAGCGTGGGGGCGACCCCGGTTTCCGCCCCCGAGACCGGCTACACCGCCTCCGTCGATGCGCTGCTAGCGAAGGTGACCGAGCGGACGAGGATCGTCTTCCTCGCCAACCCGAACAATCCGACCGGCACCTATCTGGCGGCGAGCGAGGTCAGGCGGCTGCATGCCGGCCTGCCGCCCCATGTCGTGCTGGCGATCGACTCCGCCTATGCCGAGTTCGTCGAGACCGAGGATTACGAGCCGGGGATCGAGCTGGTGCAATCGGCCGAGAATGTCGTGATGCTGCGCACCTTCTCCAAGATCTACGCGCTGGGCGGCATGCGCGTCGGCTGGGCCTACGGCTCGGCCGGCATCATCGACGTGCTGAACCGACTGCGCATGCCCTTCAATGTCAGCGGCGTCGGCCAGGCGGCCGCGATCGCCGCCCTCGCCGATCACGAGCACACCGAGCGGAGCCGCCGCCATAACGCGACCTGGCGCGACTGGACGGCGGATGCGCTGCGCGGCCTCGGCCTCGACGTGACGCCGAGCGTGTGCAATTTCCTGCTCGTCCATTTCCGGGACGAGCAGGAGGCCGACGGCGCCTTCGAGTATCTGAAGCAGCGCGGCATCCTGGCGCGCAAGGTCGGCGCCTACCGGCTGCCGCAATGCCTGCGCATCTCGATCGGGCTCGAGGACGAGATGCGCCTCGCCATCGCCGCGCTCGCCAAGTTCCTGGGCACGCGATGAGCACGCCGCTCTTCGACCGCATCGCCGTCATCGGCTTCGGCCTTATCGGCTCGTCGCTCGGCCGCGCCATCCGCCGGCACGGACTCGCGCGCACGCTGGTCGCGACCGATGCCAACCCGCAGGCGCTCACCGACACCGAAGCGCTGGGCCTGGCCGACATCGTCACCGCCGATCCTATCGAAGCCGTCACCGGCGCCGATCTCGTCATGATCTGCATCCCGGTCGGCAGCTATGCCGAAATCGGCAAGATCATAGCCCCGCACCTCGCCCCCGGCGCCATCGTCAGCGATGTCGGCTCGGTCAAGCAATCGGTCATCCGCGACCTCGCCCCGCTCATCCCGGCCGGCGTGCATCTGGTGCCGGGCCATCCGATCTCGGGCACGGAGAAATCGGGCCCGCTCGCCGGATTCGCCGAGCTGTTCGAGGGCCGGTGGACGGTGCTCACGCCGCCCGAAGGCACGGACCGCGCCGCCATCGACCGGGTCGCCGCCCTCTGGCGCGCGATCGGCAGCGATGTCGTCGAGATGGATGCGGCGCATCACGACAAGGTGCTCGCCATCACCTCGCACCTGCCGCATCTGATCGCCTACACGATCGTCGGCACCGCGGTCGATCTCGAAGCCACGCTCAAATCCGAGGTCATCAAATTCTCCGCCGGCGGCTTCCGCGACTTCACCCGCATCGCCGCCTCGGACCCGGTGTTCTGGCGCGACGTCTTCCTCAACAACCGCGAGGCGGTGCTGGAGATGCTGCAGCGCCTGACCGAAGATCTCTCGGCCCTGCAACGCGCGATCCGCTGGGGCGAAGGCGATTTCCTGGAAGAACGCTTCGCCCGGGCGCGCGAGATCCGGCGCAGCGTGGTCGAGGCGAAGCAGGCTTAGGATCGTAGCTACTGAAGGGCTGGCTAACATCAGGACTGGGACGCCTAGATAACGAGCGACCTTTGACGATGCTTTCTCGCCGATCCTATATCATTTGCAGCACCCCGAGGAGCGGCAGCACGTTGCTGTGCGGCCTTCTGGAAAGCGCCGGGTGCGGTCGTCCGCATTCCTATTTTCGTCGCGAGTCGATACCTGATTTCGCGCGGGATTTGGGTGTGTCGGGTGACGGAGATTTCGAGTCGGCCGACTTCAGCCAAAGATATCTGGAAGCCGTCCAGGCCGAAGGAAAGGGCGGAACCGAGATATTCGGCCTCCGGGTCATGTTCGACACCCTCGACGAGCTATCCGTGCGCCTCGATAAGCTCCTTCCGGGACTGGAGACCACGCCCGCTCGCTTTGGAAGGGCCTTTGGACAGCCCCTTTATGTTCATCTGTCTCGCGAAGATAAAGTGGCGCAAGCCGTTTCCTTGCTCAAGGCAACGCAAACAGGGTTGTGGCACATCGGCTCTGACGGATCCGAGCTGGTACGGACGGCGCCGCATCGAGTGGCGACCTATGATCGGGCAATTATCAGGACATTGGTGGATGAACTGACGGCTCAAGATGATGCATGGCGCGAATGGTTTGCGGCTCATGGGATCGAGCCGGTGCGGCTCACTTACGAGGTTCTCTCGCAAGATCCTCAGTCAAGCTTGCGGGCCGTGCTGCAGGGCTTGGGCGTGGACGCGTCCCAAGCCTCGATCATCGTGCCCCGGACGGGCAAGCTAGCCGACCCGCAAAGCGACGACTGGATCGCCCGCTTCCGGGCGGATAATTCCTGACCGCCATCGTCGCCTACCAAGCGATCGTCGGCAGCTTCGCGATGCGCGCCGGCCCGAGATAGAGCAGCCGGTTCTGCAGCGTGATCGAGGTCGAGAAGCGCTCGTCGCCATCTTCGCTCTTGCGGGCGAGGAGCGTCAGGCCGGTGCGCACATAGTTCGCCTCGGCCTGGGTCAGCACGCCGCCCGCGGCGAAGGCGTCGAGCGCTGCCTGCCACCCGTGCATCTCGGCGCTGAAGGCGCCGACCGGCTGCAGCGTTTGATCGAGCGCGATGGTGCCGTTGCCGTCCAGGCGCAGCGTGCCGTAGCGGATGTGGACGCGATGCAGCTCGATCGTGCCGCCCCGGTCGCGCCATGCGGTGAGCGCCTGCATCGGGGCGGCCTCGGCGATCGGGCCTTCGACCGCGGCATCGATCGACAGCTCTTCGATCTTGGCGCCCAGCGGCCCGATGCCGGACGGCAGGACGGCATCGTCGGCGAGCAGGGAAACGCCGAGCGATTCGGCGGAATGATCCTCCGCCGGCCGGTTGGGCGTCTCGAAACGCAGCTCCAGATGGTGAGCCGTGACCGGCTCGCCGCCGGCCATCGTCGCGGATATGTCGTGCGCATCCACCTCGATCGTGACGCTGCCGGCATCGCCGCGAACCAAGACCGCCCGCCCCTTGGTGCTGCCGACCGCCGCCGTGGCGCCCTGCTGCGGCAGCTCGAGCGACAGGCCTTGGGGTGCCTCGAACCGCCAGGTATCCGGCAGCCAGGGCCGAGCCCGCGCGATGAGCACGGGGGCTGTGAGATGGGCGCTGGGCAGATAGGGCAGGCCATCGACCGAGACGCCGCCGAACTGGGCCTCGATGCGCAGGGGAAAGCCGCCGATCTCGGGCGCGCCGGTCTTGACGATCATGCCCTTGGCCGCGCGCGCGGCGATGAAATCGGCGAGTCCGGCGCGGATCCGGCTCGCTTCGTAAAGCCACAAGACGCAGTAGAGGCCGGCGAGCAGAAGCGCTAGGCCGGCGAAACGGAAGACCGAACGACGTTGCAGCATGGCGCGCGGTTATACGCGCTCGCCGTCCCGGGGTCGATGCCAAACCGAGCCTGGCGGATCGAGCCGCTCGCTGTCGCCTTTCGCACCCTTCCCGTGCGATAAGAGCCGATGCATTGGATCGAGGATGCGCCGGCCCCACCGGCCTTGGCCGTGCCGCCAGGCGAGCTTTGGATATTCGGCTATGGCTCGCTGATGTGGAACCCCGGCTTTCCCTATGACGCGGTCGAGCCCGCCACCGTTCGCGACTGGCATCGCGCCTTCTGCATCCACAGCGCCGGCCATCGCGGCACGCCGGAATGGCCGGGGCTGGTCGTGGCGCTGGCGCCCGGCGGCGAGTGCCGGGGCCTCGCCTTCCGCGTCGAGGCCCGGCACAAGGGCTCGGCGCTCGCCTATCTCTGGGAGCGCGAGATGGCGCTCGCCGAGGGCTATCGGCCGCATCGCCTCGCCGCCGCGTTCGACGACAACCGCAGGCTCGAAGCGCTCACCTTCGTCGCCGACCCGGCGCACGAGGCTTATGCCGGCGAGCTGCCGCTCGCCACGGCAGCCCGGCAGATCGCGGCGGCCCGGGGGGCGCGCGGCAGCAACCGGGACTATCTGCGCCGCACGCTCGAGCAGCTCGACCGGCTGGGCATCCGTGACGCGGCACTTTCGGCCCTCGATGAGGCGGTCGGCGCGATCCCCGGCCTGGACGCCATCGTCCCGCTCGGGTAAAGAGCGGCTTTGTAACGTAAAATCGGTCTAGTGTGATGGTTCCGAAATTCGTGATACTTCGTATCATGAATTTCGAAAGCTGAATCACACTAGATTCAATAGGTTGGTGTGCCGATTCACCTGAAATTCGATAGGTCGGATTTCAGGATCGGGACACGAGCCGGAGCGGATGCCATGACTGCAATACCCGATCAAGCCGGAGAAAAAGTGCCGCATATCGTCATCGTCGGCGGCGGCGCCGGCGGCCTGGAGCTGGCGACGCGGCTGGGTGACAAGCTCGGCCGGCGCGGCCGGGCGGTCGTGACCCTGGTCGAGCAGAGCCGGACCCATCTGTGGAAGCCGCTGCTGCACGAGATCGCCGCCGGCAGCATGGATATCGGCCATCACGAGCTGAGCTACCTGGCTCAGGCGCACTGGCATCATTTCCACTACCGCATGGGCCGGATGATCGGCCTCGACCGCGCGCGGCGCGAGATCATGGTCGGCGCGGTCATGGACGAGGACGGCATCGAGGTCACGGCTGAAGGCAAGGTGCCGTACGACACGCTCGTCATCGCCGTCGGCAGCACGACCAACGATTTCGGCACCAAGGGCGTCGCCGAGCTCGCCTTCAGCCTCGACACGCCGGAACAGGCGAAGCGTTTCCATCAAAGGCTGATCAATGCCTGCCTGCGCGCCCATGCCGGCGAAAGCGCCGAAGGCGGCCATCAGCTGCAGGTCGCCATCATCGGCGCCGGCGCCACCGGCGTCGAGCTGTCGGCCCAACTGCACAACACGACGCGCCAGCTCGTGGCCTACGGGCTCGACCGGATCGATCCGGAACGCGACATCTCGCTGCATCTGATCGAGGCGGCCGACCGCGTGCTGCCTGCCCTCCCCGAACGGCTGTCGCGCGAAACGCGCAAGCTGCTCGACAAGCTGCATGTCAGTGTCCACACGGATTCGAAGGTGGCCGAGGTGCGCCCGGACGGCGTGCTGCTGGCCGACGGCCGGCTCATCCCGGCCGAGCTCGTGGTCTGGGCCGCCGGCGTCAAGGGGCCGGAATTCCTGCGCCAGCTCGACGGCCTCGAAACCAATCGCGGCGCGCAGCTCCTGGTTCGGCCGACGCTGCAGACGACGCTGGACGACGACATCTTCGCCATGGGCGACTGCGCCTCCTGCCCCTGGCTCGGCACCGACAAGACGGTGCCGCCGCGCGCCCAGGCGGCGCACCAGCAGGCGAGCCATCTCTACCGCCAGCTCCTGCGGCGCATGGTCGGCAAGGAGTTGCGGCCCTTCCGCTATCGCGATTTCGGCTCGCTCGTCTCGCTCGGCGAATACAGCACCGTCGGCAATCTCATGGGCGCGCTCGTCGGCGGCAGCCTGATGATCGAGGGCTATTTCGCCCGCATGGTCTATCTGTCGCTCTACAAGCTGCACGAGCTGGCACTGCACGGCCCGGTCAAGGTGGCGCTCGACACGCTCGCCCGGCTCATCACCCGCCGCACCGAGCCGCTGGTCAAGCTGCATTAGCGCGGCCCGGCTCCAGCGCATTTCCGTTGACTGCGCTCCGCCGCTTCGCATTCTGGCGGCCGAGCTGAATTGAGGTTGAGGAAGCATGGCAACGACCAACGGTGCGACAGCACCGACCCAGGAGATGAAGCAGCCGCTGCTGTTCAAGCAGATCGAGGGGCTGGACCCCGCCCGGCACGGCAATCTGAAGCTCGACCGCGTGCACCGCAATTACCGGTTCGTGCGCAATGTCAGCGCCGTGCCGGTGACGATCCTGGAATTCTGGGCGGCCGGCGTCGATTACCCGATCATCTTCACCGAGGGGCCGGAGCCGGTGCCGCTGGTGGCGATGAGCTATCGACCCGAGGAGAATCTGTTCGTCGACAGCGCCGGCGTCTGGAACCCCGAGACTTATATTCCGACCTATGTCCGGGGCTATCCCTTCGCCGTCATCGACGATCTGGCAGCACAGCGCATGGTTGCCTGCGTCGACGCCCAGGGCCAGGGCATCGGCTCCGAAATTGGCGAGGCGCTGTTCGAGAACGGCAAACCGACGGCGATGCTGAACGAGATCGTCGAATTCTGCGGCGGCCACAGCAACGCCTTCCGCAACACGCGCGAGATGGGCCGGATCCTCGCTGAATCGGGCGTGCTGGTGCCGCATCAGGCGACGGTGAATCTCGGCGCCGGCCGAGAGGACGCCAGGATCACGGGCTTCCAGGCCGTGGATGCGAACAAGCTGCTGGAATTGCCGGACGCGACCTTCCTCGCCTGGCGCAAGCGGGGCATTCTGCCGGCGGTCTATCAGCATCTGCATTCGCTGTGCTGCTGGCGCAAGATCTCCGCGGCGGCGCAGAAGCGTCTCGCCGAGTAAGACCGATCTTGATGCTGTAGAGAGAAATGCGCCCCTGGATCCACGGATCCGGGGCGCTCTCATCGAGTGTCCCGATCCTGAAATTCGATATATCGAATTTCAGGTAAATCGGCGCACTAACTTGTTGAGTCCAGTATGACTCAGCTTCCGAAACTCATGAGACGAAGCATCACGAATTTCGGAACCATCGCACCAGCGCGACTTCCGTTTAGACCGTCTCCAGCAGCATCATGCGGCTGTCGGAATTCCATTGCCGGCGAATGCGGCCGAACCCCTCCGACGAGACGACGTGCCGCCGTTCGGGCGACGGCCCACTCTTCGGGAAAGTCTTCACCAGGTGTTCGATGATCGAGCTGTCCTCGCTCACGCGTCCCGGTCGTTGGTCGTTATTGGCTTGCCCAGACATGTTCCCTCCCGAGCAGATCCTTCCGAACGATCAGGCACTATAACGCCGACTCGGGCCAAAGCCAATCGTTCTGGTCGAGATAATGGGTACCTGTGAGCAATCCTGACTTTCCCAGTACAATCATAAGGTTGGGAGAGCAAGTGAAAGAGTGAGATAAACTTGCCGCTCAAAAATGCTTTGCTTGGATCGTCCGCGGCGAGGCCTCGCGATCTCGTGCAGCAGGTCCCTAAAATGCCTGATTTTCATTAATTTTTTGGCGGCGCAGCAAAATCCGTGCGATGGCGGCCCGATCGAAACTCGCGCTCGGGATTATGCGACCCTTCGATTTTTCCGAGCGTCGGGAAGTCAAGAAAACTATGCCCGCCGACGAGGAAAAGACGCGGATCGCGTCCGGTGCGCCATAGACCCGGCGCTCAGCCGCATTTCGAATAGCCGCAATTGGTGCATTGCGCGCAGCCTTCCTGACGGATGAGCGCCGCCTGGCCGCATTTCGGGCATTGGCCGAGGCGGCTGCCGGCCTCGCCGGCGGCTACCACTTTGCGGACGGCGCCCTCGATCGTGCCGGCCTCGCGCGGCGGCAGGAAGCCGATCTCGATCATGTGCCGCTCGATCACATCGCCGATCGCTGCCAGCAGCGACGGCACGTAGCGCCCGCCCATCCAGGCGCCGCCGCGCGGGTCGAACACCGCCTGCAGTTCCTCGACCACGAACGAGACATCGCCGCCGCGCCGGAACACGGCGCTGATCATGCGCGTGAGCCCGACCGTCCAGGCGTAGTGATCCATGTTCTTGGAATTGATGAACACCTCGAACGGCCGGCGCCTGCCGTCCTGCACCACGTCGTTGACGGTGATGTAGATGGCATGGTCGCTCTCGGGCCATTTGAGCTTGTAGGTCCGCCCCGGCAGCGCCTCCGGCCGCGACAGGGGCTGGGTCATGTAGTAGACCCCGCCCGCCTCCTGCGGCTCGGGCTTGGCCGAGACCGCCTCCAGCGGCTGGGTGGCCGGTTCCGCCACCGACAGGACCGACCCGGTCACCTCGTTCGGCCGATAGGTCGTGCAGCCCTTGCAGCCGAGCGCGTAGGCGCGGGCATAAATGTCCTTGAACGCCTCGAAGGAAATGTCGGCCGGCAGGTTGATGGTCTTGGAGATCGAGCTGTCGATATATTTCTGCACCGCCGCCTGCATCACCAGATGATCCTCAGGCGCCAGGCCCTGGGCGTCGACGAAGGCATCGGGCAGCTCGGCCTCTTCGCCGCGCAGCCGGCGGAACAGGCGATAGGCATGGTCGCTCACCTCCTCCTGTCGGCGGGCGCCGTCGGGCATCAGCACGGTTCGCGTGTAGCGGAAGCTGAAAACCGGCTCCAGCCCCGAGGAGACATTGTCGGCGAGGAGCGAGATCGTGCCCGTCGGCGCCACTGAGGTGACGAGCGCATTGCGCATGCCATGCTTGGCGATGGCCGCACGGATATCGGCATCGAGCCCGCGCACCGTCTCGCCGGCGAGATAGGGCTCGCGGTCGAATAGTGGAAAGGCGCCCTTCTCGGCCGCGAGCTCGGTCGAGGCGAGATAGGCAGCGCGCTGAATGACCGCCAGCCAGCGCTCCGTCAGCGCCACCGCCCCGGGCGAGCCGTAGCGCACGCCGCACATGATAAGCGCGTCGGCTAGGCCGGTGATGCCGAGCCCAATCCGCCTTTTGCCCAGCGCCTCAGCCTGCTGCGCCTCCAGCGGGAATTTCGAGAGGTCGATGACATTGTCCATCATCCGGACCGCGACCGGCACCAGCTCGCCCAGCCGATCGAGATCGAGCGCCGCCGTCGGCTCGAACGGCGCCGTGACCAGGCTCGCCAGATTGATCGAGCCCAGGAGGCAGGCGCCGTAAGGGGGCAAGGGCTGCTCGCCGCAATTATGGACGACGATGCCGTTGGCGGAGAAGGCGTTCTTGCCGGGAATGCGCGCATCGAAGACCGGCTCTTCGCCGGCCGGCTCGATGCTCGCCACCCGCGCCAGGAACCGCTCCCGGTTGGGCTTCCGCACATAGCTCGACAGCAGCGATTTGAGCCGCAGCGCCTTTCCCGTGTGCGCGAAGCCGATCATCTCGGCATAGCGGCCGACATTGTCGTTCGCGAGGATAAGCTCCCACTGCTCCTTGGTCCGGTAGTCCGCGTGGCCGCCCTTGCCGTCCGGCAACCGCGTCGATCCCGCCGCGCGCCGCCTGTGGATGCTGCCGACGATGCCGAAGCGGAGCAGCATGCGCTGTACCGCCTCGAGACGCGGCCGGTCGCTTTGCGCCAGCCGGACGCTCACGCCCTTCTGCTGCGTGCCCATCACGCTGCCTTCGCAATCGAAGAAGCCTCGAAGGAAACCGCGATAGAAATTCGAGGAAGCGCGCTCCATCGTCGGCGTGATCGTCTTCGATCCGGGCGCCATGCCGAGCGCCAGCGCCAGGCTCCTGACGGCGCCGAGGCTGAGGCGCCATTCGCCACGCCCCGGGATCTCCATCCATCCGACGAAATCGGATCGGTGCGGGAGCGTCTCCGCCGCCGCCAAGGCGGCCGCCATCATCCCGTCTGCGAGCGGCATGGTGGCGCCGCCGTTGCAGGCTTGCCGATCCGTCCAAACCGACAGGACGGCCTTGTCGTTCTTCAAGGTGCCGTCGCCGAGCAGGAGCCCGATGAGGTAGCCTTCCGCCTCGGAATAGCCGCCCGGCCATCCGGCGCTCCCGGCCGGCTCGCTCATGATGATCTCGTCGCCTTGGACGAGCTGTCCCGCTTCCTTCCATTCTCTTTCGAGGCGCCAGCGGGTCCGGACGCTCGCGGTCAGTACCCGGTGATCGCTGGTGAGGCGCAGCGAATAACCCTCGGTCGTCGTCAAGCGCACGAGCGGCTTGGTGCCGGTGGCAAAGAAGCCCGCGGCATCCGACGCATGGACGCCGCCATCGACGATCGCCTGGAACGGCTTGCCGACAAGCTCGCCGACCTGTCGCGGGCCGTCGACCGTATCGATCCAGCTATCGGCCGGGATACACGGATTGGTCGCGGCGATCGTCTCGCAATAATGCAGATTGTTCCGGGCGTTGATCCGGTCGATGAAGATCACGCCCGGCTCGGCGCTGGCGTAGGTCGCGCGCATGATCGCGTCCCACAGGTCGCGCGCCTCGACGACGCGATAGACCGTGCCGCCGAATTTGAGCTCCCAGGAACCGCCCTCCTCGACCGCACGCATGAATTCGTCGGTGACCAGGACCGAGAGGTTGAACATGCGCAGGCGCGCGGCATCGCGCTTCGCCTCGATGAAGGCCTCGATGTCGGGATGGTCGCAGCGCAGCGTCGCCATCATGGCGCCCCGGCGATAGCCGGCGCTCATGATCGTCCGGCACATCGAATCCCAGACATCCATGAAGGAGAGCGGCCCGGAAGCATCGGCGCCGACGCCGTGGACGAGCGCGCCCTTGGGCCGGAGCGTCGAAAAATCGTAGCCGATGCCGCCGCCCTTCTGCATCGTCAGCGCCGCTTCGCGCAGATGATCGAAGATGGCGCCGAGATCATCCTCGATCGTGCCCATGACGAAGCAATTGAAGAGCGTCACCGACCGGTCGGTGCCCGCTCCTGCGACAATTCGTCCGGCAGGCAGGAACTGGAATCCTTCGAGCGCCGAATAGAAACGCGCTGACCATTTGGCCGGATCATTTTCCCGCACGGCGAGACTGTCCGCGATCCGGCGCCAAGTATCCTCGATGGTCTTATCCACAGCTTGACCATCCGGCGTCTTGAAGCGGTATTTCATGTCCCAGATCTGCTGGGATATCGCCGCTATGCTCGCCATGCTAAGCGCTCCGATCGTCCTTGTGAGAGGGCCGAACCGCCCGGCACCCGCTTTGCCGAACGCGAGGATCGGCCCTTGTGTTCCTTAAATGTTCCTTTAGACTAGTCTTCGCCGGCCCGCAGCGCTACAAATTTCCCACAACCTTATTCACAGGGTGGGTGGGCGGCCCCGCCTCTGTCAACAGCCGTCCGGTCGCCTGCTCGATCCGCTCTTCCAGCAACGCCAGGGCCTGGCGGCGATCGAGGCCGGGCGCGATCGGCGGCAGGATCTCGACGGTGATCCGGCCGGGAAATTTGAGGAAGGTGTTCCGGCCCCAGAAGCGCCCGGAATTGAGCGCCACCGGCACCAGCGGCACGCCGAGCTGGCTGTAGAGGGCGGCCACGCCGGGCTGGTAGGGCAGCTTGCCGCCGATGGGGCCTCGGGTTCCCTCCGGGAAGATCGCGATCGGCCGACCCGCAGCGACCGCCTGCCTCCCCTGCGCCACCAGCTTGCGCAGGGCGGCGGCACCGGCCTTGCGGTCGACCACCAGGCCGCCGGCGCGCAGCAGATACCAGCCGAACACCGGGATCAGCGTCAGCTCGCGCTTCAGCACGATCGCCGGATCGCGAACCAGCTGATTGAGGATGAGCGTGTCCCAGGCCGATTGATGCTTCGGCGCCAGGATGAAGGGCGGCGGCGGCAAATTCTCGAGCCCGCGCACCTGATGGTCGAGGCCGACGCTGAGCTTGAGCCAGACGAGCGACAGACGCGTCCAGAACGCGCTGTAGCGCAGGATCCAGCCCTGCCGGAGCAGCAGGGGCAAGCCCGCGATCGCGAGTAGGCCGGTGCCGGCATAGAAGCCGAGATTGAAGAGGAACGCGCGAAGACGGATCATATCGGGGCCGAGCCGGGCGGTTGGGACGGAAGGAGCGGCCGGATCAGCGCCCCCAGATATTTCAGATATTCGACCACGACCACCCGCCCGGGGCGCGTCCAGGATGGCCCGACACCGCCATTGCGCACCGCCTCGGGAAAGACCGGATGGATGACGATCGCGATATCGGCCGGGAGCACGCGCCGGAATTCCAGGAGCGCCCTCGGCATATGGTAGCTGGCCGTGACCAGGCGGATGCTGTGGTAATTCTCCCGGCGCAGCCACTCCGCCGATTCGATCGCATTCCCGACGGTATTGTCGGCGGTGTGGCCGAGCACGACGCAGCATTCGACCCATTTCGGCGCGCTGCGATCGAGACGCAGCATCTCGGCCGTATCGACGCCGGGATGGACGCCGGAGATGAAGAGCTTCTTGGCCTTGCCCTCGGCCAGCAGTGCGAAGCCGCTCTCGATCCTGAGGCTGCCGCCGGTCAGCACGATGATGGCGTCGGTGACGCGATCGGGATCGGGGCCGGGCTGGTCGAGATTATGGATGAACCAGGCGAGACCGCCGAGCAAGAGCGCCGCCAGGATGACGAGCCCGGCCAGCATGGCCCGGCCGGTCGAGCGGAACGGGTTGCTCATGGCATCCGCGCCAACGCGCGCAGCACGGTGATCCGCGCGGTCATGAGCCCGGCCAGCCCCATGCCGAGCGGCAGCGCCAGGACGCTGATCCACGCGCCGATCGGCAGGCGGAAGCCCGGCATCAGGTCCGCGGTGGCGGCCCCCTGCTGGGCGGCGAGATAGAGGGCGCCGAAGGCGAGCAGCGCCAGAACCAGGCCGATGACCCCGCCGCGAACGCCCAGGCGGAAGGCGTGCCATTGGAATTGCCGGGCGATATAGAGGTTGGGCGCTCCCATCAGATGCAGCAGATCGACCACCGGCGCATGGATCATGAGACCGGTGCGGGTGGTGAAGATCACGGTGACGATCGCGACCGAGCCGATCAGCAGGACGATGGCGGCCGTGCCGATCTCGACCATGGAGGCCAGCCGGAACAGCTGGTCGAGCCAGGCGCCGTGTGTCTCCACCCGCGCCCCCGGCACGAGATGGTCGAGCTTGCGCGCAAGGGCGGCATCGTCGATCGAGGCGCCGGCGGCGAGACGCAGATCGACCAATACCGGCAGCGGCAGCTCGACGGCATCGGCATTATCGCCGAGCCAGGGCTTGAGCAGCGCCGACTGCGCGGCCGCGTCGAGCGGCACGGCCGAGACGATTCCGGGCACGGCGCGCATGGCGGCGAGCGCCGCCTCCATCGTCGCGGGCGCCAGCGGCCCGCCGCCGGCCGGGCGCGGCAGCTGGACGGTCAGCGTGCCGCGCAGCCCGTCGTTCCAGCGTTCGAGCGCGGTATCGAGCGCGAAGGCGGCGCCGACCGCCAGTGCCGCCAGGAACACCATCAGGGCGATCAGCCAGGGCAGGAAGCGGGTCGAGCCGTCCTGATGCAGCGGCAAGGTGCGGGCGCGCGCCATATCGTCAGCCCGCCCGCGCTCGGCCGGCGCGATGCCTGACCCGGCCATTCTCGATCTCGAGCGTCGGATAGCCGAACCGCTCGATCAGCGCCTCGTTGTGGGTGGCGATCACCACGGTGGTGCCCCGCCGGTTGAGCTCCTCGAACAGATGGAGCAGGCGCAGCGCGATCGCGTCGTCGACATTGCCGGTCGGCTCGTCGGCCAGCAGCAATTGCGGCCTGGTGATGACGGCGCGGGCGATGGCGATCCGCTGCTGCTGGCCGCCGGAGAGGGTCGACGGCTTGGCATTGACGAAATTCTCCAGCCCGACCCAGCGCAGCAGATCGACGACATGCTCGCGAATCGTGTCCTCGCGGGCGCCGGCGACGCGCATGGGCAGCGCTACGTTGTCGAGCGCCGACAGATGGTCGAGCAGCCGGAAATCCTGGAACACCACGCCGATCTGGCGCCTGAGCCCCGGCAATTCGCGCTGCGGCACCTGGGCGATGTCGCGGTCGAACAGGAAGACCCGGCCGCGCGTCGGCCGCTCGGCCAGATAAAGCAGGCGCAGCAGCGTGCTCTTGCCGGCGCCGCTGGCGCCCGTGAGGAAATGGAACGCGCCCGGCGCCAGGTCGAGATCGAGGTCATGCAGGATCTCGGGCCCGCGGCCATAGCGCATCGCGACGTTTTCGAAACGAACCACTTCCTCGCCCGCTCCCCGCCGCACGTCCCAGAGCCGGATCGGCTCGTGCCCGAATCGATCCGGCGATTCCCGCGCTGCTTCGAATAGGGGCGCCCAGGCCGGCCCGAATCAGGCCCCCGGCACCCCGGATGGGTGTAAACTCACACCGCCGCCGCCGCAACCTTCGCCGGACGAGCAAATCGGCACAATCTATCCTCGCCTCTTGCGTGGCTTGCGCCGCAGCAGGCAGCTTGCCTATAACGGCTTATAGCTACAGCTTGGCACCAGCATGATCCTTTCCTGCCCGGCCTGCGCGACTCGGTACATCGTCGACCCTGCCTCCCTGGGAGCGGGCGGGCGCAAGGTTCGCTGCGCGAAATGCGGCGAGACCTGGTACCAGGAACCGCCCCCGCCGGAACCGGTGCTCGCTCTGATCGAGCCCGAGCTGCCGTCGGCGATGCCGGTGACCGCCCCCGCGATGGTCGGCGGCGGCACCGCCGTGCCGGTCGACGAACCGATGCCGACCTTCATCGGCGCCCGCCCCCTGCCACCGCGCGCCGGCCTGCCCGCCCTGCCGAAGAAGCAGCGCGTCAGCGGCCTGACACTCGGCTGGGCGGCCCTCATCCTGTTCGTGGCGCTGGTGGTGATCGGCGGCTGGCTGTTCGCGCCCCAGATCACCCATGCCTGGCCCGCCTCGGCCCGGCTCTACGCCGCCCTCGGCAAGCCCGCGCCCGATTCGGGGCTGGAGCTGCGCGGCACCAACTCGGCGCGCGGCACCGACGAAGGCGGCGTGCAGACGGTGATCGTGACCGGCGAGATCGCCAATATCTCGGACGGCGACCGGGACGTGCCGAAGCTTCGCCTCAGCCTGCGCAACGCCAAAGGCGAGGTGCTGAAGAGCATGGATTTCCCGCCGCCGCGCGAATCGCTCAAGCCGGGCGAGAGCACGCCCTATCAGGCCTCGATCCCGGCACCGGAGGATGCCAGCGCCGCCACCTCGGCCTATGTCAGCTTCGTGCGCTGAATCGAGAGTCGGATAGTGGAGGAGAGCCCGATGCCGTTCGTCGTGAAGGCCGCGCTCGGACCGGACGCGGCGTCCGGTGCCATGTCGTTCGATGAGAAGACGATGTACCGGGGCAAGGATCTCCGCATCGGCGACGAGATTTTCGTCTTCGCCTCGGATCATCAGGGCGGACAGGGGCTGTGCGCGCGGGCGACGGTCACCGAAGTCGAGCGTGGCCCCGGCATACGATTGCGGATCAAGGTCAACCCCATCGCTACGGCGAAGCGAAGGCTCGGGCGCGCCGAGCTGAAGTCGTTTCGCGGCCTCGATGGTAGCGACCCCAGGACCGAGATCGATTGGAAGCTGTATCGCCAGGCGACCAACAAGATCGCGGGCGTCTCGGACGAGGCGGCTGCGTTCCTGATGACGTGCTTCTAGGGCGGTTCATCTATCGACCGGATCGTGCTGGATAACCCTTTGGTGCGATTGTATTTAACCGTCATCACCGGGCTTGACCCCATAGGCGCTAGGATAAGGCGGGCCTTGGGATTTTCTGGAGCGTTCGGCGCCGTTTTGCCTCTCTGAATTGGCGCCAGCAGCTTGAGAGGTTTTTGACGATCTGGCCGGGGGTCAAGGCCGGCCAGATCGCCGCACAGAAGGCTTGGGCGAGGATACAGGTTTGCCGCCAGAGCGAGGCTGGTCGTTCGGTGGCATGCTCAGGGGGGAATATCGGCCATTTCGGCCGCGGCATCGTCGATCAGTAAGGCAACGAGGAGGTGGGCCAGAATCCAGGCCTTGGCGAGTTCTGGGTCTTTGGCCGGCAGGCGGTCGATGCGCAAGATTGATTTGAGGCGTTTGATGGCGAGTTCGATTTGCCAGCGCACGCGGTAGAGGATGCCCAACTGGTCTGCCGAGTAGTCCTTGGTATCGAGCGAGGTCAGGAGGATCAGATAACCGGCGGCCTCGATCGTTCGAGGGTCGATTTTGTGCTGGTTTTTCTGTGCGGTACGCCGCGCCGTCTGGCGCGCTTTTTCGGCCATTTCAGGCGGCTTTGGCAGGATGACCAGACGCAGGGCCAGCGGCTCGAAGGCGCCGCGCGCCTTGCGAACCGTAACCGGGATATCGAGCCTGCCAACTGTGGCCGTTTCGGTAAAGCGCGCCAGCCAATCGAGCGGCAGGCCGGCCGCATCGCACAGATTGAGGCCCTTCCAGCTCAGCCGCACCAGCAGATCCGCCCCGCCATTACGAACCGCGCGCAGGGCTCGGGGGCTCCGGTAGGCGCGATCGCCTATCCGGATCTCACCTTGCCTGACGGCGGCGCGGTCAAGTTTTTCGGCTTGATCCAAGCCGGTGACGGCGAAATCGACAATGCGCTGGCGTTCCGGATCGTAGCAAAAGTGCAATCGCAAGCAGCTCTGTCCCGGGCCTTCGAGGCGGCTGCCGTCGATCAGGTGGATAGGCGGTCCATCGCCACGCGGTTGATCACCGAGGGACCCCAACAGCTTCTCGCAAAGCGCTGTCAGCCATGCCGGGCACCGCTGAAAGCGCTCCAGCAAAGAAACGTCGCTGATATCGGCGATCCCGTGGAGTGCCGCCTCGGCCGCGGTCATCCGAAGCGATCGGCCGCCGGGGCCGTAAGCCAGGATAAGCCGAAGCAAATCCGCAGCGCTCTTGACCTCACGGGCTCGCAGGAACGCACCACAAAGACGGGCCGAGACATCCAGAGCCTCGGCACCACCAAGCCGCCCAACGATGTCTGCCCAACCAGCCGACGACGACGGCGCAAGCGATAAATCAGTCATCCGGAGCTTGAATCGCAATCGACCGGCCGTGCCAAGCACACCAAGCACAACCGATTCGATTTGCCGCACCAAACTGCCTTAACCCCGCTAGCCCCGCCTTATCCTAGCGCCTATGGGGCTTGACCCGATGATCCACGTCTCTTCGTCTGGCATGGAGGCGGCGGTGAGGCGTGGATGACCGTGCCAATCACGGTCATGACGAATAGAGCGTGACCGCAACTCCGTAAACGCCCGGATACGCTGCCGCCGAAATGTGGAACGCTCTGACCTAGAACCGCTTCAGCAGCCGGTCGATATAGTCGCGCTCGGTCTGCGGCCGGGCGCGGTCGGAGGCTCTGCGGCGCAGCTCGTCGAGGATTTCGCGGCTCTTCTGCATGTCGGCCTCTTCCGGGATCTTCACGTCGCCCCGGTCGAGATCGCCCTGGCCGCCCGGCAGCGGCCGGCCGAAGGGGTCGCGGCCGTTCTCGGCGGTGCCGTCCTGGCCGCCGGAGCCGTTCTGGCGCATCTGCTCGGCCATCTCGCGTGCCGCCTGCTGGAGCTGGTCGAGCGCCTCGCCCTGCTGGCCGACGGCGTCGCCCGGCGCATTGCGATTGAGCGCGTCGACCGCGTCGCGCATCGCCCGCTCGGCGCGCGACAAGGCTTGCGGCGTCTGGCCGTCCTGGCCGAACTTGCCCATCATCTGGCCGAGCTGGCGGCGCAGGCTCTCCTGCTGCCCCGCGAGGTCGCCGCCCTCGCCGGCCTGATTGCCGCTCTGGGTTCCGCTTTGGCCGCTCTGACCATTCTGGCCACCCTGGCGCTGCGGCTGGCCGCGGCCGCTCTGGCCCTGCTGATCCTGGCCACCATTCTGGCCGCGCTGGGCCTGACGATAGGAGCGATCGAGCAATTGCTGCTGCTTGCGCGCCAGATCCTGCATGTTGCGCATCATCTGCTGGGCGGCACCGTCGGCCTGACGCGGCTGCGACTGGCCGGCGCGCAGATTTTCCAGCATGTCCTGAAGCTGCGACAGCGCCTCGCGCGCCGCGTCCTTGGCGCCCGACCGCGCCATCTGCTGCGCCTGGTCGAGCATCCGGTTGATGTCGTCCTGGGTCAGGCGCTGATTGTTGCCGTTGGGATCCGACTGTGGCTGCTGGCCGTTCTTCTGGGCATTCTCCATGAGCGCCTGGAGGTAGCGATTCACCGCCTGGCGCATCTCGTTCATCAGGCGGTTGATCTCCTCGTCCGGCGCATTGCGGTCGAGCGCGTCCTGCAGTGCCCGCTCCGCCTCGCGCAGCGCCTTCTGCGCCTCGGGCTGATCACCCTCGTCGATGCGCAGTGCGGTATCCCACAACAGCTTCTGGATGCCGGCAAGATCGTCCCGGCCGGCGCCGAGCTGCAGCCGGTCGGATGCGGAGCGGAGCGCCAGGAAGGCGAGCGCGTCGTCATGGAAGAGCGCCGGGCGCGAGGCGAGATCGCCCAGCGTCTCGGCGACCGCGTCGGACTGGTTCGGGTCCTTGGTGAGAAGCTTGCGCTGATCGATGATCGCACGGGCGACCGGATGACGGAACTTGTGCTCAGGCAGGATCAGCTTCAAGGGCGCACTGATGCCGATCTGGTCGATCGCGTCATGGGCGATGAAGCGCAGCTCGACCGGCAGCCCGGCCCAGGGATTGGGCGTCAGATCCTGGAAGGTGGCGCCCTTCAGCTCCTTGCGCGGGTCGGACGGCACCGGCAGTGCGATCACCGTCGGCGGATCGCTCGAATTGGGCCGCCGGATCTCCAGGCTCAGGCTCTTGACCCCGTAATCATCCTTGGCGAGATAGTCGAGATGCAGCGCACCGCGCGCCGTCACCTGCGGCTTGTCGCCCCAGGCCGCCGTCGGCGGCAGGTCGGCCACGATCTGCAGGTCGTAGGCGGCGAGTGTGCTGCCACCCTGGGTCACGGCCAGGTGATGCGCCTCGCCGACCTTGGCGGTGACGTTGAAGTCGCTGGCGTCGAGGGCCGCGAGATCGGTATGGGCATCGTCGAGCGCCAGCTGCGGCGTGCGCCTGCCGCCATGGACCTGGACCAGCACGGTGCTGCCGGCCGGCACCGGGACCGGCTTGCCTGGCTCGATCGCCGCGAGCGTGCCGCCGCTCTGATTGGGATCGGAGCCCAGATAGATCGGCGGCAGGCCGGTATAGTCGGGCGGCGTGATCCACAGATCGACGCCGGGCGGCCCGAGCGACGCGGTCCGGTCGAGCTGGGGCATGAAGGCGCGGCCGAGCCGCGACCAGACATCGCCGCCGGCCGAGACGAGGCCGATCAGCAGCACCAGCGATAAAGCGGCCCTGAGCGCGTAGGGATCGCGCTCCATGAGCCCGCCGCGCGGCCAGCCGAACCGCAGATTTCTGGCCGAAACCGCCATGCGCTGCCGGTGCGCCGCCCACAGCGCCTCGGCGAAGGGATCGGCGGCCCCGGCCATGCGATCGTCCAGCACCGCCAGCGGCCGGTGCGTGAGGCCGCTATCGAGCTCGATGCGGCGCCGCGCGGCCGAGCGGTCGGGCAGATCGATCTCGCGCCAGGCGCGCCAGAAGGCGAAGCCGAAGGCGCCCAAGAACAGGACCAGCACGATGGCGTGCAGCCAGCCGGGCAGCTCCGGCAGCAGATCGAAGCAGGCCGCCGTCCAGAACAGCATGACGAGCGCCGTCACCGGCCAGAGCGCCGGCCAGACCCGCTCCCAGGCGAGCGCCGCCTGCGCGGTGCGCAGACGCCAGGCGAGGAGATAGCGCCCGGCGCTCAACCGGCCGCCCCCTCGTCCAGCCAATCCGGCACCCGGTCGAGGCCGATCAGTTCCTCATAGCTCTGGCGCGGGCGGACGACCGCCCAGCGGGTGCCGTCGACCAGCACTTCCGGGATCAGGCGGCGCGTATTGTAGGTCGAGCTCATGACCGCTCCATAGGCTCCAGCGAACATCACCGCCAACAAATCCCCCGTGGCGACCGGCGGCATCGGCCGGGCGACGGCGAGGTAATCGCCGGTCTCGCAGACCGGGCCGACGATATCGGCGATCGCTTCCTCGGCGCGATCGGCCTTCCGGACCGGCAGCACCGGATGATACGCCTCATAAAGCGTCGGCCGAAGCAGATCGTTCATCGCCGCGTCCTGAATGACCAAACGCCGCGTGACGCCCTGTTTCACCACGATGACGCGGCTCACCAGCGCGCCCGCCTCCGCGACCAGGAAACGCCCGGGCTCGAAGGTGAGGCTGCAGCCGAGATTGCCGCAGATCCGCCGGACGATGCCGGCATAATCGGCGAGATCGGGCGGCAATTCGCCGCGGTAGGGCACGCCCACGCCGCCGCCCAGATCGAGATGGCGGATCGGGATGCCCGCTTCGCGCAACTGCCGGACGAGTGCCGCGACCTTGGTGAAGGCCGCGTCGTACGGCGCCAGATCGAGCAGCTGCGAGCCGATATGGACCGCGACCGAGACCGGTTCGATCCCCGGCATCGCGGCTGCGCGCGCGAACAGCGACGGCGCCTCGTGGAGTGCTACGCCGAACTTGTTCTCGGCCTTGCCCGTGGTGATCTTGGGATGGGTCTTGGCGTCGACATCGGGATTGACGCGCAAGGCCACCCTGACCGGCCGGTCCCGGCCGGCGGTGAGGCGCGCCAGCACATCGAGCTCGCCGGCGCTCTCGATATTGATCTGGCCGATGCCGATCGAAAGCGCGTAGCCCAGTTCGGCCTCGGTCTTGGCGACACCGGAGAAGACGATGTGCTCGGCCGGGATGCCGGCGGCGAGCGCGCGGCGCAGCTCGCCCTCGGAGACGACATCGGCGCCGGCGCCGAGACGCGCGAAAAGGCGCAGCACCGCCTGGTTGGAGTTGGCCTTGACGGCGTAGCAGATACGCGCCTCCTGCCCGGCGAAGGCTCGGGCGAAAGCGTGGTATTGCCGCGCCATGGTCGCCGCGGAATAGCAGTAGAAGGGGGTTCCGACGCTCTCGGCCAAGGCCGCGAGCGACACGCCCTCGCACTGCATCACCCCGTCGCGATAGGGGAAGTCACTGAGCGGGCTTGGCATCTTGATCCGGACTGGAAGCAGGCTTGGCGGGTTGATCCGAAGCTGGCTTGACGGGCGCGGCCAGCTCGTCGGGCCCGGCGCCGCCACGGGATGTCGGCGCCGGATAGGCGTGCGGATAGGTGCTGACCTCGCCCTTGGGCACGCTCGGCGGTCCCAGCTTGCCGCAGCCGGCGAGCACGGCCAGGCAAGCGATCAGCAGCAGCCGGGCGCTCACAGGAATCGCTCCCGCGCCGCCTTGACGGCCTCGCGCACGCGCTCGGGCGCCGTGCCGCCATAGGAGGTGCGGCTT
Source organism: Aliidongia sp. (assembly GCA_035539155.1). Lineage (GTDB taxonomy): Bacteria > Pseudomonadota > Alphaproteobacteria > ATCC43930 > CGMCC-115725 > JAXDMU01. Next base: position 49,333 of record DATLIZ010000020.1, on the reverse strand, counting down.
TCGACCGCGCGTTCGACCGACAGCACGCTATAGATCTCCTCGGTGATGCGCGGCTCGATCGCCTGCAGCGCGTCGAGCGGCAGCGCCTCCAGCCCGCATTGCAAACTCTCGGCGTGATGGACGATGGCGCCGGTGACGTGATGGGCCTGGCGGAAAGGCACGCCCAGCCGGCGCACCAGCCAATCGGCGAGATCGGTCGCGGTGATGAAGCCGCGATCCATGGCGGCGCGCATCGCCCCGGCATCGGCTTCGAGATCGACGATCATGCCGGTCATGGCGGCGAGCGCCAGATCGAGCGTGTCGGACACTTCGAAGCTCGGCTCCTTGTCTTCCTGCATGTCCTTGCCGTAGGCGAGCGGCAGGCCCTTCATCATGACCAGGAGGCCGACCAGCGCGCCGATGACCCGGCCCGACTTGGCGCGGATCAGCTCGGCGGCGTCGGGATTGCGCTTCTGCGGCATGATCGAGCTGCCGGTGGTGAAGGCGTCGCTCAAGCGCACGAAGCCGAACGCGTCCGTGGTCCAGAGCACCAGCTCCTCCGCCAGCCGGGAGAGATGCATGGCGATGAGGGCGGAGGCCGCCATGAACTCGATGGCGAAATCGCGGTCGGCGACGCCGTCGAGCGAGTTCGCCATCGGCCGGTCGAAGCCCAGTGCGGCGGCCGTGGCGTGCCGGTCGATCGGGAACGAGGTGCCGGCGAGGGCCGCCGAGCCGAGCGGGCTCTCGTTCATCCGCTTACGGCAATCGGCGAGGCGCGAGCGGTCGCGGCCGAGCATCTCGACATAGGCCATGAGATGATGGCCGAACGTGATGGGCTGCGCCGTCTGCAAATGGGTGAAGCCGGGCATGAGTGTCGCCGCATGCCGCTCGGCCTGGTCGATGAGCGCCTTCTGCAGCGCGCGGAGCTGGCGGTCGTGCCGGTCGAGCGCGTCGCGCACCCACAGGCGGAAATCGGTCGCGACCTGGTCGTTGCGCGAGCGCGCCGTGTGCAGCCTGCCGGCCGGCGGCCCGATCAGCTCGGTCAGCCGCGCCTCGACATTCATGTGGATGTCTTCGAGCGCCCGGTCGAAGCGGAACTTGCCTTCCTCGATCTCGGCTAGGATGCGGTCGAGCCCGCCGCGGATCGCCGCACCATCATCGGCGCCGATGATGCCGGTCTCGACCAGCATGGCGGCATGGGCCTTGGAGGCGGCGATATCCTGGGCGTAAAGCCTGCGGTCGAAATCGATCGAGACGTTGATCGCCTCCATCACCGCGCTCGGGCCGCCCTTGAAGCGGCCGCCCCACATCTCGTTGGCCGAGGGGGCTTGATCAGGTGCCGCCCCAAGGGGCATATCCGCATTCATGGGCAGGCGAACTCTGGATCTGGAAACTCGATGAACATGCGGTTGAAGCTCTCGACGGGGTTAGCGGTGGTTTGTGGCGTCATCGTGACCGTATGGCATTTCGCGGCTGTCGGCGATACCGGCGGCACGCCGCCGCTCGATGGCGAGATGATTCAGTTTAGTCTGGCGACCCCGCCCGTGCCAGCGCCCGAGATCGGTTTCACCGATGCGCAGAACGCCAAGCTCGATTTCTCCGCCTTCAAGGGCAAGGTGACGCTGGTCAATATGTGGGCGACCTGGTGCGTGCCCTGCGTGCGCGAGATGCCGACGCTGGAGACGCTGAAGGAGACCCACGACAGCGACAAGTTCGCGGTCGTCACCATCTCCGAGGATCGCGGCGGCGCCAAGGTCGTCGATGAATTTTTCGACCAGCATGGACTTGGCAAGCTCACGCGCTATCTCGATCCGAAAAGCGAGATCGGTCGCGGCCTGAAGCTGCGCGGCCTGCCGACGACCATCCTGCTCGACGCCGAAGGGCGCGAGCTCGGCCGGTTCGAAGGCGGGGCGAACTGGGCGAGCCCGGAAGCGGTGGCGCTGATCGATTGGTATGTGAAGCAAGGCGACAAGACGCCGGACCATAGCTGACGGCATCTCGGCTCCTGCGGCCGTTCGGCCGATTTCGGAGCGTGCGATGACGGTAACCGGGCTGCTACTGACCAATCTGGCGCTTCTGCTGCTGTGCGCGCTCGTCCTGTGGGCCTATTCGCTCGGCCGGCGCGATGTCACCATCATCGACAGCTACTGGCCGCTCGGCATGGTGCTGGCGGCGCTCGCGAGCGATTTCCTCACGGGCGGCGGAACGCCGCACCGCTGGGCGCTGACAGCCCTGACCGCGCTCTGGGGCCTCCGGCTCGGCATCCATCTCTTCCGGCGCTGGCGCCACCACGGCGCCGATCGGCGCTACCGGGCGCTGCTCGACGGCGCCATGGCCAAGCGCGGCTGGGGCTTCGCCAAGGCGTCGCTGCTGCTGGTCTTCCTGCTGCAGCCGCCGCTGCAATTCATCGTCTGCCTGCCGGTCCAGCTGGGCCAGCTCGACCCGCAGCCGGCCGCGCTCGGGCTTGTCGGCTGGGCCGGCGTGGCACTGGCGCTGCTCGGCATCCTGTTCGAAAGCATCGCCGACGGGCAGCTCGCCCGCTTTCGCCGGCAGGCGGCCCCCGATGCCGTGCTCGATACCGGATTATGGCGCTATACTAGGCATCCGAACTATTTCGGCGATGCCTGCGTCTGGTGGGGGCTTTACCTGATCGCGGCCGAGACGCCCTATGGCGTCTGGTCCCTGCCCGGCCCGCTGCTGCTGACCTGGACGCTGATGCGCTGGAGCGGCGTGCCGATGCTCGAACGCGGGCTCAAGGCGCGCCGGCCGGCCTATGAGGATTATGTCCGGCGCACTTCCGGCTTCGTCCCTTGGCCGCCCTTGGGTGAAAGCTGAGAAAGCTGTAGCATGGGCCCCTCCAGCAATATGCTCGGCGGGACATCATGACCATCCTCGCGAACCGGCTGAACACCGCGCTCCTCGTCGTCGACGTGCAGAACGGCGTCGTCGAGCGCGCTCATGAACGCGACGCCGTGGTCGCGAATATCGGCAGGCTGGTGGAGAAGGCGCGGCGGGAGCGGGCGCCGGTCGTCTGGGTCCAGCATGCCAGCGACGGACTCGCCAAAGGCAGCGACAGCTGGCGGATCGTCGGCGAATTGAAGCCGGACGATAGCGAGCCGCTGATCGAGAAGAGCTACGGCGATGCCTTCGAGGACACTTCTCTCGAGAGCGTGCTGTCCGGCCTCGGCGTCGGACGCCTCGTCATCGCCGGCGCCCAGACCGATGCCTGCATCCGCTCGACGCTCCACGGTGCATTTGCGAGAGGGTACGACGTGACCTTGGTCAAGGACGCGCACACGACGGAGGATCAGACGGAATGGGGCGCGCCGCCGCCTGGCCAGGTCATCGCCCACACCAACCTCTACTGGACCTACCAGACCGCGCCCGGCCGGACCGCCGGGACGGTCGAGACCCAGGATGTCGAGTTCGGCGGCACCTAGTAGGTCATCGCCCGCCACACCTTGGCCTTGTCGAACGGCGCGCCCGGCTGCTCGATCAGGGTGGTGTCGCCGATCCGCTGGTTTTCCGCCGTGATCTGGTAGGTGACGTAGGGCACCTCGACCCATTGATGGAATGTATAGCCGGGCTCGGTCGAGAAGGTGATGGTGCCGCGCGTGCCGGTGAAATGGGCGGCTTCGAGCGCCTTGATCACCGGATCGGCATCGGTCGAGCCGGCGCGCTTGATCGCATCGGCGAGTAGCAGCAGCGAATCCACGGCCTGGAACAGCAGCCGGTTGGGCTCGTGCTGGGTCTTGGCGATGTACGCTTCGGCGACCTGCTTGCCGAGCAGCGGCGTGTTCATGCCCGGATGATAGAGACCATAGACGAGCATGCCGTTCCCCGCCGCGGCGACGTTCTCCCAGAAATCCGGATAATCGGCGATGCCGGCGGCGTCGTAGAAGAAGGTCCGACCGGTCGGCGCGATGCCTTGCTCGTAGACCTGCCCGATCATGGCGTAGGCCGCCGGCGGCAGCATGATATTGACGAGCACATCCGGCAAATCATGGCGCAGCGGCGCCATGGCGGCCTGAAAATCATGGCTCGTGCGGTCGAGCGTGACGTAGCTGTAGCGGATCTCGGGCGCCACGGCCTTCAGCCTTTCGCCGATGATCTTGGCGAGGCCGGTGCCGTAATCGGTGTTCTCGGCGAAGGCCACGACCGACCTGGCGCCCAGCCCGGCGAACGCCGCCGCCGCCGCCGCTCCCGCCCGGCTGTTGTAGTTGGACGGGTTGAAGACCTCGGCATAGCCCTTCTCGCGGATCGCGTCGGACCAGCCGTTGGTGTTGATGTAGGGGATGTGATGGCGATGGGCGACCTCGATGCCGGCCAAGGCCGCCGAGCTCTGATGCTCGCCCACGATCGCCACGACATGATCGCGCGTGATCAGCGTCTCGACCGCGGCGGCCGCCTTGTCCGGCGTGCCCTGCGTATCCTCGACCACCAGCTCGATCTGCCGGTCGAGCACGCCGCCGGCATCGTTGAGCATCTGCTGGGCGATCTCCAGCCCATCCTTGACCTGCGTGCCCTGCACGACCGAGCCGGGGGCCGATTGCGCGACGGTCACGCCGATCTTGATCGGCTCCGCCCACGCGGTTCCGCATGAAGCGGCCAGGAGGGTCGCGAGCCATGCCTGCTGCCAGCGTCTCGACATTCTCCTGCATCCTCTTCCGGATTGTTTTCATTCATGGTGAGCGGCCCGGGGCCGGGCGGTCAAGCCTCCTCGCCATCCTCGCTTTGCTCCACGGCCTCCCCCGGAACGGCATAGCGACCGGTAAACCAGCGGCCGAGATCGACCTGCTGGCAGCGAGCCGAGCAGAAGGGCCGGTGACGCTCGATCTGCGGCTTGCCGCAGACCACGCATGAAGGTGTCTTGGGTTTCCTGTCGTCTGTCATCTTCGCGTCCATCTCGTCCATCTCTGTTAGATAGGCTCAGAGAGCGCCGATGTCGAAGGTCTCGGGATCGCGGCCGGGCTCGATCCCGATGGTGACGGCGCGGCCGGCCGTCGCCGCGGCCGCCTCGCAGGCATGGGCCAGCCGGCCCTGCAGTTCGGCCGCGACCGAGCCATGAACGCGGATCTCGAGCGGACCCGGCCGGAAGTTGCCGCGCGTCAAGGCGCGCAGCACCTCCAGCGCCGTGGTCAGCGCGGTCTTGGCCCGCCGGCCGCCCGGTTTCGCCAGCATGAGATCGGCGAGCGAGGCGAGGCCGCGCTTGCGCGTCAGCTCCAGATGGCCGAGCCGGGTCCAGCCATGCAGCTCGACCGGCTGCGGGTCGCCCTCGGCCGCCGCCGCGAACGCCGCCTCGACCTCGCGGCGATGCTCGCGGCCGGCCGCCGACCCGCCCATAGAGATGAAATCGACGATGATCGCCCCGCCGATATTGCGCAGCCGAAGCTGGCGCGCAATCGCCTCGGCGGCGGCGAGATTGGCGCGCAGGATCTTGTCGGCGGCCTTGCCGCGCCCGCTGGCGGCGGCTGCCATGTTGACATCGACGAGCGTGGCCGCGAGCCCCTGCTCGATCACGATCTCGGCCCCGTCGGCGAGGCCGATGCGCGGCGCCAGAGCTATGTCGATCGCCTCGTCGAGCCCGTGCCGCTCGCTGAATCCCGGCTCGGTGTCGAGCTCCAGCTTGGCCGCGAGCTCGCCGCGGCCGAGCCGGCGGCGCAGCATCGTATGCGCGGCGCGATCGTCGATCAGGATGCGGTCCGCGGCCGGTCCGAGCGCGCGCACGATTCGTTCCGCCGGCCCCGTCGCCGGATCGAGGCGCAGGGGCGGCTTGGCCGCGGTGATCGCCTGGAGCAGCGCCTGATAGTTCCGGCGCAGTCCCGCGACATCCTCGGCCAGCTCGGCCTGGCCGGCGCCGGCGGCGTGGCTGCGCAGCACCACCCCCTCGCCCGGCTCGATCATTCCGGCCAGCAATGCTGCGAGCCGCGCCCGCTCGGCCGGCGGGATCTGGCGCGACACGGCGGCGCCGGGCTTGCCCGGCGTCCAGACCGCGAGCCGGCCGTGGAAGGACGGGGCGGCGCTCACCTCCGGCGCCTTGTCCTCGAATGCGTCCTTGACGATCTGGACCAGCACCGAGGCGCCCTCGACCATCGGTCCGGTCGGCAGCTTCGCGCCGGGCAGGAAGGCCGGCCGGTCGAGCCCGAGCTCGATGAAGGCGCCCGGCAAGGCTGGCACCACACGCAAAATGCGACCGAGGAAGAGCGCGTCGACCAGGCTGCCCTGATCGCGCTCGATGCGCAGCTCGACGATACGGTCCGCTTCGACCAGCCCGGCGCGCACCTCGCCCGGTGCCGCGGACAGGACGAGCGTCCGGCTCACGGCGCCGGTCGCGCGCCGCGGCCGAGCAACAGCTGCGACGTCTCGAAGAGCGCCAGCCCGACAATGTTCGAATAAGATCCGATGACCTCGCGCACGAAGCGGGCGGCGAGGCCCTGGATGGCATAACCGCCGGCCTTGCCGTGCCATTCGCCCGTGCCGAGATACCAGCCGATCTCGGCCTCGGTCAGGCGCTTAAAGGCGACCGAGGATTGCACCTGCCGGCTCGCGACCGTGCCGTCCGGGGCGACGAGCGCGATGCCGCCCTGGACGCGATGGCGGCGCCCCGACAGCAGCTCCAGGCACTTGCGCGCCGTCGCCTCGTCCTCGGCCTTGGGCAGGATGCGCCGGCCGCAGGCGACCACCGTGTCGGCCCCCAGCACGAAGGCGGCGGGATGGCGGGTGGCGACGGCCTGCGCCTTCTCGATCGCCAGCCTTTCGGCATGGCGCGGCGGGGTCTCGCCCGGCTGCGGGGTCTCATCGAGCTCGGCCGGATCGACCAGATCCGGCGCGCAGCCGATCTGCCGCAGCAGATCGAGCCGGCGCGGCGAGGCGGAAGCGAGCACGAGGCTCGCGGGCGATGTCATGAGCTTTTCCGCCGCCTCAACCCCGCCCGCGCAGCACGCGCTGGACATTGGCGACGGTGACGGAGGAGACGCGAAGATTGGCCTCCTCGGTGACGCCGGCGACATGCGGGGTCAGGAACAGATTGGGGGCGCCGGCGAGGACCGAGCCCACCGGCAGCGGTTCGATCTCGAACGCGTCGAGGAAGGCCGCGCGCAGATGGCCGGATTTGAGCGCGTCCGCCAGCGCCGCATCGTCGATCATGCCGCCGCGGGCGGAATTGATCAGCACCGCGCCCTTCTTCATGCGACCGAGCGCCGCACGGTCGATGAGATTGCGCGTCTCGGGCAGGAACGGCGCATGCAGGCTGATCACGTCGCTGGTCGCGAGCAATGTCGCGAGATCGGTGAACTCGACGCCCTCGAACGGCTCCGGCGTAAAGCCCGCCCGTTCGCTCGCCACCACCTCCATGCCGAGCGCGCGCGCTCGGATCGCGGTCTGCCTGCCGATATCGCCGAAGCCGATCAGCCCCATGCGCTTGCCGCTGACCTCGCTCAGCATCAGCTCGTTGCGCGGCCATTGCCCGGCCAGCACGGCGTCCGTCACCTGCCAGACGTTGCGCAGCCCGATGAAGCAGGCGGCGATGACATATTCCGCGACCGAAACGGCATTGGCGCCGCGCGCCGGACAGACCTCGATGCCGCGCGCCCGGCACGTCTCGACATCGATATTGTCGAGCCCCACCCCGAGCCGGCCGACCACCCGCAGGCGCTTGAACGCGTCGAGCACGGCGCCGCGCACCTGGGTACGATGGCGCACGATGAGCGCCGGCACATCGGCGCCGAGGGCCGCGATGTCGTCCGGCCTGCCGACCAGGGTCGGGTCGTAATGAACGGCGAACTCCGCCGCGAGCGTCCGGACGGCGGCGTCGTCGAGATATTCCGTGATCAAGATGTCGGTCATGTCTGGCCATCAGCGTGGGGATGCGTCACTTTGCGTGCAGCACCCCTTTCTGTCCAGCCTTCGCCCGAGCGAACCAATTGCGCGTCACAGCGTTAGGGTTTCGAACTTCGCCGAAAAAACGACATGAAGGGATGCCATCGTTGTTTCCGGCGAATCACTTGACGGCGCGATGCTCACGGATGACTCCATCCCTGCGCTGAAACGCTCCATTATCATACTGGTCCGGCAGCCAAATCTTGGCTTCCGGGGACCGGCAACCGCCGATAACCGTCCAACGCGACACATCACCACAGAAGGCTAGCAAGATGCTCGAAAGCACCCGTTCCGCGGCTACCGCAGTCGCCGCCGTCCTCCTCGCCGGCACTTTCGCTTTGGCCAGCGCTCCCGCCTTCGCCCAGGCACCCCCGACATCGGAGACCAGCGGCGCTCACATGCACCATGCCAAGCGGGCCAATCCCGAGGACACGGTCGAGACCCGCATCAAGTCGCTCCACGACAAGCTCAAGATCACCGACGCCCAATCGGCGCAGTGGGACACCTTCGCCACGGCGATGCGCGACGGCGCCAAGGCGACCGGCGATCTGATCAAAACCCGCCAGGAAAACGGCGCCTCGATGACCGCCGTGGACGACACCAAATCCTACGCCGACATCGCCCAGGCCCATGCCGATTCGGCCAAGAAGATCGCCGATGCCTTCGCGCCGCTCTATGCCGCGATGTCCGACGATCAGAAGAAGAACGCCGATTCCGTGTTCGGCCATTGGGAAGGCCGCGGTAAGAAAGCAGCGGCGAAGTGAGTTCACGAGCCGCCCTGGCACTCGCGATCGTCGGCGCCGGCATGATGCTGTCGGCGACGGCGGCTTTGGCCGACGACTGGGACCGCCACGGCAGGGAAGCCGAGCGTCATCGGGAAGAGTGGCGCTATCACCATGATCGCGGCCCCGGATACGTCTATGCGCCGCCGGTGGTCGTGGCACCGGTCGCACCGTCGCCGGCGCTCAGCTTCGTGTTCCCGATCCACATCCGCTGATCGGGTGGATGGGGCCGGAGCGATCCGGCCCCATCCCATTCAGTTGAAACCGAAGATGCCGCGATAGCCGAACAGGCCGGCCGAACCGCCGGTATGGATGAAGACGACATTGTCCGTCGGTTTGAAACGGCCAGCGCGGACCAGCCCGACGAGGCCGGCCATGCCCTTGCCGGTGTAAACCGGGTCGAGCAGGATGCCCTCGTGGCGCGCGGTGAGCTTGATCGCCTCGATCATCGCCGGCGTCGGCTTGCCGTAGCCCTCGCCGACATAGCCGCCATCGGCCACGACCAGCGCGCGCGGAAAGGCGCCTTTCAGCCCGACATGTTCCGCCGTCGCCTGACTCAGGCGATGGACGTTCTCTTCCTGCTTCTCGCGCGGCTGGCGGACACTGATGCCCATCAGCGGGATCTCGGCATTGGAGCCGTGGAGGCCGACGAGCAATCCTGCCTGGGTTCCCGCGCTGCCAGTGGCCATGACGATGTGATCGATGCGCAGGCCGGTCTCGAACGCCTGCTGCAAGAGTTCAAGCGCGCAGGCGACATAGCCCAAGGCCCCGATCGGGTTGGAGCCGCCGCCCGGAATGACGTAGGGCTTGCGGCCCTTGGCCCTGAGCTCGACTGCGAGATCCTCCATCGCCTTCTGCATGTCGGTGCCGGCCGGTAGGCGCGCCACGATCTCGGCGCCGAACAGCTTGTCGAGCAGCACATTGCCCGATTCCTCGTACTCGACGCCGAAGCCGGTCACCCGCTCCTCGAACAGCAGCTTGCATTCGAGCCCGCATTTCGCCGCCGCGGCCGCCGTCTGGCGGGCATGGTTCGATTGCGTCGCCCCCTGGGTGATCACCAGGTCAGCGCCCTGGGCCAGCGCGTCGGCGATCAGGAATTCGAGCTTTCGGGTCTTGTTACCGCCGCTGGCCAAACCGGTGCAGTCATCGCGCTTAATATAGAGGCTGGGGCCGCCGAGCGCCCTGGACAGGCCCGGCATCGGCTCCAGCGGCGTCGGCAGATGGCCGAAGCGGATCCGGGGGAAGCGCGCGAGATGCATTGTCATTCTCCTGCGAGACGTTGGGTGCCGGCGACATCCAAACCGAGCGACCAGGCGGAGGAAGCTTTGGCCAGCGCCAGCGTGGGATCGATCGTATTGACGAGATAGGGCGACTTGATCGCAGCCAGCGCCGGCGGCAGCTCGGTGCAGGCGAGGATCACGCGTTCCGCCCCCTGCCCGACCAGCTCGGCGACCGCGCGCTCGGCCAGCCGCCCGGCCCCTTCGAGTCGCCCCTGCTTTACCAGTGCAATCGCGGGCACCACCCATTCGGCGCGGCGCTCGGGGGCGTTGATCAGGAATTCCAGCCCCTGCTCCGCCAGACGATCCTGATAGATCCGCGCGGCGAGCGCCGCCTCGGTGCCGAGTAATCCCACGGGAGCGTTGCCCTTCGGCAGCTCGTCACGACAGGCATCGACGATGTGAAGGATCGGGATGCCGGCCTCCCACTGCATCGCCTCGTACCAGAAATGGGCCGTGTTGCACGGCATCGCGATCGCCTCGGCGCCGGCCCGGCGCAGCGTTTCGACACCGGCGAGCAAGGCCGGCAGCGGCGACTCGCCGCCGCCCATGATCGCCGGCACGCGCGGCGGAATCTGCGGCACGCCATAGACGATCACCGGCACATGGTCCTGATCGACCTTGGCCGGCGTCACCTCGATCAGCTTCTGCAGGAAGTCGACCGTGGCCAGCGGCCCCATGCCGCCGAGCACGCCTAGCAATCGCGGCATCGGCACCCTCATCCCGTGAAATCCGGCGGAAGCTTATGCCGCCACGCCCCGCCCGAGGCCATGCTTTTCGCGCATGTTGCCCAACCCACCTCACCACCGCGCGAGGGTCGGCACGGAAGAGATGAATTATTCGTGTCAGGCGGGAATAAAGAGATCGTCCATTCGTCAAGGGATCGTGGCCGTCGGCTGTCAGTCTTTGATAAGGATAAAAAATGCATCGAATGGCCACGGAAAATGATCATCCATCAATAATCAAACCGGAGAAATGATCGTGCCGAGAGATACTGTTTCTGGTTCGGGCCCTGACTCGACGAAAACTGACGACTCGCAAGACGCTCCTGCAACGAACCGGGTGAACATTGACAAGCGACGTGCTTTCTTGAAGGGCATGGGCATGGCCGGCGCCACGCTGGCGGCCGGCGCCGTGCTGCCTGCGGCGGCACAGAGCGATGACAGCCAGTTCCGGCCTCAGCGGGTGAGCCGCGGCGACATCGCCATCCTGAAACTGCTGGCCGCGGCGGAGTTGATCGAGACCGACCTCTGGCAGCAATATGCCGAGCTGGGCGGCGTGACCAGCGGTGCGCAGAGCGCTTATCAGACGGCGCTGCAGAATCTCGACGGCGACGGCTCGCAATACATCACCAGCAACACGCTCGACGAGCTCAGCCACGCCACCTTCCTCAACGCCTATCTCGTCTCGCTGGGCGAGGTGCCGGTCAATCTCGACCGGTTTCGCACGCTGCCGAGCAGCCAGGCCACCGGCGCGCAGCAGATCGGCCGCCTCACCAACCTGACCAAGCTCACCATCGATACGAGCTGGTATACGCGCTATCGCAGCAGCGCCAGCCCCGATTTCGGCGCCAGCTTCCCGCAGGCGCTGCCCGCGCTCTTCAACGGGCAATTCACGGCGATCCCGCGCAATAACAAGGATTTGACCTCCGCCGATCATATCCAGGCGATCGCCAATACCGCGGCCTTCCATTTCGGCTTCATCGAGCAGGGCGGGTCGAGCCTCTACGCGGCGATGAGCCAGAAGGTCACCAGCGCCGAGGTGCTGCGGATCACGCTCGGCATCGGCGGCGACGAGATCTGTCATTTCCTCGAATGGGTCGATTTCGCCGGCAACGGCGTGCAGACCGGGGTCGCTCCCGTCACCGATCCGACCAATGGCCTGACATTCCCGGACTTCAACGCCACGGGCAATCCGTTGCTGCAGACCAACCTGATTTTCCCAGTGCCGTGCGAGTTCATCAGCCCGCGCTTGCCCCATTGCGCCGTGATCCGTCCGATCTCGACCCAGACGGTGACGGCGGAGGGCGCCATCAGCAGCCTGATCGAGGACGGGCTGTTCATCGGCCAGTCCGCCGAGTTCCTCAATACCATCCTGAAGCTGGCGAAGGCCGCCGACGCCGCCTGAGCGGCGCTTTCGAGGGATTGCCCGTCCGGGGCAATCCCGTCCCTATCCGCGGATCGTCAGCAGATAGGCGTAGCCCGAAAAGATGTCTTCGTCATGGGTGGGACCGCCGCGGGATGCTGCGATCTCGCGCAAGCCGCGCTCGATCTCGGCGCGCGGATGGACATCGAACAGGCTGAGCCAACCGAGCAGCAGGCGCCGCCGCCAGGCCGGCGCCGACAGCTGATCGCCGAAATCGACAATGGCGAGCGTGCCGCCCGGCGCCAGTTGGGTCAGCGCGCGCTCGACCACCGGCCGCCAATCCGGGATCATCGACAGCACATAGCTGAAATAGATCACGTCGAACCGCTCGACGCCGACACTCGCCGGGTCGAAACCCTGGCCGCCGGCCTGGGCCAAGGCCACCTCGCCCGCGAGCCCGGCCCGCGCCAGATTGTGCTCGGACTGGACCAGCATCTCGCGCGAGACATCGACACCGTAGAGCTTGGCGCCAGTCTTGCGGCGGGCGAGCTTGACCAGGTTTCGGCCGGTGCCGCAGCCCATCTCCAACACCGTCGAGCCCGGCCGCGCCGGTAGCAGATCGATCAGGCGGTCGCGCCCGAACAGGTAGAATTTCCGCGTCAGGTCATAGATGTGCCGCTGGTGGCGGTACATCGCATCCATGCGGGCGGCCGTATCGGCCGCGGCCTCACCCGGCGAAGGAGTAGAGATGGAAGCCGCCATAGATCGCCGACCGGTCCTGTTCGAGATAGCGCCGCGATTCTTCCTCGTGATATTTCCAGCCTTCGAGCAGTGCCGGATCGACCAGGGTTTCGAGCGGCGAGCGCGCGCCGGCGGTGCGGAAGATGACGCGGGCGCCGGGCTTGGCCGTGCGCCGGATCTCGGCCCAGACATCGCTCAGCATCTCGGCATCCATCCAGTCGACCGAGTCGAGCAGCACATAACGATCCTTGCTCTGATCGGGCTGGCTCGCGAGATATTCGGTCATCGAGATGGTGTGCGTGTGCACCCGGTCGAGCCGTTCCTTGATGGTCAGGAAATTCTCGGGCTGCAGATAGGGCGGGGTCGCCCGCCGCGCCTCGACATCGTAGTGCCGGCCGAAGGCCTGCCAGGCGAAGTAGTTTTCCTGGAGCGAGAAGTCGCAGGCGAGACGGCGGATGCGGTCCTGGTAGAGCCGTGCCAGATCGCCCGAGGAATCCTGCTTCATCTGGTCGAACTGGTTGGCCGGGATGCCGAGGCTGTAGAGCAGCACCGGCTGGCGGCAGAGGAGCCGCACCAGCTTCAGCTCGAACAGCGGCTCGATCTCGCGATTGTAGATGGCGCGCTGCTCCTCGAGAGTCGTCGCCGACAGGAGCCGTGAGGGCTTGCGGTCGGCGAGCCGGGCGAAGCCGTGCAGGAAGCCGATGAACTTGCCGAGCAGCGCCTTGCGGTAAAGCCCCTTGGCGAAGAACTCGATGCGCGGCTTGCCGATGAGCGAGCGATGCTCCCAGAATTTCCGGGTCGCCGGGTCGAGCTTCTCGGAGAGGTGGCTCCAATAGAGATCGACATTCACCTTGTTCTTGGCGATGCCGAAGAACTGGAAGAACGCCTCGTAGCCAGGCAGATGCCGCATGGCGGCAAGCTTCAGCCGGGTCAACGCGATATGCGCGGGGTTGAGATCGACCGCATCGATCTGGGCCGGATCGGCGACCAGATAGTTGAGGATGTTGCAGCCGCCCGACGAGATGGTGACGACGCTATGGTCGGGCCCCAGCTCCAAGGCATCGAGATCGACCGCCGGATCTTCCCAGATCTGGTTATAGACGAAGCGGGCGAACCACAGCGCGAAGAGTCGGTCGAGCAGCGCCTGGCGCTTGCTCGGGGCCTGGCGATACACCGCCTTCTTGATCGCGGTACGCGTTTGGGCCACTGCCATTTGACGAAGACCTCAATACCGGCTGCAATGGATGAGCGATAGGGGCAAAGACAAATCCGGGTCCAGGAGATTGATGCAGCCGCATGACAATTTCATGGAAACGAGATCATTTTGTCTCGGAATCGTCACGCAGCCACCGGTTGCTGGGCTTTATTTGCCGATCGCCCGGGTCCCGGCGGCACGATGTTCCGTCGGGACTCGGGCGCGCTTCGCGCCATCATACACCAAGCGCGCTGCCCAAAACGACGAGTCCGCCGACGATCCAGCAATAGAGGGCAAAAGGCCGCATCGCGTCGAACTCGTGCCGGCGGAACCAGCTCATCAGCGCCCAGACGCTGAAGAAGGCGACGATGCCGGCGACGAGGCCGCCGACGGCGCCGATGCCGAGCGTGGCCGCCCCACCTTCGGTATGGACGAGCTTCGGGATCTCAAGCAGGCTGGCGCCGGCGATGAGCGGGGTCGCGAGCAGCATGGAGAATCGCGCGGAGGCCTCATGCGAGAGACCCGCCCAGAAGCCGGCGACGATGCTGGCGCCCGAGCGCGAGAAGCCCGGGACGAGCGCCAGCGATTGGGCGAGGCCGATCAGCAGGGCGTCGACCCAGCCGATATCCTTGAGTTCCCTGGTGCCGCGGCCGCGCGCGCGCTCGCCCAGGAACAGGATGAAGCCGTTGATGACGAGGAAGATGCCGGCCGAGGTCACGCTCGGGAACAGCTCGCGCAGCCGCCGCTCCAGGACCAGGCCGATGAGCGCCGCCGGGATCGTGCCGATGATCACCCGCACCAGCTCGCGCCTGGCATCCCGGGCACGGCTGTCGAACAGGCTGAGCAGAAAATCGAGCCAGTCGCGCCAGAAGAACAGCAGCAGCGCCACCGCCGTGCCCAGATGCAGCATGACGACGAAAGGCAGGAAATGGTCCTTCAGAAACTCCGGCGTGAGCGACCATCCGAATATCCAGGGCGTCAGCACGGCATGGGCGACGCTGCTGATCGGAAACAATTCGGTGATGCCTTGAACGATGGCGAGCAGCAGCGTTTGCAGGAGCGTCATGGGGCCTCGTTCCGAAAATGGGATCGATTGCGTATACCGTCCCGTTCGGAAGGTGCCCAGGAATAAAATCGGCGCAATCGAAGTCAGGAGCTCAGGTCAGGATGGATCGAGGATATACACCGATGCCCTACAAGACGAGCGCCGACCGCTATGGCTCGGTCGCGATAGCACTCCATTGGCTGACCGCGGCGCTGATCGCGGCGGCTATCCTGGTGATCTGGAGCTTCGGCTATGCAGAGCCGCACACGCCGCTCAAGACCGATCTGCTGATCATCCACCGATCGCTGGGCCTCACCGTGCTCGCGGTCGCCATCGTCCGGCTCGCCTGGCGCGTGATCCATGGCGCGCCGCCGCTCGATCTCGGCTTGCCGGCCTGGCAGCGCCTGATCGCCCTCGTCACCCACTGGGCGTTCTATCTCCTGTTCTTCGTGCAGCCGATCACCGGATATCTCTCCACCGCCGCCGACAATCACGAAGTCTCCTATTTCATGCTGTTCGACGTGCCGCAGATGGTGCCTTACGATCACGCACTGGCCGAGGCGATGGACGGCGTTCATTCGGCGCTGCAATGGGTCATCTATACGCTGATCGTGCTCCACACCGGCGCGGCGCTGGCTCATCACTATCTGTTCAAGGACGGCACGCTGCGCCGGATGCTGCCTTCGGCCTGAGCCGCTATCGGCCACGCGCCGCAGCCGAGATGCGGCGGGTTGACGCGGGCATGGACGGAAAGCCCAGACATGCTCGCGCATGGCTGCAAATCACTACAATTTTACATAGTTCCGATCACAGCGCCATGTTATCGAACGGGCGAAAATTTCGCCACGGAGATGCATTGATGCGTCGATTTTCTCTCGTCAGCTCGTTGATCGTTTCGGCATTCGCCTGCCTTGCCGGCGCTTCCCCCGCACTTTCCCAGCAGCTTTACGTTCCGACGAACAGCGGATCTGGATCGACTCTGCTGACGATCGACTCCTCGACCTTCGCGGTTACGGAGCAGATGATGCTGCCCCTCCTCGGCCCTGACTTTGTCGCAAGCCCCGACGGTTCCGTGCTTTACGGGACAACCGGAAGTTCCATCGTCGTAATCAATCCGGGAACGGGTGCCGTCATCGCGACCATTCCTCTCGGCGCCCAGCCTGGCGGCATGGCGATCACTCCCGACGGCACCAAGCTCTATGTTTCCGACGGTACCCTTGCCCCGAACTTGGGCAACAGCATCTCCCTGATCGATACCGCCACGAATAAAATCGTCTCAAAGATCACGGTCGGCAACGAACCCAGCGACATTGCCATCAGCCCGGACGGGCGGACGGCTTATATCGCAAACACGTCCGACAACACGATCTCGGTCGTCGATACAGCGACCGGCACCGTCAGCCAGATCATCCTCCTGAACAGTCTCAATGCCGCCGGCAACCCGAGCGCTCTCTCGATCACGCCGGACGGCACTCAACTCTATGTAACCTTCGGGGCCAACTTCATCGTCGGCGTCATCGATACGGCAACCAACACGATTGCTCATTCCATATTCGTCGGACTTGGCCCAGGCCGTGTAGCCTTCACCCCCGACGGCAAGACCGCCTATGTTGGGGTCAGCTTCGTCAACAATCCTGCGCCCCCGATCAATAACGTCCTCGTGGCAATCGATACCGGCACGGCCACGGTTACGCATAACATCCCGCTGCCGGAGGGCCCATTTGCCGTTCAGGTTTCTCCGGACGGAAAGAATGTGTTCGCATTGGGCTTCCAATCATTGATGGTCGTGCCGACGGCAACGAACATTTTCGCGAGCGACATTCCGCTATCCATGGTAGGTCAGACCAACTTTTCGGTCGGCGGCATGACACTCGGCGGCTTCCCCTCGCTGGCCGCCGCCGACCTGCCGAGCGGACGCTCGGTCGAGGTCGGCAGCCCTGCGACGCTGTTCGCGAGCGTGATCAACGGCTCGGCGAACGATCTGCAGAATTGCCGCATCGGCCTGCGCGGACCGGTTCCGACCGCGGCCACCGTCAGCTTCCAGACCACCGATCCGAGCAACAACCAGACGACCGGGCAACAGAACCAGCCCGTGACGATCGCCGCCGGCGCCGCCCAGAGCTTCCTTCTGGCCGTGACCGCGAGCGCGCCCCTGTCGTTGCCCGCCGAGCCGCTGCTCTTCACCTGCGACGGGCTGCTGCCGGCGCCGGTAATCGCCGGCGTGAACACCGTCGACCTGCTGTTCTCGGCCTCGCCGATCGCCGATGTGGTCGCCATCGCTGAGACGGGTACGGCCGACAACACCCTCACCGTCCCGCTGTCCCAGCAACAGCAGGGCGCCTTCGCGCTCGCCAGCCAGAATGTCGGCGCCACGGACACCATCACCGTCAGCGCGGATACCGGCGCCACCGCCCTGCCGCTGAACATCCTGGTCTGCCAGACCGGGGCGGGCGGCGCCTGCCTCGCCGCACCGGCGCCGACGGTGACGCTCAGCTACGCCGCCAGCGCCACGCCGACCTTCTCCTTCTTCGTGGCGGCCACGGGCGAGGTCGATTTCGCACCGGCGACCGCGAGGATCTTCGTGCGCTTCAAGGATGCGGGCGGCTCGGCCCACGGCTCGACCAGCGTCGCGGTCAAGACGAGCTGAGCGGAATTCTCAGACCGAGACAGGCTGCCCATCCCTCGCTATCGTTGCCGCTCCCCCGACTTCATGGAGCAGAGAGATGGGCACCTGGCTCGACGCCGCGCTCGGCTATATTCCCCGCTGGCTCGACTATCAGATGCGCCAGACGGAGCAGCCCGGCTGCGTCATCGCCGTCGCCAAGGATGGCGAGCTTTTGCTCGAGCAGGCCTGGGGCGCGGCCGATCTCAAGAGCGGCGAGGCGCTGACGCCGCGGCATCGCTTCCGCGTCGCCTCGCATTCCAAGAGCTTCACCGCCGCGGCGATCCTGAAGCTGCGCGAGCAGGGCAAGCTGCGGCTCGACGATCCGGTCGGCCGCCATGTCGCGGGGCTGCATCCGGACGTGGCCGCGGTCACGCTGGCGCAATTGCTCTCGCACACGGCCGGGCTGGTGCGCGACGGCGCCGATACCGGCCAATGGTCCGATCGCCGGCCTTTTCTCAACGAAGCGGAGATCCGCGCCGATCTCGCCGCCGGCCCGACGATCGAGCCGAACACGCGGCTGAAATATTCCAATCACGGCTTCGGCGTGCTGGGGCTGGTCGTCGAGGCGGCGACGGACGAGCCCTACAATGTTTGGATGGCGCGCGAGATCGTGGCGGCGGCCGGCCTAGCCGAGACCTCGCCCGACATGCCGATTCCGCCGGGGACACCGTTCGCGCGCGGCCATGGCAGCAAGCTGCCGCTCGGCCGGCGCGTGGTAATTCCGGGCGAGAATCCGACCAACGCGCTCGCCGCCGCCACCGGCTTCGTCAGCACCGCCGCCGACCTCGCCCGCTTCTTCAACCAGCTCGCCCCCGAGGCCGAGACGAGCCTGCTCACGGTCGCGAGCCGGCGCGAGATGACCCGGCGCCATTGGGCCGAGGCGCATTCGAGCGGCCAGCGCCATTACGGGCTCGGCACCGGCAGCGGCAAGCTCGGCGACTGGGACTGGTTCGGCCATTCCGGCGGCTTCCAGGGCTATATCACCCGGACCACGACGATCCCGGCCGAGCGCCTGACGCTATCGATCCTGACCAATGCCGCCGACGGGCCGGCACAGGGTTGGAGCGACGGCGCGCTCCATATCTTCCAGCGCTTCGCCAAGGAGGGTGCGCCCGCAGCCGAGCTCGCCGATTGGCGCGGCCGCTGGTGGGGCTCATGGGGAGCATTCGATCTCCTCGCCATGAAGGACAAGGTCCTGGTCGCCTCGCCCGGACTCACCAATCCGCTGCTCGACGCCAGCGAGATCACCGTCATCGGCCCCGACGAGGGCCGCATCGCGCTCGCCGGCAGTTTCGCCAACCATGGCGAACCGGCCAGCCTCGAACGCGGCCCGGACGGCACAGTCGCGGCGGTGAAGCTGGGCGGCAGCCGGCTGCAGCCGGAAGCCGAGTTGGCGGCGGAACTCAAGGCGAAATATGAGGATTGACTGAACCTGTTAGCGAGCGAGCGTCAATCTTCGCCGTCGCGAAGCAATTCATCCAGTTCTTGGGGTTGGATGTGCCTCAGGCGCCTTTGCGTTCTCTTATCGTAGTGACGGTCGTTCGGATCGTATCCGGCATGGGCCTTCCGCCCGTACTCCTTCACGAAAAGCTGTAGAGCGGCGGCCTTCAACTGCCGCCGCTCTACATTGTTCAACCTCTTGCGCCGCGGCTTCGCCAAAGAAGCGCCAAGATCTTTATTTTCCGGGAGAGAACCAGGTTGCCTCACTCCCTTCGGCATATTCTCTCCGTTGAAACTGCTGAGGCGGAATGCTCTGCCTCAAACGATATCACGCCCTTGACACACATCCTATCTCGGATATGATCCGCGTATAGAAACCCCAACCCAGGAGGCGACCGATGACTGCCCTTGCCAGCTCTTCCATCCGGTCGCCCCGAATAGAGCTCGACGCCTCGCGCCTGCTGCCGTTCGGCCCGGCCGGTCTCCGACCGACTCTTTTTCCGAACCGGGAGCAGCGCTCGAATGAGCCTCGATCTTCTGACCGCCTATGGCTGGGATTCCGCCTGGGCCGATAATTTCTCCGCCATCGCGGCGCCGGGCTGGGTCCCGGCGCGCATCCTTCAGCAACAGCGCGACCGTTGGACCTGCGTCACCGCGGCGGGCGAGCTGCAGGCCCGCTCGACCCTGCCCGACCCGCCCGGCACCGGCGATTGGGTAGCGCTGGAGCCGGTCGCCGACACCCATCTCGTCCGGGCGCTCCTGCCCCGGCGCAACCGGCTGTCGCGCCAGGCCGCCGGGCTCGCGACCGAGGAGCAGGTGCTGGCCGCCAACATGGACACGCTGTTCCTGTGCATGGCGCTCGGCCGCGACTTCAATCTGCGCCGGCTCGAACGCATCCTGACGGTCGCCTGGTCGAGCGGTGCCGCGCCGGTGATCGTGCTGACCAAGGCCGACCTCGCCGAGCCGGCCGAGGCCGAAGCCTGCCGGACGGCGGTCGAGGCGGCGGCGCCGGCCGTGCCCGTGGCGCAAATCAGCAGCCTCGCCGGCACCGGCCTCGCCGGCCTCGAGCCGTGGTTGACGCCCGGGCGGACCGTCGCCTTCATCGGCGCCTCGGGCGCCGGCAAATCGACGCTGGTCAACGCGCTCGCCGGGCAGGAGCTGGTGCTGACCGGCGGGCTCGACGGCGACGGCAAGGGCCGGCACACCACGACCTGGCGCTCGCTGGTGCAACTGCCCGACGGCGCGCTTGTCATCGACAATCCCGGCATCCGCGCCTTGCAGCTCTGGGATGGCGAGGACGGGCTCGACCGGACCTTCGCCGAGATCCGGACGCTCGCCCAATCCTGCCGGTTCCGCGACTGCCGGCACGAGGGCGAGCCCGGCTGCGCCGTGCGTGCCGCGATCGAGGCCGGCGATCTCGATCCGGCGCGGTTGGAGAACCGGCGCAAGCTCGCCCGAGAATTCGCCTTCGCCGAGCGCAAGCAGGACAAGGCGCTGCAGGCGGCCGAACGGCGGCATCTACAGCGCCGCGGCCGGGAGATCAGGGCGCGTTTGAAGGAGAGATAGAATAGGCCCTGGCCCGCCTGCCTAAGAGCGTCACGGCCGAGAGCGCCAGAAGCCCGCCGGCGAACAGCGAAAGGCTGCCCGGCAGCGGCACGGACGACGCGGGCGGCATCACATTGACGCCGGCGCTTGTGGAAATCGAGAACTCGTCCGCCAGCGGAAATGCCGGGTCGATCTCGAGAAACTCGTTCAAAGACAGGGCGGCCGTCGAATTGGCCATGATGTCGGCGGTTACCGATTCGGAAATGCCGATCTGCGTATCCGACGCGAAGGTTTCCGAGACGACGAACGATCCGCCGCCGGGCGGGACACTCGGCGTCATTGGGAAATTCGAGCAGCCGGCAGGATCGATGCACAGGCCGGCGATGATGGTCGCGGGCCCCGTGCCTTGGGGCGGCTCGACGCCGGGGCCGATCGCCAACAATCCGGAAACGCTGCCGTCGCCGGTCGCGGATCCCGTGATCGAGCCCTTGATCAGGATCGGAACGCTGACCCCCGGCGGCCCGTCGATATCGAACCAATAGGTGAGCGTGGCAAAGGATTCCGCCGCGACGACCGGCGGGAAAGCGGGTCCGCTCGAGGCGGAGACCGAGAGGAGGTTGGACGGCAGACCCAATGATTCCGCCGAATAGAAGTCGCCGCCATATTGGGAGCCGCTCGCGGTGAGGCCGGGCGCGCCGGCGTCTCTGAAGGTCGGGATGACGACCGAGGCGAAGGCATCGGGCAGCGGGATCGCCGACGCGTTCGCGGTCGCAACGGCGATCGGAGCGAGAAGGGCGATAAGCGTCAGCGCGCGTGCTTTTCCCATTGTGCCAACCCCGGGCGACAACCCCAAGGAGAACGAGAGACCCAACCACAACGTCCAGTGTTGTGTGCAAAATGTGTTTTGACGAGGTCTCGATCGGCAATCCCTAGGAGGCGGGAATCTCCTCCCGCCGGACCGAGATGCGGCTGTGGGCCTGGAGTGTGCTACTGCCGGGCGCGACCGGCGTCACCTCGATCGGCGCACGGGGCGGTGCGGCGGCGTGCTGGGCGGCGAGGAAATCCCCCAGGAACTCGCACTGCCGGCGGATATCGGGCACGGCGGTCATTTCCCAGAACTCACCCTTGGTCGCCGGCCCTATCGCGAACAGGCGGCGCGAGATCGAGCCGTCGGCATGCTTGATCGCGCAATTGCCGGTGACGTCGAGGCCGAGCCTGAGCTCGTCCGGCCGCGCCAGCCCGCAATCGAGCAGGCTGCGCACCAGCGGATCGGTGATGCGGTCATAGTCGCAGCCAGGCCCCGAGCAATTGATCACGCGGGCGACGGTGAGCTCGGCCGCCTCACCGCTCTTGCGCTTACGATAACTGACGGTGACGCCGGTCTCGCTCGCGCAGAATTGCTGGATCCGGCCGGCATGAACATGGAGCTGGCCGCGCGAGAGCGCCAGATCGACGCGCTCGGCGACGCCGGGCGCCATGCGATGGCGATGAACCTCCCACCAGGGCCTGAGATGGCGCAGGAAGCGCTTACGGTCTTCGGCCGAAAGCGCGTGCCAGACATCCTGGGTGAAGGGGCGCAGGGAATCGATGACCGCCTGCCAGTGGCCGCCGGCCTCGACCGAATTGCGGCTCTCTCGGCGCAGATAGCGTGTGAGCGCGGAAAGCCGGGTCGGAAAGGCGTCCTGGCAAACAGCCGCGTTGCTCGGCCCGGTGCCGTGGCGGCGCGGCAGCAGGCCGCGCCGGGACAGCGCATGGATCGGCCCGCGATGGCCCTCGTCGAACAGGGTGATCGCCGTGTCGACCATGGTGAGGCCGGTGCCGATGAGCAGCACCGGGGCATCGGGATCGATGCCGGACAGGCTGTCGGGCGCCCAGGGGTCGGCCTGGTAGCGCGGGCTGTCGAGAAAGGCCGGATCGGCGCCGGGCGGCGGCTCCGGCGGGAAATTGCCGATCGCCAGGACGGCCGTATCGGCCTCGATATGGCGATCGCGGTCGAGATGGAGCTTGAGCGTCGGCCCCTCCTCCACCGACAGCACGGCGCCGCGCGACAGCTTGAGGCGTCCGGCATTGGCGGGCTTGCGCATCTCGTCCAAAAGCAGCCGGCGGATATAATCGCCATAGAGGCCGCGCGGCACGAAAGTACCCGCCGCCTGCGCCGAGGGCAGCCCAGGAGTCGATGCCGCCAGCCATTCCTGAAAATCCTGCGGCCGGTCGCGGAAGGCGCTCATGCGCCCGGCCGGGACGTTGAGGAGATGGCTGGCATTGCCCGTCGAATAGGCGGCGCCGGGGCCGAAGCGCCGATTGCGCTCGATCAGATGGATCCGGGTCGAGGCCGGACAGCGCCGCAGCAGATGCAGGGTCAGCAGCGTGCCGCTGAAGCCTGCTCCCACGATCGCGATGGTCGACATCGTCACCTCCCGAAGACCCACTGCAATCGATCATCCCGTCTCGCCGGGGATCTTCCATGAGTTCGGAAGGAAAAGCGATTTCAATTTTCGGGCTCCGTCATGGAACGAAATTGGCCCGATCTTTCCTTTCGTCAGAGGGTTAACGCAGCAGATGCGCAAGGATCTGCGCCTCGATGGCGCCCTGCACGGCACCGGCGCGCGGACGCGGGCGGCGCTCGCCGACGACCCAGCTTGCGGCGATCCGCCCCGCTTCGAGCACGACGATCCGGTCGGCGAGACGAGCCGCCTCGGCCACGTCGTGGGTGACGAGCACGGCCGTGAAGCGCTGGGTCAGCCAGACCCGTTCGATCAGCTCCTGCATCTCGAGCCGGGTCAGCGCGTCGAGCGCGCCCAGCGGCTCGTCCAGCAGCAGCAGCCGCGGATGCGAGGTGAGTGCGCGCGCCAGCGCCACGCGCTGGGCCTGGCCGCCCGAAAGCGTCGACGGCCAGACATCCGCCTTGGCTTCGAGCCCGACCTGGCGCAGCGCCGCCCGCGCGGCGTCCCGCCCTTCCGGCGTGCGGCGGCCGATCGCGACATTGTCGAGCACCCGCTGCCAGGGCAGCAGCCGCGGGGTTTGGAACAGCAGCCGCGTCGCCGGCGGCTGGCCCTCGCTCGGCCGACCGTCGAGCTCGATCCGACCTTCATCGGGCGTGTCCAACCCGGCGAGCAGCCGCAGCAGCGTGGTCTTGCCGCAGCCGCTGCGGCCGACGATGGCGAGGAACTCGCCCGGCCGCACGGCGAGATCGATATCGTGCAGGATGCGGTTGGCGCCGAAGCTCTTACCGAGACCGTCGAGCCGGATGCCCATGCCGCCCGAAGGCGCCCGCACCGGCGGATCGATCACGCCGGCCTCGCCGCGCGCGGTCAGGCGCTCGGCCAGGTCGGCCGGCAGGTAATCGGAGATCAAGCTCATGCTGCAGCCTTTCCGCTGAAGGCGGGATGCCAGGCGAGCCAGCGCCGTTCCAGCCACCGCGCCGCCAGATCGGCGAGCTTGCCCAGAAGCGCATAGATCAGGATGCCCAGCACCACCACGTCGGTCTGAAGGAATTCGCGCGCATTCATGGTCATGTAGCCGATGCCTGAGGAAGCCGAGATGGTCTCGGCCACAATCAGCGTCAGCCACATGATGCCGAGCCCGTAACGGAACCCGACCAGGATCGACGGCAGGGCGCCGGGCAGGATGACGGTGAAGAACAGCCGCGCGCCGGTCACGTCATACACCCGCGCCATCTCAACCAGCCCGGCGTCGACCGTGCGCACGCCGTGATAGGTGTTGAGATAGATCGGGAAGAACACGCCGACCGCGACCAGGAAGAGCTTCGCCTCCTCGTCGATGCCGAACCACAGGATGACCAGCGGGATCATCGCCAGATGCGGGATGTTGCGCAGCATCTGCAGCGAGCTGTCGGTCAGGCGCGAGGCGGTCTCGGACACGCCGTTGAGCACGCCCAGCACCAGGCCGATCGAGCCGCCGATGAAAAAGCCGATACCGGCACGGGCGGTGCTGACGCCGAGATCCTGCCAAAGCTCGCCGGTCTTTGACAGATGCCAGCCGGCGAGGAGAACGGTCGAGGGCGCCGGCAGCACGCGCGAGGAGACGATGCCGGACCGGCACAGTCCTTCCCACAACAGCAGCAGCGCCACCGGCAGCAGCCAGGGCTCGAACGGGCGAAGCGCGCGTCGCACCGCGCTCATCGCGCACCCGCCCGCTTCGGCGCCAGCTCGTTGGCGACGATCTCGCCGAACGGGCCGGTGAAGCCGGACGCTTCCTGCGGCTGGGAGAGGCCGAGCAGCGGGAAGACCAGCTCCGCGAAGCGATAAGCCTCCTCCAGATGGGGATAGCCCGACAGAATGAAGCTCTCGATGCCGAGGGCGGCATATTCCTTGAGCCGCGCCGCGACCGTCTCCGGATCGCCGACCAGCGCCGTGCCGGCGCCGCCGCGGACGAGACCGACGCCGGCCCAGAGGTTGGGGCTGATCTCGAGCGCCTCGCGCGCGCCGCCATGAAGCCGGACCATGCGCTTCTGCCCGACCGAATCCATGCGGGCGAAGATCTTCTGCGCCTCGGCGATCTTGGCCGCATCGACATGGCGGATGAGATCGTCGGCGGCGCGCCATGCCTCGGCGTCGGTCTCGCGGACGATGACATGAAGACGGATGCCGAACTTGACCGTCCGGCCGCGCGCGGCGGCCCGGGCGCGCACCTCGTCGAGCTTGCGCTCGACCTCCTCGGGCGGCTCGCCCCAGGTCAAATAATGCTCGACATGCGTGGCGGCGACCTCCTGCCCGGCGCCGGACGAGCCGCCGAAATAGAGCGGCGGATACGGTTGCTGGACCGGCGGGAACAGCAGCTTGGCGCCTTCGACCCGAAGATGGCGGCCGATGAAATCGACCGTCTCGCCGCGCATGAGGCGCCGCCAGATGTCGAGAAACTCGTCGGTCAGCGCATAGCGCTCGTCATGATCGAGGAAGATGCCGTCGCCTTCGAGCTCGACCGGATCGCCGCCGGTCACGACATTGATCAGCAGCCTGCCCTCGGACAGCCGGTCGAGCGTCGCCGCCATGCGCGCGGCCACGGTGGGCGATTGCAGCCCGGGCCGGACCGCGACCAGGAATTTGAGCCGCTCGGTCGAGGGGACGAGGGCCGACGCCACCACCCAGCTATCCTCGCAGGATCGGCCGGTCGGCAGCAGCACGCCCTCATAGCCCAGCTGATCGGCCGCCTGGGCGATCTGGCGAAGATAAGGCAGCGTCACGGCCCGGCCGCCCTGCGCGGTGCCGAGATATCGGCCATCGCCATGGGTCGGCAGGAACCAGAAAGGCTTGATCGCCATTTTGGGAAAACTCCTAGGATTTCGGGGCCCAGACGATGTCGCGCACCGTCACGGGCCGGGGAATGAGGCCGAGCCCCAGGAAGGTGTCGGCGATACGCTGCTGACCGGCGATGGCGTCCTCATCGAGCGGCTTCACGCCGTAGCCGAGGCGTTTCAGCGAAATTGCGAGCACGGGGGCGGCAATGCCGGTGCGCGGCGAGAGCAGCGCCGCCACCTCGCCCTGATGCTCTTCGGCCCAGGCGTCGGTGGCGCCGATCGCCTCCAGCAACGTGCCGATCAACTCGGGATGCGCTGCGGCGAAGCTCTTGGATGCCAGATAGAATTGCCGGTTGGCGACGAGGCCGGTGCCGTCGGTGAGGCTGCGGGCGCCCGTCGCGTCCTGCGCCGCGGCCAGGAACGGGTCCCAGATCGCCCAGGCCTCGACCCCGCCGCTCTCGAAGGCGGCGCGCGCATCGGCCGGCGTCAGATACACCGGCTGGATATCCTTGGGCGTGAGGCCGGCGGCGGCGAGCGCCCGGACCAGCAGGTAATGGACATTCGAGCCCTTGTTGAGCGCGACGCGCTTGCCTTTGAGCTCGCTCACCGACCGGATCGCCGAATCCTTCGGCACCAGGATCGCCTCGCCGGTGGGGGCCGCGGGCTCGACGCCGGCATAGACGAGCGGCGATCCCGCGGCCTGGGCGAAAATCGGCGGCGCCTCGCCGGTCGTGCCGAAATCGATGCTGCCGACGGTCAGCGCTTCCAGAAGCTGCGGGCCGGCCGGAAACTCCTTCCACTCGACCTCGATGCCTTGCGGCGCCAGCTTCTGCTCGAGCGTGTGCCGCTCGGCCAGGATGACGAGCGTGCCGTATTTCTGCACGCCGATGCGGAGCTTCAGCGGCTCGGCCACGGCCGATACCATGCCCGACATGAGCAATGCCGCGACGAGTAGGGCCTTGACGGCGTTCGAGAGGATCGGCATCGGCGCAGCTTCCTGGCGGGAATCACAATGTGATTTCGTCCATAAGAACGAATCCATATTGTGATTATCCACACGCCGTCCAGAGATGCTACATAAATTCGATGTGATATCGTGTTATTTTTTAAAACACAGTTTCCATACGTTTTTTATGCGGCCGGAACGGGGCGCCATGGCGGTTGGAACATTTTGGAGGCCGAACGATCCTACGGGGGACCCCGTCGCCCTATTGTTCTAAGCTTGCCAGTCCCCAAATTAGGGGCAAGTCCCGCATCGGAGAATGGGAGAGACGGCATGACCCTGAGAACGCGCTGGCGGCTTCGCCTCGGCTGTTCCGCCCTGCTGCTGGCGGCCACGGTGCCGGTATCGGCGCGGGCGGATTTCTTCGACGGTGCGCGCCAGACCTTCCAGAACGACATACCGCACTTCTTCCAGACCGACGTGCCGCATTTCTTCCAGGACGACATCCCCTGCGCCTTCGGCGGGCAACCGACGAGCCACACCAAGACCTCGTGCAATGCACCGAGCCGTCCGGCCCGGCCGGTCGCTACGTCGCCGGAAGAAGCGCGCGAGATCCAGGATGCGCCGCCCAGCCCGATCGCCACGCCGAACCGGCCGTCCGACCAATAGTCTCGCGCGATAGGGCTGGCGAAACGGCGCGAACGGCGTCACATCTCTAGGATCGCCCCTGCCGGAGCCCGCCCCTTGCCCGAGTCAACCGCGTCTGCGCCGATCAAGGCCGTCATTGTCCGCGTCACCCCCTTTTCCCAGAATTGCTCGATCGTCTGGTGCACCGAGACCAGGCGCGGCGCCGTGATCGATCCCGGCGGCGATCTCGACCGGGTGCGCGCAGCCCTGGCCGAGCAGGATATCGTCATCGAGAAGATCCTGCTGACCCACGGCCATATCGACCATGCCGGCGGCGCCGCCGAACTTGCCGAGGAATTGGGCGTGCCGATCGAGGGGCCGCAGCGGGAGGACAAGTTCCTGCTCGATCACCTCGCCGAGCAAGGCGCCAAATACGGCTTCGTCGGCAGCCGCGCGGTGACGCCCGATCGCTGGCTCGACGAGGGCGATGTCGTGACGCTGGGCGCGCAGCGCTTCGCCGTGCGCCACTGCCCGGGCCACACGCCCGGCCATGTCATCTTCGTTCATGAGACGGCGCGCGTGGCCTTCGTCGGCGACGTGCTGTTCCAGGGCTCGATCGGCCGCACCGACCTGCCGGGCGGCGATCATCCGGCCCTGATCAAGTCCATCGTCACCAAGCTCTGGCCGCTGGGCGAGGATGTCGCCATCGTGCCCGGCCATGGCGAGCCTTCGACCCTCGGCCAGGAGCGGCGGAGCAACCCGTTCGTCGGCGACCGGGTGCTGGCGGCCGGCGATTGATCGTTCCCCCAGGCCACTGCCTTCTTCTAACCCGTGCGGAAAAGTTCGCATGCAAGTCGAAAAATGGGGAAGCAGCCTAGCGGTTCGCCTTCCCGCCGCCATTGTCGAAGCACTTGAGCTCAAGGAAGACGACGAGATCGAAATCCATGTCGCCGGCGCGAGGCAGCTCGGTATCGCGCGCAAGCCCGGGCGTGAAGAGCCGTTAAAGCGGCTTCGCGCCTTCCGGGGCCGGCTTCCCCCCGATTTCAAGTTCGATAGAGACGAGACGAGTAGCCGCTAGCCTTTTCGACACGCTGCCCCCTCCATTGCGTCCGGGAATACGGCGAGGGCAGCGATTTTCGCGCGCCCTCACCCCCGTTCCCGGATGAACCGTTCGAACGCCGCCAGCGTCGCCTCGCTGACATGGTGCTCGATGCCCTCGGCATCGGAGCGCGCGGTTTCGGGATCGACGCCCAGCGCCTCGAGGAAGCGCAGCACGATGCCGTGCCGGTGCTTCGACATGGCGGCGAGGCGGGCGCCTTCGTCGGTCAGGAAGATCGCGCGGTAGGGCTGCGAGGAGACATAGCCGTCGCGGCGCAGGCGGCCGACGGCGTTCACGACCGTCGCATGGCTGACGCCGAAGCGGCGGGCGATGTCGACGGCCCGCGCCTCGCCCGCCTCGTCGATGAGATCGGCGATGAGCTCGCAATAATCTTCGGCCGTGGTCGAATGGCGCTGCCGCCTTTGCCGCTCGAAGGCGCGGAGCTGGGCAGTCTCGGGATCGGAAGGATCTTCGGAAGGCGTCATGAGACTCGTCCGGGCAACAGAAAATTCATCATAGCAGGGGCACCGCCCCTTGCGGATTGTAGCGTCGGCTATATTCTAAAGACATGACTATATCGTGCCCCCGCGCGTCGTGACCGACAGCACCGCCCAAGCTTGGCGCCGGGAAGCCGGGGCCGCATCACTGCACGGGACCGTGACGATCCCGGCCGGGGCCGGATTCCTGCGCAAGCTCATAGCTTTCGGCGGACCGGGATACCTGATCTCGGTCGGCTACATGGATCCTGGCAATTGGGCGACGGATCTCGGCGGCGGCTCGGCCTATGGCTATACACTACTGTCCGCCGTGCTGCTGTCCAGCCTGATGGCGATGGTACTCCAGGCGCTCAGCCTGCGGCTCGGCATCGCCACCGGCCGCGACCTGGCCCAGGCCTGCCGCGACACCTATTCGCGCCCCGCGTCGATAGCGCTCTGGATCCTGGCCGAGATCGGCATCGTCGCCTGCGACCTGGCCGAGGTCGTGGGCACGGCGATAGCGCTCGAACTGCTGTTCGGCCTGCCCTTGCTCGCGGGCGTGGTCCTGACCGTGCTCGATACGCTGATCGTGCTGTCGCTGCAGCGCTTCGGCTTCCGGGTGATCGAATCGATCGTGATCGCGCTGGTGGCGCTCATCGCCCTCTCCTTCGCCTACGAATTGGCGGTCGCCCGGCCGGACCTGGCGGCGCTGCTGCACGGCATCCTGCCGCAGCGGGCGATCCTGACCGATCCGGGCATGCTGTTCATCGCCGTCGGCATCGTCGGCGCCACGGTCATGCCGCATAATCTCTATCTTCATTCGGCGCTGATGCAGACGCGCCGGTTCGACCCGACCATCGAGGGACGGCGCGAGGCGATCCGCTTCGCCACGATCGATTCCTGCATGGCGCTGATGCTGGCGCTGCTGGTAAACGGCGCCATCCTGGTGCTGGCCGCGGCCGCCTTCCACCGTATCGGCCGGACCGATATCGCCGAGATCCAGGACGCCTATCATCTGCTGGCGCCGGCACTGGGGGTTCCCCTCGCCGCCCTCGTCTTCGCGCTGGCGCTCCTGCTCTCCGGCCAGAACTCGACGCTGACCGGCACACTCGCCGGCCAGATCGTGATGGAGGGTTTCCTCGATCTGCGCATCAAGCCCTGGCTGCGCCGGCTGATCACGCGCGCCGCGGCCGTGGTGCCGGCGGCCCTGGTGATCGCCATCGCGGGCGAGTCCTCCGCGACCAGGCTGCTGATCGTGAGCCAGGTCGTGCTGTCGCTGCAGTTGCCTTTCGCCATGATCCCGCTGGTGTATTTCACCGGCGACCGCCGCAAGATGGGCGTGTTCGCCAGCCCGCTCTGGCTCAAGGCCGCGGCCTGGGCGATCGCCGTGCTGATCACAGGCCTCAATATCAAGCTGCTGATCGACCTGGTTTAGGCGCCGGCGACCGGAAGTCCCTGATGCGAATGACCAGGGGCTTCGGCGCCGAACGCATCGAGCGCGGGCTGGCGATCGCCGGATCAATCGCGGTCATGAGCTTCTCCGGGCTGCTCATGCTCGACGCCTGGGACCGGATCTAATGCCCCTTGCAAATGTTATAATGTAACGTAATATCCCCCTCATCAGAGGTTAAAGGTGGAGCTGCCCGGGATGGCACCCCATGAGTCAGTGTTGGGCGGCGCCGAGTCGGTCCATGTCCATCGGCGATCGGCGCGGCCGAAGCTCGGCCCCTTAGCCTGGGGCGTCGGCTCGCGCCTCGCCTGGGCCTCCGGCCTTTCTGCCTTGCTCTGGCTTGCCGTGTTCCTGGCATTGTCATGACGGTGCTTCGCTTGGGCGCGCGTATCGCCGTCGAAAATCTGACCGTCGCCTATGAGCGGCATCCGGCGCTGCACCATGTCAGCGGCTGCTTCGAGCCGGGCTCGCTGACCGCGGTCGTCGGCCCGAACGGCGCCGGCAAGAGCACGCTGGTCAAGGCCATCGCCGGCACGATCCGGGCCAGCGGCGGCCGGGTCGTACGCACCGGGCTGGAGCCGCGCGGGCTTGCTTATCTGCCGCAGCAATCCGAGATCGAGCGCAGCTTTCCGATCACCGTGCTCGACACCGTGCTGCTCGGCCATTGGCGCCAGATCGGCTGGCGCCGGGGCGTCTCGGACGAGGCGATGGACGCGGCGCTCGAGGCGCTCGACACGGTCGCGCTCGGCCGCTTCGAAGCGCGACCGATCGCCTCTCTCTCGGCCGGCCAGTTCCAGCGCGTGCTGTTCGCGCGGCTGATCCTACAGGATTCGCCGCTGATCCTGCTCGACGAGCCGTTCACAGCACTCGATGCGCGCACCACCACGGATCTGCTGACCCTGGTCGGGCGCTGGCATCGCGAGGGCCGCACGATCATCGCCGTGCTGCATGATTTCGAGCAGGTGCGCGCTCATTTCCCCGAGACGGTGCTGCTCGCCCGCGAGCTCGTCGCCTGGGACGCGACGCCTTCCGTGCTGACGCCGGCCAACCTCACCCGCGCCCGCCATATGGCCGAGGCCTGGGACGATGGCGCCGAAGCCTGCGCGCTTCCGGCGGAGGCGGTATGATCCTCTACGACCAGTTGGTCGCCCCCTTCGTCGAGTTCGGCTTCATGCGGCGCGCGCTGGTCGGCGCCATGGCGCTCGGCCTCGGCTCCGGCCCGATCGGCACCATGCTCGTGCTCCGGCGCATGAGCCTGATGGGCGATGCGATGAGCCATGCCGTGCTGCCCGGCGCCGCCATCGGCTTCCTGCTCGGCGGCTTGTCGCTGCCGGCGATGAGCCTGGGCGGCCTCTGCGCCGGCCTGATCGTCGCTCTCCTCTCCGGCATTGTGACGCGGCTGACGCCGCTGCGCGAGGATGCGAGCTTCGCCGCCTTTTATCTGATCTCGCTGGCGCTGGGCGTGCTGCTCGTCTCGACTCACGGCTCCAATGTCGATCTGCTGCATGTGCTGTTCGGCACCATCCTGGCCGTCGACGACACGGCGCTGCTGCTGGTGGCCGCGATCAGCACGCTCACCCTGTTCGCGCTGGCGCTCGCCTACCGGCCGATGGTGCTGGAAGCGTTCGATCCCGGCTTTCTGCGCTCGGTCGGCGTCGATGGCGGCAAGGTGCACGCGCTGTTCCTGACGCTGGTCGTGCTCAATCTGGTCGCGGGCTTCCAGGCGCTGGGCACGCTGATGGCGGTCGGCCTCATGATGCTGCCGGCCGCCGCCGCGCGCTTCTGGGCGCGCGAGGTCTGGTCGCTCGCGGCGGTCAGCGCCGGCATCGCCTGCCTCAGCGGCTATCTGGGCCTGCTCGCGTCCTATTACATCGAGGTCCCTTCCGGTCCGGCGATCATCCTCGCCGCCGGTGCCGCCTATGCGCTGTCGGTGCTGTTCGGCCGGCGGGATTCGATCCGCACTACCTATCTCACCCGCCCGCATCTGGCCGCCTGATGCTGCTGCGCGCGCTGCTCCTGTTGTCGCTGGCGCTGGTTTCGGCAGCACGGGCCGAGCCGATGCCCGTGGTCGCCAGCTTCTCGATCCTAGGCGACATGGTCCACGAGGTCGGCGGCGACGAGGTGAAAGTCACCTCGCTGGTCGGGCCCGACGGCGACGCCCATGTCTATCAGCCGAGCCCGCGCGACGCCAAGGGGGTGGCCTCGGCCAAGCTGGTGGTGATCAACGGGCTTGGCCTCGAAGGGTGGATGGAGCGGCTGATCAGTTCGGCGCAGTTCAAGGGCACGGTCGTGACTGCGAGCGCC
Source organism: Aliidongia sp. (assembly GCA_035539155.1). Classification (GTDB taxonomy): domain Bacteria; phylum Pseudomonadota; class Alphaproteobacteria; order ATCC43930; family CGMCC-115725; genus JAXDMU01. Next base: position 16,545 of record DATLIZ010000020.1, on the reverse strand, counting down.
GGCATCACGCCGCAGCGCCTGTCCGACAGCGCCGCCGTGCCGGACCCGCATGCCTGGCAGGATATCGGCAATGGCGAGATCTATGTGCAGACCATCGCCGCGGCGCTGGAGGCCGCCGATCCCGAGCATGCAGCACTCTACCGGCAGCGCGCCGACGCCTATCTGGGCAAGCTCACCGAGCTCGATCGCTGGACCCGCGACGAGATCGCGAGGGTGCCGCAGGACAAGCGCGTCATCATCACCACGCATGACGCGTTCCAATATTTCGGCCGCGCCTATGGCGTGACGTTCCATGCCGCCGTCGGCATGGACGAGGATAGCGAGCCCGACGCCGCAGGCGTGGCGCAGCTCATCCGCCAGATCCGGCGCGAGCATATTCATGCGCTCTTCATCGAGAACATGACCGATCCTCGCCTCATCGAGCAGCTCGTACGCGAGACCGGCACCAGCCTGGGCGGCGAGCTGTTCGCCGACGCCCTGTCCAAGCCGGGCGAAGGCGGCGAGACCTATCTCGCCATGTTCCGCAACAATGTTCCGAAGATGGTCGAGGCGATGAGCCGGAACTAGATTTCGAGACGGCAATGCCCTGCATCGTCGCTTGAAGTCGTGATCACTGCACTCGGCCGAGCGGAAGACTTTCCTTCCGTCGCCGTATAACGGCTCGAAATTCTCCTGCCGCCATATTCGGCAACCTTCACTCAATCAGTATACCGACAGTTCGATGGTGGTGATAGCCATCGTTGCCAGGTTACGATTGTCACTCGATTCTTCATCAATGAAATATAAGCGTATTGCACGGAAATTTTCGTGTATTTTCTAGCTCATATGGTCCTCTGCCGTGACGCGGACGAAATCACTGCTCAGTCGTCTTGCTCATACTGCTGAAAACCATCCGGAGCGTAGCGTAATGGTGCCGATCGATTAGCACAATCTGAAGAATATATACTGTCACCCCTAATACTCATTCCCGCATAAACTGATCTCAATTCTCATATTCACGGAGAAATAGACGTGAGCATTCGATGCCTCATGAACCCTTCCGCACGTCCTCGTGCCGGCATAACAGCACTGGCCTTGCTGACCCTCCCGCTCCTCGCCGGCCCCGCGCTCGCCCAGGTAACGGCAAGCGCCGCCTCGGTGAAACCGCCCCAGGCGTTCGACCCCGGCCCCCGGCCGGTAGGCAATCAGAGCATCACCGTCACGAGCGCCGCCTTCGCCAACGGCATCGTCGATCCCCGCCAGCCGCAGGATGCGGCCGGCAACGGCGCCGGCCGGCAATTGGCCGTGCTGACACCGGGGCAGACCGCCTTCTGGTTCTCCTCGCTGCTGGTCTTCGGGCAACCGGTGACCGTCGGTGGCGGAACCGATCCGGTTTCCAACGACCCGTCGATCCCCGGCCTGGGGCCGGCATTCAACGGCGACAGTTGCTTCATGTGCCACTCCTATCCGGCGATCGGCGGCACCAGCCCCCCGATCAATCCGCAAGCCGTCGCCGCGACCGCCCGCGGCGCCCAGAACAGCGTGCCATCCTTCGTCACGCGGAACGGGCCGGTGCGCGAGGCCCATTTCATCGAGTCGCCCGGCGATGGGCTGCCGGACGGCGCGGTGCGGGAACTCTTCAGCATCCAAGGCCGGGCCGATGCCCCGCCGGGCTGCACGCTGGCGCAGCCCAACTTCAGCCGCGAACTCAAGCGCGGCAACGTCGCCCTCAGAATTCCCACTCAGACTTTCGGCGTGGGCTTCATCGAAAACACCTCTGATGCGGCGCTTCGGGCGAGCTTCCAGGCGACCGCGTTTCAAAGATCGGTCCTTGGCATCGGCGGCCATTTCAACACCAGCGGCAACGACCAGACCATCGCCCGCTTCGGCTGGAAGGCGCAGGATAAGTCCCTGCTCGAGTTCGCGGGCGAGGCCGCGAATGTCGAGCTCGGCATCACCAACGAGCTCTTCCCCAATGAACGGATCCCCGGCCGGAATTGCGATGTCCACGCCTTGCCGGAAGACGTGACCAACGTCGTGCCCGTCGCCACCCTCGCCACGCTGCCCAACGACGGCGATGCCGCCTCGCTCGCCGCATCGGCCATCACGAATTTCGGCGTCTTCATGCGCCTCAATGCGGCGCCGAGCCAGTGCGCGTTCGACAGCGGCGTCGACGCCACGGGTGCGGCACTCTGCACGCCGCTTGCCAGCAGCAAGAAGGCGGCGAGCATCGCCGATGGTCAGGCGAAGTTCACCGCCGTCGGATGCGCGCTCTGCCATACCGAGAGCCTGCAGACCGGCCCATCGCCCTTCGGGTCGCTCAACAACGCGGTCTACCACCCCTTCTCGGACTTCGCGCTGCATAAGATGGGCGTGAACCTCGCCGACGGCGTGGTGCAGGGAGCGGCAGCGGGTGACGAATTCCGGTCGGCACCGCTTTGGGGTATCGGCCAGAGGCTCTTCTTCCTGCATGACGGCCGGACGAGCGACCTGCTGGAAGCCATCGATGCGCATAAGAGCCAGGGTTCCGAGGCGAATACCGTGATCCGGAACTTCGACAATCTGCCGGACGCGCAGAAACAGGACGTCCTGAACTACCTACGCTCGCTCTGAGGCGAGGCAGGTTCGGCGATCAGGCCGATTGGGCCTGATCGCCGAGCCAGGTCGAGGCCGGAAGGTTTCCGGACGATCCTCACTCCACGTCTTGTCGCGCCTGCATCGGCTGGCCGCAATGCGGGCAGATCCGCCCTTCCTCTTCGATCGCTTCCAGCACGATCTCATCGGTGTCCGCCACGGGCACGCCCATGCGCTTACCCAGATCCTCCATCACCAATATATCGGCGGGCGTCATCGGACCGGTCGCCATGCCGGCTTCGACCATGCGGCGCAGATGCTCGCGGCGCAAGCGGAGCTGGTCCATGAAGCTCACCGTCAGCACGCCGGAAAAGAGCGCCAGCGTGCCGATGCCGATGATCGAGACGAAACCGCCAAGGAGCTTTCCCAGCGGCGTGATCGGCACCATGTCGCCATAGCCGACGGTGGTCAGCGTCTCGATCGCCCACCACATCGCCGCCGGGATCGAGCTGAAATTCTCGGGCTGTGCGTCGCCTTCGACCATATACATGACCGAGGCGCTGAGGATCAGCGTCAGCGCGAACAGGAACAGCACCGCGCCGATCGAGCGCGATTCCTCCCGGAATACCGCCCAGAGCAGGCTGAAGGTGGTCGAATGCCGGCTGAGCTTCAGCATGCGCAGCAGGCGCAGCAGGCGGAGCACGCGCAGATCGTCGGCGCCGAGCATGCCCAGGATCGCCGGCAGGATGGCAACGAGATCGATCACCGCGAAGGGCCGGGTCGCGTAATGGAGGCGGCCCTGAACCGGGTGCCGGTACTCGCCGTTGACGCGATCGACCGAGCTCCAGACCCGCAGCACATATTCGATGGCGAAGACGGTGGTGGCGATCTGCTCGATCCACCAGAAGGCCGGGTCGAAATCGATGCGGATGCGCTCGACCGACTCCAAAATGATCGACGAGACATTGATGACGATCAGCACAGCCAGCCCGATGTTGACGAAGCGGCTGACCCCGGTCGGCGGCACATCGTGATCGAGCACGGCGCTGACGCGGCCGCGCAGTCGGATGAGCCAGCCCATTTTTTCCGCGCCCCCCGCCGCCGACTCTACCTTGAGACGAGCCTAACCCGGCACCGTCGCGGCGAGAAGGCGGTTGACGGGTATGGCGATCGAGTCGATAGTTCGTATAAACTAACTAATTGGGAGGAGCGCATGGCCGCGCAACATGATCTCGTCATCCGCAACGGGACCATTGCCGACGGCACCGGCCGAGCGCTGTTCGAGGCCGACATCGCCATCTCGGACGGCAAGATCGCGGCGATCGGCCGCGTCGCCGGCGGCGGGCGCGAGGAGATCGACGCCAGGGCCAAGCTGGTGACGCCGGGTTTTGTCGACATCCACACCCATTATGACGGCCAGGCGACGTGGGACCAGCGGCTGGCGCCGTCGAGCTGGCACGGCGTCACCACCGCCGTCATGGGCAATTGCGGCGTCGGCTTTGCGCCGGTGCGGGTGGCGGATCGCGACCGGCTGGTCGAGCTGATGGAGGGGGTCGAGGACATTCCGGGGGCGGCGCTCCATGAAGGGCTCGGCTGGGACTGGGAATCCTTCGGCGACTATCTCGACGCGCTCGACCGGCAGCCGCACGACATCGATTTCGCGGCCCAGCTGCCGCATGGCGCGCTCAGGGTCTACGTCATGGGCGAGCGCGGCGCCCGGCTCGAGGCGGCGACGCCGGAGGACATCGCCGAGATGCGGCATCTGTCGGCCGAGGCGATGCGCGCCGGCGCCATCGGCTTCTCGACCTCGCGCACGCTCAATCACCGCACCGTCAAGGGCGATCCGACGCCATCGCTGCGCGCGACCGAGGCGGAGCTCACGGGCATCGCGCTCGGCCTCAAGGATGTCGGCAAGGGCGTCATCGAGCTGATCTCGGATTTCGACACGCCGGATCTCGCGACCGAGTTCGCCATGATCCGGCGCATCATGCACGGATCGGGGCGGCCGCTGTCGCTCTCGCTCGCCCAACGCCATCGCGACCCGCAAGGCTATCGCAGTATCCTCGGCCTGATCGAGGATGCCGCCGCCGAAGGCCTCTCGATCAAGGCGCAGGTGGCGCCGCGTCCGATCGGGCTGCTGCTGGGATTGCAGGCGAGCCAGAACCCGTTCACCGGCCTGCCCTCCTTCGGGGCGATCGCGCACGAGCCGCTCGAGCGCAAGCTCGCGATTATGCGCGATCCCGAATTCCGCGCCCGGCTGCTGGCGGAAGTGCCGGTGCCGGAGATGGCCGGCCGTTCGCGCATGCTGATGGGGTTCGAACGCATGTTCCCGTTGGGCGAGGAGCCCGATTACGAGCCGCCCAAGGCGAGCTCGGTCGCCGCCATCGCCCGCGCTCGGGGTGTTGCACCGGCGGAGGCGGCCTATGATCTGCTGCTGGAAGACGAGGGCCGCGGCTTCCTCTTCACCCCCTTCGCCAACTACGCCGAATTCAGCCTCGATGCCTGCCGGGACATGATGGACCATCCCCATTCGGTGATGGGTCTCGGCGATGGCGGCGCCCATGTCGGCCTCATCTCGGATGCGAGCTATCCCACATACCTCTTGACCCATTGGGGCCGCGACCGCGCGCATGGTCGCTTCGACCTCGCCTGGCTGGTCAAGCGCCAGACCGCGGACACGGCGCGCGTGGTCGGCCTCCGCGATCGCGGCACGATCGAGCCGGGCATGAAGGCCGATATCAACATCATCGATTTCGACCGGCTGAGGCTCGAACGGCCGGTGATGAAGTTCGATCTGCCGGCCGGCGGCAAGCGCCTCCTGCAGCGGGCCCAGGGCTACAGCGCCACCATCGTGTCGGGCGTGCCCGTCTATCGCGACGGCGACGCCACGGGCGCCCTGCCCGGCCGGCTCGTACGCGGCCCGCAAGAGGCCGCTCGATAGGAAGATCAGGGGAGGCAACACAGATGTCCGCAAAGGCGCTCGAAACCCATATCGACTGGCAGGCGAAGGACGTGGCCGACCCCTCGGTCTGGACCGTGACGCTGACCGAGGCCGATCAGCGCGAGCTCGATGCGGCGCTGACCCACGCCAAGCGCCGCTCCAACGATCTGCTCGAGATCGGCCGCGAGGATTTCCCGCTCGACCGGCTCGCGGGCAAGCTCGCCCGGATCGAGGCCGAGCTCATCGACGGCCGCGGCTTCGTCCGCATCGGCAAGCTCGATACCGGACGCTACGGCGACGACGACCTGACCCTGCTCTATTGGGGCATGGGGCTGCATCTGGGCGATCCCTGGCCGCAGAACAAGCACGGCCATGTCATGGGCGACGTGACCGACCAGGGCAAGAAGAGCGGCGATCCGACCGCGCGCGGCAACGAGCTGGGGCTGATCGCGCTCGACTATCATACCGACGGCTCCGATCTGGTCGGGCTCATGTGCCTGCGCACGGCCAAGTCGGGCGGGCTCTCCTGCGTCGCCAACGCGGTCGCGATCTATAATACGCTGGTGCGGACCCGGCCGGATCTGGCCGAAGCGCTCTACCGGCCCTTCCCCTACGATGCGCGCGGCGAGCAGGCGCCTGGCGCGCCGCCCTATTACAGCTTTCCGGTTTTCACCGAGCATCGGGGCCGGGTCTTCATCCGCTTCATCCCGAAATACATCAAGGCGTCGCAGCGCCATCCGCAAGCGCCGCGCCTGTCGCCGCTCGAGATCGAGGCGATCGACACGATGAGCGACATGGCCAATGAGCCGCGCTTCAACGTCTATATGGATCTGCAGCCGGGCGAGATGCAGTTCATCAACAACTATCACGTGCTGCACGGCCGCAGCGCCTATGTCGATGACGCCGCGTCCGGCCACAAGCGCCATCTGAAGCGGCTGTGGCTCGCGACCCGCCTGCTCGCTGATCGGCCCGAGCCGTTCGCCCGGCGCGAGAATTCGCATTGGACCAAGAACCGCTCAGTCAGCAAGATCCAGCCCGTGGCGGCAGAGCTTCCGGCGGCGCCATAAAAGGTTGAAATAGCGCGGCCCGGCTTCCATGCTTCGATTCCCGTCGAAGGAGCCGGGCCAAACTCATGAGCAAAGATTTGAAGCCGGCGAGCCGGCTCGTCCATGCCGGGCGCGTGCCGCGGGACTATCACGGTGCGGTCAATCCGCCGATCTACCGCGCCTCGACCATCCTCCAGCCGACGCTCGAAGCCTGGGAGGCCTCGCGCCAGCCCGGTTACAAGGGCCTGCGCTACGGTGTCGTCGGCACGCCGACCACGCTCGCCTTCGAGGAGGCGATGGCAGAGATCTATGGCGTCGATCACTGCGTCGCCACCAGCTCGGGACTGGCCGCCGTCACCACGGCGCTGCTGGCGTTGACCAAGGCCGGCGACCATCTGCTGATGACCGACAGCGCCTACGACCCGACCCGGCGTTTCTGCGATGCGATGCTGAAGCATTTCGGCGTCGCGGTCGAATATTACGACCCGCGCATCGGTGCCGGCATCGCCGATCTCATCCGGCCCGAGACCAGCCTCGTCTATACCGAGTCGCCGGGCTCGCTCACCTTCGAGATCCAGGATATTCCCGCCATCGTCGCGGCCGCTCACGCCAAGGGCGCCAAGGTGGCGCTCGACAACACCTGGGCGACGGCGTTGCTCTTCAACCCGTTCGAGCACGGCGTCGATGTCGTGATCGAGGCAGTCACCAAATATGTCGCCGGCCATGCCGACGTGCTGATGGGCGTGGTGCTGGCCAAGGGCAATCTCGGCCGCGTCGTGCACAGCACCGCCAAGATGCTCGGCAATTGCTGCGGACCGGAGGAGCTCTATCTGGCCCAGCGCGGCTTGCGCTCGATGGCGGTCAGGCTGGAGCGCTGCGGCGCCACGGCGCTGATCCTGGCCGACTGGCTGGCGACACGGCCCGAGGTGAGGCGCGTACTGCACCCGGCCCGGCCGGATCACCCCGACCATGCGCTGTGGCGGCGCGATTTCCGCGGCGCCAGCGGCCTGTTCTCGATGCTGCTGGAGCCCTTGCCCAGGCCCGCCCTCTCGGCCTTCTTCGACGGACTCAGGCTGTTCGGCATCGGCGCCAGCTGGGGCGGCTATGAGAGCTTGATCATGCCGGCCGATCCGGCGCGCACGCGCACGGCCGTGCCCTGGACCGAGACGGGGCATCTCATCCGGCTGCATGCCGGACTCGAGGATCCGGACGATCTCATGGCCGATCTCGAAGCAGGGTTCGAGCGCGCCGTGGCACAAAGGTAACTGGTACGGGAGAACAAGCCCGGCGATTTCGATCCCTGCCCCCAAACCGCTGCGCTGGACAGCGATAGCATGATCCGACAGGCTCACCGGCAGGGAAGGAGATCGTCATGACCAGAATTGCATTCCTCTCGGCGCTGCTCGTCGCCTTCGCCGGTACGGCCCACGCGCAGACGCCGCAGCAGACGGAACCGCCGCCGATCTTCCGGAACGGGCCGATCGTCAACGGCAAGAATCTGCAGCCGCATCTGACGCCGGGCGAGAAGGAGCAGGATCCCGAAGCGGCCAACCATCTGCTGCAGTTTGGCGCTCATGACCAGGCCGCCCAATCGCCGATTGTCGTGCCGCGCGATATCTACGGCAATCCGCTCGGCGGCAATCCCGGCCTGAACCCGCCGGGCCTGACGCCGCAGCAGCAAGCCTCGCCGAAGCCATAGCAGCTAGTGGACGCTCCCGCCTCACGCCCACGCCCGAGCGGCGCGCTGTCGGTAATTCGCATCCTGCTGCCACATCTCTGGCCGCCGGGCGAGGCGGAGCTGCGTTTCCGCGTCGTCGTCGCGGTCCTCTGCCTGATCGTCGCCAAGCTCGCCAATGTCTATGTGCCGATCCTCTACAAGCGCGCGGTCGACGCGCTCGGCAGCCAGCCCGGCCATCTGCCACCCGCGACCGTGCCGCTGGCGATCATCCTCGCCTATGGCTCGGCCCGCATCCTGTCGCTGATCTTCGCCGAGCTGCGCGACGCCGTCTTCGCCCGGGTGGCGCAGCGCGCGATCCGCAATATCGGCCTTTCGGTCTTCCGTCACCTGCACGCGCTGTCGCTGCGCTTTCATCTCGAACGCCAGACCGGCGGCATGACCCGCGCCATCGAGCGCGGCACCAAGGGCATCGAATCCCTGCTCTCCTACAGCCTGTTCAACATCCTGCCGACCCTGTTCGAGATCGCGCTGGTCTGCATCATCCTGTGGCGGCTGTTCGATATCTGGTTCGCGCTCATCACGCTGGTGACGGTGACGCTCTACATCGCCTACACGCTCGGCGTCACCGAATGGCGGATCAAGTTCCGCCGCCAGATGAACGAGACCGACGCCGAGGCCAATACCAAGGCGATCGACAGCCTGCTCAATTACGAGACGGTCAAATATTTCGGCAATGAGGAACACGAGGCCGGGCGCTTCGACAATGCGCTGCAGCGCTACGAGCGCGCCGCGGTCAAGAGCCAGGTCAGCCTGTCGATCCTCAATATCGGCCAGGCGGCGATCATCTCCGTCGGCCTCACCGCGATCATGTGGCTCGCCGGCGCCGGCATCGTCGCCGGGCGGTTGACCCTGGGCGACTTCGTGCTGGTCAACACCTATCTGGTGCAGCTCTACCAGCCGCTCAATTTCTTCGGCTTCGTCTACCGCGAGATCAAGCAGTCGCTCATCGACATGGAGCGCATGTTCAATCTCCTGGGCGTCGATCAGGAGGTGCGCGACCGGCCGGACGCCCTGCCTCTGGCGGTCGACGGCGCCACGCTCGAATTCCGCGACGTGCATTTCGGCTATGATCCGCGGCGCGCCATCCTCAAGGGCGTGTCCTTCACCGTGCCGGCCGGCCAGACCGTCGCCGTGGTCGGCCCGTCGGGGGCCGGCAAATCGACGATCAGCCGATTGCTCTTCCGCTTCTACGATGTCGATAGCGGCACGATCCAGATCGACGGGCAGGATATCCGCACCGTCACCCAGAAGAGCCTGCGCGCGAGCATCGGCATCGTGCCGCAGGATACGGTGCTGTTCAACGACACGATCTTCTACAACATCGCCTACGGCCATCCCGGCGCCACGCGCGAAGCGGTCGAGACCGCGGCCAGGCTCGCCCATATCCATGATTTCATCCTGGCCATGCCGGACGGCTACGACACCATGGTCGGCGAGCGCGGATTGAAGCTGTCGGGCGGCGAGAAGCAGCGCGTGGCGATCGCGCGCAGCATCCTCAAGGATCCGGCGATCATGCTGTTCGACGAGGCGACGAGCGCGCTCGACACCAATACCGAACGCGAGATCCAGCAGAATCTGCGCGAGGTCAGCCGCGGCCGCACGACGTTGGTGATCGCCCATCGGCTGTCCACCGTGGTCGATGCCGATGAGATCATCGTGCTCGAAGCCGGGCGCATCGCCGAGCGCGGCAGGCATCCGGCGCTGCTCGCGCGCGGCGGCCGCTATGCCGAGATGTGGCGCCGCCAGCAGGAAGCGGCGAACAAGGGCCAACCGATCCCGGTGCCCCCGCCCTTCCATCAGCCGGCCTGAGTGCCGCGCTCGCAAGCGCTACATTTGTAGTGCATCCGGCAAAAGGCGACGCGATCGCGAAACAGGCGCGCATCATGATGGCAATGAATGCTTATGATCGTGGGGATTCGACAATGAGCCAGTCGTGGCAACATCAGATTCGATTGTACCTGGCTGAGCCGGCGGCGACGGCCGCACGCGAGGGAAGTGGCAGCTCTTTGCTGACTCCCTTGACGACGATCTTGACCGCACACGATGCAACGCTCGTAAACCAGCTCGCCGCCTTCGAAGACTATGTCGCTGGCGCCGAAAAGGGTGGGATTGAAAAATTCCCTCTCTATAAATGGACGAAGGCGGTCGTCACCGATCCTGAGAAACGCGTGAAGTATGGACAGGTTTTCACGGTGCATATCTCGGGTGAGGAAGTTTACGCCAAGGATGCGACGGATGCTCTCGAAGCCGCTTTGCAGCCCCTTGTCGGAGGCGAACTGATTACCCGCCTGTCCAGGCACGATACGAACCCGGCGAATAATCCGCAGATGCCGTCTCAGTATCGGTGATAGCCGGCGCCGAGAAGTGCCGCGCTCATCCTATCCCACCCTCGAAATATTACCGATGTAACCTTCGCTGACGACCTGAAACACTCTGGTAATAAAATATCGTGCGCTGAATAAAAATGACATGTGAACCGTCTACCCAATCCTGCGATTCATCTGGTTGGAATGCCCGCTTCATTCGGTCGCCCCGTAAGAATTAAGGTTTACCGGTACCGATCGACGGCATCTCGCGCAGAAATAAAGGGAGACAGACATGATCAAACACTGCCGAGCCCTCTTCTCCGTCAGCCTGCCGTTGCTCATGGCCGGAACCGCCTTGCCGAGCTTCGCCCAGTCCGGATCGACCGCTCCCTGGGTCGGCACCTGGGCGACCCCGCCGGAAAATATGGGTTCCGGTTTCGGGCAGGTCACGGTGCGGGAATTCGTGCACACCAGCGTCGGCGGCACGGCCGCCCGCATCCGCCTGTCGAACGAATTCGGCACCGATCCCCTGGTGGTCCAGGATATCCATATCGCCCGCCGGAATCCCGCCGTGAGCGGCGGTATCATGGCCGGCACCGATCACGCGATGACCTTCTCGGGCAGCACGTCCGTGACCATCCCGGTGGGCGCGGTCGCCATCAGCGATCCGGTCGCGATGACGGTTCCGGCTCTGTCGGACATCAGCGTCAGCTTCTTTCTTCCGGCATCGGGCTTCACTGCAGTGACCGGGCAGAACGCGACCTTCTTCAAGCCGAGCTTCCTCGCCTCCGGCGACGTGAGCGGCGCCACCACCTTGCCGGCGGGAACGACGACGCAGCCGATCTCCTTCTTTCTCGACGGTCTCGATGTCCAGGGGACGACCACTGCCGGCGCCGTCGTGGCGCTCGGCGCCTCCATCACCGGCGGCGTCGGCAGCGACGAGGACCTGAATGATCGCTGGACCGACGTCCTGGCGCAAAGGCTGTCGAAAGCAGGCATGAGCGTCGGCGTGCTCAATTCCGGCATCAGCGGCGACAATTCGCTCAACGATGCCGGCGGCCCGAACGGCCAGCGCCGCTTCAACGGAGACGTGACCGCGCAGGCGGGCGTCGAATGGGTGATGATCTCGGATTTTCCGATCAATAATTTCGGCTCGACTCCCGCGACCGCCGCGGATCCGATCGCGAGCCTGAAGCAATTCATCGCCCGCGCCCATGAAAGGAAGATCAAGGTGCTGTGCGCCGACCTGACACCGTTCAAGGGCTCCAGCGGCTGGACCGCGGATGGCGAATCGGGGCGGGAAGCCTACAACGCTTTCGTCCTCGGCGGCACCAGCGGCTGCGACGGGACGGTGGATGTGGCCAGCGCGGTCAGCGATCCCAAGAACCCGCAGCAATATCTCCCCGCTTTCGACAGCGGCGACCATCTTCACCCGAATGCGGCCGGACATGCCGCTATCGGAAACGCGATCAATCTCGCGCTTTTCCATTGAGGTAGGCCGGCCGAACGTCCTGGATCGCTCCGACCCGGGACGTTCGGCCGGAGGCATACGAGATCAACCGGACAGCGACGGCGCGCTAGGATAAACTCGCCACGGGTTTGTCCCGCCTCCAGGGCGACCCCGCCCCATACGGAGTGTCCGCCGATGCCTCGCAGCCTGCCCGCTCGCATACCGCTGCCGCGGCGACAAACGCCGAGCCGGCCGGGGATCAAGCATATCAGCCTGGCGCTGCAAGGCGGCGGCTCCCATGGGGCGTTCACATGGGGCGTCATGCATCGGCTGATCTGCGAGCCGCGGCTCTACATCGACGGCATCAGCGGCACCAGCGCCGGGGCGATGAACGCCGTGGTATTCGCGGACGGGTTCATCAAGGGTAGCCGCCAGGGAGCGATCGACGGGCTGGACAGATTCTGGGGCCGGATCGCGGGCCTGAACGCCTTGCCGCGCAGCTTCATCCGCGGCATTCCCGGCTTGTCCGACGGCTGGCAGGTCGATGCCGATCCGACCTTCATGATGATGGATTTCATCTCGCGCATCTGGGCGCCGACTCAGCTTAATCCGATGAATCTGAATCCGCTGAGCGATCTGCTCGAAGATCTCATCGATTTCGAGGGGCTGCGGGCTCATCCCGACATCAAGCTGTTCGTGACCGCTTCCAACGTGCGCACCTGCAAGTCGCGGCTGTTTCGGACGCCGGAGCTGACGGCCCGGACCTTGCTCGCCTCGGCGTGCCTGCCGCTGATGTTCAGGGCGGTCGAGATCGATGGCGAGCACTATTGGGATGGGGGCTATCTCGGCAACCCGTCGATCTATCCGCTGATCGACGAATGCTCGTCGAGCGATGTGGTCATCGTCCAGATCAACCCGATGAATCGGCCGGAAGTGCCGGTGACCGCCCGCGACATCCTGAACCGCATCAACGAGATGAGCTTCAACTCCAGCCTAGTCAGCGAGATGTTCGGCATCGCCACCGTTTCCAGCCTGATCGAGAGCGGATCGCTCGAAGACGAGCGCTACGCCGCCGTGCGCTTCCACCAGATCGGCGCCGAAGCGGAGCTGGCGAAATATGGCGCGCTCAGCAAGCTCAATACCGAACGCCCGTTCCTGGAGCATCTGCATGAGCTGGGCTTCAACACGGCCGACCGTTGGATCGCGGAGAATTTCGACCGCATCGGCTGGGAAAGCACGCTCGACGTGCTCGACAGCTACGCCTGACGGGCGCTCATCCGGGCATGGCCTCGAAAATCGTGAGCCCCGGCGGGATGATGGCCCAGTCCGAGCGGCTGCGAGCGAAGATCGCGACCTTCGGATGGAAGCGCGAGGGATCGTCGAGCGAGCCCGCATAGATCGTGAAGGATTCGTCCTTGCCGACCTCGCCGCCGAAGACGAGGCCGCCGCAGATTGGGCAGGAGTTGCGAACGGCGTCGCCGCCGTTCGCGGCCTTCGAGGTGAATTCAAGTATGGCCGGCCCCGCCCTACTCGTCCGGATCCATCCGCCGAACCACGACCTTGGGATCGATCGCCGCCTGATAGAGCTGGCGGAACGCTGCGAGGCGCGCGGCGCGGACCTCGGGATTGTAGATCGACCAAGGCTCGGCCAGCTTGATCACGGGCACGGACTCGGCCATCACCGCGCGGAAATTCTCCAGCGCCACGCCGGCCTGGTCGAACTTGCCGGCATCGCTCGCGGCACCCACCGCATGCAGCGCCAGCACCATCTCCTTGATCGCGGCGCGCGCCTTGGCGCGCTCGGGCTTGCCACCGGTCACCGTCTGGTCCTTGCGCTCGGGGAAGCCTTCGGCCAGATCGCGCAGCTCGCCGCCGACCGTGTCCTGGGTCATGGCGATGACCGGCGCGTTGTGGGCGGGGATCGCCGTGTCGAGGACGCTGAGGAAGTCCCGGACCTCCTTCATGCGGATATCGACATTGTCGGGAACGGTCGGCTCCTGGCCGTCGCCCACCGCCTTGAGATAGGCGACCAGATCGTCGCGATCCTGCTTGCTGAGGCCGAGATAGAACATCCGGTCGAAATGGATGACGACCTGATCGTAGGTCGCATAGCGCCCGTCATGAAAATAGGGCGCGTTGAAGTTCGCGTTCCGCAAGGTCGGCGTCTTGAACGAGCCTAGGGAACCGACATCATGCTGCTGATGATCGAGGAAATTGCCCGACGGGATGTGGCAGCCGGCGCAGCTGAGGTTGGGATCGTGGGTGAAGGGCTTGGAGAAGAGCGCCTCGCCGCGCTTCTCGGACTCGCTGGCCGTGCCCTTGAGCTTGCCGTTGAGGTCGAGGCGCGGATTGGGCAGGAAATCGATGTCCTGAATGTAGGCCACGACCGCATCGAGGATTTCCGGCGACGGTTCCGTCCCGGCGAACTCGTTGACGATGACGTTGCGGACGAACTCGTGCAGCGAGGTGAAGCGCCCGTCGTGTCCGTACGGCGCCTGGAACCGCTCGCCGCGAAGGCTGGGGATCGTCACCGGATCCTGAACGCCGTTATCGGCCCTGGGATTGAAGATCGGGCCGGTGGTGTCGAAGGTGCCGGGCACGGTCGACATGCCGGGAACGAACAGCCGGGCGTTGTTGGTGCCGTTGATGTGGCAGGTGTCGCAACTAATGCCGGCCTGGCGCGCCGGGCCGCCTAGCAGCGAGGGCGAGCTGAACGCCATGTCGCCCAGCCGGACCATGTAGGATTTCGAACCCTGCATCGCCTCGGACTTGAAGATCTCGCGCGGCTGGGTCGTCGAGAATTCGTCATCGAGCTCGGTTCCGGCCGGCAGGATGCCGCCATCGCCGCCATATTCGGCGCGGGCGACATGCCCGAGGACGACACTCGACGCCAGGGCGAGGGTGAGGATCAGAGAACGTGCGGACACGGGCATGCGTCAATCTCCAAGAGCGGGCTTGGTCAAGCCGAGCGGAGCGGCAGCGGCCTGCAGGGTCGCGGCCAGATCCTCGCTATCGCTCAGCAGGGCATCGGCATCGAGGCTCTTCAGATCCGGCGCCTTGAGCACGGCGCCGAGCTGGGCGATATCCTTCTCGGCGGTGGCGGCGAGCACCGGATCCTTGGACTTGAGCCTGGCCGCGAACACATATTTGTAGGCGGTGCGGATGCCGTCGACATTGGCGATCATGTCAGCGAGCGAGGTGCCGGCGAACTGTGACTCGCCGCCATCGGCCTTGTTCTCGCCAACCTCGTAAGCGAGCTTAGTCAGACCGTTGAGGAGGCCCTGTTGGGTCAGCGTCACGGATTTGAGCTTCTCGTCGAAATAGGTGAGATTCTTCACCAGCTCATCCGCCTGCGCCAGGCTGTCGGTCTCGTGCGCCCCGAACAGGCGCGCCTCGATCGAATGAAAGCCGGTCTTGCCGTTCGGCCAGGAATCGATCGCGTCATCGAGATCCGGGAAGAATTCGTCGGTGATGACCTCGGCCTGCTCCCAGCCGGCACGGGCGCCGAGCCAGGCTTGTTGGGCCCCTTGCAGGTCGTGGGCGGCGATGCTGTCGCGCATCTTCCTGGCGCTGGCCAGGCTCTCGCCGACGCCTTTGACGACGAACGGCTTGAACTGCGCGATCCCTGGATCGACCGGAGCGGCCGAAGCGCCGGCGGCGATCCCGGCCAGGACAAACCAGCCGAAAGCGCGCAGGGGAAAGCCGATATTCAAACGGGAAACGGAGGTCACTGGATATCCTCGCAGCCGAATGTTCAATGCCCCAAGCCCAGACGGGAAGGCGACGCGGCGGAGTTAGCCAGCAAATTTTTGCAGTTTTATGATAGCGGCGGCGTTTTCCGGTGATCGTCCGGGACTGGGGCGAATAGACGCTGCAGCGTTTCTCCAGCGGCCCGGTTGAATATTAATCATAACGGCGGACGGGCCGATCAATATTGAGCTCAACCAACTGTTTTCGCGGGTCTTTTACCCGATCGGCACCGCAACAGAACTGTCATCTTTTAAGCCCTAAAAAGTAACATTTTCAATAAAAAACCGACATTGGCCGCCTATATGGTCCCGGCTTACTCGCCAATTTTATTCAAATCCAAGCGGGCGGGAGGATGAGGCCGTGTCGGATCGCCCGTCACGGCCAGGGCAGTCGACGAGTGCTGCCCAGGCCGCTCACCCACCAGCATTTTTTTTATCTTCCATGGGGGATAATCAGTGAAGCACGCAACTCTCCATCGCGGCGGCAAGACGCTCGCCGCCCTCGCCCTCGGCACCGCGCTCTCCACGGGGTGCATCTCGTCGAGCTTCGCCGCCAGCCCTGACGCCGACACGACCACGCCGATCAAGCACGTCGTCGTGATCTTCCAGGAAAACGTTTCTTTCGATCATTATTTCGGCACCTACCCGGTCGCGACCAACCCGGAAGGCGTCCCGCAATTCTTCCCGAGCGTCGACACGCCGACCATCAACGGCCTGTCCGCCGTCCAGCCGACCGCCGGCCCGTTCGTGCTGCCGAGCCAA